>NZ_JAJATW010000001.1 GCF_020532605.1 Marinomonas algarum | reverse complement strand
AACGGCTTCGAAGTCGCTTTTGCCGAGGCAAATCAGCCCCAGATAGGTGCGAATGAGATCGATGTTTGCAATGCCATGACGCTTGACGACTGAGCGTGAGGTTTTGGCCAGCGAGGTCTGTTTGTTGAGGCAATGTCCGACCAACGCCAGGCCGCCATGGGGTGTGATAGTCTCGGTTTTAGACTGTTCGAGTTTGAAGGTGCGCATGGAAAAAAGTCACTGTCTGGGTGAACGAAAAGCAGTGGTCATTTTACTGCTTCAGGCCGTATGATTACAGCTCTGCAGGGGTGTGAGAGGGGTTTTAAGTCACGGAATCAGGTTAGTGTCTTTATAATTTAAATGATCTTGAAAAATAATAGTTAAAGATAAATATAAGGCCTCAGTTTTCTATTGAGGCCTTATTATTGTCTATTAAAAGATATATTTAGCGGACAGCTTAACGTTACGGCCAGGTTCTGGAGTACCCGTATCATCGTCTCCAATGGTGGTCTGATCCACGTAATTCTTATCAAACAAATTTGCTACAGCAAGAGAAAGTGTTAAGTCCTTTAATTTCTTAGGTTTCCATGAAGAATTTATGCCATGTGTAATATAACTATTTCTACTGAAAGTGTTTGTTTCGATACTATCTGTGTATTGAATGTTATAGCCAAGGCTAATTCTATTATCATCATTATGCCATTTAGTTGTCCATGAATATCGATCACCGGTAGAGGCCCCAACTCTACGGATAATACCGATATCATCTCCATTCTTATATGTTGTGTCTACTTTTGTGTATGATAAAGAGGTTGAGAGGTATTTACCACTCAGTTGTGCAGTCGCTTCATACCCTTCACTTGTAATAGGATCGTCGTTATAAAAGCCACTTACTGGCTTCATTTTTTCACCACCCACCTGTTGGATAAAGTCTTCAATTTCAGTACTGAATGCAGTAACTTTAAAGTTAGCGGATTGAAAAGTAGCGTAGTCAACTGTCGTTTTGTAACTCGCACCGATTTCTCTTCTGGTGGATGTTTCTGGTTCTAATGGCGTATTATAGCTATCTTTTTTAGCGTTTTGATTAAATGCCAGTGTATCTGTTGTACTTGACAGCCATTGAATAGGTACAACACCAGTGCTTCTTACCGCTTGACCATACCCAGCAAAAACATTCAAGTTAGGGACAACCTCATAGTCAATATTTATGCTTGGAGATATTTCATCACCTTTTAATGATGTATTTCCATATTTGGAATCAAAGCTATCATAGCGAGCACCCAGTGATATTTGAGCATTACCAATAAACAATTCTTCTTGGATAAACAGACCTAGATTTGTCGATCGAATGTCATCCCCTTTTTTTACTCCAAAACCAGTGTTTTCCCCAGTCTCTTCAATATAATCTATCCCATAACTGAGCTCATTTTCTGTTGAGCCAAGAGAAAACAAGGACGTGTTCTTAACACCACCTCCAACGGAAGAACTTTCGGTGTAACTTGATGAGGTGAAATTTTCTAGATAGATTTTATTATTAAATACGTTACTTTTTATGTTTACTAAACTGTTGGAAGCGGGGTTATAGCCATGATTAATTGCTAATGTTTCTCGCTGATACTCTTGATAATCCAGAGATGCATTTGGGTTGTAAGCAGTATCGCCCGCTCTATACCTGTAATCACCACTGTTTGTATTGCGCTCAAATGAGATTGACAGCTGATGATCTTCCAAGTCAACACTGTTCAATTTAAAGAAATAGCTTGAGTTATCTTCAGCGGTGCCTTTCACCTCTGTACCATCACCAGAATTATAGTTTTCTGAGTCATATTCTTTAACATGAGCCAAGATGCCAAGGTGTCGGCCTGCAACCCCAAATGCGTTAACAGAAATAACTTGTGCATCACTCGCACTTTCGTAACCGGTTTTAATGCTACCACCGATTGTTTGATCTTCTTCTAGGAGGTCTTGTGCATCGACTGTTGTGTAAGTGATACTGCCGCCTAATGCTCCAACGCCTTGGTCAGAAGAAGGGTGAGTTGAAACGTCAACAGCTTTTAATAAGCTCGGGTCAATACCAATAGAGTTCCCTCTATGTTGAAATAAATTGCGGCCTTGTGAAGCACCATCAACAGTGACATTTAAGTTACTAGACTCTACTCCACGAACATAGACACGTTGAGCTGAAGTGGATCCACCGCCAACCGACACCGAGGTTTCATTGCGATATAGGTCACTCAGGCTCTCTATTTGTTCATTTTGTATTTTCTCTTGGGAAATTGATGTCACAGATTGGTTACCGATTTTTTCTCCCAATACACTGATTTTATCCAGCGTGAGTGGGGTGTCTCCGTTAGCACCATTGCTCGTTTCAATCGCGAATGCGCCTGTTGAGATGGGCAATGCTAGACACAAATTAAAAAACAGTTTGTTGTTCATAACGCCTCTTATGTTATTGATAATCATTATTGACAATAAAATTAAGATACGCTGATCGTTACAGAAGAGAAATCCTCATTTTTGAGACAGAATGGTCAGCAAATTAGAATGGTTTTTATTAGCAGGTTCATAGGAAGGTCGAGGTTACCATTAGTGAGCTGTTTACAGCTCTTTTTACTGCTACTAATGGTAACCGTTGTAAGGTGCGACACTGAAATTGAGCCTTCTTAGCCATTGCAGCCAATGAAGTTATCGAAAAAAGTGCCTATACCGTTCTTACATTTGTGTCTGAATGTAGTTTGATAGACCGAGTTTTTCAATCAAACCTAGATGTTGCTCTAACCAGTAGATATGATCTGTCTCAGTATCAATTAAAAGATCCTGTAGAAGGCGACGTGTCACATAGTCATGCTCCTCTTCACAGACCGCAATAATTTCACGCAAGCTGTTAGCTACAATGTATTCCGCTTTTAAATCATTTTTTAGAATTTGCTCAACGTTATCACCAATGAACAAAGGATCTCTTGATGCTGTGTCTGCCTTGCCATCTAAGAAAATGATGCGCTCGATAAGACGTTGGGCATGACCAAGCTCTTCTTCATATTCATGTTCGAGCTGCGTATGCAACTTGTTGATGCCCCAATCTTCATACAGTTTCGCATGAGCAAGGTACTGATCCATTGAAGTCAGTTCTAATTTTAGCTGTCTGTTTAATAAGTCAATGATCTTTGTATTTCCTTTCATCTTAGCACTCCATCATTTTTTGTTGATAATTTTCAATACCTAAAGTTTCAACCAATAGCAATTGTGTTTCTATCCAATCGATATAGTTTTCTTCATATTCTAAGATGTCTTTTAGTAGCTCTCTGCTGACATAGTCATCTTCAGATTCACATAAACTAATTGCATCTCTTAATTCGGCGACTTGTTCAGAAACAACATTAAAGTCACACTGCAAAATTTCTTGAGTATCTTCACCAATTTGCAATTTTCCTAACTGCTGAAGATTTGGCAGACCCTCTAAAAATAAGATGCGATTTATAAGTTCATCTGCCTGTTTCATGTCTTTAATGGATTTTTTATAAGACTTTGCATTCAGTGCTTCTAGTCCCCAGTTTTTAAAGATTCTGGCATGTAAAAAAAACTGATTAATCGACGTTAACTCATTGGTTAACACTTTATTGAGAATGCTTATTACTTGTGGACTGCCTTTCATTTAGCTGCCTCCCTTATTCGCTGAATTATTTAACAATGTGCGGATTTTACAGGTTAGGGTCTGGTTTTAACAGTGAGAATTAGAAAATAAAAAGATTATTTATTTATATATGAAAAAGAAAAGAAATATCTTGAGAATAAGCATTGAGAAGTGAAAATAAGAATGATTCTTATAATTTGTGAAATATTTATCAAATAAGAACAAGTCTCTTTCTAATATTTAAAAATATAATACATTCTATAATAATATAAAGTAGTAGTAGAGAGTTTAACATTGAATATAAATAACACGACTCAATCTTAATTTTCATTTAATAATCATTCTAATAAAGCCCAGGCGATCGAGAAAATCCCCGAGTTCAAATGAGTGGTGTTCGATGGCTTTTAGGGACGAGCTCTCCCTTAGGGAAGAAGGAGAGGAACTAGGTTGACCCTCCGACAGCAAGGTTCTAACCGGTAAGGCGTCAGGTACACACCGAGCGCCTTGAGAGCAATGAGGTGGTGACTCATCGTACACTTATGCCTCCAAAAAATTGAACATGAGAACTGTTCTGGAGTGTTATAGTAAAAGATAAGCTAAGTTAGGGCTTTGTGCCTTTTACCTCCGACAATTATTCAATGAATCGGTTAAAATGAACGATAATTTATCAAAGTGAAGACGTTATGGCACGAGGAAGACCGAGTAAAAAGGCACACATAGTGTCTGCTGCTGGAAAGTTGTTTACTCAACAAGGCTACCAAAGCACCAGTATTGACCAAGTAGTACAAGCCGCTGCCGTATCTAAACCCACGGTATACAGTAACTTCCCAACCAAGCTGGTTTTGTGGGAAGAGGTATTAATTGCGCTCACAAATGAATCCTTTGTTGAAATGCAGTCCTGTCTTACACAACTACGAAGTCATAGTAAAAGTCATTTTACCGAGGGTTGGATTATCCTTTGGGAGACTTGGGTCAACAAGGTAGAGCACCTTGCTGTATATCGGATAATGCTTGGTGAACAGCACAAAATGCAGCCATCCACCTTTGCCTTATTTGCGAAATTCGAATTAGTTTTAGAAAATATATTAATGGATTGGATTAGTGTATTTCCAATATTAGAAGTAAACTTTTTTACTTTAAAGGCCGTGAGTAGAGAAGCATTATTAACGCCGGCGTTAATGAACTTGCCAAAAATGAAAGAAGCAGAGTTAGCTGAACATTTAAAAAGTTTTTGAAAACTTTTTTATAGCGGTTTTGAGTTATAGAGAGGGAGAGATGCATAACAGCCAAAAAGAAAAAATAGCGCTTGAGCATCAAGCCGCTAAGCTATTTATGCGGTGTTATGAGAAAAACACAGGGAAGCCAATTCGACATATTTGGCATAATGATCCGATACGACCTGACGTGAGCTGTATGCTGGAGGGAGAACGTCTAGACTTAGAGATTGCACACCTTTATGGCTCAGAAGAAGAGGCGATGGAGATATTAGGTCGATCTCTCAGTAAAATAACCCAACAGGCTCTGCAGGTATTAAAAAACGAACCCGCCAGTGAGCGCCTATTACAGTCGCTTAATCGAATATTACAAAGTAAATCACGTAAACACTATGACAGTCAGCGTGTTTGGTTGGTTATTCGAAATACGCATCCAGCATGGCAGCAGCAAGATATTAAAGCGCTGGAACATTGTATCTGTGTGCCTGAACCTAACCCATTTGAAAAGGTATGGATTTTAGGCGATATGGAAGGGAAAAGTGGTATTGTGCGTTTGTACCCCTGATGAACAATATTGCTATGCAATAGACATCTTCGTGCTGGGGTGACACTCAACACGAAGATGCTTAATAAAGATAAAGAAGTATCGAGATTTACTTTCTAATGAGACGATATTCCCGCAGTACTGTTTTCTATCGCGGTATTGATCTTGCCCGATGTTTCTACTTGTGTGGTTTGGGCCCAAATCGGTGGTCTGTGATAGCGACCAATCACCGAACTGAGTGCCGCAAAAGCCAGCAATGAATAGACGAGATATGTTATGTCGATAACTGTCATGGCTGCAATTAAGACGAGCATATCGATAAATAACGTGGTTTTTCCCGCGTGAATGCCTGCCTTTCTTTCTAAATATACCGCTAAGATGTTAATACCACCTAAAGAAGTATTATGGCGAAAGAGAATGATTAAGCCAAAGCCAACTAATAACCCGCCTAAAGTGGACGCAAGCAGAGGGGGGATAGACAAAATGACATAATGCTTCATCAATTCAGAGAGAATAGAAAGGAAGCTGACGCTGACGAAGGTTCGTATTGTGAAGTCTCGCCCTAATGCGTACCAAGCTAAAATATAAAATGGCAGGTTAATCAGAAAGAAAAGCTGACCAAAAGAAAGGTCGGTTAATCTGAGTAAGATCATCCCTATACCGGCTGTACCACTAATCAGTAATCCTGCGGCATTAACTTTTGGTTAATGACAGTGGCCTACATTTACTTCTTGTGGAAGCGCAATGATAAACAACAGCAATCGGTCCAAGATTGAACACCTTCAAAATGCTTTAAAGTCGCTGTGTATCGCTAACAATAAAGCATTTTTCATACCATAAAAACTACAAATTACTATATTGTGACAAGATGCGTCACTGTAAGTGAGTTTGACCCTCTTTATTAACGCTTATGCACACATTGCCCGGCTGAATAGGTGGCTTGTATTGCTCTGTCGTCGCCGAGCGTCATAAGGATAAATAAACTTTCTTCGATGTTTTTCGAAAGGGCCAAGCGAGAGGTCAGCAGCGGTGTGGCTTTTTTATCAAGAATCACGAAGTCTGCTTCCGTACCGACTGCCAAATTTCCTATTTTATCCTCTAATCTTAGCGCTCTGGCACCACCCAGCGTGGAAAGATACAAGGATTTAATCGGACTCAGGTTTTCATTCTGCAATTGGATGACCTTATAGGCCTCGTTTATCGTTTGTAACATAGAGAAACTGGTGCCACCACCAACGTCGGTTCCTAGACCCACATTGACGTCATGTTCCTCGGCTTTGTTAAGTTTAAATAAGCCGCTACCAATGAATAAATTCGATGTTGGGCAAAACGCAATGGCCGAGCCTGTTTTATGTAATCGATGGTACTCACTGTCGCATAAGTGAATGCCATGGGCGAAAACAGAGCGTTCGCTGAGCAATTTATGCTGATCGTATACATCTAGATAATTATGGCTGTCTGGAAACAGCTCTTGTACCCAAGCGCATTCGTCTTTGTTTTCAGATAAATGAGTGTGCATATAAACGTCTGGGTATTCATTGAGCAATTTACCGGCTAACTGCAGTTGCTCGTCAGAGCTGGTCGGTGCAAAGCGCGGCGTAATTGCATAGTGCAAGCGGCCTTTATTGTGCCAAGTCTCGATCAGTTCTTTGCTTTCTTGGTAACTGGTGTCTGGAGTGTCGGTTAAGTAATCTGGCGCGTTACGATCCATCATCACTTTTCCGCAAATCATACGGAGATTATCGACTTCGCATGCTTCAAAAAACGCCTCGACAGAGACTTTATGCACTGAGCCAAACACTAGAGCGGTTGTTGTGCCATTACGCAGTAATTCTTTTAAAAAACGGTCGGCCACATCACGCGCATGGCTTTTATCAAAAAACTTACCTTCTTCTGGGAAGGTGTACGTGTTTAGCCAAGTTAGGAGTTGTTCGCCGTAAGAGCCGATCATGTCGGTTTGTGGGTAATGAATGTGCGTATCAATAAACCCAGCAGTGATAATGGCATCAGGCAAATGCTCAATGACCGTCTCTTTAGGTAAAGTGGCGATCACCCATTCTGCATCACCAAGGGCAATAATTTTATCGTTTTGAACCGCCAATACACCGTCTTTAAAATATTCATACGCTGCGTCATTGCCGACTTTTTGGGGATCGTCAAGACAGTGAATGATTTCTGCGCGCCACGCTTTTACTGGATTCATAAGGTTCCCTTGAGTGATGTTTTATAGACAGGTGAAAACAAAATTTGACCGAGTGGTTATACTTTATCAGGTCTGATTCTTTGTTTCATTAAGGCATGACTTTTGAGGGTATAAAACGATGAACAGTATGCGCAATAGGATAACAAGAAGGACACCAGCGGCATCGGCATAAAAATCCAGCCATTCGCCATAGCGATTGACATAAGGCTGAATGATTTCTATCACACCACCGAGTAACACAATGAGGGCAGACAGACCCATAAAGCGCCGCAACGGCCCTAAAGCACACATGAGCGCCCAACCGCCAAATCCCACCACATGGTGGAGCTTGTCGCCGCCGGGTGCAGCTGGCAAAAACTCAGCAGGGGTGAGTGTCGACCAACCGATTATAATGGCGCCCACTATAAAGCCGACTGTTTGTGCAGTCGGCGAGGTGAACCAAGAAAATGTCTGTCGTAATGTCATGGTGGGTTTAGCGTAAAATGCGAGCGCGAATGTTTTTGCCTTTGATTTTTTTGTTCTCAAAGGCTTTTACTACGCTTTTGGCTGCTGCATTATCGATTGACACATAGGCATGAAAATCAAAAATATCAATTTTCCCAACTTGTGACTTATCCAGGCCAATACCAGCCGTTAACGCGCCTAAAATATCACCTGGGCGAAGTTTGTTTTTACGTCCAGCATCAAATGCGATGGTGGTTTTTTGAGGGATCAAACGATAATGAGGGTCTACGGCGTCAAGCTTAATGAAGTTTGCTTTGGTCTCAAAGCGCGTTTCAATATCACGTACTTTATAATCGTCTTTTGATGTGACTAAGTTTACGGCAATGCCCGCCGCGCCAGCACGGCCGGTTCGTCCGATACGATGGGTATGAACATCCGTATCACGAGTCGTGTCATAGTTGACAACAAGATCGATTTCTTTAACGTCAATGCCGCGTGCCGCTACATCTGTTGCCACTAATACACAGCTACTCTGATTACTAAAACGTACGAGTACCTGATCCCGTTGGCGTTGCTCTAGGTCACCATGAATCGCTAAAGCGGCAATTTTATGATCGACCAACCAATCGGCTACGAGTTGACACTCTGCTTTTGTATTACAAAAGACAATGGCTTGACGCGGGTCGAAGTGCTGTAATGTTGCTAGTAAGGTTTCGCACTTATTTTTGTTTTCACTGCGAACAAAGAATTGTTCGATGTTTGGTTTTAAATCTTCTTGCGCTTCCACTTTGATATTGACCGGTGATTTTTGAAACTCACCACTAATGGCTTCAATGCTGTCACCATACGTTGCTGAGAACAAAAGCGTTTGGCGATTACTCGGTGTCAGTTCAACCACTTCACGGATGCTGTCTACAAACCCCATATCCAGCATGCGATCGGCTTCATCGAGCACCAATGTATTCAACGCATTGAGTTTCAGTGTGCCTTTACGAAGGTGTTCCATTAAACGCCCTGGCGTACCGACTACAATGTGCGCACCGTGCTCCAGTGAGCCAATTTGTGGGCCGAATGGCATGCCACCACACAAACTCAGCACTTTAATGTTTTCTTGATAGCGAGCAACTTTACGGATTTCTTTTGATACTTGATCGGCTAACTCACGAGTTGGGCACATAACCAAGGCTTGCACACCAAAAAAGCGTGGATTGATTTTCAGTAAGAGAGCGATAGCAAATGCCAAGGTTTTGCCGCTGCCTGTTTGTGCTTGGGCAAGAATGTCTTTACCGTCGATCATAACGGGCAAACTTTTTTCCTGAATAGGGGTAAAAGCGTTGAAGCCCATATCAGACAGTAGGGCTGTCAATTTTGATGGGAGTGTTACATTTAATGTGTGATGAAATTGGGTCACAATAGGCCTGTTGAATCGGGTAAATAATGCGCTGAGAATAACAGAAAAAAACGTTAAATACCTTTCTTCACATTATTTTCCGTGTTGATTAAAGCGTTTTTAGGTAAAGTACAAATAGAATGTAAATAATATGGATGCGTCCTGTTTTCACAATGGCTGTGGTTGTGTTGAATTGAGTGAACAAATGAAGAGTGTGGGAAAATAAATGAACACATTGAAAAAATGTGGTGTAGGTTCAAAGGCACACTATTACGTCTTTATTGTTGTTTTCCTCTGTGGAGCAATCATCAGTGCCATTATGTATTCAGAGGCCAAAAATCAGGTCGCTATTGCGCAAACAGCGTCGAGCAACGTCTTTGTTGAGAAATTGGCCCGCGCTGTAGAGAATTATCAATCCATCTCTTCCTCTGTTGTGTCTCTAATAGAGTCAAGTCAATCGAGTGTTTCCCCTGATCAATTTACTCGTTTTGTGCAAAAGGTCATGCCGGCGTCTGATTATTTTGGCAGTAACGTTTACTTTGCTCAGTATGTTTTATCCAAAGACAAGCCGTCATTTCTTCAGCAAAATCAGTCTTTATATGGCTATAAAGACTTTTCTATTTACCCGTTAGGTGATCGGGACGCCTACATGCCCTTGGTGCTTGCTTACCCTGATAAGGTTGCGTATGGCTTTGATATTTTATCGGCAGAGTACCGTAACAGTGCTCAAGTCGCTCAGAGCCGTTATGCCTTGACTGCCATGTTATCGGAACCGACTTCTTCTCCTTTTTTTAAGATGCCAGGAAAAAACAGTGCAAATAACTTTGTGCTTAGGGCGCCGGTGTATGTGCCGGTTGGTTCTCAGACCTATACAGACGACCTAGTGACGGGTTTTTTTGGCCTTGTTGGTGTGCATTTTACGGTTGAGGGTTTACTAAAACAGGTGGTGCCACTGACGGACAAAGGGCTGCAGTATCGTTTAGCCGACGTCTCTGGTGAGCAGACTGTTTGGTTCGCAGATTCAGCGGTGGCGTCGTTTTGGGGGGATGTTGCCTTTGACAGCCATTATCTGTCAGTGGCTGGCAGGAAATGGCGAGTCGATACCTGTTTTGCCAGCAGTGTGGCGCAACGTCTTTCTTGGTGGCAAGTGATTACGCCATTGTCTGTCTTTACCCTGTTGGCTTTTTTCCTATTTTTATACACACGCACGTTATGCCTTGAAACGTATTCCGTCTGGCGAACCTTAAATGAGCGCATTGAAATTGATGAATTAACCGGGCTTCATACGCGTCATCAAATACGTCAAAAATTAACCGAGCTGATGCTAGACAATCAGGGTAATGGACAAAAAATCGCAGCGCTTATTTTGGATCTTGATCACTTTAAAACCATCAATGACGCTTTTGGTCATGAGGTAGGTGATGCGTTACTGGCGAAGGTATCTGAACGTCTTACCTCTATTCTGCCAGAGGGGACTTTGACGGGTTACTTAGGTGGCGATGCTTTTTTAATTGTTTTGCCCGAAAACCAGAGTCAGCGTTTACCTAATTTGAGCCATCTGTGCAAAGACCTGATCAGCAAGATTAGCCAGAGTTATTTCACCGATGGCCTGACCTTGGACATTGGTTGTTCTATCGGTGTGGCAGTGTACCCAGAGTTTGGCTCGGACGCTGTGCATCTGATTAAAAATGCTGACATGGCTGTTTACCAAGCAAAGGCGTCAGGTCGTGCAACGTATCATTTCTACGATGGCGAAATGGGTCGACGCTTTGCTCGCAATGTGCGAATCGAAACGCGTCTGAGAAGAGCCTTAGAGGAAGAGAAACTCGAACTGCATTTTCAACCTAAAATGGATCTGGTTACTGAACGATGTATCGGCATGGAAGCGTTATTACGTTGGAACGATGGCGAATTAGGTTCGGTATCGCCTGCTGAGTTTATTCCCATAGCAGAACAAACAGGCATTATTTTACCACTGGGTGATTGGGTCTTTGAGCAAGCATTTAAGCATATGCAAGAGTGGAAAGAGCAGGGCATCAATGTTCCTCCTATTGCTATTAATTGTTCTGCTGCGCAGTTAAAGCGGGTTGATTTTTTGTCTAAGCTGCTCGCTTTACTGGATAAGTACCATATAGACGCCAGCTTGTTAGAAATCGAAGTCACTGAATCGATTTTAATTGAAGATGCAGACGGTTGTGCGGAGTTATTGTGTCAAATGAGTCGTTTGGGGATGAAGCTTGCGATTGATGACTTTGGTACGGGCTATTCAAGTTTAAGTTATTTAAAAGATTTGCCGTTTGACTGTGTCAAAATTGACATGGTGTTTATACGCGACATGATGAACAATAAGAGCAATGCGGCGCTGACCAAGGCAATTATCAGTTTAAGCCATGACCTGGGCTTAAAGGTTGTGGCAGAAGGCATCAGTGATGTTGACCAACTGGCGCGATTGCGTGAGTACGGTTGTGATATCGGCCAAGGTTATTTATTCAGTAAAGCCTTGGGCCCCCGTTCTATGGTCAATGACCCTATGATTGTGGCTCTCAATCAACAAGAAGAAAGTGACTTTTAGGCTTTCTCCTTTAGGTTTTCTCCTTTGGGTTTTCTCTTTTCTTCTGTTGATAGCGTGTTCTACCGACGACATTGTTGTTTTAAGGCTTCCCAGAACTGCATGACGTTTGGGTTTTGATTGAATCGAGATCGATAGAGACGAATTTCAAGTGGGATATGCCAGTTTTCTTCTCCTGCCAGGGCGACTTTGCCGTAATTGAGCGTATCAAGCATCAGACGCTTTGGAATCCAACCAATACCATACCCTTCTTTGACCATGGCCTTGATGCTGACAGAGTGATAATTCTCGGACAAGGTTTGTAACTGAGGAATGTCCCGTTGTCTCTGCAGATGGTGATGAATCACCGGTTGCAAAAAGGAATTTTCATAGTAGCCGATATAGGGCAGGGGCTTCCGCTTGGCACCGGGTAACGTGAATTTGGGTTCGCCTGATTCATTGGTTGCACTGCAGGGAATCAGTGTTTCTTCTGCAATCACTAGGTGTTCGTAATGTTCATCGTCGAGGGCACGAATAAAGTTAATGGCTGGGTGCCAATAACACAGCATGACGTCACATTGCTGGTCCATCAAAGAGTTAACAAAATCAATGCCGAGCCAAGAACTTGACTTCATATTGATGTCCAGCTCCAAGCCCATTTGGTCACAAAATGGCGCAATGACTTCTTTGTAAGCGCTAAGAAAAAGCGTTTGCGTGGTAACAAACCGTACTTGTGACTCTTCTTGTTTGCGAATTTCTTGGCAACGTTCTTTGGTGTCTTTAAGTTGACGAGTAATCAGCTCTGCACTTTGCAAAAACACTTCACCAGCAGGGGTTAAAGACAATGGCAGTGTATTACGATCAATCAGCGTGACGCGCATTTCCTCTTCAAGCAGTTTAATGCGTCGACTGAACGTAGGTTGAGTGACATTTTGCTCGTCTGCCGCGCGTGAGAAGTGCCGCGTTTTCGCCAAGGCAATAAAGTCCTCTAGCCATCTTATTTCCATAAACGGCCCTCCTCGATGGCATGGCACGCCACACTGCTGCCATCGGGTTGTTCTTTGATCGCCGGAGACGCTTCGTAACAGCGTTGATTTGCATAAGGACAACGCGCTTGAAACACGCACCCTGATGGTTTTTTTGTCGAAGTGGGCACTTCCCCGATAAGGCGAATAGGGTCCGCACTCGTGGTGTCCAAGCGCGGGATAGCCGACAACAAGGCTTGTGTATACGGGTGCTTGGGCGTACGAAATAAGACGTCTCTCGGGGCAAGTTCACAAATGCGCCCTAGGTACATCACCGCGACACGAGTGGCAAAATGTTCGACGACCGCCAAGTCATGAGTGATAAAAAGGTAGCTTAAATTGCGTTCCTCTTGTTTGTCCATCATAAGGTTGAGGACTTGCGCTTGCACTGACACGTCGAGGGCAGATAAGGGCTCGTCAGCAACAATAAAATCCGGCTCGACGGACAACGCGCGCGCCAAACTAATGCGCTGGCGTTGACCACCGGAAAATTCGTGAGGATAGCGATCTGAGCCCGTTGCGGAGATACCAACGGATTCCAGTAAACCGTCAATTTTTTGATCTAATTGCACTGATGAGAGCCCAGGTTGATGAAATGAGATGGGCTCACTTAACGTTTGGTAGACCGTCATTCTTGGGTTGAGCGATGCATAAGGGTTCTGAAAGACCATTTGCATACGACGACGGTAAAACATCCTTTGACGATTATTCAAATGATCTATCCGGTGACCGAGGTAATCAATTTCCCCTTTTGTTGGCTCGGTTAACCCCATGATGACTCTGGCCAGTGTGGACTTGCCACAACCGGTTTCGCCAACCACACACAGTGTTTCCCCTTTATAAATGGTTAAATCTACCCCGTTGAGAGCATGAACACTGTCTTGATGACGGGTTAACTTACCGCTCTTAAAGCGCCACTGACCTAGCCAACTGTCATTGGTGCTAAAGGCTTTTTCCAAGCCACGAATTTGGATGAGTGGTGTGTTCACTAGCGTTCACCCTCTAAAACGTTATCGCTTTGGACTGGGTCATCTCTATCAAATTCATCGATCATGTTTTCAATCATCAGGCAGGCAACACTGGAAACGCCGCTGTAAATAAATTTTGGTTGTTGTTGCTTACAGGCCTCGGTTGCGTATGGGCAGCGAGGATGAAAAGCACAGCCCGATGGACGTTCTGATAGGGGCGGCATGCTGCCTTGAATTTGATTCAACCTATGCCCAGGTAAGGTCATCTGTGGTAATGCGTTTAACAGTCCTTGTGTGTAAGGGTGCTGAGGGTCGTTAATGATTTCCAGTGTGGGACCTTCTTCGACAATTTGACCTGCGTACATCACTAATGTGCGTTCAGCCACTTTAGACACCACGCCAAGATCGTGGCTGATTAAGATCAAGGCAACACCATGATCGCGGCAAATGGCTAATAAAAGCTGAAGAATCTCAGCTTGAATGGTGACATCCAGAGCGGTGGTCGGCTCATCGGCAATAATGATGTCAGGGTTGAGCAGTAAAACAGAGGCGATAATAACCCGTTGTCTCATACCGCCGGACAGTTCGTGAGGGTACTGGTTGAAGCGTGTTTCTGGTGAGGCAATTTGAACTTTATGTAACTTTTCAATCGCAATATTTTTAGCGTCTTTGTAGGTGATTTTCGTGTGGCTACGAATGATTTCAACCAGCTGGTGGCCGATACTGAGAACAGGGTTGAGCGTCATCATCGGATCTTGAAAAATCATAGCAATACGTTTGCCACGAACCTCTTGCAACTGTCGAAGGTTCATCGTGGTCAATTCTTTGTTGTCTAACTTGATTGATCCAGATGCAATGTAACCCGGTTTGCCGATTAGGTTGACAATGGAAAACCCCAATACCGATTTTCCTGCCCCAGACTCACCCACAATCGCGATACGCTCACCACGGTTGAGTGTAAAACTGACATCAATAAGAGCCGCCAAGGATTGTTTTTTCACTTGAAAATTCACGTTCAAGTGACTGACGCTAAGTAAATTCATATTAGTCTTTATACGTCCTTGGGTTGAGATGGTCTCGCAACCAATCACCGAGTAGATTCATTGCCATAATCAGCACAATCAAGGTGACACTGGGAATGACACAGATCCACCAAGAGCCAGAAAACATGTAAGCAAAACCCTCTGATATAAGGGAACCAAGAGAGGGTTGCGTGGCCGGCATGCCTAAGCCTAAAAAAGACAAAGCGGCTTCCGCAACGATGGCATTGGCAATTTGAATGGTAAAAATCACCAAGATAGGCGATAAGGTGTTGGGCAGAATATGACGAAACATAACGCGTCTTGACCCAATCCCCATGATTCTAGCGGCATCAACGTATTCTTTTTGCTTTTCTGCCAACACGGAGGCGCGAATGGTACGGGCAAACAGTGGCCATTCGGTCAGCCCAATAACAAGAATCAAGATAATCATGGCAAATTGCTGAAAATACGCCATACCAAACATAGATTGAAAAATAGCCAAAAATACAATGGCAACCATCATGTTTGAAAAAGATAACTGGATATCTGCACAGCGCATTAAAAAGTTGTCTATTCGCCCTCCAAAATACCCCGCCATCAGGCCAATACAAATTCCAAGTGTGGCTTGAATCAACACCGCACAAATACCGATCGTCAATGACAATCTGGTGCCATATAAAATCACTGAGAGTAGGTCTCGACCCTGAGCGTCTGTGCCCAATAAGAAACGTTCATCACCACTTATCCATCGGGGAGGAATGTCTGATTGCATCAGATCCATAAACTGAGGATCGGCCATATCAAAAGGCGCGACTAAAGGGGCAAGAAGCGCAACCAGGCAGTAGAATACAAAGACGATCAGCGCCAACATCGCCAATTTATCACCGATGAGCCCAGAGACAATGTGATTCCAACGACTGCCTGACAAAGGCTGAATAAGCTCTTTTCTCGGGTATTTCATAATCCGTGGCTCGCTAGACGTACCGTTGGGTTAACCAGACCATAGATTAAATCCACCAGCGTGTTAGTGACCACGAAGATTCCGCCTACCACCATTAAATACGCCGCGACAAGAGGCGTATCAACACGGCTGACCGCATCCATAAACAAGTACCCCATACCTGGCCACTGAAAAATAGTTTCCGTTAATATGGTGTAAGCAACCAAGGTGCCCGCTTGAATTCCTCCCACGGTGATGATGGGTAACATGGTGTTTTTGAGCGCATGAACAAAATAAATACGTCTCGCGGATAGCCCTTTAGACCATGCAAAACGTATGTATTCTGACTGCAACACTTCCATCATTTCCGCACGGATAAGGCGTACAAAAATCGGCATCAATGCGATGGCTAATGACAAACTGGGTAATATCAGATGCCTCAAACCGTCTTTATTAAAAATACCGCTTTGCCACAGCCCAAAGACATCGGTGGTGTCGCCCCGACCAAAGCTGGGCGCCACATTATGTTCAATGGAAAAGACATACACCAACAGAATCGCCACAATAAAAATGGGCACAGAAAGACCGATAGAGCTGACAAACATCAACAGACGAGACAGGATGTGTTTTGGATTAATTGCTGCGAGGACACCACAGGGCGTGGCCACCAATATTACTAGAAGAATGGCGCAGAAAGCCAGTTCCAATGTTGCGGGTAATTTAGACAAAATAACGTCAAGAGCCGGCTCTTTAAAGTAATAGGAGGTGCCTAGGTCGCCTTGGATGGCCCCTTTTGCAAAACGCCAATATTGACTGACAAAACCATCGTTTAAGCCTAACGCTTCACGCAGCTGTTGACGATCGTCTGATGAGGCTGTCATTCCCATCATTTGTTGAACGGGGTCCCCTAACTTATCTTGAATGGCAAAACTGATCACACTGATGATGATCATCACAAAACAAGCTTGTAATAAACGGCGCAGTAAAAATGTTAGCATGAAAGCGTGTCGTATCTCTTCTTTAGGCGTTGTATTGGCGTTCTAGGCGCAAATGACTATTCCTCAATGACCAAATCTCCCAGATATGGGTAGTTTTGATCATTTACAATAGCGCGTATGTTTACCTTCTCTTTTGCCGCCCAAGTAAGATATTGCCAATACAATGGGACAACAGCGGCGTCATTATAAAGGGTTCGCTCTATTTGTTGCAGTCGTTGAGAGCGCCTTTCTGGGTTCATTTCGCGATTGGCTAGACGAATATCCTCATCAACACTAGGGCGACAGTATTCGCTTGCGTTGTAAGCACCCAAGCCAGTATCGGCGTCAGGGCAGGCAACAAGGAATTCATAAATATTGTTTGAGTCCATGGTGTCGGACTGCCAGCCAACCATCATAAGATCGGCACTGCGATCGTCAAACGCCTTAAAGTATTGCGCTTTCGGCAGGGTTTTTAGGTCCACGGTGATCTTGATGCGCGCCAGCATCGCCGCAATGGCCTGAGCGACTTTTTCATCACTCATATAGCGGTTGTTGGGTGCCATCATGCTTAGCCGAAAACCGTCTTGGTAGCCTGCTTCAGCCATTAATTGCTTTGCTTTTATCAAGTTATATTCAGGGGCTAGGTCGTTAATGTGTCCTAAGAAACGATCTGAACTCAGCTGGCCCGCAGGCATAGCGTAGCCTTTGAGAATTTTTTCAACAATTAAGCGTTGATTAATAGCAAGGTTAATCGCTTTGCGTACCCGCACATCTTGTAATTCTGCACGACGCTGTTGGTTCATGTGCATCAATAAAATGCGAGAGTTTGCTAAAGTGACCAACTGAAGGCCTGGTATGCTTTGTGTTCTTTGAATATCAATAGGGGAAATAGGAAAGATAAAATCCACATCGCCAGACAATAATGCAGCCAAACGCGTGGAATCAGCACGAACGGGAGTGATGGTGAGTGTCTTTACGTTACCTGGGCTGTTTGTGTCCCAGTAATTAGGGTTGCGTTCGAACACCATATAACTGCCAAGCTCCCGATGAGTGAGCTTAAAGGGGCCGGTTCCTGAGACATGGCGGGACGCAAAGGTACTGCCGTATTTTACAATTTGATCTTGACCTTGGTAAAACACCTTATCCATCGGGAACACATAGGTCATGATGTTGATCAGCAAGGGGTTAGTGTAGGTCGTATGGACGTCGATCGTGTAGTCATCAATTAGCGTGGTCGACGAAATAGTATCGAACATGGCGCGAAAATCAGGGGACCGTTTTAAGCGTTGTATCGTATAGGCGACATCCTTTGCCGAAAAAGGGTTACCACTGATGAAGTGGACGCCTTCTCGAAGGTGGAAGCGCATAGTGCGATCATCGATACGTTCCCAGCTTTCTGCTAATCGAGCTTCAAACTTGCCTGTTTTTGTCCATCGTAATAAGGGGTCAAACACAAGGTGTGAAAACTGTAAGGTTCCTTCAGACAACTGTTCATGGGGATCAAGTGAAACAGGATCCGCATCAAAGGCCATTTTCAATGTGGCCGCATCAGCGCCTTGATAAATTAAGAATGACAGGCAGTAAATAAAAAAGGCACGTACCTTCATAATCGAGCGTCTCTTTATGACCGAGTAATGTTTGAATGACCTAATATAATCCTGACCATATAGATGAAAAGGTATTTTTGCAAAAAATACGTGCAAATAAGATGGGTTAAAGAAGTGGGAGGAGGGAGAAAGAAAAAAGCCGAGGCCACACACAGCCTCGGCTAACAGACCATTAGGCAACATAATTGCCGGTCCAATCGAGAGAACAACCAGATTTGCATCGAAAGCTTGGTGCAGATTCCTCGCTTCTGCATACTCTGGAGTGAACGAGTATAGATACTTTGCGATGACTTACCTTGACTTGAATCAGATTAACCCCAGTCTTTAGAGGGCATTCGATGAGCTTCTTTCCTAAAACAGACTTGCTTGTAGTATTTTCTTTTTCCCTTTCCAACCTGTGGTAGAATTCGGCACCGCAAAAGACTAGGTCAATAAGGGGAGTTAGGGTGAGCGTTCAGTGGTATCCAGGTCACATGAATAAAGCGCGTCGAGAAATCGAAGAAGTCATGACGCAGGTTGATATTGTTATTGAAGTGTTGGATGCCCGAATTCCTGACTCCAGTCAAAATCCTATGCTGAATACCCTACGGGGTGATGTGCCGGTTTTACGCTTGTTAAATAAAAAAGACTTAGCGGACAGTGAGCGTCTTAACGCTTGGTTAACACATTGGAGCGGTCACGCTACCGTACTTGCCCATCCTTTTTCAACAGTGGATAAGGCCGACGTTGCCAAAATCAGTCAGTGGGTAGGGCAAATGGTGCCTCATAGAGGCAGTGCAGAAAAGCCCATTCGCGCGATGATTGCCGGTATTCCCAATGTGGGTAAATCCAGTCTGATGAATGCGTTATTAGGCCGCCGTGTGGCGAAAGTCGGTAATGAGCCCGCTGTGACCAAGTCCCAACAGAAATTAAAAGTGACCAATGGCTTTCAGATATTAGATACGCCTGGCATATTGTGGCCAAAAATTGAGAATCCAGACGCCAGTTATCGTTTGGCTGTCACGGGTGCTGTGCGTGATACCGCGATTGATTACGAGGATGTCGCACTGGTCGGTTTGGCCTTTTTTATGTCCGATTACCCGAACGAACTTATTACGCGTTACAAGTTAAAACACCTTGATTCTGATCCTTATGATGTACTCAAAGTGATTGGGTCAAAGCGAGGCGCACTGCGTTCAGGCGGCAAGGTGGATATGCACAAAGCCGCAGAGGTGTTCTTAAGCGATGTTCGAACCGGTGCCATTGGGCCTTATGTCATGGAGACGCCTGAGATGATTGCCCTAGAAGAGCAACGGGTGGAAGAAGTCAAAGCGAAAAAAGAAGCGGCACGTCTGGCTCGGTTAGCGGCGGCTGTCCCGCAGCGTCAACAGGCCAATAACGTGGCCTATCGTCAAGCACAGGCAGAGAATCAAAATGACAGTACAGATGAAAAAGAATGAGGTAAATGGCCATGGATTATGAAATTGCGTTTGATCAAGAAGAAAATCAATATCGAGTGTATACCGGCTATGAATTTTCTGCGATTGGTGAATGGGTCACTGAGTATGTGCGTGATTTAGAAAGCATCCAGCGTGTTCTTATGGCGGCACGTTTGGCGGAAAATGAAAAAGAATCGACAGTGTTTAAAAATGGCCCTTTCGAGGCTGTTGTGTCTGAAGAGGGCATTCTTGTATCACGTCAAATTGATCTTGATTCTGCCGAAGAAGAAATCAAAGCGATGTTTGATACCCAAGAGAGCTTTTATCAAGCGTCTACCGACGGTATTCAAGCAGAATGTGGCTTAGAGGATTTAATTGCTCTGGTAGAAAATTGGCACGGCGTTTTGTATTGAGCCAAATCCATTTGATTTGTTGTTCCTTGCGCTGGCTGGGTTTACACTAGTATCTGTTTATTATTAACGTTTTAGGGAGCCGATATGCTCATCGAATTGGAAAAAGCCCGCACTCGAAATAATGTTGTTCGCATTTTTCGTGACGAGTTGGATGGACCAGATAGCTGGACTGATGGTTTTGTTGTAGACGCCAACGAAGAAATGGTTTTACTCCAATTAGTCGACGAAAGTGTTCGTTTAAATGGCTATCAAATTCTATTTCTAGAAGACATTAGCGATTTTGCGCATCCTGCTCCCTTTAATGACTTCCAAAAACGCGTGTTAGCACTGCGTGGTGAAGAAGTAGACGATCCAGAAGTCGAGCTTGATGATTTAGCCGTCTTACTGATCGATATCAGCGAAGAATTTGGTTTGGTCACTTTGCACCGTGAAGAGGTTGAACCGGACAGTTGTGAGATTGGTCGTGTTGTTCGTGCGGACGCCGTAACCTATGAGCTTGAAGAAATTGGCTCGGATGCACGCTGGTTTGATGATACCTTTGAATATGACCTGTATGACATCACACGTATTGAATTTGGTGGCGCTTACGAAGAAGCGCTTCTTTTAGCCAATGATGATATGGGTGATAACGCTTATGAGTTGACAGAAGATTATCCAGATGATGAGCGCGATGACGTTTAGATGAAGCGTTAATAGCCTCTGTTTTGATTCATATGAAACGCCTTTGTGGGCGTTTTTATTTTTCTGGCGTTAGAAACCGAGTATGAGTAAAAGCGCTCACCGAATGTTTTTCGGTGAGCGTTAAAGCGACTTAGCTTAATTTTTGTCCGGCCGTTGGTCCAGATTTCAGTGTGAAGACGTCATCGACTTCTATCAGTACTGCACACTTAGGCTCTTTCATGCCATTTTCTGCGGCAAAAGCCAGTGCGTTTTCAAGCGGCGCGCCATCATGATGAACAGTGGGTGTGCCAACAAAGCGATAGCCATCAAGGTTTGGGCGGTCAATGACAGCGATAGCCACTTTAGAGCCTTGCTGAATATTTTCTAGTGTTTGACCACCTGTGTTTTCATTATAGATTAGGTGGTTTTCATCATAGACTCGAAGAGAGCGTTTAGGGCCTATGTTTGGCAAGCCGTTACTTTGAATGACGGTCGCTAAAATAGGAGTTTGAGCGGCTAACATAGCTTGCATTTTATCGTCGAGTTTTACTTGGCTCATGGCTTTATTGCTTCCTTATCTGGTTGTGTTAGCACTTTTATGGTGCTAACAAGAGGTAATATGAGAAACGATGTACCATTTTTCTGTGGTGACATGGTTTCTACTAGCGAGTTGATGTGTGCTTTGCGGCATGTCATCCATTCGCTGGGGAGATAGTTTAAACTAAATAATAGTAATTATCATAATCATTGGTGTGGTTTGTGTTGAATTTTTTGTATCGTGACAACGTTATCTGATTTTGACTTCATACTTTTTCTAACGATGGGACACAATGATGCTGGTGGCTGACGTGTTTCGTGCTTCTATTTGAAGTAATACAGGGATATCTCTATGGCTAGGTGGTTAAGTTTTACCTTAGTGTTTCTGGCGATTTCTGGTTGTGCCGCTTATGCGACACAGCAATTTGACTCGCTTTTCGGTCCTCAGGACACGTCTAATCGTCAAAGCTTGACTACCCAAGAAGAAGCCGACTTTTACAACGAGCAAGTGAAACCCATTTTAGATACGCGTTGTGTGTCTTGTCATGCCTGTTACGATGCGCCTTGTCAATTGAAGTTAACCGCAACAGAAGGCATAGAACGTGGAGGATCGAAAGAACTCGTTTATGATGGCACACGGCTGCTCGCTTCAGCGCCGACACGGCTTTTTATCGATGCGAAGACCCCTCAAGAGTGGCGAGAAAAAGGCTTTCATCCCGTCCTAAATGAACGCGACCAATCACCGGCTGCCAATCTGCAGGGGAGCGTACTGTACCGCGCTATTGCTTTACGTGCTAAGCAAGGAGCCTTTACTCAAACCGTGTTATCAGAAGATTATGATTTTTCCTTAGCGCGTGATCAACAGTGTGCCGGTATTGAAGAGTACCAAGAGTTTGAGCAAGATTACCCTAATTGGGGAATGCCTTATGGTTTGCCTGCTTTAAGCACACAAGAATACGATGTTTTAACGCGTTGGTTAGCAAGAGGGGGAAAGATGCCTGACGCCCAGCCGCTACCCGATACCGTGCGGCAAAAAGTGCGTTTATGGGAAAGTCGTCTTAATGGCGATGACCTCAAATCTCAGCTGGTATCGCGTTACATATACGAGCACTTGTATTTGTACAGTTTGTATCTTGACGAGGGTGAAGACCATCGTTTTCATCTAGTGCGTTCGAAAACCCCTTCTGGAGAACCGATTGATTTGATTGCGACGCGTCGACCTTATGACGACCCAAATGTCGATCGTGTCTATTATCGTTTACAGGTGGACCCCGAAGTTAAGGTGCAAAAAAACCATATTCCTATGCAACTAGATGAAGCGCGTTATGCACGCTGGCAATCTTATTTCTATGGCAGTGACTATCAAGTGACACGGGACCCAGGTTATGCGGTAGAGGTGGCGACCAATCCATTTAAAGCGTTTCGAGAGATTCCAGCGTACGCACGGTATCGTTTTCTTTTAGACCATGCACAAAATACCATTATGGCATTTATCAAAGGGCCTGTGTGCCGTGGTCAGGTTGCCGTTAATGTGATTAATGAGCAGTTTTGGGTGTACTTTGTCGACCCAGAAGTGGTCTATAACGCCGGGTCGGCCGATTATTTAGAAGATCAAATGCAAAACCTGGATTTACCAGCGATTGGGTCGAGTAATACCTTGCCTTTGACGTCTTGGATTGGTTTTTCAGAACAGCAAAAATCGTATTTATCGGCCAAGGCCAACCTTATCGAAAACACCGCAGGCAGTAAGGTGCCACTGGATCTAAACCTGATTTGGGACGGAGAAGGTGATAATGACAATGCGGCCTTGACGATTTTTCGTCACTTTGATAACGCCTCCGTGGTCAAAGGCATGGTGGGACAATACCCTAAAACAGCCTGGTTAATAGATTACCCGTTATTAGAGCGTATTCATTATTTATTGGTGGCAGGCTTTGATGTGTATGGCAACGTGGGTCATCAGTTAGTGACGCGTCTGTATATGGATTTCTTGCGAATGGAAGGGGAAATGAACTTCCTGTTGTTATTGCCCAAAGAAGATAGGCAAGCCATTCGTCAATTTTGGTATCGGGACGTTAGTCAGACCATTAAAAACTATATTTTCAGCGATTACATCAAGGTAAACAGTCAATCTCAAGTGGACTATACCACTGGCGATCATCAAGATGAATTGTATGAAAAGCTCAGGGCCCGCTTAGCCCCAGTATTGAATCAGAGTTATGATTTGGAACAAACGGGGTTTAACGCAGAGCAAATTCGAGCGCTGTATCGACTGCAATCGGTTCGAGGCGGTGGCTTAGTGCATTTACCGAATGTGATGACGGTATTGGTGACTGACCAAGGCGTGCCTAAGAAAGTGCTTAGTGTGATTCATAATAAGGCCCATGCCAATATTTCCAGCTTGCTGGATGAAGAGGGCGCACGTTTACCTGAAGAAGATGGCATCACCTTAGTCAATGGTGTGCTGGGAGATTACCCTAATGTGCTGATGCAGGTTGAGCAAGGTGAGTTAGTGGATTGGGCTGATCAGATGGCACAGTTACAGACAGAGCAAGACTACTCAGTGTTGCTTGATAGTTTTGGAATACGTCGAACTCATCCGAACTTTTGGTTTGTCAGTGACGCGATTGGTAACCTGAACCAGCGAGATCGACCCAGAGAAAGCGGTATTTTGGATTACAATCGCCTGGAAAACAGATAAGCCCAGTTAAGTGACTTATCTGTTGACGATTAGATAAGATTATTGCTTATCGTAAGGGGATGGGCTGTTTGGGTCTTCCTGAGTTTTGAAACGACGGTGTGACCAGAAATACTGCTCTTTTTTTGGCTCAATCACTTCTTGCATGAGTGCATTAATACGAGTGGCATTTTCAACATCGTCTTGGCTTGGGTAGTTTTCTACCTCACTTAAACGCAAGAAATAGCCTTTTTCTGTTCTACCGTAATCGTATAAAACAACCGGTGCGTTGGTCATTTTTGCGATGCGGCCGATATGTGCAATCGTGGCACATTGACGACCGTAAAAGGGGGCAAATACGGAATGTTTGCGACCATAATCTTGATCTACTGCGTACCAAACCGCTTTGTTTTGTTTAAGGGATTTCAGCACTTCACGCATGTTACTGCGTTCAATTGTTTTAGAAAAAATGGCTTTGCGCTGTCTTTCCATGACCCAGTTCATCACAGGGTTGGTTTGCAACTTGTATATTGGGTGTGCATCAACGAATCTTGGCATTTGACTGCCGCACAAATCCAGAGAAGAAAAGTGCCCACTGACCAGAATACAACCGCGGCCTTGCGCGAGCACTTTATCAATCACATCTTGACCTTCAAACGTGGTGCGCGACTTGAACTTGTCTTGACCTTGAAACCAGGACGAAAAGGTTTCTATTGTGCCTTTTCCCAAACTCTCAAAATGCGCTTTTGTCAGTGCTTCGCGCTCTTTTTTGCTCATATCAGGAAAGCAAATAGTAAGATTCACATCACAAATGTGCCGACGGCGCTTAGCGATGAGATGAAGAAAGCGGCCAAGGTATTTACCCACACCTTGTTGCCAAGACCAAGGTAAAAAGCTCAGAGAATAGGCAATGCCCATTGCAACCCAAGTGAGCCAATGTTTTGGTCCTAAAAAATCGGTGATACTTTTGTCTAGTGTTGTCGTTTTAGCCACGGTAGCCTTCCAAAAAATCGCGCCATTGCGCGTCTAAACTATCAAATGAAGCGTGTCGTTTGGATTCTTTGTCCAAAGAGCGTTTTAATCGGTCAATATTGTCTTGTTTCCACAGCGTGTCTGTTGCCCTGTGTTCGCATTTGTCAAAGTCGATGACCCAGACGGTATTTGCGTTGTCGATCATGATGTTGTGGCAATTTAAGTCTGAGTGATAAATGCCATGATCATGAAAGCGCTTAATCACACGACCGATGTTTTTCCAATCCAGAGTGTGAGCACGATTGGCTTTGAGTATATCAAAAAGGTCCTGTGCATTGGGGATGGTTTCGGTCATCAAGGTGCTGCGATAAAAACCGAATCCTGTGGTCACTTGCCCAGCGATCGGGCGAGGCACTGGCAGCTCCAGTGCGCGCATGTGTTCTAATAGGCTGAGCTCCTGCCAAGGTCGTGTGCTTTTCAGCCCCGTGTAAAGGAAACGATCTTTATTGAACTTGGCAATGAAGCCACCGCGACGATAACGACGAATGACAAATTGCCCCAGTGAACTGTGAATAAACCAGACGGCACCGCGTCCGTTCCCCGTCCCTTTCAAGGCATTTTGTGTTTTCCAATAGTCTGGCTCAAACCAATCTTTATTGATGGTGAGTGTTTCATCACTTTGTAGAAGGTGTGTGTTAGGCGACAGTGTTCGAATGTTGGGCATAATGTCTGCTTAGGTTAAGGCTGGTGATTGTGCTGATAAAAACACACATTTCTTGGTGGCTATTCTATAATACTTGTTATCTTTAAACAGCCCTTGAGGAAGTCATGCAACAAGAGAAAATGCAACACATTGCTGTCCTGCGTTTATCCGCGTTAGGAGATGTTTGCCATGCCGTGGCCGTTGTGCAAGCTTTGATGCGAAAGTACCCCTCGGCCAAAATTACTTGGATTACCGCACCACTCGAGGCCAAGCTTGTGCGTATGGTGGAAGGGGTTGAGGTCATAGAGTACGATAAAAAAAGTGGCTTCTCGGGCATGTTCGCGTTACGTGCTGCTTTGCAGCATATTACCTTCGATGCTTTGCTGCACTTGCAATGGTCTCTGCGCTCAAGTGTTTTAATGCGGATGATAAACGCCAAGCGTCGGATTGGTTTTTCTCTGTCACGGTCACGTGAAAAACAGCATTGGTTTGTCAATGAACAAGCACCTGAACCAAGGGGGCCGCATGTCCTCGATTCGTTCTTGTCCATTGCCAGTGTGTTAGGTGTTGAGGAGGTTCAGTTTCCGTGTCCGCTAAACTTACCTGAGGCTGAGTTTGATCTGCCTAAACCTTATGTGGTGGTGAACCCTTGTGGGTCAAAAATAGCAAAAAACTGGACGTTAGAAGGTAACCGTGAAGTGGTGCAACGCCTTTTAGACAGAGGCTATACCCCCGTATTAACCGGTGGGCCTTCATCGTTAGAAATCGAGTTTTCTGGGCAAATAGAAAAAGGATTAAAGGGTGTTGTCAACTTAGTTGGAAAAACATCGGTAGAAGCCATGTGTCGTTTAATTCAAGGTGCCCATTTGGTTGTTAGCCCAGATACCGGTCCCGCACATATTGCAACCCTAGTAGGGACACCGGTACTGGGGTTATACGCTTTATCTAACCCAGACCGAACCGGCCCCTATAAAGATTTGGCTAATGTGGTGAGTGTGTACGACGTGCTGGTCGAAAAAGAGTATGGGAAAAAACAAGAAGCACTGCCTTGGGCAACAACCGTTCACGATCCTGACGCCATGAAGCACATTGAGATTGAAACGGTGTTGTCTAAGTTAGACACATTGATTTAGTGTCTCACTTAGACGGCAGGTGTTATTTTGCTAATGCTTGCTCAGCCAGCTTTAGATCTAAGGTAGCTTTTAAGAGCCGATACAAGGTGATTGAGGCGTCAATTTCCTCTTTTCGATTGGTTAAACTCTCAATGTTTAGGCCAAGTGGCACACCCAGTGGGAGTGCGGTCTCAATAATTTGCTCCAGTGCATTTCGACATATTTTTATTGACTCCTTTAATGGCGCGTCTGCGTCTAGGATGCGGTGTTTGGTGGCTTCCGGTACAGAAATGCCGAGCCACTCCATAAACTCCAATGTTTTGGCGCTGCCACATGGGGTGAAGGTCAAAATAATGCGCTTTGGTGCTGTGCCTTGCTCTTTGCAGGTTCGAGCATAGCGGCTGATTAAGTCGGCCGTTGCTTGAGGGTTATACACCGCCTGGGATATAAAAAAATCGCAGCCAGCGGCGGATTTTTTGGTTAAGCGTAAATGCTCATCGCCTTTTTTGGCATGGCGTTCTGCAATGGTGACACCGCCAAGATTGAAATCGTATGGCGACGCTTTTAGCGTTTCATAGGCTTGTGGCAGAGGCAGTTTGATGTCACCTGTTGATGAGGGAGAACCGACTAAAACAAGATCTCGAATGCCGTACTCTTCCCATGCTTGCGACAACCACCCCGAAAATGCTTCAGAACTGCGTGAAGAAACAGATTTGTAGGTAATAACCGGTTTATCAGACGCTTGATGTAAACGCTTTGACCAAGCCCTTGGGTCGTGTGTCTCCATAAAAGGAAAAGGGCGAGGTTTGTCGATACGACTGGTTTCATCCTGAATATCGTAGACAATTAAACCATCGACATCGATGCTTTCAAGACGATTGAGAAGCTTCTGGCTAATGTCATCTAACTGCGCATCTTCTAAAGACGATTTTGGTGGCGTGGTACCAATAAAATATACCCCACGGCTTGGATCTTGAAATTTGTTCACTAATTGCGATGTCATAATGTCACACTGTGTCGTAAATAGGCGGGTGAAATATCAGAATAAAACGATAGGTTAGGGTGATGTTTTTTCTGATACCTCACAGTATAGACTTATATTAACAGTGAAATTCATTCAAGGCTTTAGATAAAAGTTGAATATTATTGCAGTTGCAGTGAGTTAAGCTAATTCGCTACTAAAAGTGTGGTGTTAATAAATGGATAAAAGGAACGCATAAAGATGAACTTGAAAGGGTTAGCAGATGTAAAAACGGCCTCATTGCCTCCTGTACACAAGTGGTCACCACCGTTTTGCGGCGATATGGATTTGGTGATCAAGGCGAATGGCGACTGGGTTCATGAAGGTGGAAAGATCAAACGCCCTGCGATGGTGACCATGTTCAGCCGTATTTTATGGTTGGAGGACAATGCGTATTTTCTGGTGACACCGGTTGAAAAAGTGCGAATTCAAGTGGAGGATGCCCCTTTTCTCGTCACTGAATGGCAGTGGATCGAGACAGAGCAAGGTCCAGCCATTGAATTTACCACGCTCACAAACGATGTGTTGGTGTTAGGCAAAGACTGTGATCTATGGATGGAAGAATTTGATTCCGAGGAGCGCCCTTATATTTCTATGCGCTACGGTATGAAGGCATTAGTAGGGCGCAACGTGTTCTATGGGATCGCGGAGAACATTGTGCCGGTTGAAACAGTGCAAGGAAAAGGCGTGGGTTTGATCAGTGCTGGAAAGCATTATCTTTTAATGCAAGATGAATGACGTTTTTTGATGTGCCTAGGTTATAATGCATCGCAACGATCCGTGTGTTTTTTTGCGCATGTGTATGAGTCCATTTAGAGTGAAGAGGTGTTTGTTTGTTATTCGAAGAATTTGGTTTTGATAATCGTATTTTAAAGTCTATTGGTCATCTAGGTTTTGATGCCGCTACAGAGATTCAAGCCCGCGCAATTCCAGAAGCGATGGCTGGTCGTGACTTACTCGCGTCATCAAAAACAGGTTCTGGAAAAACATTGGCGTACCTTTTGCCGGCTCTTCATCGGGTTTATAAGAAAAAAGCGCTGTCAAAACGTGACCCTCGTGTTGTTGTGCTGGTGCCTACTCGTGAGCTTGCTAAGCAGGTGTTTGGGCAATTGCGATTATTGCTTGCAGCGAGTCGTTTTACTTCTATCTTGATTCAAGGAGGAGAGAATTTTAACGATCAACATAAGCAGTTACAAAAAGACCCGCATTTTATTGTGGCGACGCCAGGACGTCTTGTTGACCATTTAAAGCAACGTCATGTTTTTTTAGAAGGGCTTGAGCTTTTGATACTGGATGAAGCTGATCGCATGCTTGATCTCGGTTTTGCTGAGGCTATGCGTGCCATTAATGCTGCCGCGAGTCATCGTCAGCGCCAGACGTTATTCTTCTCAGCTACCTTAGACAACACCCAAGTCAGTGAAATTGCCAGTGAATTGCTTCGTGAACCTTCTCGTGTGGCAGTGGGTAAAGGTTTTGATGAACACATGGACATTGCGCAGCATGTGTTCTTGTGTGATCACCTAGATCATAAGGAAGCGTTACTCAAGCATATTTTGCTGAACCAGACGATCAAACAAGCGATCATCTTTACCGCAACGAAAGCCGATACGGTCCGTTTGTCGGAAATTATTGCCGATTGGGGATTATCGACGCAGGCTTTGAATGGCAACTTATCGCAAAGTGCCCGCAACAAAACCATGGAAAGTTTTGCCAAAGGTCAATTCGATGTGTTGGTCAGTACTGATGTGGCGTCGCGAGGGTTGGATATTGCCAGTGTTTCGCATGTGGTTAACTTTGATTTACCAAAACAAGCGGAAGAGTTCGTGCATCGCACAGGACGAACAGGGCGCGCGGGTTTTAAAGGCGACGCTTATTCCCTTGTTGGGCCAAAAGATTGGTTTAACTTTAAGGCCATTGAAACCTTCCTACAAAAAACCTTTACGGTCGACGTCATTGAAGGACTCGAAGCATCGTTTAAAGGCTTGCAACCCCCTAAGTCGGCTCGTCCTGCGGCAAAGAAAAGTACCGCGAAGGCGAGCAGTAAAGCCTCTAAAAAAGCACCGAAAAAGTCACCGGCGAAAGCACGTTTTCATGACAATGCTCAAGATGACGGCTTTGAGGCGTTTAAGCTACCACCAAAACGCCTTGCAAGCAGAGACAATTCAACAGTACAACAAGACCTAGGTGATGAAGAAGATTAAATTCTTCTTGCTCCTTCGCTTTTCTGATTGACAGGTGAATTAAATTCATCATACTGGTTAAACGTTCTTATCTATTGGAGATGAGCTTATTAATCGTTTACCCCCTTTAAACTCGTTGAAATGTTTTGAATCGGCCGCTCGTCATGGCAGCTTTAATAAAGCCGCCAAGGAGCTGTCGGTGACACCTTCTGCGATAAGTCACCAGATCAAAGGCTTAGAAAGTTTTCTAGGTCTTGAGTTGTTTCGACGCACCAAACGAAAAGTCATTCTCACTGAGGCTGGGGAATCTTACCTTAAGCCGATTAAGAGTATTTTTGAACAGCTTGAGAGTGCAACATCAGAACTAAAAAGCAAACAAAAGACAGGCTCATTACGGTTAGCGGTTGCGCCTGCTTTTCTGACACGTTGGTTGATGCCACGAATGGAGCGCTTTCAATCCCGTTATCCTGACATTCAAATTGAAATCAGCGCCTCTTCTGGGTTGATTGACTTTTCAGCCAATGACATTGATATGGCAGTGTATTTTGGCAACGGTGACTGGGATGACGTAGAGGCTTACTATTTGCGTACAGCGAAGTTAGCGCCTGTTTGTAATCCGCGTTTAATTAAGCCAGAACAGCCCATTGTGACGCCAGAAGATATGCGTTTTTACCCTATCTTGCACGTGACTAAGCGTAAAGATGAATGGCATGATTGGTTGCAGCAGCAAGATTTAGACCCTGCTTTGTTTCGCCGAGGCTTGATGTTTTCGAGTGGCTCTCTAACGGCCGGGGCTGCGGCTCAAGGCTTGGGAATATCGTTAACGGACCCAGAGCTGATTATGCCGGAGATGGAAGCGGGTACGTTAAAGGTGCTGTTTGACCAGCATTTGATCACAAACCGTTCTTTCTATCTTGTCTATGAAAAGCGTCGAGCCCTCACTTCAGCCATGTCTGCTTTTAAAGAGTGGATCATTGAAGAAATGGTCGACAACAAAGTGACTTAGCGGTAAAAAGTTCATTGAACGACAATCTTCCCTTAACTGCGTTTATTTGAGTACCCGAGCGAGAAAAAACATGAGCACAGAGTTAACTGTAAACAGCTATTTTAATGATCAAGTAAAGTCGATTGGCCTGCAAAACGATGAAGGTACTTCCACTGTCGGTGTTATGGCGATTGGTGAGTATGAATTTGGTACTAGCCAGCGAGAGTACATGAGTGTTATCTCTGGCGCCTTAACGGTCAAGCTGCCAGATCAACAGGATTGGCAAACCTTTTCAAAAGGCGACACATTTATTGTCGAAGCGAATCAGAAATTCAATGTTAAGGTCGCAGAAACGACGGCTTATTTGTGCCGTTACGAATAATTCGTTAGGAATATAAAAAAAGGCTGAAAATTTTCAGCCTTTTTTTATGCTTATTTCAATGTGGTTAATAGATTTTAAGACCCTTTAACCACCCACAACGTTAACTAACAGAGTCACTTTATCGCCCGGTTGAACATATTTTTGACTGCTGACTTTAGGGTTCCAGTCGCGAACGTCGTTAAGAGAAACGTTGAATTTGTTCGCCACGACTGCGAGCGATTCTCCAGAGCGTATGGTATAGATCACTTTTTTCATGACACTGCGGCTTGTAGACTCTGCAGGCTTAGATTTCAGCCATACCACCAACTTTTTACCAGGGTGCAATGGATCACCTAATCCCATGTTATTCCAGCGTGCTAGCGTTTTACTGTCTGTGTCGTATTTATTAGCGATCAACCACAAGCTGTCTCCAGCATTTACCGTGTAATTGATTTTAATACGATTGCGATTCGGCGCACGAGACTGTTTGGCAAGCAAACGTTGGTGTGAACTTAGGGTGTAGCTCTCAATTTTGTTACCAGCCACAGGGATCATCAACTCTTGACCAACACGGATCATGGTAGAAGAGATTTTATTGACATCCTGCAACACATTCACCGTGGTGTTGTGCTGTTTGGCAACAAGTAACAAATTATCACCTGCTTTTACCGTATAGCGTACCCAGGTAACGCGTTCGTTATCTGGAATTTGAGCCAGCTTGGTTCGAAAGCTTTTCGCTTTTGATATGGGCATTAATAAGCGGTGAGGGCCATCTGGTGACGTTGCCCATTGATTAAAGCCAGGGTTCAACAAGTACACTTCATCAATGCTCACACCTGCCATATCGGCCGCTTGAGCGAGGTCAAGCTGCCCACCGATGTTGACGACGTCAAAGTAGGGCTTGTTAGGAATAAAATAGGTGGTGTAATTATACTGTTCTGGGTCTTTCAAGATTTTCGCCAGTGCAATTAACTTGGGCACATACGCACGAGTCTCTTTAGGCAAATCTAATGACCAAAAATCGGTTGGCAATCCGGCTTTTTTGTTTTTACGAATGGCCCGCATGACGGTGCCTTCTCCCGAGTTGTACGATGCCAGAGCGTGAAACCAGTTGCCGTCGAACATTTTATGGAGGCGTGTTAAATAGGCGATAGCGGCCTGGGTTGAGCCAATGATGTCTCTTCGGCCGTCATACCACCAAGTTTGATCAAGTCCGTACATTTGCCCTGTCGAGGGAATAAACTGCCAAGGACCAGACGCACGACCATGGCTGTAACCAAAAGGGTCAAAGCCGCTTTCTACGATAGGCAAAAGGGCAATTTCACTGGGGATGCCTGCTTTTTCTAGCTCGTCGACGATGTAATATAGGTAGCGTTCGCCACGTTTGGAAACACGATCTAGGTAGGAAGGGTGAGAACTGAACCAGCGGATCTGAGACGACAATCGTGGACGATCAATGTCTAGGTCGAGTTGGTAGCCAGCGCGCAGTCTTACCCACAGGTCCTCAGGTTCTTTAGGTTCAGCGAGCACGATGACTGAGTCTGATGGGTCTTTTTCAGTCTCAATAGCGGGAACCGTATCAATAAACCCTAACTGCTCGGTGGTGGCTTCACTGACTTGGTCGTCATCAAGTTCGCTAATGGTATCAGAGGCTGTGCTTTGTTCTAACTGAGAGGTTGTTTGACACGCGCTGAGTGCGAAACTGGCGAGGCAAATCCAAAAAATCTTATAGGTCATGTAGTTCACAAAATCGAATAAAGTTTACGCATTTTAAAGGTGTCACCATGGAGGTCAACTAAAACTGTCTTTTGCGCGCCTTACTTGGCTAAACGCAAGCACGGGATTTAAGCTTATTTCTTCATTAAGTTGTTGAGCCGCCATGGTTTTTACGGTTGATAAATGGCTGCGTAAAAAAGGGTTGGTTTTTTTCTCAATGTGCAATTCTGTTGGTAAAGTAGGCTGTTGTTGCTCACGTAGTGTTTGGCATCGCAGGTAGTTGCGTTGTAATTCGGTATTGTCTGGCTCAAGTGACAGAGCAAAGCGATAATTGGCTAACGTGTACTCATGAGTGCCATAAATTTTTGTATTATCGGGCAAGCTCGCTATGGTGTTCATCGCCTTGAGCATCTGTTCTGGTGTGCCTTCCATAATGCGACCGCAGCCGCCTCGGAAAAGCGTGTCACCACAAAAAAGCATCGGTGTTTGATCAGAATGAAGCGACTCAGAAAAGTAACAAAGGTGATCTAAGGTGTGTCCCGGTGTGGCGAGAACATCAAATTGATGTGAGAAAACAGTGAGATGATCGCCTTGATCAACGGGATGAGTAACAAGGTGACTCAAGTGAGCGGGACCAAAGACTGAGCAATTTGTGTCGTCTTTCAGTGCTGCAACGCCCCCCGTATGATCTTTATGATGATGAGTGATAAGAATGCCGCGTAAATTTTTACCTTCGTTTTTACAGTATTGGGTGACGACCTCTGCATCCCCTGGGTCAATGGCCCAAATAGCGGAACTTTCTTTATCCTGGAGGATCCAGATATAATTATCTTGAAAAGCGGGAAGCGGAAAAACAGTCATCGTTTATGTCTCTTTGTTATTAAGTGATACAGGCTGTGACTTGTTATAAAAACAAGGACATCGTTATACCGTTATAAAAGAGTGTGCATTGTATGTTGGATGATCAATCAAGACAATTTTTTCAAAAATGGTATCAAACTGAATTGGGTGACACCTTGTTGCGCGTTGAAGTAGCAGAAATTGCGAAAGAGCTCGATGCGACCGTGGGTTATTATTTAGTGGCACAATCACCGTTGAAAAATGTTCAATTCGATGATCATCGATTACGACACAGCCTTTTAGTCGCACCAACATTAGAGTTCGGTGCACCCTGTAATACAGTGGTTGCCAGAGCAAGCGAGTTACCGTTTGAGCCTGACGGGGTCGATGTCCACGTCTTCCACCATACATTAGACATCTCCGCAACGCCCCATGATGACTTGCGAGAGGCGGCGCGAACCTTGTTGCCCAGCGGCAAGCTGATCATTGTGGGTTTTAACCCCATGAGTGTGTGGGGGGGATGTCGTTTGTTTGCAAAACTGTTTTCAAAGCAAAAAAATGCGCCTTGGTGTGGGCACTTTATTGCCCATCAACGCTTAGAAGACTGGCTAAAAGTAGCGGGCTTAACCTTAGAAAGTAAACGCTTTGTTTTTTATGATCCTCCAATACACAGCAGTCAATGGCGGGCACGTTTTTCTTGGTTAGAAAAAATCTTCCGACCGTTAAAACTGCCTTTTAGCGGCATTTATATTATGACCGCTACAAAACAGGTAAAGCGCTTTATTCCGCTAAAACCCCGATGGTCTGGTGCTCGTGTTCGAGTACCGCCTTTGACAAAACCCACAGCAAAAGAGATAAAAGAGTGAAAAAAGTTGAAATGTACACAGACGGTGCCTGCAAGGGAAATCCTGGTATTGGAGGGTGGGGCGCTTGGTTAACATTTGGCGAACACGAAAAACGCCTTTGTGGTGGAGAGCAGGATACAACCAATAATCGAATGGAGCTAATGGGGGCGATTGAGGGGTTAAAAGCCTTAAAAGAGCCGTGCGCGGTGACACTCTTTACCGATTCCTCTTACGTACAAAAAGGTATCACCGAGTGGCTGGCTGGCTGGAAGCGCAAGGGCTGGATGACCGCGTCTAAGCAACCGGTAAAGAATAAAGACCTTTGGCAAAATCTAGACAAAGAGTGCCAGCGACATCAGGTGACTTGGAAGTGGGTAAAAGGGCATGCTGGTATTGAAGGCAATGAAATAGCCGATCAGTTAGCGAACCAAGGCATTGACGAACTAAGAGCGAAGTCATGAGACAAGTTATTCTTGATACAGAAACAACGGGCATTGATCCTAAACAGGGCCATCGGATTATTGAAATAGGCTGTGTGGAAATGATTGGTCGCAAACTCACCAATCGACATTTTCACGTGTACATCAATCCAGATCGTGAAGTTGAGGAAGAAGCATTTCGCGTCCACGGTATTAGCAATGAGTTTCTTGCTGATAAACCGAGGTTTCAACAGATTGCCCAAGAGTTTTTTGACTTTATTAAAGGGGCGGAACTGATTATCCATAACGCCCCTTTTGACATCGGGTTTATGGATCATGAATTTGCTCGTCTAGGCGGCTACCCAAAGACCGCTGAAGTATGTGGTGTGTTTGATAGTTTGGTCTACGCGCGGAAAAAACACCCGGGGCAAAAGAATAACCTCGATATTCTATGCAAACGCTATGGTATTGATAACTCCCACCGTGAATTGCATGGCGCCTTACTTGATGCTGAAATTTTAGCGGACGTTTATCTGCTTATGACAGGCGGCCAAACGAGTTTGGGATTGGCCAATAATGGCAGTGATGAAGCTAAGCAGGAAGGGGAGGCGGAAGCTATTCGTCGATTCTCAAGCGATCGCCCTATGTTAAAAGTGATTCGTGCGAGTCAGGATGAACTTAAAATACACGAAGAGCGTTTAGATCTAATTGACAAAAAATCGGGTCAATCGTTGTGGCGCATTAAGCATTAACACCATGCCCAATGGCGATGTCACCGCCATTGGGCATTTTTTAAAGTCTTATTTTTAGCGTTTTTTTACAGCAAATAGACGACGCACAAACCACCAACAACACTGAGAACGATGGTGTAAGGCAAGGCCATCCAAACCATTTTTCCATAGGACAGGCGCAGCAAAGGCGCAATGGCCGAGGTCAATAAGAAAAGAAAAGCAGCTTGTCCGTTTGGCGTGGCAACACTGGGTAAGTTAGTGCCGGTGTTAACAGCGACAGCAAGCACATCAAAGTGCTCACGGGTAATGGTTCCGGCATCCAAAGCGGCTTTGATCTCATTGATGTAAACCGTTGCAACAAACACATTATCACTGATCGCAGAAAGTAAACCATTGGCAACAAACAACATAATCGGCTGGCTGTCAGTGGGCATATGAAGAACCACATCAATGACTGGCTGGAACAAATGTTGTGTGTGGATGACGGACACGACGGTAAAAAAGACCACTAACAAAGCCGTGAAAGGTAAAGACTCTTCGAATGCGTGTCCGATACGATGCTCTTCAATAATGCCATTAAAAGACGTTAGCAGAACAATAACCATCAAGCCTACAAGACCCACTTCTGCGACATGAAACGCTAATGACAGTACCAACAATATTGCAACAACGCCTTGTATAATAAGTTGTGCCTTGATTTTATTGGTGTGTTTTTGGCTTTCTTCTTTCTCGAAATTGTTCAGGATGTTGCGCACATTATCAGGAAGTTGAGCGCCGTAATCGAACCACGCTGTTTTTTCCAATACAACAACGGTTAACAGTCCAGCGACAAACACTGGAATGGAAACAGGCGCAACATTGAGGAAAAACTCAACAAAGTCCCACCCTGCCACTTTGGCGATCAATAGGTTTTGCGGCTCACCCACTAGGGTTGCTACGCCTCCTAATGCGGTACCCACAGCACCATGCATCAACAAGTCACGTAAAAAGGAACGGAATTCATTCAAGTCTTCAGCGTTAACGGGAAGAATGCCATCGTCGGTCGCCACATCATGGTTTTTGTTGGCGTTTTGACCGGAAGCGGCTTTGTGATAAACAGAATAAAATCCCACACCAACACTAATAAGCACCGCGGTAACGGTGAGGGCATCCAAAAAAGCCGACATCATGGCGGCGGAGAAACTGAAAATCAGTGAGATGATGATTTTAGATTTTACCTTGACCAGCAGTTTATTAAAGATAAACAGCAACATGTCTTTCATAAAGTAGATGCCTGCCACCATAAACATCAACAGCAGTATGACTTCTAAATTATGTGAGACCTCGGTGTATACGCCTTCGGTGGAGGTTAAACCCAGTGCAACCGCTTCAATGGCCAGTAAACCGCCGGGTTGCAGTGGGTAGCACTTTAATGCCATGGCTAGGGTGAAAATAAATTCAATGATTAATAACCAACCCGCTACAAACGGCCCTAATGTGACCAGAACGATGGGGTTAATGATCAAAAAAGCCAAGATAACTTGTTTGTACCAAAGGGGTGACGCACCGAGAAAGTTTTTCCCAAAAGCTTGAGAAAGAGTAGGTTTCATGAATTGCTCCTGTTAAATAAGCAGCGCCAAGATCTGAAAAAATAACAAGATTGTTCTATTAAAGGTTATTAAGAAGAATCTTGTTAGTTTTTCTTCAGGCAAGTGTCAAGAAGAAGTAAAAAGGCGCAAAGATGATAAGGTATATAGCAAGCAGTATCTACACAGGAAAAGAAATTCGGATAATACAGAATACCTGTTGCTATTTGGTGCAAGCACTCTAGTATCTCGACGTATTGAAAAAATAAGAGGATAAAAAAATTGGAATTTTTAGTGGATTATGCCGGGTTTTTACTGAAATTAGTCAGTATTGCTTTGGTTATTGGGTTTCTATTGGTTATTTTGTCCAGCGGTAAACGTAAGGCACAGCCTGGTAGTTTGTCCGTTACCAAGTTAAATGAAAGCTACGAGACGATGAAATCTGAATTAGATCGTCAATTATTAGACAAGAAAGTATTGAAAAATTTAGACAAAGAAAAGAAGAAAAAAGACAAACAAGAGAAAAAGGCTTTGAAGAAAGGCCATCACACGGTCGAAGACTCACCAAAAAAGCGCGTTTATGTGGTGGACTTTGATGGTGATATCAAGGCGTCCGCCGTTGAAACCATGCGAGAAGAAATTACCGCCATTTTAAGTGTGGCAAAATCACAAGATGAGGTCGTGGTTCGTTTAGAAAGTGGCGGCGGTGTGGTGCACGGTTATGGTTTGGCCGCTTCCCAGTTACAGCGTATTCGTGAAGCTCAGATTCCCCTAACCATTTGCGTTGACAAAGTGGCAGCAAGTGGCGGGTATATGATGGCTTGTGTGGCAGATAAAATCATTGCGGCGCCTTTTGCGATCTTAGGATCCATTGGTGTTGTGGCGCAGATTCCGAATGTTCATCGATTGCTGGATAAAAGCTTGATTGATGTGGAGCTTCATACGGCAGGCCGTTATAAGCGTACTTTGACCATGCTTGGTGAAAATACAGAAGAAGGACGTGAAAAATTCAAACAAGATTTAGAAGATACCCATGGCTTGTTCAAGCGTTTTGTTTCTGGTCAGCGACCACAGCTTGATATTGAAGCGATTGCCACCGGAGATACCTGGTATGGATCTGAAGCCCTTGAAAATCATCTAGTCGACAGTGTTATGACCAGTGATGCGTACTTGGTGTCTCAATATGACAAAGCCGATGTAATTCAAATTGCTTACAAACAACCAAAAGGTATGGCGGAGCGTTTAGGGCTGTCCTTCTTTTCAGCGTTGGAGCAAAAAGCCACGGTATGGTTAAGCAAGTTAACGCAAACACGCGGTTACTAGTCCAGTGTAAATTTTGTATTTTTGAATAACGAAAGGACGCTAAACCGTCCTGATAGGCTCATTCTCATGTCATCCCATGGAATGAGCCTTTTTTATGTCGATGTTGAAAAAGAAGGTGAGCTTTCCAGTTCCAAGCAGTCGCCCTGCATGGCTTTTGCGTCGTCGGTATCGTGTGTGACCAGTAGGGCAGGAATATTGGCTTGACGAATTTCCGCTAACACAAAGGCTCGAACATCGCGTCTCAATGCTGGGTCAAGTTTGCTAAATGGCTCATCGAGCAAAAGGTAATCTGGTTTCGACAACAAGGTACGAAGCAAGGCCACGCGAGCTTGTTGTCCTCCAGACAGCTCATCAGGCAATGCATTCGCTTTGTCAGGAATCCCCAGTTTTTCCAAAGCCTGTTGCGCTGTCTGTAGACGTTCCACGGGTTTTAGGTCACCTGAGATGGCAAACAATAAGTTTTCTAAAATACTCATATGCGGAAACAGCAGGGGCATTTGTTGCAATAAGCCCACTTTTCTTAATGGGGTCGGTTTATCATGAATAGGGTTTCCATCCAAAAACACCTCCCCTGTTGCGGTCAAACTATGATGTAGAGTACCACTCAAAAAATGCAATAAGCTGGATTTACCGATGCCACTTGGCCCCATCAGTGAGAGGACGTGACCCTTATCAATACGGAAATTTACCTGCTGAATTAAACGTTTTTCATTCAGTGATAGGCAGAAATTTTTTACCACTAACACGGTATACCCTCTTTAAATACGCCATTTTTGAATAGCCAGTCGCCATCTTGTCCATCGTGATGGAATGAATTGCGCAAACCAAAATACTAGGATAGGAAACAGCGCTTGTAGCATGGCCATGCTGCCAACCTGCTTTCTGTCCCCCGACGCCGCTTGTGCCACGGCTTCGGTGGTTAGTGTGCTATAGCGCCCTTCACCAGCGATAAGTGTTGGCAGGTACTGCGCAATGCTGACAGAGAAACCAATGGCAAAGGCCGTTAATAGAGCGGGCTTAAGCATGGCGATTTTGATGTGGAGATAATTACGCCAGGGCCGATAGCAGAGACGATTTGCTTGCTGTAAATACCCTTCGTTAAAGGCTAAGTAAGGGCTTTTTAGCGTTAAATACACGTAAGGCAACACATACATAAAATGCAGTGCAATGATGGCACTTAAGTCACCGTTTAAATTCAGATAAATAAGCAATACGTGCAAGTCAAAGAGAAACCCCACTTGCGGCAATAAAATAGGAACATAAATAAGCCAATCGAACAAATGGTTGTTGGTCGTTTGGTGCCGGCTTGCAAGAGAATGTCGTTTGGTTTCGAGCATGATTAAACTGACGGCACAGGCAAACAGAGTAGAAAACAGCGCGATGACTAAGGTGTTTGTGGTCAGCTCTAACAACAGAGGTGCGGCGCGATCTAAGTTGCTCCAAGTCCATTGACTGGGTAAGGAGTCAGGAAAGCGCCAGCGTCTCGTCAATGACCAAATAGGCAACAAAAGCAGAGCAACAAAACCGCTCAACAATGTCAGTACGCCGACTCCCGCGCCGAGTCTTAACAGGTTGTCCGTGATCCCTTTGCGTTTTCCATTGCTTCGCCCCGAACGTGTTAGATGACGGGTGAGCAGGTGGCTGAGTTCCCAACCGACTATAACAAGCAGCACACACAACATGAGGAAAACAGCGCCTGCACTGGCCATGAAGCGCATAGAAAAATCGGGGTCATTGAACCAACGCAGTAGCGTGACAGCCAGAGTAGAAGGGGTATTAGGGCCAATGACAAGGGCTAAATCAACCACGGTTAAGCTAAAGGCGACAACGATAAAGATGGGCAATCGTACCAGAGGGTAAAGCTGGGGAATCAGTACTTTGCGCCATAGAGTCAGTCGGCTGTAACCAAGCGCCTGCCCGACTTCGAGGCTTTCTTGTGCCTTGATGCTCTTCATTGTCGCTAACATAACGAACAGTAAATAGGGCATTTCTTTAACGGTTAGGGCAAGCAACAACGACAAACCATAGGGGTCTTGTACGCTGATCCAGTTAGGTGGGCGATCAAAACCGGTTAACCATGGGCTGAATAGACGAATCAGCCAGCCAGATGGGCTCAGTAAAAACAGCAAGCCAATTGCGATAGCGGCGTGGGGAATGGCGAGAATCGGCGAAAGTAAGGCCTCTATTTTACGGAAAAAAGGGCGTTGATACCCCCAGGCTAATAAAGAAAATGCCAACCAGAGAGACACAATAGGAGCACCAATGCCGGTAATAAGCGTTAACTTTAAACTGGCATAAAACTCCCCTTGAGAAAACAATTCAACCCAAGGGGCAAAAGAAAGTTGTTGTTCATTTAATGGCGGAAAGTAATGAAAAGCCGGCAAGATCGTGCTGATAAGACCGACCACGATGGGCACCATTAACAGCAAGGCAATGCACCATGTGATCAGTCTTGGGTAAGTTAAGGGCATTTTACTTCTTATTCATAGATTTGAGAGTGTCTGCTTGGAGGTTATTGGGCATAACGACGACGCCATTCTTTTTCCAGTGCGGACACCCAGCTGCTGTGTGGCTCGGGTAACGTTTGACCAAGCTCTTCAATGCTTAACGTTGCTATGCCTCGTGGAATGTCATTAAACTGTTCTTTTTCAGCCTCTGACAACCTGTTATAAGACAGCACACTTAAATCGCCCCAAACGGTTGGGTGTTGTTTACGAATTTGTGCTTCGGGTGACAGCATAAAATTAGCCACCACCTGAGCACCGGCTTTGACGCTACTATTATAAGGAATGGCTAAAAAGTGTGTGTTGCCAATAGTGCCTTGAGTAAACACATAGGAGCGCACTGAGTCGGCAAGGTTGCCTTTATCAATTTGTACCGACGCAGCCGACACATCGAAGCTCAGTGCGACATCAATTTCTTGGTCATCCAACAGTCGTATCATTTCTTCTGAGCCTGATGGAAAGGTTTGACCGTTGCGCCATGCGACCGAATGCAAGGTATCTAAATACTCCCATAAAGGCGCGGTAATAGTCGTAAAATTAACTTGGTCAACGGGTTGCGAGAGTAAATCCGTGTCCTCGGTTAATTCATACAACGCCTGCTTTAAAAACGTAGAGCCAAGAAACTGTGGCGGCTCAGGGTAGGTTATGCGTCCAGGGTTTGCTTGCGCGTAAGTCAACAGCTCCGCTATGGATTTAGGGGGGGTGGGTAATGTTTGGGTGTCATGCATAAAGATCACTTGCGCCATCCCCCATGGCGACTCCATTCCATCGACGGGCGTACCAAAATCTTGAGTTAGGCTCTGACGAGCATTCTCATCCACATACTGACGGTAGTTGGGCAGACGCTGACTAAAGGGGCCTGACAGCAAAGCATTGTCTTTCATCGCACGGAAGTTTTCGCCATTTAACCAGATGAGATCAATTGAGCCATTCGTATTCTTACCTGCGGTTTTTTCAGCGAGAACACGATTGACTGCATCAGACGCGTCAGTCAGCTTGACGTGTTTTAATGTCACGTCGTAATCCTCCTCTAAACGATCCGCCGCCCATTGAATGTAATCGTTAATATTATCGGCGCCGCCCCAAGCATTAAAATACACAGTTTGCCCTTTGGCTTGATTGAGTGTGTCTTGCCATGTCGGTGTGTCTGCCAAGGTAAATTGGCTGGTCAGCGCCAACGTCGTGATGATTGACAGGCTGACAAGAGATTCTTTTATACTTCTTTTCAAACCATTTTCTCCAAATCATAATGAACAATTATATGCGATTCACCAGTAAGATACGCATTCTTACTGCAATAGGAATTGTTTTTTTATTAAAAACCACTTTTAGCGTACCATGTTGCAGCCATTTATTTCGCACTCTATTGGCAGATACGACACACTCCAGAATCAGGTCAGACTATTTTGAGGCAAGCAGAAACCGTGAAACCTATAGCACACAATTTAACAGAGGAGCAAGGCTCCGTTGTTGAACACGATCTGATTTCTCCGGCAAAGGTGATTGCCGTGGCCGGTGCAGGAAAAACAACCACCTTAATTGCTCGTATTGAGTATCTGTTAGCACAAGGCGTTGATCCCTCTCAGATTGGGGTCTTTATGTTCAACAAAAGTGCGCAGGTGGAGTTTTCTGAACGTTTAAATAAGCGCCTCAGGGGGGCGGGTTATTTGCGCTCCCCAACGGTGACGACATTTCATGCCTTTGGTATGCAGCTTTGTCGTCGATTGGAGCAACAAAGCTGGCTGCCAAGTTCTAAGTTGCTGACAGACGATTTTAGCATGATCAAAATGTTGCGCGAGGCAATGCAACGTTTGGTACGCAAGGGCGAACAAAAAATTGCCATTCAAGATGAAAAAGACTGGCTAGAAGACCTTTTGCTCTTTGTTGATCAAGTGAAAGCGTCTGATCAAGATGCGCAAACCGTATTTGAAGCGCTAGATTGGTCGGCCGAGCGTCAATTTTTTCCTGCTCTTTATGATGAGCTAGAGCGACTGCGTAAACGCAATAATGTGCGATTTTTTGCAGATTTGATCAGTGACCCGTACGAGTTGGTGAAAACCTTACCAGAATCAGAGCTGGTCAGAATCAGAGGCTTGGTGCCGGCTTTCCAGCACCTGTTAATTGACGAGTTTCAAGACATTAACCCATGCCAATATGAGCTATTAAAATGCCTGTATCCTACGCCGTGTCAGTGGATGATTGTGGGGGATGTACAGCAGTGTATTTATGAGTGGCGTGGTGCGAGTCCAACTATTATGCAAACTCAGTTTGATGAAGATTTTGCCTCTGTTGTTCCTTTTAGTCTCAGTACCAGCTTTCGTTTTGGTCATTCTATTGGCTTGATGGCTTCTAGCATCATCAGTGAAAATGACCCAAATGCGGTGGTTATTGGGGCTGGAGAACGGACACGCGTGTCGTTTGCTCGATCGCCAAAAACCGGTAAAGCCTTGTTGGGTGAGCTTAAAGCCTGGGTTGATGAAGGGCGGGTGTTGAGTGATACCGCGGTGCTGGTGCGTCTTTACAGTGATATGGTGCCGGTACAATTGGCGCTGATGCACAAGGCCGTGCCTTACCAATTACACGGTGATTCTCCTTTATTGGAAAATCGTCAAATCCGCATGTTGATGGCTTATTTGGCGGTGATTGCGGGTGGTTTAGAGACGCCAGATGTATTTTTTCATCGTGATGACATCGAGTATTTGTTAACGACGCCGAGCTTGGGAGCGTCAATGGCACAACGTAAAACTCTGATCCAGCAGGCCAAACAGTCGCCGCATTTATTACCACAAATGATCGAATCCTTAGCGGACGCAACCGAAGGCTGGCGCGCAAAAAAACTGTATGAGCGAGCCGATTGGTTGCGCGGTCTCACCGTGTTTCGTACGGATCCAGCACAGGGTCTGACCCAGACATTAGAAAAGTTAGGCATCTATCGTTACTTTGACAGTACCAGCAGCAAAGACATTCAAACCCAAGAAAAAATGGCCACCTGTGAAGCCTTCCTAGCTTATGTAAAAGGGGTTGGAGCGGATGCCAAAAGCTTGTTAGAACAACTGGCGTCGCTTAATGAGCGGCAGGCTGATGATCATCATGGTGTTCATTTAATGACCATTCATAAATCCAAGGGATTAGAATTTGATCAGGTATTGCTGTCTGGATTACAAGAGGGTCGCTTTCCCTATTACGATGAAGACCTCAGCGCAGTCGATAAGCAAGCGGCCAGTAATCTTGCTTCAGAGCGGCGCTTATTTTATGTTGCGATCACCCGGGCAAAGAAAAAACTCGTTATACTAGAAACGCCAACCGATGATGAGCATAAGCGCATGAAGCAGGGGGACATTCCCCGCGCTGCGGTAAAAAGTCTGTCTTTATCGCGTTTTGTGTTCGAGGCGCAGCCCTACGCGGTAAGCCAAATCTGTGACGCTTGGCAAGGGGAAGAGCATGGCACAGCCATTGCTTCTGAAAAAGGCACGGTTTTTCAGCGTTATTTACAAGCTGTCTCACCCTCTCCCTCTTTGGTGTTTCGACATCGGGTGGAAGCGCATAATGGATTACAGTCCGGTGACAAGGTACGTCATGATAAATACGGCCAAGGGGTCATTGTTCGCCAAGAGAAAGGCGACAAACCTATGATTGTCGTAGATTTTGGTGATTTAGGGTTAAAACGATTCAACCTTAAACACACACAACTTATTAAACTATCTTCTAGAGCGTAAGGAACGGGTTCATGTCTATCCCTCTCATCGATTTGTCTAAACTGACGCATTCAAGTGACGCCATTCGTCAAAATGAAATACAAGCGTTGGACACAGCTTGCCGAGAAATTGGCTTCTTTTACTTGGTCAATACCGGTATTTCGGCTGAATTAATGTCTGCGCTGATGCGTGAAGCCAAACGTTTTTTTAACCAACCTCAAGCAGTAAAAAATGCCATTGACATCAAAAACAGCATTAATCACCGTGGATATGGCAATATTGGCGAAGAGCAGTTAGACGAGGTAGGCCACGCGGATTGGAAAGAAACATTCGATATGGCGTTGGATTTTCCAAGAGATCATCCTCTGGTGGCCAAATACCCAAATACGTATGGACCCAATCAAATTCCATCGGACCCTAAAACGCTGGAAGTGTTGCAAGACTACTACGTTGAGGCGTTTCAAGTCGCCCAAACCTTGTTAACGGCTATGGCGCAAGCGCTAAAGCTTGAAGACGACTTTTTTACCCGTTGTTTTCAAAATCACGTCACCGTATTACGCATGATTCATTACCCACCGCGTCCTGTCAGTGAGCACGATAATGGTGCCGGTGCTCATACTGATTATGGTTGCGTGACGTTATTGTTACAGGATCAAGTCGGTGGTTTGCAGGTCAAAAATAGACAGGGTGAATGGTTAGACGCCACGCCTATCGATAATGCGATTGTGGTGAATATTGGCGACTTAATGCAGCGGTGGACCAATGATGAATACGTCTCCACGGCACACCGAGTGCGAGCCTCTTTGCCGGATGTGCATCGCTACTCTTTTCCATTTTTTGTTGAACCTGACTATGAAACCAACGTGGAGTGTGTGCCAAGCTGTGCCACAGAAACCACCCCCGCTAAGTATGAGGCGATTTTGAGTGGTGACTGGATTCAGTCGCGCTTTGATGCGACGTATGCTTACCGAGAAAAAGTATAACGACCGCTTTCGCCCATAGGCTTTTCAGTCCCACGTTAACACTTTTCTTTATTCGTCTTCTTGCACTTCTTTTCTCTTTTCAACCGATACTTCTTTTGTAGGAGGTATCGGTTTCAAACGGTCTATTTCAACAAAAAACAGAAAGAGAATTCTTCTGTTCAAAACCGCATTCTTAGCGAGTTATTTTGCATAACATGAAAAAATTCAGAATTATCCGCTTTTTCCTGTTTCCAAAAGCAATTTAAATTCAATACATTATAGATTTTCTATATAGTGATGTGCATTATTTTAGTGCCATCTGAATTATTTTGCTTTAAATTTGTGCGAAAATAGGTTTTGGTTTATTTTTGATCCATATGCTGTATTTGTCTGATTAGTAATGGTTTTTTAAGAGTTTAGATCCTTGTTTTAATCGTTATAGACCCATTATGCTACCAAAAGACCTTTCCTAAATTAAAATGCACAAAAATGTTTCACTTTCATTATTGACTAAGGACTAAGCGTTAATGACCTATATTCGCCAGACGATTACTGACCTGCAAAGAACGAGCCCAGCCCAATGTGAGTTTTACCAAGCGGTTGAAGAAGTGTTGGATTCTCTCTCACCTGTTTTAGAAAGCAATACACGTTATCAAAAGGAAGCCATTATTCAACGCATGGTGGAACCTGAGCGTCAGTTGATGTTTCGTGTGCCGTGGGTGGATGATCAAGGTAATATTCAAGTGAACAAAGGATATCGCATAGAGTTTAACTCCGCTCTTGGGCCTTATAAAGGCGGATTACGTTTCCACCCCAGTGTTAACGCAAGCATTATTAAATTCTTGGGCTTTGAGCAAATTTTTAAAAACGCCTTGACAGGTCTTCCAATTGGCGGCGGTAAAGGTGGTGCTAATTTTGACCCTAAAGGGCGCTCTGACGGTGAAATCATGCGTTTTTGCCAGTCTTTTATGACCGAGTTATATCGACATATAGGGCCGACAACAGACGTGCCTGCCGGTGATATTGGTGTGGGTGCCCGCGAGATTGGTTACATGTTTGGCCAATACAAACGATTAACCGGTCGATACGAAGGCGTATTAACGGGTAAAAGTCTCCTATGGGGCGGCTCCTTGGCGCGAAAAGAAGCAACGGGCTACGGTGCTGTTTACTTTGCTCAGTATATGTTGGAAGCACGTGGAGACTCGTTGCAGGGCAAGAAGTGCGTTGTGTCAGGGGCGGGCAATGTTGCGATCTATGCGATTGAAAAACTGTATCAATTAGGTGCGACTCCGGTTAGCTGTTCAGATTCTCGTGGTACTTTGCACCATGATCAAGGTATTGATCTTGCTTTATTGAAAGAAATCAAAGAAGTACGTCGTGCTAGTTTGAAAGAATACTTAGACACACATCACGACGCACATTATATTCCTGCGACGGATTACCCTGAGGGCGGTCATTCGGTCTGGCATATTAAAGCCGAGGTTGCCTTCCCTTGTGCTACACAAAATGAACTGACGGAGCAGGACGCAAAAACGTTACTGGAAAACGGTTGTATTGCCGTCAGTGAGGGGGCAAACATGCCGTCTACACAAGCCGCTGTCGATGCTTTTATTGAGGCTAAGATCGCTTATGGTCCGGGCAAAGCAGCAAATGCGGGCGGTGTTGCAACCAGTCAGCTAGAAATGGCTCAGAATGCGAGCATGCAAACTTGGTCGTTTGAAAAGGTTGATGAGAAATTAAAAGTCATCATGAAGAATATCTTTGATGCGGCCAATGAAACGGCTACCGAGTACGGTCAGCCAGGTAACCTTGTGGTTGGGGCAAATATTGCCGGGTTTAAGCGGGTTGCAGACGCCATGATAGAGCAGGGTATCGTTTAAGCGTTTTTCTTTAGAAGAACCGAAAGCAAACTAAGAATAAAATGCTAAAAAGGCGGCTCATCGTGTATGAGCCGTCTTTTTTGTGATTTTTTATGCCAGTTTCTCGTGTTTATATCTAATATAGTGATGAAAAATTGTGGTCAGTGTTAGAATGGCGCGCAACTCTTGCAAGACCTCCCACACAATGGGAGTTTGCGCTTCACTTATCAAGGAAAAGCATGAATACTTTAGTCTCTGGTCTACCTATTTTACTTCTCATATGGGCGATGACAAAACGCAATGCGGTTCCTTCGCATATTGCTTTGCCTGCAACGGCTATTATGGTTGCACTCATTCAACTCTTTTTATTTGATGCAGATGTTCAATTATTAAGTGCAAACGTGGTGGCTGGTGTGTTGTCTGTTTTGACACCTATCTCTATCGTGGCCGGTGCTATTCTATTAAATCGAATGCTGTTTTTTTCTGGCGCAGAAGCCATATTGAGTCAGTGGCTAAAAAGTATCAGTGGTAACAAAGTCGCTCAGTTAATGATCATCGGTTGGGCGTTTGCTTTTATGATCGAAGGCGCATCAGGTTTTGGTACACCCGCAGCCATTGCAGCCCCTATTTTGGTTGGGCTCGGCTTTCCTGCGATCCCTGTTGCCATTTTTGCTTTGGTCATGAATTCCGTTCCTGTGTCATTTGGTGCAGTTGGTACTCCTATTTGGTTTGGTTTATCGGCACTGCCCTTGACTGAAGTACAACTTATAGCTATCTCAAAGCAGACAGCATTATTAAACAGCATCGCTGCTTTGATCATTCCTTTTATCGCTTTGCGCTTTCTTTTAAGTTGGCAAGAGATACGCCAGAATGCGTTTTTTATTGTGCTGAGTGTATTGTCTTGTACTGTGCCTTATGTTTTGTTTGCGCAATGGAACTATGAGTTTCCTTCTTTAATTGGTGGTGCGATTGGTTTGGCTTTCAGTGTCTTTTTTGCCAAAAAAGGATTGGGCCTGAGCGCACAAGTTGGTGCGGCCGAGGCTGTTAAGTTGGTGACATTTCGAGACGTCGTGAAGGTGTTTCTACCGTTTGCTCTGTTGATTTTGATTCTTATAGTAACGCGTATTCCACAATGGGGCGTGAAAGACCTATTAAATACTCTGTCGCCTTTGTTTTCCTTTCAATTTGGTGAAACGGCTTTTGCGGTGAGCAAAGCGCTGGTATTGAGCATAAACGGTATTTTAGGCACCGAGGTCAACTGGCAATATAAGAGTTTGTATGTGCCAGCCATCATTCCTTTTCTTATCGTTTCGCTAATTTGTATCCCTTTATTTGGTATGTCACGACATTTGGTTGCGAACTCTTTCCGCGATACTGGAAAGCGATTGTTACTGCCGATTTTGTCTTTAATAGGCGCTTTGGTGATGGTGAAATTAATGATGCAGGGTGGCGACAGTGCCCCCATGTTGCTGTTGGCTCAGGCATTTGCCAATTTACTTGGGGATTACTGGGGGTATGCCGCTGCATTATTGGGTGGATTGGGGTCTTTTTTCTCAGGGTCAGCGACCGTTTCAAATATCACTTTTGGCGGCATTCAGCTGGGGATTGCAGAAGAGGTGGGATTGCCTGTAACGCTTGTGCTCGCATTACAGTCGGCAGGGGCTGCGATGGGGAATATGGTGTGTATTAACAACATCATTGCTGTGTCGACGATTTTAGGGATTAAAAACCAAGAAGGGTTTATTATCAAACGAACAATTATACCAATGTTATTTTATGCGCTGGTGGCGGCTATGTTTGCTGCAGTGAGTTTGTATTGGTGATCAAATCAACAATGATAAAGTCAACAGTGATAAAGCCAATAAGCGTCATGCGTGCTTTCTCTTTTATGAAACAGTGAGCATGAGACAAGAAAGGGACAGCAGTGTGTTTGCTGTCCCTTTTTTTAACGTCTAAACGTTTTACATAGATACAAAGTTACTTTTTAGCGTTTTTCTGAGCTTGTTGCTCTTCGTAACGTTTTTCCCAAAACTCTGCACCCTTAATGCCAAGGGCTTTCGGGTTGAAGGTGTATTCTTTAACGCCAGCTGCTTTTTGCTCTTCGTAATCGCGTAATGTTTTCATCGTTGGACGAGACATAAAGAAGATGGCAATAATGCCCACAATATTCAACCAAGCCATTAAGCCTACACCCACGTCACCAAGATTCCAGATGTAACCTGCTGTGTTAACGGTACCGTAGGCAACCATGAACATAATGAGCAGCTTAACCAGAGTCAGCGACACGTTCATTTTCAAAGCGCGACGAAGGTAAGCGACATTGGTTTCTGCGATATAGTAATAGGCTAAGATCGTTGTGAAGGCAAAGAAGAACAGGGCAATGCCTACAAAGATGGGTCCAATGTTACCGAATACGCTGGCCAGTGCCATTTGTGTAAAGGCAGGAGAGGCAATAATGGTAGAAGGATCAACGTTTTGAACAATAAACTGACCATCAGGTAGAGTGCCTTGAATATTGTATTGTTGAGTAATCAAAATCATCAGTGCCGTCGCCGTACAAATGAACAGAGTATCAACATAGACAGAGAAGGCTTGAACCAAACCCTGCTGTGCAGGATGCTGAACTTCCGCTGCGGCGGCTGCGTGAGGTCCTGTACCTTGACCCGCTTCATTTGAATATACGCCTCGTTTTACACCCCAACCAATCGCGGCACCAAAGCCTGCTTGAGCCGTGAAAGCGTCGGTGAAAATCATACCGAAAATGCCTGGCACTTTATCTAGGTTAAGGAAGACAACAATCAAGGCCATAACGATGTAGCCAAGTGCCATGAAGGGTACGACGACTTGAGTAAAGCCTGCAATGCGTTTGATACCACCGAAAATGATGAACGCCAGTACAAGTAAAATAACCGCTAAGGCAACTAACTTGGTCGAGCCAACATCACCAAAAGAGCTTGAAACAACCGTGCCTTCACCAAACACTTGTACCACAGCATTACCAACAGAATTGGCTTGAATGCCTGGCAAGAAAACACCACAGGCTAGGATAGATGCAAGAGCAAACAACACCCCCATCCAACGATGACCAAGGCAACGCTCAAAGTAATACGCCGGCCCGCCACGGTATTGGCCATTTTCACTGACTTTATACAGCTGGCCCAGTGTGGATTCAGCATAGGCTGTACTGGCACCCAGAAAAGCCACTACCCACATCCAGAATACGGCACCGGGTCCACCAAAACCAATGGCCGCGGCAACCCCTGCAATGTTACCGGTACCAACACGACCAGACAGAGAAACTGCGAGTGCTTGAAAGGAAGAAATCCCTTTATCAGATTCATTTGAATTAAACAAAAGTGAACACATTTCTTTGAAATGACGCACTTGCGCGAAACGTGTCAAGATGGAATAGAATAGGCCTGCGCCTAAACAGAGATAGATTAGAGCAGGGCTCCAAATGACTCCATTTAAGAAATCAATGAATGCTTGCATAGATAGTCCTTGATTGTGAGTAGCTCTTTTGAGCTTTTTTTTTTAATTTTAGGTTTGACGTAGACGATTGCGGCGAAAGACAGATCTGTGTCTGCAAAAGCGGCTGCTATTAGGCTGCGCGGTCTGGCATTACAGGTAAGTTTCGTACAAAGAGTGCATCTACGGAGTCAGAATCTATCATGAAAAAAAAGCCAGATCTATTTCTAATCCCTCAATATTGAGTGCTTTCTTTTGCAAAAAAAACCATTATGCAGAACTATATCTTGCTGAAAGAGTGAAAAGCCATTTTATCGTCTTTTTAATGATGGCATACATCCAAAAAAGCCTTTATTTCGTTTAAATCATGGAACAACCAGATAATTAAAAATAACCAACTAAAATCCGTGACAAAATCATTTAATGGAGCACACAAATGAAGTTAACAATTAAAGCTGCAGCGATGGCGGCTTTGCTGTCGCCAGTCATGTTGAGTACTGCCGCGCACGCAGATGGCCATATGTCACACAGACTTACCGATCAAGCAGGAATGACGCTTTACACATTTGATAAAGACGCTGGTGGGCAGTCTAATTGTTACGACGGTTGTGCTGTTAAATGGCCACCTTACGTTGCGAAAGCAGGCGACAAGCTCATTGAAGGCTTAGGTGTCACTGAGCGTAAAGACGGCACCATGCAGTGGACATATAAAAATGAGCCTCTTTACACCTGGGTAGGTGATAAGAAGAAGGGTGACGCGACTGGTGACGGCAAGGGGAATGGTACTTGGCACATCGCTGAAAAAGCGCATTAATACCAAAACTCAGAGTACTTGAATGTAAAAAGCTTTGGGCGTACGCTCAAAGCTTTTTAGTTTTAAAGCCATTTTTTATTTACTTTGTATGTCTGTGCTTTGTTCTTGAGCAGATGAGACAATGCATTCACCGGCTAGGTTGGGTGCAACACCTACCGAGAAGCCATCCTTTTCCATGCCTGGAAGCCATTTTTCCAACCAATCAACCGCTGTAATCTCGAGTGCTTCAAAGCCAATATGGTCTTTTTGTGCCCAAGACGAGGCAAGTGTCTGGTTTGGCCAAATAGGCAGCACTTTATCATTACCAAGATCAATAATGAGACAACCCTCTGGGTCTGCCAGTGTCCACACCGCATGGCCTTTTTTGATGTGTGAGAGTACCTGGTTGTATCGATCACTGCTGGGTAAACGGTAAAAAGTGTCGTCAAACTGAGGGGCTGGCACGGTCATAGGATGGTCTCGATTAGAAAAAACGCCATATTATCACATTCAGTAATAAAACGATGACGTATTATGTTGGCGTACGGTGAGTGGATAAACAGTGACCAACACACCCTACGTTCAGTCATCCAGAAATGGGATCAGTCGAAAAGTGCGTTAAGCGTATTGAGGTGAGTGGCTTTCTCTGAGTCTGTCATCCAGCTGCCCAAAATACCATTTTTAGCGAGCAGATACAGTTGCGCCTTATTAATCTGGGTCTGGCGGATAAGAGCGGCATAGTTGTCATTCATATAGCCACCAAAATACGCGGGATCGTCTGAATTGACGGTCGCATTTAAACCGAGTGCTAGCATCTTTTGTATTGGGTGGTTTTTCATATCGTCAACCACACACAACTTTAGGTTCGATAAGGGACAGACGGTCAGGGTTAGGCCACGATGCTTGATGTCTGCTACTAATTCATCGTCTTCTAAAGCACGATTACCGTGGTCGATACGGTCGACGCCAATAGCATGGATAGCCTGCCAAACGTATTCCGGCGGTCCTTCTTCGCCAGCATGAGCTGTGACATACAGTCCCAATGCTTGGCACGCTTGAAAAACGCGCAGAAATTTTTCTGGTGGGTGTCCAAGCTCTGAGCTGTCCAATCCAACACCATCGAGCCAGTCTAGGTAAGGTGTTGCTAGGGCTAATGTCTCAAAGGCACTTTCCTCCGTTAAATGTCGCAAAAAAGACATAATGAGTTTGGAGGTCATTCCCCATTGTTGCTTTGCATCCTGAAGTGCACGATAGATGCCTTTAATTTGTACATCAAATGCAACACCGCGAGACAAATGTCCTTGAGGGTCGAAAAAAATTTCGACATGTACCACATTTTCACTGTGCACCTTGCTAAGGTACGCCATAGTTAGGTCATAAAAGTCAATTTCATGCAAAAGCACAGACATTCCTTGATAGTAAAGGTCAAGGAAGTCCTGCAAGTTAGTAAACTGGTAGGCTGACTTAAGGTCGTCGATGGTGTGGTATTTTAAAGTAACCTGATTACGGCGTGCTATCTCAAACATCTGTTCAGGCTCGAAAGTGCCTTCGATGTGTAAGTGGAGTTCGGTCTTTGGCATCGCCTGAGAAAGTGCGATGAGTGTGTTTGTCGTGTCCATAAAGCGACCCTCGTAAAGAAAAGCGGTGGAATATACAGCCAGTTGTACTGGCTGTATAGCTTATGTTATCGACTTTACTGTTTAGCGAGGAATTTCGTCTGTAATGCCTTCAACGTACCAGCTTACTTGAGCCAATTCCACATCAGTCAAGGTATGGCCTTCTGGCACAACAAGGTTGCCTTTATTGTCCTTGATTGGGCCTGTGAATGGTTTAAATTCACCGGACTTGATCATGGCTTGAGTGGCGTCTATTTTTGCACGCACGTCGGTCGGCAGATTTGGGTTAATAGAGGCAAGAGTTAACATATCATCTTGAAATCCACCCCAAAAATCTTTCGGTTCCCAAGTGCCATTCATGACGGCTTTGGTTTGCTTGATGTAGTAAGGTGCCCAGTCATCACGTACAGAGAAGATATGCGCTTCAGGTGCGAATTTACTTTGATCAGACGCTTGGCCGATACCACGTAGGCCTCGTTTTTCCGCTGCGATTAATGGCGCTGGGCTGTCAGTATGTTGAATCAATACATCAACGCCTTGATCCATTAACGCATTCGCGGCATCGGTTTCTTTGCCTGGATCATACCAAGTGTTGGCCCATACAATTTTGATTTTGATGTCTGGATTAACGCTTTTAGCGCCCATGTAGACGGCATTGATATCACGGATAACTTCTGGAATGGGGAAGGAACCAATGTAACCAATGGTGTCTGTTTCCGTCATCATGCCTGCAGTGACACCAGAGATATAACGACCTTCATAGGTACGAAGTGTGTAGGTTCCCAGGTTTTTAGACTGCTTATAGCCTGTTGCATGCTCAAACGTTACGTTTGGAAAGCGTTTCGCTGCTTTCACGGTCGGGTTCATAAAACCAAACGACGTGGTAAAAATGAAATCGTTGCCGGCTTTAGCCAATTGAGTAATGACGCGTTCAGCATCCGCACCTTCTGGAACGTTCTCAACATAGGTTGTTTTGACCTTGTCACCAAAGTATTCCTCTAGACCTTTACGGCCCATGTCATGCTCATAGCTCCAGCCTAAATCACCCACTGGGCCGACGTAAACAAAGCCTATTTTTAACGGGTCTTCTGCTTGAACCATGGTGGTTCCTGCAAGAAGTCCTAAACCAACCAGTAAACTTTTAAGTTTCATTGCTGCTCCTTTTGCCACTGAGGCAGTTATTATCATAACGATTGTAGTAAACGGTTTTTAAACAGTACGCATACAGGATTTATCTGAAAGCGTACGGTAGTGTATTTTTAAGTGACCTTTAAGAGACTTTATTACGCCATCTGCCTTGGGTCGAAAGGCTTACCTAAAGACCGAGGCGCCAGTAGTTTTTCTTTGAACTTATCGGCACTGATAATCACCATCACAACGACGGTGGCTACGTATGGCAACATGGCCAATAAGTTGGGCGAAATTGACCAACCAAGGCCTTGTAAAACCAAGTGCATAATACTGGCCAAACCAAACAAATAAGCACCCAGCATAATACGACCCACACGCCATGAGGCAAATACAACCAGAGCGAGAGCAATCCAACCACGGCCTGCGGTCATGTTCTCCACCCACATAGGGGTATAAACCAATGACATGTAAGCACCGGATAGCCCTGCCATTACACCACCAAACATGACAGCCAGATAGCGAACCCTAAGCACTTTAATACCAATGGCATTGGCGGCATGGGGGTTTTCACCTACGGCTTTGAGTGTTAATCCAATGCGTGTTTTATTGACAACAAACATTAAAATAAAGGCCATCATAAAGGAACTGTAAACAAGAATGTCATGTTGAAACAGAATGCGGCCAATGAAAGGAATATCCGACAGTAAAGGTAAGGCGATTGGCTTAAAGCCTTCAATGGTTTGACCGACAACACTGGAGCCAACAAACGCGCTTAAACCTGTGCCAAAAATCGTTAGCGCTAACCCCGTTGCGACTTGATTTGCGCCCACATGCAACACTAAAAATGCAAAAATCAAACTCATAATGCTGCCCATTATTATGGCAGCTATGACACCTAACCCCGCATTTCCTGTGCTGTAGGCCGCTAAAAAACCGACAACCGCACCCATCAGCATCATGCCTTCTTGGCCAAGGTTAAGTACGCCAGACTTTTCACAGATTAACTCCCCTAGAGCAATGAATAAGAGCGGGGTGCCTGTTTTTATTGCGGCAAACAAGATTTGTATAATGAGATCCGAATCCATAATAAGGCCTTAATTTGTCGCTTGATTGGTAAAAGATAGGCGGTTGTTAATAAAGAAATCACACGCCAATAGGAAAAATAATAAAACCCCCTGAAACATACTGACGACAGCCACGGGTATGCCCATCTCAATTTGGGCTAAATCGCCACCCATGTAGAGTACCGCCATAAAGGCAGCGGCGATAATGGCACCAATGGGGTGTAAACGTCCTAAATACGCGACAATAATGGCGGAATAACCATAGCCAGGTGAGACGTTAGGAACGAGTTGGCCAATAGGGCCTGCCGTTTCACCAATGCCTGCTAATCCTGCTAGTGCGCCTGCAAACAACATAACGAACCAGCTCAATTTTTTGCCATGGAAGCCTGCGTACCTTGCTGCAGGCTCATCGGCACCAAAAACGCGAATTTGAAAGCCAAGATGGGTTTTAGTCAGAATAAACCAGCCAACGACACCCGCCAACAGCGCAAATAGGATCCCTATGTGAGTTCGGCTGCTTTCAAAAATAGTCGGCAACAGAGTCGCGTCAGAAAACATCGCCGACTCTGGGAAGCCGTATCCCTGCGGGTCTCTTAAAGGTCCATGAACCGCCCAAATAAGCAAATACAGGGCGATGTAATTAAACATAATGGTGGTGAGTATTAGGTTGGAATTAAAACGCAATTTTAAAAAGGTGGGGATAGCAGCCCATACCATGCCTGAGACAACGCCTGCTAATAACGTAATTGGAAGGGCAAATATGGATTCTGATTCTACAAAATACAGCGCCATAGCCGAGCCACCTAACGCTCCTGCTAAAAGTTGCCCCTCAGCGCCAATATTCCACATATTAGCGCGGTAACAGAGAGATAGGCCAACAGCACATAATAGAAGAGGGCCCATTTTGACAAACATTTCGCCAATATTGTAACTGTCTGCAAGCGGCGCGATCAGCAAAACTTGCAAGGCTTGAACAGGGGATTTCCCGATCGCGCTGAATAAAATACCGCCAAAAATTAAGGTCAGTACAATCGCTAACAATGGCGACACGAACTTCATCAATGCGCTTGGCTCGGTACGAGCTTGAATGCGGATCATGCTTGAGCCTCCTGTGGTTGATGTGTGTTTATAAAAGTCCCCGCCATCCACTGTCCTATTTGATCAATGTTGGTGTGCTCTGTTCTGACTACGGGAGATAAATACCCATCACACACGGCAGACATGCGATCGGCTAACAGAAACAGTTCATCAATGTCTTCGGAAATAAGTAAAATAGCCGCCCCTTTATCACGCAATTCAAGCAATGCTTGGTGAATGGCCAGCGCCGCTCCAACATCGACCCCCCATGTTGGGTGCGCACAAATCAATACGTTAGGGTTTTGACCGATCTCACGCCCCATAATAAATTTCTGAAGGTTACCGCCACTGAGGCTCTTGGCTTCAGAGAACTCACCATGACACTTTACTTTGTATTTGCTAATCAAGGATTTGGTGTAGTCTTTAATGCCTTGCCAGTCAACCAAGCCCGATTTAATAAAGCCGTCACTGTGTGTTAAAAGCGCATTTTCACTCAAGCTCATATCAGGTACAGCACCACGTCCTAAGCGTTCTTCCGGCACATAAGCCATACCCAATCTACGCCTTTCACCAGCATGCAAATGGCCAATGGGCTCACCCTTGAGGTGTAGATGGTTTTTAACATTGCGTTCGTCTTCCCCGCTGATCACCGCCATCAATTCGTCTTGACCGTTACCTGCTACCCCAGCTACGCCGAGTATTTCGCCCGCTTTCAGTTCAAACTGAATGTTTTTTAGGACGGTGCCAAAAGGCTGTTTAGAAGGAAGTGAGAGATCATCAACGTGAAACACAGTAGTCGTGCCTTCTCGCTTCACATAACCGGCTTCTTGATCTGCTAGATCACCGACCATCATTTTAGCAATAGAAGCAGGGGTTTCTTCATTTGGCACACAGGTGTCTACCACCTTACCTCCACGTAAAATCGTGGCTTTGTGGCAAATTTCGGTGACTTCGTGCAATTTATGGCTGATAAACAAAATACTGCAGCCTTCTTTTGACAGGGTCCGCAGTACATCGAATAGTCCAGCTACTTCCTGTGGCGTCAGTACAGACGTTGGTTCATCAAGGATCAATAATTTCACCGATTGCACGAGACAGCGCATGATCTCGACGCGTTGCCTTTCACCAATAGACAAGGTGTGAACATAGCGAGTGGGATCAACGTTAAGGCCGTAGGCTTGAGACAGTTCGGTAATTTTAGCGGCGAGGTCACCAATTTCGTGCAGTTGAGTTTTACTAAGACACAGCTCAATGTTTTGACTGATGGTGAGTGTCTCAAACAAGGAGAAATGCTGAAAGACCATGCCAATGCCAAGATCACGGGCAATGGAAGGAGATTTTATGACCACCTCTTTTCCGTCCCAGAGGATGTCGCCTTTGTCCGGAGACACCACGCCATAAATGGTTTTAACTAGGGTACTTTTTCCCGCACCATTTTCACCGAGTAATGCGTGAATTTCACCGGGCATAAGGGTCATGCTGATACGGTCATTCGCGAGGCAGCCTGGATACTGTTTCGTAAGCTTGACCAGTTCAAGGCGTGATACCAAATGTTGTTTTTTCACTTTGCTGGTACCTTATTGTTATCAGTAGAGCAGATATAAAAGCGCATGTTAGAACTCATTAATTAAAAATACTCGAATAATATAGGAAATTGACTGTCATTGCGCACAAAATGTGCACCAAAATAAACCTAAGCTTGTTTAACTTTGGTGCGAAAATCGTTGAATGCGCTCATTTATTTGACCGATCAGTTAAACTTTGTCTTTTTGTGATGCATATTGTGAAGTCAATCAATTATCATGCCAAGCATTATTAACAAAACCGCTAAACTGATGAGTCTTTGCTAAAATGGCGTATGTGAGTGTCTTCTGTGCCTAATAAATTGTTTCAATGACGAGATTTATTAGGCAAAGGTGTGTGTTCTCTGTAAAATCCGATCCATTGTCGATTTAGGTGCATCATTTTATCAAGCGATCGTTGATTTGTAGCATGCCCAATCGAATATATTTCTCTCTTTGTATTGACATATGAGTTGTCCACTTTCTCTGTGGATAAACTTGTTGGCTAATCGATTTTTCCTTTATATTTCGTGATGAGGCTGTTTTGATCTCCGTTGTCTTTCAATCCAATGATTATTGGGTGATCCATAAACCGGCGGGTATGAGTTTTCACGCTGAATCTGAAACGCTTGGTGTTATGCAAAGCTTGGCTGAGGCTTATCCAGAGCAAACGTTTTACCCTGTTCACCGTCTGGATAAGATGACGTCGGGCTTATTAATTGTCGCTTGTCATGCGAAGGCGACTGCAACCTTTGGTGCTATGTTTGAACAGCATCTAGTAGAGAAGCGTTACATTGCGTTGTCGGGGAAAAAACCAAAGAAAAAACAAGGAACCATTCGTGGCGGTATGGTGCCCAGTCGTCGAGGTCAGTGGAAGCTGACAAAGACGCAAGAAAATCTCGCCATCACAGAGTTTTTTTCTTCTTCTTTTCAAGGTCTTAGAGCCTTTTTTTTGCGACCTTTGACCGGCAAAACCCATCAAATTAGAGTGGCTCTAAAAAGCATTGGTGCGCCAATTTTAGGAGATACTCGCTATGGCGGTGGCGCCGCTGATCGAGGTTACCTTCATGCCTATTGTTTGCGCTTTGAATGGCAAGGGAAGAAGTGCGAGTATATTTGTCCACCAACAGGGTCTTTGTACTTTTCAACAGCGTTTGCAGAGTTTGTAAAGGTGCACTTTGATGACACACAATTAAAGTGGCCATCTGATAAATAATTTAAATTGCTTACCGATCAATAGGGTCGGGTAAGAAGGGATATTGATGAAAAATGTTTTAGTTTACTGTCGTCAAGGCTTCGAGAAAGACTGTGCGGCTGAGTTGTCAGAAGTGGCCAGTGTTAGAGGCTTTTACGGCTACGCGAAGGTTGTGCCGGATTCGGGCTTTGTTGTGTATAACTTGGATCAAGACGATGCGGGTGAGTCGTTAATACAACAGTTAGATTTTAATCGACTGATTTTTGCGCGACAAATTATCGCCGTTAATGATGTCATTGAATTAGAGCAGGGTGGTCGTGTTGAATCCTTGCTTGAGGCGGCCAGAGCCTTGCCGTTAGCCGAAGAAATATGGATTGAAACAGCCGATACCAATGAAGCAAAGTCCCTATCAGGTTTGATTAAAAAACTGGATAAACCGCTGCGCGAAGGCTGGAAAAAATCGGGTGTATTGCGCAATAAAGCTGTTGGTGTTCGACATCATGTGTTTATGTTGGATGGTAATGCGGCGTACTTAGGCGTGTCTTATGCCGTGTGTCGCAGTGAGTTTCCGATGGGCATTCGTCGCTTGCGGTTTCCAGCCGCAGGCCCAAGTCGATCGACGTTAAAACTTGAGGAAGCTTTTTTACAGTTTGTGCCAGAGCGAACCTTAAGTCGTGATCTCACCGAAGGAATGACAGCCGTTGATCTAGGGGCAGCACCAGGTGGTTGGACCTACCAGTTTGTTAAAAAAGGCATTCATGTTATTGCTATTGATAATGGGCCTATGCAAAAGGAATTAATGTCTACGGGGCTGGTGGAGCATGAAAAAGCCGATGGCTTCAAATATGAGCCACCCTACACAGTGGATTGGTTGGTGTGTGATATGGTGGAGCGTCCTATTAAGGTGGCTGAGTTAATGGCGAAGTGGTTAGCCAATGGCTGGACACGTCGTGCTGTTTTTAATCTTAAGTTGCCGATGAAAAAACGCTACCAAGAAGTGGTGTTATGCCTGGAAGCCATTGAGTCCTTATTGAAAAAATCGGGTGTCGGTTACCAGTATCAAATCAAACATCTATACCATGATCGTGAAGAAGTCACCGTGTGTATCATGGTCAAATAATCCAAGATTCTCATCATTGACATAAAAAGGCCCCTAAACCTGAAGTCACGGTTTAGGAGCCTTTTTTATTTACAACGCTGATTCCTAAAGGGGAGCTATATAGAGTCTCTAGCCTTAAACGGTGAGTAGCCCATGGCTTCCTCCATTAATAGGTCTCTTTCGTAGACATCGTTTCTAAATTCCAGCATACCATTGGCATTAGGTACCACGGTGAAATACACCAAATACACAGGCAGGTAGGTTGGTAAAGAGATCACTGTATTGCTTCCGGTCTGCATCGCTTTATTCATTTCTTCAAACTGCTTAAAGCCTTTAGTCAGTTCCCTGGCGAATTCATCTGGGTTTTCCAAACGAACGCAGCCTGAACTAAAAGCACGATCTTCTTCGCGAAATAAGTGTTTTGCCGGTGTGTCGTGAAGATAGATGTCATTTTTGTTAGGGAACATAAACTTATATTGTCCTAACGCGTTACTTTCGTCCGGCTCTTGTTCAAAACGATAAGACAGCTGATCCTCTTCGATCGCATTCCAATTGATTTTAGTCGAATCCAGCTCTTTTGCCCCTATGCTCCAGCTTGAATACACTTTGTAGCCATGTTTCACCAAATAGTTAGGGTTAGCCTGCAGTTTGGGGAGTAAGTTTTCTCGGGCAATGCGATGAGGAATGCGCCAAGTAGGGTTGGCAACCATGTAGGTCATGGTGCCTTTGAAAACAGGTGTTTTACGGTCTTTTTTGCCAATCACGGCTTTCATTGAGGTGCGTTCACCGTTAAGAAACATGTCTACTGTATAGCTGGTTAGGTCTACCCAGACACGGTTCGCTTCCAGTTCGCTGGGCATCCAGCGCCATCTTTCAAGATTGTAAGCGATCTGTTTTGCACGCTCTTTCAATGAGACGTTCAACATCTGAATGGTTTTTGAACCAGCGGCACCGTCTGCTGTTAAGTGATGTCGTTGTTGAAATCGAATCAAGGCTTCTTTGAGGCGTTGATCAAATTGCTCTTCATTCACTTTACGAGTAGAAAAACGTATGTCGCCAAGTTGAACCAACCGGGCTCTAAGTTGAGCAACGCGTGGACCTTCGTCGCCTGCTGTCAGTGGTACGCCAGCACTGACGAAGATGTCGTTTTCTTTTTTGGCAAGATCTTGGTAGTACACCAGCCATTTTTGCAACACCTGATACTGTGGGTTACGCGGTGTTAACAAAGGCAATGAGTTCACCATATCGGTGGCAGATTCAATGTAAAGTAAGTCTTTCCAAATAGTGTTGGGGGCGTCGAGTTGCCAGTTTGGGTCGATCAATTGTGGTTCGTAGCGGCCGTTGCTCAAGTCGTGACTGTAGCTTGCAAGGGCGATGGTCGCGATCACATCCATCTCAGCCAACTGTTGTGGTGTAGGTTGCTTTAGGTCGAGGTATTCTTTGAGAACCCCTGCGTGATAATGAATCGGGTTGAGTCCATGGGTGTAGGACTGCTCCAATATGTCGACTAACTTGTAAATGGACATATTGATGGTTTTGTTTTGGATCCAGATCGGCTCGTAGCTTCTGCTTGCGTAGGCGTCAAGAACGGTATTATTAGGTAATGCTTGTCCCGCTACAGGGGTAAAAGCGTTAAGAGTAATCAAAACTTGCTCTTTTACACTGCTCTCTATTTGTGACTCACTGGGTGGCACCACAACAAACTGAGACTTATTAGAAGATGAACAGGCGCCCAACAATAAGCTGACACATACTAAAGGGATAAAATGTTTTAAAGCCATGAATGCTTCCTTAATGTTGAGCGGGGCGGATGGGGTTCGTGTCGTCTTCCATTTTAGATAAAATACGTATGGCGTCTTTCTGAGAGTCTCCGCACACATACTTTTCTGCTGTAAAGTTACCACAGACTTTAGGGCGGTCTGGATCGCCAAAGATAGCACAACGAAAATCTGCCAGTAATTGAACGCAAGGCTCGCCTGCTTTTTTACCATGCGGCATTCCCGGTATCGGAGTGCTAATGGATGGCGCTGTACAGCAGGCACCACAGTGTGGTCGGCATTGCATAATAAAATTCCTTTTCGTGGTCACTGGTTGGTTTTCTGAGTGATCAAAGGTTATCGGTCAATATGTTGAATGCTTTAAACGTGAAAGCCACACCACACGATAAGGTGCAGCATGGCTTTTCGTTAAACATAGCTAAGAGCGCTACTGTTAGCCTTTAAGCATTCTGGCCAGGATAGGATTTACCATACCTGGGTTGGCTTTGCCTTTAGAGGCTTTCATGACCTGACCGACAAAGAAACCAATCATTTTCTTTTGCTTATCTTCGTCAGAGGCGCGGTATTGCTCTACTTGTGCGGCATTGGCATCTAGAATGCTCTGGATCATGGCTTCAATGGCCCCGGTGTCTGTGACTTGTTTCAGGCCTTTTGCCTCGATGATGTCATCGGCTGAGCCTTCACCTTGCCACATAGCCTGCAATACGTCTTTGGCGGTTTTACCATTGATGGTGTTATCTTTCACACGCACCAGTAGTTCACCAAAGGCGTTGGCGGTCACAGGAGAGTTTTCAACATCCAGTTGGTCCTGATTGAGTAATTTACTCAGTTCACCCATTACCCAGTTGGCGGTCAGTTTTGCATCCTTCACCACACCATAAGCCGTCTCGAAGTAATCGGCCATCGCGCGAGATGACGATAACACGCTGGCATCGTATTCACTCAAGCTAAAATCACTTTGGAAGCGCGCGGCTTTTTGGCTGGGTAATTCAGGAAGGCTGGCTTTAATGTCATCCACGTATTCTTGCGTTAACACAACGGGTAGCAAATCTGGGCAAGGGAAGTAGCGGTAGTCGTTAGCATCTTCCTTTGAGCGCATGCTGCGTGTTTCGTTTTTCTCGGGATCATACAGGCGTGTTTCCTGGATGATGCGACCGCCGTCTTCCAAAATATCGGCTTGGCGTTCGATTTCGGTATAGATGGCTTTTTCAATAAAACGAAACGAGTTGACGTTTTTGATCTCGGTACGAGTGCCATATTCTTGTTGTCCCTTTGGACGCAAAGACAGGTTAATATCGCAACGCATTGAACCTTCGGCCATGTTGCCATCACAAATGCCGAGATAGGTGACAATAGAATGGATCATTTTAACGTAAGCCACGGCTTCTTTTGCAGAGCGGATATCCGGCTCAGAAACGATTTCCAGCAAGGGTGTACTAGAACGGTTAAGGTCAATTCCCGTCATGCCTTGATAATCTTCGTGCAAAGATTTTCCTGCGTCTTCTTCAAGGTGGGCGCGGGTAATTCCAACACGGGATGTGGTGCCGTCGTCTAGGGTAACGTCAAGGTAGCCTTTGCCAACAATAGGGTGATCCATTTGACTGGTTTGATAACCCTTAGGTAAATCCGGATAAAAATAGTTCTTACGAGCAAAGACTGACGTCATGCCAATTTCTGCGTTAATAGCGTGACCAAACATGACCGCCATGCGCAGTGCTTCTTTGTTGAAGACAGGCAGCGCGCCTGGCATACCAAGATCAACCAGTGTGGTTTGGGTATTTGGTTTTGCACCAAATCCTACTGCCGCACCAGAAAATAATTTAGATTTGGTAGAGAGCTGAGTATGAATCTCAAGGCCAATGACTACTTCCCAGTTCATGCTTGTGCTCCTTCTGGCAGGGTCGGTGTTTGTAGGTGCCAGTCCGTTTGCTGTTGGTACTGGTGAGCAATGTTTAACAATTTGGCTTCTGCAAAGTAGTTGCCCATGATTTGTAAGCCGACTGGCATACCATCAACAAAACCTGCAGGCACAGACATGGCTGGGATACCGGCTAGATTAACCGACAAGGTGTATATGTCTTCAAGGTACATGGCGACGGGATCGCTGGTTTTACTGCCAAGACCGAAAGCGGTCGTTGGCGCAACTGGCCCCATAATAACGTCTACGTCTTTTAATGCATTGACAAAGTCTTCTTTGATCAAGCGACGAATCTTCTGTGCTTTTAAGTAGTAGGCGTCATAGTAGCCTTCTGATAAAGCATAGGTGCCCACCATGATGCGTTTTTGAACCTCGGTGCCAAAACCCTCTGCACGAGAACGCGTGTACATGTCTATCAAGTCTTTTGGGTCTTCGCAGCGATGACCAAAGCGAACGCCATCAAAACGTGAAAGGTTTGACGAGGCTTCTGACGGTGCGATCACATAATAAGCTGGGATGCTTAATTGCAAGTTTGGTAAGGAAATGTCTTTGATGGTTGCGCCAAGCTTTTCAAACTCTTTTACAGCCGTCGTAATGGTTTTCGCTACGTTAGCGTCCAGACCGTCACCAAAATACTCTTTTGGCAAGCCAATGGTAAGGCCGGTAAGCGGTGCGTTCAAGTTCGCCAAGTAGTCGTCGTTGAGGGTGTCTGACGAAGTTGAGTCCTTGTCATCAAATCCTGCCATGGCTTGCATCATGTGCGCACAATCCTCGGCACTCTTTGCCATAGGGCCGCCCTGATCAAGACTGGAGGCGTAGGCAATCATGCCGAATCGAGACACTCGACCATAGGTCGGTTTTAATCCGGTTATGCCACAAAAGGAAGCGGGCTGACGAATAGAGCCACCGGTATCAGTTCCTGTTGCAGCAACGGCTAAGCCTGCTGCAATGGCCGCCGCAGAGCCGCCAGAGGACCCTCCGGGTACTTTGTCAAGGTTCCAAGGGTTTTTAACAGCGCCGTAATAACTGTTTTCATTGGATGACCCCATGGCAAACTCATCCAGGTTGGTCTTGCCAAGCATAACGCCACCGGCTTGTTGAATGCGGCTGGTCACTGTGGATTCGTAAGGCGGAATAAAATTGTTGAGCATTTTTGAACCGCAGGTCGTTAACGTGCCTTCGGTGCAAAAAAGGTCTTTGTGAGCAATGGGGATACCGGTCAGGCTGGTGGCATTGCCACTGGCGATGCGCTCATCCGCCGCTTTGGCTTGTTGTAACGCCAGTTCATCGCTCACAGTGATAAAGCTATTAAGCTGGGGGTCAATCTGTTGGATACGATCGAGGAATAGACGAGTCAACTCAACGCTGGAGACTTCTTTGTTGCGCAACTGTTGCGCAAGGGTGCTGATGCTTTGTTTGAACATAGTGGGCTCTCGTTATTCAATCACTTGTGGAACTAGAAATAGACCGGCATCTGTTTTGGGCGCGTTTGCTAAAAACGCATCACGACGATTTTCTTCTGTGACGATATCCTCACGAAGGCGCTGCGTCATTTCAAGCGGGTTGGACAGAGGCTCGACACCATCGGTATCAACAGATTGCATTTGTTCAACCAACGCTAAAACACTAGAAAGCGAATGCTGGTATTGGTCTACATCGTCCTCAGTAAGGGCGAGGCGAGCCAAGTGTGCTATTTTTTGCACGTCTTGTTTGTCTATGGACATGTTTCACCTGATTCCTTTATCAATCGTAAATGGCTTTCATTGTATCTCTTCAAGTTATGGCTATAAAGCGCACCAACTCAAAAACACAGCTTATTTTACATTTATTAAAAATATTTTAGTAAACAAGGGAATACAGAAGAACTTTTTAAACATTTACGCGGAATCAACTTGCCCAATGGTCCCGTGGTTGTTACATTTTGGCACTGTTCGTATCGTATTATCAGGGTGAAAAAATTCATGTTTAAGAAAGTCAGGGGAATGTTTTCAAGCGATTTATCAATCGACTTAGGAACGGCAAACACCCTTATCTACGTACGTGGTCGCGGGATTGTGCTTGATGAGCCTTCTGTTGTTGCGATTCGCCATAATGGCAACCAAAAAACAGTCGCGTCAGTGGGTACCGATGCCAAACGCATGTTAGGTAGGACGCCGGGGAACATTACCGCGATTCGCCCAATGAAAGACGGTGTTATTGCCGATTTTCACGTGACAGAAAAAATGTTGCAGTATTTTATCTCTAAGGTACACGAAAACAGCTTCCTAAAGCCCAGTCCAAGGGTTCTAGTGTGTGTGCCGTGTAAGTCGACGCAGGTTGAGCGTCGAGCCATTAAAGAGTCTGCTCTTGGTGCGGGTGCCCGTGAGGTTTACATTATTGAAGAGCCTATGGCTGCGGCGATTGGTGCAGGTTTGCCAGTGGCTGAAGCATCCGGATCTATGGTGATCGATATCGGTGGTGGTACAACAGAAATTGCCATTATTTCGTTAAACGGCATTGTAACGTCTGAATCTATTCGAGTCGGTGGAGACCGTTTTGATGAAGCCATTGCGACCTATGTTCGTCGTCAATACGGCAGTTTAATCGGTGACGCAACGGCAGAGCGTATTAAGACAGAAATTGGTATGGCGTACCATACCGGTGAAGAATTACAAATTGATGTGCGCGGTCGCAACTTGGCAGAGGGTATTCCTCGTATGTTTACTCTGCACAGCACAGAAATTTTAGAAGCGCTTCAAGAGCCTTTGGCGCAAATTGTTCAAGCAATTAAAGCAGTGTTAGAGCAATCGCCACCCGAGTTGGCCGCAGACATTGGTGAAACGGGTCTTGTTTTGACCGGCGGCGGTGCTTTATTACGTGAAATCGATCGTTTGATCAGTGAAGAAACAGGGTTGCCTGTTATTATTGCTGACGATCCATTGACCTGTGTGGCGCGTGGTGGCGGTATGGCATTAGAAATGATGGATAAACACACCTCTGAACTCTTTACAGCGGACAACGAGTAAGTATTAGGAGTGTGTCATTAACAGTTCGCTTCCTTTTAACGGCAAGATATCAAGTGCACGGTTTGTTGTCTTGTTTCTGTTGTCGATAGCGATGATTGTTGCGGATGTGCGCTATGCCATGTTCGCAAATGTAAGGCCTTATCTTACGTTGTTTGTGACGCCCATACAGGTTGTCGTAAACACCCCGCAAAAAATGCTCAACTGGGCTGGCGAGCACCTTGCCAGTCGAGAAGAGCTGGTCAAAGAAAACCAAACACTCCAATCTGAGATTCTTTTGTTGCGCAGTCGTCAACAGCGGCTTGAGTCGTTGCAGGCAGAAAATGTGCGCTTGCGTGAATTGTTGGATGCGTCTCAACGGGTCGATGAGAAAATTGTCATGGCCGAAGTGATTGGCTTTGATCAAAATGCCTATAGTCATAAATTAATGATCGACAAAGGTTTTTCTTCAGGCGCCTATGTGGGGCAACCTGTTTTGGATGCGACGGGTGTTTTGGGGCAAGTAGTAGAGATGTCCGCTTACAGCAGTCGGGTGTTGTTAATTGCCGATGCCAGCCACTTTATACCTGTGCAACTGGCGCGAACCGGTTTTCGAGGGATATTACGTGGTACGGGCAGTCTAAAGCGTCTACAGCTCATGAGTGTACCAAGATCGGTGGATATCAAAAAAGGCGATATTTTGACCACGTCGGGACTGGATGAGCGTTTTCCAAGTGGTTATCCCGTGGGTGTTGTAAGGGGCGTTAAATACACGCAAGGTGAGGCTTACGCCGATGTTGACGTGGTGCCATTAGCGCAATTAGGGCGTAGTCGTCACGTTATGTTGATTGAAAAGCCTGAGGCGGAAGCACAATGAAATCGGTTCTAGTCTTTGGTATGACCTTGCTGGTTGCTTTAATGCTTGAGGCGATGCCATTTCCAGAAGGGTTTGTTTGGTATCGACCTGAATGGGCGTTGTTGGTCGTTTTATACTGGGTCATTGCACTGCCTTTTCGTGTTGGTGTGGGCTCTGCTTGGTTATCTGGTTTGATGGTAGACCTGCTTCAGGGCGGTATTATTGGTCAACATTCGTTAACGTACGTCATTATTGCCTACGTATGTGCGGTTTTTTATAAGCGCTTAAGAATGTATCACCCTTGGCAGCAAGGGGTATTTATTTGTTTATTGGTCAGTATTAATCAATTATTGGATTTTTGGATAGACCACTATGTGGGTCATGCGGAGCCGACGCTAATGATCTTTATGCCGGCAGTGATTACTGGGTTATTGTGGCCTTGGTCATTCATTATCTTGCGCAGTGTGCGCCGCATGTATGCTATCCGTTAAAAACGTTTTAAAGGAAAGTTTATGCTTGTTTTGGCTTCCGCTTCGCCGAGAAGAAAAGAATTACTCAGTCAGCTGGTAAAAGCGTTTACGGTTTTGCCGGCCGATATAGATGAGACCCCCCTTCAGCAAGAACCACCTAAAGACTACGTGATTCGAATGGCCGCTGAAAAAGCTCGGGCTGCTGTTATGAAGTATCAACAAAATGACGATCAAGCGTCTTCTGTTGTCTTTATTGCGTCAGACACCAGTGTTGTAGTGGACGGTCATATTCTTGGTAAGCCGAGTTCGCTAGAAGACTCCCGAGGAATGTTGCGACGTTTATCTGGTCGTACTCATCAAGTGTTGACTTCTTTATGTCTGACTGACTTGAGTGGAGAGCAACAAGTGAGTGTTTGTGTGACCAATGAGGTGTCATTTCGAGCAATTTCTGATGTAGAAATAGACCAATATTGGCGAACCGGTGAACCTCAAGACAAAGCCGGTTCTTATGCGATCCAAGGTTTGGGTTCTGTTTTTGTTCGTTCTATTTCAGGCTCTTATTCTGCTATCGTTGGATTGCCCTTGTTTGAAACAGCGCAATTGCTTGCTCAATTTGGAATCCATTCATTAGAGGATATGTCCCATGAATGAAGATGTACTGATTAATGTGACGCCGATGGAAATCCGCGTTGCTCTCGTTGAAAATGGCGTATTACAAGAAGTCTATATTGAGCGTTCTAGCCGCAAAGGCATTGTGGGTAATATTTATCAAGGCAAAGTCGTCCGAGTATTGCCAGGTATGCAAGCGGCTTTTGTTGATATTGGCCTAGAGCGAGCGGCTTTTATTCATGTTTCCGAAGTGGTGAGTCGGGATGCAGTTAACCCAAGTGATCAGATCGGTGATTATCTACGAGAGGGTCAGGCCTTGGTGGTGCAAGTCACCAAAGACCCAATTAGCTCAAAAGGAGCGCGTTTGACCACTCATCTGTCTATTCCTTCGCGCTATTTGGTGTACATGCCGGATCAAGCTCATGTGGGAGTCAGTCAGCGAATAGAAGATGAAGTAGAGCGTGACCGACTAAAATCGCTTGTCTCAGAAGCATTAACGGACGCTGATGAAACCAGTGGTTATATTTTAAGAACGGCTGCTGAAAGAGCGGGCGAGGAAGAGATTTTAGCGGATATTAAGTTTTTGACCCGTCTTTGGCAGTCTGTTAAGCGACGCATGCAAAACGCCAAGGCACCGTCTATTATTTATGAAGATCTGCCTTTGCACCTTCGTACCATGAGAGATTTAGTTGGTTTAAGCACTGAAAAGATTCGTATCGATTCGAAAGAGAATTACGCTAAGTTGCGCGCTTTCGCTGAAGATTTTATTCCAGAGTTAAAAGAGCGTATTGAATATTATCCGGGCGAACGTCCTATTTTTGACCTTTACAGTGTCGAAGATGAGATTCAGAAAGCCCTGGATCGAAAGGTTCAACTAAAATCAGGCGGTTACTTGTTGGTTGAGCAAACCGAATCAATGACCACCATCGATGTGAATACGGGCGCTTTTGTCGGCAGTCGAAACTTAGAAGAAACAATTTATAAAACCAACCTTGAGGCGGCAACAGCGATAGGCCGGCAGTTAAGACTGCGTAATTTGGGTGGCATCATTATCATTGATTTCATCGACATGGAAGACGATGAGCACAAACGTCAAGTGTTGAGAATGCTTGAAAAAGTGCTTGACGTTGACCATGCCAAAACAAAAATCACGGGAGTTTCTGAGTTAGGTTTGGTTGAAATGACACGTAAAAGAACCCGTGAAAGTCTAGGGCAAACCTTGTGTGAGCCTTGTCGATCTTGTCGAGGCAGTGGTTTGGTGAAGACGCCAGAAACGGTGTGTTACGAGGTGTTTCGCGAAATACTGCGGGCAGATCGAGCTTACAATTCACAAACTTATTCCGTTTTGGCGGCCAGTTCGGTGGTTGAGCGGTTTTTGGATGAAGAGAGTGCAGCGGTTGCGGAGTTAGAAGCCTTTATCGGTAAGACGATTCATTTTCAGGTGGACTCTGTTTACACGCAAGATCAGTATGATGTTGTACTTAGGTAACGTAATGCACCGCGATGCTGAGCGGTGTTTCTTAATACTAACAAGGACCTAATATGGGTTGGTTGTTGAGAAAGTGTATTCTGTTTGCTTTTTGGGGAGCGGTGGCTTTCTCTGCCTTGTTGGCAATCTTTGCGCTCAGTGTCGGGCAGTTATTACCTTATCTTGACCACTATCGGCCTCAAATCGAAAGGAATCTACAACAAATCGTAGGGTATCCTGTTACGTTAACTCAGATAGACGGTCGTTTAGAAGGGATTGACCCCACCATTTCGGTTGAAGGTTTTACGCTCACGGCGAATGGTGACAAAGCCATTCGCATTGAAGAGATGCGTGTTCGCCTTGATACCGTTAAGTCCTTATTAAGCTTGAGCCCACAGTTTACTTATATTCGTTTTGTTCAATCTACTGTCGACTTACAGGAGCGTGATGGAATATGGCGTCTCAAGGGGGCGACACCCTCTCGCAATGTCAGCAGTGAGGTGGGGGTTGAGCGAGTACTGGATTATTTGGCAGCACAACGTAATTTCTCCCTTTTAGAAGCGAGTGTTCACTTAGACAGCGCTCAGCTGGGTGAGCATGTGGTTCGTATTCCTCAGATTTACCTTTTTCAAAAAGCGTTTGAGTCTTTGCTAACGGCAGAGGTGTATTTAGATGATGAAGCGGCCCCCATTCGTGTCAATGCCCGTCTTGATAAAACCCGTAGTCTGTTGGGTAATTATCGTGTAAAGGCGTCTATTCAAGCACCAAATCTATCGCTACCCCTTACTAGCTTGTTGAAAACCCATAATTTTGGATTGTCATCGGTTGAGCTGGGCAGTGAGCTTTGGCTTGATATACTCGTTGGCAAAGAGTTTGATGTGCAAACAAGGGACACGCATATCAAGGTGTCTTTTAATGATGGTGAGCAATATCAACTGCGTTCTGATCTAAAATTTCATTTCTCTCAAAACCGTCCCAGTATGCGTTTGGAAGCCAATGATTTGACGGTAGAAGACTCAGAGGGTAAACGTTACCCGATGACTGATGTCACGTTTGATTGGTCTTCATTAACACAGCGCGCAAACTTAGCCTTTGATCGTTTGGATTTGGCCGTATCAAACCAGATTGCTTCACGCTTTATTCCAGAAGCGAGTAATGCAGGAAAAATCTTAACGGGTTTGAGCCCCCAGGGCATGGCTAAAAATGGTGTTGTTCGATTGTGGCAAGAAGAAGGCATGCCATCGTTTCAGTTTATGAGTAACCTTCAGTCCGCTTCTATTCAAGCGCACAATGGCATCCCACGAGCGACCAAGGTTAATGGGGTAATCAGCTTGAGCAACGACGAGGGTTACGTGGATTTCTCTGCGCAAGAAAGCTTGGTGTATTTCGATACTGTCTATGACGAAGCATGGCAGACTGATCGTTTATCGGGTCATGTGAGTTGGCAAAAGCAACAAGACACCTTTTTAGTCGCTGGACGAGACCTTCAGGTGCAAAGATTGGGCGCCACTGTCGAAGGGGGCTTTCGTTTAGAAGTGAGACCAACCGAGCCAGATTGGATTGCTTTGGATCTTCATGGCACCTCTTTATCTGTTAATGAACGCTTAACCTATATACCTCCCAAGGCCTTGTCACCTGAGTTGAAGGCTTGGATTGAGCAAGCTTTTCAAGGCGATGGACAGATCCCCCGTGCGGATGTGCTTATTCATGGGGAATTGTCGGGCGAGGCCGTGCCACACGTTCGTGTTGCGTTGGATGTGGCGAACCTTGATGTCGAGTTTGACAAATCCTGGCCTGCGGCGAAGAAGGTACAAGGCTCGTTTGCACTCGATGCTTCGGGTGTATCGGTTCTTGTCGATTCAGGCTTTTTGCTTGATCTACCAGTGACAGGTTTATCAATTCATGTCCCGATTGTTGATGGCGCCGCACCTTGGTTACATTTAAGTGGCGATGTTAATGAAGAAGCTGCTACTGTTTTATCGACATTACGACAAACGCCGTTATCTGAATCCGTGCTAGAACCGTTTGAAAACTGGTATGTGGGCGGTCAAGTGAAGGGGCGTTATGATGTCTCCGTGCCTTTTAATGAAGAGGTTGAGCCCAATGTTCGATTAAGCCTTCAGTTTGAAGACAATACATTGGATATCAGTGACATTCAGTTAGCGTCGTATGTGCAAACCGGCCAACTTAACTTCGACTCGGATAAGGGGATTACCGACTCGGTCTTTGAGTTTCAGTCGTTGGGTGGTGTGTCAATGCTAGTACTGACGTCAAGCACGTCAGAAACCGAGGACTTGTCAGTCATCGGAGATTTATCTGGTTATGTTGATGTCAAGAAAGTGGCTGAGTGGAATAAATTGCCCAATGCTGGTGTGACGAAACTCGAAGGGCAAGCAAGTTATACGGGCCAATTAGCGATTAATCGTTCCCAACCAGGGCAGATAGACGTTGAAATAGACAGTCAGCTGTTAGGGGTGCGTGCCGCTTTACCTGAGCCATTAGGGAAAACAGCTGAGGTGATGACGCCTTTAAAAGTGAAAGTTAGGAAACACGAAAACGACATTGTGATCGATGTGGATTACGCGTCGATGACAAAAGCACGCCTTTTGCTGCAAAATGACCACTTTGTAGGGGGGGAGCTTTTATTAGGCAATAATGAAAACTTAGCCTTTCGTCCCTCCATTCCCAATGGTCTTATGGTGACAGGGGATTTTGAACGATTTTACGTGGACGATTGGTTGGCGGTACTGAGTGATGTGGAAGAGGAAGAAAAAGACACATCGCCCGCTGATGCGCCAATGAGTTTGTCTTTACCAGACTGGCTCAGTCAAGCCAATTTTATTGTTGACGAAGTGGTGGTCAACGAAGACAACACTTGGCACAACTTTAAGGTGAACTACACCGTGGCGGGAAGCCGTCATTTACTGATCAGTGCGGATGAATTAAATCTCTCATTAACCAATAAAGCGGGTTTGCCTGACGCCCATTTTGGCTTTTTAAGTTGGAATACCTCAACAAAAGCGGATTCGAATAATGAGGAGGCTGTTGCTCCCATTTCAGCTTATCAAATTCCAAACATGACCTTGTCGATTGATCAGTTTTATCTGAATGAGCAGCCCTACGGTGATTGGCAATTGAATGTTCAACAACAGGGCGGTGTGGTCCAAATTGATCCCATTCATTCTAAGCTTACGACGGGGCAATTTAACGGTAGCCTGATATGGCGTGACAAGGCGGAAGATTCCGAGGTGGTGTTGTCGCTCGCTGCGAAAGGGGCAGATTTAGCTGAGTTGACCGGGAAGTTTTCTAACGAGGCGTTTGTCTCGTCTAAACAATACAATATGGGCGTTGATTTGAACTGGAAAGGACATCCGTTCTATTTTGATCGAGCGTCTGTGTCAGGGCGCATTGCTTTCTCTGCTGAAGATGGCAACTTTAAGAAAATAGAAGAGCTACCTGCCTTTCTTAAAGCATTGGGCATTTTCAATATCGGTGCATTAAGTCGTCGCTTGTCACTTGATTTCTCCGATGTGTATGAGCCTGGTTTAACCTATGATACGTTTAAAGGGTCTTTGTCACTGGGTAATGGTCTATTAAGAACCGTCTCTCCGATTACCATTATTTCACCGACAGCGGAATTGGTTGTGGCGGGCGAAGCCGACATTGTGAATGAAACATTAAATGAGAAGTTAACTGCAACCTTTCCTATATCGGGTACGCTGCCATTGGCGGGGTTGCTTTTAGGAACACCGCAATTGGCCGGTATCCTATTCATTACCGACAAATTGATTGGTGATCAGTTATCAAAAGTAACCAGCGTTCAGTATAAAGTAGAAGGCTCTTTTGATAACCCCACAATGACCCCTATCCGTTATCAACCATTAGGAAAAACAAAATGATGAATACCCTAAACGTTGCTGCAATACAGTTGACCAGTACCAAAAATTGGCAAGAAAACGTGCGTGAAGTGACTCGTCTTGTTGAGCTTGCGGTTCAAGATAATGCGCGTTTAGTGGTGTTGCCTGAAAATGTGTTTTTGTTTGCGGGTCGAGAAATGCGCGATTTAGCCGAGTCTGATGATCAGGCTGAGTTATTGAAATGTGTGACGGAACTGGCGAAAAAACATAATATTTATTTAGTGATAGGGTCGCACCCTTCCTTGTTACGCCCCGATGGCGTGGAAGTGCCTGATGGGAAAGTGCGTCAGACTTGTTGGGTGGTGGACCCACAAGGTGAGTTTGTGGGACGTTACGATAAGATTCACCTATTTGATGTGACTGTTGATGACAAGGCCGCGTCTTATAAAGAGTCTGACGCGATTGAAAAAGGGGATTTATTGCCTCAAGTGGTGGATATTGATGGTTTTAAAATCGGCTTAAGCATTTGTTATGATGTGCGTTTTCCAGAGCTGTATCGGGCACTTACTGATCAAGGGGCTGACGTTTTTCTAGTGCCTGCGGCTTTTACGTATGTGACAGGTAAAGCGCATTGGGATATCTTGTTGGCGGCGCGTTCTATTGAAAATCAGTGTTTTGTGTTGGGGGTGGGGCAGTGTGGTTGGCATAGCAAAACGCGACAGACGTTTGGCCACAGTAGCTTGTATTCCCCTTTCGGTAGAAAGTTAGCGGGACTAGAAGAGTCACCAGGGTATTTTGTATATCGTATTGAGCGGGAAGATCTTGAGCATTGTCGAACAAAAATGCCTTGTTTGAGCCATCGTCGCTTAAAGTAATGGTGATAATAAAAAAATGCCCTTGTCACTTGTTAGGGCATTTTTGATCGTAGCAGCTTAATAAATTGCTCCGTTTGTTCTATTTTTCTGAGATGTTACTCTTTAAGACCAAGTCGTTTTTCTTCTGTTTCGCGTAAAAATCGAAAGAGCTTCTTACGATTAGTCGTGTTGGAGCCTTGAGAGACTTCTTTTTGTGACTGTCTGATGAGTTGTCTAAGAAGTTGAATCTCTTCAATATTCGGGTTCTCATCAAGGTATTGTGACAATACCTCTTTGCTATTCTCGCCGATCAGTGCGTCTCGTTTGGCTTCAAGCTGGTGAAACAGCTTGTTGTAAGCAGCGGACGTTGAATCAAACAAAGCAACGCGCTGAGCGATGGCCTCGTGATCTTCCGTACGCATTACCTTACCGATGTATTGCATGTGTCTGCGCATGGCTTCGTGTTGCTTAATGCGTCCTGCCTCAACAAACGCTTCTCTTAGCGTATCGGACATTTCAACTTTTTTAAGCTGATTTTTACTGAGACTTAGTAGCTTTTTACCTAGGTCTTGCAGAGCTTCCATTTCACGCTTGATCTGGGTTTTGCTCTTTGGTAAGTCTTCTTCGTTTTCAAATTGATCAAAGTTTGTCATGGGAACCTATATAAGAAAAATAGTCGCGAGTCCGAGGAAGGATAAAAACCCTACAACGTCGGTCACAGTCGTTAAGATGACACTGCCTGCCAGAGCGGGATCTATGCCAAGTTTTTTTAATAAAATGGGCAAAAGTGTGCCTGTTGTGGCGGCAAACAGCAGATTTATAATGATGGCGCCCGCAATGATATAGGCAATCTTAATGTTGTCAAACCAAAGCGCCGTTAATGCTGCAATCACGGTTGCCCACAGCAGGCCGTTAATTAACCCAACAATTAATTCTCTGTTTAACAGCCATCGGGTGTTGGTTGCACCAATTTGGTTGAGGGCAATTCCTCGAATAACCAGTGTCAGCACCTGTGACCCCGCAATACCGCCCATACTAGCAACAATAGGCATTAGAATCGCCAAGGCGACAACTTGGTCTAGGGTGTCTTGGAATAGACCAATGACATAGGAAGCAATAAAAGCCGTCACTAGGTTGATGCCCAGCCAAACTGCGCGTCGTCTGGTGGTTTTTAAAATAGGCGAAAAGGTGTCTTCATCATCATCTAAACCAGCCATGCTAAGCATAGAATGCTCGGCTTCGTCCCGAATCACGTCCACCACGTCATCGATGGTAATACGTCCTAATAATTTTTGGGTATTGCTGTCAATGACGGGAGCGGAGACAAGATCCATTTTTTCAAACAGCTGGGCGACTTCATTCGCCGGTGTTTCAGCGGTAATCACCGTGCACTCTGTTTCCATGATATCGCGCACGGTTAGATCAACATCAGAAACCAGTAATTTGGTTAAGGGTAGCGTGCCAAGTAGGCGGTCCGAACGGCTTACAACCAGCAGACTGTCTGTCATATCCGGCAAGGTGGCGTGTCGTCTTAAATAGCGGAAAACAATGTCTAGGGTGATATTGGGTCTTATGGTGATGGTGTCCGTGTTCATCAAGCCACCGGCGGAATCTTCCGAGTAACTTAACAGTGCCTCAACCCGCATTCTGTCTTGTGCGGTCATTGAAGCGAGGACTTCTTTTACAATGGTTTCAGGAAGGTGTTGCAATAAATCAGCAAGGTCATCGCTTTCAAAATGCTCAGAAACAGCAATAAGGCGCTCTGTGTCCATGTCTTTCATGAACTGAACGCCAATATCTTCGCTTAGATATTGAAGTACTTCACCTTCATTTTTATCTTCGATCAGCTCCCAAAGGAGTTTTCGCTCTTTAGGAGGAGACGATTCCAGTAGTCGAGCCACATCTTGTGCTGGCAGTGCACCATTCAGCAGATAACGGATTTGTACCGTTGTGCCCGCTTCTAAAGAGTCGGTGACTGTCTGTAAATGCTTAAGTGTGTTTTGCTCTGACATAACGTGTTACTCGTCTTCATCAAAACGATTATTGATCAAGGCTAAGATAGCAGTGATGGCAGCCTCTTCATCTTCACCATTCGTTTTGACGAGTATTTCTGTGCCTTTTCCTGCTGCCAGCATCATCATGGCCATGATGCTTTTGCCGTCCACATTACGACCCTCTTTTTCAATAGTAATGTCGCATGAGAATTGGGACGTCGTTTCAACCAATTTCCCCGCTGCACGGGCGTGCAAGCCGAGTTTATTAATAATGGTTACAGAAGCTTCTTGCATACTTTTCCTTATATCAAAGCATCGAAGACGGTAAATAAATCGTCATTTGTTTGTGCGGCGCGCAGCTTATCCAGTGCGTCAGGTGACTGCGCTAATTCAGCAATTTTCGCCAAAGTGGATAAGTGTTGATCGCATTCTTGGGGCGGCACAATCAGGGCAAAAATCAAATCCACTGCTCGTTTATCAATTGAATCAAAATCGATGGGGGTCTGCAGAGACATAACCACAATCGCAGTTTGGTTTGCTGACTCCAATCGACAGTGGGGGATGGCGATGCCATTACCAATGCCTGTACTGCCAAGCTTCTCTCTGCCTAACAATGCGTCGTAAATGGCTTCGTTATCACAATGCAGACGATTTGATACAACATCAGCGATGCTTTCAAGAACACGCTTTTTGCTAACAATGTCCTGTTGTGCGAGAACAAGTTCCGCTTTTAATAATGATTTCAATGACATGATAAAATAGTATCCGCTTAGATCAGTCGCTTTCGCTCATTGGAAGGAGGGATGTTCATCGCCTCACGATATTTGGCTACAGTACGTCTAGCAACTTGTATGCCTTGATCGGCTAAAATAGCCGCTAATTTATTATCACTTAAAGGTTTCTTGGCTGGCTCATCTGCGACAAGCTTTTTAATCATAGCGCGTATCGCGGTGGATGAACATTCTCCCCCAGAAGCCGTGTTAACGTGACTGGAGAAGAAGTATTTAAGTTCAAAAATACCTTTTGGTGTGTGCATGTATTTCTGCGTGGTTACCCTAGAAATAGTCGATTCGTGCATGCCAACTTCTTCAGCAACATCGTGTAATACCATGGGTTTCATGGCTTCTTCGCCCAGCTCAAAAAAATCAATTTGGCGACTAACAATGCAGCTGGCCACTTTAAGCAGAGTTTCATTTCGACTTTGTAAGCTTTTAATAAACCACTTAGCTTCTTGAAGAGACGTTTTAATGTAAGTGGCGTCTTCGCCTGTGGCGGCAGTACCGGCCATAGCCGAGTAGGTTTCGTTGATTTTAACGGGAGGCAGGGCGTCATTATTCAGTTCGACTTGCCAAGTGCCATTGCGTTTTTTCACCGAGACATCAGGAATCACATAATCTGTATCATCTGCGTCAATCACGGAACCCGGACGAGGGTTGAGTTGTTGTATCAGGTCAACGACTTCTTTGAGCGCTTCGTCTTTAAGCTTGGTTTTACGGCTAAGTTGCGTGAAATCTCGATTGCCTAAGAGTGCCAGATAATGATTGATTAAATTGTAGGTGCTCTTATACAAAGGATGGGTGTTAAACGCTTCTAGTTGAACCAATAGGCAATCACGTAAATCGATTGAGCAGACGCCAATAGGGTCAAAACGCTGTAGACGGTGTTGCACAGCCATGACTTCTTCAATATCGAGGTCATCAAGCTCTGTGCTCAGTGACTCACAAATGTCGTCGGTTGAGATGCTGAGGTAGCCGTCCGGTTGCACACATTCAATAATGGCGTAAGCAATCTCTATGTCTCTATCTGACATATGCGTTAAATTGAGTTGCCATATTAAATGGTCTTGAATGCTTTCAGAGGGTGCATTGCGGCTTTCAAAATCGCCATCGCCTTCATGGCTATGATGATCGCTTACCGCTGCAGAGCTTTGATAAGTGTCATCCCAGTTACTGTCGATAGACAACTCTTCAGGAATGCTTTCTGTCCACTCAGATTCGACTCGAGCCTCTTCATTGTTGTCCGCGGGTGTATCAGGGGTGCTTTTGGACTCGATGCTTGCCGGTATGTCAATATGTAAGCCCTCATCGTCATCCAGCTCTAATAGCGGATTGGACTCAAGGAACTCATGGATCTCTTGTTTTAAATCCAGAGTTGAAAGTTGCAGTAAACGAATCGCTTGCTGCAACTGAGGTGTCATGGTCAATTGTTGACCGAGTTTAAGCTGTAAAGACTGCTTCATAGAGCAACACTTTTTATTTGGGTGAATTGGAACGAGTTGTGCATACTACTCCCTTTCTACAGTGATGATAAGGGGTTACAGACGGAAGTCGTCGCCTAAATAAACTTTTTTAACCTGTTCATTATTTATCACTGTGCTGGCATCACCTGATGCAATGATGTAACCGTTACCAACAATGTAGGCTTTATCGCAGATGTCGAGCGTTTCTCTGACATTGTGGTCGGTAATGAGAACGCCGATACCGCTTTCTTGAAGATGTTTAATGATCAGCTTGATATCACCGACGGATATGGGGTCGACCCCAGCGAAAGGTTCGTCTAGCAAAACAAACTTAGGGTTCATCGCTAACGCCCTTGCAATTTCTACTCGACGACGTTCGCCACCGGACAGCGCCATACCTAGGTTACTGCGAATGTGCGTGATATGGAACTCTTCCAGTAATGTTTCAAGGCGTGCTTTTTGCTGTGATTTATTCAGTTCCTTGCGTGTTTCTAATATGGCAAGGATATTGTCTTCAACAGACATTTTTCTAAAAATAGAGGCTTCCTGAGGTAAGTAACCGATACCCTTTTGTGCGCGAACATGCATGGCGTCACGCGTGATATCTTGGCCGTCGATATAAATGCCCCCCGCATCATTCGTCACCATGCCGACTATCATATAAAAACACGTGGTTTTACCCGCACCATTTGGGCCCAGTAGGCCAACAGCTTGTCCGGATTCTACCGCAATAGAAACGTCTTTTACCACTTGGCGCTTTTTATAGCTTTTGGCGAGGTGCTTCGCTTCTAATAACGCCATCTATTTCTTTTCCTCAGGTGCTTGGGGTTGCAGCGTCATAGATACGCGTCCGGTGTCCTGTTTTTCTGCGCTAAAAGTACCATCTTGTATCATGTACAAAATGGTGTCGGCGGTGATGGTGTTATCCAATCGACTGAGGTAGCCATCGCCAATAATTTGCAGTTCTGACTTGGTCGTAGAATAGTAGATTTCGTTGCCTTGTGTGATCACAATGTTGCCAGCCCAGTCAATCTGCTGACTGAATTTGGCTGGCGTGCCTTGCGCTTCTAAACGACTAAAAGTGCGCGTTTCAGGGTTGGTTAATACTTTTAGATATTGCGCTTGAATCTCGATCGAACCTTGTTTTACAAAAACATTTCCTTTGTAAATGGCTTCTCCCGAGTTCTGGTTAAAAGACGCTTCATCAGCTTGAATTTCTAGGGGTTGACTGGTGTCATCGGGCAAAGCAAAGGCGCTGTGGCTGCAAATAATGGCGGTTAATAAGGCCCCCGCGCTAACGAATTGTTTCATATTTTCCTCGTACAGATCCTGTCATTAAAACTTCCTCTGAGTGAAGGTAAGTGGTTATTTCCTCAGCGGAGGTCTCTCCTTGAGTGGAGAGTAGGGCGGCATTGCCATAACTTGTTAACGTTTGATCTTTATCGAGATAGTGTACGTTATCTGCGACTAAACGTATGTCATCCGATCCTAGGTGCTGCTTTGTGGCGGTCGCATTTTCGGTCAATAAAATATCATTACTGCCATCTTCAATTAGGCCTTTATCCGCTTGAGCCTGCCACTTTCCTGCTTCTATGCGTCGCTCGACGCTGGGCTTTTCGAGAATCGTTTTGGCCTCAGCGATGTAATGCAGGGTTTGCTCAGCGTTTAAGGTTTCCACTAAGGCGCCTTCTTGGTCAAATTTTTTGACGGTGACCTGAGTAATGAAATAATCCGGTGAAGTGCTTAAAACGCTCGTCGGGACCAAATTGGTTGTTGTGTTGGCGCCAAACCAAAAAGCCGAAGAGACGACGACTGCAACAATAATGGCCAAAGCAATTTTACCGAGGCTGATCTGGCGTTCTTTAGGTTGCATTACAAGGTGCCACTTGTGCTAACAGTGAATAGGTAGATGCCGTAAGAGGCAATCAGCGGCAAGCCAATCCATTTAGGGACACTACGGTTTTTCGTTTTCCCAAAAATAAACACGGCCAGTGCAAGAGCAACGGTCAAACCCAATACCCACGGGAAATCACGGCTGATGACACTGGCATTCACCAAGCCAGGCGCAATCAAAGCAGGCAATGGCAGTACGGTGGCAAGGTTAAAAATGTTTGAGCCTAGGATGTTTCCTATTGCAATATCATGATGCCCTTTTCTAACACTGCTTACTGACGCGGCCAATTCTGGCAAGCTGGTACCAACGGCAACAATGGTTAAACCAATGACTAATTCACTAACGCCCAGCGCTGTTGCAATACCGATCGCGCCCCAGACAAGCAATTTAGAGCTACCAATTAACACCGCAAGGCCCACAAACGCGATGATCAATGATTTGCCAACGGAGGCGTCTTCGTCATCGGGAAGATTGTCTTGTAATTCCGCCTCTAGGTCTTTGCTGCTTCGTAAAAGAATGGTTAAAACAACAATAAAGCTGATAACCAATACGATGCCATCAACGACGCTTAATGTTTGATCGTAAAGTAAGAAGCCACTTAACAAGGTAATGCCGAGCACAAGAGGAACCTCTTTTTTTGCTAAGCCCTTGGCAATAGGAATAGAAGAAAAAAGAAGCGTAACACCCAGTACCAAAGCAATATTCGCGATGTTGGACCCTAATACATTACCTACTGCAATTTCAGGTGCGTTGTCGATTGCGGCGATGGCTGAGACCACCATTTCAGGCGCGGAGGTACCAAAAGCGACCAAAGTGATCCCGATGACCATGGGGTTAACGTTAAGCTTTTCAGCCACAAGAGCCGCGTGTTCAATGAACTTGTCAGAACTCATAACCAATAAAATCAGCCCCGCGATCAGGGCAATGGAAAACAGTAGCATGGTGTTGGTATAACTCATCATATTAGGGGCTACCATTTAATGAGGTTTGACGTTGAAATTCAAGGTTTGATCGTACAAACAAGTGGGAATTAACAGGGGTTGATTTTCTTTGATGAAGGGCAGTGGTAGTATTTAGCGGTTTTTACAAGGACTAAAAGGTATATCAGTGACAGAGACTTATATCAAAGTGGAGAATGTACGTTTTTCCCGAGCGGGTCGTACGATATATGAAAATGTATCGCTTTCTATTCCACGAGGAAAAATAACCGCTGTCATGGGGCCAAGTGGAACCGGCAAAACAACGCTCTTGCGTCTAATAGCTGCTCAGCTAGCGCCCGATTCAGGACGCATTTTAGTTGATAATCAAGATGTACATACGCTCTCTCGTACTGATCTGTACAAGGTTAGGCGAAAAATGGGCATGCTATTTCAGAGTGGTGCGTTATTCAGTGATATGTCAGTTGCTGAAAATATTGCTTTTCCAATGGAAGAACATACCCAGTTGAGTCATGACACGATCTCGCAAAGAGTGTCAGATAAACTGCACAGTGTTGGCTTACGTGGTGCGGCTGATTTGATGCCTTCGGAACTGTCTGGCGGCATGGCGCGTCGTGTGGCGTTGGCAAGAGCCATTTCTCTTGACCCAGAACTGGTCATGTACGATGAACCCTTTACTGGGCAAGACCCCATATCAAAGGGGGTGCTGGTGTCTCTTATTCGACAGTTGAATGATTCTGCAAATATGACCTCTGTGCTGGTGTCTCATGATGTAGAAGAGTCTTTATCCATTGCTGATCATGTTTGCATTTTGTCCGGTGGGCGGGTTATTGCTGAGGGGACAGCGGAGGCGATTCGTGCTTCTAACGACCCGCAGGTTAAGCAGTTTTTAAATGGTGAGCCTGATGGTCCGGTACCTTTTCATTATCCGGAGAAGGGCGGTGATTTAGAACGCGATCAAAGAGGGGTAGCGTCATGAAACCTATCGTTGCCTTAGGGACGTCTTTTCTTGACTGGCTGGAAGCGGTGGGTCGAGCGGGCATTTTTCTGGTGCAGAGTATTTTTCGTGTTCCGGTCAGACTAAACGAGGCCATTAACCTACTAATCAAACAGTTATATTCTGTTGGTGTTTTGTCCTTGGTCATTATTGTGGTGTCTGGGGCCTTCATCGGTATGGTGCTTGCCTTACAAGGTTACAGCATACTGGCCAAGTTTGGGTCAGAGGAAGCCGTGGGGCAGTTGCTTGCGTTGGCTTTGCTTCGGGAGCTTGGTCCTGTTGTCACCGCTTTATTATTTGCAGGTCGAGCGGGTTCCTCTTTAACAGCAGAAATTGGTTTGATGAAGGCGACCGAGCAGCTATCGAGCTTTGAAATGATGGGGGTAGACCCACTTCGTAGAGTGATTGCGCCGCGTTTCATTGCGGGCGTTATTTGCCTGCCCTTGTTGAGTATTATTTTTTCTGCGACTGGCATCATGGGCGGTCTAGTGGTATCGGTCAGTTGGTTGGGGGTTCATGATGGTGCTTTCTGGTCGTTGATGCAGCAGTCTGTTTATTTTGATACTGACATTATGAATGGCTTTATTAAGGCCGTGTGCTTTTCTGTTGTGGTGACCTGGATTGCGGTTTACCAAGGTTATGAATGTGTGCCTACCTCTGAAGGGATTGGTAAAGCGACGACTCGCACCGTGGTGTTGGGTTCATTGGCGATTTTGGCGTTGGATTTTGTGTTGACAGCTGCCATGTTTGGAGATTTTTAAAATGAGAAGTAAGCGTACTGAGTTTTTTGTTGGTAGTTTTATTGTTTTAGGGTTGCTGGCATTTGTTTATTTGGCGGTGCAGGTCAGTGGTTTGGCTTTTGCTGGGAAGAAAGACACTTATCAGATTGTGGCGCGCTTTGATGATATCGGTGGTTTGACCAGTCGTGCGAAAGTGACTATAGCCGGTGTGACAGTCGGTACGGTGGAGTCCATTGTGTTGGATAAAGAGTTGTACATGGGGTTGGTTACCATGAACATCGACGCTGATGTAAATAACATTCCAATTGACAGCTCTATTGCTATTTTAACCAGTGGGTTGCTGGGTGAAAAATACTTAGGGCTTTCTATTGGTGCGGAAGAGGAAATGTTAACCAATGGTGAAGAAATTTATGACACCCAGTCCGCTCTCGTTTTAGAAACGTTAATCAGTCAGTTCTTATTCAAAAGTGACTCAGAGGATTAGGTTATGTTGAAGTGGTTAACATGTGTTGGATTTATCTGGGCTTTGCTAAGTTCATCGGCGCTATGGGCGAGTAACGACGCGGCGCGCGATACTGTGATTGGTATCGTTGAATCATTTCGTACTGACATCGTTGCTGAGAAAGACGTGTTATCGAAAAATCCCGCTTTGCTTGAGGAGCGAGTAGACAGTATTCTGGCAAAGGTGGTGGATTTTGATGATTTTGCCAAGAAGGTGATGGGTAAGTATTATCGCCGAGCAACACCTGAGCAACGCTTACGCTTTGCCAGTGTGACAAAAGATACCTTGCTGAATACCTATGGGTCTTCTTTGTTGGAGTTGGACCCCGATAAGATTAATGTTCTACCACTAGGGCCTCAAGGTCGTGGTAGAGAAACGAAAGTCGATGTGACGTTCCAAATGGAGTCGGCCGGTCTATTGAGTATTTCCTTTTTCATGGAGGAGGCTGAACAAGACAAATGGATGTTGAGTAATGTGGTGATCAATAATATTAATTTCGGTCTGACATTCCGAAAGCAGTTTGGTGTCATGATGGGACAAAATAGAAATGATATTGATTCTGCTATTGCCGCATGGAAAGACTCATTAGCGAAGAAGTCCTAATAAGCGAATGGTTGCTTGGTCTGAGGATGATTTAACCTCTATTCTTACACAAATAAGATCCGAGCCTATGCAATGGGGTCGGATTTTTCTTTTTTTAGACAGTGAAGAGTCAGGCTTTATTAAAATCCATGAAAACACAGGCTTTTTTATGATTAGAGCCTCGTCGAGGTGTTAAGTAGTTGCCTTGACTCATGTAGAATACGAAACATTAAAGCTATTTATATATTGGAGAAACTGTGAACGCAGCGGAAGTAAAAACATTGTTAGAATCCTCAATGGCGAATTGTGAAGTGATCGCTGAAGGGGAAGGTTGTAATTTCCAAGTAGTGGTTGTCACAACGGATTTTGAAGGGCTGTCGACCGTTAAACGCCAGCAACTTGTGTATTCTCATCTACAAGAAGCGATTGCCAGCGGAGCAATCCATGCAGTCACCATGAAAACCTACACGCCAGAACAATTTAATTCGCTTTAAAGCGACGACAAGAGATTAAAAGTATGGATAAGCTCCTGATTACCGGCGGTGCTCGGCTTAATGGTGTGGTGCGTGCGTCAGGTGCAAAAAATGCAGCTCTGCCTATTTTAGCGGCCACGTTACTGACAAAAGAACTCATCACGATTAAAAACCTTCCCCATCTGCATGACATTACAACGATGCTTGAGCTGCTTGGCTCAATGGGATGCGGTGTGGTGGTTGATGAAAAAATGAGCGTTCAGCTTGATATATCGACACTGAATAATTGTGAAGCGCCTTATGACCTTGTAAAAACCATGCGTGCATCGATTCTGGTTCTGGGGCCTTTGGTCAGTCACTTTGGCCGTGCGGTGGTGTCTTTACCCGGCGGTTGTGCCATTGGTAGCCGTCCTGTTGACTTGCACCTGCGTGGTCTGGAGGCAATGGGCGCCAAGATAGATGTAGAAGGTGGCGACATAGTCGCAACGGTGGATGGGCGTCTTAAAGGCGCACGCATTTTCTTCGACAAAGTCACGGTGACTGGTACAGAAAATTTATTAATGGCCGCGACATTGGCAGAAGGTCAAACAGTGCTTGAAAATGCGGCACGTGAGCCAGAAGTGGTTGATCTTGCTAAGTGCTTGATTGCGATGGGTGCCAAAATATCAGGTCATGGTACAGATACGATTACTATTGATGGTGTCGAGACGTTAAAAGGAACAACTTATCCTGTGATGCCGGATCGTATCGAGACCGGTACTTTCTTAGTGGCCGCCGCTATCACGGGTGGAAAGGTGCGTGTTGTTGATACGGATGTAAAATCCCTTGAAGCGGTTTTGTCCAAATTAGAAGAGGCAACCGCTAAGGTGACCTGTGGCGAAGATTGGATTGAAGTAGACATGGAGGGCAGGCGTCCAAAAGCGGTTAACATAAGTACCGCGCCTTACCCAGCCTTCCCTACTGACATGCAAGCACAGTTTGTCGCTTTGAATTCCGTTGCAACGGGCGTGGGTCGTGTGATTGAGAATATATTTGAAAATCGCTTTATGCACGTTGATGAGATGCTCCGAATGGGGGCTGATATTGAGGTGACCGGAAACACAGCGATTGTTAGAGGCATAGACAAACTTAAAGGGGCGCCTGTTATGGCGACTGATTTGCGTGCTTCAGCGAGTTTAGTGCTTTCTGCTTTAGTTGCAGAAGGCGATACAAAAATTGATCGCATTTATCACATTGATCGTGGTTACGAGTGTATCGAAGAGAAGTTCGGTTTGTTGGGTGCGAAAATTTCACGGGTGTTAAATTAATATGAGTAAGACATTAACCATTGCGTTGTCGAAAGGGCGCATTCTTGGTGAAACCTTGCCGCTATTGGAAAAAGCGAACATTGTTCCAGCGGAAGATATTAGTAAAAGTCGTAAGTTGATCTTCGATACTAACCATGAACATATTAAATTAGTGATCCTACGTGCGACAGATGTGCCGACTTATGTGGATCATGGTGTGGCTGACTTTGGTGTGGCTGGAAAAGATGTGTTGATGGAAGCGTCGACAAAGAATCTTTATGAATTGCTAGATCTAAAAATAGCTAAGTGTCGTTTAATGACAGCAGGTGTTGTAGGCGAGCCACTGCCTAATAGACGTTTAAAAGTAGCGTCTAAGTTTATAAAAACAGCCAAGGCCTATTTTGCTGAGCAGGGTGTTCAAGCTGATGTTGTTAAGTTGTATGGTGCAATGGAGCTGGCGCCTATTATGGGGTTAGCGGATTTAATTGTTGATATTGTTGACACCGGAAATACCTTAAAAGCAAATGGTTTAGAATCAAGAGAATTAATTGCGCCGATCAGCACAAGATTGGTTGTTAACAAAGCGGCTTACAAAACGAAGTACGCACAAATTGAACCTATCATCGACATGTTACGACGTGCGGTGGAAGATAATGAGGGTAAGTAAGTGAAGCTTAATGTACGAGAGTTTTCTTCTAGCTCTGAAGGTTTTCGCGATGAACTGGACGCGCTATTAGCATGGGATTCTGTTTCTGATGCAGGTGTTCAGCATGCTGTTGCTGGCATTGTGGAGCAAGTGCGCTTAAAAGGTGATGAGGCGGTCATTGAGTTTACGAATAAGTTTGATCGACGCCAAGTTGTTGAGTCATCTGAGTTAGAGATTTCTCGGGATGAGTTGGCGCTAGCGAAAGAGCGTGTATCACCAGAATTGGTCGACAATCTAGAAGCGGCTGCTCAGCGCGTGAATGATTACCATGAGCGTCAAAAGCAATCATCTTGGCAATACCAAGAAGACAGTGGAACCGTGTTGGGTCAGAAGGTGACGCCATTAGATCGTGTTGGTGTTTATGTGCCTGGCGGTAAAGCCGCTTACCCTTCTTCCGTGTTGATGAATGTGATGCCTGCAAAAGTGGCGGGCGTCAAAGAAATCATCATGGTGGTGCCAACACCTGATGGTGTAGTAAATGACATTGTTTTGGCTGCAGCTTACATTGCCGGTGTTGATCGTGTCTTTACGATTGGTGGTGCACAAGCGGTTGCTGCCTTGGCTTATGGTACGCAAAGCATTCCTAAGGTAGATAAGATTGTTGGTCCAGGGAATATTTTTGTTGCTACTGCCAAGAAGATGGTTTTTGGTGTTGTTGGCATCGATATGATTGCAGGACCGTCTGAGATTCTTGTTGTTTGTGATGGTAAAACCGATCCTGACTGGATTGCGATGGACTTATTTTCACAGGCAGAGCACGATGAAGATGCTCAGTCTATTTTGGTTTCTCCAGATTTGGCCTTTATCAAAGAAGTGAAGTCTGCCATGGAGCGTTTAGTCGACACACAAAGTCGCAAAGACATTATCAAAGTGTCCTTAGAAAACCGTGGTGCTCTCATTCATGTTAAAGATATGGATGATGCGATGGATATTGCCAACATAGTGGCGGCAGAGCATTTGGAGCTATCGATCGATGAGCCTGAAAAATGGGTGGAGAAAATTCGTCATGCCGGGGCTATTTTTATGGGGCGTCATACGCCTGAAGCTGTGGGTGACTATTGTGCTGGGCCGAACCATGTTTTGCCAACGTCTGGTACGGCAAGGTTTTCTTCTCCGCTAGGGGTTTACGACTTTCAAAAACGCAGTTCGCTTATTTATTGTTCGCCTGAAGGCGCCAGTGATTTGGCTAAAATTGCTGCGCCGCTTGCCCGTGGCGAATCTTTAGAAGCTCATGCGATGTCAGCAGAATACCGTATCTTGAAGGATGCTTAATGGCTGACAATACCGCTCATTCTCCGGCACTGTACAAACTTCGAAAAGTAACACGTATAGCTGCCTTGGTTATCTTGTTATTGGTTGTTATGGGGTTTTTCTTGCCGGCAGAGTATCGCGTAGAGCGCAGTATTGTTGTCGATGCGTCGCGGCAAGAAGTGTTCAGCAGTATGTTGCAAGGCGATAATTTGTCGGATTGGATGTATATTCAAAATGGACAGGTAGAAGTCTTTGATGGGGAGTTGACTGTTGGTGATCGAGTTGCTCTGTTCTATAGTGATGTGGAGCAGCAAGGCTTCCTGTCAGTCACCAATAAGTCGAACTACACGGTCCTTTTTGATGTGCAGCCTAAGCCAAAGGTGAACCTTGTTAAAAATACCATTGCTCTAACAGAGGTTGCCGAAGGGACGTTGGTGCAGTGGACGATCAATGGAACCTTGAGTGCCGGTTTGTTGAGCCCTTATTTAGCGATGTTCGCAAACGATATTGCGGGCAGTAATTTTGAAAGAAGTCTGTCCGCGCTTAAAGAGCAAATAGAGCAGTAATCTTCTGGAATGTGATTCTGAGTAAAGGGGCTATTGTGTTACGTGTAGAATTTGAGCGACACCTTAATAGTGTGTTAAAGCCGGAAAATTTTAAAGATTATGCGCCGAATGGTCTGCAAGTTGAGGGTAAGGATAACATCCAGCGAGTCGTGACTGGCGTGACAGCCTGCCAAGCCTTAATTGATGCGGCAATTGATTATCAAGCAGATGCCATTGTTGTTCATCATGGTTACTTCTGGAAAAACGAAGACCCTCGTGTTGTTGGTATGAAATATCGTCGACTGTCTTCGTTGATAAAGCAGGACATTAACCTGTTTGGGTATCACCTTCCTTTAGATGCTCACCCTGTTTTAGGAAATAACGCAGGCATGGCGGATGCAATAGGCTTGTCTGACCGTGTTGGTTTACAGACTGGGGCGTCAATAGAGCAGTCAATTGGTATTGTCGGTGAGCTAGGTGTTGCGTTGTCTGCAGAAGATTTTGGTCTTTTAGTGGAGAAAGCAGTAGGGCGTAATATTCTGTTTGAACAAGGGCATGATCGTCCAATTAAGCGAGTTGCATTGTGTACAGGTGGTGCTCAAGGTTATATCGAACAGGCCGTTGACGCACAAGCGGACGTGTTTATAACGGGCGAAGTGTCAGAGCAGACGATTCACATAGCTCGCGAAATGGGAATTCATTTTATTGCCGCAGGACACCATGCAACTGAGCGTTTTGGTGCACAATCCATTGCACGTTTGTTGACTAGTGAATGGGGTTTAGACGCGGTGTTTATTGATATTGATAGTCCAGCATAATTTTTTCATGTAATGGCGTATCAAATAAGAAGAGAGAATGGGCTACTAGAGCCCATTTTTTATATGGTGCGTTTAGGTTCTACTTCGTCAGTGTCTGATTTTAAGCCAAAATCATCACTTAGTGTGCCAGGCTCCTGTTCACTTTTGAGTGCATAATCTCTAGGTGGTTCATAGCCACTGTCTGTTTTGCTCTCTTCCGCTTTTTCTTCCTGAGCGTTGCTGTTGATGGCAACATTACTGATTTGACTGGCGTTATCTGCTAAGCACTTTCTAAAATCCGCTAAACGTTTTTCAACAGTAGCAAGGTGCTCATTACTGTCCGAGAAAAAGTTATCTATGATGACCTGTTTGTTATCTAGCTCCTGTTGTAAGGTTTTCATAGTGATAATGTTAGAGTCGTCTTGCTTGTTGTTTTTGGAACCAAAGCTTTTAAAAGCAAGGGTGGCGACGCAACCGATGATAATGCCCGTGATAAAGATGATGATATTGAATTCTTCTAAGTTCATGACTTTCTCCAAGAAAACTGATTATTCATTATAACGAAACGGCCTCTACGATAACAGCTTGATGGGTGTTGTTTAAGATGCAATTTGTTAGAATAATCGTCATTCACCTAACCTAATGTAAAGAGCACCGATGACGCCTATCACACGTTATAAACAAGATTTGACTAGAGATGATTTTAATTATGACCCTGCTCAAGAAGAAGCAGTAGAAGCCCTGCAGGATTTATTTGATCGTCTGGTGGCGAAGCAGCCTGAGAAACCGTCGGGTGGATTGTTTGGACGTTTCGCTAAAAAGAAAGCCCCAGTGGTTGAACGGGGTTTGTATTTTTGGGGTGGGGTAGGTCGTGGAAAGACCTATCTTATGGATACTTTTTTCGATTGTTTGCCGACAGAGCGAAAAATGCGCTTGCACTTTCACCGCTTTATGCAAATGGTGCATCAGGAAATGCGTAAGCTTGAGCATGTAAAAAATCCATTAGAAGTAGTCGGTAAGCAGATCTCAGACAAAGCGCAGGTGCTGTGTTTTGATGAGTTTTTTGTTACTGATATTACCGATGCGATGATCCTTGCGGGGCTGTTGGAGGTTTTGTTTGAAAACGGTACGACTCTCGTTGCAACATCAAACATTGAGCCAGATGGATTGTATAAGAATGGTTTGCAGCGTGCGCGCTTTTTGCCAGCGATTGATTTGGTTAATAAGCATACCAAAGTGATGAACGTCGATGGTGGCGTAGATTATCGTTTACGTACATTGAAGCAGGCCAAGCTCTATCACTTTCCATTAAATGCCGAAGCGGATCAAGCGCTTGAAGAGCGTTTTAGAAGTTTGATTACGGATGCCTCTGCTGTTGTCGAAGGGGGCGTTGCTGAGATCGAAGGGCGTGGTATTCCGCTTATTCGCAGTTGTGATGGCTTGGCATGGTTTGATATTAAAGCGTTGTGTGATGGGCCTCGAAGCCAGGTTGATTACATTGAACTGGCTCGATTGTACACGACAGTTATCATTTCAAATTTACCACAAATGGACGCTTCAACAGACGACCTGGCGAGACGTTTCATTAATTTAGTGGATGAATTCTATGATCGTCACGTCAAGGTGATATTTTCTGCAGAGGTGGCGATTCCAGAGATTTATAAAGGAACGCGGTTGGCGTTTGAATACGATCGTACTGTTAGTCGTCTGCTTGAAATGCAGTCGGAAGAATATTTATCGTTAGAGCATCGCCCATAAGCACTTTCATCTTTTCTATTGAGCTTTGTTAATGTATACTTCGCTCGCCTTTTTAAAGGTAAGTGCACGTTGTTTTTCGTGAAAGCGTTTAAACAACCAATAATAATAGGTATAGCGTGTCATTGAGCACGCGTATTGAAAGGGTTTTTTGATGAAAACTTTTACAGCTAAACCTGCTGAAGTTCGCCGCGACTGGTTCGTGGTTGATGCTGAAGGCAAAACATTAGGCCGCTTGGCTACTGAAATTGCTCGCCGTCTACGTGGCAAGCATAAAGCGGAATACACTCCACACGTTGATACTGGCGATTACATCGTTGTTGTTAATGCGGAGAAAGTTCACGTTACCGGTAACAAAGCCGCAGCGAAACAATACTACCGTCACACTGGTTACCCAGGTGGATTGCGTTCTATGAATTTCGAGAAGCTGATTGATCACGCTCCAGAGCGCGTTCTTGAAATCGCCGTTAAAGGTATGTTGCCAAAAGGTCCTTTGGGCCGTGCAATGCACAAGAAAATGAAAGTGTACGCTGGTACTGAGCATCCACATGCTGCTCAACAGCCTCAAGAACTTAACATTTAATACGGAAGATCATTATGTCAGCTACTCAATACTACGGTACAGGTCGTCGTAAAACGTCTACCGCTCGTGTGTTCCTTAAAGCCGGTACTGGTAACCTAGTTATCAATAACCGTACTCTTTCTCAGTACTTCGGTCGCGAAACAGCGCAAATGGTTGTTCGTCAGCCACTTGAACTTGTTGATTCAACTGAAAAATTTGACGTTTACATCACTGTTAAAGGTGGTGGTATCTCTGGTCAAGCTGGTGCGATCCGTCACGGTATCACACGTGCATTGATGCAATATGACGAGACTCTACGTCGTACTCTACGTTCTGCAGGTTACGTAACTCGTGACTCTCGTGAAGTAGAGCGTAAGAAAGTGGGTCTACGCAAAGCACGTCGTCGTCCTCAGTTCTCTAAGCGTTAATTTTCGCTTTGGAATGCTTAAAACGCTTGGTGAGTTCGCCAAGCGTTTTTTTTGCTTCAGACAAAGCTTAATTTTGTGCCTGATGTGCAAATAACATTGTGTGTAACAAAATAGCTTTTCTGCGAAAAAACAGACAGAAATAATGCTAGAATAGATTTTTAACGAAAGTCAGCGTGTATTTTTGTTTTTTCGTTTTTGGCGCGGCATCTTGTCCTTTTTTGCTTCGTCACTGTTTTATAATATATTCCCGTAGAAAATGGGAATCTTGAAGTTTTCAATAAAGGGGTTAGACATGGGTGTTATTGCTAAGCGCTCCTCAATGACGTTCTTTTCTGATGGGGAAGATCATTATAGCCATCGAGTTCGTATTGTATTGGCTGAGAAAGCCGTCACAGTTGATATCATAGATGTAGACCCGTTTAATAAACCAGACGAGTTGGCCGACGTAAATCCATACAATGAATTGCCTGCATTGGTAGATCGTGATTTGGTCTTATATGAGCCTAATGTCATGATGGAATATCTGGATGAGCGTTTTCCGCATCCACCGCTGTTGCCTGTTTATCCAGTTGCTCGCGCTGAAAGTCGCTTGTTTATGTATCGTATTCAACGTGATTGGGCGAAATTAGTCGACTTGATTTTATCGACAAAAGACAAAGAAGTGATTGCTCAAGCGCAAAAAGAGTTGCGTGAAGGTTTGCTGAATGTTGCGCCTATCTTTGAAGAAAAGCCTTATTTCATGAGCGATGAGTTCACTATTGTGGATTGTTGTTTAGCGCCAATTCTATGGCGTTTACCGGCTTTGGGTGTTGACCTTCCTAAAGATCAGGCGAAAGCTTTATACAAGTATATGGATCTTGTTTTCGCGCGTGAGTCATTTCAAGAGAGTCTTTCAGAAGCAGAACAAGAGATGCGTCTCGACTAAGTAAGCGAGACTAACACTGTTAAATAGCAAAAGGAGCTCTGTGCTCCTTTTTTTATTATGTTTTAAGAATATTGGTTTTGTTAGGAGGCGATATGCTGCCAAAAAGATCCTATTTACTGAATGCCGCTTACTCATGGGTTGCGGATAATGATATGACACCGTATTTATTGGTGAATGCGGAAGAGAAAGACGTTGTTGTTCCTACAGAATTTGTTAAAGACGGTCAGATCGTTCTTAACGTTAGCATGTCAGCTGTGCGTCATTTGATAATGGACAAAGAGGCAGTGTCGTTTGAGGCTCGGTTTAGTGGTAAGCCTATGCAGGTTTATGTTCCGATTCGTGCGGCATTGGCTCTGTACGCAAAAGAAAATGGCGACGGTTTTGTGTTTCCAGATGAAGAGTTTGATATGGAGCCGACACCACCGCCAGAGCCTAAAAAGGGCTTTCAATTAAAAGTGGTCAAATAAATCTGCTTTATTGAAGCTTCTATGATGAAAGTGCGGTGTCACTATAAAAAGAGCCAACATTGTTTGGCTCTTTTTTTGTCTTATTGATCTAATCTTCGCAACCAAACAGTTGGCGTTCTAGTAGGTCAATTAAAATGTGTATGACACTGAGTTGACACTCGTGTACACGTGCTGTGCCTAATAAGTTAATTTTGATTTCTGTATCGTCTTGCGACGTTAGAGAAGAGACATTTTTTGCCTCTGGGCTAGTAAGTGCCACGATACTCATTTTGCGTTCATGAGCCGCTTGAATGGCTTGAATAATCGGGGACGTGTTGCCGCGGTTGGCGACAACAAAGAGGATATCACCTGGGTTACCCAGCGCGGTAATTTGCTTTGAAAACACATCGTGATAGCTATCGTTATGGGTGATTGCAAGAATAGCAGACCCATCACCGCTTAAGTTGATGGCGGGAAGTCCTGGGCGTTCTCTGTCCATTCTATCCAACATGAGTGTGCTGAAGTACTGTGACAGATGAGATCCTGTACTGTTGCCGATGCAAACAATTTTGCCGCCTGAAGCAATGCTGTTAAAAATGACTTTTGCGGCGTGTTCAATATAGGGCGGTAAGCTTTCGAGTGCCTGCTGTTGTGCTTCGAAACTTTGTGCAAACTGGGTATAAATTGCTTCTTGAAAATCCATAGTGATTAAAATACTGCTTTAAGCCATGTTAAATGTTGTAGGTCTACTTTTTCGTCAAAGAGTATCGCATCAAAGCGACACGCACAGTGTTCTTGCCGGTTCTTCTGTAGCCAAAGTGAGGCACTTTTTCGAACTTTTCTGAGTTTCGAGGCGCTCAAGCTTTCTGCGGCAGAGCCATGTATCTTATTGGCACGGTAGCGTACCTCAATAAACACATAAGTGTCTTGATCTAAAAAAATCAGATCAATTTCACCCATCCGACAAAAGAAATTTCGTTCAATAAAGCAAAGGCCTTTTTCGAGTAAGAAATCTTCGGCCATTTGTTCTGCTTTTATACCATCACTCTTTGATTTCTTGTTTTGACTCAAAGAATTTTTCGCTGTCTGCATACACCAAAGTTCCTTTTTGGTAGGTCATTATTTCAGGGCGTTTATGAAATATCCCTTGATCATCCAAGGTGATGATCCCTGTGTTTGCTGCTATTTTTGTGTTTGGCAATAACGTAAAAAGAGTATGTTTGTTTGCCAGTAAAAACGCATCCGCGCCGAGCGCTTGCAGTCTACGAAGAATATTAGAATTACTGTTCCTCGGCAGATCTTTAAGTGTGGTGTTGTCTTGCAATAAGGCGGGCACTTCAGTGAATAAAATACGCTCTATATCGCCTGATTTGGTTGATGACTCAGGTTCGCTGTCGTTCAGAGTGCTGCTTGCCAGCATAGGTATTTTATCTGCAAAGTAAAAATCAAGTAGGGGTCTTATTTGCTTTGCATCATTGAGTTTTCCGATGTAATACACGTAGTCTAGGTCTTTGCGAGAGCGTGCCGTACTGTCAACATTTGAGCCTATCCAGCGCTCGATAGATCGTTTTCGAGCGTAACTTTCGTCAACCAGTAACAGTGACTGTATTGCTTGTTGTCTGCCTCTTGGGGTGTTGGCATAAGACTGACTGAATACAATAGAAAGGTTTTCTGCGGCCGCTGCGGTGTTAAATTCATCACTCTGTTTCAGCGCCCATGTATCTTGCGTACTTAACACCGCTGCAGTTGTTGCGCCTTCTTGTTTTGCAAAAGTAATGAGTTCATGTATTTCATCTTCTGCTGACAATGAGAAGTGGTAAAGGTTTGGGTTTTGTTTATTGAAATCCAGTTGGTTTAACGCAATAACAGGGTGAGGCAATATCATCTGACTAACACGCGCAACATTACTTTTCTGTAGTGGGCCAACAATGACGTCTGGATTGATGGCATTAGCGGCAGACAGCGCATCCGTGATATTTGCATACTCTTCTGTATTCACAACAGTCACTTTGGGTCTTACATCGGATTTGTTGTAATAAGACACTAAAAAGCCATCTACAATGGCTTGTGAAGCACGCTCTAGTGGTCCGCTCATTGGTAACAACAAGACAATGTTTTCAGGTGGTTTCTCTTGCACCGTTGCCATAATGACAAAGTCTTGGGGAGGGGTGACAGCAGCGGGATGGTCGGGATGGTTTGCTTGCCAGGTGTGAAACAGAGTCAGTTGCTGTTCGATCGAAAGCGACTGGTCTCGTAGGATGGTGCTGATGTCTAACCAACCCTTTAAGGTTGAATCCTGCTGTTGATATAACACCTTCATTTCATTTTGAGTAAGGTTTTGGATAGCAAGCCAGAGTCTTGTTTGGTTTTCAGCGCCCTCATTGAGAGGGAGTTGATCGGCTAACGCCATGCGTAAATGAACGGCTGTCAGCCAATCATTGACGTGCTCAAGTACCGCAGCTTGAGTGGCCTTAAGGCGATTCTGATTGTCTGGATGGCGAGCAGTAGGCAGTGTTTCTGCTTGCTGTAGATAATCTAATGCTTCGGTTAATTTATTTTGTCTGGACTCGGCAAGGGCGGCTAAGAGGTAACCATCAAACTGCCTCGTTGAAGCGGTAGGTAAAATGGATGCTTCTAATAACGCGATCGCTTGTTGAAATTCATTAGTGTCATACAAATCAAGGGCGTTTTGGTATGCCTGGTTAACTTTTTTATTGGCCTCAGTGGTCTTAATAGGGTGATAGACACTAGGTGGTAAAGTACGCTCAGAGATGTTCTCTTCCGCGTTTGTTGTTTGTCCGTTAGTGCCCGTTGCTTCTCTGTTTAAATTGACAGAATTACAAGCACTGAGCAGAAAAGAGCAGAGCGTTAATGATATGATGCGGTAATAAATTCGGCTCATAAACGTATAAAATGGTAAATAAAAGAGGCAACATGGTACCACATAGTTCTGATGATGTGAGAGGGGCGTTGTACATAGTTGCAACCCCAATAGGTAATCTTGATGACTTTAGTAAGAGAGCGGAACAAACCCTACGAGATGTGGATTACATCGCAGCAGAAGATACGCGTCATACTCGCCGATTATTGAATCACTTTGGGATTGAAGCGAAGCTGTTTTCATTGCATGACCATAATGAAAAAGATAAGGCAGATTACGTTGCTAGCCTACTTGACGAAGGAAAAAGTGTGGCCCTAGTATCCGATGCTGGAACGCCATTGATTTCAGATCCAGGTTATCATGTGGTGCATGCTTTGCGACAAAAGGGTCATAACGTGATGCCGGTGCCAGGGGCTTGTGCACTTATCTCCGCTTTGTGTGCCTCTGGGTTGCCTACGGATCAATTCTTTTTCGCGGGTTTTGTGCCGGCTAAGTCAAAAGGGCGATGCGATCTGTTTGAGTCCTGGAAAAAACAAGCGGGTACGGTGGTATTTTATGAATCCACCCATCGTGTTTATGATTCGATTGCGGATGTGCAGAAAGTCTATGGTGATGACGCTCAGCTGGTGTTGGCCCGAGAAGTGACCAAAACATTTGAAACCTTTCTTTCAGGAACCGCGTCCGAAATACTCTCGATGTTTGATAAAGACGCGAATCAAATGCGAGGGGAATTTGTTGTTATGTTGAGTTTCACTGAAGAAAGTGGCGATGAGTCAGAGCAAGAAGCCAAGCGTATTTTGAGCATATTGTTAGAAGATTTGCCTGTTAAGCAAGCGGCGGCGATGGCGTCAAAATTGACGGGTGAGAAGAAAAACAGTCTTTATAAAATGGCCTTGGCGATGCAGGCTCAATAAGCCAGCAAGGACTGGGTTTTAGAGATTTCGTTCAGTGAGTGATAAAAAGCTTCGATTTCAATCAAGAAATCGAAGCTTTTTTGTTTTAGGCGAAGTAGCTTGATTTAACGGACAACGCTGTTAAACAAGTCGAAATACGTTGGGAACGTCTTAGAGGTGCAACCAGGGTCATTAATAGTGACGGCCGTATTAGAAAACGCGACCAGCGAAAAGCACATGGCGATACGATGGTCGTTGTAGGTGTCTATAGCGGCATGTTGCAGTGTGGTCGCTGGTGTGACCTTGATAAAGTCTTCGCCTTCAATAACGTCAACTCCTAGCTTTTTAAGCTCAGTTGCCATGGCATACAAGCGATCTGTTTCTTTCACGCGCCAGTTGTAGATATTTCGAATTGTGGTCGGTCCTTGCGCAAAGAGTGCAGTGGTCGCAATGGTCATGGCAGCGTCTGGAATGTGGTTCATATCTAAATCTACGCCATTGAGTTGACCACGTTCCGCTTCTATCCAGGTTGGGCCATAAGTAATTTTTGCTCCCATTTGCGCTAATACGTCCGCAAATTTCACATCGCCTTGAACGCTATCAGAACCCACACCGTGCACCTTGATTTTTCCACCTGCAATGGCGGCAGCGGCTAAAAAGTACGATGCGGATGAGGCGTCACCTTCGACCATGATTTCGCCGGGACTCTGGTAAGTCTGTTGGCCTTTTACCACGAAGGCTTGATAGTCCTGGTTGTCTACCTCAACGCCGAACTGCTTCATTGTATGCAGGGTAATATCGATGTAGGGTTTTGAAACCAGTTCACCTTCTACTTTAATGGTCAAATCGCCTTGCGCCATGGGGGCGCTCATCAAAATAGCGGTGAGAAACTGACTTGAAATATTGCCTTTGATGGAGACTTCACCACCTGATAAACCATTAGACTTAATGCGAAGGGGCGGGTAGTTGGTTTCGCCCTCATAACAAATATTAACGCCTAATGAGCTCAACGCATCGACCAGATCGCCAATGGGGCGTTCGTGCATGCGTGGCTCACCATGCAAATAGTACTCTCCTTGGCCAAGGCAAAGTGCGGCAGTAAGAGGGCGCATGGCTGTGCCTGCATTGCCTAAAAAGAGATCGCCATGATCTGCTTGAATTGGGCCGCCTAAACCTTCTATGACACAGGTCGTACCCTGATCTTCTAGCTGATAATTCACGCCCAGTTTGGTTAAGCTTTCAAGCATGCGCTTAATGTCATCGCTGTCTAAAAGATTTGTGATTTTTGTGGTGCCTTTGGCAAGCGTAGCCAGCAGTAAAATGCGGTTGGACAGGCTTTTTGAGCCAGGAATCTGAATGTCGCCGTTGGCCTTCGTAAATGGCCCAATCGTTAATGAATGCATGGTTGTTTCCGTCACAGTTTATTGTGTTTGTTCTTAAAAAGCAGAGTGCTGTAAGTCATTGATGAGAGTTTAATTATGTAAAAAAATCAATAGGCGTCTATGAACCTGTGTGTGAGTGGTCGCCTTGCTCTTAAGTATTTTCAGTGAAAGAGGTTGGTCTTGAATAGACACAGTATACCGACGATGGTGAAGTATGTCAGTGAGGAAGTGGTTGATATTGCGAGGGGAGTCGATGTGTCTTTATGTAACAGGTTTTGTCACTTTAAAATGAAATGTAGTGTTTCGTAAGAGATGTGTTGTTTCGTAATAGAGTGACGAACAAGTGGAATATTTTGATTATAATCCGTTGCCAACAAAAAATGTCAAAACAAGGTCGATTAGATGAAAAAAAGTTATGTCTTAGGATGGTTAGTGTCAGGGATGTTAGCAACGTGTCAGGTTCAAGCTGAAACGCTCGCAAAGCCTGAAGGTAGAGTCATTCTTACCGTAACGGGAAATATTGAGCACACCAATACTGCTGAAAAAACCGCGCAGTTTGATCGAGCTATGTTAATGAAATTGGACGTTGTTGATCTAAAAACACCAACGCCTTGGAGTGAAGGGATCGATGAATATCGTGGGCCATTACTGCGCTCTTTGTTGGAAGCGGTAGGGGCAAGCTCTAATACTTTGTCAGTGACAGCCTTAAACGATTACAGTGCCGTTGTGCCCGTAGAAGACAGTAAAAAATACAACGTGATGTTGGCTATGGATGTGAACGGTAAGCCAATGACCGTCAGAAAAAAAGGCCCTCTGTTTTTATTATATCCTTTTAGTGAGGATGCAAGCTTAAACAATGAAGTGATTCATAATCGATCTGTCTGGCAGATAAAATCCATTCGAGTCGAATGATTAATACATAGGATTATTCTTGAACGTTTTTTTACAACGCTTTAGCGACAGAAAAAACTCGGCTTTCATTGCCTTAGTCGTTGCCGCCTGTATTTTTATGGGCGCTTCAGCGCTTATTTTTGCTCAAGTTGTTGAGCATCAAAAAAGTATGATGTCTGCAGCAGAAGAGGACGCCCTATGGGCGTCTTATCAACTTGATAGAGAAGCGCTGAAATTAAAAAATGCGTTGCAGTTACTCCAAGACGGTTTTACATCGCAGCGGCTCGATGAGGCGATGGTGCGATTTGATATTTTGTACAGTCGGATTCACATCATCGAAACGGGCCAGCTTAGAGATTTGTTCGATAAGATGCCTCAATTTGAAGGAGCACTGATTACTCTACAAAACACCATGTCGAATATGGATGAAGATCTGTTTTCTGAAAAGGGTGTAAAAAACATCCCCACTCTTATCGCAGGCAGTGCGCTTGTGCAAAAGCAAACAGAACTGTTGGTATTGGAAAGTCTTGCTTCGCGCTCTGCAGAAAAGGTATCGGACAGGGAAGACTCTCTAGGGTTATTTTTGTACCTAGGTTTTTTGATTGCCTGTTTGACCTTTACCATGGTGTTCATTATTGCCATGTTGTTTCGTCAGTTAGGTATGGCAAAAGCGTCCTATAAGCAGTCACAGAAATTAGCGGGCGAGCTTGAAGATGCGGTGCAATCGGCGGAGCAAGCGTTAAAAGTAAAATCGGAATTTTTGGCCACCATGAGCCATGAAATCCGTACGCCAATGAATGCGGTTGTTGGTTTCAGCTACCTGTTATTGGATGGCGAGCTTGAGCCAAAAGTGCGCGAAAAAGTGCAGCGAATTCAACGTTCTGCAGACAATCTATTATCTATTATTAACAGCATACTCGATTTTTCAAAACTTGAATCGGGTAATATGGAGTTAGACAGCCAGCCTTTTAGCCTAGACGAGTTGCTGGAGTATCTTTATCAAAGTAACGAAGTGGCGGCTCACAAAAAGGGCTTAGAGCTGATTGTCTGCCGTGATTTTTCTCTGTCAGATAATTGTGTCGGAGATGCGGCTAAGTTAAAGCAGGTGTTGACGAACCTGTTGAGCAATGCCATCAAGTTTACCCCTCAAGGGCGTGTCCAAGTTACGGTGTCACTTTCAGACCCATCTTGTTTGGTGTTTGAGGTGGAAGACACGGGCATCGGTATTGCGGAAGGGGTTGATGTGTTTGATATGTTTAAGCAAGCAGACAGCAGCACAACCCGTTTATACGGTGGGACAGGGTTAGGGTTGAGCATCAGCCGAAAATTGGTCGAACTAATGGGGGGGAGCATTTCTTTCGCCAGCCATGACAAGCAAGGTTGCCTCTTTACGGTGCAGCTACCTTATTGCACGGAAGGCGAGCAGAATAAGCCATTGTTGCCTGTTTTTGCGGTTTTAGATCAAGACAGACAAGGTCAATATCAGCTGAAAAGGCTAAATGTAAAGGCTGAGCAAAAGGGGCAAGCAGACTTGCTAGAAACAACGCTTCCTGTTTTGGTCAGTAAGGACTGGGTAGAAAGTGAGAAAGCGCTATTACAGCAGCACAATCATTACCTTGCTTCTCGTGTCGTTTTTCTAAGCAGTCAGGCGCCATTAGAGTTGAGCCAGTTTCCTGCAATGGGTCTACTCACGCCGAGTGCGTTGCATGACAAGATGGCTGACATGAAATTGATGGAGCAAGACCGCGCTCCATCTGATACGACGGATTGTGTGCATTCACCCTGTGTGTTCAAGGATATGACCATTCTGTTAGCAGAAGACAATAAGATTAACGCCAGCATTGCAACGGCCATTATGCAAAAAATGGGCGCAACCGTAGTGTGGGTTGAAAATGGTTTAAAAGCCTACGAAGAGGCCCGTTACAACAAGTATGACCTGATTGTAATGGACATAAGAATGCCTGCTATGGATGGCTATCAAGCGAGCCAAAAGATCATGGCGGCACTTGACGAAGAAAAACCGCCGATTATTGTCTTAACAGCGGATGTTTTTAATATCCAAAAAGAAGATTTCTCCCAGTTCGGTATTGATGATTACTTGTTAAAACCAGTGGACCCACATCTGTTAATGGACAAAGTCGAAACCTTGATCATCAATGATAGGCTGATCAAGTCGACAAATCGTCAATCTGAATATCAAGGGAAGCTTGAACGACGTAGCTTGGTGGCGGTGTTGCAGCAGCTATCGATATTGGAAGATCATTTGCATCAAGGCGCAATCGAATCAGAAAGCGTGCTTCGCTCTATTATTGATCAATGTGGTGCATGCAGTGGTGTAGAAACACTCAAAACAGCAATCGATGATGTCGTTTCTTACGACTACCAAGATGCAATCTTAAAGGTGCAAGGTTTTAAACGATGCCTGTACCGCGACACTATTGGAGTAGGTTAGGTGATTATGATGACAGAGCGAATGAGCGCACCGGCGGTTAAAAGCAAGCGTGTATTAATTGTAGATGACGTGCCTGCAAATATTGATATATTGAAAGATATTCTTTCGGCTAAATACCAAGTGCAGATTGCGAAAAGCGGGAAGCTGGCATTAAATATTATTAATCGATCGCTGCCGGATATTATTCTGCTTGATATTATGATGCCTGATATGAATGGTTTTGAAGTATGCGAACAGCTAAAAGCCAATCCAGTCACTGCCGACATTCCTGTTATCTTCTTGACTGCAATGACAGACGTGCACAGCGAACAGCGAGGTTTTGAGCTAGGGGGTGTTGACTTTATCACCAAGCCAATTACACCTTTGACGACCCTTGCCAGAGTGGCAACACATTTAAAGTTGGCAGAAGAAAGCTTGCGAAAAAAACGTGTGATTGAGCAAACAACACGAGAACTAGACAATTCACTTGAATCTGCAATTGGTATGCTCGGTGAGATAAGCCAAATCCATGATACAGACACAGGTGTCCATATGTGGCGAATGGCGGATTATTGTGCGGCTTTGGCGCGATCTATCGGTTGGAGCGAGGATAACGTAGAGTTGCTTAAGCTTGCGGCGCCACTGCATGATGCAGGTAAAATTGGGATTCCTCATTCAATCCTGAAATCGCCTAATAAGTTAACGGATGAAGAATGGGAGCTGATGCGCCAGCATACGGTGATAGGGCATCAAATTTTGATTAAAAGTGATGCGCCTTTGTTTAAACTCGCTGCTGAAGTCGCGTTAGGGCATCATGAAAAATGGGATGGTTCAGGTTATCCGTATGGCTTATCCGGTGAGGATATTCCTCAATCTGCGCGCATTGTGAGTTTGGCGGATGTATTCGACGCATTAACGATGGAAAGGTCCTACAAAAGAAGTTGGACAATCGACGAATCGTTAAAGCACATACAACAATCAGCGGGGCAGCATTTTGATCCTGAGCTCGTCGCTAGTTTTTTAAGCATTGCTGATGAACTGCGAGAAATAGAGGCGAAATGGCGTGCGGTGAGTTAATAGATTTGTGCTAAGTCTAAAAAAAACAGACACCTCTATGAGTAAAGGTGTCCTTTGTATGTGTTAGGGCATGTTTAAAGTGCTTCAATACGCCTACTTTGTTGCGCAGCATTTTTTATATTTCTTGCCTGATCCGCAAGGGCAAGGGTCGTTACGACCGACTTTATCAACGGCAGTATGTGAAGGTGTTGTTTTGTGACTGACCTCATGTTCGCCTGACACGTAGAACCATTGGCCGTCTTTTTTTTCAAACAGTGACATTTCTTTCAGGCTGCCGGTGTAATGGCCTTCTTTAAAGTGTGCGGCGAAGCGGACTTTCCCCGTGTTATCTTGTTCTAATCCCTTCTCTGTATAAAGAATATCCAATCCTGTCCAAAGAGTAGGTGGGTTTGTTTCAGCGTCTTCTTCTTGGCTGTCAGATGGGGGGGGCGCGGTATCAATCTCTTGAGTCGCCTCAATATAATCAAAATACCCCAGTGCGAACGCGCTGTATCGTGATCGCATCAGGGCTTCTGCTGTAGGGGCCGTTCCAGGTTGTTGGTGAAAAACACCACAACAATCGTCGTATGGCTGGTGTTTTCCGCATGGACAAGATTTTGAGGGTGTCACAGTTTACTCCTAGCGTCCGCTAATCAATTTAAAGCTAAAAAGGCGATGTTCACTGCTATTTAGGGTGAATGCATTTTAACAAATCCCGTCTAAGGTGCGTATAATACTCATCAAATTTATTGGCTAATAGGAATTATTTGTGAGTTCAGCAGGCACAACGTCGTTTTTTTGGTTTGATTTTGAGACAACGGGTGTGGATCCCGCTCGGGATCGTCCTATGCAATTTGCAGGTATCCGAACCGATCTTGATTTTAACCGCATCGGCGAGCCTGTGATGTTCTACTGCCGTCTGGCGGAAGATGTCTTGCCGCATCCTGAAGCCTGTTTGTTGACAGGAATAAGTCCGCAAGATGCCAACCGCGAAGGGCTTTGCGAAGCGGAGTTTATGCAAGCGATTGAAGCGGAATTGGCTGTACCGGGAACCTGTGCATTGGGGTATAACTCCATACGCTTCGATGACGAAGTGGTGCGTTATGGCTTTTATCGAAACTTCATTGACCCTTATGCACGCGAATGGCAAAACAACTGTTCTCGGTGGGATATTATCGATTTAGTGCGCATGACTTATGCGATTCGCCCCGAAGGCATTATTTGGCCTGAAGGTGAAGATGGTAAGGTGTCGATGAAGCTAGAGGCACTGACAAAGGCGAATAATATTGCTCATGAGCAAGCGCACGATGCCTTGTCGGATGTGTATGGCACTATTGAGATTGCCAAGTTAATCCGAGAAAAACAGCCAAAACTTTTCGATTATTATTTTAAAATGCGACAAAAACATGAGTTGCAACAGTTTATCGATCTTGCTCGTACGAAGCCCTTTTTGCATATTTCTGGCATGTTCGGACAGGCGAAAAAATACGCGGCGTTTGTTGCACCTCTTGCGCCTCACCCGATCAACAAAAATGGTGTGGTGGTGTTTGATTTAATGTCAGACGCACAGCCATTGGTGGATCTAGGTGTTGAAGAGATTCGTCGTCGTGTGTTTTCTCGTCAAGAAGCACTCGGTGAGATTGAACGACTTCCTTTAAAAGTGATTCATTATAATAAGTCGCCTGCAGTAGCGCCGGGTACCTTTTTAAAAGATAAAGAGGTGGTAAAGCGTTTAGAGTTGGACGGTGAGGTCTGTCGTAGAAATTTAGCCATATTAAAACAATGCGCAGGTTTAGTGGCTAAAATCACTGACGTATTTGCACAAGAAGAAAGGCCCATTGATAAAGACCCTGATGTGATGTTGTATTCAGGTGGATTTTTCTCTCGTGATGATAAAGCGCGAATGGAAACGATCAGATCAACGGCTCCGGAGCAGTTGTCCGAATTGGCCTTATCTTTTGATGACAGACGCATGCCTGAAATGTTGATGCGGTATATTGGGCGTAATTACCCTGATCAATTGAGCGAGCAGCAGGGTGAAGAGTGGGAAGAATACCGTCAATTGCGTTTGCTTGATAAAGAGGGCGGTGGCTCTATTCATATGGAGGCGTATTTTGAGCGTCTTAATCGTCTCGCTCAAACACCTGATTTGCCGCACCATAAAATGGTTATGTTACAAGATTTATCGGATTATGCTCAAAGCATTTACCCAGTTGCCTTATAAGGAATTAGTCAGTGAGTGAACATAACAAAGGTACCTACTGGTTGGTCGGATTTGCGGCTTTCATTGTGATTATTGCAGGGTTAAAAGCCGCGTCACAAATTGTTATTCCTTTTATGTTATCGGTTTTTATTGCCATTATTTGCGCGCCGGCGATGTCGAGTTTACGCAGTAGAGGGGTGCCAACTTGGTTGTCTATTTTGCTGGTGGTCATGGTCATCATTACCGGTATTGGCTCTTTAGCGGTGTTGGTGGGGGCGTCACTGGATAATTTTTCCAGTCAGCTTCCGAGTTACCGTGTTCGGTTTGCCGAAGAAATGTCAGGATTGGTGACGACCTTAAATGGTTTTGGTCTGCACATATCGTATGAACAGATAAGAGGCTATGTTGACCCGTCTGCCCTGATGCAAATGGTTGCCAATGCTCTGCGTGGTTTAGGCAGTGCGCTGACAAATCTTGTTTTGGTGGTGATGATTGTGATTTTTATTTTGTTTGAGACCGTTGAGTTGCCTAAGAAACTTTCCTTGGCCTTAACGGATGCCTCAAAATCTATGGACAAAATGGAATCCTTTATCGAATCCGTCAACCGCTATCTGGTGATCAAAACCTTGGTCAGTATTTTGACCGGTGTGTCTATTACGTTGGCTATGTGGTTGTTAGGTGTGGACTTCCCTTTGCTTTGGGGCGTATGTGCTTTTCTATTAAATTTTGTGCCTAATATCGGTTCCATCATCGCCGCTGTGCCTGCCGTATTATTGGCGTTTGTTCAGCTCGGTGGTTTATCAGCAGGGCTCACAGCTGGGGCTTTTTTGATGGTCAACTTGGTCGTAGGGAATGTGATTGAGCCGCGTTATATGGGCAAAGGCTTAGGGTTATCCACTTTAGTGGTTTTCTTGTCCTTATTGTTATGGGGATGGGTGTTTGGTCCTGTCGGTATGTTGTTGTCGATACCATTGACTATTATTATGAAACTGGCGTTTGAAGCGAACCCTAAGATGCATTGGTTGGCGATTATTATCGATTCAAACTCAAAGGACGGCGGTAAAGAATCCTAAAAATTTGCGGCTACGTCGATACTAACCATTTGGTTTAATCTATTTAGCCTTGCTACTAGCTTAATTTTCTTTTTTTGTATATACTTCGCCATCAGTTTTCCTCAAAGAATTTCTAGAGAATTTTATTAAGGCATGTAAATGATTACAGGCCTTATCCTCACCAAAAAAAGGTACTAATTTACATGTCTGACGCTGATACTCAGCCTACATTTGATTCGTTGGGCCTAATCGCCCCTGTTCTTAAAGCGGTTGCTGACCTCGGTTACGAGCAACCATCTGCTATCCAAGCGCAAAGTATTCCATATTTATTAGAAGGTCGTGACCTTTTGGGGCAAGCGCAGACGGGTACTGGTAAGACAGCGGCGTTTGCGCTTCCGTTGTTGTCTCGCATTGATGTTACAGATAAAACGACACAATTACTTGTGCTGGCTCCAACCCGAGAACTTGCTATTCAAGTTTCAGAAGCTTTCCAAAGTTATGCTCGCAACATTCCTGATTTCCATGTATTGCCTATTTATGGCGGTATGTCTTACGACACTCAGCTTCGTCAACTAAGACGCGGTGTTCAAGTTGTTGTGGGTACGCCAGGCCGTGTGATGGACCATATTCGCCGTAAAACATTGAAGCTTGATACTCTAAAAGCCTTAGTGCTTGATGAAGCGGATGAAATGTTGCGTATGGGGTTCATCGACGATGTGGAGTGGATTCTTGAACAAACACCACCTACTCGTCAAATCGCTCTGTTTTCTGCGACCATGCCTGGGGTAATTCGTCAAGTGGCTAACCGTCATTTGAATAACCCAAAAGAAGTGAAAATTGTTACAAAAACTTCGACAGCAATGACAATCACTCAAAAATACTGGCCAGTCAGTGGTTTGCATAAGCTTGATGCATTGACACGTATTCTTGAGATGAACGAGCATGATGGCATGATCATCTTCGTGCGTACAAAAGCGGCAACAGTGGAATTGGCTGAAAAGCTAACAGCTCGTGGCCACGCTTGTGAAGCATTGAATGGTGATATTAGCCAAAACTTACGTGAACGTACGGTAGAGCGTATCAAGAAAGGTCAAATTGACATTCTTGTTGCAACCGATGTTGTTGCTCGTGGTTTGGACGTTGAGCGTGTTAGTCACGTTGTCAACTATGATATTCCATATGATACAGAGTCTTACGTTCACCGTATCGGTCGTACTGGCCGTGCTGGTCGTACGGGTACCGCTATTTTGTTTGTTGCGCATCGTGAACGCCGTATGCTGCAAGCCATTGAGCGTGCGACGCGTCAACCAATCGAGAGTATGACGTTACCAACGGCATCCGATATCAATGCTCATCGTGTTGAGCGTTTTAAACAACGTATTACCGATGCGATGGACAATGAGAACCTTGATTTCTTCCTAGAGCTTGTTCAAAGCTACCAGAAAGACAATGAAGTGGACCCATTGAAAATGGCCGCGGCTTTAGCGCACATGGCACAAGGGAAAACGCCATTGTTATTGTCTGAAATGGAAGTGCGTCAAGAGCGTAGAGAACGTCGCGATGACCGTGATGGTTCACGTGGCGAGCGCGGTGATCGTGCACCTCGTGAACGTAAAGTTCGCCCTGTTACCGCAGACGCAATGCCTTTGAAAGATGATCCAGACACAGCAATGACGCGTTACGTTGTGCAAGTGGGTTACAGCGATGGTGTTAAACCAGGTAACATTGTAGGCGCTATCGCCAATGAAGCGGATATTGAAAGCCGTTACATTGGTCACATCGAAATTTACGAAGATTTTGCTACCGTGGACCTGCCTTCTAACTTGAGTGGTGGTGCGCTGGGTAAACTGAGTAAAACACGTATTTGTGGTCAGCGTACAGACATTGCTAAACTGGAAAATGCCGACGAGTTGAACAAGCGTGCTGCAGCACCGTCAACACGCAAACGTGCAGGTGGCGATCGTCGCCCATCAAATTTTGGTGATCGCAAGCGTTCTTCTGGTAATCGCGATAATAATCGTGGTGACCGCCGTCCAAGAACGCCTCGTAAAGACGGTTAATTCCGTTGCACTAACGTAATGATGAAAAGCCGATTCTAGTAGAATCGGCTTTTTTGTTAAAAAACGAACACGTTGATTGTTCTCTGTGCCTGTTAGGGTCGGATTCTGTTATTATTTTCTTTCCCCTTGTCGCACTATTCAATTCAAAAGGACAGTAATGAACGAAATTACGATAACTAAGCCAGACGATTGGCATTTACACTTCCGTGATGAAGAAATGTTACTTGAGACGGTTCCTGCAACAGCGCGTTGTTTTGAGCGCGCTATAGTGATGCCAAATTTAGTTCCACCTGTAACGACGGCTGAGTTAGCAGTCAGTTACCGTGAGCGTATTTTAGCAGCGCGTCCGATCGGCAGTACCTTTACGCCATTGATGACGCTGTATTTGACAGATAAAACCTCAGTACAAGACATTAAAGAAGCAAAAGCGGTAGGGGTGCGCGCGGCAAAAATGTACCCTGCTGGTGCGACGACCAACTCAGACTCTGGCGTCAACTCATTGGAAACTTTGTACCCCGTTTTTGAAGCGTTGGCTGACAACGATATGTTGTTGTTGATTCATGGTGAAGTGACCCAGAAGCACATTGATATATTTGATCGTGAGAAAGAATTTATTGATCAGCACATGGTAAAAATCGTTGAACGCGTGCCTAACTTGAAAGTCGTGTTTGAACACATTACGACTAAGGATGCGGCTGACTTTGTTATGTCGGCAAGAGAAGGTGTGGCGGCAACGATTACACCACAGCATTTGATGCTCAACCGCAATGACATGCTGGATGGCGGTATTCGTCCACACAATTATTGTTTGCCTGTATTAAAGCGCAGTACACACCAAGAAGCCTTGCGCGCTGTGGTGAAGTCCGGTTCATCTAAATTTTTCCTCGGTACAGATTCTGCACCTCATGCGAAACATCGCAAAGAGTCAGATTGTGGTTGTGCCGGTTGCTACAGTGCTTGGTCAGCGCTTGAGTTGTATACTCAGGTGTTTGACGAACTGGGTGCGTTGGATAAGCTTGAAGGTTTTGCGAGTTTCTATGGCGCTGACTTTTATGGTTTGCCACGTAACACGGACACTGTGACGCTGGTGCGTGAAGACTGGGAAGTGCCTACTAGTATTTTGTTGCCAAACGGGGAACCGATTGTGCCTTTCTTTGCCGGTAAGACGGTATCTTGGAAATTAAAGTGATTTTTAATTGAATAAGAAGTCGGACTCAGAAATGGGTTCGGCTTTATTTTTGTCTATGTGTTTATGGTATTAAAAAAAACCTAATGCCGGCAATTTATACTAAAATAAACGATGTTTGGGGAATTTTGAATACAGAAGGAAGGTGTAACTAAATGGTGCGGATGGAGAGACTCGAACTCTCACGCCGTGAAGCACTGGAACCTAAATCCAGCGTGTCTACCAATTCCACCACATCCGCATGTCGTGTTGATTGCGACGCATAATACCGTTATTTTTGCCCGATGCAAGCACTTTTTTATTCAATGTGATGGTTTTTCAGAGTGGTTAAATAGATGATTTTTCCATTTAGAACCAGGGACATAGAAAAAGAAAAGTGCTCTAATATCAGCTTCACACACCTTGTTTTGGTAACGTCAAATTATGGAAAGTCGCTCTTTTTCCACCCTTTTAAATACTGAAGACCTGATAACCCTGTTTGTCTTTTTCCTCTGTTGGTGGGGGTATGCCTTTTACGCATTGTATAGCTCAAACCGTCGTCCTTGTTTGGTCAGTGTTTTGCACCAATTCCGATTGGCTTGGATGTCTCGACTACTAAGGCGAGATAATCGCATCGCGGATGCGTCTGTCATGGCCAACTTAGAACGAAGTAGCTTATTTTTTGCCTCTAGCAGTTTGCTTATTATTGCAGGGTTATTTACGGCGTTTAACTACTCTGAAAAGGCACTAGGCATTTTATCAGATTTTTATTTTTTAGCGCCGATGAGCCAGCAAGAATGGGAGCTTAAAATCATCGTTTTGGTGGTGATTTTCTCTTACGCCTTTTTTACTTTTACTTGGTCGGTGCGTCAGTACAACTTCTGCTCAGTATTGGTAGGCAGCGCTCCCTTAGCAACAGAGCGAGGTGTCGAAGACAGTGAGCGAGAGCTGTATGCTATGCACATGGCGAAGATCTGCAGTCTAGCAGCCAATCAATTCAATTATGGTCTGCGTGCTTACTATTTTGCTATGGCGTTTTGCGGTTGGTTTCTGGGGCCGTATTTTTGCATGGCGGCAAGTATTATTGTCGTGGGCGTTTTGTATCGCCGTGAATTTCGTTCAAAAACTTTCCGAACACTCAGTCGAGGTCTGGTAATAAAATCTCATGCTTCCTAATTTTCCTAAATTTGTACCGGAAGACAATAAACCGGTAAACCGTACCGTAAACGTTGATGACCAGCTTTATCAATACCTTGTTGATGTCTCTGTGCGCGAGGACGATCTTTTAAACGCTTTGCGACGCGAAACGGCGCAATACCATATGGCACGCATGCAGCTTTCTCCTGAAGTGGGGCAGTTATTGGCGTTGTTGGTTAAAATGCAAGCGCCGAAAAAGCTGTTAGAGATTGGTGTATTTACTGGTTACAGCACACTGTCAATGGCCATGGCGATGCCTGAAAATGCACGCCTAATTGCCATTGAGAAAAAGCAAATGTGGCTGGACATAGCGACACGCTATTTGGAACAAGCCAAGGTGATGGATCGAGTGACCACCTATTGCGACAAAGCCCTGCCAGTGATGACGTCGTTCCTAGAAGAGCAAAAAGGAACGTTTGATTTTATTTTTATCGACGCCGATAAGCAGAATTTGCTGGCTTATTATGATCTGGCAAAACAATTGTTGCGCCCCGGTGGCTGTTTATTAATAGACAATACCTTATGGTGGGGCAATGTGGCGGATGAGGCGTTTACGGATAAAGACACGCAAATAGTCCGTCAATTGAATACCTATATCCATCAAGATGACGAGGTGGATTTGTCTCTTATTCCCATTGGCGACGGCCTTACCCTCGTTCGAAAGCACGCCTAACTTGCTCATTCCCCTAATTTTTTTGTGTCTTTGTGTGTATTTTCGATTAAACGCCTCTTGAAATTCATTGAAGAGGCTTTACTTATGTAGCACCAGTGAAAAGAAATATGCCTTTGGTGGTTTTATCCAAAGGTTCATTCAAATAGGAGCACGCTACAACATGGCAACCGATACTCAAAAAGAAACGTTAGGGTTTCAAACCGAAGTCAAACAACTACTTCATTTGATGATCCATTCTTTGTACTCCAACAAGGAAATCTTTCTAAGAGAGCTCATCTCAAACGCATCCGATGCGGTCGATAAGCTTCGCTTTGAGTCTGTCGCTAACGCAGACCTTCTTGCCGAAGACCCTAATCTGCGCGTTCGCATTGAGTTTGATAAAGACACCAATACCGTTGTTATTGATGATAACGGTGTGGGCATGTCACGAGAAGAGGCGATTACAAACCTAGGTACCATCGCAAAATCTGGCACCTCTTCTTTCCTTGAGCAATTAAGCGGCGATCAGAAAAAAGACAGCCAGTTGATTGGTCAATTTGGTGTGGGTTTTTACTCTGCTTTTATTGTGGCTGACAAGGTAACCGTAGAAACACGTCGTGCCGGTGCGGCTGAGGCGGAAGCGGTTCGCTGGGTGTCTGATGGTTCAGGTGAATTCACCATTGAAAACATTGACAAAGCTACTCGCGGTACACGCATTATTCTGCATCTAAAAGCGGATGAAAAAGACTTTGCTGACAATCATCGCCTACGTTCTTTGGTAACAAAATATTCAGATCATATTTCTATCCCTGTGGAGATGGAAAAAGTGGTTTATCCAGAAATGGACGAAGAAGGCAATCCTAAGCCTGTTGATGAAAATCAGCCAGTCGAATTCGAAGCGGTGAACTCGGCGAAAGCCCTATGGACTCGTCCTCGTAACGAAGTCACAGACGAAGAATATCAAGAATTTTATAAACACATTTCTCACGATTACCAAGAGCCGTTAAAGTGGTCTCATAATAAGGTAGAAGGTAAGCTTGAATACTCAAGCCTTTTGTACATTCCTTCTAAAGCGCCTTACGACCTTTGGAATCGCGACATGCAACGCGGTCTGAAATTGTATGTACAGCGTGTTTTCATCATGGACGAAGCCGAGGCCTTCTTGCCGCCTTACATGCGTTTTGTGAAAGGGGTAGTGGATTCAAACGATTTGTCGTTGAACGTGTCTCGTGAAATTCTGCAAAACGACCATGCGGTTGACTCTATGCGTGCGGCTTTGACCAAACGTGTACTGGACATGTTGACGAAAATAGCGAAAAACGAGCCAGAAGATTACCAAAAATTCTGGGACGAATTCGGTAACGTCATTAAAGAAGGCCCTGCAGATGATATGGGCAACAAAGACAAGATTGCGGGTCTATTGCGTTTCAGTTCATCCCATGATGACAAGCCGGAGCAAACGGTGTCCTTGGCTCAATACATCGAACGTATGAGCGAAGGTCAAGATAAGATCTACTACATCTACGCAGAAAACCACAACACCGCGAAGAACAGTCCTCATCTTGAGATTCTTCGCAAAAAAGGCTTTGAAGTCTTGTTGTTGAGTGATCGTATTGATGAATGGATGATGTCTTCTTTACAAGAGTTTGATGGCAAGTCTTTCCAAGATGTTACCAAAGGAAAGCTGGATCTAGCCGACTCTGAAAACGAAGAAGAGAAGAAAGAAAAAGAAGAGAAGGCCGAGCAAATTAAACCATTGCTTGATCGCATGAAAACCGTGCTAGATGAAAAAGTCGCGGGCGTAAACTCAACAGACCGTTTGACCAACTCACCGGCGTGTTTAGTCGTCGGCGAATACGACATGGGTCTGCAAATGCGTCGTTTGCTTGAGCAGGCGGGTCAGCAATTACCTGAGTCTAAGCCAACATTAGAAGTGAATCCTGACCACCCAATCGTCGTTAAGATGAATGAAGAGTCAGATGAAGATCGCTTTGCTGACATGGCGTGGTTGTTGTTAGAGCAAGCAACCCTATCTGAAGGCGGTCAGCTTGATGACCCAGCCACTTTTGTTAGTCGTATGAATAAGTTGATTGTTCAACTTAGCAAATAGCACTTAGCAATACGTTAATGCATGATTGTGTATTAATGGCATAACGATAAAGCCTCTCTTTGCCAGCCAAAGAGAGGCTTTTTGCTGTTTAGGGTTTGCGTCGGCTAAGGTAATCGTTTAGTTTGAATGTTCACCAAGGAAAGGTGTGTTTAATTCAAAGGAGTGAATCATGTGTGTTAAATCTTTTCTCATGGCATTTTTATGTCTCTTTTCTGTCGCGGTATTGTCGCAATCTCCTCAAAAACTGGACGTTCAACTGGCGACCCTTTATTCTGATGATATCGATGTGACCGACTATCTTATTAGTGAAAAATACGATGGTGTGAGGGCAATTTGGACAGGGCAGCGTCTACTGACTCGCCAGGGGAATCCAATCCATGCCCCTGATTGGTTTACAGATCCATTACCGAATGTTTGGTTAGACGGTGAGCTGTGGTCGAGACGAAAAGATTTTGAGTTTATTGTGTCAACGGTAAGAAAGCACGATCCCATTGATAAAGAGTGGCGGCAGATTCGTTATATGATCTTTGATGCCCCTGATCAGACGCATTTAATGACCTTTGAGCAAAGAGTTCAGCGTTATTCTCAGCTTGTTAAGCAGGCCAACCTTTCTCACCTTGTGTCAATCGAGCAGGTTTCGGTCACGAATAATCAACAACTGTCTTCTTTGTTAGAGGATTATATTGCAAAGGGGGCAGAGGGCTTAATGCTGCATCGCAAAGAGGCCAAATTTGAGAGTGGTCGAACCGATAATCTTTTGAAACTAAAACCTCACATGGACGCTGAGGCCACAGTGATTAAGGTATTCAATGGCTCTGGTAAATATGACGGCATGATGGGGTCTGTGTTGGTTGAAATGCCTTCGGGGTTGCGTTTTAAAATTGGCAGTGGCTTTACCGATTTACAAAGACAGAACCCACCTGAAAAAGGTCAGGTGCTAACATACAAATACCATGGCTTTACTGCTCGTGGCGTGCCTCGGTTTGCTAGCTTTATGAGATACCGTGATGAAAAATGGTAGGCTGTATTGTGGTTAGAGAGGAAACAGTACGTTCGGTGTTCCTTGTAGAGTACTGTGTATTCAGGGCAATGTTTATGGTTATCAAATGATAAGAGATAACGTCATTATGAACTTCTAAAAGATCCTCTTTGCTTAAGAAGTTCTAACCGTCTAAAGCGCAGGGCAGAACAGCTGATGCAGTGTTTGAATCAGGTCTTTGACGCGATTATCGCCAATGCTGTAGTAAATCGTCTGTGACTCTCTGCGTGTGCTAACAAGGTTGTCTTTTCTTAGTACAGCAAGATGCTGAGAAAGGGCAGACTGGCTCAATGGCAGCTTTTCATTTAATGCCGTCACGGAAAGTTCCTGATCCAATAAATGACAAAGAACCATCAATCGATTTTCATTACTTAGGGCTTTCAGGAAGGTTGCGGCCTGTGAAGACTGGCGCAACATATCGTCCATTGTCAGTGTGTCGTTGCTCATTATATTTCTCGTTTTGACTGTTGTTAATGAAAATTCTGTGCTTTTTCAAGACCTTGTTTATCCACATTCTCTGTGGATAAACAAGGTAATAATAGCACGAATGTGGCCCCACCGTGGCAGAGGGCGGCCATTATATTGCTCTGATTGATATTTGTACAACAAAAGCGAATAGACCTTTATTCACCTAACTTAAAGCTTGTCCAAATCGGTGCGTGGTCTGAAGGTTTCTCCATCCCGCGTAAATCGTAGTCCACTTCCGCGTCCTCAAGGTAGGGAGTGAGACCTTGAGAAGACATGATGACATCGATGCGCAAACCACGTTTTGGTGTGTCGTCAAAGCCTTTAGAGCGATAGTCAAACCAACTAAAACGGTCGTTTTTTTCTGGATTGAGGTGACGATAAGTGTCAGTCAACCCCCAATCGCTTAGCGTCTTAAACCATTTTCTCTCTTCTGGTAAGAAACTGCATTTACCGGTTCTGAGCCAGCGTTTGGCATTGGGTGCGCCGATACCTATGTCTAAATCGGTAGGGGAAATATTAATATCCCCCATAACGATGATCTTTTCATCGGGAGAATGAGACGCTAAGTAGTCCATTAAATCAGCGTAGAATTTGCGTTTGGCGGGGAACTTGGTTTCATGATCACGGCTTTCTCCTTGTGGAAAGTAGCCATTAATGACTTTCACAGGCCCTTTTGGTGTGTCGAAAGTGGCAATGATCATACGACGCTGAGCGTCTTCATCGTCACCCGGAAAACCGTATTCGACACGAGTCGCTTCTTGCTTACTAAAAATAGCCACACCGTAATGAGATTTTTGTCCGTAATAATAAGCATGATAGCCCACCGATTGTGGAATCTCATGGGGAAAGGCGTCGTCGTGTACCTTGATTTCTTGTAGGCCAATGACGTCAGGGGCGTGCTTTTCAACAAGCGCCGTTATTTGGTGCGGTCGTGCACGCAAGCCATTGATATTAAAAGAGACAAACTTCATAGGAAGACTTCCGTAAAATATTTCCACAATAATACCGAGTTGTTTTCATTCCTAAAAGAGGTGCGCTAGTGGAAGCACGCTTTTTCCATGATTCTTCTTCATAGTATTGTTCTTCATCATGTTAATAGCCGTAATCTTTTTAACTTCTAGCGGTAGCCCTGTTACACTCAGGGTATTATTTGTTGTATTCCTATTTAAAGAGGTAAGCATGGCGTATCAATACGATTTGTTTGTAATCGGTGCAGGGTCTGGTGGTGTAAGAGCGAGCCGTGTTGCCGCATCTAAAGGTTATAAAGTTGCGGTTGCAGAAGGCAGCGCGCTGGGCGGAACCTGCGTTAACATTGGTTGTGTCCCGAAAAAATTGTTTGTTTATGCGTCTGAGTACGGACATGGCTTTGATGAAGCGGCAGGGTTTGGTTGGTCCAATAAAGGCGCGGAGTTTAATTGGTCTGTTTTAAGAGACAACAAAACAAAAGAAATTGAACGATTAAACGGTATCTACGGCAACATGCTAGGCAACGCCGGTGTGGAAGTGATCTCTGGCTTTGCCAGTTTTGTTGATGCGCATACGGTATCTGTTGATGGTAAAACCTACACGGCGGAACGTATTCTGATCGCTGTGGGGGCTAAGCCTTTTATTCCTCAATTTGACGGTAGTGAGTTTGTCGTTAGTTCCAACGAGATGTTCTACCTTGATGCTTTACCTAAAAAAGCGCTTGTTGTGGGTGGCGGTTATATCGCCGTTGAGTTTGCCGGTATTTTGAACGGTTTAGGTGTGGAAACGACTCTGGCGTACCGCGGCGATCAACTATTACGTGGCTTTGATCAAGATGTGCGTGATTTTGCCAGTGAAGAATATCGTAAATCGGGTATAGATTTACGCTTAAATACCGATGTTGCACGCATTGAGTTGGCCGACGCAAATGATCAAAACGGTGCTCGTATCGTGCATTTCAAAGATGGTCATTCAGAAGAGTTTGGTCTTATCTTGTATGCAACAGGTCGTGTGCCCAATGTCGATGCATTAGCCCTTGAAAATGCTGGCATTGAAACAGGCAAAAATGGCGCGGTAAAGGTCGATAATAATTTTACCACCACGGCTGGTAGTGTTTTTGCTTTGGGTGATGTTACCGACAAGATTCAATTGACTCCGGTTGCGATCAAAGAAGCCATGGCGTTGATTGATTATTGGTTTGACGGCAAAGAAGTGGATTTTGATTACGACAACATTCCAACCGCTGTGTTTAGTCAGCCAGCCATTGGTACGGTAGGTCTATCGGAACAAGAAGCGGAATCGCGTGGATTAGACTTCCGTGTGTATCAAACGGATTTTCGTGCGATGAAACATACTTTAAGTGGCGGTACGGCTCGCTCCTTGATGAAATTATTGGTGAATAACGCGGACGAAAAAGTCATTGGTGCGCACATGGTAGGCGACTACTCGGGTGAAATTATCCAGGGTTTGGGCATTGCCATTAAGGCGGGCGCAACGAAGGCAGACTTTGATGCGACCGTGGGTGTTCACCCAACCAGTGCAGAAGAGTTTGTTACCTTCTCCGCCAATGCTCTAAAAGAACGTAAATAAGCGTTATTTTAAATGTATTAATACCTGAACTGAAAAGACGCTGCAGAGCGTCTTTTTTGTTTTTAACGAAAGAGAGTGCTATGAACGACGTACTAAATGACTTACAACCTTCCGCCATTTGGCGACACTTTCAAACACTGTGCAACACACCGCGCCCTTCTTGTCATGAGGCAGAGCTTAGAGGTCTGTTGATTGAGTGGGCCACGACATTGAATCTCACAACCTATGTCGACCCAGTGGGAAATCTATTGATTCGTAAGCCGGCGACTCAAGGCATGGAAGATCGTGAAACGGTGGTGCTGCAAGGTCATCTGGATATGGTGGCGCAAAAGAATGCAGACATTGAACACGACTTTACTAAAGACCCGATCGTAACCCAAGTGATCGATGGTTGGGTGCATGCTACAGGAACGACCCTTGGGGCAGACAACGGTATTGGTGTCGCGGCGGCCTTGGCTGTATTGGAGTCTACCGATTTGGCTCATGGCCCTATTGAAGCCTTGTTTACGATTGAAGAAGAGACCAGTTTAAAAGGCGCTTTGCAGTTAGAAGAAGGCATTCTGCAAGGTAAAATACTATTAAACCTTGATTCGGAAGACCGCGGCGATGTGTATATTGGCTGTGCGGGTGGTACGGACATCAGTATCGAAAAACACTATGTTTGTGTACCGATGAAGGATGAGCAGGTTGCGGTTCAGGTCTGTGTTTCGGGTTTAAGAGGCGGGCATTCTGGATTGGATATTTCAAAAGGCCGCGCCAGTGCCAATGTGCTCCTCGCTCGCTGTTTGGTGTTGTTGCAAGAAACCTGTGAGTTTGGTTTGTGTTCTTTTTCGGGTGGCACATTACGCAATGCGATTGCCCGAGACGCTGAGGCGGTCATTGCTATTGCCCCTGAACATTATAAGAAAGTGCAAGATTTCTTAGAGGCCTTTGAAGCGACAACTAAGGTTGAGTTTGCTGCAACGGAGCCGGACTTGGTGATTTCTCTTGCCGACGCGACGACAGACACGCAACTGGAAGAAAAAGATAAGCAAGCTTTACTGAATGCTTTGTATTGCGCGCCCCATGGCGTGCATCGCATGAGTGCAGAATTAGAGGGTGTAACGGAAACTTCCTGCAATCTAGGGGTGATTCATTTGAGTAATGCATCGGATGGCACCAAAGGATTTAGTGCACGCTTGCTTGTACGCTCGCTGGTGGATTCTGCCATCGTGCATCATGCTGCCATGGCCAACGCGGCGTTTTCCTTGATTCAGGCAAAAGTGACGGTGGAAAATGGTTATCCCGGCTGGCGCCCTGATCCTAAAGCCAGTTTGCTTAAGCATTTTCTTCAGGTTCATAGGGATATTACGGGTCACGAAGCCAATGTGAAGGTGATTCATGCTGGGCTAGAATGCGGTATTATTGGCGCAAAATACCCAGGAATGGAAATGGTTTCCTTTGGGCCAAATATTCGCGGTGCTCATTCTCCTGCGGAACGAATGGAAATTGACTCGGTGAACGACTTTTGGAATCTACTGGTGGCTTTACTGGCATCGACACCCAAGAAGTAAAAAACAGCACAGTGGTCAAACTATTCATTCCCTCTCATTTAAAGTGGCCAAAGCAAACCTATTCACTCGACACGATCGTTTGACCCCGCCCATCGGGTTTGCTTTGCCTTAAATCGTTAAAGAGTCAGAGTGAGTTGTGTTTGGTTCTTGGGGTAAACCTCTCGTTTAAGGTGGTCAAATCAAACCCCATTCACTCGACACTATCGTTTGACCTCGCTCATTGGGTTTGCTTTGATCCACTGTGGTGAGCTTATTGCTCATTTTTTCTAGAAAATAATTATTCTTTTGCGCGTTTGCACTGGTAGGAAATGAAAAATCATCCTAAGATCAATGATTAAGAATTCTTCGTATTAAGATAGCGCGTAAAGAATAAAAAGGGATAACGCGCACGCTCGTTTAGCTAATTTTTAATATCATGAGTAATTTTATAAAATACTTTAAATTCAGTTGGTTATAGAGATATTTAAACAAATTTCGAAATGTATAAACGCGCATACGCACTATTAAAATGTTAGAAGTCAAAGAGACAATGGAGTAATCATCAAGTGCCGATTTTCGATATTTCAGGGGATAAATTATCTTCCGTCGAGCAAAAAAACTTTGCTCTTGAGAAGGATTTGCAGTCCTTGATAGAGAAAAATCTGGAAACAGTTTTTAATTGCCGATTCATTGCCAGTGAGTTTTCAACTGGAGCTCAGCACGCAGGTAGAATTGATAGTCTTGCGTTATCAGAAGAAGATAATCCGGTAATAATCGAATATAAGAAAGTTGAATCTTCGGAGCTTATTAATCAAAGCCTTTTTTACTTGCACTGGATTCAGGATCACAAAGGTGATTTTGAAATCGCAGTACAAAAAAAATTGGGAAATGGTGTAAAGGTTGATTGGTCTGATGTTAGGGTTATTTGTATCGCTCCAAACTATAAGAAGTATGATTTGCATGCAGTGCAGGTCATGGGCGCGAATATTGAGCTATGGAAATACCGCTTATTTTCAAACAACTCACTTTATCTCGAAGAGGTTTTTCATACTGCAAAATCCTCAACAGTAACAACGTCTTCGGCTACCAGTGATACGGGATACAAAAACCCCGTTATGGTTGAAGCTGGCAAAAAAGCCGCGTTAACCCGCGCCACGGCAATTTATACCTTTGATGAAAGGCTTGAAGGGAAAAGTGATGAAATCCGAGAGTTAACAGCAATCATGCGAGAGTTCATCATTGGCTTAGATGAATCAATTGAAGAAGTGCCAAAAAAATTCTACGTTGCTTATAAAATCTCACAGAACATCGCCTGTATGGAAGTTAAAGGTAGGAATATCAAGCTGTTTTTAAAGCTTAAGCCGTTAGATATTCCAGAGGGCACAAAAAACTATCGAGATGTAACATCAATAGGCCATTACGGGACTGGCGATGTAGAATTTACCGTATCAACGGAAGCTGAGTTTGAACCAGTTAAAGAATTTATAGTGATGGCATACAACAAGGTTGGTGGTTAATGGTTTTTAACAAGTTGCTGCACGAGGAAAAATTACTCGCTGCGCTCGCATTTTTCCGGTTAGCAAGGTGTTGAGGCTGTAGAGTTTCTCCAAAAAAGAACATTTTTATGTTCCAGACTGCTGATAAAGTCCTCTCCATTCGGCGGGGGTTTTTCTATAATAATAGCATGCTTAAAGAACGCCCCCAAATCCAGTCTACTTTAGAGTTTGCTTCCATCGACTTTTCGTTTCTGCATGATCTCGTTAAGAATTTTTATTGCGCCATGTTGTCTCTCCTGAATACCAAAATATACCTTGTTTTGGTATGGGTCTCATAGCAAGTCAAAACACAAGGGCTATTTTTCCGCCCCGTCTTTTAAAGTTTTGCACAATGATTCATGTTTCTTGTTCTCTTTCCTAATACCGCATTTTCACGCTTCCAAATATGCCATAATACTTGAATCACTAATGAGTTAGGTTCGGGTATGAGTTTGCAGTCATTGACTATCAATTTAGACGGTACGGTTATCGAAGCGCAAGCAGGCGATAACTTGCTGTCGTCTTTGTTGGAACATAATGTGGATGTTCGATACGGTTGTCGTGCGGGGGCCTGTGGTGCGTGTCGTTTGTATCAATGTGACAGTGGCGATTCTCTGCTTTCTTGCCAAACCTCAGTGACGTCAGATTTATTGTTAACGACGAAAACCTTGTCTAAATCGGTTACTTTTTCCCTTCTCTCTAAAAAAATACTTGACGATTTTACTGTTGAGCTGACGTTGCTTGGGCCAAGTGATGATTCATTCGGCGATCGCGTGTCTTTGTGTTTTGCCATGGGGAATGAAGAGTTTCAATACGAATGTATGGCGATTAATCCGGTTGGTGAGTCCCTGACTTTATTAATGCAGAAATCATCGCTACCAGCCGTTGTTTGGCAATGTATTGTGAATTTGTCTTCAAACGACCCCGTGCAAGTAATTTGTGAGAGAGGAAGACGCAAAGGCCGTTTATTGTATGAGTTGGGATTAGACGATTGCTTTGCCGTCGTGATTTCATCGGTTGAAAACGCAGGTTACACGCCTTATTGGGAAGAAGCATTAGCGAGTTTTTCGACGCAATTATTAGGTATTTATGCTTTGCCTGAGCGTGCTAATAGCGCTTCTTTACTAGAAGATGCCCATTGCACTTCTTTTATTGCAGATGCCTTGTCAAAAGTGGGCAGTGCCCCTTTGCATATTATTTATCACGGTCAAAAATTATCTGAAAAGGACTGGGGGCAAGTGCTTCGCCCTTTGAGAATAAGAAGCAACCAATTACACTTTGTCCGCTAGCTGATAGTCAGATTTACCGATTTAATTTATAAGGTTACATATGAAAATTCTACACACCTCCGATTGGCATCTTGGTCAACACTTTATGGGTAAATCTCGTCAAGCAGAGCATAAAGCCTTTATTGAATGGTTGTTGGCATTAATTGATGCAGAAGCGATTGATGCCGTTATCATCGCGGGGGATATTTTTGATACAGGTTCCCCACCGAGTTATGCCAGAGAAATGTATCATCAATTGGTGTTGGATATGACAGCAAGGCATTGCCAGCTTATCGTTGTGGCGGGGAATCATGATTCGGTCAGTATGTTAAACGAATCAAAAAGTTTACTGACTTATTTAGAGGCCCATGTATCGAGTCAGGCGAACATTGATGAGATAGCGTCCCATGTTGTGGCCTTAAGAAACAAGCAGGGCGAGCAGGCCGCTTGGTTATGTGCTGTGCCTTACCTACGACCGAAAGATGTTGTGACCAGTGTGGCGGGTCAGTCAGAGCAGGACAAAAAGCAGAGCCTGCTCCAGCAAATACAGGGGTTTTATAATGGGGTTTTCCAAGCGGCGCGTGAAAAAAACCGACACCTAGACAGACCTTTACCCATTTTGGGAACAGGGCATTTGACGGCAGTGGGTAGTCAATCTAGTGAGTCGGTGCGAGATCTGTATGTAGGCACATTAGAAGCATTGCCGGCCAATGTTTTTCCAATGTTCGACTATTTGGCGTTGGGGCATATTCATCGTGCGCAAGCCATCAGTAAAGAGGGGCGATACCGATACAGTGGATCTCCTATCCCTCTAAGCTTTGATGAGTTGAATCGTGAGAAAACGGTCACCATCATAGATACTGTCTTACTGGCAAAATTCACCTTCGCCGAAGACTTATTTGCTAAGCCAGAAAAACCTTTGCGTTTTGTGTCTATTCCTCGTTTTCAAGCCATGCAAAGCCTAACAGGCTCTTTAGGTGAACTGACGACACAAATAGATCAGCTTGACGTGCCAGACAATCAAACTCTGTGGCTAGAAGTGACGGTGGTGGCTAATGACTATTTAAGTGACGTGCATAAACGTTTGCTAGAGACGATTGAGGGTAAGCCCATTGAATTATTGCGCGTGATGCGTAAATCCAGTCAAGAGAAAAAACAAGCGGCGTTCGCTGAGCGACAAACTTTAGCTGAATTAACGGTAAATGACGTGTTTGAGCAAAGCCTTGCGACACAAGCCGACATCAACGAAAACGATAAATCGATCCTGACCGCGTTGTTCAATCAATGTGTCTTCGAGCTTGATGAGGCCAACCATGCTCAGGAGTCGAACCAATGAAAATATGCAAACTGCGTCTCAAAAACCTTAATTCCCTCAAAGGGGAATGGGAAATTGATTTCACCAAGGCGCCCTTTGATGAGGCGGGTGTGTTTGCCATTGTTGGACCCACGGGGGCGGGAAAATCGACTCTGCTGGATGCTATTTGTTTGGCGCTTTACCATGAAACCCCCCGTTTAAAAGTGTCTCCAAGTCAAAACGAGGTGATGACACGTCACACAGCCGAATGTCTGGCTGAAGTCGAGTTTGAAGTGAAGGGGAAAGGTTATCGTGCGTTTTGGGGGCAACGCCGAGCGCATGGTAAGAGTGAGGGTAAATTGCAACCGATGACCTGTGAGTTGTCCGAGCGCGATGGCGCCATTTTGACCACCAAGATCAACGATAAAATCGATAAGGTGGCTGAGCTGACCGGGCTGGATTTTTCACGCTTTACTAAGTCCATGTTGCTCGCGCAAGGCGGTTTTTCTGCTTTTTTAAATGCCTCCGTGAACGATCGAGCAGAATTGTTAGAAGAGCTAACCGGTACGGAAATTTATGGTCAACTGTCTAAATGGGTATTTGAAAAACACAAGACGGAAAAGCAGGCTATTGCTTCATTATCAGCGATGCAAGAGCAGATTGCCTTGTTATCAGAGGACGATTTCTCGGCGTTACAGGCGTCTGAAATGGCCTTTGGTGCCAAGGATAAAGACAGTGCTCACACGTTAAAAATTCATCAGGCGTATCTCACTTGGCGTCAGCAAGAACAAAAGTTGACGCAACAGCAGCATCAACAACAGCAAGCGCTTCATAAAGCGAAATCAGCACTGAGTGCTTTTGAGCCAGAACAGAAGCGACTTGAGCAAGCGACCATTGCTCAGAAACTGCGTCCTGACTTTGAAAAGCAACAAGCCATCAAGCAGCGGTTAGAGCAAAGTCAAAAAGACATCAAGGAATACGACGCACAGTTATCGTCCTTGACTGAGCAAGAAGAATGTATCGACAAGAAACGGCAAGAAGCGACGGAACAGCACAAAAAATCGCATGAAGCGCTTGTGGCATTTAACCGCCAGGTTGAGCAAGACATACAACCTCTTCTCTCTCAAGAAGCCACACTGGGCGTGCAGCACAAAGAAGCATCACAACGTCTTGAAAGTGCACGGGAAAAGCGACAAGCAAGAGAAGGGCAACATCGGGCACTACTTGATCAAAAGCATGGTGTTGATCAGGCTTGTGAAAAAAGTAACGCTATCCTAAGTCAATGGCAAGCCCCTGAAAAGATTGAGAACGCCTTATCTAATTGGCAACATCAGGTGCAGAGCTTGGTGCAGGATCAGCAAAAAGTAGAAAGTCTTAAGCAAACTATTGAGACATCGAAGCAGAGCCACAACGACGCCCATGCTGCTGTTACTCATCTTCAGACACAACACCAGCAGAACCAAGAAAGTACGAGTAATCACGAGAGTATTGCCACTCAAGCTCGTGACGCTTTCATGGCCTTGTCTGGCCAGCGAGATATGGCGCAATGGCAACAAACGCTTCACCAAGCGGAAGGCGCTTATCGGGATGCACAATCTTTGTGGAAGCAATTTGTTCGTTATCAAGAGCAAATCGCGCAATTGACGGCTTTGGATGCGCATTTGTTGACGTTATCACAACGCATTGTGGATCAGCAGAATGAATTACAAAGACAACGTGACGCTTTTAGAGATCAGCGGCAGCATCAAAGCGCTCTGAACAAGCTGGTGGAAGCCGAACGACACATTCTTGCTTTGACAAGTTTGCGAAATAATTTACAGGACGATGTTCCTTGCCCGCTGTGTGGTTCGTCACAACATGATTTACCCCATGCTACCTATGAAACAGACTCTGGACTGTCATCTGAACTTGAGCAATTGAATCAATCCCTTGATGCGTTAAAACGACAAGGTATTCAGTTATCAGAAGAAGAAAAGATGACGCAACGTGAACACGCGACGGTCACAGAGCAGCGCGTTCAATTTGAACAGGCCGTGCGAACTGCAGAGGTCGAGCTACAAGAGTGGTTGGCTGTTGTAGCGCCGGATCAAACATTTGATGTTATCGATGAGCAACGCATTCGTCCTTTGGTCCAAGCCGCCAAGGAAGCGTGGCAGGCTCTCAATGACGTGTCTGTTGAAATTAAAGAGCGTCATCAGGCCTGTCTGCAGGCTGAAGCGAATTTGCAAGAAAAGCAAACTGAGGGTGTGCTTTTACAACAGCAGCTCGCTAAAGAAGAAAGTCAGTATCAGCTATTAACTCAGTCCCTTGAAACGCATACCAACACCTTACAAGAGGTCGAGAAGGGCATTGATCAGACGCAGGTGTCGTTGTTTGCTGAGATGCAGAGTCTTGATGTGCCTGAGCGTTATTTGGTGGTTGCCCGTGATCAGGGTTTAATGGATGGCTTATCGCTACTTGGCGAAGACATTGCACAATGGCGTCACAGTAAACGAGGTCATGATGCATTACTAAAAGAGCAGGATCAGTTACAACATGCAGTACAAAATGCCCATCAGTCTTTGCAGGAGAGCATTGACCATCACAAGGACATCGAGACAAGCGTAGCGGCATTGAACGCGGAGTTGGAGAAAGTCTCTGAGCAGGTGTCAGAAATGTTAAAAGGGAAAAGTGTCGCTCAATGGCGAGAAGAGGCAGAATCAAGCCTAGCGGCCAGTCAAACGTATCGCGATCAATGCGATACTGAAAAGCAACGCCTTGTACAAAGCATGACATCTGTTCGAGCAACGCTCTCTACACTTGGTAAAACAGTTGATGCTACACAATCTGAGTACAATGAGGCGGTGTTGCATTGGCAGGCACAGCTAAAGGCTCAGAATTTTGCGAGTGAAGCCACTTGGCTGGACGCGATACTGACGGAAGAAGAGTATGCTCAAAGTGAGACGATATCAAAGCAACTCACTGACGCCGTGTCCCAGGCGGACGTTTTATGCCAACAAATAACAAAAGCATTAGAGCAGCTGTCTGAGTCCAAGCCTGCGGCAGATGTTATGGCTTGTTTAGATCAAGATGCACTCGCTGATATCGACTCGCTAGAGGCGAAGTGTCGTCAGTTGGAGTCGCAAAGAGAAGACCTTCATCGTCAATGGGGAGTGGTATCTCAACAGCTGCGGGAAGAGCATCGCCGCCGAGATCAGCTGAAAGCATCGGCGCAACAATTAACGGAACGGCGAGAGGCGTTTGTGCATCTTGAGCGGCTTAATTATGTTATTGGTTCCGCTGATGGGGCAAAATTTAGGCGCTTTGCTCAAAGCCTAACGCTTGATCATTTGGTGTATCTGGCTAACCAGCATTTGACTATTCTTCATAAACGCTATCAATTAGTAAGACAAGAAGACGCTTTGTCTTTGGCCGTTGTTGACGTCTGGCAAGCCAATGCCACTCGCGATACTAAAACCTTATCGGGCGGTGAGTCATTTTTGGTGAGTTTAGCGCTTGCTTTAGCGTTATCGGATTTGGTGTCTCACAAAACCAGTATTGATTCACTGTTTTTAGACGAAGGGTTTGGCACCCTAGACACAGAAACGCTGGAGTCGGCTTTGGATGCGTTAGATAACCTTCACGCCTCTGGTAAAACCATTGGCATTATCAGTCATATTTCTGCGTTAAAAGAGAGAATTCCTGTTCAGATCAAACTGACAAAACAGAGTGGTTTAGGTACCAGTCGGTTATCCCCAGAATTTGCTGTGTCAGAAGCATGCAAAAGGTGAGACAAATCAAATGGTTAACCATTTTTCTTTTATTGTAGGAAAACCGTCTCTCTAATTTGGTTATAATGACGATAATTATACTGGCAAATGTAAATGTGGTGTTTAGATGGCTTCTTTTAATCGATTAGCTTGGTAGAATAAAACGCATGTCTACGCTATGAGTGTTTCAGTGCGCTTAACGCAATAAATTAAGACGTTGACCGCCATTTTAATATCAAAAAGGACAGTGTTCATGACAGACTCAGGCTTCCAATTAAAAGGAAGCGTTGTTACTACCATTTTGTTGGATATTCATACTTTTTCTTTAGATGATATTGTGTATCATTTAAGGCAAAAGATTGAGCAAGTACCGAATTTTTTTACACAAGCGCCTATTATCATTGATATTTCAAAAATGAAGCGTGGCATTGTGCTTGCCGATTTTGAAGCGCTTATACAGTCGTTGAGACAATTGGAGCTGGGTGTTATCGGGTGGCGTTGCGACCCTGAAAATCACCCGGCGTGGCGGTCGTCTGTGACGATTCCCTTATTGCCTGCTAGCAAAGCAAGAGCGATTGCACCTGTGGCGCCGATAAGGGAAACCACGAGTCCAGATGTGGTTGTCAAAACGGTTGTTGAGGAGCGTCTAGTTCCACAGTCTACAAAAGTGATTAATAAACCAGTTCGCTCAGGCCAGCAAGTTTATTCTGAAGGCGATTTGATTGTACTGGCGCCTGTTAGCGCGGGTGCTGAAGTTTTGGCGGATGGTAATATTCATGTCTATGGTGCCTTGCGTGGTCGAGCATTGGCGGGTGTAAAAGGGAACACTGAGGCGCGTATTTTTTGTAAGAGTTTAGAGGCCGAATTGGTTTCCATCGCTGGGAATTTCATGCTCACTGATGCATTACAAAATATTGTCTGGAAGGACAGTGCTCAAGTGTTCCTAGTTGACGACCATTTAGAAATCACACCGTTGTAACATTTATTTATTTTATTAGTTAGATAAGTCGCCATTAGGCTTATCGGGGGATATCGCATTGGCAAAAATTATAGTAGTCACCTCAGGTAAAGGGGGGGTTGGCAAAACAACATCGAGTGCTGCTATCGGGACTGGTCTTGCTCTAAAAGGGCACAAAACAGTCATTATTGACTTTGATGTGGGTTTGCGAAACCTCGATCTTATTATGGGGTGTGAAAGAAGAGTTGTTTACGATTTTGTTAATGTGATCAACAAAGAAGCCACCTTGTCGCAGGCTTTAATTAAAGACAAGCGCACAAAAGATTTGTTCATCTTACCCGCTTCTCAGACTCGAGATAAAGATGCCTTAACCATTGAAGGTGTCCAAGAAGTGCTAGAAGAATTATCTAAAGAGTTTGATTACATTCTTTGTGATTCACCGGCCGGTATTGAAAAAGGCGCTCAAATGGCGTTGTATTTTGCTGATGCGGCCATTGTGGTGACGAACCCAGAAGTGTCTTCTGTGCGAGATTCTGACCGTATTTTGGGGATCTTACAGAGTAAGTCGAAACGTGCGGAAGAAAACAAAGAGCCTATCGAAGAGTACCTACTTCTGACTCGCTATCATCCTGGGCGTGTGGCCTTAGGTGAAATGTTAAGCGTTTCTGATGTTGAAGATATTTTGGCCATTCCTCTTTTGGGTGTGATTCCTGAATCAGAGGCTGTGCTAAAAGCGTCTAACCAAGGCACGCCGGTAATATTGGATACTGCTTCTGAAGCTGGTATTGCATACAGTGATGCGGTTGATCGTCTGATGGGTGAGGAGCGTCCATTGCGCTTTTTAGACGTTCAGAAAAAAGGCTTTATCAAACGTTTGCTGGGGGGCTAAAGTGGGGATTTTTGATTACTTTAAAAGTAAAAGTGCGCCAACATCGGCTTCTGTAGCAAAAGATCGTTTGCAAATTATTGTGGCTCATGAGCGTACAAAACGGTGTCAGCCGGATTACTTGCCTAAAATGCAGCAAGAAATTATTGACGTTATTCGTAAGTATGTTGATGTGGGCAGTGAAGATGTGCAAATTCAACTAGAGAATACGGACGATTGCTCTGTACTTGAGTTAAACGTGACGTTACCAGAGCATAACTAGGTTGCGATAAACAAAACACCGGACAAGTAGATTGATAAGTTTCGTGTACCCACTGTCTGGTGTTTTCAAAAATAGTGAAAGTGATTATCATTGCTGTACTGAGTTTTTTTGACGGTGTATGATTTAGACTTCTCTTATTAACCATTCAGAGTATGACATTATGCTAAGAATGACAGTAGTCAGTGCGGTTGCTGCTTTTCTTTTAACGGCATGCAGTGAGCCGAAAGAGGTTGTTGTTCAACCTAAAACCAAATCACCTGGTCAATCTAATGAGTTGCCGGTTCCATCTTCTGATCCAAAAGCGCTACTTGGCGCGCAACTTTTCTTCGATGAAAGCCTTTCAAAAGAAGGGAATCAATCATGTGCTACCTGTCATGATATTGCACATGGTCTTGCCGATAGCCGTGAAGAGACCCTTTATGGTGCTGTTTCTTTAGGAAGTGATCTTCACTCCATCGGTACGCGCAACACGCCTACCGCATCTTATGCCGCGTTTTCACCGGCGTTCCATAAAATGTCAAATGGCGAGTATCGGGGTGGTCAATTTCATGATGGTAGGGCGTCTAGTTTGGCTGAGCAGGCAGAGGGCCCATTTGTTAACCCAGTAGAAATGGCATTGCCAAATAGTGATAACGTTGTCGCGCGTGTCAAAAAAAATACACGTTATAAAGATTTATTTGATGAACTTTATGGTGATGGCATATTAAATGATCCGATAAAAGGGTATGCAGCCATTACAGACTCCATTGCGACGTTTGAGAAAACGGCGATGTTTATGCCTTTTGATTCTAAATACGATCGTGCTTTACGTGGAGAAGTTAAATTAACGCCAGAGGAAGAGTTGGGTAAAGTTCTATTTTTCTCTCAGCAATTTACGAACTGTAATGCCTGTCATCAATTAAACACTTCCCCCTTCCATCCCCAAGAAACATTTACCAACTTTGAGTATCGTAATATTGGTGTGCCTGCTAATCCCATATTGGCGGCGCAGGAAGGCTACAAAGCGGACTTGGGGTTGCTGGAAAATCCAGAGGTCAGTGATCCGAAACAAGCGGGTAAGTTTAAAGTGCCGACCTTGCGTAATGTCGCGGTAACGGGTCCTTATATGCACAATGGTGTTTTCCAGGATCTGCGCACCGTCGTATTGTTTTATGACAAGTACAATAACCCTCAGCGTACGATCAACCCAGAAACAGGAGAGGAATGGGGCGAACCTGAGGTTGCAGAAAATATTGATTTTGAAAACTTAAACATGGGGCCTGCTTTAAAAGAAGAAAGGGTTGATGCGATTGTCGCATTTTTGAAAACGCTGACAGATCAAAGGTATGAGCATTTGTTAGAAGACTAGTTGGGCTATTGGCACGGATAGTTTATTATTTTCATCACTTTAGTCTGATTACTTTGATTTTTAAGGATTGTGATAATGAAATATGTGCCACTCGGTCGAACGGGCTTAAATGTCTCTCGTGTTTGCTTGGGGACGATGACATGGGGAACGCAAAACACCCAAGCTGACGCGGATGCTCAAATTGAGTATGCTCTTGCTCATGGTGTGAACTTCATGGATACCGCTGAGATGTATTCTGTACCACCGACAGCGGAATCTTATGGTAAGACAGAGACTATTATTGGTGATTGGTTATCTCGCCACCCTGAGCGTCGTAAAGAATTTATCTTGGCAACGAAAATTGTTGGTCCAGGTTTAAGTTATATCCGTGATGGCAGCAATATTTCAGGGAAAACCGTTATTGAGGCCGTTGATGCTTCGTTAGCGCGTTTGCAGACGGATTATATTGATTTATACCAACTTCATTGGCCTAACCGAACGACGCCTCATTTCGCCAAGCACTTCCCCGGTAAAATTACTTTCACTGATGTTGATCGTGATGAGCAGTCTGCTCAAATTTTGGACATCCTTCAGGGGCTTGATGCTTGTATGAAGGCGGGTAAAATTCGCCACTTTGGTTTGTCTGATGATACAACTTGGGGAATTGCAGAGTTCCTACGTTTGAGCGATAAGCACAATCTCCCCAGAGTTGCTTCCATTCAAAATGAGTTCAGTTTGCTGCATGCTAAAGACTGGCCTTATCTGATAGAGCATTGTGTGCATGAAGATATTGCTTATTTGCCTTGGTCGGCATTGGCAGCAGGTGCTTTGACGGGCAAGTATTTAGGAGGGGCTCGACCTGAAGGGAGTCGTTGGACTTACGTTCAGAGGAATGGGATTTTCCGTGATACACCTTTGGTTGAAAAGGCCGTCACGGCTTACGTGAGTATTGCGAAAAAGTATGGCATGACACCGGCTCAGCTTGCTTTAGCGTGGTGTGATCAAGTGGATGGTGTGAGTTCGACCATCATCGGTGCTACGACTGTAGATCAGCTGAAAGAAGATATGGCCGCCTTTGATATGACTTTGTCTGATGAGGCTTTACAGGAAATATCTGCTGTCTTTAAAGAATATCCGTTACCTTTCTAATGGTTTTGTTATTTCTGAATAATATAAAAAGCGCTTCGGCGCTTTTTTTTTGTGATTATTACCGAGCATTGGTCATAAAAAAACCCGACATGAGGTCGGGTTTTTTGAATACAGAGAAGAGGTTAACTTAGCTCTTTTCTTTTTCTTTCTTTTCTTTCACTGCAGCGATAACGGTTTCTGCAACGTTAGAAGGGCATGGTAGGTAGTGAGAGAACTCCATAGAGAACTGACCACGACCTGAAGTCATTGTACGTAATGTACTGATGTAACCAAACATTTCAGAAAGAGGAACGTCAGCTTTGATGCGAACGCCAGTCAAGCCTTTCTCTTGGTCTTTGATCATACCACGACGACGGTTAAGGTCACCGATAACATCACCAACGTGATCATCAGGCGTGAACACATCTACTTTCATGATAGGTTCGATCAACTGAGCGCCAGCTTTTGGAATAGACTGACGGAAAGCGCCTTTGGCAGCGATCTCAAAGGCAATAGCAGAGGAGTCAACGGCGTGGAAACCACCATCAAACAATTCAACTTCAACGTCTAGTACTGGGAAGCCAGCTAGAACACCTTCGTCCATCATGGACTTGAAGCCTTTTTCTACAGCAGGGAAGAACTCTTTTGGTACGTTACCACCTACTACAGAAGAAGAGAATGTGAAACCAGAGCCTGGCTCACCTGGTTTGATGCGGTAATCGATCTTACCGAACTGACCAGAACCACCAGATTGTTTCTTGTGCGTGTAAGTATCTTCAACTGGCTTAGTGATGGTTTCACGGTAAGCAACCTGTGGTTGGCCAACGATCAAATCAACACCGTAAGTACGTTTCAAGATATCCACTTTGATATCTAGGTGAAGCTCACCCATACCTTTAAGGATAGTTTCGCCAGAATCTTGGTCTGTTTCAACACGGAATGTTGGATCTTCTGCAACCATTTTACCGATAGCAATACCCATTTTCTCATTACCGCCTTTGTCTTTTGGCGTAACAGAAATAGAGATTACTGGCTCAGGGAAGACCATGGCTTCAAGCGTACAAGGATGTTTAGGATCACAAAGCGTGTGACCTGTTTGTACGTTTTTCATACCAACAATCGCTAAGATATCACCGGCTTGCGCTGAGCTGATTTCTTTACGATCGTCTGCATGCATTTCTACCATGCGACCTACGCGTTCTGTTTTGCCGGTGAAGCTGTTTAGAATCGTGTCGCCTTTATTCAATACACCAGAATATACACGAACAAAAGTCAGGGCACCAAAACGGTCATCCATGATTTTGAATGCAAGTGCTTTAAACGGTTCGTCAGCGGAAACGATGGCTTTTTCGCCGTTTGGGTTACCTTCTTCATCCGTAAGATCTTGCGGAATAACATCTGTTGGGCTTGGTAGGTAATCAACAACAGCATCAAGAAGAAGCTGCATGCCTTTGTTTTTGAACGCTGAACCGCAGTAGGTTGGGAAGAACGCAAGGTCACGGGTACCGGTGCGGATACAACGTTTGATGTCATCGATAGAAGGCTCTTCACCATCCATGTATGCCATCATAAGATCGTCGTCTTGCTCAACGGCTGTTTCGATTAGTTTCTCACGGTATTCTTCAACCTGATCAACCATGTCAGCAGGAACATCTTCGATTTTGTAGTTTTCTGGCAGACCAGACTCATCCCAGATGTAAGCTTTACGACTAAGAAGATCAACAACACCGCAGAACTCGTCTTCTGTACCAATTGGTAGCACCATGATAAGTGGTGTTGCACCCAGTACTTTTTGAACTTGTTCAGTTACACGGTAAAAGCTAGCGCCCAAACGGTCTAGTTTGTTGACAAAGATCAAACGTGCAACTTCTGATTCGTTAGCATAGCGCCAGTTAGTTTCTGATTGTGGTTCAACACCACCAGAACCACAGAATACACCAACACCACCATCAAGAACTTTCAAAGAACGGTAAACTTCTACTGTGAAGTCAACGTGTCCAGGTGTGTCGATAACGTTAAAACGGTGATCTTTCCAGAAACAACTTACAGCCGCAGACTGGATAGTAATACCGCGCTCAGCTTCCTGTTCCATAAAGTCGGTAGTAGATTCACCTTCGTGAGTTTCACCAATTTTGTGAATTCTACCGGTAAGTTTAAGGATACGTTCTGTGGTGGTTGTTTTACCCGCGTCAACGTGAGCAAAAATACCGATGTTTCTGTATTTTGATAAGTCAGCCATTACATTACTCTAAATAAGTGAGGACGAAATTTGCGCATTAGTATACAAGACTTTGTTACTTGATAGTCAGGTATTTCGCGCTATTCTATTATATTTTGTATGCTCAAAGAAAGGGGGGGAAGAAAAGCATTTCATAATTGTGCTATCGCTTTGATATGGTTGAATAAAATGTTTCAAAATGATGTGTTCTCATGCATTTTCAAAGACTTTATTCAATAAAATAATGTCAGAAGTATTTCTTTAAGCGACAACAAGGTTAAGAAGAAATCCAAACAACCTCTGCTATTTCAATAGGAAACCCTAAAGTAATAGCAGGTGTTTAGTGTGGCTGTGAGAAAGAATATGCTTTACATTCTTGTGTTACGACCAAGATCCTGTGTTGTTTTTCTTACGGCGCATTAGGGGCAGCGCTACGCCAAGAAATACGCCACCGAGTAAGGTAGCAACGCCGATCAGGTACCATTTTTGTTCAGTTGAATTTTGCAGTTTCTCAGACTGTGCAACGGCAGTGGCCGCTTGTTGTTTAAGGCTTTCTATTTGATAACTGACATCTCTATTTTGCGCAACAATACGCTCCGCTTTTCTTGCTAATTCTGCCGTGTCAGCGAGTCTTTGTTTAAGCTGACTGTTTTCATTTCCAATGGTTATGTTAGTGTCGTTAAGCTTTTGAATCTGTTGTTGAGCGTCCGTTAGTGCATTAGCAATATTCGTTTTGTCGTTCGTGCTTTGCTCAAGTTGGTTCTGAAGTCTCTCGAGTTGATCGCGACTCACTCTGTCTTCGCTTAAAAAGTAGTCGGCTACCCAGCCTTCGTTACCGCTAGGGGTTCGAACCTTGGTGTATCCATTATTTTGGTCCAACATTTCAAGCGGTGTACCGCTTTTAAGGCCGCGTTCTACTGCCCGCGTGTTGTTATCTTGGCCTTCACGAATCGCAACAAACTGGATGTCGGACACGTATACAGTGGCAGAATGCACAGTAGCAGAGAGAAGGGTGCCAACAATGAGGCCGATAATGCGTTTCTTAGACACGTTAAGTTCCTTAGTAATCAATCGTATTTGCTTTTCATACGATAATCATGGGGGCAGCAATACGCAATAAAAAAGGCCACACAAATGGCCCTTTTATGGAGATTTACAATAAAGTGAGAGTTAACGACGTAAAAACAGAGGTTTAGGCTGAGATGTATCGCCTTGATAAGCAGCTGAAAATGGCTTGTAAAGCTCGAGTGCTTTGTCTAAGTCGATGTCATCATTAAACTGAAAGCTGTTAAACCCTACTCTGATGAGGTAACCAAGCTGATCCGGAATGAAGTTGCCTAATGCTCTGATGTCACCCTGATAATGTAGGCGTTCTTTTAAAAGGCGAGCATAGCTAAACCCTCTGCCATCGGTAAAAGCGGGAAAATATACGCCGATGACATCAAATTGCGTAAGGTCAACGCCCTGAAGTATTTCAATACCGTCTCCAGCGTCTAGCCAGATACCTGCAACCTCACCAATCGTTTCTTGCTCGGCCAGCCAGGTTTGGGCGGCGACAAGACTGTTAGAAGTGACTGCTTGGTCGCTGTTTTCTAACCAGGTGTGAGGGTTGTCGATGATGTCACCGTTTTTAATGAGCTTTGGCATAAGCGGCCTCTTTAAATGGAGTGATGCCGATACGGCGGTATGTGTCAATGAATCTCTCTTCTTCAAAGCGGTGCTCAACGTAAACATTCATCAACTTCTGAATGATGTCGCTGATTTGTTCTTGGCCAAAAGAGGGGCCGAGAATTTTGCCGATGCTGGCATCATGACCTGATGCGCCGCCAATGGAAATTTGATAAAACTCTTCGCCTTTTTTGTCGACGCCCAGAATACCAATATTACCAACATGGTGATGCCCACAGGCGTTCATGCAGCCTGAAATATTGAGATCGATGTCGCCCAAATCGTATAAGTAATCCAGGTCATTAAAGGTATCTTGAATTTGATCGGCAATGGGGATGGATTTGGCGTTGGCCAAGTTACAAAAGTCTCCCCCTGGACAACAAATCATGTCGGTTAATAAGCCAAGTGTTGGGGTGGCAAAGCCTTGTTGTTTTGCGGCTTCCCATACTTCGATCAACGCATCTTGACGAACATCAGCAAGCACCAGGTTTTGCTCATGACTGACACGCAATTCTCCAAAACTGTATTGATCCGCTAGATCCGCGGCTTTTGTCATTTGTTCCGCTGTTGCGTCGCCAGGTGCTTGGCCAGGCTTTTTGAGTGTCAAGGTGACAATACGATAACCAGGCTTTTTGTGTTCAAAGGTGTTGCGCTGATACCAGCGAGCAAAACCTGCACTGTCGGCTAACTTGCTCGTTAGGTTAGAGGGCTGGTTCTCCAGTGTTTCATAGTTCGGTTCCGTGAAAAAACGGTTTAATCGATCAAACTCACTCAAAGGAACGGTGCTTTCTTTGCCTTTAAGATGCTGCCACTCAGCGTCTACGCGGCGACGAAATTCATCAATACCAAGTGCTTTGACTAATATTTTAATACGTGCCTTGTATTTATTGTCACGACGCCCTTGCTGATTGTAGACACGTAAAATCGCGTCTAAATAGGTGAGCAGGTGCTCGCGGGGCATAAATTCTTTAATGGTAACCCCAACCATAGGCGTGCGCCCTAAGCCGCCCCCTACAATAATTTTAAAACCGATTTCATCTTGTTCATTTTTTCGGATATGCAAGCCGATATCATGAACTTGAGTGGCAGCGCGATCAGCAGACTCGGTAGCATTAACGGCGATCTTGAATTTGCGTGGTAAAAAAGCAAACTCTGGGTGAAAAGTAGACCATTGGCGGATTAACTCGCAATAGGGGCGAGGATCAACCACTTCGTCTTTGATTACACCAGCATATTGATCTGTCGTAGTGTTGCGTATGCAATTGCCACTGGTTTGTACAGCGTGCATTTGTACTTGAGCGAGTTCAGCCAAAATATCAGGCACTTCTTCTAATTTAGGCCAATTCAGTTGAAGGTTCTGGCGAGTGGTAAAATGCCCGTAGCCACGATCATAGCGCTGACTGATATCCACTAAAGTGCGCAGCTGTGTGCTTGAGAGCATGCCATAAGGAATGGCAATGCGCAGCATGGGGGCGTGACGCTGTACATAGAGACCGTTTTGTAAGCGTAAAGGCAAAAAAGACTCTTCGCTTAACTCTTTATTTAAATAGCGGCGTGTTTGATCGCGATACTGCGCTACGCGCTCTTCAACAAGTTGTTGGTCAATGTCGTCATACTGATACATAGTGGAATGAACCGTGTTAGATAAATGTTAGTCATTGAATACTAGCAAACATTGCTTATTCTAAAAATGAATATTTATCTATATGTTTAGTTGTTTTGGTAATAAAGGATTATTCGTATTTTTAACATGGAAGGCTTCGAATGTGAGTGGTAGAACAAGGAAAAATACCTTACTTTTTTGCTGGGTCTTTCGCTTTGTTGGTGATCTACGGTAATATGCAAAGCATTGATCGTTTTACTGATTTGGAAAGGTTTATTATGAATATTACAATTACAGACGGTGCCCAAGAATATCTTTCATCTTTATTGGAGAAGCAGGGCGTAGAGGGTATTGCGGTGCGTATTTTTATCCAGCAGCCTGGTACGCCTCACGCTGAAACGTGTCTTGCTTATTGTCGTCCTGATGAAGTAAATGAAACCGATGAGATTCTGAATCTACCTAAATTAAAAGTGTATATTGAGAAAAACTCAGTCAATTTCCTTGATGAGGCGTTTGTTGATTATGCGACAGAAAAAATGGGTGGTCAGCTGACGATTAAAGCGCCTAACGCTAAGATGCCAAAGGTGACTGAAGACAGTCCGATTGAAGATCAAGTAAACTACGTCCTTTACTCTGATATTAACCCAGGTTTGGCGGCTCACGGCGGTGAAGTGAGTTTAATTGAGATCTTAGATGGCAATACTGCGGTGCTTAAATTTGGTGGCGGTTGTCAAGGTTGCAGTGCAGTGGATCTGACATTAAAAGAAGGCGTTGAAAAAACGCTGATCGAAAAAGTGCCCGGCATCACCGCGGTGAAAGATTCTACTGATCATACCGTAACCGATAACGCCTTTATGTAGTCTCATCATTTTTTGTGTTGTGTTGAATAAAACGTAAAAGAGAAATTTACCTGCGTAGATTTCTCTTTTTTATCTTATTGGTATATTTCGTGATAAGCGTTTAATTAAGAATTTTCGCCAGTAAATCTCGCACTACGCTGGGCTCGAAAGGTTTCCCGCAAACAGCATCGACACCTTCTTGGGTGATGTTAGCAAGCTGACTATCTTCAGCATTTGAGCTGACCATCAAAATGGGAATGTGTGCCAAGTCTGGATTCATTCTTACTGCATCCGTTAACTCCTTACCATCCATTTCAGGCATATTGTAGTCGGTTACAATAAGGTCAAATTCGTTTGCCTCAAGCGTTTCTATGGCTTCTTTGCCGTCTTTGGCGAAGGCGATGTCTTCTATACCCATGGTGTTGAGTGTTTTGCTGATGTGTTTGCGAGCTAGTGGACTATCATCGGCAACTAAGACGCGCAGTGTTCTTGGATCAAAAAGCTCTAGATCCAGGTCTTCTTCCATGACGAAATCCAACGTAGCGTGAACAGCTCTTTTTAAGTCTTTTTGATTAAATGGTTTAGGTAAAATGGCCAGTACGCCCGACTGTTTTAAGTGCTCCAGATGCGCTTTATTTCTCTCGCTTGAAATAAGCATAAAGCACTGTGATTCCGTGTCTGGATTGGTGCGAATCTGATCAATCAGATCATCTGCTGTGCCATCGGGTAAGTACATGGCGGAAATAACCAGATCAGGAGGGAAAGAGGCTAGGGTTTGGAGTGTTTCTTCAATGGTTGAGCAGAATTCAATTTGTTGTATGCCGGCATCATGGAGGGCTAACGTAATAATTTTCCGTTGTGTTTCCGAAGGTTCAACAAGAAGAAACGACAGGTCGCTTATTAATGCATAAGAGGTCATGGTAGTATTCCGTTTTAATAAATTGATATAAGTTCTATTTCTTATTAAGACTGACAGAAGATTAGTGATTGTCATTAGATCCTTCTATTATACTTAGCAAGATAGCACGTTTTATGAGTTCTTTGATAATGATGAGGGTTAGATGTCTATCGCAAGCGCATGTCATATTTTAGTGAAAACAAAAGCAGAAGCGGATTCACTGAAATTGAAACTTGATAAAAAAGCGGATTTTCATAAATTGGCTAAGCAATACTCCATTTGTCCTTCGGGAAAAAAGGGAGGAGACCTTGGTGAGTTTCGAAAAGGCGATATGGTTCCGGCCTTTGATAAGGCGGTTTTTAATGGGCCGCTATACAAGGTGCAGGGGCCAATAAAGACACAATTTGGCTTTCACCTCATAAAAGTGTTGTATCGTTCTTAAATTTTTTAAAGGAAGAAGTTATGAATACCTTAGCTGAACTAGACGCTTATTACTTTGCGACACCACAACTTGTGGCGGAAGATCTTGCTTCGCTGAAAGAGCAAGGCTTTGAGCGTGTTATTAATAACCGACCTGAAGGTGAGGCGGATGATCAGCCAGTGGGTGACGAGCTTCGCGCAGCTGCAGAGGCGCTTGGTCTTGAGTATATTGCCAACCCAATTGATCTTCCTAAGCTGTCTCAAGTTCAAATTGATCAGCAAGGTAATGCAATTGCCGAGCAGAAAAAGACGGTTGCTTTTTGTCGCACCGGAACACGTTCTACTGTTCTATGGGTATTGCTAGAAAACGCGAAAGGCGGAAATATTGATACCTTATCTGCTTATGCTGCTGCAAAAGGGTTTGATTTAACCCGTTGTGAGCCAGCCATGGCACCTTGGTTAAAATAATCCTTCTTTAGTGCTTGCCAAGCCAAAGGCTTTTTGTGCTTGGCAGCATTTAGGATTGTTTTCTGCTCTGGGTTGCTTTATAAATTATCTTATAAATCAACCCTTCGAGTCGCATATTAGTAATTTATGGTCAGTCGTCCCTCATTAGAAACCGCAACATCCTCAGATCCAGATCGTTTTGTTGAGCCGCTAGAGTTAGGAAAGCGAGTAAAAGAAATTCGTCTTGCCAAAGGTTGGACGCTTGAAGAGGTTGGGAGAAGAACGGGAATTGCACGTTCTACCCTCTCAAAAATAGAAAACGATCAAGTCTCCCCCAGTTTCACTATCGTGCAAAAGCTTATTAAAGGTCTTGAGATGGATTTGCCGCAACTGTTTGTTGAGGCAACAGAGTATTCCATTGCAGGACGACGAGACATTACCCGTAAAGGTAAGGGTGAGCCTCATCCTACCACGACCTATGAGCATGAACTGTTAAACTATTCTATTAGTCGAAAGAAAATGGTGCCCTTTAAAACGCGGGTGCGTGCCAGGTCTTTTGCGGAGTTTAAAGAGTGGGTTCGCCACGATGGTGAAGAATTCCTCCTGGTGCTAGAAGGTAAAATTAATTTTTTCTCTGAACTCTATGAGCCGATTGAATTAAAAGAAGGGGATAGCGTGTATTATGATGCCACTATGGGACACGCCCTCGTTTCTTTGTCTGCAGAAGATGCTGAAATTTTATGGGTGGTTGCTCGTTAATCACGATTGAATATTATTTGTAGAAAAAGGTTGTAAGGTATTATGAAAGAGTGGGGACTAACAAGTTGGAGAGATAAAACGGCATTACAGCAGCCGGTTTATCCAAGTGCTGAGCATTTGGCTCAGGTAGAAAGTACGTTAGGTAAAATGCCTCCTCTTGTGTTTGCGGGTGAAGCGCGTCAATTGAAAAAAGCGCTGGCTCAAGTGGCAAATGGACAGTCATTTTTATTACAAGGTGGTGACTGCGCAGAAAGTTTTGCAGAATTTCACGCCAACAATATTCGTGACACTTTTAAAGTGATGCTGCAAATGGCGGTTGTATTGACTTACGCCGGTAAATGCCCTGTTGTCAAAGTTGGGCGTATGGCGGGTCAGTTTGCTAAGCCAAGATCATCGGGCATGGAGACGGCAAACGGTATTGAGTTGCCAAGTTATCGTGGCGATATTATCAACGGTATCGAGTTTTCCGAATCGGCGCGCATTCCTGATCCTGAGCGTTTGGTTCAGGTCTATAATCAAAGCGCCGCGACCATGAACTTATTGCGTGCTTTTGCTCAAGGTGGCTTTGCCGATTTGCATCAGGTGCACCAGTGGAACCTAGACTTTTTAAACGCCAGTCCCGCAGGCAGTCGTTTTCAAGGTGTGGCGAGTAAAATTGATGATGCATTACAATTTATGCAAGCGTGTGGTGTCGGCTCAGACATTGGCCAGTTTAAAGAAACCGATTTTTACACCTCCCATGAGGCGCTTCTTTTGCCATATGAGCAAGCGTTGACGCGTAAAGACAGTTTGACGGGAGAGTGGTACGACTGTTCAGCGCATATGTTATGGATTGGCGACCGCACACGTCAACTGGATGGTGCTCATGTTGAGTTTTTACGCGGCGTACAAAATCCAATTGGTGTAAAAGCGGGGCCGACAATGGACCCTGAAGACCTGTTGAAATTGTGTGATGTGCTGAACCCTAACAACGAAGCGGGTCGCTTAAATATCATTGTTCGCATGGGTGCAGATAAAGTAGAAGAGGGCATGCCTAAGCTGATTCAGGCGATTCAGCGAGAAGGTAAAAACGTCGTGTGGAGCAGTGATCCTATGCATGGAAACACCGTCAAGGCATCAACGGGCTACAAAACGCGTCGTGTTGATGATGTATTAAAAGAAGTTCAGCAATTCTTTCAAGTGCATAATGCAGAAGGTAGCTATGCGGGTGGCGTACATTTCGAAATGACCGGCCAAAATGTCACCGAATGTGTCGGTGGTGCGTTTGAAGTGACGGAAGCAGATTTAGCCGATCGTTACCATACTCACTGTGATCCTCGCCTTAATGCGGATCAATCCCTAGAGTTGGCCTTCATGATTTCTGAGACACTAAAGAAAGCAAGAGGCTAGTGGTTGGTGTCTTTGTATTGATATATTGGTAATAGTGTTGGTAGTAGGTATTGACGATCAGTACTGGGATCAAAGCTAGAATCAAAAAAAGCTCAGGCGACATAATCGCCTGAGCTTTTTTGTACTAAACCGTCTTGTGTTGTCTAGTTGCTTTGTGCGTTAGCCTTTGCGACGACGAAAAGCTGACGTGGCAGATTTTGATGTGACATCAATCTTTGCCATGATCAGAGCCATTTCATCAGCTTCAGCTTGCTGTTGTGACTTTAGTGTTTCTTCACGTTCTTTTTTGGCGGCTCTTTCAGCCTCATTTAGCATTTTTTGTATGCTGGCTTTGCTTTTTGCGCGAGGGGCCGCTTTTTTCTTTTTTTCTTCCGTTGCAACGGCTGGCGTATCTAAACGATCTTCGCCAATCAATTCACCAAAAAATGACTTCGCGGTTGGTGCAGGCTCAACGATTTTTTTTGGCAGCTCAACGGCTTTCTTGGTCGCCGTCTTGCGTGTTTTTTTAGGTTGCTCTGCGGTCGACACACCGTTTGCATCAAACATGGCTTTTTTGCCAAAGCTCAGGCCCGCAGTTTTTTCGGCGGTTTGAGCAATTTTGTAACCGCGTAGACTCTCGCCGTTGTAAATAGTGATGTAGTCTGTTTCAAGTTCGTAAAGTTCTTGCTTGTCCGTTGTTTCGTAAAGCTCTTCAACGGTAAAGGCGTCTACACCGTTTTCTCTGATGTCATTGTACAGAGGGAAATCAAGGCCTTCTGCAGTGGCCTCAACATACTGCTCAAAGCGCTGAAAGCCGCTATTAAACGATGTGCCAATATAGTGTTTTCCAGAAATGTTATTCGTGATTTTAAAAACGACCAAAATCGTTGCCTCTTAATTAATGTCTTAATAGAACGCATAGCACCCAATCACTCAAGGATAGGCTCAAGTGACTGGGTGTTATAAAGAATGGGGTTAGTGTTTTACGACGATATTTAATCCGTCACGTACATTTAAATGCACGTTTTCAACGCGTTTATCTTGTGCAATCAAACGGTTGAGTTGATTAACAGCGATGTCGCTGTTCTCTTTGGGGTCTAGAACGCGTCCATGCCATACCGAGTTATCAATAATAATTAAACCGCCCGATCGAACGATGGGCAGTACGGCTTCGTAATAGTTTAAATAATTACGCTTGTCCGCATCGATAAACACAAGGTCAAACAAACCGTCTAGATTTTCTATTGTTTCAAGAGCAGGGCCAAAGATCGCTTGGATTTTGTGCCCAAATTCGCTTCGATCAAAGAAAGACTGAGCAAATTCGATGGCTCTGGGATTGGTTTCACAGCAAATAAGCTGACCATCTTTAGACATGCCTTCAGCGATAGACAATGCTGAATAACCTGTAAACATACCTATTTCAAGGGCGCGTTTAGGCTGAGCAATCTTCGTCAGTAACTTCAATGTACGGCCAATGGTCTTGCCTGACAACTTATCCGGGTAGCCCATGTCTGAATACGTTTTTTCAACCAACTCAACCAGTAACTCAGGTTCTGATTGGGTGGTCTCGATGCAGTAGTCGTCAAGTGTTTTGAGATCCATAGTGCCTAATATCTAAAGTGTGTGAAACGACTGATGATTTTACTCTGAGTGCAGAGAATGTCCATGGCTTAAATGCACAAAAAACACTTGATTTTTATTGATATAGACAGGCTCTACCTATTGACCTGATAAAAATAGAGTCGCGTGGTGATCCTAAAAGTGATAGTTTACGTGATGAAATTTACATGTGCTCTTTGGTATGGAGCACCACTGACTCCGATAGGGGAATAAAATGCCTGTAATTACTTTGCCTGATGGCAGCCAACGTTCTTTTTCAAATCCTGTCACTGTTTTGCAAGTTGCCGAAGACATCGGTCCTGGTCTTGCTAAAGCAACCGTCGCAGGTCGTATTAATGGTCAACTTGTTGATGCCTGTGAGCTGATTTCTGACGATGCTAATGTGAGCATAGTGACAGGGAAAGACGCTGAAGGTGTTGAGATCATTCGACATTCTTTTGCTCACCTTGTTGGGCACGCTGTAAAGCAATTGTATCCCACCGCAAAAATGGCGATTGGGCCAGTTATTGATGAAGGGTTTTACTACGATATTGCTTATGAGCGTCCTTTTACGCCAGAAGATTTAGCGGCAATAGAAAAACGCATCGGTGAATTGGTGAAAACCGATTACGATGTTATCAAGAAAATGACGCCAGTCGCAGAAGCGCGTCAGTTGTTCGTTGATCGTGATGAAACATACAAGGTTGCCTTGATTGATGACATGGATGGCAGTGTTCAAGACGTGGGTCTTTACTACCACGAAGAATACTTAGATATGTGTCGTGGTCCTCATATAGCGAATACGCGTGTGTTGCGTCATTTTAAATTGATGAAACTGGCCGGTGCGTACTGGCGTGGTGATTCTAATAATGAGCAGCTACAACGTATCTACGGTACGGCTTGGAATGATAAAAAAGAGCTGAAAGCGTATTTGACACGCATCGAGGAAGCAGAAAAGCGTGACCATCGTAAGTTGGGCAAAAAGCTGGATCTTTTTCATGTTCAGGAAGAAGCACCGGGCATGGTGTTTTGGCATCCTAAAGGTTGGCGTTTATATCAAGTTGTTGAACAGTACATGCGTCAGAAACAGCTTGATAATAACTATCAAGAAGTGAAAACGCCGCAGATTGTAGACCGTGTGCTCTGGGAAAAATCTGGGCATTGGGGTAAATATCATGAAAATATGTTTACCACGCATTCTGAAAATCGTGATTATGCCGTTAAGCCAATGAACTGCCCTTGTCATATCCAAGTGTATAATCAAGGGCTAAAAAGCTACCGTGATCTACCATTCCGTATGGCTGAGTTTGGCTCTTGTCACCGTAATGAGCCGTCAGGTGCTCTGCATGGTATTATGCGTGTCCGTAATTTTGTTCAAGACGATGGGCATATCTTTGTGACAGAAGGTCAAATTCAGCAAGAAGTGTCTGAGTTTATTGATCTATTGCATGAAGTGTACGAAGACTTTGGTTTTGAGAGCATTATTTATAGGTTATCTACCCGACCTGAACAGCGTGTTGGGTCTGATGAGGTGTGGGATAAAGCAGAAAAGGCGTTGTCTGATGCGCTAGATTTGGCAGGGCTGGATTGGGAAGAGTTGCCAGGTGAGGGCGCGTTTTACGGGCCTAAAGTTGAATTCTCTTTAAAAGATGCCATCGGCCGTGTTTGGCAGTGTGGGACCATTCAGGTTGATTTCTCAATGCCGACTCGTTTGGGGGCGCAATATGTGTCAGAAGATGGTTCTCGGCAAACGCCTGTTATGCTGCACCGTGCCATCGTTGGTTCTTTAGAGCGTTTCATCGGTATTTTGATCGAGGAAACAGAGGGAGCTTTTCCGGTATGGCTTGCACCTGAACAAGTTGTTATCATGAATATAACAGATCGTCAGGCAGACTATTGCGCCGATTTGGAAAAAAGATTGAATTCAAATGGCTTTAGAGCAAAACTGGACTTGAGAAACGAGAAGATCGGGTTTAAAATCCGTGAGCATACTCTTCAAAGAGTCCCTTATATGATTGTTGTCGGTGATAAAGAAGTTGAGCAACAGCAAGTTGCTGTTCGAACTCGTACTGGCGACGACCTTGGAGTGATGAGTATTTCTGATTTTGAAGGTTTGCTTCAACAAGAAATTGCTCGCCGTAGCCGTAAACAAGAAGTGGAGATAGTACTATAAAAGGTAATATGAATCGTGGGCGTGCAGCTAGTAAGCAGCGTCCTCAAATCAACGAGAACATTCGAGCAACAGAAGTCCGTTTAATTGCGGCTGATGGTGAACAAATTGGTGTTGTTTCGATTGAGGAAGCGCTAAAGGCGGCTCAAGAAGCAACCCTTGACCTAGTGCAAATTGCTGATTCCGATCCGATTGTTTGTAAAATCATGGACTATGGTAAGCATATTTTTGAGGCAAAGAAAGCGAAAGCTGCCCAGAAGAAAAATGCGAAGCAAATCCAAGTGAAAGAAATGAAATTCCGTCCAGGGACGGAGGAAGGGGATTATCAGGTAAAACTCCGCAACCTGATACGTTTCCTTGAAGGCGGGGATAAGGCTAAGGTGTCATTACGATACCGTGGTCGTGAAATGGCCCATCAGGAGCTTGGCATGCAACTTATGAATCGAGTCGCTCAAGACTTAGAGGATTATGGTTCCGTGGAGCAAGCTGCGAAAATGGAAGGTCGTCAATTGACTATGGTGCTAGGCCCCAAAAAGAAGAAGTAATTTTTAATAAATTACACCAACATTAACGAATGCGAGAGTGGTTTTATCATGTCCAAAATTAAGTCACACAGTGGCGCATCTAAGCGCTTCAAACGTACCGCGAATGGTTTTAAGCATAAGCAGTCTCATACTAGTCACATTTTGACTAAAAAATCGACTAAGCGTAAGCGTCATCTTCGTTCTTTGAACCAAGTTGCACAGAGCGATAAAGCTTTGATCGTACGCATGTTGCCGTACATCTAAGTCTCGATTTTTAAGTTTATTAATTCATTAGTATAAGGTTTATATTATGCCTCGCGTAAAACGTGGTGTTCAGGCTCGTCGCCGTCACAAGAAGATTTTAAAGCAAGCTAAAGGTTACTATGGTGCACGTAGCCGTGTATTTCGTGTAGCAAAACAAGCTGTTATCAAAGCTGGTCAATACCAATACCGTGACCGTCGTCAACGTAAACGTCAATTCCGCGCATTGTGGATTGCACGTATTAACGCTGCTGCACGTATCAATGGTATGTCTTACAGCCGTTTCATTGCTGGCTTGAAAAAAGCGGCTATTGAAATTGACCGTAAGGTACTGGCTGACCTAGCTGTGTACGAGAAAGAAGTGTTTGCTGCTATCGTTGAAAAAGCGAAAGCAAGCTTGGCTTAATTTCTGACGTAGCCTTAGAGTGATTCATTTTTAGTAGATATTTGTCTGATGGAAATGAGTCATTCAATGCAGTCTTTGATAGGGGAAGAGCCACAGGTTCTTCCCCTATTTTATTTTTTGGAGTATGAAAAATGGAGAACCTAAAGCAGATTCTTGCTGATGCGCTGAGCGCAGTGGCTGCATCTGAAAGTGAGTCCGCACTAGATGATGTCCGCGTGCATTATTTGGGTAAAAAGGGCGCGCTAACCGCTTTGCTAAAACAGCTTGGTAACGTTTCTGCAGAGGATAGACCCAAATTTGGCCAGCTCGTTAACGAAGCAAAAGGTCAGGTTCAAGAGAGAATCACTGAGCGTAAATCATCGTTGGCCAAAGCGGCGTTGAATGCTAAATTGGCAACAGAGACCATTGATATTTCTCTATCTGGTAAGGGTCAAGAGGTGGGTGGTTTACACCCAGTGACTCGAACAATGGAGCGTATTGAAACGTTTTTCCGAGGCATTGGTTTTGACGTAGCGGCTGGTCCTGAAATTGAAGATGACTATCATAATTTTGAAGCGCTCAATATTCCTGCTCACCACCCAGCAAGAGCCATGCAGGATACCTTTTACTTTAATCCAAACACTGTACTAAGAACGCACACATCGCCAGTTCAAGTACGCACAATGGAAACAACTCAGCCACCTATTCGTATTATTTGTCCTGGCCGAGTTTACCGTTGTGATTCCGATCAGACGCATACACCGATGTTTCACCAGGTGGAAGGTTTACTGATTGATGAAAATATTTCTTTTGCGGATTTAAAAGGCATTTTGCAACAGTTTCTGAATGTTTTCTTTGAAGACGATTTAAAAGTGCGCTTTCGCCCAAGTTATTTCCCATTCACCGAGCCCTCCATTGAAGTAGACATCATGCGTACCAATGCGCAAGGTGAAGAGTCTTGGCTTGAGGTGTTAGGGTGCGGCATGGTGCACCCTAAGGTGCTGGAAATGTCGGGTATCGACTCAGAAAAATACACAGGGTTTGCTTTTGGTATGGGCGTCGAGCGCTTTGCTATGCTGCGTTATAAAGTAGACGACCTAAGAATGTTTTTTGAAAACGACTTGCGCTTTCTTAAGCAATTCAAATAACCAATTGACCTAGGGTGTATGTATGAAAATCAGTGAAAATTGGCTAAGAGAATGGGTCAATCCAGCAATCGGCAGCGATGAATTGGTTGCTCAAATTACTTTGGCAGGCCTAGAAGTAGATGAAGTACTGTCTGTGGCGTCTGCTTTTTCGGGTGTTGTCGTAGGTGAAATAACCGCGGCTGAGCAGCATCCCAATGCGGATAAGTTAAGAGTTTGCCAGGTCTCTGACGGCGTTGAGACGTTTCAAGTGGTATGTGGTGCGCCTAATGCGCGAGCAGGTATTAAAATTCCCTTCGCAAAGATTGGTGCTGTATTAGGGGAAGATTTTAAGATAAAAAAAGCAAAGCTGCGTCAAGTGGAATCATTTGGCATGCTGTGTTCTGCTTCCGAATTAGGTTTGAGTGATGATCACGACGGTATTATGGAATTGCCGTTATCGGCTCCCGTTGGTGAAGATTTCCGTGCTTTCTTAGATTTAGACGATTGCATTATTGATGTTGATTTGACGCCGAACCGTAGCGATTGTTTAAGTCTTGCTGGTTTGGCTCGTGAAGTTGGCGTACTGAATAAAGTAGATTTAACGCCTGTACAGATCGTGCCAGCCGTAACAACATTGGAAGACGTCTTTCCTGTTCGTGTTGAGGCGCCTAAAGCTTGTCCTCGTTATTTAGGTCGTGTTATCCGTGGTGTTAATGTTGCGGTTGAAACACCTTTATGGATGGTAGAGAAACTGCGTCGTAGTGGTATTCGCTCCATTGATCCTATTGTTGATATTACCAACTACGTCATGCTTGAGCTTGGTCAACCGATGCACGCTTTTGATTTGTCGAACTTATCGAATTCTGTGGTTGTACGAATGGCGACGCAGGGCGAACAAATTACTTTGCTTGATGGTCAAGATGTCACGCTCCGCGAAGACACTATGGTGATCGCAGATGAATCTAAGGCATTGGCTATTGCGGGTGTGATGGGCGGTGAGGGATCAGGTGTCACCACGGAGACACAAGATATCTTTCTTGAGAGTGCGTTCTTTGCCCCTATTGCTCTGGCTGGAAAAGCGCGTTCTTATGGTTTGCATACAGATGCTTCTCATCGTTATGAGCGTGGTGTTGATGCCACTTTACAAGAAAAAGCGATGGAGCGTGCTACCGCGCTCGTGTTAGATATCGCAGGTGGTAATGCCGGCCCGATAACCCATACCGTTGACGAAGGCTCTCTTCCTGAGGCAATGATCGTGACATTGCGCCGTAAGAAGCTTGATCAGTACCTTGCTGTGTCTATTGATCAGTCACTTGTGACCGATATTTTGACGCGTCTGGGTCTGGAAATGGTTGAGGTAACGGATCAGGAGTGGGTAACAAAAGCGCCATCACATCGCTTTGATATTGCTATTGAGGCGGATTTGATTGAGGAAGTCGCTCGCATCTACGGGTATGACAATTTGCCTTCTTCCATGCCAACGGCGGCGGTTAACTTTACACCATTGTCAGAATCAAAAGCACAAATACAGGCGTTGCGTTCTATTTTGGTGTCTCAAGGCTATCAAGAAGCGGTGACTTACAGTTTTATTGATCCTGTGCTGAGTAAACAGTTTTTACCGGCGATTGAGCCTGTGCCATTAGCAAACCCTATTTCAGTTGATATGGGGGTTATGCGACCTAGTTTAGTGCCAGGTTTGGTGAAGGCGTACTTGCATAACCAGAATCGTCAGCAATCCCGTGTTCGTCTGTTTGAAACAGGTCGTCGCTTTATTGGGTCTGTTGAGGCGTTGTCTGAGTTGGATCAGCAGCAGCAAATTTCAGGTCTTATTGCGGGGTCTCGTTACCCTGAAGGCTGGTATCACGGCAGTGAGAAAGTGGATTTTTATGACTTAAAAGCCCACGTTGAAGCCTTGTTTGCTTTAAACGACGGTGATCGTCCAAGTTATGAGCGCTCTCAGTGTGAGTTTTTGCACCCAGGCCGTTCTGCAGATCTGTTCGTTGGAGGCAAGTTTGTTGGTCTGATGGGGGAGTTGCACCCTCAGCTTGCTAAGTCATTAGGCGCCAATCAGCCTATTTATGTGTTTGATATTGCTTTAGACGCCGTGCTTGATGCTCAGCTGCCACAATATCAGTCTGTGTCTCGCTTTCCTGAAGTTAGAAGAGACCTGGCATTGCTGGTGGACCGTGATGTACCTGTTAGTCAACTTGAAAAGGTCATAGCGGACGCGGCCGGTGATGCTTTTAAAGCTGTGCTGGTATTCGATATTTATCAAGGCCAGGGCATTGATGAATCGAAAAAAAGTGTCGCATTGGGCTTGACGTGGCAGCATCCATCACACACTCTTAGTGATGAAGAAGTAAACAACTCTGTCGAAAAAACTGTCACCGCTTTGGCGGATCAGTTAGGAGCCGTTGTAAGGGGATAGATGTATGGCATCGTTGACGAAGGCCGATCTTGCTGAAAATTTAGTTGATTCAGTTGGGTTGAGTAAAAAAGACGCAAAAGATTTGGTTGAAGGTTTCTTTGATGTGGTGAGAGCTTCGTTAGTAGAGAGACAACAAGTTAAGCTGTCGGGCTTTGGTAACTTTGAAGTTCGAGAGAAAAGTCAGCGGCCTGGTCGAAACTCAAAAACAGGTGAAGAGATTCCTATTACTGCACGTACTGTTGTGACTTTTCGTCCGGGTCAGAAACTGAAGTCCAAAGTTGAAGACTATATGCAAGAGTAATTATTGCGACGAATGAAGTTCTGCTTTTACTGAAGAAGATCGGATCTTACTTAAAAAGCCACCTTTGAAGTTATTCCCATCAGTTGGGCTATCCAATTAATAGGGACTTCACTTAAAGGTGGCTTTTTAATGATCATAGTTTAGACGAGTTAAGAGGGCAAAAGGCCCCCTTGTTGGTTTGACGTAAAACAAGATTGATTTCTCGATATTTTTTTAAGAAAAGGCTTCCCTTTTTAAATTGTTATAGTAATATACGCACCCGCTGACAATGACAGGGAATACTCTTTTATTGTTAGTGTTCGGGGCGTAGCGCAGCCTGGTAGCGCACTAGCATGGGGTGCTAGTGGTCGCAGGTTCAAATCCTGCCGTCCCGACCAAGATTATTTATTTGCCGCTATAGCTCAGTTGGTAGAGCATCTGACTTGTAATCAGAGGGTCCCGAGTTCGACTCTTGGTGGCGGCACCAAAATAAAATTGGTCAAAGTTTTTGTTTGTTGGTAACAATAAATAGAAATAAAATAGTATCTGCTTTTTTAGCCGCTATAGCTCAGTTGGTAGAGCATCTGACTTGTAATCAGAGGGTCCCGAGTTCGACTCTTGGTGGCGGCACCACTTAGATTAAGTGTTAAAAAAGTGGAGAGCAGGGTGCGTTTTGTATTGCCGCTATAGCTCAGTTGGTAGAGCATCTGACTTGTAATCAGAGGGTCCCGAGTTCGACTCTTGGTGGCGGCACCACTTAGATTAAGTGTTAAAAAAGTGGAGAGCAGGGTGCGTTTTGTATTGCCGCTATAGCTCAGTTGGTAGAGCATCTGACTTGTAATCAGAGGGTCCCGAGTTCGACTCTTGGTGGCGGCACCACTTAGATTAAGTGTTAAAAAAGTGGAGAGCAGGGTGCGTTTTGTATTGCCGCTATAGCTCAGTTGGTAGAGCATCTGACTTGTAATCAGAGGGTCCCGAGTTCGACTCTTGGTGGCGGCACCATTTCTTAGTGATATGGTAATAATGTATGTTGGGTGTGTAGCTCAGTTGGGAGAGCGTCGCCCTTACAAGGCGAATGTCGGGAGTTCGAACCTCTCCACACCCACCACTAACTAGACAGTGGGTTTATTAATCGATAAACAAGAGTCCTAGAATGTGTTGGAGTGGTAGTTCAGTTGGTTAGAATACCTGCCTGTCACGCAGGGGGTCGCGGGTTCGAGTCCCGTCCATTCCGCCATTTTTACAATCGCAAACTATGAGTTGGGTGTGTAGCTCAGTTGGGAGAGCGTCGCCCTTACAAGGCGAATGTCGGGAGTTCGAACCTCTCCACACCCACCACTAACTAGACAGTGGGTTTACTTAAAAGGTAAATAAGAGCCCTAGAATGTGTTGGAGTGGTAGTTCAGTTGGTTAGAATACCTGCCTGTCACGCAGGGGGTCGCGGGTTCGAGTCCCGTCCATTCCGCCATTTTTATAATGGCAAAACAACGAGTTGGGTGTGTAGCTCAGTTGGGAGAGCGTCGCCCTTACAAGGCGAATGTCGGGAGTTCGAACCTCTCCACACCCACCATTAGTAATATTAAAAACACTCTTCAAGTTTCCAGTCTGTAAGTTTTTTCCTCTTTATGTGTTATATTACATCCATGGCTATAAATTTTTGAACTATGCCTTGTGTCGTAAATATAGCTAATCTACCTCTCAAAAATTATTCCTCTTTTTTATTACCTATATTCTAAAATTATTTTTGTGTATTCTGATTTTTGTATTAATAAGTCAAAAATTCTCTCTTTTTTCTTTCTAAATACGTAATCTCACTTCATCGAACTTCTTTATCACGCCAATATTTGTAGCTAATGAGTTAACTCAATGATTGTGTCTATTTTTCATAAGGTGCCAATTGGTATTCGTTATGTGTTGATGTCGGCGGCGGGCTTCGCTCTGATGGCGACCTTGGTTAAGTGGGTAAGCACCTACGGTATTCCTGTCTTTGAAATCGTGGCGGCGCGTTGTTTGGTGTCGGTAGTGATGAGTTATGTGGCGGTAAAGCGCAAAGGCATTTCTATTCTTGGTAATAATCGAAAACTGCTGTTTGCGCGTGGTGCGATTGGAACGCTGGCGTTGATGTGCGTGTATTACGCTTTAACAACCTTACCTTTGGCGGAAGCAACTTTATTGCAATACGTTCACCCTGTTTTTACCGCGTTACTCGCTTTATTTTTTTTAGGAGAAAAAATCACGAAATACATGGTTATTTGCATTGCGTTGAGTTTATCCGGCTTGTTGTTTATTGCGGGTGCAGATGTGTTTTCTATTGCCCATGCAAGCTTGCCGTTGCTCAGTGTTGTACTTGCCTTGATGGGGGCATTGGGAAGTGCGATTGCTTATGTCATTGTACGCCGGTTAAGTAAAACAGAAGACAGTTCAGTCATTATTTTTTACTTCCCCATGATTGCGTTCCCCTTATCGGTTTTATTACTAGGGGACAATTTTGTGATGCCCACGTTTGATGTTTTTATTCTACTGATTTTTATTGGTGTCTTTACACAAATAGGGCAGCTTGGCATGACCATGGGGATGAAAACGTTAGCCGCTGGCGTGGCTTCAGCTTACTCTTACATTCAATTGGTTTTTACGGTGGCATTAGGTTGGCTGGTCTTTAGCGAGATTCCTGTGATTACCACTTGGATTGGAGGGGCTCTCATTGTGTGTGGCGCTCTAGTGAATGTGTATGGTGAGATGAACAGAAAAAAAGTGCGTTAAAAACGCCATAATGGATATGGCTGCCCTTGCCATTATTCATATCAAATGTATTAGTGCATTGCCGACGGTTTTGATTGTGTCGTTCAGCTTCCTAGCACGTTTTCTTATATTCATAATATTTTCCTTCTCTGTCGCAATTTGGCATTCCTAAGGCGTGCTCGCGCATAGCATCTTCAATCAGACCCGCTAATATCCACTTCTACTGATGACATTGCTACGACAATGAGAGGTAAAACGCATGCTCGTTGCGATATATTGCCGATCAAAAAAGGCTAAGGCCTTAGGCGCTGGCCATCGGTTTTATCAATTGTTTTTTTAGACATTTGGCGGCTTGCAGCGATGTGTTAATGGCAAGACGGCCAGTAAATGGGAGCTGATATTATGCAGAAATATTCAGGTTTCGGGCTGTTTAAACACAGTTTGACGCATCATGAAAACTGGCAGCGCGTATGGCGTAATCCAGCGCCAAAGAAAAAATACGATGTGATTATCATTGGTGGCGGCGGTCATGGTTTAGCAACCGCTTATTACTTGGCAAAAGAACATGGCATTACCAATGTGGCAGTGCTTGAGAAGGGGCATTTAGGTGGTGGTAATGCTTGTCGTAATACCACCATCGTTCGTTCTAACTATCTGTGGGATGAGTCGGCGGCTTTGTATGAGCACTCCATGCAGTTGTGGGAAGGGCTTTCACAGGAGCTTAATTATAATGTGATGTTCTCACAACGGGGTGTCTATCATACCTGTCATACACTTCAGGATATGCGCACCAACGAGCGTTTGGTCGCAGCTAACTGTTTGCAAGGTATCGACAATGAAATGGTCGACGCAGAACAACTGCAAAAAGAAATTCCAACCATGGACTGCTCGAAAAACGCCCGTTATCCCATTATGGGGGCATCGGTTCAGCGTCGTGCGGGTAATGCTCGCCATGATGCAGTCGCTTGGGGCTATGCCCGTGCCGCAGATGCGTTGGGTGTGGATCTGATTCAAAACTGCGAAGTGATTGATATGGAGATCAACGATGGCAAAATCACCGGGGTGAAAACGAAGCAATACGGCATGATAAAAGCCGATCGTGTTGGCTGTGTTGTTGCAGGTAATAGCGGTGTATTGGCGAAAATGGCTGGCTTTGAATTGCCTGTTGAATCACATCCTCTACAAGCGTTGGTGTCTGAGCCGATCAAACCCTTCCTTGATACCGTGGTGATGTCTAACCATGTGCATGGCTATATGAGTCAGTCTGATAAAGGCGATTTAGTCATCGGTGCCGGTATTGATGGCTGGGTGGGTTACGGTCAGCGTGGTTCTTACGGCATTATCGAACATACCATTCAAGCCATTGTGGAGATGTTTCCGTGTACCAGTCGGGTTCGAATGAATCGTCAGTGGGGAGGAATTGTCGATGCCTGCCCAGATGCTAGCCCGATTATCTCTGAGACGCCGATTAAAAATCTGTTCTTTAACTGTGGTTGGGGAACCGGTGGGTTTAAAGGCACACCAGGGTCGGGCAATTTGTTTGCGCATACTTTGGCCGATGGCAAACCGCATCCCATTGCGGAGCCTTTTTCCATTAAGCGCTTTCACACAGGTGCACTGATTGATGAACACGGCGCTGCCGGCGTCGCACACTAATAGGGGCTAAACATGTTGCATATCTATTGCCCGCATTGTGCGGAATACCGTGAAGAAGAAGAGTTTCATTGTGCTGGTCAAGCGCATATTGCTCGCCCATTGGACCCTGAAGCCTGCTCTGATGAAGAATGGGGTGAGTATTTGTTCTTCCGTAAAAACCCACGTGGTCTTCATCATGAATTATGGGTGCATGCTGCCGGGTGTCGGAAATTTTTCAATCTGACTCGTGACACCCAGAGCTATGAGATTAAAGAAGTCTACATGATTGGCGAACAGCCATCTGTAGTCGCAGGGTCTGTTCAACAAACAACGGCGTCAGGAGCGAAATCATGACACAACGAAACCGTTTAACGAGCGGGGGACGTATCGATCGCTCGACCTCACTAACGTTTACCTATAATGGCAAAAGCTACCAAGGGTACAAAGGGGACACGTTAGCCTCAGCGATGTTGGCCAATGGTATTGACGTGGTTGCACGTAGCTTCAAATACAGCCGTCCACGAGGCATCGTTGCTGCGGGTGCCGAAGAACCAAACGCCGTTTTACAACTGGGTGCAACAGAAGCCACTCAAGTCCCGAATGTGAGAGCCACGCAACAAGAATTATTTGACGGTCTGGTCTCTTCTGCAACGAATGGTTGGCCAAGTGTCGACACCGATGTAATGGGAATGATCGGCAAACTAGGTGGAAAGATGATGCCACCGGGTTTTTACTATAAGACCTTCATGTTCCCCGAGTCCTCATGGGAAACTTACGAATCGATGATTCGTAAGGCGGCAGGCATGGGTCGTGCACCTCGGGAAACAGACCCAGACACTTACGACAGTATCAATCAGCATTGTGATGTGATGGTGGTCGGAGCCGGCCCTGCAGGTTTAGCGGCCGCGCTGACGGCGGCGCGTGGCGGTGCACGTGTCATTATTGCCGATGAGCAAAATGAATTGGGTGGCAGTTTACTCAACAGTGTGGCGTTGCTTGATGGTAAACCCGCGGCTGATTGGGTTCATGATGTTGTGCAAGAGTTAGGTACTTTTGAAGATGTGACTCTATTGCCGCGATCGACAGTAAACGGTTATCACGACCACAATTTTTTAACGATTCATGAACGTCAAACGGATCACCTGGCGGACAGTGCGCCGGCTAAAATGGTGCGTCAACGGATGCATCGTGTTCGAGCGAAATGGGTCGTGCTGGCCACTGGCGCCCATGAGCGTCCTTTGGTGTATGCGAATAATGACGTGCCAGGCTGCATGATCACAGGTGCGGTTTCAGCTTATATTAATCGCTATGGGGTGGTGCCGGGTAACGATTTAGTCGTGATGACAACCAATGATTATGGGTATCAAGCGGCGTTAGATTGGGCGGACGCAGGACGTAACGTTGTTGCGATCGTAGACACTCGTAGTGTGGCCAATGGCGATCGCGTCGAAGCCGCGCGCCAACGTGGCATAAACGTCATTACGGGTTCTGCAGTGATAGAAGTACAAGGCAGCAAGCGGGTTACGGGTGTTTCCGTTGCTGCATTAAATTCAAGTGGAACGCAAATTGTTGGTTCAGTCACCAAATTAAAAGCAGATACCGTAGCGACCTCTGGAGGTTGGAGTCCTGTTATTCATCTGTCTTGTCATACCGGTAGCCGTCCTGTTTGGAGTGACTCCGTAGTGGGCTTCTTGCCAGGGCCAACGGTGCAGAGGCAACTCACCGCCGGTGGGATTAATGGTCAGTATGAAACGGCGATAGCCTTGCAAGAGGGTCTCGATGCCGGTCAGCAAGCGTTGGTGAAACTGGGTTTAGCTGTCGTGAATGTAATATTACCTAAAACCAAAGCGCTTCACGTCGCCGCACCCATGAGCTTGTTTCATATTCCGCATTTGAAACCAACCTCTCAAGCGCCAAAGCAGTTTGTCGATTATCAAACTGATGTGACTGCGGCGGGTATTGAAATCGCGTGTCGCGAAGGCTTTGAAGCGATTGAGCATGTGAAGCGTTACACCGCGATGGGGTTTGGTACCGATCAGGGTAAGTTGGGGAATATCAACGGCATGGCAGTGGCCGCTAAGGCCTTGAACAAAACCATTCCTGAAACTGGCACAACGGTTTTCCGTCCAAACTACACACCGATTGCCTTTGGTGCGATTATCGGTCGTCACTGTGGTGCTTTATTCGAACCTGAGCGCTATACCGCCATGCACAAATGGCATGTAGAGCAGGGAGCCTTATTTGAAGACGTCGGTCAGTGGAAGCGCCCATGGTATTTCCCGAAAGCGGGCGAAACCATGCAGCAAACTCTTAACCGTGAGTGCCTCGCCGTGCGTAATTCGGTTGGTATTCTGGATGCTTCGACACTGGGTAAAATTGATATTCAGGGTAAAGATGCACGTGAATTCCTCGGCCGTGTGTATTCCAATGCTTGGGCTAAGTTAGCCGTAGGCAAGTGTCGTTATGGACTGATGTGTGGCGAAGACGGCATGGTGTTTGATGACGGTGTGACGGCTTGCTTAGGTGAGAATCACTTTTTGATGACCACAACTACTGGTGGCGCCGCGCATGTCTACGAGTGGCTAGAAATCTACCATCAAACCGAATGGCCTGAATTGGAAGTGTATTTCAATACGGTGACGGATCACTGGTCAACCGCAACCATCACCGGCCCCAACAGTCGTAAACTGCTGGCTGAACTGACTGAGTCTGATGTCACCAATGATGATTTTCGTTTTATGGATTGGAAGCAGATTACGGTGGCGGGTGTACCTGCTCGTGTGTTCCGTATCTCCTTTACCGGTGAGTTGTCATTTGAGATCAACGTGCAAGCAAACTATGGCATGTATGTATGGGAAAAACTGATCGAAGCGGGTAAAAAATACGATTTAACGCCTTATGGCACAGAAACCATGCACATTCTGCGTGCGGAGAAAGGCTTTATTATTGCCGGTCAAGATACCGATGGTTCGGTGCACCCTTATGATTTGGGTATGGGCTGGTGTGTCTCTAATCAGAAACCGTTTAGCTATATTGGTAAACGCGGCATGAACCGTTCCGACTGCACGCGTGAAAATCGTAAGCAATTGGTGGGCCTAAAAACCAAAGATCCTAAGCAAGTGATTCCGGAAGGATCTGCTGCTGTGTTGAATCCAAATGCACCGAAGCCGTTGTCGATTGAGGGGCATATCAGCTCCAGTTATTGGAGTGAATCTCTAGGACATTCTATCGCAATGGGCTTTATTAAAGGTGGTCTCGATAAAATGGGTGATACAGTCTATTACCCAATGGCTGATGGCACCGTGATTGAAGCTGAAATTTGCAGCCCGATCTTCTTTGATCCGAAAGGGGAGCGTCAAAATGTCTGAGATGAATAATATGACGGCTGCTGAAAGCGCAGCCACTAAAGCGGCTGTGATGAATCAAGTACCTGGTCCTGACGTTGAAGGGCAATCGCCACTGCATCACGCGGATTTTGCGGGTCTAGCCAAACGGGGAATGCAGGAAGGTGGCATTCATTTGCGTGAGCTTGCCCTGTTAGGGCATCTTACCTTGCGCTGTGATTCAAGCAATCATGAGCAGGTAGCGTGTGTGGCCGCTATTTTGGGTGTTTCCTTACCGTTAACGCCGCTCACTTCAGCCGAAAAAGGGGCGTATTCTATTCGTTGGATGTCGCCAGATGAATGGTTAATCTTAGTGCCAGGTTTAGAGGCGTTTTCAATTGAGAGTCAATTTCGTGACGCCATGCCAGGGCATTATTCGCTAGTAAACAGCAGTGGTGGTTCTACCGTGCTCATGCTCTCGGGTGATAATGCGGTTGAACTGCTGAAAAAATCCACCACGGTTGACTGGCATTTGTCTGAATTCCCTGTGGGTAAAGTGGTGTCCACCTTGTTCGCAAAAAGCACGGCAACGATTCGTCGGACAGGCGATCAGTGTTTTGAGTTGGTTATTCGCCGTTCTTTTGCCGATTATATCTGGCTGTGGATTCAAGATGCCAGTTTAGAGTATGGCCTCGTGATCAAAGCCTGACGGTTATCAAAGACCGACAGTTACCTAGCTTGCTCACGAGCATGGCTAGGAGAAACGCCAAAATAATCCTTATAACAATTACTGAAATGGCTGGTGCTCACGAAGCCACAGGCCAATGTAATGCTGGTGATTGATTCATTGCTTTGTAAGAGTAAGCGGCGCGCATGGGTAATGCGTAACTCTAAATAGTAACGCCCCGGCGATGTTTCGAGGTGGCTTTGGAATAATCGCTCGATTTGGCGACGTGAGACACCAGCGCAGGCTGCTAGCTCTTCCAGGCTCATGGGTTCTTCGATATTAGCAGCCATTAGCGTCATAATATCGCGTAAGTTTTGTGGTAAACGTGGGTTATCCTCTAGCGGATTAATCTGTACATCGCTACTTTCTGATAGCTGATCACAGCTGATAATTTCACGGACAGCGCGGGTTACATCATTGCCTCTCAGTTGGCTTATTAATGTCAACATCATGCCCATGGCGCTCATTGGGCCCGCGCTGGTCAAGCGTTTCCCTTCGATGATGCTCACCTGTTTACTGACGTTAACCTTTGGAAACTGTTCGTGCATATACGCATGGTTATCAGGGTGTAAAGCACAGTTTAACTGGTCTAATAATCCAGCATGAGCCAGTGCGATTGCGCCATTCCATAGACTGCCAATCAAACGGTCTTGCTTGTCGGCTAATTTGAGTAAGCGAGTGAGGGCGGTGTTGGGCTGGGTTGAGCAGCGATAACCGCCGCAGATAATCAACAGATCGGGCAATGGCTGATCGATCAGAGTGTTAAGTGATCCTTGCGTGGCGATCTCGATTCCCAAGTCACTCAACACGGGTGAAGCTTCAATAGCATAACTTTGATAACGAAATAACGGTGTTGTACAGACAAGGTTAGCGGTGACCAGCGTATCGACCGCAGCGGTAAAACTGGCTAGGGAAAAGTGTGGTTGAAGTACAAAGCCCACTTCTAGAGTGGCCTCAGCCTGCTTTTCTAATGGTAGGAAAGCCCTGTTTGTATCACGCATCAGCGTACTAAAATGTCGTTTGTCTTTCGTGATAGTCATGGTCCAACTCGTCTACTGTGTCTATTTTGCCTCCATCTTATCCATACCGTGCATTCATTAAGGAAAAATAAATGCAAATAGATAAAGGCTTTTTACCGTTATACTACAAATCTGATCGTTACTTGTCGTTTTTATACGACCGCTATTGAGTTAATTAAGTCCTTTATGACGAATGCATTTTACGTACTTCCTTTTAGTATGAGTGATCCGGCCATAGAAAATATACAGTAAGAAACAATAGTAATATTGTTATCTGCAAACTTGTTACCACAAAACTGGGATTAAAAAGTGCTTTTTAGTTATTATTAGGTAAAACTAATAAAATAGAGTTGACGTACTACAATGAAATCGTTTCTATTGAAATGCGACCTAATCAACATAAACAAAGACAAGGAAAGTAGCCAGTTAAGCTGCGCTCAATGACGATACTGTGAACAAAGTAAGCGTTTTGATTTGTCTTTTTTACGATCGGATTATAATTTTAACTGTTATTGCAAAGGAGAATGCTGGTTATGTTGAGCTTTTTTAAAAAGCCTGCGGTAATGGCAGAAGACAATGGTACATCTGATGATAAGCTGTTACTGAATGCGTTGTTGAAAGAAACCGCTCTGGTCATTTTTGGCAGCGATGGACTTATTATCGAAGTAAGTGAAAAATTTGCTGATTTTATGGGTTACAGCAAGGATGAGTTGCTTGGTAAGCACCATCGAACACTGCTTCAATCTGACTATGCGTCCAGTCCTGAATACGCGAGTTTTTGGCGTAACCTTCTCTCAGGCAACCCTGAGCGCGATACATTTAAGTATTGCACTAAAACCAAGGACACTATTTTTGTTGGTGCTCGTTATATTCCTATTAAAGACGACAGTGGTTCAGTGTATCGCATTGCCAAGCTGGCATCTGATATTACTGATCAGCATCGAGCAATTGAAACGCAAGATGCTGTTTTTGCCGCTCTGAATCGTTCTCAGGCGGTAATAGAATTCACACCTGATGGCCATATTCTCAATGCGAATCAAAAATTTCTTGAGGTTATGGGTTGTCAGTTAAGTGAGATCAAAGACAAACACCACCGCATTTTGTGTGAAGAGAGCTTCTACAAGGAGAACCCTCAATTTTGGGAAAAACTTGCGCGTGGTGAATATCAGTCTGGGCGATTTTCTAGACAGAGTTTTTCTGGGAAAAAAGTATGGTTGGAGGCGACGTATAACCCCATCATGAATGATGATGGGGAAGTGTTTAAAGTGATTAAGTTTGCAACAGACATATCAGAGCGTGTGAATGATGCGATTGATGCTGTTCTTATCGCGACACAAACTTCTGAGAATACCGCCGAGCTGACGGCAACAGCGATGCAAGAGTTGCAAAGCAGTGTACAGACGAGCACGCAAATCTCTTCTGAAGTGAAAAGTACCACAGAGGTTGGGCAAGAGCTGAGTGTCAATTCTAAAAATATCCAAGAAATTGTAACGATCATTCGCTCGATTGCAGATCAAACAAACTTATTAGCACTGAATGCTGCCATAGAAGCAGCTCGAGCGGGAACGTCAGGTAGAGGCTTTGCTGTGGTCGCAGATGAGGTAAGAACACTGGCTGCAAGAACCTCAACAGCAACCGCTGATATTGGTGATGTGGTGAAGAAAAATGCGGTTCTTATAGAGCAGATTGATTCAGGATTAAAGGAAATTAATATCACGGCACAGAGAGGTCAAGAATCCATAGAACACGTTTCAAACGCGATCAAGAGCGTTAACTCCGGAATAGATACGCTGGTGGAGGCTGTTGAAACGCTTAAACCATAATACTCTGTCTTTGCCTATCCTAATATTGACAAGGATATAATAGCCTGAAAAGCCCGAAGCGAAAGCGGTCGGGCTGTGGTTATCTTTCCCCTTCTGCCTCTATGATGCGAATAAAGATACTTTCTTCAAGTGAATTAAACGTCATCCTTCATTAAGAGACACCAATAAACGTAACTTGATTTTGTTTTTGTTGAGTGATTTTTACAATGTCGTAAGCATACGTTTTTGTTAGGTTAAGAAACTCTTGTTTCACTATGTTGAGTGCTTGTGCGACATGTCCGACGATCGGGTTTTCAGAAGAGAAACTGTCTTGGAATTGGCGAAGTTGATCGCTTAACGTCGCATAGGTCTCGATGGCTTCTTCAAACTGATCCATTCGACATTGAGCCTCAGCAAGGTTGAGTTTACTGATGACTAAAGCCGTTAAAGCGGTTTTGGTGTCATACCAGTGGGTAACTTGTTTTTGCGCTGCGTCAGCAGCTTGTTCGTAAAGGGAAATAGACCCTGAGTAGTCCGTTGCAGTGAAGGCTTGATTTGCTTTTACAATTAGATGTTTCCAGTAATCCATTGCACTATCTCCAAGAAGTAAGAGTAAGTTAATAATAACCATTATCATTAAAGGAGTCTAATAAAGTTTGTTCCATTTGTGCAATTAAGTGGTGTTATGAAAATCAACCTATTTCATTACAAGCCATTGCACTCTATGTATAATCAGCGCGTTGGATATTGAACGGTGCTACCCGAACACTATCTTGTATCAAATCAGCTGGAACGGATTAGCCAACAAGCTGACAGAGGGTTAACAGCTGTAAATAGAGGTAAGTATAATGGAAGACGAAAACTCTCCCGCTTTGCGCGTTGGTGTGGACTTTCGGGGTACCCCAAACGCCACAGAGCCAGTGCTTGAGCACATTAAGCCCGGTGGTAAACGCGCGCCACTTTTGCGCTATATTCGTATCAATCTGCCTAGAGCCACCCGGTGGTTGCTTGTCGCTCTCATCGCTTTAGTAGGTGTGGCTTCAGCAGCCGTAGCCTTGTCACAGCGTGACATCTTTCCGCTTGCCATTACTGCGCTGTGGAGTCTTGTTGGTTTGACGGTTGTGTTTGTCATTATAGGCTTGACGACCCATGCTCGAATCTGGACATGGGGTTTGCTTATTACCTTATTTTCCTTGCTTATTTACCTTGGTGGATTGCTAGGTAATGCCCCTTATGTATGGAATGGCGCCAGTGTTGCTGAAGCGGCGATTTGGAATCTGACATTGTTCGCTTCTGTCGTCTACAGCCTACTTTATTGGGCGCTGCGCTACGGAATGATAGTCGCCTCACCAGACCAACAAAATTTTACCGACTAATAAGGATTTCGTCATGGACCTCGGGTTTCCTTGGTGGCTTCGTGTGGAGCATTTTCTCAACATCATTTTTATTTCATTTCTTGTTCGTTCGGGCTTAGAGATCTTATCAACGTACCCCAAACTGTATCGATCACAACATACTGTACCAGGCCGTTCTTGGGCGCAATTTACGGTTCAAAAAGAGCCCAAGCATAAGTTTTATACCGTTGGGGGTGAATACAGCGATTACTCGCCCCGTATTGCTCTCCCTGGACGAGGTCTACTTGGTCTTGGACGATATTGGCATTTTATAACGGTTACCGGTTTTGTCACCTGTTGGGTGACGTATTTTATTTTACTGCTGGTGACAGGGCAGTGGCGACGTTACGTACCTACGAGTTGGGATGTGTTTCCACAGGCATGGCAAGATATGCTGTCTTATCTTGCTTTTACCATGCCACACCCTGTTGAGGGGATGGTGTTTAATGCGCTGCAACAATTGTCATACGGATTTATCATATTAGTTTTAACGCCTTTGGTTATCCTCACTGGTGCGTTTCAATCTCCCGCCATTGCCAATCATTTTTCGCGTATCACCCGTCTATTAGGTGGTCGCCAAGTGATTCGCAGTGCCCATTTTTTATGTCTTGTTGGGTATTTGGCGTTTTTTGCCATTCATGTGGTGTTAGTTTTTCTGCATGGCTATTTACATGAAACCTCCAAAATGGTGTTGGGACATTCTGATAACCCTGTGCTGGGCGGTACTATTTTTACTGTTGGCTTAATGCTTCTCGTGGTGTTGCATGTTGTTGCCACACGTTGGACATTGGCGGACGGTCGCGCGGTTGAAAAACTTCATAATAGAATTGTACGACCCTGGTCAAATCTACTTTATAAGCTACCGGCACGTATGCATTACGATCGATCCAATATTACCGGCAAGCCGGTTGGGCTTGATAATACGACGCAAAACTTTCGTGGCAGTGGGCGACCACCAGAAACAGAAGAGTATTTCGCTTTAATGGCTAACGGCTATGAAGATGATTATGTCCTTGAAATTGGTGGCTATGTAGAGCATCCGATGACACTGACGGTTGCAGAGCTGCGTGAGTTGGCTGCGGGTCATTCACAGACAACGCTTCATCATTGTGTACAAGGGTTTACTTCAATCGGACGCTGGCGAGGTATTCGGTTGTCGGAGCTTCTGGATCTGGCGGGTCCATTACCCGGTGCGACCGATGTCGTCTATACCAGTTTTCAAAACATGGGTCGTGATGATGTCTTATACGAGGGTGGCAGTTATTACGAGTCTACGCCGATGGTTGAAGCGAGGATGCCTCAAACATTGATTGCCTTTGAGCTTAATGACGAAGGTGAAATTCCCGCTAAGAATGGAGGGCCTGTACGCCTTCGCCTAGAGACGTCAACCGGATTTCGTAGTTTGAAATGGCTGGAGCGTATTGAGGTGGTCAACCGGTACGATATCATTCTTGAAGGTCGTGGTGGTTATTTTGAAGACACGGATTTCTTTGACCGTAACCAACTAATCTGACCGTTTACAAAAAAGGACAGGATTTCATGACGACAAAAAAGACACGACCACATACTCAAGCTGAACTTGACGCCTATATGGCGACAAGACCCAGGCCAGTTCGCAATACTTTTGAAGGCATGTACCCATTACACGAAGACATTGAGTTATCAGATGAGCAGGTTCAGATTGTATTGGATTATCTGAAAGAGGTGGATTTTCACTTACCCGGTGCGGCTGCAGATGAATTTCTTGTGGTGCGTTGGGCGCGTTACAGCGGTTTTCAATTCCTAAAAGAGGACTTGGAGGCTTATGCTATTGGGCTTAGATGCACACACCCGGGCATGGAGGATCAGCACACCTTTATTCGCCTTTCTTGGGGACAACTAATGGGCGATCCTGACGCCATTCGACTGCCCGTCAATAAGCCTGTATTGGCGAGTGATATGATGACACTCGCACGCTACCGTGACACACGTACAGGACCTTCAAGAACAGGAGTCGATGCTTACAAGGCTAAGTCTAAAAATACGGTGTCAGGCGTTGACTTTGATTTGACGTTATTGAACGGCGCTTTGGATGATGTGCTGAAGCATCATCTTACCGGCAAAGGTCGCGACATCAATTCATGGTGGGACCCTGCGCTTAACTGGGGGGTTGTTATGGCGGGTCGGTACCCACGGCTCAAGTATTTCGAGTCAAAAGGGCGCTTGACGGAAGAGGAATTAACAGCTTTGCATTCTTTTGAGGCACGGGCGACGAATGATGAAGCCATCTTAAAAGAGCTTGGCTTGGTAACGCCTTCGCCTGTTGCTAAAAAGACTCTGCAGCAGGCGGAGAAAGCAGAAAGCGGTAAGTTTTCCCATCGTCACCGCGTTCGCAATCCGGAGCCACTAACAAAAGAGTAAGCCTAGAGGCGCATGGTTAGGTGGCGGTAAGCAGGCTCTTTTTCCATTTGCTTAACATCTTAATATGGCTGGGCCAAATACCACAGCAACCACCAATAATATTGGCACCTAGATAACGCCAACGCTTAGCATATTCAAAGTATTGTTCGGGTGATACATCTCGACAGCCTTGCATGTTGTCATTGGCTTGGTGGTCCTGTGAAATGGGAGCAAAGCTGTTTGCGAAGACACCAATATCCAGTGTGATGTTGTGTTTTTTTAGGATGTCATTTGTAGCCTGAAGTGCTTGTTCCATGACTTCTGGTATAGAGCAATTGAAAAAAATGCCTTCTATTTTCCCCGTTATAATAGCTTCTATCGCGTCACATACCGACTCCCCAGAACGTAATGTTGAGGGAGAAGACACTTCGTCACTCAGTGTAAAGGCGTAATGACAAGGTTTTTGTGTTTGCTTAAAAATGCTCTGAACGACGAGGGCTTCTTTGATACTGGCGATGCTCTCAGCTAACCAGAGATCAACATAGTCATCTTGAGCCGCGAACAGTGCGGTTAAGATTTCTTTTGCACGTACGGGTTGGAATAAGTCTGGGCGATAAGAACCAAATGGAGGAGGCAGTGAGCCAGCGACCAACACATCCTGTTTTGCGTTAACAGCGGCGTCTTTGGCTAAGATGGCAGCGTGTGTTGCCAGTGTGCTGCCTTTCTCATCATAAAGCGCATCGCCTAAGTGAAAAGGAACGCAAGCATAGCTGTTTACTGTGATGATTTCAGCGCCAGATTCGATAAAGTTGAGATGAGCTTGTGTTACAAACTCTGGTGCTTCGATGAGGGCTTGCGCGCTCCACAAAGGCTGAGAAAAAGGGGCTCCAATGCGCTTTAATTCTCGTCCCATGCCGCCGTCTAAAATAGTCAGTGATTTCATATTTGTACTTTGTGAGATGGATGTAAGATGGTGCTATTTATTAAAGTGTTCTGCAATCCGATAAAACGACATTCGCATCACTACTTAAGTTCGAAGAAAAGCGTTTTTTAGAATCTCTCGATGTCTAGCAAACTCTGGGAAGTCCATTTTTTAGAGCGATTATGATTAAAATAATTTTCTTACTGGAAGATCCCTGGATAATGACGTTTTATGTTTGAAACGCCATTATTCAGTGATAACTGAGTGTCAGTTTACGTTAAAGCTAAAGTACATAGACTCTATTTAGAAATTATAAGCAGCACTTGCAAAGAAGCTACGACCTATTTCATAAGTGGTATAATTTGTATCTTCTTCATCTAAGCGAACATCACCGATGTTTTTAATGCCTGCACGGATAACAAGATTATCGGTAACATCCGCAACTAGACCGATATCGGTACGGTAGTAAGAAGGTAGCTCTTGATCACCTGAAGAAGATGCCTGCATACCTGAGATGTAATTAACCGTAGCGTATGTGCCTAAGATATCTGTTGCTTGATAATCAAAAGACAAGCTTGCTTGATCCTCTGGTCGTCCGGTTAGGACCGTTTTTGTACCATCAGAATCTTCGGCTTCCGTATCTAAATACGTATAATTTGCTTTAAGTTGCAAGTCTTCTGTCAATGAGGTGACAACACTTAATTCAAGGCCCTGTGTCATAGCTTTATTGACATTAATCCAGGCTACCTCTGTGTTACCATCAGAGTCTTTGCCGACATAACGATCGATTAAATTGTCAACGTCGTTACGGAAAACTGCACCCGTTATACCTAACCCTTTCTTATGATAATCAAAACCGAACTCATAACTCATACTGGTTTCTGCTTCCAGATCTGGGTTACCAGATAATAAGCAGCTACCACCACAGCTAGCCTGAGAGTAATTTTCACTATAATTAAGTAAGGCAGGTGCTTTAAATGCTTGTGTTACACCGCCTTTTAGAGTCAATGTCTCGTCAAGGTTATAAACAAGGTATGCTTTGGGAGAGAAGTTACTTCCATAGACTTCATGATTATCTAGTCTCCCACCCAGAGTAAGGGCAAGTTTTTCAGTCAATGCCATTTCATCTTGAGCAAAAAGGCCATATTGATAAGCACTTTCATCATCGCTTGTTAAATAGTAATCGTCTTTAAGCTCTTCCTGTTTGAAGTCGATGCCACCCATAAGTGCATGCTTACCTAACACCCTATTTGCATAGGCTTTCGCATAAGTGTTGTTAGATTCGAGGCCATCATGCTCGACTTCCCCTGTGCTTGCGTACTGAGTGTTGTAATCATACACATCACTTTCTTCTCGCTTAATATAGGCCGTCGTGTCTGCCCAGTCCCATTGTCCTTTATGAGTTATTGCTAAATCTGTGCGAGTAATTTCTTGCTCTCGATATGCTGTATTACTGAAGGCTTGGTAAGGTCGTTCATCATGGTTGTACCCAAAGTCGACATCAACCTGTTGATTCTCTGCTGCTTGCCAAGACAAGGTTGAGGAAAGGTTTTGAGAATTTCTTTCTTCACGTAGTGGATAGTTATCATCACTCTCTGCGAACCAAGCGTCTTGACTTGAGTCTTCAACGCTAATAGACATGGATAATTTATCTGTAATAGCCCCCATACCTGAAACACCGACACGATACTGATCACCGTCTTCTCCAGAATCAATAATTCGTGCTTCGGCAGTGATGGTACCAGTCCAGTCATCACCAGCCTGAGGCTTTTTAGTAATAACGTTCACCACGCCGCCAATCGCATCAGCGCCGTAAAGCACTGACATAGGGCCACGTATAACTTCAATTCGTTCAATAGAGTTTAGCGGTACACTGTTCACATCTGCGTCACTGCCTTTTGCAAAGGCACTTCCTGAGGAAACTCGTTTACCATTCACTAAGAAAACAGTGTAATCACCATCCATACCACGAATTTGAATCTCATCTCGACCTGATGAGTTGCTCAAGTTATTCACGCCAACCGTTTCACGCAATAAATCCGCAACACTATTAATAGAAGATTTAGCAATGTCATCTTTTGTAACAATAGTAGCAAAGGCTGGAGCATCTTCGATTTTTGTTTCCGCCATCGTAGCGGTCACTATCATGGCGTCTAATTGCACATCATTTTGATCTGTAGCTTCAGCGTAAGCACCTAGAAAAGGCGAAGTTGCAAGCATACTTATAAAAAGTTTTTTCTTAGTAAACATAAGATAAAGATCCCTACCATTTATCGGCAATTTAATAACGGAAGGAACAATATACATAATGAGAATTGTTATCAACAAAATTTACATTACTAATTATTGAAAGTAAAAAGCTTATTCAAATCATGAAAATAATCGATCTTGCTACCTATATAAGGGCACTTCCGCTGGAGGATAGCCGAAAGTTTTTTTAAAAGCATTGGTAAAATTGGAAGGGTATTTATACCCTGCACTGTAAGCTACTTCAGCTATTGAAAAGATACCTTTTTCCAATTGTTGCCGTGCAATTTCTAACCTTCGACGACGTATATAACTCTGCACATTACAACCCAAACTCTGCTTAAACCTTCTCTGTAGATTGGATTCACTCATAGCCATATATTCACTTAATGATTTAGCAGATAATTCTCTGTCTAAGTTATCTTCAATATAACGTATCAAATCATCGGTACTGTTCTTTGACTTGCTTGCACTGACACCTTCCCTCCCGTTAGATGCCTTTTCTAAGACTTCCATGCTAGCAGATTCCGTCGCTATAACTTGCTTTAACACTTGTACAATCAGTCTTTGAACCAAAATTTCTAAGTTGATTTTTTCCAGCAAATCGGCTGATTTTTTTTGACAAAGGATGTCAGCCACCAAGCTCAACATGTCATCCTTCAAATCCAAATATAAGCTCGCTTTATGTTCATTTATAAAAGCATTTAAGTTGAAATTCGCAGTGGCTCTCTCAGTGACCCATTCCGTCGGCAAGATAACGTTTAACTTGGTTAACCTATTTCCTTTACAAAGAATACGCCTAAAAATAACGGGTCTAGCAAGATTAACAAGCACTCCTACAGGGTGTACGCTAGCATCTAGCATAAACCGACGATCGTCATAACCGAAATCCAGCTTACCTTCCAGCAAAATAACTAAAATCAAGGACTTTTCAGCTGTTGAAATAACCTGATGATCTACAAGTTCTTTTGTTGTTCCGCCATTGAGCGAAAAGCTACTTTTAACGTTATAGCAAAGCAGCTCACTTTCTAGCAATGTCTCTGACACATCGGTTTTATCTGAGACCAGTACCCAGTCATTTTCATCTTTCACCCAACGTATCAAGGCATTCTTTTGGTATGGTGAAGTGATTTTTTTAGTCATTTTGATTTTTTGCCGTTTTTTAATAACGATATGATGGATTTGAATAGCACAGTAAGCTGTTAATTATAGCAACATAAAACTAACATTAATGATAATAAATATCATTAATGGAATGAGCTTGCTATCTTATGAAAAAAATTGGACTAACCACATTACTAATGATTTTTTCCTTAAATGCAAACGCAGTGGCGTTAAAAATAAATGAACCTCAGCATATCAAAATAGCCACAAAAGAGAGTGCTGACTTGCTGATTGAAAAACCACGCTATTTCAATGGGTACATCCGCAGCGATCAACGGCTTAGCCAAGTAACCGTGATGAATTCTAAAGGGGAAACGGTTAAACAGTTGATCAATTCACCAAGCAAAGAAGTAGAAATTTTCTGGTATGTGGACAAAAGCGACCACTACACCATTGAATTTATTACGGAAAACAAGAGTACGGCCAATATCGATGTCGCTCTTAATACAATGGCCCTACAAGAAAGTCAGTACGTTTCTCCAGACACGACAATCACGAGTCCTTTAATACTTCAAACAAAAAATCGCTTGGATCAAGGAGTTGAACAAGCCGATACCCTATTTTGGCAGCAAGTAGAGCAGAAAGGTGGCACACCTTTGGTCGAATACACAGATAATGGTACCGCACTGGTGACTTTTTTATACAAGGGTTTTGTAGACAATGTCAGAATATTAGGCGCACCTTACGAAGGTCACATACACTTAACTCAGTTGGATAACAGTAATATCTGGTTTCACTCCTATGAAGTGCCTTTAGAAACGCGTTTTTCCTACCGAGTCGCGCCTAATGTCCCACAACTTGTCGACAGTAAAAGCCGTCAGCAAAGAAGAGCGGTACTTGCGACATCCCAATCCGATCCACTTAACCTTCAACCAAAATTCAGTGAAAACGATAATTTATTCGGTGCCGCGTCAACCCTAACACTGCCAACCGCACCGAAAGATACGCTCACAAGTACCATGGGGAACCCCAAAGGATCGGTCACAGACCATATTTATCAAAAAGATAACAACGCATTAGCCAGAAAAATTAGCTTATACCAACCCAACAAAAGCTACCCAATCAAGCAAGACGCCCCGCTTCTTATTTTATTTGATGGGGATTCCTACTTAAATAAAGTCCCGACGCCTGTCATTCTTGATAATTTAATTGCTCAAAAACTGATTCCCCCCATGAGAGCCGTATTTGTTAATACACCGCTTCCTAGCATGAGAGCGGAAGAACTCACTCCAAACACAGCCTATTCTGAATTTCTAGCCAATGAATTTATGCCATGGTTGTGTCAAAGTGAAAAGATTTGCCCTACGGCGGAAAACACCGTCTTATCTGGCTCAAGCTTCGGTGGCTTGGCTTCCATGTACATTGCCTTCCAACACCCAGAACGCTTTGGGAAAGTGCTTAGCCAATCCGGTTCTTTCTGGTGGTCCCCTGAACCTGAAGCCTCAATCTTCCAGCTCACAACGAAAACAGAAACCGACAATTGGATGGCCGAGCTTTTTCGTTCAGAGCCTAAAAAAGAGTTGGAGATTTTTCTAACGGCTGGCCTATTTGAGGCAAAACCAGAAGGCAAAAGCATCCTTGACACCAACCATCAAGTGTACCAAGTGCTAAAATCAAAAGGCTATTCTGCCTCAATACAAGAAGCCGCCAGTGGCCATGATTACTTTAGCTGGCGCGTCATGTTAGCGGACGGGTTAATTGGGCTGTTTAATGAGTAAGCCCTTATCGTTACTCAGGAAATTTCTAGAACCACTCTAAGAGCTGTATTGCATTATAAACATTCAGTCGTGGCTTCAGTTGATCCCTAGGCATTTCCTTATCTGTGTTACGACTCCTTGTCATTACATCCATTTCATAAAGTACAAATCAAATTGACAATGCTGTTTACTTTAGCCAATGTGTTCAGAGTTGACCAGATGATACGAGCGACAAAGGAGTAGTTCGTTCAAAAGCTCCTAAATAAGGCAAAATGAACTTCTTTAGGAGGTAACAGTACTGAAAGTGTTTGATATTTTGCTTTTTAACCGAATTAGAAGTACTGACTGCTGTGCGACTTATTCATCACAGTTTCCTTAGATTATAAAGAAGAGGGCGTGCTGTTACCTACGATAGTAAAGTGAGATTCTGTTGCCATCAATCTCTTGAACCTTGAAGGGGATTTCGTAGATGTTGTTTAATACTTGTTCTTTAATGACGTCTTCGACACGACCGCTTTTTATGACTTCTCCCTGTTTCATCGCAACGATATTGTCGGAATAGCAGGATGCAAAGTTGATGTCATGAATCACAATCACCACGGCTTTGTTGTATTCATCAGCCAATTTTTTCAGGGTTGCCATGATATCAACGGAGTGTTTGATATCTAGGTTGTTTAGCGGTTCATCGAGGAAAATGTAATCCGTATTTTGAGCAACCACCATGGCAATAAATGCCATTTGTTTTTGACCGCCAGACAGTTGATCAATATAGCGGTCTTGTAAATGTGAGATGCTCAAATGGTGTAAGGCATCCTCAATGATGTTGTTGTCTTTTTCTGTCAGCCGACCTTGAGAATAAGGGAAACGTCCAAATGCCACTAATTCACGGACGGTAAAGCGCATATTGATATTGTTTGATTGGCTTAGTACGGATAAACGTTTCGCGAGATCAGTGCTGTCCCATTCTTCTAAAGGTTTGTCACCAATGACGATCTCACCGGCATCACTTTCCGTTAAACGACTGGCCATTGAAAGTAACGTACTTTTACCTGCCCCATTGGGACCAATAATGCTGGTCACTTTGCCTAAAGGAAAGAAGGCTTCGGCATTTTTGACGACGTATTTGTCGTTGTATTTTTTACTTAATCCGCTGATTTTAATCACTTAGTTTAGCCTTTAATCCAGTTTGTTTTTCATCAAAAGGTATAAGAAATAACTACCACCAATAAAGTTGATGATGACGCTAATGGTAGTGTTAAAGTCGAATAAATTTTCTATAACCCATTGGCCTCCGACGAGCAAAACGATGGAAAGAATAGCGCTCGCTATCATTAAAAAACGATGCTTGAAGCTAGAAAATAACTGGCGAGTCAGCGCTACAACAATAAGCCCAAAAAAGAGTATCGGGCCAATGAGTGCTGTTGAGATGGACACCATGATGGTGATCACAAGCATGACTTGCATGGTCAGTCTATGGGTGTTTACCCCTAAACTTTTTGCGTTTTCTGCACCTAGCCACATTACATCGAGTTTATTAGACAACCTTAAAAGGTAAACGCAGCAAAAAAAGATTGGGATAAGGCACCAATAGACGAGTTCTGAATTGATATTGTTAAAGCTTGCAAACATGGAGCCTTGGATAAAAGTAAATTCATCGGGGTTTATAACCATGGTGAAAAACCCCGTAATGCTGCTAAACAAGCTGCTTAACACAACTCCAACAAGCAGTAGGGTAAAAATATTGCGAGGGCGTCCACTAAAGTAGAAATGAAATAGCGTCATGGCGCTTACTATCATGATGCTGGTTGCAATCAGGAAGTTTAATTTGCTGTCCGTAATCACCATACTAAAACCACCAAAGGCCACCACAAGCAATACCTGAATCATCACATAGAGTGAGTCAAAGCCCAGTATGGAGGGGGTGAGGATTCGATTGGTCGTAATGGTTTGAAAAATCAGTGAGGAAGAGGCAATGGCGATGGCGGCCAATGTGATGGCCAAAATCTTAGGGATACGGCGAGATAAAAAGAATTCGTAGTTGTCTGCGGTTAAGCCTTTTCCTAAGAATACAGCGCAAATGGCGATGGCTAGCGCTGCTAATATCATCAGCTTTACCGTATCGCCTTTTATTAAAGGATGGTTGGACAAGCTTTTGGGCGTTAGGTTAGGCATTCGACTTGTCTCGTAAAATTAAGCAGATGAACACAATGCCGCCTAAGATGCTGATAATCATGGAGATAGGGATTTCGTATGGGAAAATAATTAAGCGCCCAATAATGTCACAAGCCAGTACGAGTAAAACGCCGAGATAGGCGGTCCAAGGTAAATTTCGACTCATGTTGTCGCCAATAAACAAGGAGACGATGTTAGGGACGATTAACCCTAGGAAGGGAATCATACCGACAATCATAACAATGGAAGAAGACAGTATTGCCACTAACATCACGCCAATTATGATAATACGTTGGTAATTTAGACCAATGTTTTTTGCGAAGTTTTCTCCTACACTGGCTGCGCTAAATTTGTTGGCGTAAACGTAGGCCAATAAAGAGACTGGGAGTGCAATATAAAGAAACTCATAGTTGCCTTGAAGTACAGAGGCGAAGTTGGCTACTGTCCATGAGCCGAGTGTCTGAACTAAGTCATATTTGTACGCAATAAAGGTGGTTAATGCTGAGACAATATTGCCGTACATGATGCCAATAAGCGGCACCATGATGGTGTTTTTAAATTTTAAGCGTTGTAAAAAACGTACGAATAACAGCGTACCAAAAACAGAAAAAGCAAAGATGGTTAGTAGATGAATCCATCCACCCATATTTGAAAAAGCAATGAGTGCCACCATATAGCCCAGCATGGCCCAATCAATCGTGCCTGTCGTAGAGGGCGCTGCAAAACGGTTTTGCACGATTTGTTGCATGATGAGTCCGGCGATACTGAGTCCGGCGCCAGCCAACATGATGGCGAGTAAACGGGGCAGTCGACTGGTCAGCAGAATATTGGTTGCTTGGCTGTCGCCAGAGAAAACAGCACTAAAAGAAAAGTGTGCGACGCCGACCGAAAGAGACGTGACTGCCAACAGGACTAACAGTAGTGCGGCGAAAAGATGGATTGGTTTCATATAGAATCAAAAGTATGGGGGGGCAAAAACGTAAATAGCCAGATAAACCATGCATCATGGTATATCTGGCTAGCACTCAATGATGAGATTAATTATAAGCTTTCATTAAATCATCAATCATTACGTTTGTTGAGTGATAACCGCCTGAAGACAAGTACCAAGCAACAGGATCAATATACGTGATACGTTCATTTTTTGCTGCAGGTGTTGATTCAACAAGGTTGTTTGCAAACATTTCTTTTGCTTTACCTGTTGCTCTGCCAATGGCTTGGTCACGGTCTAATACCAATAAAACATCTGGTTGTGCATCGGCGATGTATTCAAAGGAGATGAGATCGCCGTGTGTACGGGATTCGGCTTCTACATTCACCGATTTCGATGTTTTAAATCCTGCTTCCTGATACACAAAAGAGAAGCGGCTAATAGGGCCAAATGATGTGATATTGCCACCGTTGCTCATAACCGTCATGGCTTTTAGTGGAGTGGCTGTGCTTTTTGATTTTAACGCATCGATTTTGGTTTGTACGTTAGAAATAAGCTCTTTACCTCTCTCTTCTTTGTCGAAAATTTCACTAAGGTTATTCCAGTGATGCTTAGTGGTTTCCCAGTAATTTTGACTGTCAATTTTATACATGTAGACAGGTGCAATATCGTTCAAATCTTTATAAAGGGCTGCCATGCGAGCTTCAGCAATAATCAGATCAGGCTTTAATGTAAAAAGTGTTTCATAGTTGGCTTCTTGAAGGCTGCCGGTATTGGTGTATTTATCTGCTTTGTATTTTGCTAAGTTTTCAGGCAGTAATTTCTTTGGTATCGCTATAGGCTCGATACCTAGCACGTTGACAAAATCGAGGCTACCAAAACCCAGTACGATGACACGTTGCGGGACATTATCAATATCAATAGTACCAAGGCTGTGTTGGTATGTTTTCGCGATTGCTGATGTCGTTCCTACAGCCATAAGAGTGAAGCTGAAAAGTAACGTTTTTAAGTGTTTAGATGGCATCACATAGCCCTTTTAAAAATTGACATATCAATAGTTTTTGAGAATAGTTTTTAATCACGTTAAGGTTATCATAATGGGAAAGAGCGTCAATGAAAGGTTCTTTAAGCTTTGTTAAAGAAATAATGATGGAGCTCAACGTGAGGTGTTTTTGAGTTTAACAACAAATGTCGTAAAACACGCAAAAAGATTTTCTTGACTCGAATAGATAACCTGATGCCGTGTGATCGGCTTGAAGCGGTGATTGAGTCCTTCTATCCAAAAGCTGGGAAAGAAAAACCGTACCCTTTGTCGGCACTTTCTATAATGTGTTTGTTCCGGGCAATACCAGCTCCATGTCTATGGAGTTTCCAGTTCGGTTTGAATATTTGTGTATTCTAAGGAATACTTGACGACAAGGTTTTTGGCTAATGTGCCGATTTTGACCAACAGAAAGTTTGTAACCACAAACGTCATGATTTTTTTTCAGACCAAAACAAGCGAAAGTCAAAAAGCACCCACAAAATAAGAAAAGTGGCTGTTTTATAGAAAATAAAGAGAGATAGTATATTAGGAATGATCACGCAGTGGTCAAAGATTCGCCACATAATAAATTTAGTCAAGTCTAAATTTTTTAGTTAACAGAGAAAAGAAAAAAATTTAGAATATTTATAAATATGAAATTCTTATTTATCAACTATTTAGATATAGTTAGTGGAAGATAAAAAATAATAAGAACTGGTGGGTGTGGAGAGGTTCGAACTCCCGACATTCGCCTTGTAAGGGCGACGCTCTCCCAACTGAGCTACACACCCAACTCGTTGTTTTACCATTATAAAAATGGCGGAATGGACGGGACTCGAACCCGCGACCCCCTGCGTGACAGGCAGGTATTCTAACCAACTGAACTACCACTCCAACACATTCTAGGACTCTTGTTTATCAATTAAATAAACCCACTGTCTAGTTAGTGGTGGGTGTGGAGAGGTTCGAACTCCCGACATTCGCCTTGTAAGGGCGACGCTCTCCCAACTGAGCTACACACCCAACTCGCTGTTTTGCCATTATAAAAATGGCGGAATGGACGGGACTCGAACCCGCGACCCCCTGCGTGACAGGCAGGTATTCTAACCAACTGAACTACCACTCCAACACATTCTAGGACTCCTATTTACCTTTTAAGTAAACCCACTGTCTAGTTAGTGGTGGGTGTGGAGAGGTTCGAACTCCCGACATTCGCCTTGTAAGGGCGACGCTCTCCCAACTGAGCTACACACCCAACTCATAGTTTGCCATTATAAAAATGGCGGAATGGACGGGACTCGAACCCGCGACCCCCTGCGTGACAGGCAGGTATTCTAACCAACTGAACTACCACTCCATACAAATTAAACCATACTAAACAATGACTTAATTTTTTTCTTCAAGTCATAACTGCTTTAAATAAAAACTTAAAACGGCTACCCCGTGAAGACGAAGCGCATATTACACTAACAAAATGAAAAGTCGAATCTTTTTTTTAAAAAATGTTAAAAAGCAGTCAAGTTACTTTTACGCGGGTAAAGATCATTAAAGAAGTGATACGGATAACTCGGGCTAATATGGCCAAAATTTGAGATATGTCATGATTTATTTAGTGAAAGGGTGTAAAACTATCTGAGTGGTTGGAGTAACCACAAAAACAACAAGGAGAAAGCACTATGAGCAGTACATTTTATATCCCTGCAGTTAACATCATGGGTGAAGGCGCACTAAATGATGCTATTTCACAGATTGAGAACTTTGGTTTTAAACAAGTATTAATTGTTACCGATCCAGGAATGACCAAGCTTGGTGTAACCGATGAAGTAAAAGGGTTGCTAGAAGAGCGTAATATACAAAGCGCCGTATTTGACGGTGTGCAGCCAAATCCAACCGTTAATAACGTCAATGCAGGTCTTGACGTATTACACGCGAATAAATGTGATTGTGTTGTGTCTTTGGGTGGTGGGTCTGCTCATGACTGTGCGAAAGGGATTGCTTTGGTGGCTACTAACGGTGGTCACATCAGTGATTACGAAGGGGTTGACGTCTCTAAAAAAGCACAGCTGCCACTTATTAGTATCAACACAACAGCAGGTACCGCTTCTGAAATGACGCGCTTCTGTATCATTACGGACCAAGACCGTCATATTAAAATGGCCATTGTTGATCAAAATGTAACACCATTGTTATCTGTTAACGATCCTCGACTAATGGCTGGTATGCCAGCGTCGTTGACCGCTGCAACGGGTATGGACGCGTTGACCCACGCTGTCGAAGCTTATGTATCAACAGCGGCAGACCCCATTACCGATGCATGTGCTATTAAAGCGATTGAGTTGATTAGAGATAATCTTCACGAAGCTGTCCACAATGGTACTAACATGGTAGCTCGTGAAAACATGGCTTACGCTCAGTTCTTAGCTGGAATGGCGTTTAACAATGCGTCGCTCGGTTACGTACATGCCATGGCGCATCAATTGGGTGGTTTTTACGACTTGCCTCATGGTGTTTGTAACGCGGTCTTATTACCACATGTGCAGCGTTATAACACACAAGTGGCTGCGCCACGATTAAAGGTCATTGGTACCGCATTGGGTGTTAATGCCGTTGACTTGTCAGATAAGGAAGGGGCGGATGCTGCGATTGCTGCGATCGTTTCTTTATCACAAAGCGTGAACATACCCGCTGGTTTAACAGATCTTGGTGCTAAAGAAGAAGACTTTGCAACCTTGGCAACAAACGCTATGAAAGACGCTTGTGGTTTTACAAATCCGATTCAACCTACTCATGAAGAGGTTGTCGCTATCTTCAAAGCGGCTATGTAAACAAAACACGGCTTTTACTAGGAGAAATCTTAGTTAAAGTGTTAAAAACCGAATGCAGCACCCGACATTAGAGGGGGCTCATTCGGTTTTTTGTTTTGTTGAAGCGGTTCATGAATCTTTATACTATCTTCACAGGGCATCATTATTTAGGAGACAGTCAATGGGTCAGGAATTTATCGAATTTATGCGTAATCGTGTGTCGCATGCCGCGCTTGAGGCGCCGTCACCTTCTGAAGACGAATGGCGAGGTATTTTGAGCGCTGCGTCACGCGCGGCCGATCATGGAAATTTGAAACCGTGGCGCTTTCGTATCTTTGAAGGAGAAGGGCGTAATGCATTGGGGCAAGTCTATTGGCAACATGCGTTGTCAGAAGTAGCGTCTCTTCCAAAAGACAAAGAAGACGCTTTTGTACGCAAAGCGTTTCGGTCACCTGCGGTGTTGCTTATTTATGCCCATATACAAGACCACCCTAAAGTGCCGGCGATTGAGCAAATCATGGCGGCATCGGCTGTGGCTCAGCAAGTACTGCTTGGTGTCGACGCCCTTGGTTACGGTGCAATATGGCGAAGTGGTCCTGCTTGCTTTACAGAGAAAACAAAAGAGCTACTGGCATTAGAAGCAAACGATCAAATCATTGGTCTAATTTATATCGGCACCCCTAAAAATGCCGTTGAATCTAAACCTGACGTCGACATTGATTCCTTGTTAACCTGGGTAAAGGATTAATTTTAAACGCGAAATTAAAAAACGTATTGCAATCATAAAGCATCGTGATTATTATACGCCACACAAATTAAGCGCTAGGGAAAGTGACTTATTACGGTGGGTTGTCCGAGTGGCCGAAGGAGCACGCCTGGAAAGCGTGTATGTCGAAAGGCATCAAGAGTTCGAATCTCTTACCCACCGCCATTATCCCTCTAGAATCATGGGTTACAGAGTGTTTCTAGAATTTGTACATCAAAAAGTACATCAATAGAAACCGAATAGATTAGCTTCTGTTCGTTTTTTTTGTGTCTAATCCTTCTTCAATGTATGCACTTTTTATAAATTTTTCTATTATATCGTTCTTTTTAACCCCTATGTCTGCACAGTTGGTTTAAACCTTTTTTAACAGACAATACAAGAGACCTATTAGAAGTCACCGAAGCAATCTTTCAGCAGATTTATAGGGAAGGTTTTCGCTATGCCAAAGCCGGTGTCATCCTCTCTGGCTTTTATGAGTATGGAACATTCCAAGAAGACTTGTTTCGACCATCATCAAGTAACGCCCATTTCCGTATAAGCCACAGCGGACTGGGGGCGTATTCTTTGCTTCACAAGATGTTTCACCAGCCTGGGCAATGAAGCGAGAGTACCTGTTACCAAGCTACACTACAAAATGGCAAGATCTACCAAAGGTCTGGTGAGAATAAGGTGCTGTTGTCTACAAAAGACTAAAGAATTTATTTCTTATCAATGATTTAATTATAAAATCAAACATGAAATAGCATAAAATCATCGCTACCGCTTAAAAATAGGAACAGCTTTCATATGCCGTATTCGCCACCATTTGAACTAACACACTCCATGATACGTTTGGTTGCTGAAATTTCTCAGCAAGTAGGTGAGTGGACGGCAACGAATAAAGATAAGCTTGTTCCTAAGTTAAGAAAAGAAAACCGCATACGTACTATCCAGGCTTCTCTTGCCGTTGAACAGAATACTTTATCGTTAGAGCAAGTTACCGCTCTAGTTGATGGTAAGGCTGTCCTTGGTTCACCAAAAGAGATTCAAGAAGTTCATAACGCCTTCGCTGTTTATGAATCGATGGATAAATGGAATGAAACAAGTGGTGATGACTTGCTTAAAGCGCATGCCATTATGATGAAAGGGCTGCTAACGGACGCCGGACAATGGCGTAATGGTGGTGCTGGTATCTACCGTGGCGATCAATTAGTTCATATGGCACCACCAGCGAACCAAGTCCCTCGACTCATGATTCAACTAATGGATTGGTTGAAAAAGACTGATGCACATCCTCTAATTGCCTCTGCAGCATTTCACTATGAATTCGAATTTATTCACCCGTTTAGTGATGGAAATGGCCGTATAGGACGTTTTTGGCAAACATTAGTATTAAAACGCTGGCATCCTTTGCTTGCCTTTTTGCCAGTAGAAACAGTTATCAAAGCAAGGCAAGAAGAATACTATCATTCACTTCGAGAAGCAGACGCCAAATCTGATTGCAGTGTTTTTATTGAGTTTTTGTTATCTGCTATTAACGAGTCACTTACAGAAGCAATTCAGTCAGAAGAAAAAACGCGGGTAGAAATGAAGGATAAAACGCGGGTAAAAACAGCAGATCAAATACTAGAAGTTTTAAAAGAATCTCCAAGCTTAGCTCTTGTCGATGTTGCTAATCAAATCGGTCGTTCTGTGAGTGCTGTAGAGCGTGCGGTTTCAAAGTTAAAGCATGAAGGGCGCTTGGAGTACGAAGGCCCTAAGAAAAATGGTGTGTGGGTGGTTAGAGAGATCTAGTATGACTGAATGATATTTGTAACGTGCTAGCTAAGCAGTCTCTTTAAACCAATCTTCCATAAGTAGTCTTCTTTTTTGTAACAAATCCCCACGCTGGTAGGCGTCCTTTACTTGGGCTTTCAGCCTATGTGCTAGGGCATGCTTAATAGCTTCTTTAGGAACGAAAGCCATGCTTAGTTCGAAGAAAAGTGTTTTTTTAGAAGTTTCCACTGTCTAGCAAACTCTGGGAAGTCCATTCACATTGGGCCATGTTATGTCTGTCAGTGACTTGGTTTTTTACCCGATTTAACATATAAAAAATCTTAATTAGTTTTTGTCTATATAAAGCTTTTTTTTACTGTTATTCTGATGTCCCTGTTTCAGCATTTAAGGAAGCGCTGATGAATAAATCGAGTCATACCCCGTCGTTTACCCACTCTTTACTAACCTTTCTGCTTATTGTTGCTGTTATTGGTATAGGCTTGTTCTATCTAAAAGCCAGTCTTCACAGTCTTATGTTGATTTCACTGATCATTGCTGGTGTGAGCGCGTTCCGATTGAGTGAAAATGGTTTCACTGGCATTCGAGACGCGATGAATAAGGGTATTTTTAAAGCGCTGCCAGCTTTGTATATTTTCATTCTGATTGGCGTATTAATCGCTGCGTTTATTCAAAGTGGAACCGTCGCATCCCTTATCTACTATGGGTTAAATATCATATCCCCCGCTATTTTCCTTCCCGCTGGGTTGATTCTTTGTAGTTTTATGTCTGTTGCAACGGGAACCAGTTGGGGGACGGTCGGAACAGCAGGGGTTGTGTTGATGGGAATTGGTGAAGTGATGGGCATACCCTTACCCATCGTGGCGGGTATGGTGATTTCAGGGGCGTGTTTCGGCGATAAAATGTCGCCAGTTTCAGATACTACGAACCTGGCTGCTATGTCTTCCGGCACCGACCTTTATGGTCACATAAAGAGCATGTTAGTCACTACGTTACCAACCTACCTTATTTCTCTGGTTATTTTTGCCTTTGTAGGGCTGCAATATGCCAGTCAGCCCTTACCAAGTGCAACCCTCGAAGCCATGTTGTTAGGGATTAAAAACACGTACACAGTGTCTTTTCTTTGTTTACTGCCATTTATTGTGATGCTCGTAATGAGCTTTAAAAAAATCAGTGCAGAAGTCTCGATGTTAAGTGCTGCAATTGTTGCGGTGATCATTGCCATTGTTGTGCAGGGTGCGAACTTCACTGAAGTATTAAACGCTCTGTATTCGGGCGGCACATTTGAAACAGGAATAGACACGCTTAATAACTTATTTTCTAGAGGGGGCATATCATCAATGATGTGGACCTTCTCTCTGGCGGTTATGGCGCTTGCCTTGGGTGGAATCCTAAGTCATTTTGGTTTTTTATTGGTACTGATCAGCACTATTTTGGTTAACGTTAAACGTGCTTCAACACTGGTTGCGACCACCATTATCAGTTGTTTTATTGGCAACATGACAATGGGCGAAGCCTATATGACCATCATTTTAGGAGGGCAATTATATTCAAAAGCCTACGATGATCATGGTTTGGATAGAAAGATGTTATCTCGCTCATTGGAGGAAGGCGCGACACTGACAACGGCTTTGATTCCATGGACAACCGGTGGGGCTTTTTTTGCTTCCACGCTTGGTGTCAGTGTGTTGGACTATGCACCATGGGCATTATTAAACTGGATCAACCCCTTGCTGTCTATTGTTCTCGCCATGCTTGGTATTGCGGTATTTCGTAGTGTGAAGAAGGTCAAGTAATAAGACACTATCCGATCGAGTAACTTCGCTATTAGCTTATGCAGATTTGGTATTAACCTTATCTTGTTGTTGCCTAGCGTTGCTTTAGAATGGCCGTTTTTTATGAATGCAGATATAAAATACTGCACTGTAAAAGACGTTTTGTCTAAAGGTCGGATAGTCATTATGAACACAAAAGAATACATTAGCGGCTTTTTGTTGCTCGCAATGGTAGTGGTAATTGGAAGTGTGGCGCTCGATTCGTCTATCTTTTTTAGGTTGATGATTGGTCTTGGCCTTGGTTATGCGTTAACTCGTTCCGCATTGGGTTTTGCGGGCAGTGTGAACAGAGCCATTCGTTCCGGCTCCACCCGTTTAATGCGTGCTTTGATGCTTATGTTCACCGTAACCGCCATTGCGTCAACGGCTTTTTTGTACAATCAAAACCCGCTTGATATGAATTTATGGGTCAACCCCATTAACGCCGGTTTGATCCTAGGCGGATTGATGTTTGGTTTTGGGATGTCTTTTGCAAGCTGCTGTGCGTCAGGCGTGTTGACCTATTTTTCGAGCAGTCTGATGCGTCCTGCACTTGTTTTGGCAAGCTTTGGCGGCGGTGTATTTCTTGGTTTTCCCATGCAAGCGCAAGAGAGCTGGATACGAGAAAGTGTTGTTTCAACCGCAACGTATGAAGGTAAAGGCGTCTATTTACCTGATCTTTTTGCCAACACACCGATGGATGGTTACTTGGGCGCTATCCTTTTAACCATCTTGTTTGCTGGAATCGTGAGTTGGTTGGCACACCGGTATGAGCGTAACCGCCGTTTAAACGACACTTATATAGGTGCGGCTTCTGAGAAAGAGCAAACAGACAACCTTCCTCATGATTTTGCTGCACACCCTTTCTTCAGCTTTAAAACATACGAGGCGTTATTTGTAAAACGCTGGTCAATGGGCATGGGCGTGGCTGCGATTGTTATTCTGTTTACTTTGCTGATGGGCGTAACAGGCTCGGGGTGGGGCGCATCAACACCTTTCGGTCTTTGGGTAGGACGCATCTTAATTGCTGTGGGTGTTGATCCTCTTGCCATTGCAGAGTTTACCCATAGACCTGTTGGGCAATTTACGATGCCTTTCTTTGATCATCCGGTTAATGTGCAAAATATGGGTATCATGCTCGGATCCATTGTGTCCCTATTATTGGGTGGACGCTTTGTGAAAGGCATGTCCCGACTTCGTCTAAGCGGTAGAGAAGCGGGCATGTTAATTATTGCTGGCTTAGCGATGGGACTTGGTACTCGTTTCGCCAATGGTTGTAACGTTGGTGCGTTGTTTACGCCTATCGCTAACTTTTCTTTGTCAGGCTGGGTCTTCTTGGTGGTTATGGTCGCAGGGGGAGTCGGAGGTAACTGGCTGGGTAAGCGTTTAAAACTGGCATAATACGTTACAAACAGACGGTTCTAGAGTGGGTGATTATGGCTTAATCACCCATGACTTCGATAAGTTGGACCTCACACTCTCTCCTTCGTTTCTATTTATAAGCACCTGCTTGGACATTTAACACGTTAAATGGCCTGGTGGGTGCTTTTTTGTGCGTCACCTTCTTTGATTATCATTGCTAAAAGAATGAATAATTTGACAATTTACTTATTGTTACGATATAACATTGCGAAATATCGTTATGTCTATTTTTTTAGTAAAGTTTTCACAAATTGGAGAGTGATTTTGAACATGAGTTACACGGTTCTATCAACAGCGTTGTCAGTGACATTTGCTGTTATGCCAGGGTTAGTTTTTGCGGAAGATCAGGGTGAGTGGACTGAGCTTGAGCCAGTCGTCGTTATGGGGCAACAGGAAGTGGGGTCAGAAAAAATTGATCTTGGGCAAAAGCAACTGCAACAAGCCAATTCCTTTTTTGACACATTGAAAAATGAGCCGTCTGTCGATGTTGCGGGTGGCGGTGCGTCAAATGCCAAACGTATTTATGTCAGAGGTGTAGAAAGCTCGACATTGGATATTACGCTTGATGGCGCGACGCAGGGTAAGAATATCTTCCAACATCGAGGTAATGAACTCGGCATTAACCCAGACATTTTGAAGGTTGTGGACGTTCAAACTGCCCCCGATGCCTCAAATGCCGGAGCACTCGGTGGCGCTTTATCGATGACGACGAAAGACGCTAAAGATTTTGTTGAAGATGACAAAACAAGTGGCGGTCGTGTTAAAGCGGGTTATAACAGTAACACACAATCTAAATTAGGTGCTTTAACCGCGTATAGTGTTTTTGATGAAGACTTTGGGGTGGTTTTTTCGGCCTCTGGTGTAAACAGTGAGAATTACGAAGACGGTAACGATCAAGAAATGTTGGGTACCGCGTATGACGACCGAAACTACTTTTTAAAATTTAACGCGGATGATATGAATGGTCATGACCTGTCAGCGACCTTCAATCAAAATTCCAACAGCGGTGAAATGCAATGGGGACGTACTGGTAGTGACAAAGGTCTTAATGTCGATCCAGCGTCACTTGAAGAGATTTCCTCTACCACCACAACGTATGGGCTTCAGCACCGTTACAGCGAAGGGCAACTTCTTAATCTCGACACCAATCTTTATTTTACCAACATCTTAGTGGATCGTGTGGATGCAGAAAATGAGTACGAGAATGACAATATTGGTTTAAAAGTACAAAATGTCTTTTATTTCGATACAAGCTCAATGAAAAGCGATTTAACCATTGGCTTTCAAATTGACGATGAATCCTCAACATCCGACCAAGAAACAGGCAGTACCTACAAAGATGAGAATGGCCTCGATGTAAATTCAGGCTACGCTCAGATCGACTCTGATAGTAAAGCATTGTTCTTGCAGGCGGTCACTTCCGTCAATGATTTTGATATTAGCTACGGTGTAAGGTGGGATGACTACAACTTAGAAACCGGGCTAGGAGAGGAGTCTGATAGTACGCTTTCACCCAACCTTGGTGTAAGTTATCAAATAAATCAACGATCAAATGTCTATGCAAACTACGGCCAAGCGTCGAGAATGACCGGAACCATTCCTTTTACGTGGATGATGCACGTTGCTGATGGCTACCGCTATTCCTCAGATCTAAAAGCTGAAAAATCGGCACGCTCTGAAATTGGTTACAACTTCACACAAGGCAGTTTATTCAAATCGAAAGACACCTTTATGTTTGAGGCCAGTATTTTTCGAACAGAAATTGATGATGTGATTCTATCGAAATCCGGTCTCACGAATAAAGGCGGTAAAACCAGCGTAGCGGGCGAAGCCGGTATTGCTCTGACGGACATGGTGAACAGTGATGAAACGAATATTTCAGAGGGCTATGAGCTTAAAGTGAGTTACTTCATTGATGATTATCATGCATCGATCGCTTATATGGACTTGGATACCAACACCACGATTGAGTCAGCGGGTGAGCCTCTCACCATTCGACGCATAGCGGGTTTTGATAGCAAAAAAGTTGTCCTTAATGCGGGAATGGAAGTGATGGAAGGTTTGACGCTAGACTACACCGTCACGGGTGTGGCAGGCATTGATAATGATCAGCTGAAAAGAGGTGGGTATGCTGTTCACGATATCAGTGCTATGTACCAACCCAGCCAGAACTCTCCTTGGGCCTTCTATGCGGCAGTTCATAATCTAACCAATAAATACTACGCTCCTCATACGACGCTTGTAGGTGGTGACTTTCAAACGAGTGACAATTACCGAAGAGAAGTTGGGCGTGATATCCGATTAAGTACGGAATATAAGTTCTAAACGACAGATTAACGGTTAGAGCGTAGTGCTTTTAGGTACTAAAAAAGTGGCGCTTATTCAAAACTGAATGAGAGCCACTTATGTCAAAGCCCAACACGTATCATGGTTAGATTACAAAACCATGATACGTTTATCTAAAACAGTCAGGCTATTTTACGGTTTTATAAATTGCAGCGATGTCTTCATCACCAAAGCCCGCTTTTAGCGCTTGCTTAAACGCTTCATTAGCAATGGCCGCGGTTGGCATAGGCTGGTCCAACTTATCACCAAGAGCCACTGCCAAGCGCATGTCTTTTTGCATGTGTTTTAATGGAAAGCTTGTGGTGTAGTTTTCATTAAGCAACATAGCGCCTTTGCCTGCAAACATCGGGTTTGCCATGGCGCCAGCACCGACAACATCCAAGATTTGATCACCTGTCAGACCGGCTTTAAGCCCCAAAGACAGCCCCTCACTGAAGATGCTTAGCATTCCGCCCATCATCATATTGACCACCAGCTTCATGTTAGCACCTTGGCCAACTTCACCTAAGTAGGGTGACATTTTTCCCATTACTTCAAAAGCGGGCAAGGCGTCTTGGTATAGAGATTCATCTCCCGCTGCCAATATGATCAAAGTACCGTCTTCTGCCGGTTTCTTTGTACCAGAAACTGGCGCCTCTAAGAAGCGACCGCCGGCTTGTGTGATAGCGCGAGCGATCGCCTGTGATGTGGTATCGTCCACTGTTGACATATCAATGTAACCACGGCCTTCACCAATCCCTGCTGCTACGCCTTCTTTGCCTTGGCAAATAGCAAGCGCTGCTTCTGGATCAGACACCATAGCAAAAGTTAGATCGCATTGTTCTGCTACTGCCTTGGGTGTGCTGCCGTGAGCGGCACCTAATGCGACGAGTTCGTCTGTTTTGGCAGGGTTGCGATTCCATACTGTGACATTAAATCCGGCTTTGATAAGATTAACGGCCATTGCTTTGCCCATAATTCCTAGGCCAAGAAAACCAATGCTCTTCATGTTATTTCTCTTCCTGTGTCAATGAATGTTGTTCAGTTTGTACGTTTAGAGGATGCGCACGATTTGCGTACGATAATCTCGAAATTTGCGTTTAAAACCATGAAAACACAGCTTCAAGCACTAGGCAATATCACCTCTTACATTGTGGCTGTTATGTTGAGTATTACACTGACTGTTTCTCTTGGTGTCTACAAATAAGGGAGCGCTTAGAAGACAAATGGCAAACGGATTATACAAACGAAGATGGCGACATTACTTATGATAACATCATGATCGCAGACGGTGATCGAGTTAATGAAATGCGGTTGGCTTTACTGCGTGACAGTCAATACACCATACGTAATGTCTTGGCTTTGGCACTGCCTTCTGCTGTCCATTCTGACATAGGAGAAGGTTTGGCGAAGTAGTAGCCTTGCAAGATAGTACACCCTAATGAGACCAATAAATCGGCTTGCTCTTTGGTTTCTATGCCTTCAGCAATGACGTCCATATTAAGGGAATTGGCCAGTGCCATGGTCGATTTTACAATATCCATGTGGCGCTGGTCATCCGGTAAGGGGGCAATAAAGCGACGGTCAATTTTTAAGATGTTGGCAGGTATGTCGATCAGCTGACCTAATGAGGCTTGCCCTGTACCAAAGTCATCAATCGCAATGGAGTAGCCGTATTGGGATAAACTTCTTAAGCGCTTATGAATCAAAGGGTTTGTCATTACCGGACTGGTCTCTGTTATTTCCAGCTCTAGCATGTCACTTAACCAAGGGTTGTCCGAGACCAATGACATCAGCAAAGCGAAGAACGCATCGTTCATCAGCTCTTGGCCCGCTAAGTTGAACGCGATCGGCGTGTGAACTTTCTCTTCATGCCAGTAAGTCAGTGTGCTAACCAGTTCCTTCACCATATTCTCTGCTAGCAAGGGGAGTAGCCCTAAGGTTTCAGCAATGCCAATAAAAATATTAGGGGGAATAAACTGACCATTATTGTTCCATCGAGACAGTGCTTCGAAAGAACGGATTTGGCCATCTGGTGTGACTTGAGGCTGTAGCCAAACTTCAATTTCTCGGTTTCTAATGGCCGTGCCGAGTGTTAAGCCAAGCGTGTGTTCTTCAAGTAGGCGTCTTTCTAAGCCTGGATCATAATAGGACAAACAGTCGGTTTTATCTGGGTATTCCAAAGCCATTTCACAGTGTTCAAGCAATTCTTCTGCGTTCTTTCCATCGGAGTGATAGTAGGCGATGCCGACTTGGTAATCCATGTTTAATGTATCCCCTTTGACCGTCACTTGATCTGGTAGGACAGACCGGATGAGGGTGGATAAATTCCGTTGCAACAAATACGCCTGCCCAACAGGCACGAAGCAGGCAAATTTAATGCCTCTTAAACGTCCCATTATGGCTTCATTCGACAGCTTATGCTTTAAACCACTGGTGAAGTCTTGAATAATCCGGTTTGCACTGTTTTTCCCATAACGTTTGTTCAGCAGTTTGAACTGACTAATGCGAATAATAAACATGGCACCAGTAAAGTGATCACTTTGCGCGGTAATTTTATCGTTTACCTGTTGGCAGAAATGCTTGCTGTTAGGTAATTGTGTCAAAGCATCGAAGTGGGCAAGACGACTGTGAGCCTGTTGAGAGCGAATCAATTCTTGTTGAGAGTTGGCCAATTTTTGCTGGACTGTTCGAAGTGTTGTGGTGTTCTGTAGGTTTAAAATAAGATAGTGACGGTAGGAAATCGCACTTTTTTTTACATCAATTTTGATACTGTTGTCATGCTTGAGCACGCATTCTGCTGAGTTGCCACGCCATTGTATTTTTGTCTTCTTTGCTTGGCTCGAATGTTGATTTTGATTCGAATGTTGAGCTGGCGTAAGCCAATCTGATAGCGTTGATCCGCTTAGGCTTTTGGTGGGTTTTGTGCGTCCACTTGAAGGGGAACAAAGCAAGTCCATTGCGAGCTGGTTAGCTCTCAATATTTTACCTGATTTATCACACAGTAGAGAGGGCGTGCCTGTGTGTTGGAAAAAAGCTTCGTATAAGTTGCTGTTGTCTGTTAGACGTTGCTGTAGGGAGGTAATCTTTTGCGTGTTGTCCTCTAGCTTTTTAATAATCTGCGAGGCGACAACAGGCAAAATAAAGCTTAATGCGGTCAGTATCAAGGTTTGGATATAAAACGCTGCGGTATCCAACTGGTTATGACTGATTGTTTGGTAAATAAAAGTACTGAGTAGTCCAATATTTAAGCAAACAGAGACCAAAGACGCTTTTGTGTTTATTAAGATCCGTGCAAAAACGGGCAGCAGAGATAAAAGGCTGATGGCAAAGGTACTGGCATAGCTGATCGTGTTTAGAAAAAGAATGGCAGCACTTGCGACGAACAAACTGACTAAGAAAATTAAAGAAGCGATTTTCCGATTTGTCTTTTGTTCGGATGATGTGGCGTGAACCTGCGTCCCTGTCTGAGAGGCCGATTTGTTAGGAAATAAACGTTGTATTAAATGAGTGTACACATCGATCTACTTCAATAATGAAAAAGTTGAGTCCACAAAAATGCAACTCAACTTTAAGACTACCTAAAAACGTGGGTCGTGACCACGTTTCAAATGACTTTTGTGTTTGTATTCAAACGTTTATTGCTCTCAAATGATTATCCCAATGGATGCCTGCATGTTTTTTAAGCACACTTGCGTCATTTGTGACGGGATTGTTCAGTAACTGTTTGCCGCTCCCGCTGGTAAGCAAGAACTGATGAGGTGTCTCTGTGGCAACGAGTCCGCAAACATCTCGACAGTTTTCTACCCCTAAGAAGGTTTTTGACTCTACGTGCCAGTAGGCAACAAAACCGCCCCTAGGCGTACTGATGGCCAGTATTTCGCCTGATTGATCAAAGCAAACACTGCCGCAATATTGATTGAAACGTACCCTGACATTTTCAGGAATGGGCAAATAAACCAATTCTGTTTGATCGACACGGGAAAGTGCCACCAAGGGTACTTGATCCCATATTTCACCCTGATACTGAAAACCCAGCGCAACATCCCCTTTTGAGTTGACATCAAGGTGGCGAATGCTCAATTGATGCAGTGATGCGTCATTTTCCGCTTGATGTAATACCTTGCCATCGCTGAGTGATAAATAGGTGACATTGGGCTTCATAGTGTCCAGATTCAAAATATCTCTGTCTTCATCTGGGTGCGTCATGAGGCCGCCATTGGCAATCACTAAAACGTTGTCATTTAGGAACACGGACTCGTGAGGACCGATGCCGTTACTGCTGAATACGTTAAGAATTTGACCACTTGGCCATGCCCGTACAAAGATTTTACCTTGCCCCGTTGTGTAATGATTTTCCTGCGTGATCAGTCTTTTTCCGTCGCTTGTAAACAACGCATGCCCATAAAAATGGTGTTCTTGAGTCGGCTCAATACGTTGGATTCTTTGGTTGCTTGATACATCAAAGAAATCCATATAAAAACCAGGGCGGCGGGCCACAATACCGACGACGCTTTGGTTGGGGTGTATCACTGGTGCATGGGCTCTGTCTGTCAGAGGAGAAGACCATATCAACTCACCCTTGGCATCGAAAAGACCAAAGTAGTGTTCTGCTTTGCTCAGTGAATACGCAGAGGCATACAATTTATTATCTTGCGGGTTTTGCGCCATTGCCGCCCATGACGGTGCGCTCAGCGCTACACCGCCTAAGGCGAGGAAAGATCGCCTAGATAACATGATTAATCTCCATCTCTGCTGTTAAAGCCAATTTGGAAGCCAAGGCTGGTGACCAAACTGGAAAGGTAGGTTTGGCTGTTGGAAATAGATTTCACTAAAGGTCTCGCCAGCTCAACGCGTTCTTCTTGCGTCATGCCTGTTTGGAAGAAGCCTTCTGGTAATTGCAAAGCCAGTTTGATGTTTTGCATCAGTTGTTCTTCGAGCTGCTGTGCAACATCTGGATTGGCCTGGCTGGCGATGTCATACAGTGATGGTGAGCCTGAATGGTATATCTCACGGTAAGACTGCAAGTTAGCTTGTATTGCCTTCAGAGGTAGCTCACTGCGGTAGAATTCCGCAAGTTTTAGGTTTTCGCGGGTGTTGTAGCCAATCGGTGTCTCTAACTTGGCATCTTTGACAGCAGACATGTGTTCGATCCACTGTTGTAAAAATTGTTCCAGTGCCATTCTTTCTGGATCAAAACTGTCGCCTTCTTCTTCAAATACCCAGTCCTGAGCTTTGCTTTCTTGCCATTGTTTCGCAACAGCAGAGGCGCTATCAAGATGATGCGCTGTCACTTTCTCTAATAATTGGCAATGCGTTGCAGACTGAGTAGGTTGAAAGTCAGGATGATAGAGTAGGCTTTCGATTGCCGTTAAGCCACGCACGGCGATACTGGCGGACGTCCAAAACTTTGGCGCATCCATCACTGCAGGGTCACCTTGAGCAAGCGCTCTTAGTTGACGTTGAGTCACGCCTTTTTTATCTGGCCAATACTCAAAGGCGTAATAACGCATAAAATAGGTAACAGGCCCAAAGTTCAACCATTGCATTCTTTGCCAATCCAGGGCATTGGCTTGAAAGGCGGATTTGGCTTCGTTTAGCGTTTCCTCAGACGGGTTGGCACACAAGGCCTGTGACGTTTGTTGCAGTGTCTGAGAAGAGTTCGCGTACTGAGCATACCCGTCTTTGATGATGTGCTCTGTTACACCGTTAAGGGGGCCTTCCCACTGCCCTGCAGAAGCAAAAATAGGGGCAGTGCTGAGGGCAAGGGCGATCAATGTTGGAACGTATTTCATTACAGCGACTCCAAAAAGTAAATGAGTGTATCTCTTTGTGTTTTATCCAATTGTTTATAAGCCTGTTGACTGTGTTTGGCTTCTCCGCCATGCCAAAGTATGGCTTCTTCGATTGTTCTTGCACGACCATCATGCAAGAAACCAACACGTCCTGATACGGAAGCAGACAGACCTATTCCCCATAATGGTGCTGTTCGCCATTCCCTTGGCGATGCAGAGAAGCTTGGAAAGCCACTGGCTAAGTCTGGACCCATATCGTGCAGAAGCATGTCGGTAAAGGGGTAAAAAGTTTTATTCTTTAAGGCAGTAAATGAAACCTGCTGTCCTGTTTTTTGCTTTGGCGTGTGGCAGCTAACACAACCGCTTTCTTCAAAAATAGTTTTGCCTTCTAAAAACCGCGAGGATTGCAGATTTCGCATAGAAGGCGGTTTTGACAAGGAAACAAACAGGTTAACAAGATACATTTGCTGCTTATCAATCTCTAGATTGTCTAAGTGTGGACTATTGCCATTAGGGCTTGTCATGCATTCCTGTTGAAGGTCTGTGCAATCTCCAGAAGCAAAAGGCAAATCGGGCGTTGAAAGCCCCATATCGATATTAAACGCTTGTTGGTTTTGCGCACTGACGCTGGGCGTAGAGGCTTTATAGCCGAAACGCCCAACAATCGCGGAGCCATCTGAAGAGGGTAACCAGCTAACACGACCACTGATGCCATCTTTGTCTAGATCCTGAGGGTCAGCACTGTTAATAATGCTGTCGTTGTCTATAGCGCCCAGCAAGCCCATTCCGACGAGTGGTGGCGCAACAAAGGTGGTTACTCCTGTTTTATCGTCAAGAGGCCCATAGTTAAGAGTGTCCCAATGCAGTGTCGGCTTGCGTAATGTTACTTGAGTGCCATCTGCCAAGGTTTCAATTTTTCTTGAATAGGTTAAATGGTAGTCTCCTTCAGGAGTAATCCCTGCTGAGCTTTGACTTTGCAGCTGGTGGCCATAACGCTTATCCCCTATCGCCGGATAAATGGTTTCGTCTAACGGCTCTTTATCCACTATTGCTAAATGAGAGGGGTAGGTTTTCCCAAATCGAATCAAAAAGGAAGGCACCGATGTGCCGCTGATATTAGCGTTGGGCGCATGTCCGCGACCATTATTGATATGGCAGCTGTGGCAAGAACGCGCGTTGTAAAGAGGCCCCAAGCCATCACTGGCGCTGGTTGAAGAGGGTGAGGGTACCCAGAATTTTTGAAATACCGCTTCGCCAATGGCGTAGTCTAATTTTTCATCGATAGAGATGTCTTTAAGTGGGGTGGAGTATTCGCTGGCAAAAGCCATTGCCTGAAAGCAAAAAAAGCCGACCATTAAGCCAGCATGACGAACCCAGTGAGAGGGTAAGCAGTTCATAATAAAACCACTTTGGTTAATTCAGTAAAAAACACATTTATTATCCTTGCTAATCTATAGATTATACAAAAATAAAAAAGGTTGCGCTCAGAGGCGCGCAACCTTTTTTTACACACCTAATGCTTATTCAAAAACAGCGCTTGGATTGTCAAGACTGTCAGATCCTTCTAGGGCGATGTTTTGAAGATTTAAGTGGTGAATCACATCTTCTGTTACACGAGTTTCATCAACCAAGGTATCTACGAAAGTTTGCACCAACTGGTTTCCTTGTGTGTTGTTCATAGCGATCAGCACATCAAATGTTTGGCCTTGAGCGGCTGCATCAACCATGGCTTGAGCCGCCATTTCTGTGCTGTTTAATTTTGTTTTCATTTCAGCATCAAGTTGCATATTGTCTTTGGATACTAACGAAGACAAAGAGGCTCCTTTTACCCAGCTACCATCAACGCGTTGGTATTCACCTAGGTAAACGTTTTTAATGCCTTTCACATCGTAGTAATGCGACCAGTGAGTGTTATCAGCAAAACAATCGTGCTCTTCTTCTGGATCATGAAGCATCAAACCTAGTTTGGTTCTTTCACCTGCAAGTTCACCGTATGCCAAGCTACCCATACCAGTTAGGATAGTAGACAAGCCTTGTTCTGGTGATTGCTCTAACAAAGCAACACGTGCAGCGCCACCTTGTTTCCAGTTATTGGCCATTTCTTCAAGGTCAGAAATAAGAAGATCGGTTGCTGCACTTAAGTAAGCACGGCGACGATCACAGTTACCGTTTGTACAGTTGTTTAGGTCATAATCGCTGGCTGGACGCTCACCTGCACCTGGGTTAGTACCGTAAAGGTCTTGACCCCATAATAAAAACTCAATCGCGTGGTAACCACTGGCAACGTTGGCTTCAATGCCGTCGGCTTCTTGCAAAGATTCAGAAAGAAGCTCAGGTGTGATATTGGTTGCATCAACTTTTTTACCACCAATCATCAAGCTTTTGGAAGCAATGACGTTAGCTGAGTAAAGCGGATTGATATCAGATTGTGTTCCGTAGCTATCCACTGAAACATAGTCAATCAAGCCTTCATCAAGCGGCCATGCATTCACTTTACCTTCCCAGTCATCAACAATGGCGTTACCAAAACGGTAAACTTCACTTTGTTGGTAAGGAACGCGTGAAGCAATCCATGCTGTTTTAGCTGCTTCAAGATTGGCTTCTGTTGGTTCAGCAAGGAAAGCATCGATAGAGGTACGCAAGTCAAGGGCTGTTGTTAAAGAATCTCCATATACGGCTTCAGCAATGTCAGCATAATGCACAACAACGGAATCTGCGCTTACAGCGGCGGACTCATTTTTCACTGTTGCTGTACCACATGCTGTCAAAAGCACACTTGATACACAGATAGCGATGGGGGTTAACAATCGTTTCATAGGTTTGACGCTCCGATCTAATATTAGGTAAGTACAATCATAGTATTAGAAGTGAAAACGATTATCAATAATAAGGAAGAAAAAAGCTTAAATGAAATTTTAAGCTAAGGTGTAGCGGAAGATATTGATGACTGATCAGTCGTTGCACTGATGGTGAAAGGTATTGCTCGAATTGTTGACCAGGCTATATTTGCAAGCGCTGTCCCTTAAAAGATTCGGCTTTTCCCAAGACACGCTCATGCTAACAGGCCGTGTGTCTTTGTAACTGGGGATGAAACGGTGTGCTGCGATCACATCAATATGACTATTCGGCCCAAGCTCAATAGAATTACCAATTAAACGTTGGCGTGTGTCGGCATTATAGAAAACATAGTCTGTGGTGTATTCAAGGTCACCGTTTTCGTGCAAGAAGTTAAGCCAAATCTTGCGATAGGTTTTTGCCGCTGAAGTTGGGTTCGATAACTGCAATTTGGTATAAATAATCTGCGGTATGGATAAGTTTGACTGTGCATTTTGACCAACAGTTAAATAGTTCGATTGTTGGCTTTGCCAAGGTAAGTGGTTACCAAATGAGACGTCGACAATTCGGATGGTTTCTGCAGCAAACCATGTGTTAACCAATTTAAAAAGATCCTTGGCTGGAGCATACAGTGCTAATACCATCACAATGAGAATTGCCATCTTGCGAGCAGAGTAGAAAGAATTTGTTTTCTCCATCATTTTAGTTTTCACTCTCTTTACTGTTTATTTGTACAGTACTGTATAAATAAACAGTCTTTTTGTACAGTATCATTGTTTTTTTTTTGATTTTTTTAACAACAAAATGCTTTTTACGCTTGATATTTATTTTTTTTGTGTTTCTGTAAAGAATGTTTGATTTCATGCAACTATATGAAAAACATGAATATTTTTATGATGCCCACAGGCTTTTTAACGGTTTTTGTGGACAAGATGAGAGTCTTCTTCTGTATGCCTTTTACCGCTACTCTTTATATCTTTTACTCTTATATAGTGCGTTGGGGTCATAGCATTAAAAAAGTGAGGCTCTATAATGGCGCCACTAATGTAAAGAGAGGTGAGTTGTGGATAAAGTCGACGTGATTGTGATTGGTGCTGGTGCATCTGGTTTGATGTGTGCCGCGACGGCAGGGTATCGAGGCAAGCGTGTTTTGGTATTGGACCACGCTAATAAAGCAGGCAAAAAAATTCTCATGTCGGGAGGAGGGCGCTGCAATTTCACGAACATGGACGCCGCGCCAAAACATTTTTTGTCTGACAATGCGTATTTTTGTATTTCGGCTCTAAAACGCTATTCACCGCAGGATTTTGTTGATCTCGTGGATCGTCATGGACTTGATTACATAGAAAAAACACCAGGGCAATTGTTTTGTGAACACTCTGCTAAAGACTTGTTGAGTATTCTTTTGACTGAGCTTGAGTGGTCTGGTGCTCAGCTGAAATTAAGCACCGACATTAAGCACATCGAGTTTCATGACGATTACACCCAGTTAACCACCAGCCAAGGCACTTTTCAATGCACGTCGCTTGTGGTTGCCACGGGGGGCTTGTCTATCCCAACCATGGGGGCAACGGGGTTTGGCTATGAGATAGCGAAGCAAATAGGCCATGATGTTCTTGCTACTCGTGCCAGCTTAGTGCCTATTACGATTCAGCCAGAGCGTAAAGCTCAGTTATCGACGTTATCAGGCATGGCGTGTGATACTGAGGTGTCATCCAATGGGGTAAGTTTTAAAGAACCTATGCTGTTTACACACCGCGGTGTAAGTGGACCAGCGATTTTGCAGATTACGAACTTTTGGCAACCAGGTGAAGCGCTTGCAGTGAATATTACACCGAATTTAACAGTGAATGATCTGAGTAAGATAAGACAAGACACCCCTAAAAAGAGTTATGAAAGCGTATTGTCCAACCTTTTACCTAAACGCTTAGTGGAACTGGTGAAAGAAGAGCATTCTTGGCTGAGTGAGCGCAGTGCGCAAATCTCTAATGAGCAGATTGAACAGTTGAATCACTACCTTTCTCATTTTGACATCAAGCCCAATGGTACGGAAGGTTATCGAACCGCAGAGGTTACCTTGGGTGGCGTGAATACCAACGAAATTTCTTCAAAAACCTTTGAGTCACAAAAACAGAAAGGCGTGTACTTCATCGGAGAAGTGCTCGACGTCACAGGTTGGTTGGGGGGGTATAATTTCCAGTGGGCCTGGGCCAGCGGTTACTGTGCAGGGCAGTATGTTGTGTGAATTCAGTGGGTGAATCCAACTAATTAAAACGAAAAGGATTTTCCACTTACAGATCTTTGAATAAAGGTTCAATCATTTGTACAAGTGGATTCCAAGAGGGTGATTCATCCACGTGAGAAGAGCTATATAAAAGCCGCAGGCGCTCTTGGATCCGCTATAAATTCTCATATAGAAGGTATGTCAGAGGCAAGTAAACACTAGTTCCAACCGCTTTTACTTATGCTGACATTCGCGTTGACCATAAAATCGCGGTCATCTACATCAACGGTGAATGCTACTTTTGATTGAGGTTGGTTTTCAATTTTTGTCCCGTTAAGAATCACGCTTCCGTCTTCACCATATACGGCGCGATAAACGATGCTGTAGCCGGTGTTTTTCCGTACATTTTCAAAGTCTGAGTGAATGATATTAGTCACTTGGTCGCCTCTGGTGATAGTGAATACAGGGGTGGTAGAAGCGTTGGGGAAATAATAGTTTCTCGGTCCAGTCACGTGTACGTTATTAATGGTGATGGCCACGATGTCATTGTAAGAAGGGGCGTTTTTTCTGTCTGCTACTCTCGTATTTAGCTCGCCCTTGATGTTTTCTAACCTGTTTAGGTTATCAATCAGCTTTTGTTTGTCAGAGGCCACTTTTCTTTTTGACATTGATACTTTCAGTGTATTTGGGATGCTGTGCTTAATGCCTGTGCGTTCATTTAACTCCTCTACTAAGTCCTCATTCATTTCTCTAAGGGTGCTGTTGCCCTGTTTGCTAAGATCATCTGCGTTCGCATTTAGTGATGTTAAGAGCAGTAAAGTCGTTAAAACAGTGCCAGTATGTAAAAACGCCATGTTTGATCCCTTCGCTTTATGATTGAAATTATGTGCTGAACGTTCAATTATACTGAATTTTTTATCATGTTAAGCCAGAATAAACTTGCCAGGAAAATACGATCAACAATAAGCAACGACTAGTCCCGCAAATCCAGACTCTTAAAGACCATGTTGAGTCAGTACCTACCGTTAACCTCATTAGATGAACCTCGACTGAAAATTGACTAAACGCACAACATCTATGGTTAATCCGGTTTTTGCAAGAAAAACCTGGAAGAGGGCGAATGACTGCTTCCCATGAGGTTCGTCTTCTCAAGAAGCGCCCTAGAGTAGACAAGCAGCCCATTCGAACGGAATACGTCAAAGCTAGTAGTAGAGCACTCGTCTCGGATCAATAGACCTTTGAAAAAATAAACAGACAAACGCTATAATCGCGTTTATGGCACGGACTACTACCCGTTTTACAACACAATAGGAGCAAAGCATGAGAAAATTATTACAGGTTGATTTTGATTTCGCAGGACCTTTTGGTGAAGAAATGTCCAATGCTTTAGTTGGGTTGGCTGAATCCATTAATAATGAGCCTGGCTTTATTTGGAAAGTGTGGACGGAAAATCAAGCGAACCAAGTCGCTGGTGGCATTTACTTGTTTGAAGATGAAGTATCAGCGAACGCTTACCTTGAGATGCACACTGCCCGTTTAAAAGAAATGGGCGTGAAAGAAGTGCGTGGTCAGATCTTTGATGTTAACACACCATTATCTACTATTAACAAAGCTCCCGTCGCTTAATCTTCCCTAAGCTATAGTAGTTAAGTAAAAGGTTCTGCGGGATATGTGGTGGATAAATAAAGTGGCAGGGCCTACTAAGTTGATGTCTAAAATGATTGTGAATGGACCACCGTCAATAAAAAACCTCGGCACATGGCCGAGGTTTTATACTGCCTGATAAAAGCGGTCAATAAGACAGGCTAGAACGCCTAACCGTCTGTCATGACCGCTTAATCAAGCGGTTTATTCCCAAGAACGTAATAGCGCATCGTAAGACACGGTCACGCCTTGAGGTTTCTCGTTAGACAATTTCGCTTTCGGTGCGCCCGGTTGCGCTAACCAGTAAGCTTCGTCGCGAGGCGTGTTGAGTTTAGGACCACACAAAGGCTGTACCTTAGCGCGTTCCAAACGCATCATCACTTTATCCTGTGCTTCTGCCAAACCATTCAACGCTTCTTGAGGTGTGGCTTCGCCGCTGGCGGCTTGAGAAATGTACTGCCACCAAAGTTGCGCTAGCTTAGGATAATCTGGCACGTTGATCCCAGTCGGTGACCACTGCTTACGCGCTGGCCCCTTGTAGAATTCCACCAAACCACCCAGCTTAGGTGCGGCTTCTGCCATTTCCGGTGAATTGATATCTGACTCACGAATCGGCGTTAAGCCAACCAAAGTTTTTTGCAACGACACTGTTTTTGCCGTGGTGAACTGGGCGTACAACCAAGCAGCAAGACGACGATCGGTTGGCGTTGAATTCATAAAGGTCCAGGCGCCTACGTCCTGATAGCCTTTTTTCATGCCTTCTTCCCAGTATGGCCCAACCGGCGATGGCGCCATACGCCATTTTGGCGTGCCGTCTTCGTTTACCACAGGCAAGCCTTTGGTCGTCATGTCCGCCGTAAACGCGGTGTACCAGAAAATTTGCTGAGCCACGCCGCCTTGCGCTGGCACAGGGCCAGATTCAGAGAAGGTCATGCCTTGTGCTTCTGGTGGCGCATACTTACGCAGCCATTCAACGTATTTCGTTGTTGCATACACGGCAGCAGGGCCGTTTGTTGCACCGCCACGAGACACACTGGAACCCACCGGTGAACACGCGTCTTTAATACGAATACCCCATTCGTCAACCGGCAAACCGTTTGGTGTGCCTTTATCGCCAGCGCCAGCCATAGAGAACCAAGCATCGGTGAAACGCCAGCCTAAAGATGGGTCTTTTTTACCATAATCCATGTGGCCGTATACCGGTTCGCCATCGATCGTTTTGACTTTATCGGTAAAGAATTCCGCGATGTCTTCATAGGCCGACCAGTTCACAGGCACACCGAGGTCGTAGCCGTAAATGGATTTAAACTTCGCTTTCAAATCGTCACGGGCAAACCAATCCGCACGGAACCAGTACAAGTTAGCGAACTGCTGCGTTGGCAATTGGTAAAGCTTACCGTCTGGGCCAGTGGTAAAGTCCAAACCGATGAAATCCGCCAAATCCAACGTAGGGGAGGTCACATCTTTGCCATCGCCAGCGATCATGTCTGAGATAGGCACGACTTTACCGTAACGGAAATGCGTACCGATCAAGTCAGAGTCATTCACGTAGGCATCGTAAATATTACGACCGGATTGCATTTGAGTTTGCAGCTTTTCAACCACATCGCCTTCTTGGATCAAGTCGTGATTGACCTTGATCCCAGTGATTTCTTCAAAGGCTTTTGCAAGCACTTGAGATTCGTATTTATGCGTTGTGAGCGTTTCAGACGCCACATTGATTTCCATACCACGGAAACGTTCCGCCGCGTCAGTAAACCACTGCAGTTCATCAAGCTGTTGTTGCTTAGTCAGTGTGGACGCAGCGAATTCGGTGTCTACCCATTTTTCTGCGGCATCAGAATACGCATCGGCCCACAGCGTGGCAGAGTGCATCATAACGGCAAAAGGTAAGGCGGCGAGTGCAATTTTTTTCTTATTGTAGTGCATGAAATACCTCAACAAAGTTTCGTGTTTCTTTTGGTTTTAAACGTGTGCTTCCGTGCAAGACAGTCCATAGGTTGTAACAAGTCATCGATTTTCAGTGATGAAAATATGACCTAACCCCAGCGCATCAGGATCACCATCCAGAAAGCGCACATCACGGTCGCGACCGCAATGTTGACATCCGTTAAAGCAACGAATGCGAGGTGGATAAAAGCACTGCTTAGCAGGCCAATAAATAAGCGATCCCCACGGGTCGTCGCCAATGGCAAAAAGCCACGGCGTTCAATCGTCGGTGAGATAATCTGCCAAGTGGTCATACCGACCAAGATCACTCCGATGCCAATAAAAAACAGCGCAGTGGGTAATGTCCAAGACATCCAAGCCATGATAATTCCCCTTATACTCGGCCAAGGGCAAAGCCCTTCGCGACATGGTTACGAACAAAATAAATCACCAACATACCTGGAATGATGGTTAAGACCCCGGCCGCCGCCAACAAGCCCCAATCCATACCCGATGCAGAGACAGTACGGGTCATAATAGCGGCAATCGGTTTAGCCTCGACCGAGGTCAGAGTGCGTGCCAGCAAGAGCTCTACCCATGAAAACATAAAGCAGAAAAACGCCGTTACGCCGATCCCAGAGCGAATCAAAGGAATGAAAATGCGCACAAAGAACTTTGGAAATGAGTAACCGTCAATGTAGGCGGTTTCATCAATTTCACGGGGCACACCGCTCATAAAACCTTCCAAGATCCACACCGCCAGTGGCACGGTAAAGATACAATGGGCCAGCGCCACAGCAATGTGGGTGTCGAATAAGCCCACAGAAGAGTAGAGCTGAAAGAAAGGCAGTAAGAACACCGCAGGCGGTGCCATACGGTTAGACAGTAGCCAGAAAAACATGTGCTTATCGCCAATAAACTTATAACGACTAAACGCATAGGCCGCCGGTAACGCCACCAGCAAACTGATGATCATGTTCATCGACACATAGAGAATGGAATTCAAATAGCCCATGTACCAGGTCGAATCACTGAAAATCTTCGCGTAGTTTTCTAGGGTGAAATCCGCAGGGTAAAAAGACAGACCACTGAGGATTTCCGTGTTGGTTTTGAACGACATGTTCACTAACCAATAAATCGGCAACAGCAATAACACCAGGTACAGCACCAGACCGAAACGACCGCGTAGCGTTGCATTTCGAGCTTTACGCTCAGCACGGCTGTGCACCGGTGCTTGCTGTTTATGAGCAATAGGGGTGGAAGAGTGCGTCATGATTCGCTCCTACTTGTCTTTTTGCATGTTCATAATGGTGGTGTAGAACACCCAACATACGAGCAGAATGATTAAGAAATACACCAGCGAGAACGCCGCCGCAGGGCCTAGGTCAAATTGACCGATGGCTTGTTGAACCAAAGACTGACTCAAAAACGTGGTTGAGCTGCCAGGGCCACCGCCGGTCAATACAAAGGGTTCGGTGTAAATCATGAAGGAGTCCATAAAGCGTAGCAGCACACCGATGATCAACACATTGGTCAATTTAGGCAACTGAATGTAACGGAACACCGCCCAGCGTGAGGCCTGGTCGATGCGCGCGGCTTGGTAATAGACTTCAGGGATGGCGCGTAACCCTGAGTAGCACAAGAGCGCCACCAAAGGGGTCCAATGCCAGACATCCATCAGAACCACGGTCAACCAAGCGTCGGTCGGATCAGACGCGTAGTTATAATCCACACCAATGCCGCTCATAAAGGCACCGAACAAGCCGATGTCTGCGCGACCGAAAATCTGCCAAATGGTGCCTACAACGTTCCATGGGATCAGCAAAGGAATGGCCACCAAGATTAACGCTAACGACGCGCCTCGACCTTTGGTTGGCATCATCAAAGCCACACAAATACCCAATGGCACTTCAATGGCTAAGATAGTAAAAGAGTACAAAAATTGACGTAACAAGGCTTCATGCAGACGGCTGTCGAGCATGACTTGTTTGAACCATTCCGTACCCACAAAGTAGCGCGTATAAGGATCAAAGATATCCTGTACCGAATAGTTCACCACCGTCATCAAAGGAATGATGGCAGAAAAGGCAACGATCAGGAAAACGGGCATCACAAGGAACCATGCCTTGTTGTTCTCGACTTTAGTTTGCATGGTGGATCTCCTCGGTTTGATTAACGGCCGGTTCGGTCATATTGACGAGATAGTCGTCCACATACACCTTGGTCCATTGTTCCGGAAAGCTCACATAAATTTGCCCTGAAGGGATGGCTTGGTCTTCGCTTAAACGCGCTTTCATGGTTTGGCCATTGAACAAGAAAGACAAAATCTTATAGGTGCCTAGGTCTTCAATAAAATCCACATCGACTTTAAACGCATCATCATTTTTGCCTTCCCAGACATGCACAAACTCTGGGCGAATGCCGACGGTGATTTTCTTTGCCGGTAGGTTCTTTAGGCGAGACAGCATGGCGTCGCTGGTGGCGATTTCGTGCTCGCCAAAGCGGAGCGTGTCGTTCAATTCCACCTCGAAAAAGTTCATGCCTGGGCTGCCAATAAAGTAACCGACAAAAGTGTGTGCGGGTTCTTCAAACAATTCACGAGGGGTGCCAAATTGGACAATTTGACCTTGGTACATCACCGCAATTTTATCGGCGAATGTGGACGCTTCGAGCTGATCGTGGGTCACATACACCATAGTGATGTTAAATTGCTCGTGGATTTGCTTGAGTTTGCGACGCAATTTCCATTTAAGCTGTGGATCGATGACGGTTAATGGTTCGTCGAACAAAATCGCCGACACATCGTCACGCACCAGGCCGCGTCCCATGGAGACTTTTTGTTTCTGATCCGCCGACAAACCTTTGGCTTTGCGTTTGAGTTGGTCGGACAATTCCAAGATGTCAGCCACTTCAAACACTTTGGATTTGATTTTGTGTTCCGGCACGCCAATGTTGCGCAGCGGGAAAGCAAGGTTATCAAACACCGTCATGGTGTCGTACACCACGGGGAATTGGAAAACCTGAGCGATGTTGCGCTCCTCGGGTTTGAGTTCGTTAACGCGCTTGCCATCAAACAAGACTTCGCCATCAGAGGGCTCTAATAACCCTGAAATAATGTTCAAAAGAGTCGATTTACCACAACCAGAAGGGCCAAGTAGGGCAAAGGCACCGCCTTGTTCCCATTCGTGGGTCATCTCACGAATCGCATAGTCTTCTGGACGCGTTGGGTTATCTGAGTAAGTGTGCGCTAAGGCGTTGAGTGTAATAGCGGCCATGATTATTGCTCCCTCATTCGTGCTGGGGAATGCACCATTGTGCCGTTTGCATCAAAGGCATACAGCTTGTGCGTGGGGAAATACACCTTGATTTCTTGGTCCACGTGATAGGCGTGGACCCCCGAAAGGTGCAAAACCAAATCGAAATGCGGGTTATGGACGTGCAAAAAGGTTTCTGATCCGCTGATTTCAGCAAGGTCAACACGCACCGGTAACTCCAGATCGTCATCCGCATGGGGGACTAAGCCAATGTGTGAGGCGCGCACGCCAAATTGATATTCACCGGGCGACAGACGGCGCAGATCGTTGTTCAAACGAAAGTGAACGGTATCGTCAAAGGTGACTTCTTCTTCGCTGACACGACCCGGCACCACGTTAATAGGCGGTTCAGAAAACATCTCGGCGGTGATGATGTTTTTTGGCTGGTGGTAAACCTCAGCGGTGGGGCCCATTTGCAACAAACGGCCTTCGTTGAGTACCGCGGTGTTGCCGCCTAATGCAAGAGCTTCGTTGGGCTCGGTGGTGGCATAGATCGCAATGCAATTACGTGCTTTAAACAATGCACGCAATTCTTGACGCAGTTCTTCGCGCAGCTTGTAATCTAGGTTAACTAGGGGTTCATCGAATAAGATGATTTGCGAATCTTTCACCAAGGCGCGTGCCATAGCGGTACGCTGTTGCTGACCACCCGATAATTGCAAAGGCAAGCGATCGAGAAAAGGATCAATGCGCAGCATGGTGGCGGTTTCACGTACTCGACGATCGACTTCTTTTTCATCCATATTGGCCAGACGAAGCGGTGACGCGATGTTTTCGTAAACGGTGAGGTTGGGGTAGTTGATGAACTGTTGATACACCATGGAAATATTGCGTTCACGCACCGGCATACCGGTTACGTCGACGCCATTCATGAGAATCTTTCCCTTGGTGGGTCGGTCAAGACCGGCCATAAGGCGCATCAGCGTGGTTTTACCGGACAAGGTGCGTCCGAGCAAAACATTGAAGGAGCCGGGTTCTAGGGTCAAATTGACCTCATCAATCCACGTCTCGCCTTCAACAACGCGCGATACATTCTGCAGCGTTAAAGACATTGTAAGTACCTTTTTTGTTGTTATTTTGTAATCTCGTTGCTCAAGATGTGTACATAAATGAACACGTTCAGCGAACAAGTTATGCTTAAATACAATACAAAACCTATGCCAAAATAATCCAAACGCATAAAGTTGAGGTTAAATAACTGATATATAACAATTATTTAACCTTATTAAGATAAAAGTCAGTGTGTTCGTTATCGAAAAGGGGGTGTTCAGACGTGTTCAAAGTGTTTACAGTTTGTTGATCAATATGAACATTTCATGCACGTCTTACTTATCAGGTGACGGTGCAGAGGAGTCGGTAATGCCAAAAGAAGAACAAAAACAGATCAATGAACATGAATTGCACACTGAGTCACACAAAGAACGCATTCAGGCGTCTTGGTATCGTTGTGAGCAGTTTGGTCTGGATCACACCAGCCAGCCCGATTTTGCCACCTTAGGAAAGGGGACGCTCAATGACTTGGTGGATCAGCATCGTAGTTTACTTGAGACCACAGAAAATGAAGTGTTGCCCTATTATGAAAATATTCTGAGCAACTCTGCTTGCATGATTGTTTTGGCAGATCGTCAAGGTCATGTCTTGAATACCTGGGGGCAGCCACGTTTTGGCAGTGCCGCAGAGCACGGTTTAGTGGGGGGCAATCAGTGGACTGAAAAGGGCGTGGGCACCAACGCGATTGGTACGGCGTTGATGACGGGTGAAGCCATACAGGTGGGGCGAGACGAACACTACCTTCGCGCGAACCGTTTTATGGTCGGTTCCGCATCGCCCATTTACAACACAAAAAACGACCTTGTCGGCGTGCTCGACATTTCTTCCGACGCCTATTTACCGCAGGATCATACGTTCGGCATGGTAAAGCTCATGTCGTTGAGTGTTGAAAATAGACTGATTTTTTCCGCGTTTCAGCAAGAGTACTTTATCCTCAGTTTTAATACCAATGTGGTCAGTTTGGACAGTCATTGGTCGGGTATTTTGGTGCTCGATGAAAACGGCACCATTGTCTCGGCCAATCGCCGTGCTGAAGTGGTGCTGGCGCGGGATTTGGCCTTGCTTAATATCAATCAAATTTTTGATATCGAAATGCGTGAAATCAAACACCACCCCGTCAGTTTGCCGCTGAAACTGATGGCCATGGGGCGTTACCAATTCTACGTCAAAGTCATTCCGCCGACACAGCAAGTGATGCGTGTTCCAGATTTTCGTCATCACAGTGAGTATGTTGCGCCATCGCCACAGTCCAGTATAGGAACAGCGAAAACGGGTGACGCTGTCAAAACGAGCGCCCCTGTTAAGGCGAGTGCCCCTGTTAAGACGAGTGCCTCCTTGCCAGAAAATGTTATTCCACTTGATGAATTGCATCACGGTGATGAGCGTGTTGAGCGCCTTGTGCGTCAAGCCCATAAGATTATGGAAAAAGACATCCCTATTTTGATTCATGGGGAAACAGGCGCAGGCAAAGAAATCTTTGTACGCAGTTTGCATTACCACAGTTCTCGCGCCAAGGAGATGCTGGTGGCGGTGAATTGCGCAGCGATTCCAGCCGAACTGGTGGAGTCAGAGTTATTTGGTTATGAAAAAGGCGCGTTTACCGGCGCACAAAATCGTGGCTCCATTGGCTTAATACGTCGGGCTCATCGAGGGACGTTATTTTTAGATGAAATTGGCGAAATGCCCATGGCGGTACAGTCGCGTTTGTTGCGTGTGTTACAAGAGCGCGTGGTGACACCTTTGGGTTCAACAGAGACCTATCCCGTGGATATTAAGTTGATCTCAGCGACCAATCGTCATTTAAAAGAAGAGATCAAAAGTGGTCAATTCAGACAAGATTTGTATTACCGTATTTCAGGGCTAAACATAGAATTACCGGCCTTGCGAAAGCGGGCAGACAAGGCGGCTTTGATCCGTTATTTGCACAAACGCTTACGTTTTGAAGAGCCTGGTCCCGACTTATCGCCGAAGATGCTTGATCTTCTGGTCAGTCACCCTTGGCCAGGGAACATGCGACAGTTGGCACATGTATTAAAGGTTGGCATGGCAATGGCCGATGAAGAAGTATTGGAAGAGTGGCATTTGCCGGACGACTTTTTCGATGATCTAGAGGCAATGGCGTCATCGCCTGAACAGACACAGGATAGGATTCCCTCAACAGCAACAGAAGCGACCCTAGGTCGAGGGTCAGAAGGGGTTGAAGCCCCCTTAGAAGAAATGATTCCGTATTTATTAGGCAAGTTTAAAGGCAATGTGACGCAAACGGCCAAGGCCGCAGGCGTCAGTCGCAATACGGTTTATAAATACGGCAAATTAAAAAATACGCTAAATTAGTCAGATTAGTTTCGCGTACACAACAGTGGGTAATACTATGTCAAGATCGCAAGAACGTACGTAAAAAAATGATTTGTTCGTTTATCGAACATTAATGGCGCAAGTGCCAATACTGCTGGTGAGTGGGTTGATCGGTGAGCAGTTGTTTTCCTTCACGCTGTTTGCGTCGGTTTTTCTCGCGGTGGCGACACAGCTGGCCTACAGCTTGTTTAAAGGTCAACTGGCGTTTTCGGTGTTGGCTGGCATATTGATGATGGTTGTGTCTTCTCTGTTGATTCAAAGCCAATACGGTTTAACAGAGATGCACTTTCATATTTTTGCTTCCATGGTGGTGTTGCTTATCTACCACAAATGGCAACCGATTATTGCCGCCTTGGTCACCACCGCTTTGTATCACGTGGTGTTTATGTACGTGCAAATGGCGAATGTGCACGTGGGTGACATGCCCATCATGGTTTTCTCAGGCCACCACAATATGAATTTAATGCTGGTTCATTGCTTGTTTGCCACTGCAGAGGCGGGTGTCTTGATTTACATGGCGCACCTTATGACAAAAGCGTCTTCCAGTAACAATAAAGTGGCGTCTGCTATTGAGCAGGTGTCGAAAGAAAATGATCTGTCGGTTCGCGTGCCAAACCCTTCCTCTTCAGCGGAATATGCGCTTAATCAATTGCTTGATACTCTGTCTTCGCTGTTTGGTGATTATCAGAGAATTGCGGCGACATTAACTCAATCAAGTGATCAAATTAGTTGTGTTGCTGACAGGGCAAACGCGAGTGTGGAGCAAAGTAAGCACCGTTCAATAGAGACGGCTTCTGCCACAGAAGAAGTGTCGCAGTCCATGAAGTCTGTGGCTCAGAGCAGCTTGGAGTCAGCAGACATTGTGGGTGCGTTAGAGAAAGAAATTATTGAGGATCAACAACAAGCCTTGACCATCATGAAAGACATGGAGTTATTGTCAGACGACACCAAGCGTGTATCGGATTCGCTTCAAGCTCTGACGTCGGATGTTAATGCCATCACGTCGTTGCTGCAGTCGATTCGAAGCATTTCAGAGCAAACCAATTTGCTGGCTTTGAACGCGGCAATTGAAGCGGCTAGGGCAGGCGAAACCGGTCGAGGTTTTGCGGTGGTGGCGGACGAAGTCAGAGCCTTGGCGTCCCGTTCGAGTCAATCAACAGATGACATTGAGAAGGTGTTAGAGCGACTGAATGCCAGCGTCGCAAACACGGTCACGTCGATGGAATCGGGGCAGAAAAGAACGCAGCTCAACGTCGAGCACGCATTGACCATTTCTAATGGCCTAAATAAACGAGCAGAAGACGTCAGTGCCATCGCGGTGAGCAGTCAGACAGTAGCGCAAAGCACTCTTGAGCAAGATAAGGTGGTTGCGTTGATCAGTCAAAAAGTGACCGAAAATGCGGACACTATCCAAGTCTTGTTTGATTTAATGACGGAGTTAGCACAAAGTCGAAATGATGTGAACCGGGTGACGCAGGAGTACCAAGAAAAAGCCCGTCTGTTTAAAATATAAACAGACGTTAGGGCGGCCGTAAGGCGAGTCAATAGGTCTCGTTTTCAGAATGCACATAGAGTGTCTGTGTGCCTTCAAAATCCACATCGATATGAAACACAATTGGGCGACAGCAAACTTGGCAATCTTCAATGTATTCCTGGTTGTCGTCCATGGGTTCAATAATGACGTCGATGTCTTCCCCACAGTAAGGGCAGTTGATACTTTCTTCAGTTAATCCGGTCATAGCGTGTCCTTAATGGGATGTTATTGCCTTAGTTGTGCGTTTATTTGAACGCTGGCTCTTTAGAACGTAGCAAATACACATTTGGATTGCCTGCCTCTTAGTCTTTCAAATCTCTTCGGACCATACAGCCCATTCAGGTAACACGTTAGCTTGTCTTTAGAGGGCCAATTTTTTCAGCAATCACTGCGCTACGGCTCACCCAGACTTGATTTCGACCTTTATTTTTCGGCTGCTTCAACGCTTTTTGGGCGTAACTTAATACGGTTTCAGGGGAGTCGTCTGGGTCAATAAAGAAGGCCAGCCCCACCGAGACAGTAATATTAAGCGATACATTGTAGTATTTGGACACGAAAGGTTTTTTCTGAACAAAGGCTTGTATTCGTTTTACCAAAGACAACACCTCGCAAGGCGTCAAGTTGTCGGTGCAAATAACAAAGTCGTCGAGGTGATGTCGAGCGGTAAACAGGGTCTTGTGTTTGCAGATGTGTCGAAGCACTTCCCCCATCCAAGTGATCAGCAGATTTCCCACATCGCGGCCATGGGTGTCGGTGATTTTTTTAAACAAATCCACGTTAATCATCATGATGCTTAATGGTGTTGTATGCTTGGTGCTGCGCCATTGGCTGTGCAGCTTATCGCTGTATAAATCGTAACCTCTTTGATTATTAAGGCCGCTCAATTCGTCGTGTAAAATTTCCTTCGATGCGATTTCTAAATCATCAGAAATAGAGGCAAGGTTGGTTTCCATGTTCAATAGTTGAGACTGCTGCGCTTCAATAATCGCCTGTTGCTCTTCAATGACTTTGGACTGTCTTTCAATAAAGTCACGGGTTGAAAGTTGCATCGACTTTATGTTGGAAAAGACCGCTTCTTTAAGTTGCTCTATGGTGCACTCACTTTTACTGAAGGACTCAAGGTCTTTCAAATGCTGATCAAATTCGGTTTCAAAGTCCCCCAAAAACGATAAAGATTTATCATTCACATTGTTACTGTTTTGTATCTTGGTCGACATGAACTTGAAGTAGTGCGCTAGGTTACCTAAATACTCTTTGTCTTTTTCAACGCGCTTATCGTTTAAGCGATGCATTGACCAGGATAGGCGTGACAATATGTCCATGGACTGAAAAAATTTGGTTTTGCCTTCGTGTATTTTCAGGCCAATGATTTCTTCTCGAATGGCTTGGATGTCGCTGTTCTTTGGGTTTTCTCGACAAAGGATGCTGCTTAACCTGTCTAAATCAACACCAAGGCGATTAGTGGCAATGACGATGTCAGCGTGCATGATTTTTTCAACGCCTTCTGAGTACAGGCTGGGTAAGAGGCTTTTCCCGCCGTAGCTCGCTTCCATCGCCGAGCTGACGGCAATGGAAATGTCTTGTGAGATGTGTGCGATTTGATCGAGTGCTTCGTGTGTTGACAACTCACCTGAAAGAAACTGCGATTTTAATGACAAGATAGTGCGTTCTTGGTGTTTATTGAAGATTCGTTTATCAAAGGATTCAAAGTTTTTTGCCAGCGCCGTGATCGCCTTAGTAACGTCTTTTTTGTCTTCTTTGATACCGTCTTTTATTTGTCCAGAAACAATGATGAGCTGCGAATAAATCGCTTTCATATTTTCTGACGCCAATAACCCATTGCATGAGCTAATAGCCTTATCAATTGAGGGGGCAAGGCTTGGGTGCAATTCTTTTAAGGGGGTTAAGATCGCGTAAACCCCTTCTAGCATGATGGTGCTTTTTGCTTGCTCGCTAAAAGCATGTGGCTTTTTTGTTGTGGGTTTCGTCATTGGATACACATAAACCTGGTCAATCGTTATCGTGGTATTCGATTTTTAGAAATAAAATCAAGATAATATAAGAAAAGCTTAAGAGCAAAACTTAATAAAATAGAAACGTGAAATAAGCTTCTTGTTCAGGGAAAAGGAGTGACAACGGTCATAGAGTAATATCCCTATAGTTTTACAAAAAATCATTATATTTCAGTGATTAAGGCTGTCTATGATTGGGTACAAAAGATTACAAAAAAGAGTGGAAAGTAACAATGAAGCGCTTTACAGGTCGTGTTGAATTTGAATTCGCTGGCAGAGCGGTAGAATAAAAAACAAAAAAAGCACGACAGTCACTTTAGCATGTCGTGCTTTTGTAGAGCAGGAAAAGGCGGCCTTACTTAAGGTGCCTTTGTTAGGCTGCGATCAACGTGTCGCGGTCAAAATTTTACGCACGATATCCAGTGTCAAATCGCCGGTTTCGGACAGCGCTGTCAGCCCCATTTTTTCCATGTTCACAACGACACTGTCAATGCCCGCATCGTCGATGCCATAGTGGGTCAGGTTGGTGACGATGTCCAATGAGTTGAAGAACGCTTCTGTTTTGTCGATAGCAAGATCAATTTTCTCGTCGTCTGTGCCTTCGGTGATGTCCCATACGCGTTCAGAAAATTGCAATAGCTTGGCGCGTTTATGCTCTTTGCGTTCACGCAGTACGTTCGGCAAGATGATTGCGAGTGTTCTGCCGTGGGCAATACCAAATTGTGCGGTCATTTCATGGCCAATCATGTGTGTAGACCAATCTTGGGGAACACCTGCACCAATAATGCCGTTCAGCGCGTTCGTTGCTGACCAGATAAAGTTTTTGCGAGCGTCTATGTCGTCATTGTCTGCGTAAGTGACTGGGCCGTCTTCAATCAATGTTTTTAGTACGCCTTCACCGATACGGTCCTGCACTTTTGCATTGACGGGCTGGGTTAAGTATTGCTCGATAACATGCACAAACGCGTCAGCAACGCCGTTGGCAATCTGCTCTTTTGGCAGTGTTTTGGTAAGGTCTGGGTCAAGTACGGAGAACTTAGGGAAGACCAGCGGTGACATAAAGGGGTATTTTTGTTCCTTAAAGGTGATCACGCCCCCCATGTTCATTTCAGAGCCCGTTGCCGGTAAGGTGGCCACGCAGCCTAGCGTAATAGCATCGTTTGCTGGGACGGGATTGAAGCCATGGAACAAAAGTTCATGGTAATCCTCTGAAGGGTGTTTGGCCGCAAGCGCAATGAATTTTGTGCCATCCATGACTGAACCACCACCGACGGCAAGAAGGAAATCAACGTTTTCCGTTTTTACAATCTCAATGGCGTTTAACAAGGTGGTGTATTGTGGGTTTGGCTCTATACCGCCAAACTCAATAATATCTCGGTGTCCAAGACTGGCGCGAACCGTGTCGATCGTGCCGTATTTTTTTGCACTTTGACCGCCAAAGGTAATCATCACTTTGGCGTCCGCTGGAATTAACTGGTCAAGCTCTGCTAAACGATCTTGGCCAAAGACAATGTGCGTTGGATTGTAGTAATCAAAGTTATTCATGTCATACCTCGTTGGTGGTGTTGATTTCGATGTATGCACTATAGTGAGATTGAATGGTTGATTATAGGCACAAAAGACCTTTTATGATGCCTAATCGTTCAGATGGGGTTTGAAATGTGCAATTAAGGTGTTTATTTTAAACAGTCACGTTATTATGGCGGCTTACGCAGTGGGAGAAAACGATGACTGAGAAATTGACAAGGTATCAGCAATTACTGACAGAGCTGGCGGCAGATGAGGGATTTAATGCTTCTCTTATTTCTGGTGTGGGTTGCTTTCGTGCGTCACAGCCAGAATCAAAAACACACGCTTTTTATGAGCCGCTAATCTGTTTAATGGGGCAGGGCACAAAGCGCTGTTATGTGGGCGACCGTGATTTTACCTATCAATCAGGGGATTTCTTTATTAATTTTTTGCCGATGCCGGTAAGTACCGAGGTGGTGTCGGCCAGTGTTGATCAGCCATTGCTGTCCGCTTCTCTGGAAATCAATTTGATTAAATTGGCAGACATGGTGCTGCGCATTGAGCGTTTAGCTGGCCAAGCCCCTGAAATCAGCTGTGAAAAATCTTCTTCTTTGATGATAGGCAGAGCGGAAAATACGTTGGTTGAGTTATTTATCAAGCTGTTAGAAATCAGTCATGACCCTTTGGATGCAAAGATCTTAGGTGAGCAAGTGGTCGACGAGATTTATTACCGTCTATTAACCAGTGAGCACGGTCATGCCTTGCGTTTGCTGCTAAATCAGTATGGTGAGATTCAGCCGATTTCTCGGGCGGTGAATTATATACACTCTCACACCCATCAAACGATTCACGTGCAAGAGTTGGCTGAGTTGGCCAATATGAGCAAAACACGCTTCTTTACGGCTTTTAAGCAGATTATGCATGTCCCACCCATGCAATACATTAAATCCAGCAAGCTGCAAAAAGCGCAAACACTGTTAAGGCAAGGTATGAGCGCTACCGAGGCCAGTTTCCAAGTGGGTTACAACAGTTTTTCTCAATTTAGCCGAGAATATAAGCGCTTCTTTGGCTTCTCACCATCAAAGACTCATTAGGTTAGAGGGTTTGATTTTCAAGCATTCGCTGTAAAAAAGCACCGGACGTTTGTGTGCACTGACGTCCGGCGCGGTCTTTTGTTCAGGTGTGAATTAATGCGCTCGTAGGTTTTTGTACGATTTCAAAATAAACATGTCTTTTTGCTTCATGTTCACCATCAAATTCATTGTCGTTACCATAAAGGGCAGTTGCACTAAGCCCTGTTGTTGGCCGACGGGAACAAGCGCCATCATTGGGTTGGGTTTGTATGCTTTTGGGCTTTTGCTGTCGCTGAGTGCAATCAGTGTTTTGGCAAGAGCATTCGCTTGCTGATCAGCAAGGTAGCCCAATTTGCCTTCTGGCACATTGGCGCAATCACCTAGGGCAAAAAGATGTTGGGTGCCTTCCACGCGAAAATGACCGTCGACTTTTAGGCGGCTCTGGTCGTCCAGTGTATGACCGAAATGCTGACTCATGATGTCTGTGTTCGGTGTGACGCCTGCGCAGGTGTATACTAGGTTGGCTTGATCTAAGAGTGGGTCTTGATCCGTCAGGCGTTTGTTATAAATAAGGTGAACGCCGAGTTTGCGCAGCTGCTTGTCGGCGACTTTAGCGGCTTTCTCGCTTAGCTCTGGGACAAGGCGTGCTCCGCCGTGCACCAAGGTCACTTTTTTATCAGGGTGGTGGTCGGCTATTTCTCCGGCCAACTCAACACCGACAATGCCGCCGCCAATAATAAGAACGTTATTAGCTTGTACCAGCGTTTGGTTGGCATCGATTAATTCGATTTCTCGCTCAGAAAGTTGCATCGCCTGTTGAGATTTTGCAAGGGGTAAGGAAGCGTATGAAGAGCCGCTGGCAATGACGGCCACATCAAATTCCAATCTGCTGCCGTCTGTCAGTTCTGCGTGGTTTGGTGCAAGAGTCGCGACTTCACCTTGATGAAAGTGACCCTGAATAAACTTGGCATAAGGCAGTCTTGAGCGTAATCCAAGTTCAGGTTGTGCGAGGGTTCTTAGTGCGGCGTAAGTCACTTCAAAATAGTCTTTTTTATCAACCAGTGTGACATGGTTAAACCCTGCTTTTGCAAGATCTTGAGCAACACGAGCACCGGCAAAACCGCCGCCGATGATTAATACTTTGCTGTCTTTCTTCATCATTAATCCCTGAGGTGTCTCTTGTATTATTGAAATGGCTTTTATCGCGTATTTAGTGGTGAATGGAGCGATAAAGTTCAATATTAAGGAAAGTTAATATAACAGGTTTTATGTTGCAAAAGGGCAAGTATTTAGCGTGTACTTCTTTTTAAGTAAATTTAATCATAAAAATACACTATTTATGATTGAGCACAGTAGCCACATTAATACGGCGTGAAAGGCGCTGTTTTTGACAATGGTTTTAGCGGGTATCTGATAACGACTTGTCATAAAGACCCCAACCCCTGTTAAGCCACTGCTCCCCGCGGAAATAGCCCAAGCACTGAGAAATAAAAATCCTAGAGACGTCGGATTTGGCGATAAGGGCAGCAACATCGGACTAACGATGGCAATAGTGACAATAGGGTGTACGCCAATTAGGCTCATTAAAATCATGCCCGCTAAAATCAATGCAAACATGACGGGACTAAAGGTGAAGTTATCCAGGTTAAAGAGTTCAGGGTAGCTCATGATGACGGCGCTAATGCCGCTTGAAAACAGTCCGGCGGCAAGGAACAACGAAAATTGGCTGCCAATTCGAGGCAGTTTGTCATGAACGAAGCGTTGCAAGCGGTCTTTTCGAGAAGGGGCCTTCATCAGAAGCAAGGTTGCGCCAGGCGCCAATAGGCAAATTAATACTAGGATACTGATGTCTGGCCAAATGAAGTGTCCAACAATGACGGACACCGCCAAAAATAAAGGCGTAAGCAAGCTTTCTCGACGAATCGGGTAGCCCTCAAAGTCGCCTTTGGTTTTTTGATAGGCTTCGGCACTGGAAAGTATCGCGGTAATGAGTCCCATGACTAAGCCCGGTATCAGGGTTTTCTGCCATTCCATGCCGGGCGCATAGATCAAGGCAACGCCTGTTGCGACGAAAAAAGGTGACCACCAAGCGGCGGCAGAAAAATTTCGTGTTAAAACAAATTGTTGTGTAGAGGTGAGCTTTTTTGCTCCTTTCATGCGATCAGCAAAAACCATGATGGCCGATAGGTTAATAACAGCGCCCAGCACTTGCACACCGACGGCGGTGTTTAAAATAGCGTGCAAGCCTTTTGGTAAGCTGCGATCTTGATCCGTTGCGTTGGTTAAATCCAAAAAAGACACAGCAACAAACATCGCAAGCATGGGGATGTTGACGGCAAAGATTTTTTCCCATGTCATCCAGTTTCCCTTAAAGGCGGCAAATGAAAGTGCCGCAAGGCCAATGCCCATTAACCAACCCACTTGGCGTTTTGCGCTTGGGGCGAGGGTTCGCCACATGGCCATGTTGGCAATCCATGCCGCCAGTGTTGGCCATAGCACAGAAAGGTAGTCAAAGGCTGAGCCCAAATACAGCACCAACGTGGCCAGTACGAACCACCCGGTGAGGGTGTTTATCCCGTGTTTTAATAAAAAGAGCAATCGAACTGTCCTTAGTGCTGCGTATGGCGGTTAATCGAATAACGCGTGTGTGTGATAGTGATTGTTTTCTAGGTAGGCGATATGCCCTGCGGGCACCAGTGTCCAGCTGTCAGTTCGGTGATCCAGTGGCTCTGAACCAATCACGATGTGGTCATCAAATTGCTTTGCATAAAGGCTCGGGGCTTTGTCGTCGCTAGAAAAGCGAACCGCAATGATGCGTTTTCCATCGGAAAAAACAGAAGTAAAACGAAACGGTTCGTCGATATTTTTGTCTTTCATTAGGTCGAGAATTTGCAAAAGAGTGACGCGAATGGCTTGCTCGGCATGTGTTTCTAAACCGTTTGCGATCATCAATAGAAAGATGAGTTCGGAGTCGGTGGCACCTTTGCGTTCTTGATAGAGGTGCTCTGGTATCAGTCTATCCAGTTGCCAGCGCAGTGCTTCATAGCCCCCAATCTGGCCATTATGCATAAATAACCAATTTTTATAGCCAAAAGGATGGCAGTTTGCTCGGCTGGTTTCCGTGCCGGTTGAGGCTCGAACATGAGCAAAGAACAACCCGCTCTTGATGTGCTTCGCGAGACTTTTTAAATTGCTGTCGCTCCAAGCGGGGAGGATTTCATGGTAAAGACCAGGTTCTTCCCGCTCGTCATACCAACCAAGCCCAAAGCCATCGGCGTTGACGGTAACAGAAGATTTTCTGGCGCTTAGGCTTTGATGTATTAACGAGTGCTCCTGTTTAAAAAGCAACGATTCAAGGTAAACGGGCAGGCCTTGATACGCCATCCAACGACACATGATTTTCTCCTCGCAAGTCAGCGATGTTTAATGAAATGAGCATACTCCCTTTTTACAGTGTTTGCCTATCCGCTCTAATGCGTAGGGGCAGTGCGGATGACCACTTGATCGCCATCTACCGTAAAAAAGAAGCAATCGCGTCGATTGGTGTGACAGGCAGGGCCTTGTTGATCGACTTTCAGTAAAATGGCATCACCATCGCAGTCAAAAGACAAAGACACCAAGGTCTGCCTGTGCCCTGAGCTTTCTCCCTTACGCCAGTAGGTTTGACGGGAACGAGACCAGTAGCACACTTGACCTGTTTCTAGGGTTTCTCGAATGGACTTTTCATTCATGTAAGCCAGCATCAGCACTTCGCCGGTATCGTGTTGCTGTGCGATGGCCGCAACCAAGCCATGCTCATCGGTTTTTAAATTGGCCAATACGGTATCAAGAGACAATGTTTCGCCTTTGGCAAGGTTTTCGTACGCTTTTAAACTCATGCTGTTTCCCTATGTGTAAGTAAGAGAATATCTTAACTTAAATGCCTAAGCCGACCTAGCATCAAAGAAAAGGTAACGAGACAAATGCCAAGAGATTATCCAACAATTTTTTAAGTAATTGAAAATACGTAAGAAAGGCGGTTGATATTTCGGATTGGCTGCGTATAATTGCGCACCAAGGTCAACGAGACCTCCTTTATGGTGTCTCTGCTGGTCCCCTCGCAACAATAAACCGTTAATCTGGTCAGGTCCGGAAGGAAGCAGCCACAGCGGTGGCCTTGTGTGCCGAGGTGCGGCTGGTAGAGATGCCACCTATTATCTCCCCATTTTATATATTCAATTCTTCCTACCTCTAATAAATACCATTTCATTTACTGTAAAACAGTTTAAATTTTTGCTGATAAGCCAAGTTCTACATTTACGCTCCTGCTAGGAACGTGGCGTGAGGGGTTGACAGTTTAGTGCCATAGGTGCACTTTGATTTAACAATTCATTTATGTTTATGGATCACATTAAATGCCTAAGATCGGAATGCCTGAAATCAGAAAGCCGCAATTAATTGACGCTACAATGGAAGCGATAAATGCGGTGGGCTTGCAAAAAGCGAGTGTGGTGATGATAAGCAGCTATGCTGGCGTATCACCGGCCATTATTAACCATTATTTCGGAGGGAAGAGCGGTCTTCTCGAAGCGACAATGCGATCGGTTTTGCAGCAACTTTCTGAAGGCGTGAAAAGCCGTTTAAGAGCGGCTGGACCAGACAATCCCGTTTTGCGTATTGAAGCGATAGTGGGCGGTAATTTTTCTCAGAATCAGGTTGAAAATAAGGTGGTTAAGACTTGGTTAGCCTTCTGGTCTCAATCAATGCACGATGAAGCGCTCTTTCGATTGCAGCGAGTGAATGAAAAGCGTTTGTTATCACACCTCTTGTTAGAGTTGAAAAAATTGCTACCGGCTGAAAAAGCCTTATTTGTCGCACAAGGTATTGCTGCGCTGATTGATGGTATTTGGCTAAGAGGTGCGCTGTCACCAGAAGGGATTAATACAGAGTTAGCGCAACAAATGGTGACAAACTATTTAGAATTGCAGTTAGCCTAGTCTGATTATAAAGGTGTGCGATATTAATTTTGCGCTGTTGTTGGCGTTGCAGTTATTGCCATTAATGTCGCACACAGTTATCTAAGCGTTCTCTGTTTGCTCCGTTGTAAAATGCTTTCCGAGTAGGGCGTAATAAAAGTTTTTATCGCCTAGAACCCCCACTAGCGTCCCATTTTCAACCAAAAGAACAGGATGGCCTGTACGGTAACGTATTTCGATGGCATGACGCATAGAGATATCAGGATTTGCCATGGCGAACGAATCCGTTGGCAGTTGATTAATGTCTTCGCCGTCTTGCCATTGGCAGAGGCGAATTGATGTCCCTTGCTGCGTAGCAGACTGTACTTGGCCAGCAGAGTCTGTCGTTAAGAACGTCTGATTATTCGAATCCAACACGAGTGTGCCATTCTCTTGCGTAAGTTGGTTCGTTTCTGTCATTAACGAACGGCCTTTTAGCACATTAAGTGGGTTGGTATGGGCAACAAATTGCGCAACGTATTCGTTGGTAGGATTGAGCACGATCTCTTCAGGGCTGCCATGTTGAATGATCTTGGCTGACTCCATAATCGCGATGTTAGTGCCGATTTTGAGCGCTTCATCAAGGTCATGACTGACAAATAAGATCGTTTTATTAAGGCGTTGCTGTAGTTCGATCAACTCATCTTGCAATTGGCTGCGAATCAAAGGGTCTAGCGCTGAAAAGGGTTCATCCATTAGCAATATGTCCGTATCCATGGCGAACGCTCTGGCCAAACCAACGCGCTGTTGCATCCCGCCAGACAGCTCATGGGCGAATTTGTCGGCCCATTCATTCAACCCCACCATTTCAAGCTTTTCCATTGCCTTTTCGAGGCGTTCTTTTCTACCCATGCCTTGCATCTCTAGACCAAAAGCCACGTTATCAAGAACCGTTAACCAAGGCATGAGGGCGAAATTCTGAAACACCATAGAAATACGACGCGTGCGCATACTGCGTAATGTGGCATCATCACAAGAGCCGATATCGACCATGGCATCCCCGTCACGAACTAAGAGTTCTCCTCGGGTCACGGGGTTCAATCCATTCACCGCCCTAAGAAGGCTGGATTTGCCTGAGCCAGACAACCCCATTAGGACGCAAATCTCACCTTCGGCGACATTCAGATTGGCATTGTGCACACCGACAACGTTGCCTCCTAAATCAATGATTTCTTGACGGTTTTTACCTTGGTCCAACAACGAAAGGCTGTTATCCGGTTGATCTCCGAATACAACATCAAGGTTACGAATACTAATAGCGGACATGATTAACCTTCCTCTTTGGCGCCGGGTTTTTTAAAGATACGATCAAGAATGATGGCAACCAGCACAATAGCGAGTCCGGCTTCAAAACCTTGAGAAATATTGACCGTGTTGAGTGCGCGGATAACGGGTTTGCCGAGGCCATCTGCGCCCACGAGTGCGGCTATGACTACCATGGACAAGGACAGCATGATGCACTGGGTGATTCCGGCCATAATGCTGGGCATGGCGGCGGGTAGTTCGACCTTAAAAAGCAGTTTTGACGGTGTCGCGCCAAAGGCTTTACCGGCTTCAATGAGGTTGTCAGGCACTTTGCTGATACCAAGATAGGTCAAGCGAATGGGCGCAGCGATGGCGAAGATAATGGTGGAAATAAGGCCGGGCACAACCCCTAAACCAAACAACACTAAGGTCGGTATAAGGTAGACGAAGGTGGGAATGGTTTGCATCATATCGAGCACAGGGCGCATGAAGGTGTATAGCTTTGGTTTATGGGCCGCCAAAATACCAATCGGAACCCCCATTACTACCGACAGTGTGGTGGCGGTTAATACCAAGACAAAGGTTTCAATCATCTCTTGCCAGTAACCCAAATTCAGGATGAGTAATAAAGCGACAACCACAAAGATGACCAAAGAGAGACTGCGATGCAGGGCCCAAGCAATGGCGGCCGTCATAATCATAGGAACGTAAGGAGGAAGCCACTGGAACAGTTCAACAACCGTGAGAATAACCCACTCTAAGGAAAGAGAAATAGCATCGAAAAAACCTGCAGCATTAAATGTTAACCAATCAATAAACGCTTCTGTCCAATCACCGAGGGGTATTTTATGTTCTGTAATCCAATTCATAGAATGGCCTTTTTTTACACGTAGATATCCAATAAACAGTGCAAATGCACTGAATATTGGAGTATTGAATGAGATCTCTAGATTGAATTAAAGGTCAAGATAGTTGCGAACTGCTGGCAATGCTGCGTCGCCGTTTTTCGTTGTAACGCCTTCAAGCCAGTCGTTTAATGCCTCTGGATTTGCTTGTAACCAAGTGCGAGCGGCAACTTTTGGTTTCATGCCGTCATTAAGAATAGAACCCATAATCTCGTTCTCCATTTCTAAAGAAAAAGACAAGTTTTTCAACAAAGTTCCAACGTTCGGGCATTCTTGCGTGTAGTTTTTTCGTACGTTTGTATGAACACTGGCGCCACCATAATTAGGGCCAAAAAAGTCATCACCACCCGATAGGTAAGTCATGTCTATATTGGCATTCATTGGATGAGGAGCCCAACCTAAGAAGACAACCCACTGCTCACGTTTAGCCGAACGTGAAACCTGAGAAATCATACCCGCCTCACTGGATTCAACCAATTTGAAGCCTTTAAGACCAAAAGCGTTGTCGTCAATCATGCTTTGAATAAGACGGTTGCCGTCGTTACCAGGCTCGATGCCATAGATACGATTTTTCAGTTCGCCTTTAAATTTAGCGATGTCAGCGAAGCTTTTTAAGCCAGCATCATAAGCATATTGAGGCACGGCGAGGGTATATTTTGCACCTTCAAGGTTCGCGCGAACCGTTTCAACCGTGCCATTTTCTCGGTATTTGGCGATGTCGGCTTCCATTGTTGGCATCCAGTTACCTAGGAATACGTCGATGTCTCCATTTGAAAGAGAGGTATACGTAACCGGCACTGAAAGAAGCTGTGTGGAAGATTGATACCCCATGCCATTAACCAATTCCGTCGCAACGGCGGTTGTTGCGGTAATGTCAGTCCAGCCTACGTCAGAGAAGCGCACGGTGCTGCATTGTTCCGCGAACGCGGCAGGCGCGGCCAAGCTGGTCGCGACGGTGAGGCCAACCATACAGGTTAAGCGTGCTAGTTTAGGGCGAATGAGTGTGTTTTTTTCCTGTCGTGATGTCATGTCACTGTCCTTTTATTAAAATAGTGTTTTATCGTGTGGTGCTTACGATTCTGATTGCGTTTGTTCAAGTGGTTTGCCTAAAGCACGTTTGGGCTTGCCTAGGCGTTGTCGACTTTGCCATTGGTCATCAATCCAGATGTCAACATCGGTCTTTTCTAAAGCGGGCTTGCCTAAAATCATGTCTGCGGCTTTTTCGGCCACCATAATCGTTGGCGCATTGAGGTTGCCGTTTGGAATGGTTGGGAAAACAGAAGAGTCGACGATACGAAGGTGTTTGATCCCTCTTACACGGCATTGGTTATCGACAACCGCCATGGCGTCGTCATCGCTGCCCATCTTACAAGTGCAAGAAGGGTGATACGCGCTTTCAACATTCTCACGAACCCACTGGTCGATTGCTTCATCGGACGTTATCTGTGTGCCTGGTTGAATTTCTTCACCTCGAAACGCATCCATAGCCGGTTGGTTGAGCAATTCGCGCGTAAGACGGATGGTGTCGCGCCAATCTTGCTTATCTTGCGGTGTACCAATGTAGTTGAATAAAATTTTGGGAAAGGTTTTAGGGTCCGAAGAGGTAATCCAGACGCGCCCACGGCTTTGTGGTTTATTCGGTCCTACGTGAACCTGAAAACCATGCCCATCAATGGCTTTTCCGCCGTCATAGCGCATCGCCGCGGGTAAAAAATGGTATTGAATATTCGGCCATTTTATATTGGCTCTTGAGCGAATAAAGCCGCAAGATTCAAAGTGGTTGGTGGCGCCCAGTCCGCTCTTAAACATCATCCAGCGTGAGCCAATAAGGCCTTTACTGACCAGGTTAAGCTTACTGTTTAGGGTGATGGGTTGTTTACAATGGTATTGAAAATAGACTTCTAAGTGATCTTGTAGATTTTCTCCGACCCCTGGCAAATGCTGGACAACCGGCACACCTGCGGATTGCAGAACGTCTTCAGGGCCGATGCCTGACAGTTGTAAAAGTTGTGGCGAGCCAATGGAACCCGCGGCTGAAATGACTTCTTTGTTAGCCAACACTTCATTGACTTGGCCGTTTTGCTCGTATTGCACACCAACAGCTTGCTTGCCGTCTAACAGCACTTTTCGCGTCAATACGCCGCTTAACAGTGTCAGGTTCGGGCGTTTCAATGCATCGCGTAAGTAGGCATTAGAGGTGGAGGCACGCACACCATTTTTTACGGTCATGTGCATGGCGCCAAACCCTTCCTGACGGAAGCCGTTATAGTCTTCGGTTGTCGGGTAGCCTGCGTCTTTACCTGCATTAATGAAGGCCTGATAAAGCGGATTGAGTGCCATGTCATTGCCATTGCAAGTGGCCAGAGGGCCATTGCTCCCTCTGTATTCGTCGCCCCCTTTGTCCCAACTTTCTGCCTTCTTAAAATAGGGCAGACAGTCCTGATAGCTCCAGCCGTGTGCGCCGTGTTCTTGCCATTCATCAAAATCACAGGCATGCCCACGCACATACACCATGCCATTAATCGAAGACCCGCCGCCCAATACCTTGCCTCTAGGGCAGTGCATGGCGCGATAATCTAAAAAGGGTTCCTTTTCGCTATGAAATTGCCAAGCGTATTTTGGCGTATTCATGGGATAAGAAAGGGCAGTTGGCATCTGAATAAACAGACTTTTGTCGCTGCCACCCGCTTCTAACAGTAAAACCGTGTGTTTGCCGTCTTCGGTAAGGCGGTTAGCCAAGACGCAGCCCGCTGAACCAGCACCAATGATGATGTAATCGTAAGTATTTTTATCTGACATTTTTAGATCGCCCATCGTCAAAGGTTACTGGTAAGGACACTCAACGTTGCCCAGTTCTACATAAACGCTTTTGACTTGAGTGTAATGATTCAGCGTTTCCATGCCGTTTTCACGACCGATGCCCGATTGCTTGTAACCGCCGACGGGCATTTCTGCAGGAGAGGCGCCCCAAGTATTGATCCAGCAAATGCCCGCTTGGAGACGTGCAATAACACGATGAGCGCGCGAGAAGTCGGTTGAAAATAACCCGGCAGCCAAACCATACTCGGTATCATTGGCTCGCTGAATGACTTCTTCTTCGTCGCTGAAGCGTAGAATGGACATAACTGGCCCAAAGATCTCTTCTTTCACATTCGGCATATCGTCGGTGCAGTCGACAAAAACCGTTGGCTGTACGAAGAAGCCCTTGTCGAAAGGATGGTCTGTAACCCGCTCTCCACCGCATGCCAAGCGAGCGCCGGCGGCTTTTGCGTCATCTATGGCAGACAATACTTTTCCTAGGTGTTCTGCTGAAATGAGTGCGCCTACTTGGGTGTCTAAATCCGTTGGGTCACCAATGATCATTTTTTTAGTACGTTCAACGATCTTTTGCACAAACTCATCGTAGATGGCGTCATGAACAAAGACTCGAGTGCCGTTTGTACATACTTCGCCTTGAGTATAAAAATTGGCCAACATGGCTCCGGAGACGGCGTTATCAATGTCAGCATCTTCGAAGACGATTAAAGGAGATTTGCCCCCCAGCTCCATTGTCACTTCTTTTAATGAACCGGCGGCATCGGCCATGACTTTTTTTCCGGTACCGCATTCACCGGTAAAAGAGACTTTGGCGATTTCTGGATGACGGGATAGGGCTTGACCCACGCGATAGTCACCTTGTACTACGTTAAAAACACCATCAGGTAAGCCCGCTTCGGTGAATATTTCAGCGAGTTTCAGAACACTCAGAGGGGTTTCCTCTGAAGGTTTAAAGATCATGCAATTGCCGGCTGCAAGGGCAGGGCCTGATTTCCACATGGCAATTTGAATCGGATAGTTCCAAGCACCAATGCCTGCGCAGATGCCAAGGGGTTCACGGCGACTGTAAAAAAAGTTATTGCCGCCTAGATCTTGCTGTTGTCCGTGCAATGTTGGAGCCAGACCGGCGTAATATTCAATGACATCTGCGCCCGTGACGATATCAACGCAGTTGGCTTCTTGTAAGGGTTTGCCCGTGTCCAGCACTTCTAAAAGCGCCAGTTCATCATTCCGCTCTCGAAGGAGGGCAACCGCTCGCATTAATATTCTGCCTCTTTCAACACCGCTCATGGATGACCACACCTTAAAGCCCGCTTTGGCCGATTCGACCGCAGAGTCAACATCAGCGAGAGAGGCTTGTTGTACTTCCGCTAGGACGTCTCCGGTTGCTGGATTGATGCTGTTAAAGGTTTCACCAGAGGTGGCTTCTTGGTAACGACCATTGATATAGAGTGCTGTTTGCATGACTGTGTATTCCGCTAATAAATTCGCTTGGATTAAAGAACAATAAGACCGTAATGTGAGTGCTTTTTTGTTAATTAATCATTTAATTAAAAATAATACTGTCAATTTCTTGCACAAATGTCAAAGTTGCTTCTTAAAGTTTTAAGTGTACAAATGGATTTCAAGGCAAAATTAAGAGGCTTGGCGCTCTAAAATGGCAGAGTGGCTTTTTTATTTAAATTATTGATTTTAAATAAATTATTTATATTTTTTCTTCTGGTTTACGTGCTTTTATGAGAGGGGGAATTGCCTTGGTGTGGCGTTTTTTCATTTGAGCTATTAATTTATCGACTGAGTCGGTCATTAAAGAGTAGAAAAAGACAAAAATAAGTAAAAAAACAAGAGCGCCCAGTCAAGAGCGCTTTGCGTATCACGCATGTTAGCTGACAAATTTCATAGAAATAGAATTGACACAATGTCGTATGTTTTTGTCTGTCAGTCTTTCGCCTTCAAAGACGTGACCCAAGTGCCCATGACATTGTGAACAGACAATTTCGGTTCGTCGACCATCGGCGTCTGGTACTCGGGTAACCGCACCAGGAATCTCGTCGTCAAAACTTGGCCAGCCACAATGAGAAAGAAACTTGTGCTCGGAGGTGTAAAGAGGGGCATCGCATTGGCGACAAACGTACAAGCCTTGCACCATGGTGTCTGTGTATTCGCCAGCAAAAGGAGGCTCTGTGCCTTTATCAAGAATGACACTGGCTTCTTTTGGGGTAAGTTTGTTGTATTCTTTCTTCATATCACTTTACTCTTGTTTGTTGTGATGCGTTGATCGGACCTTAAAAAGGATGGCTTGATTATGTCATGCTTTGACGGCAAATTTTGCGATCAAAAAGGCTTTAATTTACGGCACATCAAGGCGTGTTTATTTTGTATACTTGGCGCGATGCGGTTTTGGATTGATTCAGCCGTTTACTCTTAGCGCCAACTACCTCTAAGGTGGACGGGGTTTATTTTTTATTGTGTTGAGTGCGTATGTCACTCGTTATGAGTAGGAGTGTTGAATGTCTTTAAAAAATTCGGTGTCTGCGTTGGCCTTGAGTGTTGCTTGTCTTGTTGGGTCCACCAGTGTCTTTGCGTTGGAGGATTTTTGTTCGCCACGATTAGACACTTATTTGAAAGGGTTGCAAAAAACCGTGGATTCAAAGTACATGCCAGATAGCCAGAAAGAAACAGCGCAAAAAGTTATGGACAAAATTAAGGCCAGTCGCAACGAGACTCAAGACTGTGTATTAATGGAAAAGCTTAAATCCTAATTGACTTATTCATCATCAATAACGCCATACCCGCTTACAGAGAAGGAGCCACGCTAATATGTCGATTGTGATGACGCAAAGGCGTACGGTACAAACACTCAAAGATCTGCATGAGGTGACGGCAGACAATACGTTGTCCTTAGACAGTAAGTTGCAAAAAATCCTTCAAGTTGGTGTGGCGCAGTTTTCTTTGCCATTTGGTCTGATCAGTTCCATCAAGGGGGATCGGTATCGGGTGGAATACAGCCAAACGCCGAACGGAGAAGTGCTGCCGGGCACTGAGTTTGAGCTTGGTGATACTTACTGTGTTCATACTCTGCAAAGCGATGCGCCGACGTCTTATTTTCATACCGCGTTGAGTGATATTAAAGAGCACCCTTGTTATCAAAACTTCGGCTTAGAAGCGTATATTGGTGTTGTGATTTACGTGGGGGGAGAGCGTTGGGGCACCCTCAACTTCTCCAGCCCCGACCCAAAAGAAGCGGCCTTTGGGGAAGACGATGACGAGATTATGAAATTACTGGCTCAGTGGGTCGGTAATGAAATGACTCGGCATCAAGACGAAAGCCGTTTAAAAGAAGCCGAACGTCATCAACGCCTGATTTTAGAAGCCATTCATGAAGGCCTGTTTGGTGTTGACTTGGAAGGGCGTATTCGTTTTGCCAATCCAGCGGCAAGTCAAATGCTGGGTTATGCGCCCGATGATATGCTCGGGCAGTCTATTTTCACCGTGCTTGGCGGGAGCACTTTGAGCACACAGACTCCGTCCGCCGTTCTTCAACCCGTTCTTCAACCTATTCAAGACACCCTACAAACGGGCAAGACGCGTTCGGTATCGGGTCAGCGTTTTTATCGTCGCAATGACACGTCTTTTGCCTGTGAGTACACCTGTATCGCGTTACGCTCTGAATCCGGTGCATTGGATGGCGCCGTGATTTCTTTTCAGGACAGAACGGAGCAGCTCCAATCTGAACAGGCAATACTTGAACAAAAAACCCTGTTTGAATCTCTGTTTGTGAATGCCCCTGAAGCCGTGGTGTTAGTGGGCGCCAATCGAAAAATAAAGATGGTCAACCCTGCTTTTACTTCCCTCTTCGGCTACGTTTTAGAAGATGTTGTTGAGTTAAGTTCAGAGATCCTTTACTCCGACAATGATGACTTTGTACGTCAGGGTCAGGCGTATCATATGGCGGGCAGTGATGTGCTTGACCGGAACAGAGTGAGTTATAAGGATAAGCAGGGCCAGCATTTTTGCGCTGAGACCATCGGTAGCATTATTCGTCATCCCGATGGCAGTTTAGGCGGGTATATTGCGCACATTCGAGACGTGAGAGAGCGGCTGTCTTTTGAGCAAAAAATGTTGGATACCCATTTGCGCCTTTCTATTGCAGCCGATGCAGCCGGTATTGGTGTATGGAAACTGGATTTACAGACGGGGCATTTGGATTGGGATGACTGGATGTACCGCTTGTACGGTGTCGCTCCGGACGAAAAGGTAGCGCCTTGGCAAGTCTGGGAAGCCAGTGTTTACCCAGAAGAGAAGCGCAAGCTTAAGGCCATAATTGCGGATTTGCAGGGGTGCCAAGTCAAGATGCGGGGGCAAGGTTCGTCATTGATTATTGATGAGTTAGATGTGGATTTTAGAATTTCACGTCAAGACGACCAGATTCGCTATTTAAAATCCAATGCCTCTCTCATGTTTAATAGCGACGGTATCGCCACGTATATTATCGGCGTCAACATAGACATTACGTCTCAAAAAGAGACGGAAGTTATGTTACGTAAAGCAAGTGAACAAGCGCTTGCCGCGAGTAAGGCGAAAAGCGATTTCTTAGCCACCATGAGCCACGAAATCCGTACGCCGTTAAATGGGGTGCTCGGCATGGCTGAGTTGCTTGCAAGCTCAGCGTTAAGTGAAGAACAAAGCGAGCGTTTAAAGATTCTGCAAGAGTCGGGCAATGGCCTATTAGGGCTGATCAACGACTTGTTGGACTTCTCAAAAATTGAAGCCGGCCAGCTGTCAATGGAATGCGTGGACTTTGACCTGGAAAAAGCCCTTTATGACGTGATTTGTCTGCTTACGGTCAAAGCAGAGAAGAAGGGAATTGAGTTACGTTTGGCGTATCAAGAAGATTGCCCGCGATATTTTGTCGGCGATGTGTACCGAATTAAGCAGATTGCCACCAATTTGATCGGTAACGCCATCAAGTTTACCCATGAAGGCCATGTGAGTGTCTATGTTGAAGGGACAACGGAAAATAATGGTGTCACCTCGCTCACATTGCGTGTGGAAGATACCGGTGTCGGCATAGAAGAAAGTGCGCAATCAGCTTTATTTAGTGCTTTTACTCAGGCGGACAGCACCATCACCCGTAAGTTTGGCGGTACGGGCTTGGGGTTAGCCATTACTAAACAGCTAATTGGTTTGATGCAGGGTGAGATTCATCTTCAAAGTCAGTTGGGGAAAGGCTCTACCTTTACGGTTACCTTGGCATTGCCTGAGAGTCATTCAACCTTGCCGTCTGTGCAACCACCATCGCGTTACAATGCCTTACAGGAATCACTGTCTTCTGAGGGTATGCTAGGCGGCTCGGCGAGTGGGCATGGTCATCGTGGACGCGTGCTGGTGGTGGAAGACATGAAAACCAACATGGCCGTTGCCCAAGGCATTTTAACCAAGTTAGGTTGCGAGGTCATTGCGGCGCAAGATGGGGCCATGGGGGTTGAGCTATGGGAAGCGCATCACCCTGATCTAATACTCATGGATCTGCATATGCCTGTTATGGACGGGTTGACCGCCATGCGACATATTCGCCAATCAGAGAAGCAAAAAAAGGGCAAGCGTGTGCCGATATTGGCCTTAACCGCAGATATTTTGGCTAAAACAGTGACCGAGGTCTCACGCGCAGGCGGTGATGGCCTTATTCCAAAGCCCTTCAATCAAAAGGAGATTATCGTAATGCTTGACAATTGGTTGCCAGTCCAAGAGCAACACGTTTTCCAAAACCTGTCAGATGTGGTGTTGGATGAGGCTGTTTTGGAGGAACTGAAAACCGTATTGGAAGACGATTTTTATACCTTGGTCGATGCATTTTTTGCGGATGCAGACCGCATTATGGACTTTTTTGAGTCGCTTGTTTCTTCTGGTGCAGAAAAAGACAGCGAAGGAATTTGCCATTCAGCGCACAGTTTGAAGTCCATCAGTCGCAGTATGGGAGCATGGCGTTTGTCGGACATGGCACAATACATGGAACATGAGAGTCGAGAGGGCGGTGTGACATTACTCCCCGAAAAACTTCATGCCATACGAACATGCTACGTTGAAACGAAAACAGCGTTACAGGAAAAGGTAAAAAACCTATGAAGGTGCTGATTGTTGATGACACCAACACAGATCGACTGCTTCTAAAAATGTACCTGTCTAAACTGGGTTACGAGGTGCTTGAGGCCGATAATGGTCAATCGGGTATTGATCTGTTCATGTCACACGTCGATGAATTAGATCTGATCCTAATGGACGTCAACATGCCAGGTTTGAATGGTTTTGACACGGTGAAGCGGATTCGTGATATCCAGAGACAACATCAGCAAGAGTGGTTGCCCATTATCTTCTTGAGTGCCAGCGCCAGGGACGATGACATTGAAGAAGGTATTTTGGCCGGAGGTGATGATTACCTGACCAAACCAATCAGTCAGAAAATACTGGCAGTGAAAATGTTGGCGATGCGACGTATTGCCGATATGAGACGTCGTTTGGTTGACACTAACTTGGTGTTGGAGCGGCTGGCGTTTGTGGACTATTTAACCGGTGTCGCCAGTCGTCGTGCGTTTGATGATGCGCTTGATAAGCAGATGGCTTTGACGCAAAAAACCGCCGTGCCCTTTGTCTGTGGTGTGTTTGATTTGGACAATTTCAAACGCATTAATGATACCTTCGGTCACGATGCTGGAGACGCCGTTTTGGTGTCTATTGTTGATCGTGTAAAAGCGCAACTAACAGAAGAGGATGTGATCGGTCGTCTTGGTGGGGAAGAGTTTGGGCTGATTCTGACGGGTGTTGATCAAAATGATGCATTTCAAGCACTGGACACCCTCCGCAAAAAAATCATGACGGGGTTAATACAGTACGGTATGGAAGAAATAAAAATGACGGCTAGCGTCGGCGGAACGGTTTTTGTAAAAGGCAGTCAGCTAGATAAGGTTGCTTTGGTCAAGCAGGCCGATCGAGCCTTGTATGAAGCGAAAAACACGGGACGAAATAAGGTGGTTTGTTGTTAACAACTAACGACTCACAAAGCATCGACCAGAACCAAAAAAACCGATCACGTTGTGATCGGTTTTTTTATGGCATTATTAACGACAATGTCGTTAATAATGCGTCAGTTCAGTGCTAGGCAACAGAAGCTGTGTCGTTTTCGGCGATTTTTTGGTTTACCGTCGCTAATAAGGCTTGAATTGAAGAAGAAACAATGTCGGTATCAATGGCCACGCCATTGAAACGATCACCATCAATATTGACTTGAACATAAGCGATGGCTTGAGAATCACTGCCCACTGTTAATGCGTGTTCTTGGTATTGAATAATGTCGACACGCATATTGAAGTGTTGCCCCAACGCTTCGCTAAAGGCAGACAAGGCACCGTTACCATTACCGGCAATTTTGACAGTGCCATCTTGTGTGACCAATTCCGCTTGAACCGTGTCCACATCGTCTTTGGTTAGATCGTATTTGCCCAATCGATAAGGGGTTGTGCCTGTCATAAAGCTGCTTTCAAACAAGTCTTTCATTGACTGTGCATCGACGACGCCACCGTCTTTTTCAGCCAGCTGTTGCACGATGGGGCTGAATTCCACTTGCAACCAGCGTGGCAAAGCCAAACCGTATTCTTGTTCAAGGGTGTAGGCGATGCCGCCTTTACCAGACTGGCTGTTCACACGAATGACTTCTTGGTAACTACGGCCCACATCACGAGGGTCGATAGGCAAATACGCCACGTCCCAAGGTTTGTCGTCTGTCTGGTTGGCCAAGCACTTCTTAATGGCATCTTGGTGAGAGCCAGAGAACGCGGTAAACACCAATTCGCCCGCATAGGGGTGACGCGGATGAACTTGCAACAAGGTGCAGGCTTGAACCACACTGATAATACGGTCCATATCGTTCAATGAAAGTTTTGGGTCAATGCCTTGGCTGTACATGTTCATCGCCATGGTCACAACGTCCATATTGCCGGTACGTTCGCCGTTGCCTAGCAAGGTGCCTTCGATGCGATCGGCGCCCGCCATAATGCCAAGCTCTGCTGCTGCCACGCCACAACCACGGTCGTTATGGGTGTGAAGGCTAACAAGCATGCTGTCGCGCTTCTGTACATTGCGGCAGAAGTATTCGATTTGATCGGCGTAGCGGTTTGGTGTGGAGACTTCCACTGTTGCTGGCAAGTTAATGATAACTTTGTTATCTGGTGTAGGTTGCCAAACGTCGGTTACGGCATCGACAACTTCTACGGCGAAATCCATTTCGGTGCCGGTGAAGCTTTCAGGTGAATATTGAAAGACCCACTCTGTTTCAGGGTGTTTTTCAGCGTGCTCTTTGACGCATTTTGCACCATTAATAGCAATTTTTTTAACGCCTTCTTTGTCCATGCGGAACACTTGCTCGCGCTGTGTCGTTGATGTGGAGTTGTACACATGAACGATGGCTTTTTTTGCGCCTTTCAAGGATTTATAGGTGCGTTCGATTAACTCAGGGCGGGCTTGTGTTAATACTTGAATATACACATCGTCTGGCACTTGATTTTCTTCGATTAACCAGCGAACAAAGTCAAAGTCTAACTGAGACGCAGCAGGAAAACCCACTTCAATTTCTTTAAAGCCAACGTCCACCAAAAGTGCAAAAAATTGTTTTTTCTGCTCAACCGTCATTGGCTCAACCAAGGCTTGGTTGCCATCACGAAGGTCGACACTCGACCAGATAGGAGCGTGAGTAATGTCGTTGTCAGGCCAAGTACGATCTTTTATCGCAACAGGTTTAAACGGCGTATATTTGGTGTGATCAAAAGCGGTCATGGTGTTTCCCTTATTCATGTGGTCGAGCGGGTAAGCTCTGTTTGTTATTTGAGTCACTTGGTTAAGTGATTGTCTATGTCTCTATCATAGCGGACTTTGTTAGGTAAAAGATTGCGTTTTTAGGTGGAAAAATCAATACAAATAGCATTATATTGCGTATTCCTTTCGTAGATTGGCAGTATAAGGTAGTTTAAATGCGCTTTGATAAGATTGATTTAAAAATATTACAGGAATTACAGCAAGATTCTAGCTTAACTAACCAAGAATTGGCGGATCGTGTTGGCTTATCGCCATCGCCCTGTTTGCGCCGAGTTAAGGTGCTCGAAGAGTCTGGTGTCATTGATCGCAGTGTGACCTTGTTGGATCAAAATAAATTAGGGTTAAAGCTGACGGTCTTTATTCAAATCAGTATGGATCGACACACACCAGAGCGTTTTGAACTGTTTGAGTCAACATTAGAGTCTTACCCAGAAGTGAAGTCCTGCAATCTGGTGACGGGGCAATCTGCCGACTATTTAATTGAGGTTGTAGTAGAAGACATGGATCGTTATCAAGAGTTCTTACTGGGCCGATTGACTCGAATTCCCGGTGTGACCGGTGTGCACTCCAGCTTTTTGTTGCGAAAAATTCTCAATAGAACCTCTCTGCCTTTAGATCATCTCATGTAAAGGTGCACTTTTGCCTTGGTGTTGGTATACAATCTCTCGACTTTTTTGCGGAACAGTACAATGATTTTTAAGCGTTTTGTGTCTCTTTTGGTATTGTTTTCAGCCATCGTCATCACGATCACTTACCCTATTTACTCTCAATATTATAAGGGAGTGCAAGCCCGGGTGCTGGCGACAGAAGAGATTTCAGTGGTGGCCGCAAGCCAAATGATTCAAAAGGAAATGTACGAACAAGTGCATTTACTGGCCGCTTTAAAAAATTCCGTCTTGTTAACCCGTTATGCTACCCATTTTACCGAAGAAAATCGTCTTGCCTTAGAAGCCAGTTTTGTCAATGTATCGACAAACTACCACCGTTTTGATCAGGTGCGTTTTTTGGATAATCAGGGGCATGAGCGGGTCAGAGTGAATTTTGAAGACGGCAAAGGGGTTGTGGTGCCTCAAGCTGAGTTGCAAAACAAAGCGCATCGTTACTATTTTAAAGACACAAACCGTTTTTCTGATCACCAAGTGTATGTTTCACGGCTGGACCTGAATATAGAGCATGACCAGATTGAACGGCCCTATAAACCCATGTTGCGTCTTGCGACCCCAGTTTTGGATTTAGAAGGTCGCAGGGCGGGTGTTTTGGTGCTGAATTATTTGGCTGAGGGTATGCTGGATAATTTTCGTTATCAAATGTCTCAGCGTGTTGATCAGCAAGGTATGCTTATTGATCGAGATGGCTATTGGCTAAGCAATCATGAGCGTAATCATGAGTGGGGTTCTGATCTCGGACAGACTGAGCATACCTTTGCAAACTTTTACCCTGAAGCATGGACAACGGTAGCATCAAGTGCCTCAGGGACCGTGGAAACGGCGCAAGGGGTGTTTCGTTTTAAACGCATTGAGCCTTTTAATTTCTCTGCCTCTAACCATGGACACTTTAGAGCGGACCATTACCCATTATTTACGCCTTTATCGATCTCTAACAGTGATTGGAAATTGGTTGTGTTCATTTCTCATGATTTTATAAAGTCTCAATCCTTATTATATCAACCTCTTGGCCATTTATTGTTGGCGCTACTGGTGCTGTTGATTATTGGGGCGGCTGGTTTGGTGGCGACCCTGATTACCCAACATCAAGCACGAGAAAAAGGACGACAAGAGTTAAGTAATGTGCTTCATGATTTATACGATAACGCCCCTTGCGGTTATCACAGTTTGGACTCAGACGGTTGTGTTGTGCGTATCAACCAAACAGAACTCGATTGGCTAGGGTATTCTCGAGAAGAGGTGCTTGGTCAACCCTTCGTGCGTTTTTTAACGGCGGGAAGCCAGCAACACTTTCTGTCTCTTTTTAAAGAATTAAAAAACAAGTCTGTGCTAGAAAATGAAGTCTTAGAAATACAGCGCAAAAATGGCACCACTTTTTATTCATCCAGTTCTGCCACGTCAGTAAACAAGCAAAGCGGCAATTTTGCTGTGGCACGGGCAAGTCTGTTTGATATCACTGATCGTATACGACTAGAGAAAAAACTGGAAACACTTGCCAATGTTGATTCCTTGACCGGTATTAGTAATCGTCGTTATTTTTATGAACAAGCGACGGTAGAATTTCAGCATGCGACGAGCGATCAAAAGGAGTTGGCAATAATGATGTTTGATGTCGACCATTTCAAACACGTAAATGATCATTATGGTCATGATGTCGGCGACCTCGTATTGAAACGACTGGCTCAAGAAATACGTCACTGTTTAACAGACAAAGATTTGTTTGCGCGTTTCGGTGGCGAGGAATTCATTGTGTTACTGACTGAACAGGCAGAGCAAGAAGTGATGCGAGTGGCAGAATCTATCCGAGCACGGGTTGAGGGTCTTAATATCGAGACACCATCCGATAATGTTCAGATAACAGTCTCTCTTGGTGTCGCTACGTTAACACCTCAAGATAAAAAATTGGATGCGTTGATTAAAAAATCCGATGTCGCCTTGTATGACGCGAAAAAACAAGGACGTAATCGGGTAGTTCAGTCTGTTTCATAAGATAGTGAGCGTTTTAGGCATTGATTTTTTGCCTTTTGACCAAATTAACAAGAGTAATAATTTACACCGTACAGTCTCCAGAAGAGAAGCAATTATGAGCGAGTTGACAATAAAGCGTCGAGTAATGATCCCCATGCGAGCGGGCGACGTGATGGCAGAATTCATTTCCTTTGATGGCGATGATTCAGGCAAAGAGCATATTGGTATTTATTTTGAAGGAACCCAGGAAAAGTCAGAAGGGCAGCTTCCTCTAGTGCGTCTGCATTCTGAGTGCCTGACGGGTGACGTATTCGGTTCAGGTCGTTGTGACTGCGGTGAACAACTTGATGAAGCGATAGATCGCATCAACGAGGTGGGAGGGTACATTCTGTACTTGCGCCAAGAAGGGCGCGGTATTGGCTTATACGCCAAGCTGGAAGCCTACGCCTTGCAAGACAAGGGCTACGATACGTATGAAGCCAATGAAATGTTGCATTTGCCCGACGATGGCCGCGATTTTGGTATTGCTGCGGATATGCTAAAAGCCCTTGGTGTTGATACGGTGCGTTTGTTAACTAACAATCCAGATAAAGCCAAACAACTGGCTGATAATGGCATTAATGTGGCTGAACTGGTGCCGACGAAAGTGCATGTTAACCAACACAACCGCTTGTATTTAGAAACCAAAGCGAAACGCAAATTTCATACCCTCACCTTTGAACCTATTAAGTGATTGGCCGCTTCATTTCTTAGCGAACCATTTCCTAGCAGGCATGACAAAAAGGCGCTTTAATTTTCATTAAAGCGCCTTTTTCGTTTCTATTTTATGTTGATTTGTGACTTGGGTTATTTCTTTTTCACTGTTTTCTTAGTTGCTGTGGCTTTTTTGTCTGTCACTTTTTTCTTTTTCTTCTTACTGCTCGGTGAGCGTGCCTTGGTTTTGGCTTCTAGCCCTTCGATGCGACCAAATTTGATGTTGGTCTGCATGAATCGTTGTATTTTCTCGATCATTGGTAGATCGTTGATGTCGATTAAGGAGATGCAGTCACCTGGTTCGCCTTCGCGTGAAGCTCGTCCAGCACGGTGAATATAGGAATCGGCTTTACGAGGAAGGCGCAGGTTAATCACGGTGTTGATTTCAGGTAAATCAATACCGCGAGACGCAACATCCGTTGCCACGAGCACTTGTAAGCGTCCGCGTTTCATTTGCTTCATATGCTCGCTGCGGTCGCCTTGCTTCATTTCACCGTGCAAACCATCACACATAAAGCCCATTTTGCGAATACGCTGCACCCAGACATCGACGTGTTCGCGATTAGATACAAACAACACGGCCTGCTGAACACGCTCTTGCGTCAGTAAATGCTGCAGTATGGCTTCTTTATGTTCTTCGCTGTCCACACGATAAGCAATTTGACGGATCTGGCTAGGCACAGTTCTAGAAGACTCTCCAAGGCGTACTTGCTGAGTGTCGCTGTCTAATAAAGCACCGGCGAAACGCCCCATTTTCTCACCTTCGAGGGTGGCTGAAAACATCAAGGTTTGGTGTTCGGCGGGCAGCTCTTTGGCGATATGATTAATGGCGTTAACAAAGCCCATGTCTAGCATGCGGTCGGCTTCATCCACCACGAAGTAAGATACATCGGTTAAGTCGAGCCATTGTTTCTCGTCTAACTCCACCAAGCGACCGGGAGTCGCCACCAGAATATCGCACGACTCACTCAGTTGCTGTTGCTGCATGCCGTAGGGTGTGCCGCCAATAATGAGGTGAGATAAGATGCGAGTGTGTTTGGTCAGTTGTTCGACCACATTAAAAATTTGACGAGCCAGTTCGCGGCTGGGTGCTAAGATCAATACTTTAGGCGCCGTGGTAGAGGCTTCATTACGATCAAGAATATGTTGAATCGCAGGAGCACAAAAGGCGATGGTTTTGCCTGTTCCTGTCGGCGCGGTGGCTAATAAATCCGAGCCCTCTAAGGCAAGTGGAATGGCTTGTTGTTGAATTTCTGTCGGTGTTTCGAAGCCAAGATCGTTGATGGCTTGTTCTATTGTTGGATCCAAATCTAATTCGGCAAATGACATGTAAGCTCTCTGTAGCGGAAGAAAACGGCACAACACGCGATTGGTTGTGCTTTATGACATTTATAATACCTTGTTTTAATCGGATTCGAAATTGAAAGTCATCGGCAGTGTAATAAAAGGATAAATGTCATGGTATTAAGTGCTTAGGATCATGCTTTGTTTTAGAATAACCCTGACAATCAATGAGAAAATATGACCGTATGTTGTTATCCGACGAGTTAGTAACGGCTCAGACTATGAGCTGGGTAAAAGAATTTATTGTGGCGTTCAATGTGTGTCCCTTCGCTCAGCGTGAAGTGGAAAAGGACAGTGTGCGTTGCGTTGTGCTTCGTTCTAAAAAGATGAATGTGGCACTGGAAGAGTTGATGGCTGAAGTGCAGTGGCTTGACGAACACCCTGAGACGGAAACCACCTTGTTGGTCTTCCCAACTTTATTTCAGGATTTTCATCGTTACCTAGATTTTGTAGAAACCGCAGAAGACCTTATGGCCGATCAAGGTTGTGAAGGGGTGTATCAGTTGGCTACTTTTCACCCAAACTATTGTTTTTCAGGCGCAGAGGCTGATGATGTGTCTAACTACACCAATCGTTCGCCTTACCCCATGTTGCATTTGCTTAGGGAGGCGAGTTTAGACAAAGCCATTGAGTTTTACGGCGATACATCCGATATCCCCAATAACAATATCGATAAGATGGAAGCCCTGGGTAAGCCCGCTTTAGATGATGTGTTTTCAGGGTGTATGCGAGCAAGGCCCGCAGAATAAAGAAATAAAAGAGACCTGTATTGCACTCATAAGTGAAATGCGTATAGTGCGAAAAAAATGCTATTGGAGAAAACATGGCTACTCAAATTGGACGCTTAAATACATTAAGAGTCGTTAAAGAAAAAGATTTTGGTGTGTTTTTGGACGCGGGTGACCTAGGGGAAATCCTGTTGCCACGACGTTATGTGCCAAAGGATGTGTATGTCGATCAAGAAATAGAAGTATTCGTTTATCTGGATTCTGACGATAAACTGATTGCAACGACCGACTTCCCAAAAGCGCAAGTAGGCGAGTTTGCTGGCTTAACAGCGATTGCGGTTAATCAGGTCGGTGCCTTTTTTGACTGGGGGTTGCCAAAAGATTTATTGGTGCCTTTTAGTCAGCAAAAAAACCGCGTCGAAGAAGGTGAGACGCATTTATTGTTTATTTATTTGGACAATATTACCCACCGTATTGTTGCAACCACTCGTATTGATGCCTTGTTGAATCGTGAAGAAGCGCCGTATCGTGTCGGTGATAAGGTATCGATTATCATTGGTGACAAAACCAATATTGGCTTTAAGTGCATTATCGACGATCGTTTTTGGGGCGTATTATTTTTTGAAGACGCTTTCCGTCAACTCCGCAAAGGCGAGAAGACCGTTGGTTTTATCAAACAGATGCGTGAAGATGGCAAGATTGATTTAAGCCTGCAAGAAGTCGGCTATAAAAAAGTGCGTAATATTTTAGACGATATTCTAGAATATCTTGATGCGCACGGCGGTGAGTCGCCTTTGACAGACAAGGCCTCGCCCGAAGCGATTTATGCTGTGTTTAAAGTCAGTAAAGCGACTTACAAAAAAGCCCTGGGTGCGCTCTACAAAGACAAGAAAATATTGTTGACCAAAGAAAAGATTTCAAAGATCTAAGGGTTATTTGGCTGAATGCTCACCAAAAAAAGCGCCGCTGTGATTCAGCGGCGCTTTTTTTTATGGCTTCTCAGCGCACTGTAGCTTCTCATCGCATTATAGAGATAGCGTCAGCAGCTTTTTCTTAATGTCTTCTCGCTGTTCGGAATAGGCTACACCATCATGCAATAAACGCTGTATTGGCAACTCAATTGGGCTGCTGGCCAACAAGAAACCCGAAATAAAATCGTTCTCCGTACGGCGATGTAAACGAACGTCTTCGTGCATCGAAGATCGGTTTAACCGTGTCAGTTGGGCAATGGTGTTGATACGGTTTTTGAGGTTTTCAGCGGTTAAGTGTTGGCTTTCTTTTACGTAAGTGAATTGGCGGTGAGCAAACACCTGAGCCAGTTCATTTAAAGTGGCATTCATTAACGTGGCGTACTCATCGTTTAGAATATCGCCATTGTGAATATTGAAAATCGCCGTGATAGGGTTAATGACCGCATTGACCGCCAGTTTCTCAAGCATTCTTTGATGGATATTCACCACCGTCATGCCCTCTAAAGGGAAGGGCGAGCTTTGTCGATCGGTCTGCCAAAGACCAAAATAAGTATCGCCGAGCCCAGTATGCTTAATGTGATTGGCTTCTATTTTTAAAACGCCTTCGGTGGTGGTGCCTGCCCATAAAGTTTGTTCTGGCAATGTGAGTTGCTGTAAGGCTTCTTGGGCGCCGATACCGTTGCAAAGGCAGGCAATATGGGCGTCGTGGGTGAGTTTGTCGGCAATTTGTGAAAAAGCGGTAGTTAGGTCAAAGGATTTCGTGCAAAGCAGCACTTTATTGTATTGCTTAGTCAGTGATTCGGGCTTGAAGCTTTTTACCTTGTGTTTGGAAACACGGATTTGCTGGTGGCCCTCTTCATCGGTAAGAGATTCGAGTGTTATCTTGCTACCAGGGTTTTCGGATCGATACACGAGATGGACTTTGTGACCAAGCTTTTCGAGCTTACAGGCCCAAAAAAGACCGATAGCGCCAGCGCCGATGACTAACCAGGGCGTGTTCTTCATAATAGGTTTCCATTAGGTGTTTTATTTCAATCCCTGTTATTATCGCGCCAAATACCCATTATTGAAAAGGTTAAGGAGCAGAAAATGCCATCATTTGACGTAGTATCTGAATTAAACTGGCACGAGGTCAGCAACGCCGTGGATCAAGCGAACCGTGAAATCACGACGCGCTATGATTTCAAAGGGGTTAAAGCACATTATGAGATCAAAGATAAGGCCAGTGTGGTAATGGAAGCGGAAGCGGAACCACAACTTAGACAGATGTCCGATATTTTAAATCAGAAGCTGGTTAGTCGCGGTATTGATCTGAAAAGTTTAGAAAAAGAGGATGTTGTGAAAGGCAATATGCGCGCTTCTCAGGGCGTTAAAATGAAAGAGGGTCTTGAGACGGATGAAGCGAAACGCATTGTCAAAATGATCAAAGAGAGCAAAATTAAGGTACAGGCGCAAATTCAAGGCGACCAGCTGCGCGTAACAGGCAAAAAGCGTGACGATCTGCAACAAGTTATGACGCTATTGCGTGGTGCAGACCTCGCGCAGCCTGTGCAATTTACCAATTTCCGCGACTAATCTTTTTTGCTTGTGTTATTTGAGTTTATCGTTGGTGACTAACTTATTGCCAACGATAAGCCAGCCTTCCTCCTCTAATGCCTGCCTTTGACGCAAATAGGCGTCGCTGTTCTCGGCAAAACTGATTTTTCTTTGTGCATTGACAACCCTGTGCCAAGGCAATGATGTGTCTTCAGGTAAGGATTTCAGTAACTGCCCAACCTGTCTGGCGTAACCTGGATACCCCGCTTGCTTTGCCAGTTCACCATAGGCAATGCAGGTGCCTTCAGACAGAGTGCTTAGCGTGTATAAGACGTGAGATTTAAATGTGTGCATCGCTTGATTAGTCAAGGGGTCGCCCATAAGTAGTAAGTACAATATGAATTAAGAAGGTGATCATGAGATTTGCGCTTTTACTCTTTATTTTAGTGCCTATCGTCGAAATGACGGTATTGATACAAATTGGTGGCAAAATTGGTAGTTTGGCCACTGTCGGTCTGGTTTTCTTAACCGCCATTGTAGGGGTGACATTGATTCGCAAGCAAGGCTTGCAAACATCTCTTAAAGCGCAAGAAAAAATGCGCCGTGGAGAACTGCCTGCGGCTGAGGTCGCTGAAGGCATGATGTTGATCTTTGCGGGTATTTGCCTGCTTATTCCAGGGTTTGTAACCGATGCTTTCGGTGCCTTATTGCTTGTACCACCCCTGCGTAAAGTGTTCGCCGCGGGTATTGTTGTTAAGTTATTCAGCTCCATGATGGCGAGAGGCACACAGTGGCAGAGCAGTCGATACAGTGGCTCTCGTCAACAAGATGGTGAGATCATCGAAGGGGAGTTTGTCAGTGAAGAAAAAGAAAGCATTGAAAGCAAAATAGACAAAAAATAATTGTTGGGTTGGGTTGAAATACAAATTGTCAGCCGTATATAGAAAACGAAATAGATTCCCGCTTATTTCTAGTGGGGTAACGTCCTGCCAGGGGCATCCTGGTATTGTTTTAATTGGAGAAAATGATTGATGAATATTCGTCCTCTGCACGATCGTGTCGTTGTTCGCCGTAAAGAAGAAGAGACAACAACCGCATCTGGTATTGTTTTACCGGGATCGGCTAAAGAGAAACCAACACAAGGTGAGGTTTTGGCTGTGGGCACGGGTCGCATTCAGTCTAATGGCGATGTGCAAGCATTGGCTGTTAACGTTGGTGATACAGTTATGTTCGGCCAATACTCAGGTCAAACTGTAAAAATCAACGGCGAAGAGCTGCTTATCATGAAAGAAGAAGAGATTTACGGCGTTATTGAAGCCTAAGCTTTTTCATTATTCCTATTTGATTTGTAACATTTAAAACAGTTAAAGGTAGAAAAGAATGTCAGCGAAAGAAGTGAAATTTGGAGACAGCGCACGTCAGCAAATGCTACGAGGTGTTAATGTCCTTGCCGATGCAGTAAAAGTTACCCTAGGGCCTAAAGGCCGCAACGTTGTTATCGAAAAATCTTTTGGCGCACCTTTGGTGACCAAAGACGGTGTGACCGTTGCTAAAGAAATCGAGTTGGAAAATAAATTCGAAAACATGGGCGCACAAATGGTCAAAGAAGTGGCATCACAAGCGAATGATGTCGCAGGTGACGGTACAACTACTGCTACTGTTTTGGCGCAAGCACTGGTAACGGAAGGTTTGAAGTCGGTTGCAGCGGGTCGTAACCCAATGGATCTTAAACGCGGTATCGATAAAGCGGCAGCGGCTGTGGTAAAAGAGTTGGCTGTATTGGCAACGCCTTGTGCAGATAATCGTGCTGTTGAGCAGGTAGGTACTATTTCAGCGAACTCTGATGCGTCTGTGGGCAAAATCATTGCTGAAGCCATGGAACGTGTTGGTAAAGAAGGGGTTATTACCGTAGAAGAAGGGTCTGGCTTTGATGACGAGTTGGCTGTCGTTGAAGGTATGCAATTTGACCGTGGTTATTTGTCTCCTTACTTCATCAACAACCAAGAAACCATGAGTGCGGAACTTGAAAACCCATTCATCTTGTTGGTTGATAAAAAGATTTCAAACATTCGTGAATTGCTTCCTGTTTTGGAAGGCGTTGCGAAATCATCACGTCCTCTGTTGATTATTGCAGAAGATGTGGAAGGTGAAGCGTTAGCTACCTTGGTTGTGAACAGCATGCGCGGTATTGTGAAAGTGGCCGCAACGAAAGCGCCAGGTTTTGGTGATCGTCGTAAAGCCATGCTTGAAGACATTGCCATTCTTTCTGGTGCAACCGTGATTTCTGAAGAAGTGGGCTTATCACTAGAAGCTACTACGATGGAGCAACTTGGTACCGCGAAGCGCGTTACTTTGACTAAAGAAAGCACAACGATCGTTGATGGTGCTGGCGTTGCCGCGAACATCACAAGTCGTGTTGAGCAAATCCGTGCTGAAATTGCTAACTCTTCTTCTGAGTACGATAAAGAGAAGTTGCAAGAGCGCGTTGCGAAATTGGCAGGTGGTGTTGCCGTTATCAAGATCGGTGCAGCCACAGAAGTGGCCATGAAAGAGAAAAAAGCCCGTGTTGATGATGCCCTTCATGCCACTCGTGCCGCAGTTGAAGAAGGTGTTGTTGCTGGTGGTGGTGTTGCACTGGTTCGTGCATTGACAAAAGTCATCGATCTTCAAGGTGATAACGAAGACCAAAACGTTGGTATTGCTCTTGCCTTACGTGCGATGGAAGCGCCTATGCGTCAAATCGTTGCGAACGCGGGCGATGAAGCGTCTGTGGTTGTTGATAAGGTAAAACAAGGCGAAGGTAACTACGGTTACAACGCAGCAACGGGCGAATACGGTGACATGTTGGAAATGGGTATTCTTGATCCAGCAAAAGTAACCCGTTCAGCACTTCAAGCGGCTGCCTCTGTTGCGGGTCTAATGATCACAACAGAAGCCATGATCGCAGAATTGCCGAAAGAAGAAGCGCCAATGCCAGATATGGGTGGCATGGGCGGAATGGGTGGCATGGGCGGAATGATGTGATGCGACGAGAGTCGCAGGGGTAGCTAGCCTCGCGGGGTCCAACGTCAGTAAATACTAACATAATGTTGGTATTTACTCCCACCCGCAATAACTAGTATATAAGAAAACCCGATGTTCGGGCGTTAAATCCCGAGCATCGGACTCTCTAATGAGAGATCTAAACTCGGGCGTTTATAGCCTATTGAAATAAAGTTCGCAAAGTGAACCCGAACTTATTAAATCGATTTCAGTTGTATAGCTGAGTCATTTTCACAGAGATGAATCCTGATTTATCGGATTTCGTCCATTTCAAAGCCATACTAAGGTAAATCTGCTTTTTACGGGATTTATTGAGGTAGGCATCATTGTGTTCTTCTAATACTAGACTGGCAAACGCTTGCGCGTAAGCTGGTATTTTCATTGTCTCACCTGTTCGCAGTTAGCGAGACCTAATGTTCAGCCATTAGTAGCCTAAGGATAGTGCGTCACTGGTAACGGTGGGGTGCGGAGCTTCCTTACAATGTAGTCCCCATCACGGGTATATTTCATCCGTGAGGGTGGATATAGATATTGCGAACAACACGCGATTGAGACACTAGGCTTGTTGGTATGGTTAACGTACGTGAACTACTGATAAACACCGTCATCCGCAAAGAGCTAAGTGTTGTTATAAGGCTCTGACCAAAATGGTATGTGGTTGGTTGTACTCTTCACATCTGGGTACACGCTGACTTTAAACCACCGGTGGATAGGTAGAACCTAAACCAATAGTGTGAAAATACTGGAACTCGGTAAGCCCGTAACTCTGCCCTCTGGGCAGGTGATCCGTAAGGAAAGCTGTTGGGGTTGCGGGTAAAGGAGGATGGAAAAAGCGAATGCTGACCTGTAACGGGTTGGATAGAGGTTCGAACTTTGCCTTGGCTCGAAAGGGCGCAGACTTCCATCTGGTCTTTAATCGTGTGAAAGCCTGTAAAGCTTTCTATTAAATAGAAAGTGGAGTCTTCGGGCTCCATAACCAATTGAACACCCACGAGGGGAAAGATTTATTTCCCCTCGTGGGGATAAATCCGTCTCCATCTTGTGGGTGCTCTTTAATCTAGGAGGACTGCAAGATGAGCAATTCATCAAATGAAGCGCCTGCGTCATCCCGCTTTGCTAATTCATGGCATGAGATTGATTGGGAAGCCAGTTATCTTAAAGTGAGGGAGCTACAGGTACGGATCGCGAAGGCAGCTAAAGAAAAGCAATGGCGGAAAGTAAAGCAACTCCAACGAATGTTGGTGGGCTCATATTCTGCTAAAGCGATTGCCATTAAACGTGTCACAGAAAACCGTGGTCGAAAGACTGCGGGAGTGGACGGTGAAACGTGGGATACGCCCGCGAGTAAATGGAGTGCCATAGGAAGGATGAAGCGGAATGGCTATAAGCCAAAACCGTTGCGTCGTGTATACATTCCCAAGTCGAACGGTAAACGCCGACCGCTTGGGATACCGACTATGTTGGATAGAGCAATGCAGGCACTTTATATGCTTGCTCTTGAACCCGTATCGGAAGTGCATGGCGATCCAAACTCTTATGGATTTCGGCCTCTACGCTCGACAAAAGATGCGATCGAACAATTGTTCGTTAATCTGAGTCGCGGCAATTCTGCCGAATGGGTGTTAGAGGGCGATATAGAAGGGTGCTTTGATAACATCAGTCACGAATGGTTAATCCATAATGTTCCTATGGACAGAGTGGTGCTCCGTAAATGGCTGAAAGCTGGCATCATGGAACAAGGTAAGTACTTTGATACGGAAGCAGGAACCCCGCAAGGTGGAATCATTTCTCCACTGTTAGCGAATTGGGCTCTTGATGGGCTAGAGCCGATTTTACGTGAACGATACGGAAAGATCGGCTCGAAGCTCGCCGGACGGTCAAAGGTAAACTATGTACGTTATGCTGACGACTTTGTGATCACCGGAATTTCGCAAGACATTCTGGATAAGGAAGTGAGACCTTTGGTGGAAGCCTTTATGGCGGAGCGTGGGTTGAAGCTTTCAGAGAGCAAAACGGTTATTACGAATGTGCATAGAGGCTTTGATTTCTTGGGTCAGAATCTTAGGAAGTACGGTGAGAAGCTTTTAACGAAGCCATCAAAGAAAAACCTGAGAAATATATTGGCGAAGATTAAGTCCATATTTGATCGAAACAAAATGGCCATTACTGCGAACTTGATTAGGCAGCTCAATCCCGTTATACGGGGCTGGGCATATTTTCATAAAGCAGGAACGTCAAAAGAAACATTCAAATACTTGGATCATCGAGTTTGGAAAATGCTCTGGCGTTGGTGTTGTCGTCGGCATCCCAATAAAGGTAAGCGTTGGATTGCTCGTAAATACTTCACAACCATAGGCAAGAAAAACTGGGTCTTTTATGACTCGGATTTGAAAGAACAAAGTATGACTTTGTTTTATGCCTCGGATGTGGCGATCAAGCGTCATATAAAGATCAAAGCAGACAAGTGCTTTTACGATCCAGCGGATGAGCTTTATTTTGAAAATCGTCTCGACTACAAAATGAAGAACTCAGAATTTGGACTCAAGAAAGCGTACTCGTTGTGGAAAAGGCAGCAGCGAAGGTGTCCTTGTTGCAACCAACTGATTACGTCGGAAACAGGGTGGAATATTCACCATGTGGTAGAGCGTCATCGGGGTGGAAGTGACAATATGGATAACTTGCAGTTGTTGCATCCCAATTGTCATCGGAAGATACATTTAGCCGTGTAATCGGATTGATGGTTGTTGTAGAATTGAGTTAACAGTCGGGTTGCCACTTACCGAGCGACTGTCGCTAAACTTGAATGGGGTGGCAAGGTCTGAACATGTCTGGAATCCTGGCTCAATAAGAGATCCCAGATGACACATATACAAGGAGTCCTTATGGATAATTCTGTTAATGTGGGTTCTGACGTTCTAGCCAATCGCATCAATGCTTTTGTGGGTTTGACTTTAGCTCTTTCGAGCTTGGGTTTCTCCCCAGTTGCTGTTGTATTGCTTGCCGGAGGAATTACATTTGCTCTTGCTAAGCTACCGAAAGGCTAAAGCGTTAAGCTGAGGAGCTTTGCTCCTCGGCGGACTTTAATTACCGATTGAACTTACCTTGAGCTGCTGGTCTAGTTTGCTAGACTTATAAAGGCTTGAGCCGGATGCGGGGAAACTTGCTTGTCCGGTTCTTAGGGGGCGGCGGTACAGTAATGTACTGCTGCTACCCGGCATATCCTCCTAAACCATTGAAAGATAAAGAAAACCTCGCTTTTTAGTGAGGTTTTTTTTTATAATGCTAATGTGGTTTAATGGTTCTTATTATCATAAATGGATATTGTTCATGGCTTCGTTATCAGAGACAGCGTTACTTGAGTTGGTTGAGGCAAAACGCTTTGGCGTTGAGTACCAGCCTATTGTTGAGGTTAAGACAGGGGATGTTTTTGCTTATGAGGCTTTGTCGCGGTTTAGAACAACTTGCGGAAGTTTGATTCGACCAGATTACGTATACGCCGCCTTGCATGATAATCCACTTTTATTATTTCAAGTGGAATTAGCGCAGAAAAAAATACAACTTGATCGCCTTTCAAGTGCTGAAAAGGTTTTTGTTAATTTAGATCAAGATGCGTTTTATGCCTGTGGTCAAGAAGTGGAAGAAAATGCGTTTGTTAGGCTTATTGAAAAAGAGGGTAAAGATAGGGTTGTTGTCGAGTTAATTGAAAACTCAGAAATGAGTGACGCCCTAATGAGTCTGTCAATGATAGAACTTTTTAATGGGCTTGGTGTTCGAACGGCATTGGATGACTTATGTAACCCCAAGTCCATGCTGTCGGTTGCCGTATTGCAGCTAGTAGAATGGGTCAAGCTTGATCGTTGTGTGTTACTGAATCGTGATGATAAAAACTTCATGGCTTTTGTGTCGAAAATTATTGATTTTGCACACATCACGGGCAAAAGAGTCGTGCTGGAAGGAGTCGAGACACCTGAAGATTTGCTTTTTGCGAAACAAATCGACGTCGATTTCACACAAGGGTTTCATTATCGACCACTGTTTTTAAACTACTAAATCAGATAGCTAAGAATGACTGTGTTATCACCTTGGTTGGTAAGGTATCGTGGCTTACCCAAACCATTGATTCTAAAGCTATTGATAATTGCCCACCTGTGTAAGATACTTGACGAAGTATTTATGCTCATTATTGATTAACAAAGGGAATATTATGCTCAGAAAAACCCTCATTAGTATTGCTGTGTCAGGCGCTTTGCATGTGACCAGCAGTTACGCATTGGAACTGGGCGAATTAACCTCTCAATCAAAAGTGAACGAAGCTTATCGGGGAAAAATTACTTTATCGGATGTAGGTAACCTGACAACTAACGATATTCTAGTTCGCCTTGGCAGTGAAAGTGAGTTTCAGCAGGCGGGTTTTGTGCCAACCAGCGTGATTTCACAATTGCGTTTTGACGTGGTAAGAGAAAATCGTGACTTAACGATTGCGATCCGTTCAGATCGACCGCTTCAGGTAGATGAGTTGCGTTTTGTCCTTGCGGCTCGTTGGCCAAGTGGTCAAGTGGTTCGAGAATACAAGACACCGTTGAACCCATCCGCACTGGTGGGTAAATCAGGGAATGAGGCGATTCAAGCCGTCAACCAAGGTGATACTGGCAGCGTCTTGCGCAATGCAACTGCCACAGCTCAAAGAATGCCGATCAGCGGTCGACAAAATGTATTGAAGGGCAACACACTTTGGTCTATCGCTGGACAAAATCAACCTTCGAACCAATTATCTATCTATCAGACCATGATGGCGATTCAAGCCCTCAATAAAGACGCATTCTATTCCGATAACATTAATTTATTGAAAGAGGGTGTGGTTTTACGACTGCCGACACAAGAACAAATCGCGCTTTTCAATCAATCAATCTCAAAGCAAGAGTTTGATCGTCAACATGCCGCATGGATGGCGTCAAAGAGTCAAAAAAATGCGAAAACGGTTGACCAAGCCCAGCTTAATACCCAAGCAAAGGCAAAAGCCGCTTCAAATGCTCCGCAAGAGAAAGGCGATACGCTGACATTGGCCTCAGGTCAGAGTTTGTTGCCAGAAGATGCTTCCAGTTCCAATACAGGTGAGGACAGCCAAGCCTTAGAAGCATTACAGAATAAGTTGTCAGCTTCCCAAGAAATGCTGGACAAAGAGCAGCGAGAAAAGGCAGAGATTTCAGATCAACTTGAAGAACTGAATAGCCAATTAGCCACGCTTGAGCAACTTATTAGTCTAAAAGACACTCAGATGGCTCAGTTACAGCAAGAGTTTAGCCGTGCTCAACAGGCGTTGCAGGAACAAAAAAATACCGTTGATCAATTGTTAGAGGCCGATCAACTAAGAAGAGAGAAAGAGCAAGCCGAAGCCGACTCCTTAGTGAATAAGATATTTGGCAACCCTGTTGTGGTTTCCATTGGCGCCGTTGTTCTTTTACTGCTGGGCTTCCTGCTCGGCTGGTTGATGCGTCGTGGAAGTAAGGGTAAGCAAGAGGAAGCGACAACGGCAAAAGACGAATTTGACCTGGCTCAAGCGGCTGTTCCCGCGGCGGCAGCTGCTGTTGCCACAGAGACTGTGGCGGCTGATGATGAAGTGTCTCATTTTGAAGAAGACCCTTTTGCTTTTGATTTAGATGAAAAAGACGACGGCCTTAGTGATTTTGGTGCTTTAGAAGAAGACCTTGCTAAAGATGATCTACCAAGCTCTATCTTTGATGAAGAAGAGCCTACGGATTCATCGGACAGTGCGCCTGAAGAAGCGTCCTCTGATGAGGATATTGATGACATCTTTGCAGCTTTTGAGGATTCTGACGATTTGCCAGAGCCTGAGATCGACTTTAGTGAGGAAGATGACCTCGAAGCAGTGGATGAGGAAGATATCCCAACCATGTCACCTGAGTCCATCGAGCCTGAACCAGAAGAGATTCAGGAGGAGCCGGTTGAGCAGGCTGAAAGCGAGGTTGACAGTGTAGAAAGTGAAGAGGAATCCTTCGTGTCCAGTCTGTTAAACGATGTTGAATCAGACGAGGCGGCCGACCCAGCCGCTGAAGAAGACACCGACGAATCTGAACTCTTTGCTGCGACACCTGATGATAGCTTATCAAACTCTATTGAAGAAACATTGGCCGAAGCACAGCAAGACGAGGAAGATCTGGATGTTCCATCTTTTGGTGAATCAGAAGCCGCAGCGGAAAGTGAAGAGTCAGATGAAGAGGAAGAATTTGATTTCTTCGACGCCAGTGGTGACGAAGCAGCGACAAAGTTAGATTTGGCAAGAGCGTATTTGGATATGGGGGATGAAGAGGGTGCCCGTGTTATTTTAGAAGACGTCGTAGAATCGGGTAACGAACAGCAAGTTACTGAAGCACAAGATATGATGGAGCGCATGTTCCCAAGTGAATAAACCACAATCTAATAAAATCGCCCTCGTTATTGAGTACGACGGTTCGAATTATAAAGGCTGGCAAGCTCAAAAGTACGATGTTCCCAGTGTTCAAGAGAATTTAGAGAAAGCGCTGTCTGTCGTGGCAGACCATCCCGTTAGTGTTGTTTGTGCTGGTCGTACAGATTCTGGTGTGCATGCTTGTGCCCAAGTTGTGCATTTTGAAACCCATGTTAAACGCCATGAGCGCGCTTGGACGTTAGGGGTAAATACCTATCTTCCTAAAGACATTAGCGTCGTGGCAGCGCGTCATGTTGACGACGATTTTCATGCTCGATTTAGCGCGTTAAGTCGTCGTTATCGATATGTTATTTACTCCTCTCCTTTGCGTCCTGCTTTGCTTTCAAGTGGTGTCACTTGGACTTATAAGCCTCTAGATGTCTGTTCGATGCAAGAGGCAGCAAAGGTCTTTGTTGGTCGTCATGATTTTTCTTCCTTTAGAGCGATAGGCTGTCAGGCTCATACACCGGTGAGAACGGTAATGAATTTTAATGTCCAGCAGCTTGGTCAATACATCGTGTTAGACGTACGTGCTAATGCTTTTTTGCATCATATGATACGAAATTTCGCTGGCGTTCTGATGTCAATTGGCGCGGGTGAAAAACCGGTATCTTGGGCAAGTGACGTATTGGCTGCGAAAGACCGAACGAAAGGCGGGATTACAGCGCCGCCAACTGGGTTGTATTTTGTTGATGCTCAGTATCCTGAGTCTTTTGAGCTTCCTGTTCGCCCTTTAGGTCCTCATTTTTTACCGTTTGTTGAAGAGCCTTCCTATGCGTTGCCGAGTTAAAATTTGTGGTATTACCAATGTTGAAGACGCACTCATGGTGTGTCGTCATGGTGCTGATGCGTTAGGTTTTGTCTTTTACGCAAAAAGCCCCCGCTATGTATCTCCTGAAAAAGCAAACGATATTGTTGCTCAGTTGCCGCCTTTTATCACCCCCGTTGCCTTGTTTGTGAATGCGGAGGAGGCAGAGATACGTACGGTGATCGACAGAAATCCGCGATGGATGATCCAATTTCATGGTGATGAAGACGAATCCGCTTGTCTTCATTATCAGCGTCCATACATGAAAGCATTTCGTGTTAAAAAAGAAGACAATATTATTGACCTGATCGACGCTTATCCAAGTGCCAGTGCTGTGTTGCTAGACGCCTACAAAGCCGGTGTGCCGGGTGGGACGGGGGAAATGTTTGACTGGTCGTTGATCCCAAGTAATCTGAATAAGCCGCTGGTATTGGCGGGCGGGTTAACCCCAGAGAATGTTGGTCAGGCCGTTGAACAGGTTGCGCCTTATGCCATTGACGTGAGTGGTGGGGTAGAATTATCAAAGGGCCTGAAAAGTGAGGCCAAAGTAACCGCTTTTATGAATGGAGCAAAATGTGAATAGTACCGATATCAATTTAGAACTGCCGGATTCCCATGGTCGTTTTGGCCCCTACGGCGGTGTTTTTGTTTCTGAAACGCTGATGTCTGCTTTAGACGATTTAGCAAAAATGTACGAAGAGCTATCAAAAGACAGCGACTTTCAGGCCGCATTTGATCAAGATTTAGCCCATTACGTTGGTCGCCCATCGCCTTTATATTTTGCCGAACGTTTAACACAAAAAGCCGGTGGTGCGAAAATATACCTGAAACGTGAAGATTTAAATCATACAGGTGCACACAAAATCAACAATACGATTGGCCAAGCATTGCTTGCCAAGCATATGGGCAAACCCAATATTATTGCTGAAACGGGAGCGGGTCAGCATGGTGTCGCATCTGCCACCGTGGCAGCGCGCTTAGGCTTAAAATGTAAGGTATTTATGGGAGCGGAAGACATTAAGCGTCAGTCGCTCAACGTCTATCGGATGAAGTTATTAGGCGCCGAAGTGATTTCGGTTGAATCCGGCACGAAAACGCTCAAAGATGCGCTGAATGAAGCCATGCGTTACTGGGTTGGAAACGTGGACGATACTTTTTACATTATAGGTACAGCGGCCGGTCCTCACCCATACCCCAAACTTGTGCGTGACTTTCAGTCGATTATTGGTCGTGAAACAAGAGAGCAGTGTTTAGCACAAGAAGGGCGCTTACCGGATGCGTTAGTAGCGTGCGTGGGTGGTGGTTCTAATGCGATCGGCATGTTCCACCCTTTTATTAAAGATGAAAGTGTCGCTATGTACGGTGTTGAGGCAGGAGGCGATGGCCTTGAAACCGGTCGACACGCCGCGCCGCTCAGTGCAGGTCGTCCAGGTGTTCTTCATGGTAATCGTACGTATGTTATGGCCGATGACGATGGTCAGATCATTGGTACGCATTCAATATCGGCGGGTCTAGATTACCCAGGTGTCGGTCCGGAACACGCTTGGTTAAAAGACATAGGTCGTGCGCATTATGTTGCCATTAACGATGATGAGGCTATGGCAGGATTCCGAGATTTAACCCGTCTAGAAGGTATTATGCCGGCGTTGGAGTCAAGTCATGCGATTGCTTACGGTATGAAGCTCGCTGCAACGATGGAAAAAGATCAAATTGTTGTTATTAACTTATCGGGCCGTGGTGATAAAGACATCCTTACGGTAGCAGAACTGGATGGAATTGAAGTATGAGTCGCATTAAACAGTGTTTTGAAAACCTAGAAAAAGCAGGCAAAAAAGCGCTTATCCCTTATATTACTGCAGGGGATCCGAGTCCAGATCATACTGTCACCTTGATGAACTCTTTGGTTGAGGCCGGTGCTGATATTATTGAAATTGGTATGCCGTTTTCAGATCCAATGGCGGACGGCCCAGTTATCCAGTTAGCTTGTGAACGCAGTTTAGAAGCCGGTACAAGTATCAGAAAAGTATTAGAAATTATCCGTGTTTTTAGACAAAATAATGAGCAAACACCCATCGTCCTAATGGGGTATTTAAACCCTATTGAGTTCTTCGGATACCAAGCGTTTTCCGATGCCGCCAAAGAAGCGGGTGTGGATGGTATTTTATTAGTGGATCTGGCTCCTGAAGAAGCCACAGATGTAGTAGAATACTTCCAGGAAAATGCAATTGATCTGATTTATCTGCTTTCACCGACAACAACCGCGGAGCGTGCCAAGAAAATTTGTGACTTGGCGTCAGGTTATGTGTATTACGTTTCAGTGAAAGGGGTGACAGGATCAGCAGAACTGGATGTAAACAGTGTAAAACAGCATGTTGATTCACTGCGAGCCATTACCAAGCTTCCTATTGGCGTAGGCTTTGGTATTCGCGATGCGGCAACGGCCGCAGCGGTAAGTCAATGTGCAGATGGTGTCATTGTTGGCAGCGTTTTAGTCAACGCCATTGCTGCCAACAAGAACGAGACAAAAGAATACATAGCGGGTGCTTTGCGCGATATTTTGTTGCCTATGCGCAATGAAATGGACGCTTAAGCCACCGTCAATACGTGATTTGGAGTAGTAAATGAGTAGCTGGTTAGACAAATTTGTACCATCCATCGTTCGCAGTGAGTCGAAACGAAATGCTTCTGGCTCTGTGCCTGAAGGTCTTTGGAAAAAATGCCCAAAGTGTGAAAATGTTCTGTATCGTCCAGAGTTGGAAAAAAATCTGGATGTGTGTCCAAAGTGTAGCCATCACATGCGTGTTGGTGCTCGTCGTCGTTTGGATATCTTTTTAGACAAAGAAGATCGCCATGAAATCGGCGCGCATCTTGAGCCAGAAGATAAATTAAAATTCAAAGACTCAAAGCGTTACAAAGATCGCCTAGTGGATGCTCAAAAAACGACTGGGGAAAAAGATGCGCTTATCGCAATGGAAGGCGCGCTGAACGGTATGCCCGTTGTGGCAGTGGCTTTTGAGTTCCGCTTTTTAGGCGGTTCTATGGGCGCAGTCGTCGGTGAGCGTTTTATCCAAGCGATTAATGTGTGTTTGGAAAAACGTATTCCCTTGGTGTGCTTTTCGGCCAGTGGTGGTGCGCGTATGCAAGAGGCGTTAATTTCTCTTATGCAGATGGCAAAAACCAGTGCTGGTCTTGAGCGCTTAAAACAAGAAGGTATTCCTTATATTTCTGTGATGACAGATCCAGTATTTGGTGGTGTTTCTGCCTCTCTCGCTATGTTAGGTGACTTAAATGTGGCTGAGCCAAACGCTTTGATTGGTTTTGCAGGACCTCGTGTTATTGAGCAGACAGTGCGTGAAAAATTGCCTGAAGGTTTCCAGCGCAGTGAATTCCTGCTTGATAAAGGTGCGTTAGATATGATTATTAAGCGTGATGAAATGCGTGACCGCTTGTTTAATATTCTGTCTTTACTTACCCAGTATAAGGTAGCTTAATTCAATGACGCATACGTCATTATCCAGTTGGCTCTCATATATCGAGAGCCAACACCCTTCTGAAATAGAGTTAGGTCTAGAGCGGGGAAGCGAGGTATTGCGCCTTCTGAATCTATCGCGACCTAATAAGAAGGTCATCACAGTGGCCGGCACAAACGGCAAAGGGTCTACTTGTGCCATGTTGACTCAATATTTGTGCTCTTTTGGCCATTCTGTTGGTACTTACACTTCTCCTCACTTTCTTCATTTTAATGAGCGTGTTGCCCTTAACAATGTACCTTGCTCTGATGCGTTGCTTTGTCAGGCATTTGAAGTCATCGAACAGGTGAGAGGTGAGACGCCTCTCACCTATTTTGAGTTCAGTACTTTGGCTGCACTGTGGGTATTTGATCAATCTGATTTAGACTATTGGGTGTTAGAAGTGGGTCTAGGTGGACGTTTGGATTCGGTTAATATGATCGATACAGATGTCGCGGTGATGACTTCCATTGCCTTAGATCACACCGACTGGTTAGGTGATAATTTAGAGGTTATTGCACAAGAAAAAGCCGGCATTGCCCGAAAAGACAAGTTGCTGATTAGCGGCGTCGTTAATCCACCAGCAAGCATCCAAACAACAGCGGCCGACATTGGTGCGCTATTACGTCAAAAAGGCAAAGACTTTAATTTTACTCTGACAGACCAAACTTGGTGCTGGGAAGCCGGTGATGTTAGGTATGAAAACTTACCTATGCCTGGCTTACCCTTGCAAAATGCCGCTACCGTGGTGGCTGTTTTGGTTTACATGGGGTTTGAACCGGATGAATCAGCGTTAAGAGTCTTGTTTAACACGGCGCAATTAACGGGACGCTTCCAGAAAGTTCAGGATTCGCCGGATGTGTACATCGACGTCGCTCATAACCCAGAGGCGGCGCAAGAGCTTGTGCAGCGTATTGCTCAGTTGCCCAGCGCTCCTATTGCTGTGTGTGGTATGTTGAAAGACAAAGACATTAATCGTGTTATGTCATGTTTGGCGGATCAATTTTCTGCATGGTTTTGTGCTGATTTGAGTGGTCCTCGTGGCGCAAAAGCGGAAGCGTTAGCCATCGCGATTGCGTCACAAAAAGAAGGCGACAGATCCAATATACACACTTGTCATTCGGTTGCTGATGCTTTTGATAAAGCGATTGATCAAGCCGAGCTTGAGAAGAGGCCGGTTATTGTTTTTGGTTCTTTTGTCACCGTTTCAGATTACTTGGCATTAAACCAAGATAAAGAGTAGGGCATGTTAGATAAAACCATGAGATACAGATTGATCGGAGCTGGCATTATGGTGTTATCGGCTGCCACGGTGTTACCGTTGATTTTAGACGGTGAACGTCCTGCAGAACTGGACATAAATGTTCAAGTGACGTCACCGCCTGATTTTCCTGTTATTGATATTCAGCCCGTTCAACCTGCTGGCAGTATGGCCTCAGCAGATTCTGCCAGCGGTACGCCAACAACAGAAGATATTCAGCTTATTCCTGTTCCTAAGCCGGCCAAAGATGTCAGTAAAATCGTTTCGTCTTCTTCATCTGTTGCAACGCCTAAGGTTGCATCCGTTCCTACCAAGTCATCATCAAGTGCTTCTCAGTCGTCAGAGCCTATTGCTGAGCGTTGGACGTTGCAGATTGCAACATTTAAAAGCAAAGACAATACGGTGCGCTTGGTTGAGAAACTTAAAAAAGCGAACTATGACGCCTACAGCATGACAACGAATTCGCTTTATAAAGTGTATGTTGGCCCCGAATTTAAGCGTTCTGTGTCCGAGAAAAAGCGTGAAGAGATCAAGGATAAATTTAAGTTGAACGGCATTGTCATTCGATATTCAGTGAATTAATTCACGTGCTGTTTCCGTTGTCATTATTTAGAAAGTAACAGTGATCTGTTACACTGCCCAGCGTTTTTAGAGGTGTTCATGGAGCAAGTGAGTTCAATGTCAACGGTTGATTGGTTGATCATCGCTGTTGTGGTTTTATCGACGCTATTAAGCCTGAAAAGAGGTTTTGTTAAAGAGGTCTTATCATTACTGACTTGGGTGGTCGCCTTTGTTGTTTCGGTCAAATTTTCCGACCAAATGCAGGGCTTGTTAATGGAGCAAGTACAGAATGACCAGATCCGTTACATCGTGTCGTTTGTGTCATTGTTTATTGCTACTTTAGTCGTGGGCGTTCTGGTGAGTTATTTATTGAGCTCTTTGATTCAGGTCACAGGGTTATCCAGCACAGATCGTGTCCTGGGTATGCTGTTTGGTTTTGCTCGTGGCAGTCTCATCGTGGTTGCTTTCGTTTCTTTATTGAGTCTGAGTCCAGCCATCGAAGAAACCAGTTTTTGGAAAACATCTCAACTGATTCCTCAGTTGGGTCAATTAAATGAATGGACACGGGATGTGTTAGGCAAGAGTTCGGATCTTATTGATACGACTCTCATTGATCGTGCCCTTGGAAACTAGCGGCTTAACAGCCCAATACAGATAAAAATCTGCGAGTGATTCGCAATTCCCCAACACGAGGATTTAGAACATGTGTGGTATCGTTGGTGTCGTAGGCACGTCTATAGTTAACCAGGCAATTTTTGATGCGTTAACGCTTTTGCAGCATCGTGGGCAAGATGCTGCAGGTATGGTGACCAGCCATAATGGACGATTGTGTCTGCGCAAGGACAATGGTCCGGTGAGTGAAGTCTTTCGCACTCGTCATATGAAAAAGCTCCACGGCAACATAGGAATAGGGCACGTTCGTTATCCAACCGCCGGTACTTCTAGTTCGGCCGAGGCGCAACCTTTTTATGTTAACTCGCCTTATGGTATTTCTCTTGCCCACAATGGTAATTTGACCAATACCGCGAAACTCAAGCAAGAAGTGTTTGAATCTGACCTTCGTCATATTAATACAACCTCTGACTCAGAAGTGTTGGTGAACGTACTCGCACATGAGCTTCACCAAGAAGGTAAGTTCATTCCCACTCCCGAAGATATTTTTAATGCGTTAGAGCGTGTTTATCAGCGCATTGAAGGCGGCTATGCTGTCGTTGCCTTGATCACAGGTTACGGCATTTTAGCGTTTCGTGACCCCGACGGTATTCGTCCGTTAATCTATGGTTCGCGACAAACTGAAGCGGGCATTGAGTACATGGTTGCTTCTGAAAGTGTGGCCTTAGATGCAGCGGGCTTTAAGATTGAGCGGGATATACGACCAGGTGAAGCACTCTTTTTTGACCTTAAACATCAAGTGCATACGCGCCAATGTACGCCTAAGAAAGCGCCGCGCCCTTGTTTGTTCGAATATGTGTATTTTGCACGACCTGATACCGTAATTGACAGTATTTCTGTGTATAAAGCGCGCATCAACATGGGTGATCGATTGGCTGAGAAAATCCAACGCGAATGGGCTGGTCATGATATTGATGTGGTTATTCCTATTCCTGATACCAGCCGTACGGCAGCATTACAAATCGCTCAGGCGTTGAATATTCCTTTTCGTGAAGGGTTGGTAAAAAACCGTTATATTGGCCGAACGTTTATTATGCCTGGCCAAGAAGTGCGTAGGAAATCTGTTCGTCAGAAGCTAAATCCAGTACCTTTTGAGTTCAAAGACAAAACGGTTTTGTTGGTGGATGATTCGATTGTTCGTGGTACGACCAGTAAAGAAATCATTGAAATGGCGAGAGAAGCCGGTGCTAAAAAGGTGTATATCGCCTCCGCCGCTCCAGAAGTTCGCTACCCCAATGTATACGGTATTGATATGCCTGCTGCAGTAGAGTTAATTGCACATAACCGCAACGTAGAAGAGATTTGTCAGATCATTGGTGCGGATAAGTTAATCTTTCAAGATCTTCAAGATCTAATTGACGCTTGCATTGACGAAAAGCACTCAGACGTTCGTGAGTTTGATACCTCGGTATTTGATGCCACTTACATTGCAGGAAATATCGACGACGCCTACCTTGCAGGTGTCGAAGGTGCTCGTAATGACATGAAAAAGGTGTCTGTTGAAGATCAGCAAAGTAATGACATGATGCACCCTATGTAACTGTTATGAGAGACAGGCAATAGGGTAATGTTAAGCCAGGTTTTGCCTGGCTTAATTGTTTTAGATGATATTTTATTCAATGTGCTGTGGAGTAGGTAAATGTCAGAGTTTAAAGATGCAACGAATGCGATCCGAGCAGGCGCTCGTCAGACACAAGAGCAAGAGAACAGTGAAGCGATTTTTATGACATCAAGCTTTGCTTATTCAAGTGCAGAAGAAGCCGCCGGTAAGTTTTCAGGCAATGAAGAGGGAAATGTTTATTCACGTTTTACTAACCCAACAGTAGAGCAGTTTGAAAAACGTTTAGCCACTCTTGAGAAAGGGGAAGCTGCCATTGCAACCAGTTCAGGCATGGCCGCGCTGATGACTCTAGCATACAGCCTTTTGAGTGCAGGCGATCGCATTGTGTGTTCACGCAACATCTTCGGCTCAACCACAAAATTTTTTAACGCTTACACCAGAAAATTTGGCGTTGAAGTGCTTTATGTGGACGCAACCGATTACGCTGCATGGGAGGATTCGATTAACGACAATACGCGCTTTTGTTATTTTGAAACCCCTTCGAACCCTCTTTATGAGGTTGTTGACGTTGAGCGTGTCGCTGCACTGGCTCACGCCAAAGGCGCTTTGCTGTGTGTTGATACGGTACTGGCAACGCCAGCGCTTCAAAATCCGTTGACCCAAGGTGCTGACATCGTGATGCAGTCAGCGACCAAATTTATTGATGGACAAGGGCGTTGTCTGGGTGGTGCTCTGATTTCGAGTCAAGCCTTGGTGAATGAGTTTACCGCTTTCATGCGCAGTGCGGGACCTTGCATGAGTCCCTTTAATGCTTGGGTGTTATTAAACGGCCTTGAAACATTGTCATTGCGAATGACAGCGCATTCCTCTAATGCATTAAAGCTCGCACAACGTCTGGAAAATCATCCCGCCGTTGAGAAGGTCAACTATGGCGGCCTTCCAAGTCACAAGTATCATGAACTGGCAAAACGTCAGCAAAAAGACTTTGGTGGTCTCTTGTCGTTTGTTGTAAAAGGTGGGCGTGAATCGGCTTGGAAAGTGATTAACAGTGTGAAACTGATGTCGATTACTGGCAACTTAGGCGATACTAAAACGCTGGTTACACATCCAGCCACTACGACGCATGGTCGCTTATCCGATGAGGAGAAAGCGAAAGCAGGTATCACGGAAGGTTTGATTCGTGTTTCGGTGGGTTTAGAAGACATTGACGACATTATTGCGGATGTGGAGCAGGCGTTAGGACAGTTAACCGAGTAAAGCGTTATCTTTTAGTAGTATGACACTTTAATGAATGGCCATTAACGGGCTCAGTGCAATACTGGGCCCGTTTTTTTTGTGCTAAATACAGGCTTTTTTTGTTTCATTTCTGATAACTGCCATAAAATTGATTTAAGTGGTGTCTATATTAGTATGTTCCGTTATATTATTCTCTTATTAATAATCGATATCATTAGGATATCTGCTGAATCAACATGGTTTTGCGTTAAAAATCAGATGACTTTAATTTTAAGGTGAATGTTATGGATAAACTTCTTCAGAAAATGTTCTTGATTGCGGCATTGGCGCTTCCGGTTTGTTCAGTCTATGCTGAAAAGATTGGTATTAGTACGTTAGAAACACAGTCTTTGATTCAAAGTCGTGATGATGTGCTTTTTGTTGATGTGCGTGATCCTGTTGAGATTATGTTCATTGGTTTTACCGATGCGGTGGACGTGAATATCCCCTATTTAATGGTGGATCGTTCTAACTGGGATGAGTCTAAGCAACGTTTTTTCCTCTACAGAAATCCTAATTTTGTGAAAGATATTCAAGCTGCGTTGGCAAAAAAAGGACTGGATGAAAATGCCACCATCATCACAATGTGCCGATCAGGAAGCGAACGAGGGTTGCCGAGTGCAGAATTTCTACAGCAAAATGGTTTTAAAAATGCTCGCTATGTTGTGCATGGTTTTCAAGGTGACCGTATAAAGGAAGGAAAAGAGGCAGGGTTTAGAACGAAAAACGGTTGGCAAAATGATGGCCTACCATGGGGATCTAAGCCCAACACAGACAAAATCTATCGTGTAGATAACTAACTTTACTTATATAAAAGAGACGCTTTGATTGCAAAGCAGAATAAAGAAGGATAAAAATATGGCCATTAGCCGACGTAATCTTCTCATCTCTGGGGCGACTCTGGGAGCAGTTTCAGCAACCGGTCTTATCGGATGGGAGCTAAACAAGCAAGATACAAATGCTAAGATTCTTATTGCAGGCGGTGGCGCTGCAGGCATGGCAATTGCGAATAAACTGCAAATGTATCTCAATGGGGCACAAGTGACGGTTGTTGATCCTCGCCCTTATCATTGGTATCAGCCTGGACAAACACTTTTGTTAGCCGGTGTATACAACACGCGTGAAGATGTGATCAGTACAAATAAAGAGTACAAGGATGCAGATGTTCGCTGGATAGAAGATGCTGTAACAGAGTTCGATCCTGATAATAATCAAGTGCTAACGGCAAAAAGCGGTAAGTTGAATTATGATTATCTGATTGTCGCAACAGGATTAGAGCTACGCTACGACCTTATCGAAGGGTTTGATCCAGCACAAATTGGTCAAGACGGTGTTACTTGTATCTATCACAGCCCAGAAGCAGGGATTGCCAGTCACAAACAAGCGCTTGATTTTGCTCAATCTAAAGGTGGGAACGGTGTATTTACTCGTCCACATGGGTCTTTGAAATGTGCAGGCGCTCCTTTAAAAGCGACAAATCTTGTTGAGTATTTTGTGAAAGAGGCGGGGCAACGTGATCGTTTTAAATTCGATTATATGACAGCCGAAAACTTTTTATTCAGTGTGAAAGTGTTTAATGAGCGTCTTGAAGGTATCTGGCATGAAAGACAGATTGACTACCATTACGAATACGATCTTAAAGCCATTGATACAAAATCGAAACAGGCTTATTTTACGTCGTTAGCTGGGGAAGAGATGCAAACCCCTTGGGACTTTATCCACGTTACTCCGCCGATGACCGCTATCCCCGCTGTTCGTAATTCGCCATTGGCCGATACAGGGGATTTTAAAGGGTATGTCGATGTTGATAATTACACGCTGCAGCATAACCGATATCCTAATGTCTTTGGCTTAGGTGATACCGCCGGAACCCCCATCGGTAAAACGGCCGCGTCTGTGAAGGCACAACTCCCTGTTGTGGCAACCAACATCACTGCACTCATTCGTAATGAGAGTTTACCGGCTAAGTGGGATGGTTATACTTCATGCCCAATGATCTTAGACGTTGGTCATGCCATGTTGTGGGAGTTCGACTACACCTTGCAGCCTGTAACCGCCTTGCCGTTTGAAGTGGTAGACCCGCTGAAGAAAAGTAAGTTGTCCTGGGTAATGGAGAAGTCTTTGTTAAGACCTATTTATGACATCATGCTTGAAGGCTATACACCGGTATAAACATAACAAATGAATAACCTAAAACATGGACGTAACAAAGCAGGTAAAAGATACATGACGTATATAATCGCTTTTTTGGTTATTCTCATTGTTGCACTGTCTGTGTTTGCTTTAATGATTCATTTTGGGTTTCGTGCGCCTCGTGAAGTTAATAAAGAAACACCTCAAAGCCAACTTGCAATTGATTATGTTCAATTAACCATTCCAGCCGAAAATAACAAGCAGCTTTCAGCTTGGTTATTGCCGGTGAAAGACGCTCAAAGTACTGTGGTTATTTTACATGGTTGGGGCAGCAACTCTGAAATGATGCTGCCCTTGGCTAAGCCTTTCTACGATGCGGGTATGAACGTTTTGTTGTTTGATGCGCGAAGCCATGGAGACAGCGAAGGGGATACCTTTTCATCTTTACCGCGTTTTTCTGAAGATCTGCACAGTGCCTTAGATTGGTACAAACAACAATACTCAGAACGATCTAAAAAGTTAGCGGTGTTGGGGCATTCTGTTGGTGCAGGTGCAGTGCTATTGGCCGCTTCTCAGCGCCAAGATGTGGATGCTGTTATTAGTATTTCAGCGTTTGCTCATCCAAAGTGGATGATGCAGCGTTATTTGTCCAGTGTTCATATTCCTCCGTCTTTTCAAGCACCGGTTATACGCTATGTTGAGTGGGTGATTGGACAGCCATTCGATTCGTTTGCTCCGATAAAGACCGCTTGTCAGATCCAAAGTCCTGTTTTGATTGTTCATGGCAATGCCGACCGTGTCATTCCTGTGGATGATGCAAGAGTGATCATGAATCACTGCACCAAAGGCCACCTTCAGCTTATTGAAGTAGACGGAGCAGGGCATGATTCTGTCGACAAGATAGAGCTACACAGTCAGCAGTTGATTGATTTCCTTAGATTATCCCGTGTTATTTGATAAACACGTTATTATTTAAGACCGCCAAAACGCTGATTGAACGCGTCGTTTGCACTGGGTAGAGGGCCAACTGCCGACTCCATATTGTGTTCTATCCAATTTTCGGCCGCTGAGGTGATTTTGCGGTAAATATTGCGGCACAATTGACGAGCAGACTTACCTTCCCAATCAAGCGGCAAAAGTTCGTCAGGTAGCTGTGGGTCTCTTAATTGTAATTTTCGATACTCATGAATCAGTAATGTGCGTGTTAAAAAGCAAGACTTTGGATCTAGCCTCTTTTTATCTGAAAGCTCAAGCCAGACAGGGTGAAATAGGGTAATAAACTCTCTATATTGCTCAGCTAACGCATCCATTTCCCAGCACTCTTTTACCAGTTGTCGTATGGGTTTATTGCTGAATTGGTTATCTGCGGAAGATTCAAACACAACGACCTTATCTTCTAGTTTTAATAGTCTCAAGGTGTCTTTTATGGCGTATTTTTCTGCACAAGGGCTTGCAAAGAGCTGTGTTGAGAGAGCGGCGAAGCCTTGCCATTTCAATTCATCAGCCAACAGCTTGCGCTCTTCTGGACTGAGTAAACTGGTCATTATTAGGTGCCAAGAACTGTCCCAAGTGGATCGATTTGTACTGTAAATCCGCTGGAAAGCCTTTTCAAATTTACGTAGACCTTGGTGGGTTAGACCGTAGTAGCTACGTCGTCCTACTTTTTCACTGTTTATCCATCCATCTTGCGATAGTCTAAAAATAGACGTTCTCATCAACCGTTCATTAATGCCTATAGGTTCCAGTGCGTTAATTAAACTGCCTAGCCAAACTGTGCCCCCATGCGGTTCTATCGTATCGCCATATAAGGTAATGATCAAAGAAGAAGCTCGAATAGGTTTCTGACTGCGAAAACGTTCGATGAGTGTGTCGAGTGTTTTTAATTCATGCATGGAGGGTTAGGCTCGGTTTAAAAAATTAATAAATCAGTGTGTTACGACTTTGTTTTATGCTGACCTGTTTTTAAACGCGGTCTATTTTGCTCTTCCACATTTAGGGGGGAGCATTCTACCATCGATGTTAAGCATCGGTCCGTCAAGGCAATGTACTCACTCGTACCCACTTGCTTCCAAGCCAATTCTTCATCCGATACTTGTCGAAGCACTTTGGCAGGGCTGCCCATTAATAAAGAGCGGGTATCACAAACAAACTTACTTTTCACAAATGCAGCTGCCGCTACAATAGATTCCTCGCCAATCACTGCGTTGTCCATAACCACGGCATTCATGCCAACCAGTGAATCTCTGCCAATCACACAGCCGTGCAAAATAGCGCCGTGTCCAATATGACCGTGTTTTCCAATGATGGTATGACTGTCAGCAAAGCCGTGCACAACACAATTGTCTTGAAGGTTAGACTCCTCTTCCATGGTAATGCGTCCAAAATCTCCTCGTAAGCAGGCATTGGGACCGACATAACAACGCTCTTTGATAATCACATCACCAATAAGCACAGCGGTAGGATGAACGTAAGCGGTTGGGTGAACGACAGGCGTAACGCCGTCTATTTTATAACATGGCATAGTAACGACTCTTTTGAAGATAAAAGTGGATGCTTTGTGAACCCACCTACGGTTGTACGGAGGTTTTAACCTTCTTCACTCAAGGGTGTAACAGCATCGACGCACTAAGCGAAAGACACTTTAAGCGAAATAAGAAAGGTTCTTATATAGGCTTATAGTATCTTTTTTTTGTATCTAAAACAAAGGGCTATTGTTGATTTTACTTTGCAAAATAGCGGCGCGATAACCATATAACAGTACTTTTCCATGATTTACCTGCTCAAGAGCACCCAATGACTTGATTTTTATTCTCGGTTATTTGATATAAAGTGATACAAAAAAATAGAAAAAAACTCTTGTTTTGTATCTTTATCTCAGGCATCTTTAATTTAGATTCTGTGAATCATAAGTATTCATGAAAAACAAACACGATAAAAACAAGAATAGAGAGTCTAATGAAATGATGAATTCTTCATATGACATGTTGTGTGTGCAGCCGTCTTCTGATGGTGTTCAGGTCATTCAACTTAATCGCCCTGAAGCACTCAATGCGCTCACTACTCAACTGCTAGATGAGCTTGCATCGGCCCTTTCCGTCGCGCAATCAGATAGTGATGTGAACGTTGTGGTGCTGACAGGTTCTAAAAAAGCGTTTGCAGCTGGCGCCGACATTAAAGAAATGGCTGAAAGAGACTTGGTTGGTATTCTTAATGATCCTCGTCAACAAAGCTGGCAGCGAATTTCCCAATTCAGTAAACCTTTAATTGCCGCGGTTAATGGCTATTGCCTTGGTGGTGGCTGTGAGTTGGCCATGCATGCTGATGTGTTAATTGCAGGTCGCGATGCTAAATTTGGTCAGCCAGAAATCAATCTTGGCATTATGCCAGGGGCAGGAGGTACGCAAAGACTGGTTCATGCCGTTGGCAAATCCCTTGCGATGCAAATGGTGCTATCAGGTCAGCCCATTAGCGCTGAACAAGCTCAACAAGCAGGCTTGATCAGTGAAATAACACAGCCTGAACTTACCCTTCACCGTGCGATCGAGATCGCTACTGACATCGCCAAAAAGAGTCCGTTGGCGGTTCGTCTCGCCAAAGAGTCTATTTTAAAAGGTATGGATACGGATCTGGCCACAGGGCTTAGGTTTGAGCGTCATGCCTTTACTGTGTTGGCAGGCACACAAGATCGAAATGAAGGCATTGCCGCTTTTCTAGAAAAGCGTAAAGCCCATTTTACCGGTCGTTAATTCTTTTTAATCACATCTACACAAACTACACCTATTCATTTCAGGAGTGTGTTTTCATGGCGTTCGAACATATTTTGTATTCGGTCGAATCTGGCGTGGCGTTACTGAGTCTGAATCGTCCCAAATCACTCAATAGTTTCAATGAGTCGATGCATTTAGAGGTGCGAGAGGCGTTCAAACTTATTCGCAAGGATAAACAAGTCAGGGCGTTGGTTATCACAGGTGAAGGTCGCGGTTTCTGTGCTGGACAGGATTTATCGGACCGTAACGTCGACCCCAACGCTGAGTCTCCGGATTTAGGTTTGTCTATCGAGCGATTTTACAACCCTTTGATCAAGTCCATTCAAGACCTTCCAATGCCAGTGATTTGTGCTGTTAACGGTGTTGCTGCCGGCGCTGGGGCAAACATTCCCTTAGCGTGTGATCTTATTTTAGCGTCACGCTCCGCTAAATTTATTCAAGCATTTTGTAAAATTGGCTTAGTACCTGATTCTGGCGGAACCTGGTTTTTACCTCGTCTTGTGGGTATGGCAAAGGCGAAAGAGCTGGCACTGCTGGGGGACTCTGTGGATGCAGAATCGGCTTTGGCAATGGGGCTCATTAATCGTGTCACCGAAGATGACACCTTGAGAGAAGAAGCATTGACACTGGCTAAAAGACTGGCTGCGCAGCCCACACAAGGGCTTGCTTATATTAAGCGCGCACTCAATCAGTCCTTTGATCATGGTTTACATGCGCATCTTGAGCTTGAGCGTGATCTGCAGCGTTTAGCGGGTCAAACCAAAGATTATCGTGAAGGTGTTGCCGCCTTTATGGAAAAGCGCTCACCGGACTTTAAGGGAAAATAATCATGACAGCGTTACATATATCCACTCAGGTTGGCGTCATTGGTGCTGGTGCGATGGGAGCCGGTATTGCGCAGGTGGCAGCGAAAGCCGGTCATATTGTTAAATTGTACGATAATCGAGAAGGGGCGGCGAAAACGGCCATTGAGCTGACATCAAAGCAACTTTATCGCCTAGTAGAACGAAAAAAAATATCGACACAAGACGCTGAAAAGACGCTAGCAAACTTACACGTTGCACAGACGTTAGAAGACTTTTCCTCTGCGGGTTTAGTGATTGAAGCGATTGTTGAAAACATCGATGTGAAACAGTCTGTGTTTGCCTCATTAGAAGCCATTTGTTCCCCAGAGTGTGTTTTGGCCAGTAATACGTCGTCATTGTCTATTACACGGCTGGCGGCAGGAATGGCTCATCCAGAGCGTTTTGTTGGTGTGCATTTTTTTAACCCTGCTCCTATTATGAAGTTAGTTGAAATTGTGTCTGGATTGGTGACGTCCAAAGCCGTGGCTAACAGCCTGTATGAAACGGTACTTGCATGGGGTAAGAAACCCGTTTACGCAGCATCGACTCCGGGCTTTATTGTCAATCGTGTGGCACGCCCTTTTTATGCTGAAAGCTTACGATTGAAGCAAGAAGGCGTAGCGGATTGCGCGACATTAGATGCATTAATGCGTCATTCCGGTGGCTTCCGCATGGGGGCATTCGAGTTAACAGACCTTATCGGGCACGATGTGAATTACGCGGTTACCTGTTCCGTCTTTGATGCTTATTATGGAGACTTCCGTTTTCAACCTTCTTTGGTACAAAAAGAACTGGTCGATGCGGGATTATTAGGGCGAAAAACCGGTCAGGGGTTTTATTCTTACCATGACGATGCTGATAAACCGAGTGCCAGTATTCGTCCGCCTTCATCAACTCCTTCTTATCCTCTTTGTTCAGCCTCAGGTGAATTGGCGCAATTGCAGCCCTTGTGCGAGCGATTACTCAGTCATTTAGACGATCAATTTATTGTTACCGAGGATGAGGGTCAATCAAGCGTGTCTGCCATTTGCATTGGTGAGGCCAGATTGATGTTAACCGATGGGCGTATGGCAACAGAGCGAGCCAACGCAGAAGGCATTGAGCATCTGATTTTAATCGATCTCGCATTGGACTATAAAGCAACGACACACATTGCACTTAGTCGTTCTTACGGCACACCAGATTCTGTTTTTCAACAGGTTGTCGACGTGTTTGCATTAAGCGGTATTGCCGTATCTGAAGTGAAAGATTCTCCAGGGCTCGTTGTCATGCGAACCGTTGCCATGTTGGCGAATGAAGCCGCTGATGCTGCGTTAAATGGTGTTGCCAGTATTGAGGATATTGATATTGCTATGACCTACGGAGTGAACTATCCATGCGGTCCTTTAGCGTGGGCCGATACGCTCGGTGTTGCTAACGTTTTAACGGTGTTAGGTCACTTGCAACGTACCTATGGGGAAGATCGTTATCGTCCATCGTTGCTGATGACGCAACGTTCTTTAGAACAAAGAGGGTTTTATGACTGATTCAACCTTAAGAGAAACACCACAGTCTTTAGCAAAAGCCTGTGCTAATGAATTGTTTCAACGTGATGTGGCAACACAGCATTTGGGTATGTCTTTGTTAGAGACAGATGTGGGTGTTTCTTTAATCACCATGACGGTAAAAGATTTTATGTTACAAGGTCATAAAACCTGTCATGGCGGTTATATGTTTACTCTGGCGGATTCTGCTTTTGCTTTTGCTTGTAATACTTACAACAAACCGACCGTTGCGCTGGGGTGTTCAATAGATTATATCGCACCCGCTTTCGAAGGCGATGTGCTCTCTGCGCGTTGTATTGAAAAAAGTCGTGGCGGTCGAACAGGCAACTATGATGTAGAGATTCATAACCAAGACGCAAAGTTGATTGCCATTTTTCATGGTAAATCTTATCAAGTGAAAGGTCAGATTTTGCCATCGTCTGATGTACAGATAAGTAACGAAAAACAATAACAAGACAAAGATGGGTAAGTAGGAGAAATCTAATGACAGACGCATTAATTATCGATGCAATTCGCACCCCCATTGGTCGTTATGGTGGCGCATTATCTTCAGTGCGTGCGGATGATCTTGGCGCTATTCCCATGCGAGCCTTAATGACTCGCAACGCAGGTATTGATTGGTCTGAGGTGGACGATGTGTTGTACGGCTGTGCCAATCAGGCAGGGGAAGATAATCGTAATATCGCTCGAATGTCCGCTCTACTAGCGGGTTTACCTGATACCGTGCCGGGTTCAACCATTAACCGCCTGTGTGGTTCGGGAATGGACGCTATTGGTTTGGCAGCGCGTTCTATTAAAGCCGGTGAAGCGGGGTTAATGATTGCGGGTGGCGTGGAGTCAATGTCTCGAGCGCCATTTGTGATGGCAAAAGCAACCAGTGCCTTTTCTCGTCAGGCTGAAATGTACGATACAACGATTGGCTGGCGGTTTGTTAATGCCATTATGTCGTCCCAGTATGGTGTACATTCTATGCCAGAAACCGCTGAGAATGTTGCAGAAGAGTTTTCAATTTCAAGGGAAGATCAAGATTTGTTCGCCTTGCGCAGTCAGCAGAAAACAGCGGCAGCACAACAAAGTGGTCGTTTTGATAAAGAAATTGTTCCTGTCAGCATTCCGCAACGCAAAAGCGACCCTAAAATCGTAAGCCAAGACGAGCACCCAAGAAACGATACAAAAATTTCAGCGTTAGAGAAATTAGCGACACCTTTCAGAAAAGATGGCCTAGGTACGGTGACAGCAGGTAATGCATCAGGGGTTAATGACGGTGCTTGCGCTGTGTTATTGGCCAGTGAGCAGGCTGCGAAGCAATACGGATTGACGGCCCGCGGCCGAGTTTTAGGTATGGCAACGGCAGGCGTTGCTCCGCGGATCATGGGCATTGGACCGGCGCCAGCGGCTAAAAAAGTTCTGACGCAAGTTGGCTTAACGCTTGCGGATATGGACGTGATTGAGCTCAATGAAGCCTTTGCGGCTCAAGGCTTAGCGGTATTACGCGAACTGGGACTAGACGATGATGATAATCGTGTTAACCCAAACGGTGGGGCGATTGCGCTGGGTCATCCACTGGGTATGAGTGGTGCTCGTTTAGTGACAACAGCACTCAATGAGTTAGAGCGTCAGAACAAACGTTATGCGTTATGCACCATGTGTATTGGGGTAGGCCAAGGTATTGCTATGGTCATTGAACGTCTGAATTAAAAACGTTTGAACGAAAAAGGGCGAGAACAAGATCGCCTTTAAAAATAATGAATTAGCTTAAAATAAAAATAGAGAGAGCTTTATAATGGATATTCGCAGTCAGTTTAATCCAGACCAACTTGATCCAATGGAAACCGCCAGTATTGATGAGCTAAGAGCGCATCAATTAGAGCGATTAAAGTGGACAGTAAGACACGCTTATAACAATGTTCCTATGTATAAGGCGCGTTTTGATCAGTTAAATATTCATCCTGATGATATTCACTCTCTTGATGATCTTGCCAAACTGCCTTTCACCACAAAGACAGATCTGCGGGACAATTACCCCTACGGTATGTTTGCGACCCCCATTGATCAAGTTGTGCGTTTGCATGCATCCAGCGGCACAACCGGGAAGCCAACGGTAGTGGGCTACACGCAAAATGATATCGACACTTGGGCAAACATTGTGGCTCGATCTATCCGTGCGGCGGGTGGCCGTCGCGGTGATAAGCTTCACAATGCCTATGGGTATGGTTTATTTACCGGTGGTTTAGGTGCTCACTATGGTGCAGAGCGTCTAGGTTGTACCGTGATCCCTATGTCAGGAGGTCAAACAGAGAAGCAGGTACGTCTTATCACGGATTTCCAGCCTGATATCATCATGGTTACGCCTTCTTATATGCTGAACATTGCCGATGAGATGGAGCGTCAAGGCGTTGACCCGCACAAACTTAAGCTTCGACTGGGTATTTTTGGTGCTGAGCCTTGGACCGATGAATTGCGTCGTAAAGTAGAAGAGCGCATGGGGATGAGAGCCATGGATATCTATGGTCTTTCTGAGATTATGGGGCCAGGGGTTGCGATGGAATGTGCCGAAACGCAAGATGGACCAACGGTTTGGGAAGATCATTTCTATCCTGAAATTATCGACCCAAACACGGGAGAGGTGTTACCGGATGGCGAAATGGGGGAGCTGGTTTTCACCAGTTTAAGCAAAGAAGCCTTACCAATGATTCGTTACCGGACACGTGACCTTACACGTTTATTACCCGGTACGGCACGACGTATGAGACGTATCGATAAGATCACAGGTCGCAGTGACGACATGATGATTATCCGTGGGGTAAACGTATTTCCCACCCAAATTGAAGAAGAAGTGCTCAAAATACCACATTTTTCTGAAAGTTATGAAATTCACCTTCTTAGAAAAGGCAACATGGACGGCATGGAAGTGCATGTCGAGTTGCGCCCTGAACACACTGCCATGACAAATGACGAGGTTAACGGCCTTGTTAAGCAGTTGTGCCATCACATTAAGAGCTCAATTGGTATTTCTGTTGCGGTCTCGGTCAGAGAAACCGGTGGGATCACAAGGTCTGAAGGGAAAGCGCAGCGCGTGTTTGATAAGCGCTGAGGCACACCCTAGACCACTCTTTTATTTAACTGTATTGATTAACCCATCATTTTAGTGCGTTTTAGCGCATTAAATGAAACACACACTAAAATGATACAAAAAAATATTGAAATATAATTATTCTGTGTCATTATTGATTTTGTAGTCTCACTTTATAGACTGTTTTTTCATTTTTAGAGGTCATTACTATGTATGCTCAACTTGTTGAAACTGGAACTAAAAAGCTCAAAACCCTAGACGAAATGGGCCCTGAGGAGCGCGCTTTTCAAGAGCGCATTGATGCCGAAATTAAAATAGAAGCTAAGAACTGGATGCCTGACAGCTATCGAAAAACTTTGATTCGTCAGATATCGCAACACGCACACTCTGAAATTGTTGGCATGTTGCCAGAAGGGAACTGGGTGACGCGTGCTCCTACGTTGAAACGTAAATTGCAACTGATGGCAAAGATTCAGGATGAAGCCGGTCATGGTTTGTATTTATACAGTGCGATGGAAACGCTAGGTGCAGATCGTGATGAAGAGATCGATAAATTGCATACGGGTCGTGCCAAATACTCCAGTATTTTTAACTATCCTACCCTGAATTGGGCCGATATGGGAGCTGTTGGCTGGTTGGTCGATGGTGCTGCCATTGTTAACCAGGTTCCATTGCAGAGAACCTCTTATGGCCCTTATGCCCGAGCAATGATTCGCGTTTGTAAAGAGGAAAGTTTTCACCAACGTCAAGGTTACGAAATTCTGTTGCACATGATGCGTCATGGCACAGAAGCCCAACAGGAAATGGTACAAGATGCGATTAATCGCCTCTGGTGGCCTGCACTGATGATGTTCGGTCCAAGCGATGAGCACTCACCAAACAGCGCTCAATCAATGGCGTGGAAGATTAAGCGTCATACGAACGATGAATTGCGTCAACGTTTCATTGATCAAACTATTCCTCAGCTTGAGGTGCTCGGTTGTACGGTTCCAGACCCAGATCTCAAATGGAATGAAGAGACAGGCCATTATGATTTCGGTGAAATCCAATGGGATGAGTTTAATCGCGTTATCCAAGGTCATGGTCCTTGTAATACCGAGCGCTTAAACGCGCGTCGAAATGCCCACGAAAATGGTGCATGGGTTCGTGCTGCCGCTGTTGCACATGCAGAAAAAAAACAAAAAGCTGTTGCTTAATAATAAAAGGTATTCGTTATGTCTCAATGGACATTGTTTGAAGTATTTATACGCAGTAAGCATGGTCTTAACCACAAACATGTGGGCAGCGTTCATGCTGCTGATGCAGAAATGGCAATTGAAAACGCGCGTGAACTTTACACGCGCCGTAACGAAGGGGTCAGCATTTGGGTGACGCCTTCGGCACAGATTACCGCTACGGCAAGCGATGAAAAAGAAGCGTTATTCGATCCTTCTGAGGACAAAGTATATCGCCACGCTAGCTTTTACGAGTTACCTGAAGAAGTTGGACATATGTGAGGTTGGTTATGCAAAAGTACGATGATCTTACGGAGTTTGTGTTGCGCATGGGCGACAGTGCGCTGATTCAAGCTCAGCGTCTATGTGAATGGACAGGTAAAGCGCCTGCTCTTGAAGAAGAGCTGGCTTTAATGAACGTTGGTTTGGATTTGGTCGGTCAGGCACGTAATTGGCTTGATTATGCGGCGGAGCTTATTGGCGACGGCACAGATGCGGATGCGTTGGCGTATCGTCGCGATGAGCGTAACTACCGCAATGTACTCATGGTGGAGCAGCCAAATGGGGATTTTGCCGTCACCATGCTGAAACAGTTTTTATACGATGTTTGGCAGTTCCATATGCTGTCTAAGTTGCGCGAATCAAAAGATGACCGTGTGGCCGCCATTGCAACCAAGTCACTTAAAGAGGTGACGTATCACTTGCGTCGCTCGTCTGATTGGATAAAGCGGCTCGGAGATGGAACAGAGGAAAGTCATCAGCGTATGGTCAAGGCGATTGATGATGTATGGCGTTTCACTTATGACTTTTTGCAGCTCACCGAGCAAGAAAATGCCCTTATTGATTCTCAGGTCATTGGTGATGTGCGTGACGTTGCTGCGCAATGGCAAACAAAAGTAAACGCCGTGTTTGTTGCTTCAACGTTGACGGTGCCTAAGCCAGCAGAGCCTTTCTATTTAAACAGCCGTGAAGGGGTTCACTCTGAGTGTCTTGGTGCTTTATTAGCGGAGATGCAGTATCTGCAAAGGGCTCACCCCAATGCGTCCTGGTAACTTAGAAGGACTAATTGCCACGGATCAAGAGTCAGCGCCCAAAACTGATAAAGATCTTCCATTTGCAAGACAAGTGCTTGCGGATGTGATGGATCCTGAGGTTCCGGCTGTGAGTGTCGTTGACTTAGGCATCGTGCGTGACATCGGTTGGCAAGATGGGCACATCAGGGTGCTCATAACGCCAACGTACTCGGGTTGTCCGGCAACAGAAGCGATAGAAGAAGCGATTCGAGATGCGCTTATTGCGGCGGGCTTTGTTCAGGCTGAAGTGATTCAGCGTCTTGATCCCGCTTGGACAACCGATTGGATTACGGATGAGGGGCGAGAAAAATTACGTGCCTATGGCATATCGCCACCCTCTGGGAGTGCTAGTAAGCGCAGTCTAACGTCTGAGCCTCCGGTGGTTTTATGTCCTATTTGCAATAGCGATCATACCGAACGGGTGAGTGAGTTTGGTTCAACGGCCTGCAAAGCACTCTATCGCTGCTGCGATTGCTTGGAGCCTTTTGATTACTTTAAGTGCATCTGATTAATCGGTAATACCAGCAGATTAGGTTGTGCGTTATTACATTCATCAGCCGCCGTTTATGACGGTGTGCAATTGCCAATAAAAAAGATAAGTGGCAGTGGAGAGATTTATGAATCAATTTCATCCTTTAACCATTCGAGAGTTGCGCCATGAGACGCGTGACTCTGTCTCAATGGTTTTTGATGTCCCCAGCGAATTAGAGACTGTCTATCAGTTTAAGCAAGGACAATTTCTGACCTTACGTACCGAACTGGATGGCGAAGAAGTCCGTCGTTCTTATTCGATTTGTAGTGGTGTAAACGATGGTGAACTGCGTGTTGCAATAAAACGCGTGCCTGGTGGTCTTTTTTCTACCTACGCGAATGAAAAGATCGCCACAGGTGATGTATTGGATGTGATGCCACCTTCTGGTCATTTTTACACCGATCTGGATGCTCAGAACGAGAAGAACTACCTACTGGTTGCCGCGGGCAGTGGCATTACGCCTATTTTATCGATCGCCAAAACAACCCTTGATGCCGAGCCTAATAGTCATGTCACGTTGATTTTTGGTAATCGTGCAACGTCAAGCACCATGTTTCGAGAACAATTAACCGATTTAAAAAATACCTACATGGGACGTTTTAATCTGATCTTTATCTTCAGTCGAGAGCAGCAGGACATTGAGCTGTACAACGGCCATATTGACCAAGAAAAGTGTCAACAGTTGTTTGAGCGTTGGGTCGATGTGAAAAATTTGGATGCGGCCTTTATTTGTGGCCCTCAGACAATGACGGAAACAGTGCGTGATACGTTAGCGGCATCCGGTATGCCAGCGAAAGACATTCACTTTGAGCTTTTCGCTGCGGCAGGCGATAAGCGCAAACAGGAAGTTCGTGCGGCAGCGGCTGAAAGTGCGGATATGTCGGACATTACCATCATTCGCGATGGCGTATCCCAGACCTTCTCCATCAAACAGAACTCAATGAATCTTCTCGATGCAGGCAATGAGCATGGAATGGATTTGCCTTTCTCCTGTAAGGCCGGTGTGTGTTCGACCTGTAAATGCAAGGTGATCGGAGGCGATGTGGATATGGACATTAGTATTGGTCTGGAAGATTACGAAGTAGAGGCGGGGTATGTCTTGTCTTGTCAGGCGTTTCCAATGTCGAAACAGGTGGTTTTAGATTTTGACGAAGTTTAATACTTGAGACCTCTGCCTAATCTGTTTTACAGCAACACGGTATGCGTTGTTAAAAATAAAAATAGTAAGAATTGAAAAGACGACTCACGTCTATGGAGTTTATATGCAGGACCAGCCAATAGTACAAAGTTTTATTGCGGGGCAATGGTTTGGCAAACACGCCGATCAAGCTTTGTTAAGCCCAATCAACGGGAACACGATTTATCAGACACACGCCGAAACAATAGATTTTGGCCAGTCGATTGATTTTGCTCGTACTAAGGGTCGTCAATCTTTGTTATCTATGGATTTTCAGTCTCGTGCTTCTTGCCTTCGAGATTTAGGTAAATACTTACTTGAACATAAAGAAGCGCTTTATCAAATGTCTACTCAGACGGGCGCTACGCGAACCGACAGTTGGATTGATATTGAAGGGGGAGCAGGGACTCTATTTGCGTATGCTAGTATGGGCAGACGCGAGTTGCCATCCGGTAATCTTATTCACGAAGGGGACGCAATTCCTCTGGGTAAAGAAGGGCATTTTTACGGTTCTCATGTGTTGGTACCACGTCATGGTGTCGTTGTGCACATCAATGCGTTTAACTTTCCTATCTGGGGTATGTTAGAGAAATTTGCGGCCAACTTTATTGCTGGGCTTCCCTGTATTGTTAAACCCGCCACATCAACGTCCTTTCTGACAGAGGCCTGTGTGCGTTTGATGCATCAGTCTGGCTGTCTTCCAGAGGGCAGTCTGCAGCTTGTTATTGGGCGTACAGGGGACTTGCTGGATCGTCTTGACGGTCAAGATATGGTGACTTTTACTGGTTCGGCGGCCACGGCCGCCAAACTGCGGACCACCCCTAACTTGATTACTAACGCGGTGCCGTTTAATGCCGAAGCGGATTCTCTGAACTGCGCTATTTTAGCGCCAGACGTTTCTGTAGACAGTCCTGAATTTGATCTGTTTGTCAAAGAAGTGGCTCGAGAAATGACGGCAAAAGCAGGTCAAAAGTGTACCGCTATCCGTCGTGTGCTTGTGCCTGAAAATCATATTGAAGCCGTCGCAGATCGATTGTCAGCTCGCTTGGCTAAAGTCACCGTAGGTGATCCTACTGTTGATGGTGTTCGCATGGGAGCATTGGCGACGCACGTACAGCAATACGATGTATTGACGCAACTTGATCAGCTGTTAAAGACGAGTTTTTTAGTCAGTGGTGGCCGTGATGCTTGTCGTCCTGTAGGTGAGAATGCGGAGAAAGGGGCTTTTTGTCAGCCGACGGTATTGCTTAGTAATGATCCAGATGCTGACGGTGGTGCCCACGACATAGAAGCATTTGGCCCTATTAGTACCCTGATGCCTTATAAAAACGTCGATCATGCTGTTGCGCTTGCTGCTCGCGGTAAAGGCTCACTTGTTTCTACCTTAGTGACAAAAGACCCTGAGGTAGCGGAGCATATGGTACCAAATCTAGCGGTCTGGCATGGTCGTGTTCATATTTTGAATGAGCAAGCCTCGAAAGAGTCAACGGGCCATGGCTCTCCTCTTCCTATGTTAAAACACGGTGGGCCTGGGCGTGCTGGTGGCGGCGAAGAGTTAGGAGGCATTCGCGGCGTTACCCATTATTTACAACGTGCTGCTATTCAAGGATCGCCCACCATGCTAGGGGCAGTGGTCAATGAATATGTGCGTGGTGGCGAGACGATTGAAACAGAAGTTCATCCTTTCCGTCGCTATTTTGAGAACCTGCAAGTGGGTGAGTCGTTATTGACCCATCGCCGCACTGTGACGGAAGCCGATATTGTCAATTTTGGTTGCTTATCTGGCGATCACTTTTATATGCACTTTGACGACATCGCTGCCCGAGACACGCAATTTGAGCAGCGCATAGCGCATGGTTACTTTGTGTTATCCGCCGCAGCGGGGTTATTTGTCTCTCCAGGAGAGGGCCCTGTACTGGCCAACTATGGCTTAGATAACTTGCGCTTTATTACGCCTGTTCCTATCGGTGATACCATTCGGGCACGTCTGACGTGTAAACGCAAAATAGACCAAGGCAAAGTAAGTCCAAAAGGAGAGCCACAAGGTGTGGTTGTGTGGGACGTTCAAGTAACGAACCAAGACGATGAGTTGGTGGCTAGCTACGATATTTTAACCTTGGTTAAAAAATTATCGAGCTAGGACAAAGAGCATTGAGTCGGTCAGTGGTAGTTTGTCACTGATCTACTTGAGGTTTAGAGCAAAAAGCGTGCTCTAAATACTGGCAAGACCTTACGCTTTGATACTAAAACAATAATTCTAAAAAGGTTTCTAATATGTTGAATCTAAGACAATCCATAACCGCTGTATTGATGTTTTTAGCCTTCAGTTTCAGTGTGTCAAGTTATGCTCAAACTGTTCTGCGAGTGGCAACCTGGTTGCCACCGACGGATAACCAAAACACGATTGTGTGGCCAACATGGGCAAAATGGGTCGAAGAAGCGACGGAAGGTCGTGTTGTTGTGAAATTGGAATATGGTCTTGGGCACCCTAAAACCATGTTTCAAATCGTCGAAGATGGTATTTCAGACGCCAGCTTCAGTTTCCATGGCTATGTACCAGGGCGCTTCACGTTACCTCAGATCATTGAAATGCCTGGGTTAGGAGTGAACTCAGAAGCAACGTCGGTGGCTCTGTGGCGCATGTACGATAAATACTTTAAAGCCGAGAATGAATTCGAGGACTTAGAAGTATTGGGTTTGTTCTCACACGGTCAAGGCACCATTCAATCGAACTTTCCTGTGACGTCTCTTGATGATCTAAAAGGGAAAAAAATTCGTGTGGGTGGCGGTGTGCAAACTTACTTAGCAGAAGCGATGGAAGTGACACCGGTTGGTGCACCTGCAACCAAAGCGTACGAAATGTTGCAGCAAAACGTGATCGACGGAATCTTTATGCCAATGGCGCAGCAAAAGAGTCTTCGCCTTAATGAAGTCACCAAATACATCACCATCTTTCCAGCGGGTATGTACATGGGAAGTTTTTCCATGTTTATCAACGCGGAATTTATGGACAGCCTGAGCGAAAAAGACCAAGCGGCAATCCGTGCCGTGTCTGGTGAGAAGTTGTCGGCCATGGCCGGTAAAGCTTGGGACATGGGCGATCTAGATGGTTACAAAGCCGCGATTGCTGCAGGTGTTGACATTAATGAAGTGCAAGAAGGCAGTGCGTTATCGGAGCAGTTTAATGCCTTGATGCCTGCGAGCGACCAAGCTTGGTTAGATTCTGTGGCGGACAAAAATATTGACGCGGAAGCGGTCTTGAAAGAACTGCGCCACGAAGCACGTCACTACAACGCAGGAAACTAAATGATGGCGCTATCGCAATTTATTGCAGAGCACTATCCGGACAAGGGGCCAGCCAAGTGGCTGGCTTTTGGTCTTGAATGTGTGACTGCCACAACACTTATGGGGCTGATGTTACTGACTTGTGCTGACGTCGCAGGTCGGTATTTCTTTGCCAATTCCATTAACGGTGCCGTAGAGATAACAGAAGTTCTCCTCGCCGTTATTGTGTTTGCTCAAATGCCCGTGATCACCTGGCGTGGAGGGCACGTCATTGTGGATTTATTGGATCGGTTTTACGGCATTTTATTGGTAAAAGTATTGGCGTTGTTCTCAACGTTGCTGATCTCTGCTGCCTTTTACTTTGTTGCAGAGCGCATGATTTATCTGGCCAGTCGTTCTCTACGCCGTGGTGTTGTAACGGAATATTTAGAGTTCCCCGTTGGTTACATTGTGCAGTTTGTTGCCGTGATGAGTTATGTTTGTGCGGCTACCATGATCACTTATGGTGTGTATCGTGCGATTAAATCTCAACAATAAAAATAATACATTTTTTAATCTCAACAGGTTTTAGTATGACAGTCGCTCTTATAGGTTTTGCAGTGCTTTTACTGCTGATTATCGCTGTTCGTATTCCCATTGCTTTTGCGATGGGTATCGTTGGTTTCTTTGGTTTTTCTTACCTACAAGGACTCACTTTTGACAACCTATTCAGTTTCCGATGGAGTGGCATGCTGTCGCTGGCGTCGAATCGAATCATAGATACGGCTCAGGAGTACAGTTTATCGGTTATTCCTTTGTTCATATTGATGGGGAATTTGGTGACAAACTCAGGATTGTCAAACGCCTTATATCGTGCATCCAATGCTTTTTTAGGTCATCACCGTGGTGGTTTATCAATGGCAACGGTAGTAGCGTGTGGCGGTTTTTCTGCAATCTGTGGGTCATCTCTCGCCACATCGGCCACCATGGCCAAAGTGGCTATGCCTGAAATGCGCAAATACGGTTACTCTGATGGACTTGCAACCGCTTCTATTGCGGCAGGTGGAACGCTAGGGATTTTGATTCCTCCCAGTGTTATCTTGGTGATGTACGGTCTATTAACCGAGACCAGTATTCGAGAGCTCTTTGCGGCTGGTTTTATTCCTGGCATGTTGGGGATCTTGCTGTATTTGTTTGCCGTAAAATACGTTGTTTGGCGTAATCCAGAAGCGGGCCCTTGTGGTGAAAAGCTCTCTTGGCCGCAACGGTTATCAGCAATGAATGGTGTTTGGGGCGTATTGGCTTTATTTGTCCTAGTAATGGGGGGGATTTACGCGGGTATTTTTACACCTACTGAGGCCGCTGGCGTGGGTGCTGGCGGGGCATTTTTAATTGCTCTCTTCAAACGTACCTTAAATTTACGTTCACTATTTCTCTCTTTAATTGATACAACACGAACAACAGCCATGTTATTTGCTGTTGTGATCGGTGCTTTGATTTTCTCAGATTTTATTAACCGAGCGGGTTTTCCAGATGACCTTTACAACTTTGTTGTGTCCTTAGATATCAGCCCATTAGGCGTTATTTTTGTGATTTTAGGCATCTACATCATTCTTGGAATGGTCTTCGAAAGTCTTTCAATGATGTTGTTAACAGTGCCTATTTTCTATCCTCTCGTGCAAAGTTTGGGATTTGACCTAGTTTGGTTTGGTATTATTGTGGTGGTTGTGACGGAAATCAGCCTTATTACACCGCCTGTTGGGATGAATGTTTTTGTGTTAAGTGCCGTTTTGAAAGGAGTGAAACCAGGTACTATTTTTAGGGGAGTGACCCCTTTTTGGTGTGCAGACATCGTTCGCCTTCTGCTTATTACACTTATACCGGCGGTAGCGCTCATCTTGCCTGAAATCTTGTACAGGTAATGACAGTATGTTGCGGCTCTTTTTATATCGCCGTATAGGGTTTTAATATGGCTGCATAGAGAAAAATGTATCCGTTTTCTATAAAAAGGCATCAATCATTTTGGTTGGTGCTTTTTTTGTTCTAGCAAATTGCTCTAAACACAGAGGATTATTTTGAATAATGGGTTGCTTAAGAAATACATACTGGTAATATCGAGAGCATATACTTCCTTGTAGAAGTGTGTAGCGCACTGAATAACACACAATAAAAGTCCCAATAAAAATAACAACGGAGCTTATTTATGAAAAAATCTTCTGCTGTCTTGTTTAAAACAAGTCTTGTTGCGCTTTCCGTCGCAGCCGCGTCTTCCGCATACGCTGCGGGTTTTGCTTTGAACGACCACAGTGCAACGGCCTCTGGCACCGCGCTGGCTGGCGCTGCCGCGTCCAAATCTGACATTTCTTTTAGCTTTTGGAACCCCGCCCTTTTTACCAACGCAAAACAGACAACCTTCTATGCTTCTGGCGCTTATGTGATGCCCAGCATGGATGTGACGGTGGATTCTGCAACGGATGCAACTCCAAATGTTCCACAAAAGGGTCTAAATGGTCCAGTTGATCTAGGAAACAAAGTCTCTGGTGATTCGGTTAACAACACTCTCGTACCATCCTTTTATTTTGCTAAGCCATTATCGGATAAAACTGTAGCGGGTATTTCTCTCAATGTGCCTTTTGGCTTATCGGGAGATGATGACCAAGACTGGGCAGGGCGCTTTCATGCTACGGAAACCGCTGTACAAGATATTGCGCTAAGTTTTGCTCTGGCACATAGAGTCAACGATTGGGCCTCTGTGGGAGCCAGTGTGCAGGTCCATAAAGCTGAAATCGTTTTAGAGTCAGCCGTTGGGTTTACTGGCAGAGAAGGCATAGGCAGAATAGAAGCGGACGATACCGCAGTGGGTTACAGCTTCGGTGCCATGCTTGAGCCTGTGAAAGGCACGCGCGTCGGTTTAGGTTATCGTAGTGAAGTGGATTATGATTTTGAAGGGGATGTGAATTACACAGACGTTGCTGGTTTAAATGCTGCATTGACCAGTTTCGGTAGACCTAACCTAGTGAATACCAGCTTAAGTGACTCTGTTACTATGCCATCTGTCATGACGCTAAGTTTAGAACATGATTTGAGCAATAAATTGACTTTTGGTTTATCAGCCATTAGAACCGGCTGGAGTTCTTTAGATGGTTTGAACATTGATTTTGACAGTACACAGGATAACTCAGTGTTGACCTTTGGTTTTGAAGATCAGTGGATGTATTCCGCAGGTTTAACTTATGTTTACTCAGATAAACTAACGCTGCGTTCAGGTGTTGCTATGGACAGTTCCCCTGTAACCGATGAGTACCGATCAGCACGTACGCCAGATGGTGACCGCAAATGGTTATCTGTGGGTGCAACGTACGACTTCAACGACATGACGTCAGCAACGGTTGCCTTCACGCATGTGAAAATCGACGATGTGTCTGTTAATCGCACCAATCTGCCAGAAGACAGTGCGCGCGGTACCTTGAAGTCAGATTATGAGTCTTCAGCTAATGTGATTTCCGTTGCCATGAACATGGCGTTTTAAGTGACGTAAAACGTCACCATAACAAGCCAAAATCACAATAAAACCAACACAAGGAAATTTTTCTTTGTGTTGGTTTTTTTGATTAAAGACTTTGGAGATGTTTCACCGCTTCTTCTAGGGCGGTTTTTCGTGAGTCACAAAATGCATTGTGCGGCAGACGTTTTAACACGCCCAATTTTTCCAGACGTTCTGTTGTTTGTCCATTTGGACTGAAGATATACACATCACACTTTGCTTCTATGGCGTCTTTGATGGCGTTTTCCAACGCCAAACTGATGGTTAAATCCATCATGGGGACCGCGCTAAGGTCCAATACCACCGCCTTGTAGTTATGTATGCGGTTATGGTGTTTGGCGATGGCTTTACTGGCACCAAAAATCATAGGGCCAGACAAATAAAACAGCAGCACCTTGCCCTCTGCTTGATCAAGCAACGCTCTTTCTTCATCGGTGAGAGATATATCATCATCGGCATCACTGATGGCTTTGACATTACCGGATTGCAAGCGACTGAGTTTTTCAATGGTCATAATATTGGCAATGAAAACACCAATACCGACGGCGACCATCAAATCAACAAAGACCGTCAAGGTCATTACGCCATACATAATAATGGTGGGAGAAAGGGCAATTTTGTGGGCGCGTTTTAAAAAGCTCCAATCTAAGATATTGATCCCAACATACAGGGCAATACCGGCTAAGACAGCCATCGGAATAGGGCTGATTAGCTGCGATGCTCCGAGGACGACAATCAATAAAATCAGTGCACGAGTGACGCCAGCAAGAGGGGACTTTCCGCCTGATTGGACGTTGACTACGGTACCCATTGTTGCGCCAGCCCCTGGTAAGCCACCGAGCAGGCCCGAAAGCAAATTAGCGGCCCCTTGCCCCATCAACTCTCGGTTTGAGTCGTGTTCTTTACGGGTTAAGCTGTCAGCAATGACCGCCGTTAACAGAGTATCAATGCAACCAAGTGTTCCTAACACCAAGCCATTAATGATCATTTCAACGAGCACATCCATTTCAAAATGCGGCCAGTGTATTGAAGGCAAGCCTGACGGTACTACACCAATTCGACGCACATCTGCGTCGTTGAACAACAGAATAGACACCAGGGTGATAGCAACCAGTGCAACCAACTGGGGTGGCACGAAGCGACGCCAATGTTTTGGCATGTAAAACAAAACGCCTAGTGTTAACAAGCCGAGAAAGAGTTCAGATACTTTTAAGTTCACAATCAGGTTAGGAAGTGCGCTTAATGTACCCATAACGCCGCCAGAAGGGGAAGCGTGACCTAAAAAAGGGGCAATCTGTAAAATGATTAGAATCACCCCAATACCTGACATAAAGCCAGAGATGACGCTGTAAGGCATTAGGGTGATGTATTTACCTAGTTTCAGATAGCCTAGCGTCATCTGAAAGACGCCCGCAATCATGACCACAGTAAACGCCATCGCCACGCCACCTTCCGGGCTACTGGCCATCATACTGGTTAATACGGCGGTCATAATCACCGTCATAGGGCCGGTGGGTTCTGAAATTAAGCTCGTGGAACCGCCGAAGAGGGCGGCGAAAAAGCCGACAAGAATGGCGCCCCACAGTCCAGCTTCCGCCCCTGCACCTGAGGCCACGCCAAAGGCCAGAGCCAAAGGAAGCGACACAATAGCCGTTGTGGCGCCCCCGAAAAGATCGCCAGACAATGTCCAATCTTTAAAGCGTGAAAAATCAATAATCATTGTGTTTTACCTGTACTTTATTGATGCTGATACCCGTGTATGACATGACTTTTTTTTGCAAAAGAGCCCGCATAGTGCGGGCTCTTTGTGGTACTTAAAACAATCGAAGAGATTTATTCTGCTGACGGATCAGTCGAACTAGACTCTGCTGTTTTATTTTTATCCAGTGCCAACCTTGGGTCATTTTTAACTCGACCTGCAGAAGCGCGACGACGTGAGGAAGCATTGTTGCGTTTTTCTGCTTGTTCTTGGCGCATTTTTTCTTGCTGAGCCAAAATAGCCGCAGGCAATTCAACAGGTGCTTTGACTTCAGTCGGTGCCGTTACGGCCGGTTTACCACGACCACGACGAGGTTTACGCGTTCGAGACGTTGCTTGAGATTGCGTGTCTTTAGCAGGCGCTTCCGTTGTGTCTTTTGTCTCAACGGTCGCTTTAGGCTCTGCTTTCTCTTCAGTCTGCTCAGTAACGTCAGCAGGCTCTGTTTTAACCGCTTTTGCTTCAACATCTTCCTTAACAGTGTCTTCAACAACAGGGGTTTCAGCAACAGTAGTCACCGGCTGAGATTCGACTTGCTTAGGCTCAGAGTCGGTATCTGCTGTTTGTGCCTCGACTTTTACTTCCTCAGATGCATCAACCTGAACATCAACATCAGTCGATGGCTCAGAAGTTGCCTTTTGAGCAGATGGAGCAGATTCAACTTTAGGTGTCACTTCAGTCGTTTCGTTAGGCGCTTCCGCTTTTGTTTCAGCAGCTTTCGTTTGAGTCGCTTTATCAGCGGCTTCCTCGGTGACAGCCTCTGGTGCTTCTGCTTTTTTCGTTTCTGCTTCAGGGCTTGCCTGATCTGCTTTAACGTCTTTTACAGATTCTTGAATAGCGTCAGCCGGTTGATCATCTGTTTTGGCTTCTGCTGATTCTTTCGTTGTTGTTTCGGAAATGCTTTCGGCTTTAGAAGCTTCTTCAGGCGTATCTTGCGAAACAGCTTTTGTCTCAGCAGCCACTTCAGCAGAAGGCTCTACTTTTTTCTCAGACGCCTTTTTCTCTGGCTGAATAGGGGCAGATTCCGCTGCATCTGTTTTTACGTCTTGCTGATCGTTTTCTTGTGTTTCTTGTTGTGCGTTGTTTTCCTCTTTTTGAGGACGACGCGAGCGACGAGAGCGACGAGAGCGACGTTGCGGTTCTTCACCGTTATCACTGTTTGTCGAAGATTGAGCTGCTTGCTCAGCTACTTCCTGTGCGACTGCTTCTTGCTCTTGTAATTTGGTCGCTTCAAGAGCTTCGTCTTTTAACTTACCGCTACGACGACGATTGTCGTTACGGTCACGTTTACGCTCTTTCACTTCAGGGACTTCTTTCTGAGGTTGGCGAGGTGCGGCTTTTACAGCGGCTTCTTGCTTCTCAGGGCGTGCATCCTGTTGATCATTTTTATTGACACGTTTGTTATTGCGACGATTGTTGTTGGTGTTTCCGCCTTTGCCATTTGCTTCCGCTTGCTCACGACGGGACTGACGCGTTGAGCGGTTTTTCTCTGCGTTGTTGTCGTCTTTGTCAGCATTTTGATGCTTAACGGTACGTTTCGTTTTATTGTTGCGGTTGTTAGGCTTGCTGGCCTCATCGCGCTCTTTTTTCGGAGCGGACTTCGGTGCAGGTGCGGCCGGTTTCTCTTCTTTAGCCGGTGCTTGTGGTTCGCCAAACAGAGCATTGATGATGCGTTTAAATAAGCCAGGCTTACTGGGTGCCTCTTCAGCGGCTTTAGGCGCCGTCTTTGGTTCAGGTGTTGATGCCGCTACTTGTTCTGGTGCTGGCGCTTTAGGTGGGATACTGGTCACCGCGGCTTGAGGACGAACATTTTCACTGGCTTTACGTGGTTCGTAAGGCGGCTGCTCAGGTGTATCAACCAAAGAGTAGCTGTTTTCGTTTTGCGTTACGACAGTGCTGTCATCACGGATACGTTCCACTTCAAAATGTGGTGTTTCCATGTGAGGGTTTGGCACAAGAATGATGTGTACATTGTTGCGTTTTTCAATCTTCGCAATGTTTGTGCGTTTCTCGTTAAGCAAGAAGGTCGCCACGGAAACGGGCAAAACAGCACGAATTTGTGCGGTGCGCTCTTTTGAGCATTCTTCTTCGATCAAGCGTAAAACGGACAATGCAAGCGATTCTACATCGCGAATAAAGCCTTGCCCATTACAGCGTGGACAGACGATACCGCTGGTTTCACCAAGAGAAGGGCGCAGACGCTGACGGGACATTTCCAACAAGCCAAAGCGTGAAATACGACCTAGCTGAACGCGTGCGCGATCGGCTTCTAGGGCATTTTTCATGCGGTTTTCGACTTCTTTTTGATTGCGAACCGGTGTCATATCTATAAAGTCAATAACAACCAAGCCACCAATATCACGAAGACGCAATTGACGCGCAATTTCGTCTGCCGCTTCTACGTTGGTTTGTAGAGCGGTTTCTTCGATGTCACCGCCTTTCGTTGCACGAGCGGAGTTGATATCGATCGATACAAGCGCTTCGGTTGGGTCAATAACAATAGAGCCACCAGAAGGAAGGCGTACTTCACGTTGGAAAGCCGTCTCGATTTGGCTTTCAATTTGGAAGCGATTGAAAAGAGGTGTAGTGTCTGTGTACATTTTGATGCGAGATTTGAAATGCGGCATGACCTGCATAACAAAGTTAATTGCATCTTGGTAAGCACCTTTTTCATCGATTAGCACTTCACCAATGTCTTCGCGCAAGTAGTCGCGAATGGCACGAATAACAATGTTACTCTCTTGGTAAATCAAAAAAGGCGCTGGCTTTTCAGAAGCGGCTTTGGTGATGGAGTTCCACAGTGTATCTAGGTAATCCAAATCCCACTGAAGCTCTTCAGTAGAACGACCCACACCTGCAGTACGAACAATAAGGCCGCCATTTTCGGGTGTGTTAAGACCTGACATGGCTTCTTTTAACTGTGATCTGTCGTCGCCATCGATACGTCGAGAAATACCGCCTGCGCGTGGGTTGTTTGGCATCAGTACCAAGTAACGACCCGCCAAGCTGACAAACGTTGTGAGTGCGGCGCCCTTATTGCCACGCTCTTCTTTGTCTACTTGAACAATCACTTCTTGACCTTCGCTTAAAACATCTTTGATGTTAACGCGGCCTTCGTGGTTGGATTTTTTGGAGAAGTAGGTTTTAGAAATTTCTTTAAGAGGTAGGAAACCGTGGCGATCTGCACCGAAATCAACAAATGCCGCTTCTAGACTCGGCTCAATGCGAGTGATACGGCCTTTGTAAATGTTTGACTTCTTTTGTTCGCGTGAACCGGATTCTATATCAAGGTCGTATAAACGCTGTCCATCTACAAGGGCAACGCGCAACTCTTCTTGTTGAGTTGCATTAATAAGCATTCTAATCATTTTATATGTGAACTCTGTTGGCTGACGCGGAAAGTCACAACAGTGAGAGGTACCATTAATAAATCTGACTCAGCTTAGAGTAAGTCATTCAGTCTTTTCTGACGAGAGGAGTACACGTTTCGTTTATGTTAAACGCTTTTATGCGGTCGCTGCCGTGTTTAATACCAAATAGTCTCTTTTAACCGGTCTCGTTCTTGCTTTTTATACGAAACAACGCGAACGCGCGGTCGAGCAATATAATGAGAGTGCCTTCCACTGAAGCGGATTTTTCCGAATCATGCGGTTTATTATTTAAGATTAACTGTTACAGAGGTAAGATAGGAACCAAAGTGTCGCTTTGGTTAAGGTCATTTATTTTAAGCATCTTATCTTCGAGGTGTTCTGTTGCCTCTTAACCTCTGCGGATGTGAATATAACAGTAAAAACTAAGTGCTTCAATTATAAAGGAAACCAATCTTTGCTTAACTCGGATTCTGAACAAAATACGGCAGACAGACCTGCGGTTCGTTACGTTACCATCGATGATAATCATGCGGGTCAACGGATTGATAATTTCCTTGTGACCTTGTTAAAAGGTGTCCCTAAAGGCAAGCTTTACAATCTGTTGCGAAAAGGCGAAATTCGAGTCAATAAAAAACGCACCAAGCCAGATTATCGTCTGCAAAACGACGACATCGTTCGAATTGCGCCCATTATGGTGGCTCCTGAAACGGAGAAGCCATTGTTGTCGGATCGTCTAAAAAGCGATATTGAAGCGCGCATTGTTTACGAAGGCAAAGGCTTGATCGTTATTAATAAACCATCAGGGTTGGCCGTCCATGGTGGCAGTGGTTTAAGTTTTGGGTTGGTGGAAGTGATTCGTCAGATGCGTCCACAGGAAAAGTTTATTGAGTTGGTTCATCGTCTTGATCGTGATACGTCAGGGCTTATTATGGTCGCGAAGAAGCGATCCGTTTTAAAAGAGTTACATACTGCGCTTAGGGAAAAAGAGGGCGTGCAGAAAACGTATTTAGCACTGGTCTATGGTAGCTGGCCGAAGCGCAAGTTACAGGTAAACGCACCGCTACTAAAAAATGAGTTAAAGTCGGGCGAGCGCGTGGTGAAGGTTCATACGGATGGCAAAGAAAGCCTGACTCGATTTAAATTGGCTCGTCAATTTGAGGGTTATAGCTTAGTTGAGTGTGAACCGGTGACCGGGAGAACGCATCAGATTCGAGTTCATGCGCAGTATGCGGGTTATCCGATTGTTGGTGACGAAAAATACGCCACGGCTGAGTCTTTAAAAGTAACCAAAGCGCTTGGTTTTAAACGGTTGTGCTTACATGCGACACGCCTGGATATTATGTTAAAAGGTGAAAGAATGTTGTTTGAGGCTCCGCTTGATAAAGAGTGGCAAGATTTGATGAACCAGACTCTTGTGAGCACTTATTAGAGGGTGTTGTTAAGAAGATAGCTACTGGTCATGATGGCTAGTTGTACGCTTGGATATAAAAGAACGACGCATTTCGATGGGTCGTTTTTTTTGCTTAACATCTATTTTCCCTTATATGATATATGTCATCACTTCTATGTTTTTAATCCACTATCATACAAAGAAGTGCCCCTTAGGATGTTAGGGGATGTGAGACAAGTTTAGGATTGCCTAATGACAACAACAAGTGTTCGAGTTTTACCTGGGTTATTTGCTGTGCTAATTGCACTGTGTATTTGGTTTGTGGTGCCTGTCCCTGATGGGGTATCAACCAATGCTTGGCACTTGTTAGCCTTGTTTGTGGGTACGGTGGTTGCCATTATTGGTAAGGCTATGCCTATTGGGGCGATCGCTATCTTGGCTATTACACTGGTTGCATTAACCGGTGTGACCAATGATTCACCCTCTGGTGCCATTAAAGATGCATTGAGTGGTTTTTCTAATTCACTGATTTGGTTGATTGGTATTGCCATTATTATTTCCCGAGGCTTGGCAAAAACCGGGTTAGGAAACCGCATTGGTTATTATTTTATTTCTTTATTCGGTAAAAAAACCATTGGCATCGGCTACGCTTTAGCCATTTCCGAGCTGGTCATTGCACCGGTGACGCCAAGTAATACGGCGCGTGGTGGCGGTATTATTCATCCCATTATGAAATCCATAGCGGCGAGTTTTGGTTCTTCTCCAGAAGAGGGAACGTCTCGTAAAATCGGCCATTATCTGGCGTTAGTCAATTATCATATTAACCCCATCACATCCGCCATGTTTATTACTGCGACTGCTCCTAACCCGCTTATTGTGAAGTTAATCGCTGACGCAACAGGTGCTGATATCAGTATCACTTGGGGGACATGGGCGCTTGCTGCACTTTTGCCAGGCTTGGTGTGTATTGCACTGGTTCCATTGGTGGTTTATGCCATTTACCCGCCTGAGATAAAAAGTACACCGGATGCACGGACCTACGCTCAGTCTAAGTTGGCTGAAATGGGGGCGATGTCTTATGGCGAAAAAGTCATGGTGGCGGTGTTTGCTATGTTACTTGTGTTGTGGGCGGGATTACCAGCTGCCTTGTTCGGTTCTGATTTCGCTGTTAACACAACGGCTGTTGCTTTCTTAGGTCTTTCCGTCTTATTGGTGACGGGCGTTCTTAGCTGGGATGACGTACTAAAAGAGAAGTCTGCTTGGGATACAGTCGTGTGGTTCTCTGCTCTGGTGATGATGGCGACTTTCCTGAATAAACTGGGTTTAGTGCAGTGGTTCTCTAACGTAGTTGAAACCAATATAGAGCATCTTGGTTTCGACTGGGCCGTGTCTGTGGTGATTCTTGTTGCAGTGTATTTTTATGCTCACTATTTCTTTGCCAGTACAACCGCACACATTACCGCTATGTTTGCCGCTTTCTATGCTGCTGGTTTGGCGTTAGGTGCTCCTCCTTTATACCTTGGGCTTCTATTGGCGGGGGCGTCTTCACTTATGATGTCACTAACACATTATGCGACCGGTACATCACCGATTATTTTTGGTTCGGGTTATGTATCCATGGAAAATTGGTGGTTGATGGGTTTTGTGATGAGTCTCGTCAACCTTACCGTCTGGGGTGTGGTCGGTGGCCTTTGGTGGAAGGTATTGGGTTACTGGTAAAGGGTTATTGGTAAATACACTGGCTTATGTTCAAAAATACGAGGCAAAGTCCTATAGTCATCAACATCAATTGGCTTTAGCGTTGATTGAAGAGGCTTATCAAGATGATTTAGATGCCTTGCTCGATCATTACGAGTCTGAATTGAAGTCTGCTGCCGTAGCTAATAATGAACTCGGTATTCAAAACGCCAAAGATTGGGCAAAACAAGAAATGGTGCTGCTAAAAGAAGCGCGAGCGGCTAAAATCACGGAATTTAATCAGTCATTCAGCGTTTCTTAGTCTAGATCAGCTTAGAACGGCGCTAAAATACTTATTTAGTCCAAGACCTTATATGTCATCAAGTTCCTCTACACTCAGTTTTGTTACTATTCGTCGACAGTTCGACTTTCGTGGTATTGAAATGGGGCGTTGGGTGACACCAGAAGAACGAGATCGTGCGGCGATTAATTTTGATCAAGCGTTACACGACTTAATGGATGCGTTGCAGGGCCCAGAGCAACTTATTTCACTGCGTGGAACATTGGGCTTACAATTTGGCAAAGGGGGACAACGTGGCGTTGCTGCTCACTATATGCCAGCCACACGTCAATTAGCCCTAGCAAAAAATGCCGGAGCAGGGAGCTTGGCACACGAGTGGTTCCACGCTTTCGATCATTATATGGGCGATAAAATGTTCCACTTCGCGCCATCGTCCAGCTTTGCTTCTAATAATTGGCTGCAAGAGCCCGATTCAAGCAATATCAAGTCTCACCCACTCAATACGTTACTTGGTCACTGTTTCAAGAGCATTTTACTCAGTCCTGATGGTGAGGATACTAGCGAACTCTTCCAAGCCTCCAAACGTGCTGATGAAAAACACAACATCTTCTACTACTCAAAGCCAGAAGAAATGTGTGCCCGTGCTTTTGAAGCCTTTATAGAAGACGCCAAACCAACCAGCCGTTTTCTCGTCGAAGGCAGTAAGCACTCAGAAGAAGCCAAAATTGGTCTGTACCCTCAAGGGCCGCAAAGAGCTGTAATTAACCAGGCTTTTCATCATTACTTTACCTTACTGGGTGGCGCGCTCAATAGGGAAGGGTAATGGGTTACAAAAATAGCGTAATAAGAGTCAACATAAAAAAACGAGCCAAATGGCTCGTTTTTATTTTCAAGACTATGATGCTTTAATCTTCATAACTTTCGATGGGTGGGCACTCACAATACAAGTTACGGTCGCCGTAGACGTTGTCGATGCGTCCTACAGGTGGCCAGTATTTACGTGATTTAATCCAAGACAATGGGTAGGCGGCTTCTTTGCGAGTGTAGCCGTGTTCCCACTCACCCTCTAAAAGACTGTCCGCTGTGTGTGGTGCATTCACAAGCGGGTTGTCTTCTAGTGTCCATTCACCGGATTGAACCTTGCTGATTTCATGACGAATTTGAATCATAGCATCACAGAACCGATCTAATTCATCGATATTTTCAGACTCAGTCGGCTCAATCATCAAAGTTCCTGCTACTGGGAATGACATGGTGGGTGCGTGGAAACCAAAGTCCATCAAACGTTTCGCAATATCTTCTTCGCTAATACCAGACTCTGCCTTAATAGGACGAATGTCGATGATGCACTCATGTGCCACGCTATTGTTCTTACCTGTGTACAAGACTGGGTAGTGATCTTCTAAACGCTTAGCGATGTAGTTCGCATTTAAGATGGCGTTGTAAGTGGCGTCTCGTAACCCTTGGTCTCCCATCATTTTGATGTACATCCAAGTAATAACAAGGATACTGGCGCTTCCGTAAGGTGCTGCGGACACGGCACCGTGCTGCTCTTCCATGCCGAATACGGGCGTTACCGAGTGGCCTGCTAAGAAAGGAGCAAGATGCGACTTCACCCCAATTGGCCCCATGCCTGGGCCGCCGCCGCCATGAGGAATACAGAATGTTTTATGTAGGTTCAAATGAGAGACATCACCACCAAATGTGCCTGGAGGTGCAACGCCAACCAGCGCATTTAAGTTGGCACCGTCTATATACACTTGACCGCCAAATTCATGAACAATGTCGCATACTTCGCGAATATGCTCTTCAAATACCCCATGGGTAGAAGGGTAGGTTGCCATAATACAGCTAAGTTGTTCAGCGTGCTTCTCAGCTTTCTCTCTTAAGTCAACGAGATCAATATTCCCTTCTGCGTCACACTTTACAATCACCACTTTCATGCCTGCTAGAGCAGCAGATGCAGGGTTTGTGCCGTGTGCCGAGCTTGGAATAAGGCAGACGTTACGCCCAGTGTCACCACGTGATTTGTGGTATTTGTCAATGGCAATAAGACCTGCGTATTCGCCCTGTGCGCCTGAGTTAGGCTGCAATGACACAGTGTCATAGCCTGTCGCTTTAGAAAGCATATCAATCAGTTCTTGCAAAAGAGCGTGGTAACCCGCTACTTGATTATCTGGAGCGAATGGGTGAATACGCCCAAACTCTGCCCAAGTGACCGGTATCATTTCTGATGTGGCGTTAAGTTTCATCGTACAGGAACCAAGCGGAATCATGCTTTGATTTAACGCGATGTCTTTTACCTCAAGCTGACGCATGTAACGCATCAACTCTGTTTCACTGTGATGACGATTGAAAACAGGGTGAGTTAAAATATCATCTTGTCGTAACAAGGCAATATCAAACCCTTGAGTTAACTCTGTATTTAATATGTCTTCTTCCGTTAGTTGTGCACCAAAGCAAAGAGCTAACTCAACAAGATCGGCTGGTGTTGTCGTTTCGTTTAATGACACAGACAGTTCAGTATCGGACTTCCTAAAGAAGTTCATGTTGTGAGTAAGGCCGTTCGCTAAAATAGCGTCCGTATTTGTGCCTGTATTGATAACAAGCGTATCAAAGTAGCTGGTATTGGTTGTGAGCCCTGCAGCTTGAACGGCTTTTGCGAAGCAATGAGTTAACTGAGCAATGCGTTGCGCAATTTTTTTCAAACCTGCTGGTCCATGATATACAGCATAAAAACCTGCCATCATGGCCAATAAGGCTTGTGCAGTACAAATGTTGGAGGTGGCCTTTTCGCGACGAATATGTTGCTCTCGAGTCTGCATGGCCATACGCAGCGCGGGTTTGCCATGCACGTCTTTAGAAACACCGATTACACGACCTGGCATGGAGCGTTTGAACGCATCTTTTGTGGCAAGAAACGCAGCATGAGGGCCACCAAATCCCATAGGAACACCAAAACGCTGTGCTGATCCAAAGACAATGTCTGCTCCCATGCTACCAGGAGACTTAAGTAGAACTAAGGAAAGCAAATCGACCGCAATACTGGTCAGCGCGCCTTGTTCATGCGCTTGAGCGATAAAAGGGGCAAGGTCATTGATGGTGCCGTCAATACCAGGGTATTGGAAAATAGCACCGAACACATCGTGTTGGTTAATGTGTTCTATGTCGTCTACGATAACCATGATATCAAGCAACTCTGCACGTGTTTTTACGACATCAATAGTTTGTGGCAAGCAGTGGTTAGCAATGAATAGCACATCGCTTTTTTTGCGATTTGAGCGTTTCATCAACGTCATCGCTTCCGCCGCTGCCGTGGCCTCATCGAGCAAAGACGCATTAGAGATTTCCATTCCCGTTAAATCAATGATGACTTGTTGGAAATTCAGCAAAGCCTCTAAACGACCTTGTGAAATTTCTGGTTGATAAGGCGTGTATGCGGTGTACCAGCCGGGGTTTTCTAATATATTACGCAAAATAGGAGAAGGAACATGAGTATCGTGATAACCCATACCGATAAAGGAGCGTGCTACGGTGTTTTTACTGGCGATTGCTTTGAGTTGAGCAAGTGCTTCGCTCTCACTAACGGGCTGAGCAGAAAGGTTTAGATTCGCCTGACGAATCGCTTCCGGTACCGTACTGTCAATAAGAGCAGGCAAGGAAACGGCGCCTATCTTGGCCAGCATTTTTGCCTGTTCTGCTTCATCAGGACCGATGTGGCGAGCAATAAATTCATCGTTATTTAATAAATCGCGGGTGCACGAGTTCATGGTTCAATCACCTATTAAGATTAGACAAGGGGGAGGGGAGGCTCTTAACGAAAGAGAAGAGCCTTAATTGTTTTTATTCGATTGAGGCTGAGTAGCCGGCTGCATCAAGAAGCTTGTCAAGATCAGCGCTGTTGCTAAGTTTAATCTTAGCGATCCAAGCCCCTTCAAAAGGCGCTTCATTAATAAGTTCTGGCGCATCTTCTAGGGCGTTGTTTACTTCAATTACCTCACCACTAATCGGTGCATATATATCGGATGCCGCTTTAACAGACTCGACAAGAGAAAATTGCTCTGTTGCAGTCACTTCTGAGCCAACTTCTGGAAGTTCAACGTAAACCACATCTCCCAACAAATCTTGAGCGTGATCGGTAATGCCAACAGTCACTGTGCCATCACCGTTATCTAGGACCCACTCATGGGACGCAGCGTATTTTAAATTTTCTAGAACAGTGCTCATAGTTTTATTCCTCTTTAAAAAAACACCCAAAGACTAATGCCTTTGGGTGTGCAGTGTATTAACGATAAAGCGGGAAACGCTTACAAAGTGCTTGCACTTCACCTAAGACGCGAGCTTCTACGTCAGGATTGCCTTCTGGCATATCAATTAGACCATCAAGCACATCACTGATTAAATGACCAACTTTCTGGAATTCTTCAACACCAAAACCGCGGGATGTTGCCGCCGGCGTACCAATACGGATACCAGAAGTCACCATCGGTTTTTCAGTGTCAAAAGGAATGCCGTTTTTGTTGCACGTGATACCAGCACGTTCAAGTGCCTTATCAACCACATTACCCTTAAGGCCTTTAGGACGAAGGTCAACCAGCATTAGATGGTTGTCAGTACCACCGGTGACGATGTCACAGCCACGCTCGACCATAACCGCTGCAAGTGCTTTGGCGTTGGCAACCACTTGATCAATGTATTCTTTAAACTCAGGCTTAAGAGCTTCACCAAAAGCAACCGCTTTACCCGCGATCACGTGCATCAGTGGTCCGCCTTGGTAACCAGGGAAGACAGCTGAGTTGATTTTCTTGCCAAGATCTAGGTCGTTGGAAAGAATCATACCGCCACGAGGTCCACGCAATGTTTTGTGGGTGGTGGTGGTTACGACGTGTGCATGAGGGAGTGGAGAAGGGTGCGCTCCTGTTGCAACAAGACCCGCAATGTGTGCCATATCAACAAACAAGTATGCACCGACTTTATCAGCAATCTCACGGAAACGTTTGAAATCGATAACACGGGGGATAGCGGAGCCACCGGCGATAAGCATTTTTGGTTTGCATTCTAACGCTTGAGCTTCGATGGCATCGTAATCAATCAACAATGTTTCAGGGTCTACCTGATATTGAACGGCATTAAACCATTTGCCCGATTGTGCTGGTGGCGCGCCATGAGTAAGGTGGCCACCTGCATCCAAAGACATACCTAAAATAGTATCGCCTGGCTGCAAAAGGGCGAGCATGACGGCACCGTTTGCTTGTGCGCCGGAGTGAGGTTGTACGTTTGCGAATTCACACTTAAACAATTGTTTTGCACGATCGATGGCAAGTTGCTCTGTTACATCAACCGCTTCACAGCCACCGTAGTAACGACGATTAGGGTAGCCTTCAGCGTATTTATTGGTTAAAACGGAGCCTTGAGCTTCTAAAACTGCCTTTGAAGTAATGTTTTCAGACGCAATTAATTCAATGCCTGTTTCTTGACGCTTCTCTTCTTCAACGATGGTTGCAAAAAGATCCGGATCACGTTCAGCTAACGTTTGGCTGAAAAAGGCTTCTGTATTGGCCATGGGTAATTCCTCTTAAATAAACATGTATGCCTAAAGACGATGAGTCTTACGTATAATAACACTAAGGCAGTGCAAAATGATGAAAAATCATCATCTTTCTAAGAGCGCCAATCATTGTCTGATCCGCGATAATTTCTCGTATCATAATAAAAAAGTTTCCAATTGGAAACAGTAGTTCATCATCTATTTTGCATTTTATTTGATGTTTTTTTGACCATTTACTCGATTTTATGTTTTCTAAATACACATTTTTGTAAAAATATGGAAGAAAATTGGTGTGCTAGGGGTTGTCAGGCAGCATTTCTTTTGGATACTCTGTTTCCAATAAGAAACAACATAACATGTCATTATTAGGACTTTTTTATGAAACGTACGGCTTTGTTTAATCAACATATTGCGTCAAATGCCCGAATGGTTGAGTTCGCTGGTTATGAAATGCCGGTTCAATATCCGCTCGGTGTAATGAAAGAGCACCTGTGGGTACGTGACCATGCAGGCTTATTTGATGTGTCTCACATGGGACAGGTTATTTTAAGGGGCGATGGTGTAAAGCAGATGCTTGAGAGTATCTTACCTGTTGACGTCTTAGGGCTAGAACAAGGAATGCAACGTTACGGCATGTTCACAACAGAAGAGGGCGGCATTACCGATGATTTAATGTTCGCTAACTGGGGTGACGATATTTTCATGGTGGTGAATGCGGCATGCAAAGATCAAGATATTGCTTATTTAAAGGCGTCTTTGTCAGGTTGTGAGGTCGAAGTGGTTGAAGATCGTGCGCTACTGGCGATTCAAGGGCCAAAAGCACGTGCTACTTTTGCCCAATTCGTTCCGGAGGCGGCTGCCATGACCTTTATGCAAAGCATTAAGTGTCAGTGGCAAGGCATTGAACTTTGGGTAAGTTGTTCTGGCTACACGGGTGAGGATGGTTATGAGATTTCCGTGGCGAATGACCATGCTGCCGAGTTAGCTGAAGCATTACTTGCATCCGATGAGGTTGAATGGATTGGTTTAGGTGCTCGAGACTCCTTACGCCTTGAGGCGGGTCTGTGCTTATATGGGCATGATATTGATATTTCTACCACACCCGTCGAAGCTTCTATTAATTGGGCTATTCAGAAAGTGCGACGTCTTGATGGTGAGCGTGCTGGCGGGTTCGTTGGTGCAGACATTATACTGCCTCAGTTTGCCGATAAGCCTGAGAAAAAACGTGTTGGTTTTGTGGCAGAAGGGAGAGCGCCTGTTCGAGAAGGCACTGATATAACGGATGCATCAGGTGAATTGAAAGGTAAAGTGACCAGCGGCGGTTTTTCCCCAACACTTGGGCAGCCTATCTTGATGGCCTATGTTTCAAATAAAGCACTTGAAGAAAATCAAGCTTTGTTTGCGCAGGTGCGGGGGAAAAGCATTCCATTAACACGGACGACAATGCCTTTTGTTCCATCGCGTTATTTTCGTGGTGAATAAAACACGTTAGTTTTTTATTGTAAAACAACAGAGTTGCACCACCATGCGCTGCGTAAGAAAATTGTCTCTTCGTAGCGCATTTTTATCTCTGATGTGATATTTTTTCACATTTGGAGTTTGCGGATTGTGATCGCATCACAGCTTGTTTCGGCTTTTCATGCCTGTTTCTTTTCCCGTTATCACACTTGTCTCATTGGAGGGGCTGAAGAGCCCCTTTATTTACCCATACAAAGCAGTGAGCCTGCAAAACTTTTTTTTCGTGCAGATTACGTCTCAAGCGCGTTACATGAGTGTAGCCATTGGTGTGTTGCAGGAAAAGAGCGACGGTTGCTTGAGGATTATGGGTATTGGTATGAGCCTGATACACGTGATGTATTGACTCAACAAGCGTTTGAAAAGGTGGAAGTGGTGCCTCAAGCTGTTGAGTGTGTCTTGCACTGGTCGGCGGGTCTAATGTTTCGCGTCAGTGTCGATAATTTATCTTTGGCTGACTATGATGCCAGTCATTTCCAAGCCGCCGTATACACTCAGGTAAAAAAATACTTGGATCACGATTCTTTACCCGAAAGAGCCAAAATTTTTGCGACCTACTTATTGTCTTTGCGACACCCTGATTACCCATTAAACGAGTATTTAAAGCAACAATATGAACATAATTGCAGATGAAAACATGCCTAATGCGGAAGCGTTATTCTCCCATTTAGGTCAGGTGACCCTGGTGAATGGCAGAACCTTGACCAGTGCATTGGTTAAAAATGCCGATGTATTATTGGTTCGCTCTGTAACAAAGGTAACAGAAGAATTGTTGGCGGGTAGCGCTGTAAAATTTGTCGGTAGTGCCACCATTGGCGTTGATCATATTGATTTACCTTACTTAGCAAAGGCAAGCATTGCGTTTACCAGTGCCCCGGGCTGTAACGCTGAGGCCGTAGCAGACTATGTTTTTAGTGGTTTAAGCCATTTATACATGACAAAAAAGCAATCTTGGTTAACCAAAAAGATTGGCATTGTTGGGTATGGCAATGTAGGGAAAACAGTTTATCAGCGCTTTGCAGGACTAGGATGCGACGTGTGCGTCTATGACCCTTTTAAAGAGATGGAGCAGTCAGACCCTAACAGGAATGCAATAGACGATAATGTCCGTTTTGTAGGCTTAGACGATGTGCTTGCTTGCGGTGTGATTTGTTTGCATGCTCCATTGACTGCATCGGGTGACTACCCGACCCAAAATATGATTTCAGAACAAGCGTTAGCGCTTATAGCCCCAGGCACAATTATTGTGTCCGCAGGTCGAGGGGGCATTATTGACGAACCTGCTTTAATAGAGCGACATCGGCAGTTGAATGGTAATTTACATCTTGTGATGGACGTTTGGAAAGGTGAGCCATCAATTAACAAAGACTTGCTGCACATTGCTGATATTGCCACGCCACACATCGCAGGCTACAGCAAGCAAGGCCGAGAAAAAGGGACGTTGATGGTGTATCAAGGCCTTTGCCAATATTTAAGCAAATTAAACAGTGGGTTAAGTTTAGACAAGGAAGCGGTGTTAGGAGAAACATTCTTAAGCAAAGGTTGGCTTTCTCATATTAACATTCAAAATTATGGCTGCTTTGAAGAAGTGCTTGCGCGGGGAATTCAGGCTGTTTATGACGTTGCAAGAGACGATGCTCGTTTGCGTTTTAAATATCGTGAAAATACAGCAGACTCTACTTTTGACTGGTTGCGTAAGCATTATGTTGAAAGAGATGAATTCAATACTTGTACTGTCTCGACAGACGATATTAAGGCTGACCGTTTGTTTGAGGCGGTTAGTTTTTCGACCGATTCCTTACACGACTCTTTAGTCAACCATAAAAAATAAGGACAAAGAAAATATGGCTGGAGTGATGCAGGTTGATCTAAACGATCTTGAAGTACCGATAGGTACCAATGTGCAAATAGAGTTTATTTCACCTCCTGGTCGTTACATGGTAAAGGTGTTAGGAAAGATTCCTGGTAGATCATTAATTGTTTCAACACCTAGGATTAACGGTAAGAACATACTGGTACGTGAAAGCCAAGTCGTGAATGTGCGCTTAATGTTAAGTACCCACGTTTGTGCATTTTCTAGCAAAATTGCCAAAAGTTATCTTGAACCGGCTGCCCATTTACATATTTTAAATCCCAGTTATGTAGAAACCTCCGAGGTTCGACAGTCAGTAAGAATTGAAACTCGGCTTATTTGCACTCTAGAGCCCAATGGCTTAACCCCCATCAATGCATCATCTTCCGCGATTGTTGTGGATTTTAGTCTTGGTGGAGCAAGGCTGATTGCCAAACAGGACTTTGGTGTCGTTAATGAAACCATGCGTTTGATATGCAGTGTGAAAATTGGTCAATATAGCCATATTCTCAAGTTAGACTGTGAGATCAGATCACAAGATATTCAAATGCTAGAGCAAGTTCAAGCAAGCATGGTTGAAAATGAGTTCCTAACAAAAATGGGGGTTGAGTACTTCTATGTGTATGGCGTGCGTTTTGTTGATACACCCAAAGAAGTGGGTATTCCTTTGATGGCTTATATACTCGAAACTCAAAGAAATAAAACAACATAGATATAAGCGGTGACTTTTCCTGTTCCGTCTCTAACGTAAAACATCAGCCAAACAATTTGGCTGATGTTTTTTAATCAAGTACGGTTTTTTCAATGTCGACTAAAGCGCTTGCAATGCTTTAATGCGATCATTGATAGGTGGGTGGCTTGAGAAGAGCTCACCAAGAGAGGGTGTTTTACCTCGACGTATACCAAAGGCCAGCATAGAGTCAGGCATACGGCTTTCTTCACTTTCTTGCTGCAAGCGGGCGAGGGCAGCAATCATCGCACCTTTCCCGGCAAGTCTTGCACCGGCTTCATCCGCTCTAAACTCACGGTAACGGGAGAACCACATCACAATCATAGACGCGAGAATGCCAAAAATAATTTCGAAAATAAACGTGGCAATATAGTATCCCCACCCGACAGAGCCCTCCTCATCGTCTTTGCGTAAAAACTGATCAACAGCATAAGCCGCAATGCGTGCAAAAAACATAACGAACGTATTCACAACGCCTTGCACAAGGGTAAGGGTAATCATATCGCCATTAGCGACGTGGCCAATTTCATGACCAAGAACCGCTTTGATTTCATCAGGTGAGAAGCGATCCAACATACCGCTCGATACGGCTACCAAAGCAGCGTTTTTATTCCATCCTGTTGCAAAGGCATTTGCTTCATGGGCAGGAAAGATGGCGACTTCAGGCATTTGGATGCCAGCTTTCTGAGAAAGCTCTTTCACCGTATCAAGTAACCAAACTTCTTTATGGTTTTTAGGCTGCTCAATAACAACCGCACCGGAGCCACGTTTTGCCATGAACTTAGAAAGAAACAAAGAAATAAAGCTGCCGATAAAGCCAAAAACAGCACAAAATATCAACAAAGAAGTGAAATCAAGGCCATTGCTGGTCATGTAGCCATTAACACCTAAAAGACTCAAAACAACCCCAGCCACCACGATGACGGCTAGGTTTGTCAGTAAAAACAGAATAATACGCATTGCTATGCTCCTAAAAAGACTGTTAAGGAGCATAGTAGGGCTTTGTAGGATTATTTCAAGAGAGGAATTAACGCTTCCTTAATCGATGTAAAAACGCGGCAAAGCGGTCCATCGCTGGCGTTAATTGTTCAACGTGGGGAAGGAACACGAAACGCACATGATCGGGTGTTGGCCAATTAAACCCCGTACCTTGAACAATAAGCACTTTTTCTTCACGTAAAAACTGTAAAACAAGATCCACGTCGTTTTTAATGTTATAGACTTTTGGGTCAAGTCTAGGAAACAAATACAGCGCCCCCTCTGGCTTATGGCAGTGTACTCCGGGAATAGAGTCAAGCGCTTCCCAAGCCACTTTGCGTTGCTCGTAGAATCGCCCGCCAGGTATGATCAGATCATTAATTGTCTGATAACCACCCAGTGCTGTCTGTACTGCATGTTGTGCCGGGACGTTGGCACACAAGCGCATGGAGCTGAGGATATCTAACCCATCTATGTAATCTTGAATGCCACTGCGGTCGCCTGTAATGACCATCCAGCCTGATCGGAACCCTGCTGTGCGATAAACCTTTGAAAGGCCGCCAAAAGTAATGCAGGGCGCACGACCTTCAGTCAGTGTCGCAGTCGGAATATGTTGAGCATCATCGTAGAGAATTTTATCGTAAATCTCATCTGAAAAGAGTAATAGGCCAAATTCTTCAGCTAAATTAACGATGGCTTTCAAAGTGTCAAGGGTGTAGACCGCGCCTGTTGGGTTGTTAGGATTGATCAATACAATCGCTTTGGTTTTGTTCGATATTTTCGAACGTATGTCTTGGATGTCAGGCTGCCATCCCGCTTCTTCATCGCACAAGTAATGCCTAACGTAGCCACCCGCTAATGTCGCTGCGGCAGTCCATAATGGGTAATCAGGAGCCGGTACTAAAATTTCATCGCCGTCATTTAAAAGCGCTTGCATGGCCATTACAATCAGTTCGCTAACACCGTTGCCCATCCATACATGGCTGACATCGGCAGACTTGATGCCCATTGCTTGATATTTTTGCATGACGGATTTACGAGCAGAAAACAGTCCTTTCGACTCACTGTAGCCTTGGGCGGTAGGGAGGTTGCGAATAACATCAACCAGAATTTCATCTGGTGCTTCAAAGCCAAACGGCGCAGGATTGCCAATATTAAGCTTTAGAATGCGCTGACCTTCTTCCTCCATGCGGACGGCTTCTTTTAAAACAGGGCCACGAATTTCATAACAGATATTGGCGAGTTTGTTTGATTTGCGAATTTGCACCACTTTATCCTTATTAAGAGGGGAGTTACGTTCTGCTAACTTTACACCTAAGTGGTGAGTGTTCAAAACAGGAAACGTAAAATAACAATAAATACGTACGCAAAGAGAAGAACTGTCACTCGATCTGCTGATCGAGTGATTTTTTAGTTTCTACTGCTTACTGAAGCAAGGAAAGTATATTAGGATCACTCAGCAAACGATTAACCGTTTGGCTAGCAAGATCATTCATATCATCCTCGACATCTTGTTGATACGGCATGGTGCCGTATTCTCGGGTTTTTTTAGAGCCGTAATTTGCTTTGTAAGTTTGTCCTTTTGCGGAAAGGGTGGTCTTTAGCTCAAACTCTAAGGTTGCAATGGTTTTCAGAGACTCAACCTTGGTGGTGTAACGCATTTTAATAATGTCGATTTGTAGGTCTGCTGCAGGCATAACGCCTTGATCTGGTGTAAAGCCCAGCGTCTTTAATCCAGTGAGTACACTTTGCTTTACGCTTTCCTTTATATCATTAGTGAGGAAAATATCTGCACGCTCATTAATCCCTGTCTTAATAGACCCTACTGTGTTGGTTAACGCAGTGTGAGTTGAAACATCAATAACACGGTCATTTTTAAGGTTGGTTGTTTGTACCTCTACCTTAGGATCAATGCTGATATAGTGCGTTGTTGAGCAACCCGCTAATAGCAGCGCAGAAAGAGACAAAGACAAAATGAGAGGTTTGTTTAACATAGGAACTCCGATCAGATTGATTTTTAAAGCAAGTATTTGTTTAGGTTGCTTAAATTAATAAAAAAAACTGTTGATTTTACGTTGAGTAACAGTAATATACGCACCCGCTCACACAGCAAGTTTGAAACGTTGTCCCGTTCGTCTAGAGGCCTAGGACACTGCCCTTTCACGGCAGTAACAGGGGTTCGAACCCCCTACGGGACGCCATACTTTAACAAGTTTGGTTTGTTAGTCTACAGTAAATTGTATTGTGAGAGTTTGTGTTGCGGGAATAGCTCAGTGGTAGAGCACAACCTTGCCAAGGTTGGGGTCGCGAGTTCGAGCCTCGTTTCCCGCTCCAGCATTTTATTAGCGATAATAGGGTGCTTTGTTTACAGTTTTCACAAAACTGAATTGCGTCCCGTTCGTCTAGAGGCCTAGGACACTGCCCTTTCACGGCAGTAACAGGGGTTCGAACCCCCTACGGGACGCCACTATTTATAGATGCTTAGATTAGTAATAATTTTAAGTGTTTTGAAAAGCACCGCTTGAATAGAGTAGGGCATATGCAGTAAAGCGGGAATAGCTCAGTGGTAGAGCACAACCTTGCCAAGGTTGGGGTCGCGAGTTCGAGCCTCGTTTCCCGCTCCAGCATTTTATTAGCGATAATAGGGTGTTTTGTTTACAGTTTTTACAAAACTGAATTGCGTCCCGTTCGTCTAGAGGCCTAGGACACTGCCCTTTCACGGCAGTAACAGGGGTTCGAACCCCCTACGGGACGCCACTATTTATAGATACTTAGATTAGTAATAATTTTAAGTGTTTTGAAAAGCATCGCTTGAATAGAGTAGGGCATATGCAGTAAAGCGGGAATAGCTCAGTGGTAGAGCACAACCTTGCCAAGGTTGGGGTCGCGAGTTCGAGCCTCGTTTCCCGCTCCAACATTTTATTAGCGATAATAGGGTGTTTTGTTTACAGTTTTCTCAAAACTGAATTGCGTCCCGTTCGTCTAGAGGCCTAGGACACTGCCCTTTCACGGCAGTAACAGGGGTTCGAACCCCCTACGGGACGCCACTATTTATAGATACTTAGATTAGTAATAATTTTAAGTGTTTTAAAATGCATTGCCTGAATAGAGTAGGGTGTATGCGGTAAAGCGGGAATAGCTCAGTGGTAGAGCACAACCTTGCCAAGGTTGGGGTCGCGAGTTCGAGCCTCGTTTCCCGCTCCAGCATTTTATTAGTGATAATAGGGTGTTTCGTTTACAGTTTTCTCAAAACTGAATTGTGTCCCGTTCGTCTAGAGGCCTAGGACACTGCCCTTTCACGGCAGTAACAGGGGTTCGAACCCCCTACGGGACGCCACTTTTATTTATATATAAAAGCGGTTGTTAGCAATATGTAGTGAGTTATGTGAATTATAGTTTTTTAAAACTAATCTGTCCCGTTCGTCTAGAGGCCTAGGACACTGCCCTTTCACGGCAGTAACAGGGGTTCGAACCCCCTACGGGACGCCATTCACTTTGTACTTAAAAATATTTCTGCGGGAATAGCTCAGTGGTAGAGCACAACCTTGCCAAGGTTGGGGTCGCGAGTTCGAGCCTCGTTTCCCGCTCCAGCATTTTATTAGCGATAATAGGGTGTTTTGTTTATAGTTTTTCCAAAACTAATCTGTCCCGTTCGTCTAGAGGCCTAGGACACTGCCCTTTCACGGCAGTAACAGGGGTTCGAACCCCCTACGGGACGCCATTCTTTTACGCTATCATAGCTAACCTTATTTTATGAGTTTTTAGCCATGACTTGGTTTGTTAACTACCAGCAAAATATTACTGTTTCGCCTGCCGACCGTGGCTTAGCGTACGGTGATGGTGTTTTCGAAACCATTCGTACTTTTCCTCTCAGCTTTTCCGAACTTAAATTTCATCTTTCACGTCTTTATCGTGGCTTAAATAAGCTCGGTATGCCTTTTTCTGCAGAGCAAAAACAAACACTTTGTGACTTTCTTTATCAAACCGTCTTGCCAAAAATTGAGCACGAAAGCGTCATTAAAATAATTGTTACTAGGGGAGAAGGTGGAAGAGGGTATTTGCCTCCGATAAACTGCGAACACATGATTTCTGTTGGCATATTGCCTGCACCTGATTACAACAGTCAGCGTCAAAATGGTGTCGCTTTGTCGTTGTCTCCCATTCCGGTAAGCAACAATCGTTTCTTGGCAGGCATGAAACACCTCAATCGCCTTGAAAATGTACTTGCAAAGCAACGCCTTACTGTCCCTTACTTTGAATCCATCATGTTCGATTCACATCAACATATTGTTGAATGTATCCAAAGCAACATATTTTGGTTTAAGGATGGTCTACTTTTTACACCGTCACTTATTTCATCAGGAGTGCAGGGCACCTATCGCAGTGCCATTATTTCAGGACAAAGCCAATATTGTGTGCAAACAGGACGTTTTAAGCTAAGTGCGTTAGAGTCAGCCGATGAAGTCTTTATTACAAACAGTTTAATGGGTATTGTTCCAGTCACCCGCATTGTTGATCGGTCTTTGCCTATAGGTGTTCATACACTGACATTACAAAAGTTAATGCAAAAAAAGGATAAGCATGGCGCTATTTAAATGGTTTTTTCGACTGGCTTTGCTGGCCATCACTCTAATCGCCTGTGCGTCTGGCTATCTTTATCACCTCATCACTTCGCCAATCACCATAACGGAACAGCAAGTTTTCGAGGTGCGTTCTGGCGATACGGCTTACAGTTTAGGCGCGTCACTGAGTGAACAGGGGCTAATACCACATCCGGTTTTGACTCGAGTCAGTGCAAAATTACACCCTGAATGGATACCGAAAGTTGGTCAATACGCTATTGAGCCTAATATGACCTTATTGGACGTTATGGCACTCTTTGATTCTGGCCAATCCATTTTTTACACCGTGACACTATTGGAAGGAAAAACAACTCAAGAGTTTTTGGCGGCCATGCAGGCAAAGGGCAATATCAAAATGACGCTGATGGGACGTTCAGCAGAAGAGATTTCAACCGCATTGGCGTTGGACACACCGCACCCAGAGGGGATGTTTTTTGCCAATACCTACCGATATCACAAAGGCGACACTGACGTCAGCATCCTCAAGCACGCAAACCAACTGCTCGACCAAACGCTTACCAATTTGTGGGAAACAAAAGCGGAGAATCTACCGTATCAATCGCCCTATGATGCCTTGATTATGGCGTCTATTATTGAGAAAGAAACGGGCGTTCCAGAAGAAAGGCCTTTAATTGCACGAGTTTTTATTAGTCGTTTGGAAAAAAAGATGCGTTTACAAACTGACCCAACGGTTATTTATGGCCTAGGTGAGAACTTTGATGGCAACTTAACTCGTAAAAGCTTACGCAGTGATACGCCTTATAACACCTATAAAATTTCCGGTTTACCGCCTACGCCTATTGCTAACGTTGGAAGAGAAGCCATTGTCGCAGCGCTTAACCCAGGGAAAACGACGGCACTGTACTTTGTGGCAAAAGGGGATGGCAGTCACACTTTTTCAGATACGCTGAGCCAGCACAATGATGCAGTACGACAATATCAGTTTAAACGCCGTGAAGATTATCGTTCCACGCCAGAAAACACGAAATAAGGAAACGCAATGAAAGGTAAATTTATTTCGCTGGAAGGCGGTGAGGGTAGCGGTAAAAGCACGGCTATTGATTTTATTCAGCGCTGGCTCGAATCCCATAAAGTGCCTTTTATTATGACCAGAGAGCCTGGGGGAACACCTTTTTCGGAAGAGATTCGTCAGCTTGTATTGAGCTCCCGGGAAGAAAAAGTCAACGACACTGCCGAATTATTATTGATGTTTGCGGCACGGGCGCAGCATGTGGCCGAGAAGATCAAACCCGCTATTGATCAGGGTACTTGGGTCGTTAGTGATCGTTTTATAGACTCCAGTTATGTGTACCAAGGTGACGCAAGAGGCGGGAGCACTCAAATATTAGATCAATTAACAGAATGGGCAGTGGGTGACTATCATCCTGATGCTACCTTGTTATTGGACGTTCCTGTCGATGTTGGTCAACAGCGGGTCTTACAGCGTAAATATCAAGATCGCCTAGACAAAGAGTCCAGCCTTTTTCATCAAAAGGTACGAGACGGTTTTCTGGAGCGAGCACGGTTAAACCCGCACCGTATTAGGATTATTGATGCTAGCCTTCCTCTCGAAGATGTTATTGCTCAGATAGAAAAGCAACTTGAGGCATTGGTTCAGTCCTGGTCAGGTGGCATATAAATGGTAAACATCGCTCAATGGCTTATACCTGCTTTACAACAAATACAAACGCTTAAGTCTCAAAGCCGTTTGTCTCATGCACTGCTCATTACCGGTGCTGACGGCGTCGGTCAAGAGTCTCTAGCGCGAGAAGTCGTCAAGGATCTGATGTGTGAAAGTCAGCAAGGTAAAGCGTGCGGCCTATGCCATTCATGTCAGCTAATGAAAGCGGACTCACATCCTGATTTTCGTGTATTGGAGGGTGAAACGGGCACCATAAAGGTGGATCAAATTCGTCTTTTGGTGAAACAAATTAGCCAAAAACCTCAAGTAGGCAAAAACAAAGTCGTTTTGATTACGCACGCGCAAGCAATGAATATCAATGCAGCCAATGCGGTGTTAAAAGCGTTAGAGGAACCGGCTGACCATACTTTTTTTGTTCTCACCAGCTCACAGTCTTCTCAACTGTTGCCGACGATTCGCAGTCGTTGCTTGTTAGTCAAAGTTCCCACGCCCACAACAAGAGACGTCGCTGAGTGGCTGCAACAAGACGCAAGCTTACAGCCACTCAGTCAATTATTTTGGCTAACGACGCAGCCTTACCGATTATTAGCGCTTGAGCAACAAGGGAAAACCGCTTTATACACCGAATTACCTGAAAAGCTGTACGCTATGTTAACCGAGGTTTCGGGAGTGAGTGATATGGTAAAAGGCATAGACAGCAAAAACATTGACGATTATTGCAATGGCTTAGCGGCGATTCTCCATCAGTGTATTTGCCGCTCAACGGGGAGTGACTTAGCCCCCGCTTTGGAGCCTATCTACCAAGTTTTGATTCACCGCCTCAGCATTCAAACACTGATGCAACGATACCAAGCCCTACAAATGTTGAAGTCAGACCTTCAAAAAACAAATTTAAACCCCATCATGCAACTTACACACGAATTAAATCAGTGGTAAAGAAACTATGTTAATCGATACCCATTGTCACCTAGACATGTTGGATTTAACACCCTACAACCATGATCTGCATGCTGCTCTTGATGCGGCTTACCAACAAGGCGTGAGACAACTGTTGAGTATTTCAGTTGATCTCAAGAACATGGAAACTATTTTGGGCTTCACTCAGCGTGCTGGCGTCTATGCCAGTTGTGGTGTCCACCCACTTCACAGTGAAGGCTTAATCACCGACGGTCACCTATTACGTCAGCATGCTGCGAACTCTCGTATCATTGCGATTGGTGAAACCGGTCTAGACTATTTTTATGAAGCGTCAGAAGAAGCACATGAAGCGCAACAAGTCAGCTTTATGCACCATTTAAAGACAGCGGGTGAGCTTGGTTTGCCGGTTATCGTGCATACTCGCAGCGCAAAAAACGACACCCTGTCACTTATCCGCCAGCACGGGAACCCTAATACAGCAGGGGTTCTACATTGCTTCACTGAAGATTATGACATGGCAAAAGCGGCGCTGGATGAAAATTATCTGATTTCAATCTCCGGTATCGTCACATTTAAAACGGCCACAGATTTAAAAGAAACGGTGAAGAAACTGCCTTTAGAGTCGTTGATTGTTGAAACCGACGCACCTTACCTCGCTCCGGTTCCTCACCGTGGCAAAAAGAACGAACCAAAGTATGTGTCAGAAGTGGCTCAATATGTCGCTGACTTAAAAGGTATTCGCTATGAAGCGTTACTTGAAGCCACAGCACAAAATTTCCACCGAGTGTTTTCACAAGCAAACCCTCAAGATCAACTCCAGCTTGTCTCACAAAAGGAAACACATTGATGTCGAACACGGTTACCTCAAACATGGTTGCACCTCTTTCTTATCAAGCATTGTCGGCCAAAGTGCCACAAGATCACCTTAGCTTTACGACCCTTAATGACCTTGAGCCATTAAGCGGTATTTTAGGTCAAGAGCGTGCCGTGGAAGCGATTCAATTTGGTGTTGCTATGCAGCGCCCCGGCTACAATATTTTTGCGATGGGCGACTCAGGAACAGGGCGCTCTTCTTATGTGTTGAGTTACTTAAAAAGTGAAGCCAAACGTCGTTGTGCGCCGAATGAATGGGCTTACGTGAACAACTTCACGGAAAGTCACCGTCCAAAGGCCATTGAGTTTGCTCCGGGAATGGCATCAGAGTTTGAGAAAGAAATTCGTACAGTCATTGATGGTTTAATGGCGACTTTTCCTGCGGCTTTTGAAAACCCAACCTATCAACAGCAAAAATCAGTTATTGACCGCGCCTTTAATGATCAATACGAAGCAGCGATTAATAAAGTGGAGCGCGTGTCGGGCAAAATCGGGGTCGCCATGTTCCGCGATGCTTCTTCAGTCAGTTTTGCTCCCATGAAAGAAGGGAAAGCACTAGAAGAAAATGAATTTGCCGCCTTAAGTGATGAAGAACGGGATGCGTTTCAAGAAGGCGTTTCCACCCTTGAAGGACTCTTAAATGAGGAATTGCTTGGACTGCCCCAGTGGAAGCGTGCAACCTATGACCAAATTCGACAGCTCAACCTAGATACGGTCAAAGAAGCACTTGACCCTTTAATGGCAGGTTTGTTTGAGAAGTACCAAGAAAATGCCGATATAACCGCGCACTTAACTGAACTTAGGGAAGATTTAGATAAGACCATTATTGACCAAATGGCCGATGAAAAAGCCTCAGAAAATCGTGATGAAACCGGTCGTCGTCAGTTTTATGAAGAACTGTATCTGCCCAACATCGCGACGACCCACGATGCAAACGGCGGTCAGCCCGTCGTGTATGAACCACACCCAACTTACCGTAATTTATTTGGTCAAGTTGAACACAGCAGCGACCAAGGAATGTTGGTAACCAACTACCGTTTGATACGCTCTGGTAGTCTCCATGCTGCAAACGGCGGTTATTTAATCCTCGACGCTGAAAAGTTACTGACGGATCACTACCTATGGGAAGCTCTTAAACGCGCTTTAAAAAGCAAAACCATTAAGATAGAACACCCCTATGCTGATATGGGGTTGATGAATACCATGACCTTATCGCCTCAAGATTTGCCCCTGCAAGTCAAAGTGGTTTTAATTGGTGCGCGTGATATTTATTATTTATTACAAGATGCAGACCCCGATTTTCAAGAAATGTTTCGGGTCTTGGTTGACTTCGATGACACCTTAAAACGCACCAAAGAGGCAGAGTTGTCGTTTGCTCGTCTGATGAAAGATCGCGTTGACAAAGAAGAATACGCTAACGTAACACGTGACGGTGTCGCGGCTTTGATCGAGTACAGCAGTCGTCTCGCCGAGCACCAACGAGAGATGGCTGCTAAGATTGGTGATGTGTTTGAGTTATTGGGCGAAGCGGATTTCGTCAGACAAATGGCGAAAGAACATGAGATCACCGCAGAGCACATTGCTCGGGCATTAAAAGCCAAAAAGCACCGTACAGGACGCGTCAGTGAAAAGATCATTGAGGAGATCATTGAAGGAACGGTGTTATTGGAAAGTGACGGTTATGCGGTTGGTAAAATCAATGGCCTGACGGTCATGCAAATCGGGGACAGCAGTTTTGGTGCACCAGCACGCATTTCAACAACGGTTTACCCAGGCGGCAAAGGCATCATTGATATTGAGCGAGAATCGAACCTTGGCCAAAATATTCACTCAAAAGGTGTATTGATTTTATCTGGATACTTAGGCGATAAATACGCTCAGCGTTTCCCACTTGATATCTCTGCCTCCATCGCGATGGAACAGAGCTATGGCTATATCGATGGAGACAGTGCCTCAACCGCTGAATTGTGTTGTTTATTATCGGCTTTGATTCAAGTGCCTCTACGTCAAGATCTGGCCATTACAGGATCATTGAATCAATACGGTGAAATTCAAGCGATCGGTGGCGTTAACGAGAAAATCGAAGGCTTTTTCAACGTCTGCCATGCTCGTGGTTTAACTGGGACACAAGGCGTTATCATTCCGAAATCGAACGCAGTCAATCTGATGTTAAACGATGATATTGTTACTGCAGTTGAGGCGGGTCAGTTTCATGTCTATGCCGTATCGACAGCCGATGAAGCCTTGCACCTTTTAACAGGCATAGAGCCAGGTCAACTCAATGAAGAAGGGGATTACCCTGAGGGCAGTTTATCTGCACGTGTTATTGAGCGCCTTGAAGAAATCTCTAAACTTGGCGAAGAAGAAGAGGACGACGAGGAAGAAGATGACACGGAAGGAAGCAAAGAAGAGAAGGGGCCTTCGAAAAAAGCATAAAATAATGTCTTAAACCGCAATAAGCACAGAGGAAGCTTACTAATGTTTTCCTCTTGTGCTTTTTATAATTGCCACCTCACACTCAGAATTAACTAACGTGTACACAGTGAAATACAAGCCTTTGTCTTCCACGTAGATGTAACTGGCAATTTCTTTGCGATAACTCGGCAAATGTTTCTTTAATACTCTCGCTTTCTTGAATACTTTGCCGTCCATATAGTCTTGTGTCGCTTGATCAGCGGCATAAATCGCGCTGATATCTGGGCATTCTGCCCATACGGGTAGGCTAAAAACACCGCCCAAAATCAAAAATAATAGGAACTTCATCATAAGACGTGTTACCTCGAGAATCTTAAACATGATTAATAAACAAGCCACGAACAACAGTCAGTACCAATACATTCTTATTCTATCTGTGTCTTTAGGGTTCGTGCTACTTTATATTAACCTAATGTATTTTTCAGTTAGGTGAACACACACTCAACCAGGAGAGATTTGTATGTTTATAAAAAAAGGCCTTCTTGCCGCGACTATTTTGTCTGTATCTTGCTCAACTGCACTGTTTGCACATGAGCATCATCAAGATGAAATGTGCGGTGAAACCAAACTGCATGGATACATGATGGACATTAAAAACGAACTTCGTGCGATGTCTTCCGATATTAAGTCTGGTGATAATAGCGCTGCGGCAGAGCGTATCGACTCTTTAATCGCTTCCTTAGAGCAGTCGCGTAATGAAACACCGTACCAACTTAAAGCGGAGAAGTTGAAAGGTGAAGCACTAGCCACACAGCAAAAAGAGTATGTGAGGATTATTGATGGCACGATTGATGTCTTTAAAAATCTAGAACAGGCGCTTTTATCGGGAGACTCTGCGGGCATTAAGAAATGGTTAGGAGAAATGGGCAGCCAGAGACAACAAGGCCATGGCGCATTTAAAGCAAATTGCTAGAATTGCCCATGCTTGCTGGATGACCTAGCGTTCATTCACTGATACAATGCGCGACGATAAAGAGAGGATATTATGGCTCGTGCTAAAAAATCGCGCAGTATGCGTGGAAAACTTGGAAAAACTGGCTCAAAAGAGTTGATGAAAGAGCAAAACAAAGCTCGTAAAGCTTCGTCAACACGCCGTTTTGTGACAAAGAAATCCAAGGAACGCAAAGATCAAGCGCACAAAAAACTTGAACGTTTAGGTTTGCTACCAGTAAAAGAAGAGGGTGCGGCACCCACTCGACCACGTCGATTTGTTTTTGTAAAACCTGCTGACGATACAGCGCAGCAGGCAGAAGCAATGGACGCTGTTTCTACAACAGAAGCAGAGAGTGAGGATTTATCACTCGATGAACTGTTGTCTGCTTTTACTGAGCAAAAGTAAACCAGAGCAAAAAGTGCATACATAAAAAAAGGCTGCAGTCATGCGGCCTTTTTTTATGTATGCTGTTTGCACGTATTGAAAACACACAAAATAAAAATTAATCCTGGTTATGTGTCAAGTAAGGTGATTCCTGTGAAAGCATCTGTTCCTATGTCGAGTGTTCGTTACCTCTTAAAAGCCGTTGAAGATCAAGGTCTTGACAGACAAGCTGTCTTGGACAGCGTTGATATAACCGCTGAAGAGTTAGAGCAAAACGACGTATTTCCTGCCTACCGATATGGCATGTTGTATCAAAAAATCATGTGGCTAATGCAAGATGAATCTTTTGGTATGTTAAGTGGTGGCAAGGTGCCAAACGGTACTTTCAGAATGATGTGTCTTTGTATTATTCATGCAAGGAGTTTGGCCCATGCTTTGTATCGATGCAGTGACTTTTATGAGATTTGTCGAGGACCGACCGTAAAGCCAGTATTAATCACAAAAGGGCGCTACGCGATGGTCACTTTTGCGCCTTTAAACGACTCTCAAGAAAATCTGACGAATCTGGTAAAGGCAGAGTCAAAAGAGCAATTAAGAACCACGCTTTCGATGTGGCACCACTTTATTTGTTGGTTAATCGGTCGCCGTTTGGCTTTAAAGGCCGCGTATTTCACCAGCGAACGACCCAGTGACGTTGAACACTATAAAACACTGTTTCAATCAGAAGTGAAGTTTAACCAGCATGCGAATGCCTTAGTTTTCCCCGCCAGTTACCTCGATATGCCGATTGTCCAAACAGAAGATAGTCTTCGAGGGTTCTTGAAAACGGCCCCTTACCAATTGTTGGTCATGGTTGAAAATGACAACAGTTTAAAATCACAAGTGATGGCGATGCTTGGCAAAGACTTTTCGCGGGAAATGCCTAGCGCTGAAGAAGTGGCCAGCGGGTTAAATATGAGTGTGTCGACTTTACGCAGGCGTTTAAACGATGAAAAGACGTCGTATCAAAACATCAAGGATGATTGTCGCAAAGAGGCCGCGATTACTTATATGAATGCGCCCCAGTTATCTATCAATGATATTGCCGCGCTTATGGGCTTTGATGAACCCAGTGCTTTTTTCCGTTCATTCAAAAAATGGACAGGTATGACACCCGGAGAATATCGTAAAAGTGAGGAATATCTGAAATTTGGCAAAACGATGAAATCCCAGTAGTACAGGCGTTTAGCTCTGTTTTTCATCTTGTCTGAATGTATTTGTTAGAAATTTAGGTCTGAATTGTCATTGTGACATAAAGTGAATTTTTACATTCTAGAGGCATCTATCCGCTCGGATAATAACTCGGAGAATAAAAAATGAGCGAATACAAATACCCTTTCAATGACATTATGTTTAGCTTGCAATCGATTGCGAACATTGATCGGTTGACGCCTTATCTAGAAGAGCCCGTCGACCAAGGTTTATTAGAAGCGATTCTGAGTGAAGCCGGTAAGCTTTCAGAACAAATTATTGCGCCTATTAATGCCAGTGGCGACCAAGAAGGCGCTCGCATTGAGGAAGGCGAAGTTCAACAAGCGTCAGGGTTTAAAGAGGCCTTTCATGCCTATGCAGAAGGCGGTTGGCTGAGTTTGTCCGGTGCACCAGAGTTTGGTGGCCAAGGTCTACCATCCGTTATCGCTACGGCCGTCAATGAAGGCATTCAATCGGCCAATTTAGCTTTTTCATTGTGTCCATTGCTTAGCCTTGGTGCGATGGAAGCCATTCATCTGCACGCAAACGATGAACTAAAAGCACAATACCTGCCTAAAATGCTGTCCGGTGAATGGGCGGGCACGATGAATTTAACAGAGCCAGGTGCGGGTTCAGATCTTGCGGCAATTGCCTGTAAAGCAACCCCTGATGGCGATGCTTTTCGCATCCAAGGCCAGAAAATTTACATAACATGGGGAGATCATCAGATGACGGATAACATTATCCATCTGGTGTTAGCCCGTTTACCTGATGCTCCTGCAGGCGTAAAAGGCATTTCTTTGTTTATCGTCCCTAAGTTTTTGTTGAATGATCAAGGCGAATCAAGTGATCGCAATGATTTAAAAGCCCTTTCTTTGGAACATAAAATGGGGATTCATGCGTCTCCAACTTGCGTAATGAGCTTTGGTGATCAAGAGGGCGCCGTTGGCTATCTTGTCGGTCAGAAAAACGAGGGCATAAAAGCCATGTTTACCATGATGAACAATGCGCGCCAAGGGGTTGGACTTCAAGGTCTAGCGGTTGCAGAACGAGCATACCAACAAGCGCTGGATTATTCGCAAGAGCGTAAGCAAGGCATGAACGCAGAAAGAACCGCCAGTGCCGCGATTATAGAACACCCAGATGTTTTACGCATGTTAATGACAATGAAATCACAGCTTGATGCCATGCGCTCGCTGATCTATGTTGCGGCGGTTGAAAGTGATGTGTCTCACTTTTCAAATGGTGAAGAGCAACGCAAGGCAAAAGCGAGAACCGCGCTTTATACCCCCATAGTGAAAGGCTGGATCACAGAACAAGCGCAGGAAATCACCTCGTTGGCCATTCAGGTGCATGGTGGCATGGGCTACATTGAAGAGACAGGGGTTGCACAGTTTGCTAGAGATGCACGTATTCTCCCCATTTATGAAGGCACTAATGGTATTCAAGCCATTGACTTGATAGGTCGTAAACTGCATGTCGATCAAGGAGCGGCCATGTTGTCTTTATTAGAAGACATCGAAGCGGAACTCAATGCATGGCATAACCGTTCTCACCCCGCCAAAACAGAGAAAATGCAAGCTAACATTGAAGCTGTTCAAGACTCTTTAACACTGGCCCGTGATTGTACCGCCGTTTGTTTAGACAGCATGAAAAGCAACACCACATTAGCAACCGCACTCGCTTACGATTATATGATGTTGATGGGGTTCCTAGTGGGGGCTTGGCTGCAAATCAAAGCAGAACAAGAAAGCCTGATCAGTAATACCTTATCAGAGTCTGAAAAAGCCTCTTGGTCTTGCTCTGTCGCTTTTTATTGCGACCATATTTTGCCACGCGCATTAGGTTATGCCCATGCGATAAAAGTGGGTCAAGCATCGGTTGATCAATTGAGTTTAAAAGCATTTCAACGTTAACAGCAGAGGTTGTTAATAGCGTGTGCCGTCTTATTTTAAAACAATAAAAAAAACAGACAATATTTGGAGGCCTTATGACAGACAGAGAAGAAATGGCGTTTGATGTCGTGGTAGTTGGCGCGGGACCTGCTGGTTTATCTATGGCTTGTCGCATTATGCAAAATGCTCAAGCGGACAATTCAAACATCAGTGTGTGTGTTGTCGAAAAAGGCTCTGAGGTGGGTGCCCATATTTTTTCTGGTGCGGTGGTGGAAACAACGGCACTCGATGAGCTGTTTCCAGATTGGCAGGCAATGGGGGCGCCTCTTAATACCAAGGTCACAACAGATGAAGTGTTTTGGTTAGGGTCTGAAAAGACTCATCGTATGATTCCTAATTGGATGGTGCCTAAAAGCCTTCACAATGAAGGCAATTATGTGATCAGTTTAGGGAATTTGTGCCGTTGGTTAGCAGAACAAGCGGAATCTCTGGGCGTTGAAGTGTTTCCTGGGTTTTCTGCAGCGGAACTGGCTTTTGATGCAGAAGGGGCTATAGAGGGTATTATTACGGGCGATATGGGCCGATCTGCTGATGGAAATGAGAAAGACGGTTTTATGCCTGGCATGTTATTAAAAGCGAAATACACCGTATTTGCTGAAGGCTGTCGAGGTCATCTTGGTAAGCAATTGATCACTCAGTTTGCGTTGGATAAAGAGCAATCTCCCCAGCATTATGGATTAGGGATTAAAGAGCTATGGGATCTTCCCACATCTCAAAGTAAGCCTGGTGCGGTTGTTCATACCGCAGGTTGGCCTTTGGGAGAAGATGCAGGTGGCGGTGGCTTCTTGTATCACCTTGAAAATAATCAGCTTGTTGTGGGGCTGATTGTAGACTTGAATTACAAAAATCCTTATCTCAGCCCTTACGACGAATTTCAACGTTTTAAGCATCATCCCGTTATTGCTGCGCATTTAAAAGGTGCAAAACGTGTATCTTACGGCGCGCGGGCGATTGCAAAAGGCGGTATTTCATCATTGCCTAAGATGAGTTTCCCTGGCGGTTTGATTCTTGGGTGTGATGCGGGAACACTGAATCCCGCTAAGATTAAAGGCACACACACTGCCATGAAAAGTGGTTTAATTGCTGCTGATACGGTGTTTGCTGCTTTGCAACAAGAAGCCACATCAGGTTCGTCCCGTCCTAAGCAACTGGTGGATTTTGATCAGCAAATACGGGACTCTTGGCTTGGCGAGGAACTTCAGCAGGCAAGAAACTTTGTTCCCGTGATGCATAAGCTCGGTACTTTCTGGGGAGGAGCATACAACTGGCTCGATCAAAGCGTTTTTTCAGGGCGTTTGCCTTTTCGATTCTATGACAATAAGCCTGACCATGCTTGTACTGAGCCGGCAGAGCAACATACAGCACCAACATATCCGAAGCCAGATGGGGTCTTAAGCTTTGATAAGTTATCTTCGGTGTTTCTATCGAATACCAACCATGAAGAAGATCAGCCTTGCCATTTACACTTGAACGATCCAGACATACCCATTCAACAGAATCTACGCATCTTTGCTGAGCCAGCTCAGCGCTATTGCCCTGCGGGGGTATACGAAGTGGTAGAGGGGCAAAGTGAGACTACTTTCCAAATTAATGCGCAGAACTGTCTTCACTGTAAAACATGCGACATTAAAGACCCCGCTCAAAATATTACTTGGATGACGCCAGAGGGGGCTGGCGGGCCAAACTATCCAAATATGTAGCGTATAAAGACAGTCTAAAGTGCAAGGTGATGTCTGTGACTGGATTTCCCTTTGCACCTGTCTGATAATAGTGACCCAATTCAAACAAGGAATATTTATGCGCTTATGGGTCGACGCTGATGCCTGTCCAAATGTGATTAAGACCATTCTGTTTCGTGCTGCTGAGCGCGTACAAATTCCTTGTATTTTGGTTGCCAATCAAGCAATTGCCGTTCCTCCGTCAAAGTGGATAGAGCGCCGTGTTGTCGGCGCTGGTTTTGATGTGGCCGATAACTACATTGTTGACCATATTGATACTTCTGACCTTGTGATTACTGCTGATATTCCGTTGGCGTCTGAGGTGATTGAAAAGGGCGCTTTAGCGATTAATCCGCGTGGTGAACTTTACACCAAAGAAAATATAAAACAGCGCCTTAGTATGCGCGATTTCATGGAACAAATGCGTTCGTCAGGTGTTCAAACGGGCGGCCCCGCAAGTTTCAATCAACAAGATAGAATGGCTTTTGCTAATACGTTAGACAAGTTATTGGCGCAACAAGCACGCTTGTCTTAACCTTGGGAGTGGATATGAAAAAAATTGTCGTCGTTGGCGGAGGTGCAGGGGGCTTAGAGTTAGTCACCAAACTGGGCCATGCTTTTGGTAAACAACGCCAAGCAGACATTGTGTTAATAGACAGAAGTCAGACGCACATATGGAAACCGTTACTGCACGAAGTCGCCACCGGTTCGCTGGACATTAATAATGATGGCTTAAACTACCGCGCTCATGCGGCAAAACACCACTACCAATTTCAATTGGGCACCCTGATTGGTGTTGACCCAAAGGCTCGCCAACTTACGCTAAAATCCTTATCGGATGACAAAGGGCATTTAGTTCTTCCTGAACGTCGCATTGAGTATGATATTTTAATCATGGCGGTGGGCAGTGTCAGCAACGATTTTGGAACGCCTGGCGTTGCCGAACATTGTTATTTTTTAGATTCCCACAAACAAGCCGAGCGATTCCAACAGGCGTTACTGAATCAGTTTTTACGCATCCACCAAGAAGGCGTAGATGCAAAATTAAAGTTAGCCATTGTTGGAGGTGGCGCCACGGGCGTCGAGTTGTCCGCAGAGCTTTTTCATGTTGCCGACATGTTAAAAGCCTATGGTATGCCAGAGATGTCAGGAAAACGGGTTCAAGTTCAACTTATCGAAGCGGGCCCACGTATACTGCCGGCTTTACCAGAACGCATTGCAGCACAGGCCACCAAAGAATTAGTGCGATTAGGTGTGGTGGTGAGTCAAGCAACCCGAGTCGTCAGTGCCCATGAGGCAGGCTTTGAAACAGCAGACGAATCAGACATCGAAGCAGACCTAATGATCTGGGCGGCAGGGGTCAAAGCCCCGGATTTCATTGGCGACATAGACGGTTTTGAAACCACACGAAATAATCAAATCATCGTAAGAAGTACGTTGCAAACAACCTCATTTGATAATGTTTATGTCATTGGTGATTGTTGTGCCTGTGAGCAGTTAGATGGCTCTTTCGTTCCGCCTAGAGCACAATCGGCGCACCAAATGGCCAGTTTAGTGTTTGACAACATTAAGGCATCCTTTTTAAGCGAAACCTTAAAGAGTTATACCTACAAAGATTACGGTTCACTGGTTAATTTGAGTCGTTACAGTACCGTCGGGAACTTGATGGGAAATCTTATGGGGGGCTCGATGTTTATTGAAGGCCGGATGGCACGTTTTGTTTATGTTTCCTTGTATCGATTGCACCTCATTGCGATACACGGTTGGTTTAAAGCCACCATTATTTTAGCGGCGCAAAAAATCAGTAAGGTCGTAAAACCAAAGTTAAAGCTTCATTGAGCTTACTTCCTTGTAACAAAAAAACCAGTAGGTAGGTTTTAGCGAAGATATGACTTACTGGTCAGATTTATCCCCATAAAGCCAATAAGTGTTGTAACATATCGCCGTTTTAAGCACGCCAAATCCGGTTTGGCGTGCTTTTTTAATGATTCGATAAATGGAGCCTTCATGCTAGCTTATCAGTGGGGTATTTTTGCCATTGCCCTTGGGACTTTTGGAATAGGTACCACGGAATTTATGCCGATGGGGCTGTTGCCGGTGATTGCGGAGGGTGTTAATGCGTCTATTCCGGCAGCAGGGCTGCTTGTCAGTGCCTATGCCATCGGTGTGATGGTCGGTGCGCCTCTTATTACGTTATTTCTCACCCGTTATAGCCAAAAAACGTCTCTGTTGCTGCTCATGGGCGTCTTTGTTGTGGGCAATCTGTTGTCAGCGGTATCGATCAATTATGAAACCTTTCTGCTTTCTCGCATTGTAACCAGTTTATGTCATGGTGCTTTCTTTGGTATCGGGGCCGTTGTGGCAATGAATCTAGCGCCTGTACACAAAAAAGGCTCTGCCGTTGCCGCCATTTTTCTTGGTTTAACCATTGCAAACATTATTGGTGTTCCTATTACCACTTGGTTAGGACAAACATTTGAATGGCGACTGGCGTTTGCAGTAACAGCCTTGTTAGGCGTTGTTGCTATTATCGGTATTCAGCGAAATCTCCCCACCACACCTAGACCCATCAAGCCCGATGTAAAAAGAGAGCTGAGCGCTATTATGCAACCCGCGGCCTTGCGAGCATTTGCGACAACTGTGATGTGTGCGGGCTCTATGTTCACACTTTATACCTATATTTCCCCTGTGCTTAAAACGCTGGCGGACGCATCGGATAATGCCATTGCAACCATGCTTGCATTAACGGGTATCGGTTTTACATTAGGCAATTACATCAGTGGCAAAGTCACCGATAAGTCACCCAATTTAGCTTTGTTTGTCTTTTTGGGACTGCAAGTTTTAGTACTTATTTTATTTCGTTATACGGCGACTTCTTTTGTGGGGGCTTGTGCGACGATTTTACTTTGGGGTGTTGTCATTTTTGGCAGTGGACCGCCATTACAGATGCAAGTTATGAAGATAGCGGCTCAAGCCCCTGGCTTAGCTTCATCCATTAATATCGGTGCATTTAATCTAGGAAATGCCTTGGGAGCAGCATTAGGGGGCTTGGTGATCAGTGTTGGTTTTACCTTTGACTGGATACCTGCCGCTGGGGCCATATTGTCATTCTTAGCGTTACTTATGGTGTGGTCAAACTATCGAAAAGCCAAAACCTTAATCGCAGAACCCGTTGATTAATGTCACTTTACTTTTACACAAGGTAAGCGTTTGTTATGTTGCAGCTTTTCTTTATAGTCTTTACAATTTGATACAATTTTATTTCCTACGTGGCAACTCCATTGCATTCATTTAAAAGAAGATTTCTGACTCTTAATCGCTTGATTTTCTCATTGGCATTAACCGCCACGGTAGCGACATTTCTTAATAGCTTCTATTCAAGTTATGAAGTTCAAAAAGAGCAGCTTATAGAACAGAGAATGGAAGTAAATCGGGCTTATGCCAGCAAACTTGCCAAAACGACTGAACTTTTCTTACTGTCTTCACAGAAAACACTCGCTTATTCAGCGGATTCGTTAAGTAATAAAATGCAAGACAGTAATTGGTTACAAACAGAAGCCAATCGCTTGAAATTTCAAATCGACAGTTTTAACTCTGTTGTTATCAGTGATAACACCGGCTTAACCAAGGCGGCATCACCAGAAACACTCAATCTTGTTGGTCGAAAACTCACCTCCGCAGGAAGCGTCCGAGCACTAGAAGAGAAAAGGGCGTTTATTAGTGAGGCTTACATATCAACGTTAAAAAACCTGATTGTGGTGCTTTTTTCGCCTATTTACGGTGAAGGGCAAGAGTACCTTGGTTTTGTCAGCGGTTCCATCTATCTAAAAGACGACAACATCTTAAAAGAGCTGCTCGGCGAACATTATTATAAGAATGGTTCTTATATCTACGTTGTTGACCGCGAGCAACGTATATTGTATCACCCAAATAAAGCTCGAATCGGCGAGATTGTTACCGATAACACTGGCATGGCAAGAATGCAGGAAACCAAAGAAGGCGGTGTGCTGCTGACAAATAGTCAAGGCATCGATATGTTAGCAGGTTATGCGGACGTACCCAGTACCGGCTGGATTGTTGTAACACAGAGCCCATTGGAATCAAGTTTGTTGCCATTAACAGGGATTATGGAGCAAGTTATTTTACGCACTATGCCGTTGGCGATGTTGGCCTTTATTTTTATCTGGTTTTTCGCAAGGGCGATTTCAGAACCTTTACAACAGTTAGCCGATAAAGCTAGACACATAAACAGTCCCAACGTCAGTGTTGATATTGAGAATATCAACACTTGGTACATGGAAAGTTTAAAGCTAAAAAAAGCGTTGTTAAGTGGAGTGAAACTGATTGAGACGCAAATATTTGAGTTACGCAAAGACGCGGATACAGATCCATTAACCGGTGCTGATAACAGACGATCTCTGATGTTTAGATTGAATCAATTTTCTGTCTCAGAAATGCCTTTCGTTGTATTAGCCCTGGATATTGACCATTTTAAACGCGTCAATGATACCTTTGGTCATCCTATTGGTGACGAAGTATTGAAAAGAATGACGGATATTATTCGTTCATTTTCACGTGCAAACGATATGGTTGCACGTACTGGCGGTGAAGAATTTGTTCTTGTGTTAAAAAGTATGGACGTGAAAAATGCTTACAAAATTGCAGAACGTCTACGACTTGCTGTCTTTGAGGAAGAATTTAAAACAGTTGGCCATATCAGCGTGTCGATTGGCATTGCTCATTGGCGAGTGAGCGATTCGATTACGATTGACGAAACCTTGTCACTGGCAGACAAAAGTTTGTATCAAGCAAAGCAAAACGGACGCAATCAATGTGTCATTGCATCTTAATGATGCGCATCAAATAATCGACTAAAACAGTTTAATTGGGCCAGAAGTATCTATTTAAAGGCAATTATACTATTTCCGATAATTACTATTCTAAGCACCGAAAAGTATAAAATCATTTAAAATCAATGACTTATACGTAGTACACATAATGTTTTACGTATAGGTAAAAAGTCTGCAAGCTTATTATTTCACCCACCTTTTATGTAAATAATCACGCAAATTTCTTCATTCTATAAAGATTCTCAATTTGTCTGATTGTATCCACTATAATTTTATTTTCAGTTCGCAGACCATTAAGTGAGATGTAAGGGTTAAAGAAACACTATCAACTCAATTAACACCGAGTTATTAGGAGTCAGCATCAGGGGGAGAGTAGAGCTCTCATGTCTAATACTAAAATATCTGTTCAAGAAAAAGGTATTATTTAAAGATGATAATGAACTCGTAGTCATGTGTTAAGTTGTAAAATTAGTGCATATTGACCAAGTGAAATGATCTATATGAGGTTAGTAGATTTAGTTATCCGGTTATTTGGGAAATAAATCATTTGAATTGATGGCACAGCCCCCTAGACCTTTTATTAAAAGACATAGGGATAGCCGCTAGAAGATTGTAAAATTATTTTAATGTAACCTAAGAATATTTTTTAATTTGGTCTTGACTGGTTCTAATAATAATCCGATATTTTATTAAAATATCTATGATTAAATTCAATATTTTTTCTAATTTATAAACTGTTATATTCTCCTTAAAGCGAAATCATCATAAAGTTTGATTTTATTTATGAGCAGTAATACGTAGAAATATTGCGGATGGAATGCCCAGTGGTATTAGCTATCATTTCAAGTGATTGACCACTTTCTAATAAATGATAACAACTCGTTTTTCGCATCATATTATGGCTTAATTTCATATTAATATTGCCATGTTCACCAACTACCTTAAACGCATTGAAGACAGCCATATGGCTAACAGGTGCATTTAAAGATTTTGAAGAGTCGGATTCAGTCTGAAATAAAAATCTATGCTCAGGATAAGCTATTCTTCGTTTGGTGATAATATCAAGTGTAGCTTGATTGAGCTTTATCTCTTTTTCTTCTCTCGCAGTATTCTTAGTGAGAGTAAGTGTATCACCACTTACGGCGTCAAACGTAATAGTAAGTAATTCAGATATACGTAAAGCACTACATATACCCATTTGCCATATATCACCATAAAGATCACCAAAGTTTTCTCGTAGAGCGACCTCTATTTCTTTTACTTTATTCAGGTCTTTAATTACCTCAAAATCATTCATATAATGCTCAGTTGCTGATTTATTTTAGTTGTCATAAATCAAATTTATTGAGGCTAAAATAGGTTTATAGCCTTATCTTAAAGTTTGCTTGATGAGGTTACTTCCATGCTTTTATTTTCCTAGTTATGGCCAGTTCTATCAAGGATAAAGCACAAAACTATGAGATTCACTTGATACAAAAAGGTAAGTAATGGTTCTTCGGCCTAAAAAATTACATCAACGTTGATGCTAGTACGGGACTAATACATGGTTTCAGCACTACGGCAGTAACGTACACGATATTACAGAAACAGAACATCTGCCTCATGGTGAGGAACGTTTTATCTCGGTAGATTCAGGTTATTGAGGCGCTCAAAAATAAGAAGAGCTCAAAGACATCAAAGCCGATTGGTAGATTGATGAGATGCCAAATAAGGTACGTCTTCTCAAAAAGCACCCGAGAATAAACAAGCTATCGATCCAAACGGAATATATTAAGGCCAGCATTCTAGCAAAATTAGAACACTCATTTCGGATCATCAAGCGTCGGTTTAATTTTAGGAAAGTGGTCTATCGCGGCTTAGAGAAAAATGATAATAAACTGGCTATGCTGTTTGCCTTAGCCAATGTGTTTAGAGCTGACTAAGTCATACGAATCGCAAGAGATTAATCCGTTAAAAAGCCCCTAGATAAGGCTAAAATAGCTTTTTTAGAGGCTAAAAGTACAGAAATGGGTGATATTTTGTGATTTTTAACCGAGTCAGAAACACTGGCAACTGTGAAGCTTCTTAATCGCAGTTTCCTTAGCTAATTTACAAAGTTTTTATTTATAAATGAGAGGTTTATCATAAAGATAAAATAGTTGTCTTATAAGAGTCCTTGCAAAAAGCCATCTTAATAGAAGTTGACGCTTCTAATGCTATATCGTGAAGCCTATCATACGAATATGTGTGATCTGATGATGTAGTTTTCATGCTCATAAAGCTATTTTCCTTCGGGTCTTGAGTAGATGTAATTGAGTCAGGCACGTTTATTAAAGTCTTCTGTTCAAGGTCTTTTATTATCATCGAATCTTCTGGTAGATCTTGATTTATTCGTCTAGAGTATTCAACTAATGTTGGTTCAGCAAATGCTATCATGGAGCAGGGCTCATCTGTTTTTTGATTTATTCGTAGAATCCGCCCAAGCACTTGGCGAAAGTAAAGCTCTGTTCTAATATTACTTAGGTAGGCGCAAACCTGTAGGCGCGGGATATCTGTACCTTCACTTACCATTCCAATAGATACAATCCAATCGATTTCTGAACTTTGGAAGTCTCTGATGTTTTCGTGAGCATCAATTTGATCATAGCTAACTACGATAGAGCTTTCGCCAAAGGTTGTGGTAATAAACTGTGATATCCGGCGAGCTTGATTAATTGAGGACGCAACAACTAATCCTGCGGCACAAGGGTGTTTTTCTCTAATTCTAATCAGTTCTTTATGAGAGAAGATCAAGAGATGACTTAATGAATCTTGATTCGTTAGTAGTTCGCCATATTTTAGTTTTTCAGCGTTAATAGCCTCACGAATACTGCTAAATTTATAAGTTTCAGAATCTTTTTGGATATCAATCGAACCATTGTCAAGCAGTATTAAACTAGGTCTCCTACAGACCTTATCTCGAACAGCATCACCCAGTCCATACACAAAGTCTGTATCAAGCTCTTGAGGCTCGCCAGAGTAGCTCTGAAGCGCTATTTTTGTGCTATCTGATCGCCAAGGAGTACCACTCAAAGTTAATGTTAATGGATTCCCTTTTGATATTAAAGAAACTAATAGATGCCCCCATTGATTAGATATGCTATTTGCTCCAGAAGCGCAGTGATGAATTTCGTCAGAGATTATTAAAATGCGGTAGTTCTTAATTACATATGCAAGATCTTTATACGAGTATTGTATTCCTTGATAGGTAATAACCAAGCCTTTTGCTCCTATTCGGCCATCAAAGCGATCATTTAATACATTACTGAAGGTTTCTTGAATACTGTTTTGTACGCTTACAGATGGGGCAAAGCAGAGAACGAAATCAATGTGGTTATCATCTAATAAGCTTTTTGCCAGTGATGCAGAAAATCTTGTTTTACCGGCACCTGGCGCAGCAACACACATGAAGTTTTGTTGGCCTCTTTGATAAACTTCTAATGCTTTGGATAAACAGTTCTTTTGCCAAGTTCTTAATGAGAGATTTTGTTTTTTCTTCATGATAAAGCACGTAATATGGTTTTAGTACTAGTAAGTAATCCGTTTAATGTTATTGCCTGCTTTTTCGCTTCACTTTTCTTAGATGTCAACAAATCAAGCTGAGCGGGTAATAGAGATTTCATCTCTTCATAACCTTGAGCTTCGGCAATACATAGTTCAAGTTCATACTCAAGTTCAGCTTTACGCTTTAAGAGCATTTCTTTCTCACTTGCTACAACATCAATGAGTCTGGTTTTTTGCGTCTCGGTTTCCTCTAAGATTTTCGCTTTGGCATAATAAATGCTCTTCCCACTTTTTGAATCAACGACTAATACACCTGATTTGACTAAACGGTTAATTTTAAGGTAGATGGCATGTCGTGCTTTTTTCATTTCAATAGGGTTGTTCTCACCATATTTTTCAACATAGTGTTTGAGTACGTCATTTATAGTGGTTTTATTTTGTACAGTTGTTTGGAAGAATTCTTCTACAACATGAGCTATGGGTTTAGATCTCAAAATAACTATCTCAATTTACAGTAAATGCGGATTATAGTCCGTGGAAACATAGTCCGCAATTAGAGATTGTGTTTCGTTTTGAGATGCAAATATGAGAAACATAGCAAAAGAGGTGGGAGCTCTAATCAGGAGCCACCGCAAAGCATTGGGTATCTCTCAAGAAGCTCTCGCAGCAAGGTCCCAAATAGATCGGAGCTACATGGGACGAATAGAGCGAGGAGAGGTAAATGTTACATTAAAAGCTTTATGGGATATTGCCGCTTCAATGGAAATATCAGCAAAACTGCTAATTCCTGAATGATAAAGATGTCAGGCCTGAAAAATCCAGAGAGATCGGATTACTTTAGGCTAGCAGTTTCTTAAGCTTCTATTAGATTTGCTATTTGTCTCGGACTTGAACAATTATGCATAGTGATTACCGTTAAATGTGTGGGCTTCAAACCCCAGTGAAAGTGCCCAAGATTGACCTGCTTGTTTATCATGTAAAATGGAACACGACTATTAACGTTACATAATGTAAAATGTAGCAAACTAAAGTTAACAGTTCCGTAGAGTAAAATAATGACGTTAAAACAATATTTTGGAGACCTGAACGGAGGGAGTTTGTTGCTTGCTGATGCTAGGCATGTGGCTGCCCTGATGCTTCAGATGAATTCCGAAGAAGATTGGCAGTACGCTTTGAAGGACCAAAATATCTTGCAGAGAAAGTCAATTCCGACAGCTCTACGCACCGCTGCAACAATTCGTAAGAGGCTTTCGTATTTTGATAAAAGCTACATTGAAGCCGTTGCTCATGCAGACAGCCCTGATTACCAACAGTTGCTAATGGCTACCCTTGTCAAAGATTCCCCCATTGTTGCAGATTTTCTTGATCTTTATGTTCGTGAGACAGCCCGTATTTACAAACCTGCGATTACTAAAGACATGTGGTGGGAGCATGTTGATGTCCTGAGGCGTCGAGCAGAAGGTGATTTACCATATTCAGATTCTACAATCGAAAAAATGGGAAAAAACCTATTTAGAGCATTAGCAGAAAGCGGCTATATCGATAGTGTAAGAAATAAACAACTACAGCATGTTTACATAAGCCCAATGGTAAAGTGTTTGATTGAGCAAAATGGCCATTCAGAGTTAGTAGAGAAGATTGAATGGACACTTTAAAAGTACTTAAAGAGCGGCTTGATCAGGTTCAGGATCGTATAGAAAGTTCTTCATTTTTGGAAAGTCAGGGGCTTGGTAATGAAATTGGTTTCTGGATCTTTGACTATCCAGCTGAGCATGAAATTGAAGTTCGAGAGCATCTTCTGCACATCACTGAGCGACTAAATAAGCGTAATTACAACTTTCTAAACTTGAATGTATTTGAAGTGATAACTTCCTTGCTGGACTCTCGCAAGTTATTTGATAAAGCATGTAAACGCGAGTTAGAAGCCGGATCTGAAAAGTTACTACAGAGTCTAAAAGGGCCATTAAGCCAAGATAAAATAGTGAAATACATAGTCGATGCATACCAGCCCCAGAACTACGATTTTGTCATTCTTTCTGGGATAGGTAGCACTTGGCCATTAGTGCGTAGCCATGAGCTATTAAGTGCACTACAAGACGTAATGGGGCGCACGCCATTGGTGCTGTTTTATCCTGGAACATACAGCGGGTTTGATTTACACCCTTTTGGCTTGATCAAGTCAAAGAATTATTACCGAGCGTTTAAGTTAGTACCTTAATCACCAAATTTATATTTTAAAGCGAGCAGGGAGCCTCTAATGAACATCCAAAAGATTTTTTCAAAAGAACTGACCCGTGATATTAACGGAGTGGTCAAAGCCGAACAAAAAGATAATGATAGCGTATATGTAGAGCTTGATGAATACGTTGTGACACGAGAGCTGGATCGTCACTTTCGAGAGTTCTTTGAGGCTTACACTCCAACAATTGGTCATTTCAATTCATCGGCTAAGATCGGGGTGTGGATTTCAGGCTTCTTTGGCTCAGGTAAATCACACTTTCTAAAAATCCTTTCCTACTTGCTAGAGAACAAAGAGGCTGATAAGGACGGTGTGGCGCATAAAGCCATTGAGTTTTTTAAATCTAAAATTGACGATGCTATGTTAATGGCAGACATTCGTTCAGCAGTGAATCAAAAGACGGATGCGATTCTTTTCAATATTGATTCCAGAGCGAACACCGATGACAGAGAAGATGCGATTCTTAAGGTCTTCCTCAAAGTGTTCAATGAGCGTTTAGAGTATTGTGCTGACTATCCTCATATTGCACACCTTGAGCGAGAGCTTGATAAGCGTGATCAGTACCAAGCATTTCAAACTGAATTTGCTTCGATAACTGGTTCTACATGGAAACAAGAGCGTGATGCCTACGACTTCTATCGGGATGAGATTGCCCAAGCGTTATCTGTTGCGACCAATCAGTCGCCAGAGTCATCCCGAGCTTGGGTTGAACAAATAGAAAACAACTTCCCATTAGATATCAATAATTTTTGTAAATGGGTCAAGGAATACCTAGATCAATCTGGTGATAGCAACATTGTGTTCTTGATCGATGAAGTCGGTCAGTTCATTGGTAAAAATACCCAAATGATGCTTAAACTTCAGACCATCACAGAGAATTTAGGCACTATTTGTGGCGGTCGTGCATGGGTCATTGTGACTTCTCAAGCGGACATTGATGCGGCCGTCGGTGGAATTGATAAACGTGATGGGGAAGACTTCTCAAAGATCCAAGGTCGTTTCAATACACGACTGCAGTTATCTAGCTCAAACACCTCGGAAGTTATCCAAAAGCGTTTATTAGCCAAAACAGATAATGCTAGTGATCTTCTAAATGATATCTTTCTTGAAAAAGGCGATATTCTTCGTAACCAGCTTGCTTTTGATATGACAACCACTGCGTCATTAAAAAGCTACAATGATGCATCTTCCTTCGTTGATAACTATCCGTTTATCCCTTACCACTACACATTAGTGCAAAAGGTATTTGAATCCATTCGTACCAAAGGGGCGACCGGTAAGCACTTAGCGATGGGCGAGCGTTCGTTGCTTGATGCATTCCAAACATCTGCCAAGCAAATTAAAGATCGTGGCACTGATGTCCTAATTCCGTTTCATAGCTTCTACTCGTCTATTGAAAGCTTTTTAGAGCCTGCGGTTAAGCGCACCATTGATCAAGCTTGTGAGCTTGATTCCTTGACTGAGTTCGATGGTAAGATTCTTAAGACACTGTTCCTAATCCGTTACGTAGATGTTGTTAAAAGTACTCTAGACAACTTGGTAACATTATCGATTGATTGTATTGACGCTGATAAAATTGCCCTAAAGAAACGGATCGATGAAAGTCTTAATCGATTAGAGCGTCAGTTGCTGATTGCTCGAAATGGCGACGAATTTATCTTCCTGACCAATGAGGAAAAGGAAATAGAGAACGAAATTCGCCATACGGATATCGAAGCTTCAGAAGTCTCCAACAAGCTTTCAAGCATCATTTTTGATGGTGCCACCATCTTAAAGGGTAATCGTGTCTACCGTTACCCAGTGAACAAGCAAGACTTTGCGATCAGCCGCTTCTGTAATGGCCATCCAAAAGATGGTTCAGGCTTAGAAGATTTAGTCATCAAGGTTATTTCGCCGCTCGATTCTCATTATGAGAGCTTCCATTATGACCAGGCCTGCATTGATCATACGGTGACAGGTGACGGCTGTATTTTGGTGAAACTTGGTGATAATAAACGTCTTTGGGAAGACCTAAACACGCTTATTAAAACGGAGCGCTTTTTAAAACATAACTCTGGTAAGCGTCCAGAACAAGAGCATTTGCTTCGTGAGAAGCGAATGGAAAACATCGAGCGTGAAAAGCATCTTCGTGAAGGATTTGAACCTTTGTTTGCAGAGGCTGATGTTTATGCTATTGGTACAAAGTTACCGAAGAAGTCAGCAACGCCATCTGCCATTGTCGATGAAGCCTACCGCTATGTTATTGAAAACACTTTTGCAAAATTAAACCTTCTTAAGGCCACTCCAGGTGATGTGCTGCGTGAGTTACATGCAGTGTTAACCGCAGATGATATGGCTCAAATCGGTTTAGATCTTCAAGCTGCCGAGTGTAATCCAGATGCTACACGCGAAGTAGAACAATTTGTCGCGTTGAAAGTAGATCGTAATGAGGCAGTGTATTTACGTGACATTATTGATCGTTTTGGGCGACGACCTTATGGCTGGCCTGATAATGAAACACTCCTATTGGTCGCTCGTCTGGGCTTATCGAGTAAGGTGTCTTTTAGTCAGCAAGGCTCGGACTTGGTACTAAAGAAATCCTATGAAGCTTTTACCAGTGTTCGTAAACGTGGCGAAATCCGTGTTCATAAAATTCGTCAGCATGACGAGCGCCAACTTAAAAAAGCAACGACATTAGTTAAAGATATTTTTTCAAAAAGTTTCGCTGGAACTGAAGAGAAAAACCTCTATGAATTGATCGTTAAAGAGTTCAATAATTGGTCTGAGGATCTAAAGTCTTTTCGTAGTAAGGCTCAAACCGGCCAGTTTCCAGGCAAACAACAGATCGAAGATGGTTTGGTATTAATTGCGGGCATTCAACAGCAGTCCAATAGCTTTAGTCTGATTGAGCGCTTCTTAGAAGACGCGGATGCACTGCAGAACTTTGCTGAAGATTATGAAGATTTAGAAGACTTCTACACGACTCAATTCCAAACCTGGCAGGCTTTAGCTAAAGCGTTGAATGAGCAGTTTAAAGCGAACCGACCCGCATTGGAAAAAGATGATAAAGCATCATCTTCTCTAAAAGAACTTGATCGCATTTACAATTTGCCCGCGCCATATGACCAGTTGCGCAATATCAATCGATTGATTGAAGAAGTGTCGAAAGTGAATACTTCATTGATTGATGAGCGTAAGTCTCATGCTTTAGATCGTGTTGATATACGAATTGAACGAGTGAAAGAAGCGCTAGCTGAAGCTCATGCACCGTCTGAACTACAGAACCAAGCACTGCGCCCGTTACAAATGTGCAGACAGCGCATTGAAGCAACCTCTTCAATACCACAAATTATCAGTGAGCAAACGGAAGCGGATGGCTTTGAAGAAGACGCATATGATCAACTGAATAGGTACATTGATGATTTACGCAAGAAAGCTGAAGCAGAGCGACGTCGTGTAGAGATCGAGCGTAAAAAGCAAGAACCTACAGCTAATGCATCTAACGCAGTTTCATCTGATTCAGTTTCAACAGATAGCTCACAAGAAGATATCGTTACTTCAAAACCTGTGGAGCCGACTATCCCTGCTCCAATTGTTAAACGAACAGTAACTATTGATCCTGGAGTAACAGCTGCCAAGGCTATACCTGCAGGTTTTATTGAGTCTGAAGAGCAAGTAGAAGGGTATCTTGAAGCACTTCGTAAGCAGCTCATGGATGCTGTATCTGCAGGTGACCGAGTTCGAATTAAGTAGGTGGAGCGATGATCAAAAGAATAAGTGTTAGCGCATTCAAATCGTTAGTTGATTTTGAGTTAAACCTTGACCCGAAGTTTAATTGTATCATTGGTTTAAACGGCGCAGGGAAAAGTTCGGTTTTACAACTGTTTAGTTATGTATCTGCTCTTATGGAAGGAAAAATTGACCGTTGGTTAAGTGAAAGAGGTTGGGAAGAAAAAGATGTTGCTTCTTATTTCTTCCCTACACGAGAAACATTTGACCTCGAAGTCGATATAGAGTTTTCAGATAAGAAATTGCGGTGGAGGGGCACATACAACTGGAAAAGAGGCCTGTGTACAAGTGAGACTCTAACGGATTTATCTAATGACCAGCAGCTGTTACGCCTATTTCAGGGAAGGCTAAAAACTAAGCGTGACAGTTTTCCGGATCTTATGTTCAAATATTCAGGTTCAATATTGTCAGCATTGGATGGACTTGCTTTACCACAAGAAGCTGCCATTTTTCGAAAAGTTATGACTAATGTTGATAGCCATGACCTCTTATCGCCTAAGGTCATGCGTTCAGGGCGATTTGTATCAGCAGGAAAAATTGGTAGTGCTGGTGAGTACTTGATTAGCTATATCCATAATTTAGATAAGAGGTCACAAGGTATCTTATTGAAGAACCTATATAGCTATTTTCCCCAAGTAGTGGAAATGGAAACTAAAACTGAGTTGAATGGCACATTAAGTCTTGTGCTAACAGAGCGATTCTACAGTGATGACGGCTCTCACGTTGATGTATTAACGAATGCCAAGCATATCAACGATGGCATGTTGCGTATTTTAATCATACTGGCAAGTCAAAGGTCTAGTTCCAGATTCCAGCAGTTTGATGAGATTGAGAATGGCGTCAATTCTGAGATTACTGAAAAGCTTGTCGAAACATTTATCCGATCACCACAACAAATATTGATCACGACCCATAGTCCATTAGTATTGAATTTTATTGACGAAGAGCTTGCGAAAAACTCCGTACACTTAGTTTATAAAAATAGTCAGGGTCATACTAAAACAGTAAAATTCTTCGAGCTTGAGTCTGCTGATAGAAAACTGGAAGCGTTGGCTCCAGGTGAAGCAATGTTGGACTTACACCTGTCCGATGTGGCTAAGGAAGCTGAAAACTTTCGAAGCAAGAGGTTAGAAAAGTTATGATTTTACACCTAATTGCGACAGGTGAAGGGCCAACTGATATCGGTATTAGCCAGAATAGTTTAGAGGTATCAAATGGTGAAGACTTTCTACAAGGCCCAATGTACGCCCTGATTATCAAGCTTTTAGAGAACTGTTTACCTGAGTGGAATCAAGGTCAAGATTTTACGCATACCTTTATTTATCGTAAAGAGTTAGGGCAAAGAGCAAGGGCTAGCAAAGTTAGACTACCGAGCAAAGATAAAGCGGTAAAAGGACATTTAGAACATGCTAAACGTGCTGCTGCGCTTGCTGAATTCACAAAAGAGAATTTTCCAGAAACATGGGCTAATAGCCTATCCGTATATTTTCATGACTGTGACGGTACACGATCTGAATTAGACCGTGAACCAGACATGCAAGCTAATCGTGTTAAAGCCGTTTTATCTGGTTTCAAAGCAGTAGGGTACAAACATGGCGTTGCCATGATTCCTAAGCCTACATCTGAGTCATGGATCATTTGTTCGGTTAAAAAAAACCCATATTGTCACTGTCAAAATCTAGAAATGGATCTTTCTGGCAACGACCGTTCCGCAGAGCGAGCTCCGAAAGTTGTGCTAGGAAATGCAATAAATAATCAAGACTATAGCCGTGAAGATCTCAGTACTCTTATAGCTGAAATCGATGTTAACCGATTAGAGGATATGCCTAGCTTTAGTCAATTAAAGAGTAATATTATCGCTGTAGTTAAAAATGCTTGTGGCGAAGTAAGGAATTAATTTATGAATACTGCAAGTCTTAAAAAATATGCCCCTCAAGCAAGACGTGAGTTTATCAGCGCTGTCTCAAAAAAATTAAACCAATTAGGCATATACAGTGACAAACAGATATCGGATGTCAAGCAAGAAGGCTCAGTATTACTAATCGAAGGCAAAACCTTCGAGCCTATTGTAAAGATAGCTAGAGAACGGTTGGTAAAAACAGTACAGGCAATGGGTTATAACCAGCTCGTCGAACAAGTAGCTTATACCTGGTTCAACCGTTTGTGTGCTATTCGCTATATGGAAATCCATGACTATCTAGGCCACGGTTTTCGCGTTCTTTCATATCCAGCGTCGCACCCAGACAACTCCCAAGGCGCTGGCGCAACGAACAAAGGGCGCTTTGAAATTATCGACCATGCGCAAGATGCTGCGGATGAACTCGGGTTAGATAGAGCTCGCATTATCGAACTCAAGCTTGCGGGCAACAAAGACGAAGAACTGTATCGTGAACTGTTGTTAGGCCAGTGCCATAAGCTACATGAAGCTATGCCTTTCTTATTTGACGCATTGGACGATGAAACTGAGCTTTTGCTACCAGACAACCTAACACGCACCGATTCAATTCTGCGTGGATTGGTAGACGGCATCCCTGAAGAGGACTGGCAACAGGTAGAAGTTATTGGCTGGCTTTACCAGTTCTACATTTCTGAAAAGAAAGACCAGGTAATGGGCAAGGTGGTCAAGAGTGAAGATATTCCTGCCGCCACCCAGCTATTTACACCTAACTGGATTGTGAAGTACCTGGTACAAAACTCAGTCGGTCGTCAATGGCTGCAAACCTACCCAGACTCTGCCATTAAAACGCAGATGGAATACTACATTGAGCCTGCTGAACAATCTGACGAAGTTAACCAACAGCTTAAGGCTATTACGCCAGAATCTATTGAACCTGAAACCATCAAAGTACTTGACCCAGCTTGCGGCTCGGGCCACATACTGATCGAAGCTTACAACGTACTAAAAGCCATCTACGAAGAACGAGGTTTCCGCTCTCGTGACATTCCAAAGATGATTCTGGAGAACAACCTCTTCGGCTTGGACATAGATGATCGTGCAGCGCAGCTATCTGGCTTTGCGCTGATGATGATGGCTAGAGATGACGATAAGCGTATTTTTACCCGTAACGTGCGACTTAATGTACTGTCATTGCAGGAAAGTAACCATATTGACCTGCCAACGATATGGAAAGCACTCAACCTATCGGGAAGTTGGAAAAGCGGCACATCGCAAGGGCTGTTCTCTGACGAAGCGCAAGATTTAAGCTCGTTCAATGCAGACAACCGCTACCAACTGCTGAAGCGAACGTTGGCAAGATTCACCCAAGCAAAGACCTTTGGTTCTTTGATTGATGTACCTAGCGATGACCATGACCTATTAAAAGAGCTACTAAGCACGCTTGTCGAGCTTCAAGAGTCAGGTGACTCAATGCAAAAACCTGCAGCGAAGCAATTGATAAAATTTGTGCATCAGGCATTGGTTCTGTCGATTCGTTACGATGCTGTTATTGCAAACCCCCCATACATGGGCAATAAGGGTATGAATGCTGAAATTAAAAAAATGTCTGGGTCGCATTACCCCGAATCCAAATCAGATTTATTTGCAATGTTCGTTAGTAAAGGTATCGAATTCCTGAAAGATTATAGAATTATATCGATGGTTACAATGCAGAGTTGGATGTTCTTAAGTTCATATGAGCATTTTAGGAAAAAGCTCATGAGCAATAACATGTTGATTAACTTGTGTCATTTGGGACCTAATTCATTTCCTGAGATAACGGGGCCTGCGATTCAGCTAGCTAGTTTTACATTTATGAAAAATCGTAGTGAAAAATTCAAACCAACGTTTATTAATAATGTAAAAGGTGATACCGAAGAAAAAAGGCAGCGAGTTTTAAATAAAGACTGCATATTCAAATCGTATCAGATCAGAGAGTTTTTTGAAATTCCTGGGATTAGGCTTGCTTATTGGATTGAACGAGAGTTATTCGATACATTTGATAATGAGGAAATACTTGAAGATGTGCTTTTCCCAAGGCAGGGAATGGCTACTTCAGACAACGATCGATTTTTGCGGCTTTGGTGGGAAGTATCGAATCATAACATTAAGCGCGAAGCATTATCTCACGAAGATGCCGAGATGAGTAACTGTAAATGGTTTCCATATAATAAAGGGGGAGCCGCAATTCGTTGGTTTGGTAATCAAGAATATGTGGTTAATTGGGCAGGCTCAGGCAAAGACCTTATTGAATATGCAAAAAGTCTTTATGGTTCCCCAACACGAACTATTAAAAATATTCCTCTTTATTTTAAGAAAGGAATTACATGGGGAGATATGACATTTAAAAATAAAGCAGGAGAAGAAACATTTGCGGCAAGATATAACCCTCCAGGATTTATTTTCGATATTAAAGGTCCGTCAGGCTTTCCAAGTGAAGAAGATTTGTTTCTGGTTCTTGCTATTTTAAATAGTAAGGTATTGAAAAAATATATGTCTTTCATGAATCCAAGTTCATCATTCCAAGTGGGAGATGTCAGAAAGATACCGTTTAAGTCTAGCGCAGACTTAAAAGATAAAATTTCTAATAGCGCACAAAAAGCAGTAGAAATAAGTAAAATTTTATATCAGCGAGATGAAACTTCCTCAAGTTTTACATTGAATAAAGTACTTAATCTATCGAATAAAACAATCTCGAATTCATTCGAGAAGGAGCTAGATGAACAAAAGGAGCTTTTAAGCGCTCTGTCAAGTATGGAATCAAACATCAACCGATTCTGTTTTGAGATGTATGGACTAAAATTTGAGACTGCGGAAATTGAAGATGAGGTTACATATCAAGAAAGAAGCGTATCCGACTTGACTCAACAAGTTATTTCCTTTTCTGTAGGTTGTATGATTGGGCGCTACTCTCTTGACCAAGAAGGCTTAGTCTTTGCTCATGCAGGCAATGATGGCTTCGATAAACTAGTTCACGAAGGAGCTTACCAATCTTTCGCTGTTGACGAAGACGGCATAATTCCGTTAACAGATAAAGAGTGGTTCAAAGACGATGCAACAAACCGCTTCCGAGAGTTTGTTCAAGTCGTTTGGGGTGATGATCACCTGCAAGAAAACTTGAATTTCGTTGCCGAATCACTTTGCTTAAATGCCATAAAGCCCAAGAAATCAGAATCAGCGCTAGAGACGATTCGTCGTTACTTATCTACCCAGTTCTATAAAGACCACCTGAAGACTTACAAAAAACGTCCTATTTATTGGCTATTTAGCTCAGGCAAACAGAAGGCTTTTGAGTGCCTGGTTTACCTGCACCGTTACAATGAGGGCACGCTTTCTCGTATGCGTACTGAGTATGTCACCCCGTTACTAGGCAAGTACGATGCGTATGCAGAGCAGCTTGAGAAGCAAATTGAAACGGCTGACTCGACTAGTGAAGCGAACCGTCTCAAGAAGGAGCTGACAACTCTAACTAAGAAGCAGGTGGAGCTACGTGAGTTTGATGACAAGCTAAAACATTATGCTGATATGCGTATTTCACTGGATCTCGATGACGGTGTTAAAGTGAACTATGGTAAATTTGGTGATTTATTAGCAGACGTGAAAGGGGTTACTGGGTCTGCCCCTGAGGTGAAATAATGAATATTCATAAGCTTGAAATTCGCGGATTTAAAAGTATTGCCCACTTGGAGTTGGGCGATACATCACCATTTTTGGTTTTTGCCGGCACTAATGGCGCTGGCAAAAGCAACCTTATGGATTGACTAAGCGAAATTGCTTAAGAAATAGGGCTAAAGGAAAAGGGCACAATAAGATTGCCTTTGCTAAACGTATGGTTAATTATTGGGGCTTTTCAGTAGAGCAGTCAGCGTTACATCCAGCTTGCCCGAGCGCCACCGAGTTGGTTAAATACTTTTCAGTATAAAAGATCGCTTTCTTATTACTCATAACATCGCCCAAAATCATCAAAATTGGCTATTTTATGCTAGATTGGAGGATATATTTACTCTTGGTCTATGGATGATCGATGACTTACGGTAAAATTCAGCGCAAATATCTAATACTTATTTTTTATTAACTGTCAAAGGCTTTGGATTTTGTAATGGCAACTGCGGATCAGATTAAATCTCTAATTCGCTCATATTCTGAAGAGGATAGAGAGCGATTCTATTCTATTGCTCTTCAAGTGGCCGCTCATGAGGCCAAGCAAGGTCATGCAACACTGGCCCATGAAATACGTGGGCTCGTTGATAGTCATAAGAATAAAGCTTCACATAACTTAAAGGTGGTACCGTTCCCGCAAGAGCTTAAAGGGCTTGTTGTTACGGAAGCGCCGGATATCCCGATTAAATCTTTGGTGGCGCCCGAGGTAACCCTTGAGCGTTTTCAACGAGTCATAAGAGAGTTTTATCAGCGCGACAAGTTGCACCAATTTGGTATGAGCAATCGCCGACGCTTACTGCTTGCTGGACCTCCTGGTACTGGTAAAACAATGTCTGCGAAAGTACTGGCGCATGAATTGAAGTTGCCGCTCTATACAGTTCAGGTCGATAGAATGGTGACGAAATTTATGGGAGAAACCAGTGCAAAATTGCGTCAGATTTTTGATGTGATGGTACAGAAGCAGGGGGTCTACTTCTTCGATGAGTTCGATGCTATTGGTGGCGATCGATCCTTAGACAATGATGTAGGCGAGATGCGACGAGTTTTGAACGCATTGCTTCAATTTATCGAACAAGATCAATCTGAAAGCATCATTGTTGCCGCAACGAATAACCCTAAATTACTTGATCAAGCTTTGTTTCGTCGTTTTGATGATGTGTTGTATTACTCACTACCTAATCAAGAAGATTGTCGACGTTTGATTGAATTAATTCTAGGTACCTTTCTTGGTTCTCGATTCGCTTGGAAAAAAGTGCTTTCAGGATGCGATGGCTTGAGCCAAGCTGAGATCGGATCTGCTTGTCGCGATGCTATGAAACAAGCCATTCTGAAGGATGATGCTAAAGTGTCGGCTAGTGAGCTAATAGACGCTCTAGGTCAGAGGAAAATGGTGTACTCTCAGCTCTAATAGAGTATTTCTTTTATCAAATGAGACTGTTGACGAAAGTGTTTCCTAACAGTCCCTTTCAAAATGGAATTCAATAGTTTATGGACAAGCTACCTCATATTCTCTTGCCTCAGAAACCTGAATCACATCCTTACACATCACCAGTTAGTTTACCGATCACAAAAAATCTTATCCCAAAAAATAGGGCTCAGCATGGCAAGTTTTTACAGAATCAATTAAATGAAGCTTGGAAGCAGTCAGAGTGTAATCCCCTTGCTATGGTTGGCACAAGAAACGGTGTGTATCTTGAGTTTATTAGTGATCCTGGGGCAGAGCTAATTACAAAGAGCTTAGAGGATTTAGGCTCTAAAGAAATTCGGCTATTGAATGTTCGGGATGAGCTGGATGCTTCAGGTCAAAAAGTGACCTTTGCGACCGTGTATGTGTCGAATAAGAAACGCGACTACTTTTTAAAAAAGCTGGATGAATACCTTCATCAGAATACTTCTACCGGTAACCCGAAAAACCGAGATTTAATCGTTAGCATAGCCAGTATCAGAAGCGCTCTATTAATCGACTCATTTTGGACCGACGCTAAGACAGCTAAACCCAATCAAAGTAAATCTTGGATTGAGGTATGGCTTCGTAGCGACAGCGATGAAGTGTTAAGTATATTTGAAAGACTTCTACACAGCCTTAAAATTGAAGCCCGAGTCGGCGTATTAAGGTTTCCGGAGCGAATGGTCAAAGTGATTTTTGCCAACGCCTCAGATCTTGAGATGATTACTCGATCCAGTGACGTGATTGCTGAATACCGCTCTGCTAAACCGACCACCGCATTTTTTATGGATATGGATCTTAAAGAGAAATCGGAGTGGGTTGAAAATATTCGAGCTCGAATTGAGAGACCGGAGAATGTCAAATCGGCAGTATGCATTTTGGATACTGGTGTAAACAGGGGCCACCCTTTGTTGTATCCGTTTCTTTCTGGCGACGATTGCCAAGCAGTAGATGCATCTTGGGGCGTTCATGATCATGATGGGCATGGCACCTTAATGGCAGGAACATCTTTGTACGGTGATCTTACTGTTTTACTGGATAGCAGTGAGCCCGTCTATATTTCTCATTATCTCGAATCTGTGAAAATTCTTCCAAATGTTGGTTCTAATGAAGCAAATATTTGGGGCTACATTACCGCTCAAGGTATTAGCCGTGCGGAGATTCAAGCGCCTTTTAGAAAGCGATCTTACTGTATGGCAGTTACTTCAATAGAGACTTCTGATAGGGGGCGCCCTAGTTCTTGGTCTGCAGAAATCGACCAACTGACATCAGCATGGCAAGAGCAGCGGTTATTTATTGTCAGTGGTGGTAACTCAATAGCAAATATTTCTATGAACGATGCCGCCCAGCATTATCCGAATATACAGCTTACTGAGTCAGTGCATGATCCGGCTCAATCTTGGAATGCATTAACGGTTGGCGCCATAACCAGTTTGGTTGATATACAAGATCCTAACTTATCAGGCTATCGCCCCGTTGCCGACGCAAATACGTTATCACCATATTCGACGACTTCCAGTACTTGGGAAGAAAGTAAATGGCCTGTAAAGCCAGAATTGGTTTTGGAAGGAGGGAATCTGGCCGTAGATCAGTCTGGTTTCGCTACAGAGAGTGATGATTTATCGATTCTCTCAACGGCCTATCGACCTGACCAGCAGGGATATTTCTACCCTTTCAATATGACCAGTGCGGCGACTGCACAGTTGGCTAACATGGCCGCTACGATTCGCTCAGTATACCCTGACTATTGGGAAGAAACAGTGCGAGCTTTGTTGGTCCATTCAGCAAATTGGCCAGAGCCGCTTAAGCGGCAATTCATGGTGAAGGATTCCAAAACAAATTATCAGCAATTGCTGAAAGTTTGTGGCTATGGTGTGCCCAATTTGCAGCGAGCTCTTTACAGTGCCACTAATTCGCTGACTTTAATTGCACAAGCAGAGCTTCAGCCATTTGATAAAAAGCCTCGTGGCGGTTTTCGCACAAAAGATATGCATTTCTATGATCTGCCATGGCCAAAAGATGTTTTAGAGTTATTGCCTGACAATATTCAGGTGAGAATGAAGGTAACGCTTTCCTACTTTATTGAGCCTGGTCCTGGAGAAATAGGTTGGAAAGATCGCTATCGCTACTCATCCCATGCGTTACGATTTGAAATCAATAGTCCAGGTCAGTCTAAAAATGAATTTATTAAGGGTATTAATAAAGCTGCGCGCGAAGAGGATGAGGAGCGACAAAACAAACAGTCCACATCCGAACACTGGCTGCTTGGAGCAACTGCAAGGGATCGAGGCTCAATTCATTCTGATACATGGGTAGGGACCACTGCAGAGCTTGCCTCATCGAGCTTTATTGCCATTGTGCCAAAAATTGGTTGGTGGAGGGAGCGCCCTCACTTAGGGCAATGGGACCGAAAAACTCGTTACAGTTTGATCGTTTCTATTGAGTCTGATGATGCGGAGGTAGACGTATACACACCAATTGCAACTCAGTTGAAGCTGCCACTCCCTGTTTCTGTTGTTATCTAAAAAAATTATTGGAAGAAATTGGCTTCTTACTGGTTGTTCACAATTTAGTATAGCCAACGGCATGATAGAATAGGGGCTAATAGTATTAGATAGTCGTATTGGGCCTAAAAGTAGATGCAGACAAATGATTTAGTAAAAGGGATTTCCCAGAAGTTCGAGCAATCAAGAATTGTGTTTTGGCACGATGTTGATCAGCATTTTACAGAAGAGCTTCCGTTGATCCTTTCCGATACAGGTATGCCTAGTGGTGTAAAGGTAATACATGTTGATCAAGAGTCTCTTTTAGCGACCAAACGACGAGTTGAACTTAATGAGCCTAATTGTCCATTCTTATTGTATTTCACTACCTCAGAACCAAAGCCTGAGCTTGATTGGTTATTAGATATTCGTTTATATAGCGAACACTTTTATGCCGATCGAAGCTCTATGTTACTTGCTGAGCTTGGTATCGGAACAATGTCTCTTCGCTCACACATACATCAACGTCAGTCTTTCTTTGCAAATAAGCAACGCCTAGCTGCACTTCATAAATGGGTGGTCGAAGAAGAAAACGAGCAATCCTTAGATCGTAAAATGATTGCGGTGGTTGCAAGGTCTGATTCATCGTCTGTTACCGACATCCTGTTCAGTTTATTAAGAGAATATGCTGGGCAAATTTCTGAGCTTGAACATGAGAAGAGTTTCGACCAAGCTTTAGATCTCAGTCCAATGTTTAAGCAACTGTTAAAGTATGACTTGCTGAATAGCTTTTGGTCGTTAATGGAAGAGAGTTTTGGCTACAAAAATAGCGAAGAGCAGCCTTCTTTCGAAGTATTTATTCGAACACTTTTATGTACGGACCTTTGGAGTCACATCGTAAAAGAAGATCGTAGTTGGCTGCAAAATAACATTTTGTCTACGCCATCAGGGCGCTCAACAGCGTTGGCATTTTTATCTTCATGGCGTGATAGCCGAACTTACTCTGATTTCTATGAAATTATTGCGGAGCATTTCTCTAAGCAGCTAGAAGTTAAAGCTAATATTCAAGGTTATTCAGTGTTTGCTCTGGAAGAATGTGAAACATTCGCTGATATCGAGCAAGTAGTTATTAAAGGTCTAGTTTATGGTGTCATTGACCGAAGTGAATCGCTTGACCCGACTGTATTTGAGCGAATTTTATCGCGTCGATTAGCGGGGCATTGGACACATGCTACAACCGATAAAGGTAATTTCTACGCCAGTATCTACCAAGGTCTGCGTAACGCTCAAATACTGTTTAGTTTACGTGAACGGTTTGTTGACGGCTTTCATTATGAAAGCGCTTTAAGTTTATACAAAGCCTATGAAGAAGAATTGTATCGCTTTGATCAGGCGTATCGTTTATTTAATGAACATGTTTACTCAGTCCAAAGTAAAGGGGCTGATATACTTCGTGAGCTTGATCAAGCTGTAGAGGATTTGTATTCAAATTGGTACCTATATGAGCTTGGCTTAGCATGGGATCGATTACTTGATAAGGAAAACCGTTTAGAGCAGTGGCAGCTGCCGTCGATTCCAAATCAATATCAGTTCTATAAAAACGAAGTTCAGAGTCGACTTGAGGACACTCAAGTGAAGCGGATATTTGTCGTGATCTCAGATGCTTTGCGTTACGAAATAGCCCATGAATTAAAAGATATTATTGATTCAGAGAAGCGTTTTAAAGCAAGTCTAGGTTCTCAACTTGGGGTGTTGCCAAGCTACACACAGCTTGGTATGGCGGCTCTTCTTCCACATAAAACGGTTCATTATGATCAAAGTGCTCGCAGCGGTGAGGGATCTGATAGCATGTCACCCACAAAAAGCACCGTGTATGTGGATGATCTCCCCACTCAGGGGCTTTTAGCCCGTAATTCGGTTCTCGAACGTTATAAAGGGATGGCAGTCAGTGCAAAAGACTTGATGAGCTGGAGCAATCAGGAAGGTCGGGAGCAAGTAAAGGACGCGCAAGTCGTTTATATCTACCACGATACGATCGATGCGATCGGTGATGTTGCTAAAACGGAGGAGAAAACCTTCGAGGCCTGTCGTGATGCAATTAACGAGCTAAAAGATCTAGTTGCCAGAATTATCAACCGACTTAACGCTAGCCAAGTTCTTATCACTGCAGACCATGGCTTTTTATTCCAGCAGCAGGCAATGGAACAGACCAATCGTACAAAACTTCAATCATCTCAGTTCAATACGATGGAAGCGAAGAAGCGTTATATTATAGGTAGTGACCTGCCAAGCGATGAAAGTTATTGGAAAGGAAATATTTCCAATACCGCTCAGCAGGTGAAAGAACTGGCCAAGAACTCTGAGTTCTTGCTACCTAAGGGGGTCCAACGTTTTCATTTTGTCGGCGGTGCTCGCTTTGTTCATGGTGGCGCTATGCCTCAAGAAATTTGTGTTCCTATATTACATGTACGTGAATTGCAGAAGCATCAAGCAGCTCAACATGAAAAGCAGCCTGTTGGGGTTGTTGTGGCAACTCAGCCTATTAAGCTAGTCAACAACATCGATAAGGTTCAGTTTATCCAAACTGATGCGGTAGGAGGTCAATTTGTACCACGGCAATTGGAGCTCGTGATCGTAGACCCAAGTGGTAATGAAGTATCGAGCCGTGAAACAGTGTTGTTTGATAGTCAAGGGAAGACTATCGATGAGCGCAAGCGAGAGGCGCGTTTTAAACTGATTGGCTCTGCATTTAACCGTAATACGAGTTACAAGCTTATACTTGAAAATACATCAACGAAAACCCGCTACAACGAATACAGTGTGACCATTGATTTGGCTATCCAAGACGACTTTTTTTAGGAATAGTGAGATATGCAAGACAACAATCTGAATAGTGAAATCTTGGATGAGTCAAATGATATTAAAAATAGCGATCTTAATGACCTTCTGATCAAAACTTTTAAAGGTCGTGTGGTTCGTAAGGATTTAACCAAGTCATTAAAAGAAGGCGCTAATGTACCTGTTTACGTGCTGGAGTACTTATTGGGTATGTACTGTGCTTCAGATGACGATGAAGTGGTTGAGATGGGACTGCAGAGCGTTAAGAAAATCCTAACGGAGAACTATGTTCGCCCAGATGAAGCTGAAAAAGTTAAATCTACGATTCGTGAGCGCGGCACGTTCAAGGTCATTGATAAAGTAGGGGTTAGACTTAATCAAAAAAAAGATATCTACGAGGCTAGACTTTCAAATCTTGGTATTCAAGATGCTTTGGTTCCTACAGGCATCGTTAAAGACAACGATAAACTATTAACCGGCGGCATTTGGTGCATTGTTACCTTACAATATTTTTATGAGGAAGGGCAAAAGACATCACCTTTTTCAGTGGTAACGTTGAAGCCAATACAAATGCCGAATATGGATGTGGAAGAGGTGTTCACTGCGAGAAGATCATACTCTACGGATCAATGGTTAGATGTTCTATTGCGCTCTGTCGGTATGGAGCCAACTAACCTTGAACAACGTGTAAAATGGCACTTACTTAGCCGTATGATTCCATTTGTCGAAAATAACTATAATGTATGTGAACTTGGTCCTCGTGGTACGGGTAAAAGTCATGTTTATAAAGAGTGCTCCCCAAATTCTTTGTTGGTATCTGGCGGTCAAACAACAGTTGCCAACTTGTTTTACAACATGAGCTCTCGTCAAGTCGGTCTTGTCGGTATGTGGGACGTAGTTGCGTTCGACGAGGTCGCAGGGATTAACTTCAAAGATAGAGATGGCGTGCAAATCATGAAGGATTACATGGCGTCGGGCTCATTTGCACGTGGACGAGATTCGATCGAAGCTAAAGCCTCGATGGTTTTTATTGGTAATATCAACCACAACGTTGAGACATTAATTAAAACAAGCCACTTACTCTCACCATTTCCGGATGCCATGATAGACACCGCTTTTTTTGATCGATTCCATGCTTATATTCCAGGATGGGAAATTCCTAAAATGCGGCCCGAGTTTTTCACAAATCAATACGGTTTAATTACAGATTATCTTGCTGAATTTATGCGCGAAATGCGCAAGCGTAGCTTTGCTGACGCAATTGATAAGTTTTTTAAAGTAGGCAACAATCTAAATCAGCGTGATGTAATTGCTGTCCGCCGTACAGTATCTGGTCTACTTAAGTTACTCCATCCTGGAGCGCAATATAATAAAGAAGATGTCCGAGAATGCTTAGTTTACGCACTAGAGGTTAGACGTCGTATCAAAGAGCAGCTGAAGAAATTAGGAGGTATGGAGTTTTTTGATGTAAACTTTAGCTATATTGATAATGAATCGCTTGAAGAAATCTTTGTGTCTGTTCCAGAGCAGGGTGGTAATAAGTTGATACCTGAGGGCGTCCCAAAACCTGGGGTTATCCATCTTGTTTCACAAGGCAGTTCAGGACAAATAGGGCTCTATCGCTATGAGACACAAATGATGTCTGGTAGTGGAAAACACTCCGTATCTGGCTTTGGGTCTAATACATCGGCAAAAGAGGCCATTCGAGTCGGTTTTGACTATTTTAAAGGCAACCTCAGCCGTATCAGTACTTCAGCTAAGTTTTCCGAATATGAATTTCATTTACAAGTTGTCGAGCTAAACAATACCGGCCCTAATACGAAATCGTCTTTAGCTGCATTGATTGCATTTTGTTCTGTACTTATGAATCGCTCTACCCAAGAACAAATGGTTGTGCTTGGGGACATAACGTTAGGCGGTATTATTAATCCTGTTGATGACCTAGCTGGGAGTTTACAGTTAGCAATGGACAACGGCGCAAGACGGGTACTATTACCCATGTCGTCAGCGACAGATATTCCATCGGTACCAGCTGAGCTCTTTTCTAAGTTCCAGATTAGCTTTTATGCTGATCCCGTTGATGCCGTGTATAAAGCTTTAGGAGCAGGGTAGTTATTGCCTAATGATCTTTGTACTCTAAAGAGTAATCATCTATATTATACAGGAACCTATATTAGTGATATAAATATTTTAATACCTGTAGAGTTTCTAGGTAGCTTCAATTATCTATAAGCTCTACAGGAATTATCTACAGACTCGCAACTCTTTTTCAGTGTGCAGGCAAGCTCTTCTAAGATATTTTATTATGCTTAGCTGATGAAATATTCCACGCTGATTCTACTTTTCCAAGATAAAAAACTATTTTCTTTTCTACATAATTTTAGAGTTACTTTACAGATCTAATAGCTTTATTTGATTGAAGCTCTTCAATGTATTCTCTTAATCTTTTATTTTCTTCCTTGATATTTGATAATTCTTTTTTGAGAACAATACATTCGTTTTTAATCGAATCATACTTTGACTTAATTGAAGATATTGCCTTTTGCTCTTTTCTTGTTATGAAGCTTATAGCTTTTGTGTCGGAATCTTTGTTTATTTCCTTGATATATTTAACTATACTTTCATTTTTATAAATAAAAGATTTTGATACGTTACACTTAAAAGCTAGATCAGAAACTTTAACTGCTGACTTCATTGCTTTGTAACGTTTTAGTTCGCTCATAACTCGATCTATTTTTTTCTTTGAATCATCTTTTTTATAAGTTACAGCTGCCGAAATCTTACTCATCTATTTTCTCCAAGATCTTATCAAGGCCTTCTAATGTTTTTGTATTTATTAACACTTGATCCCTAAGGCTACCTTCATCTGCAATATTAATGATTTTAATAAGTCTCTCACGCTGATCTATAAGTGTATCTTTGAACTGCTTACCTGTTCTAAAACTTACACACGTTAGACAAGCGTTACCATGATGACAAGTTTGTCGGATAGGTAATGAGCAGATACCATTAGGTAATATATGAGCAGATATATTCTTACGTAACCATTCTTTATCTAAGTCACCATCAAGACTCTCATCAAGATCATACTCAACATTTTTATAGATATTACCATAAATATCTTTTAATTCATGCTGGTTGATTTCATCAAACTTAAGTTCAACTCTCATTTTCTTCTCTGAAATTTGAGCGTAAAAGTTAGTCATTGTTGGTGTTTTGTGACCAAGATACTTTTGAACAAAAACTTGATTTACACCCGATTCAACAAGATTACTTGCAACAGTATGCCTGAGCATATGAGAGGTAAAAACTAATAGATCACCATTTTCATCACGAATATCGTGTTCTTCAATGAGCTTCTTTGACATATAATTAACATTACGCAAACAATATTTTGAAAATTTATTTTTGTAGAAATGAATAAAAATATAGGGCGAGTAATCTTTATATCGCTCACAGTTTTTATAATTTGGATTTGCCTCCTGATACTCTAAACGAGCTAATTTAGCCAATTCAATTTGACTTAAAATCACTTCTGCACATTGATCTGAAATTGGTGTTGTAATATACCTGCTTGACTTACTTTCATATCGGGTTAAGTTCCAGCCAAGGCTACTTTTATGTATAGATTCATCTTTCAGGAGCAATATTTCATTAGCTCTTGCTCCAACCTCCAAATTTATATTTAAAAAACGTTTAATGAAAGTATCATTCATTTTACAAGCATGTTTTAACTGCTCTACACTTTTATTTGGAATAGGCCTTGGATTAACTGTTAATTCATGCTTAGGCTTCATGTCTAATGGAAGAAAGTTATTTGCAGAACTTATATAACCCTTCATTTCAAGAAACGCATAAAACTCACGTAGGCTTGAAAAATAGACGTGTACAGAAGCACTTTTATGATCTACAACACTATCAAAAAATGAATCAACATTACTAGGATTTAAAAAACGTGATAAATCTAAGGCGTCACTGTAAATAAAATCTAAATGCTTATAAAACTTTTTTAAAGTCATAATCATATTACATAACCTAGATGGCTTTACTCGTTTCGATTTATAAAGCATAAAGTCTTTGGTAATATCTTTTAACCAATCAGCCTTTATTTTATCAAAGTTAAGACTTTTGTTTCCAGAACCAATTTCCTCTTCACTAAACCCCATCTCTTTAAAAGTCCACTTATCATCATCATAAAAATGTGAGGAGGGCGCTACAACCGAAAAATTAGGATTATTGTTTTTTATCATCATCTCTCTCCAAAACTTCTCTTAAATCATCTACATTTAGATGCTCATATATTTTCTGGGTCGTCACTGCTGATTTATGGCCAACTTGCCGTGATATATAATCAATAGGTACTTTGTTTCTCATACTCCGTGTTACAAACGTATGCCTGAACATATGACAAGTTATATGAATCCCAGTTTCATGTTCAAACTTATTAAGTAAATTCTTATAGTATTCATAACTAATTGGTTTATCTCTAGCGTTTCTATCTCTGTTGTATATAGAACAAAATAGATACTCTGTATTATAGTCGTCTGAGTCTTCTATCAAATAATTTGTGTATTCTCTTAGCCAGAATAGTGGAGTGAAAACTTTATAAGTTTGTTTGTTTTTTGAGTAGACTCCATTTGGGTTATCTTTACGATAAACCACATCAATGGAGCCTTCTTGATAATTTATATCTACATGCTTCAGTTGTAGTGCCTGACCAACACGCAAACCTGTTTCCCATAAAAGTGTGAAAAAAAGCTTATCTCTAGATTTAACTAACCATGAAAGAAGTTGTTTGTATTCTTGTTCATCAATTACCTTTATATTATTTTCACTGCTAGTCTTTCTTATTCCTTCTATTACTGAGTATTGCTCATGCTTCCTAGGCTCACCAGTTAAAAACGCTCTTTGCTTATAATATCTTTTGACAATTAAAGGTGATACAAAAATTCCAGAATAGAAAGTCTGATATCTATAAAATGAGTTAATGCTTGATATTTTTCTTCTTATAGACGAGTTTGAATTTTTAGGCTTACCATTAGATTTAGATTGATAGCTTAAATATGATAAGTAATCTTCAAGATCTGATAGTGAGACATCTGACCAGTCTATATTATTAACACTTAGCCAAATAAAGAACTCTTTAAGATCAATCGCATGGCTTTTAATAGTTAATGGAGCATAACCACGATTATCTCTGTTTCTCAGAAAACCATTGATTATATCTTGAGGAAGTCCATCTGACTGATAGACGCGATATGAAACTGATTTATCAGCCTTAGATAATTTTTCAACTTTCACTTTGACACCTAACGTTAAACAAACACATTAGATAATAGTGTATAAAGCGACAACAATCGAACCTAATACACGTAAAACACTACTTTAACATAATTCCGATAATAACATTTATCGGAAATAGTGTGTTGATATTGGTAATCCATGTTGCTCTATTTTATATGTGTGCTTGCATTTCGCCTGGCTTGATTACGCATCCGTTCATTCAGCATTAACACGCTTTAATGGTTGGCTTTAAACCAATCCAATAATTCCGTCAGTGTGTTTGCCTGCCATGTTGGTACGATGTCAGTTTCATTCTCTCTATGATGACCAAGCCAACAAGTGTCTATGCCAATATTTTGGCCACCTAAAATATCAGACGCTAGCGTATCACCCACCATTAATACTTTTTGCTTGTCAGGATTGCCCATTTCAGACAAAGCTTGTTCAAAAATAATTGGATTCGGTTTGGCCACACCAACTAGTTCAGAAATAACAACAGGAGAAAAATACGGTAAAAAACCGGTGCGTTCCAGTCGTATGCGTTGAAGTTGTTCAAACCCATTGGTAATAATCCCCATACAAATGCCTTGACGATCTAGGTATTCTATTAATTCGTAAGCACCTGCAATAGGCTCACAAATCTCCGCCATGGCATCCAAAAATTGATGGTTCAAGGTTTCTGTGCTGATAGCCAGACGATCACTCCATAACTGAAAACGTTGTGTCTGCAGCTGTTTAGCGGTAATTTCATCATTTTGGTATGCAACCCAAAGAGATTTATTTAAGGTCTGGTATTCATGAAATTCTGTTTCAGCAAACTCTACTCCATGATGTGAAAACATACGCTTTAGGCCAGCGTAATTGTCGAAATGAAACAAAGTCTCATCCGCATCAAATAAAACCCATTGGTATTTCATTGTTAAAGCTCCCAATCATGAGTTGCTTGATCTTGATAAAGTTTAGGATGAAATACTGGAGCCATTGCAAGCAGTAACGCCTGAACATAAATGCTTTGCCGAGTGGCAAGTTGATTGGTTAGCATGCCGATGGCGCCGCCTTTTTGTTTAACATTATCAGTCTGAAAGACCTCATCGATAATGCTTCCTAATTCTTCACCGTGCTGGAGTCGCTGAAAAATTTTGGCTGGTAATGGCAGGTTTGCTGAACGTCCTGCCAGTAAATTGTGGTCAGCGGACAAAATAGATACGTAAGCAAATGTTGCAGCGCCCTCCTCAAATTGATCCACGCCGCCTTCCATTGCGACGTAATAATCCATCTGTTTTTTAATATCGTGAGAAGCACAATAACGCGCTCTATTTTGTGCGCCTTGCCGAGTTTCAGACTCTGTCATAGGTTGATCAGAAACGTTAGATGGCGCGTTAATGCCATGACAATCAATTATTATGTCTGGAAACATTAAAGTGAATGCTTCTTTCGCCGCAGCGACTTTGATCGGATTGGTTGAGCCTACTTGAATATGGATTTGGTCGCGTGGTTTCGTAGGCAAGTCAGTAGAAGACGATGAATGAGACGGAAAGATTGAACGGGGAGAAAGTGATGTCACGTTGCCCTCAATATAAAAGAAAAGACCAAAAGGCGTATTTTAAAACAATAAAACACAACTTTTGGTCTTAGTAAGAAACAGTACTATTAAGCTTGGGCGTTGATAATGGGAGTTGCGCAGACAACATCCGCATTTTGACCACGATGTCTTAGTAAATGATCCATAATGGTCAATGCCAGCATAGCTTCTGCAATGGGTGTTGCACGAATACCAACACAAGGGTCATGACGTCCTTTGGTAATCACATCAATGGCTTGACCCGAACGATCGATGCTTTTTCCTGGCGTCGTAATACTCGACGTTGGCTTCAATGCCATATGAACAATAATATCTTGGCCAGAAGAAATACCCCCTAAAACGCCACCGGCGTGATTGCTCAGAAAACCTTCTGGTGTCATTTCATCTCGATGTTGACTGCCTTTTTGCTCAATAACATCAAAACCATCGCCAATTTCAACGCCTTTGACCGCATTAATACTCATCATCGCTTTCGCAATGTCGGCATCCAAACGATCAAACACAGGTTCGCCTAATCCAGGCATGACATTCTTGGCGATCACACTGATTTTAGCGCCAACAGAGTCCCCTTCACGACGCAAAGCTGTCATGTAAGTTTCGAGTTCAGGAATGGCATCTGGGTCTGGGCTAAAAAAGCTATTATCATAAATCTGACTGAGGTCTTTAACCGCTAACTTAATGGGTCCTAACTGCGACAAAAAGCCTTGTATCTCAATGCCAAATCGTTGTTTTAGATATTTTTTAGCAATCGCACCCGCGGCAACACGCATGGCTGTTTCACGCGCAGAAGAACGACCACCACCGCGGTAGTCGCGGAAGCCATATTTTTGATCGTAGGTATAATCCGCATGCGCCGGACGAAAAGTATCGGCGATATTGCCGTAATCTTTCGAGCGTTGATCGGTGTTTTGAATTTGCAGACCAATAGGTGTGCCAGTCGTCTTACCCTCAAACACACCCGAAAGAATTTTTACCTCATCCGCTTCACGACGTTGTGTTGTGTGCTTAGAGGTTCCTGGTTTACGTAAATCCAAGTCACGCTGCAAATCCGCTTCACAAATTTCAATCCCCGGTGGGCAACCATCAATGATGGCACCCAATGCAAGACCGTGGCTTTCACCGAATGTGGTGACCTTAAAAAGTGTTCCAAATGTATTACCAGACATAGGTTAATTCTGCTCTTGTAATAGTTCGATAAGTTGTTCTTTTGTCAAAATAAACACGCCATTTCCACCTTGTTCAAGCTCTACCCACATGAAAGGTGTCTCTGGGTAAGCGGCTTGAAGTGCTTCTTCTGTATTGCCTACTTCGTACACTAAAATACCATTGGGCTGTAAATACTCCGCGACTTGAGATAAAAACGCACGGGTAAAATCTAAGCCATCATCACCTGAAGTTAACGCCAGCTCAGGCTCATTGTGGAACTCTTTCGGTGCATTATTAAAATCGTCCGCGTCCACATAAGGTGGGTTGCAAATAATCAAGTCGTATTGTTTATCTGATACATTATCAAACATATCAGAATGAATGGCCTGAACACGATCTTCCACCTGATGACGATGAATGTTCTCCTCAGCGACAAGAAGTGCGGCTTCGCTGATATCAGACAAATCCACTTCTGCCTCCTCAAAAACCAGCGCGGCAGCGATGCCCAGACAACCAGACCCAGTACACATATCCAATATATGCAGTGGGTAATGTGCGAGCCAAGGTTCAAACTCATTTTCAAGCAACGCCATAATAGGCGAACGAGGGATAAGTGTGTCTTTGGTTACTTTAAATGGCAACCCCATAAACCACGCCTCACCTAATAGATAAGGAAGCGGTTCTCTTTGTGTAATACGCTTATGCACAAGTTTTAAAATATGTTTTTTCTCATTTTGTGTCAAAGCACAATCAAGCATACTGCGGTCAAAATCCAAAGGAAGTTTTAGTGCTCCCATGACAAGCTGAACGGCTTCATCCCATGGGTTATCTGTCCCATGGCCATAAAACAAATCCGAGTGTTGAAATCGACTAAAGGTCCAGCGGATAAAGTCTTTGATCGTTGATAAATCTCGAATCGCAGTGTGTTTATTACTCATGCTCTCTACTTATAGAAAATGACACCAAATGACAAGATGAGCATTATAACGGTTATTGTTAGTCGTCTCTATCCTTGAGTTGCATGGTTTTCACTGAGGCAGACAAAGCTTCTATTTTTTCGGAAATAACCTGCCAACTCTCCTGCTGTTTATTCTCTTTTTCATACCTAAGTTGCTGAATGGATTCATTTAACCGTGTGTTTTCATTGCGTAGCTGTTGTAACTGAGTATCTTGCTTGGCGAGCTCTACCTCTTTTTGCGATAGGTTTAACTGTAATTCTGTATTATTTTCTTGCTCTTGGGATAATTGATAAGTCACGACTTTATTTTGTGTAAGCACATCTTCAGCTTGCTGTTGCGCTCTGCTAACGTGATGTTCAGCTATCGCTAATTGCTGCTTTAATGTGGCGACTTGTTCTTCTAATTGAGTGCAGTTTTTCGAGAGCACATCATTGCTGCCTTGTAATGCAATAATGTCCTCAGAAAGCGATAAGTAACCGCCATCGATCGAGCCTTGCTTTACGGTGTTTTGCTGCAGAATTTCCGCTGTTTTTTCATCCAGTAACTGCCCAAAGCACTGCGTTACTTCACGGGAAAATCGTTTAAATATGGGAGACAAATCTTCATCGAGGAACGTAAGTTGATTCTGCTGCTGCTCTTTATACTGCTCTTCCCACTCAGTCACAGCATTCAGTAATGTTGTATTAGAACAACGACGACCATCTTTCTTTAAAAAAAAGTCAGCGAGTCTTGGGATATTTGGGAAACAGTTATCTTCTATCAACGACCAACACGCTTGGTGTATTTCTTCTTTAGATATGTTTGCTTTACGAGCCATAGGTCAAGCGCCATTTTATAAATAAATGAAATATATTAATTATGAAACTTACTTTTAATTTCTTTATTCTAATACAACTACCCTACTTTAAGAAAGAATTGAAAGGCGAAAATTTAGCAAAAAAAAGCCCCGAATGGGGCTTTTAATAAGTACTAACGAAATAGCTACTGCAAATTCATCTTATGAAGCACTTTTGTCGCGATTTCTACCCCTAACTCTTCTGCCAGCTCTTTCCAAGCATTTTGAGAAGGCTTATAAAAAACAGGGTTAGCCGATGGAAACTCATTCGCCAAGACCGCATTAACACTTGATAAACCATCAATCAAGCCAATATTCTCGGCTTGTGAACCAGTGAAAACCATGCCCGAGAAAACATCATCGGTCACCGTCAAGCGTTCACCACGCCCTGCTTTTACCGCTTGAATAAATTGCTGATGCGTTTCATCTAAAACCGCCTGCCACTTACGTTTAGCCTCTTCTGTCATGGGAGCAAAAGGGTCAAGAAATGCTTTATTGCGACCCGCAGTAAACGTTCTACGCTCCACCCCCACTTTTTCTAATAAACCGCTTGCATCAAAACCGGAAGAAATTACACCAATTGACCCGACTAAACTGGCCTTGTCTGCATAAATAGTATTTGCGGCAGAAGCAATATAATACCCGCCAGATGCCGCCATATCTTCAACCACAACATACACAGGAATGCTCGGATACAAGACTTGCTTTGAACGAATCGCATCATAAATAATACCGGAGTGAACAGGGCTACCACCAGGACTGTTCATCTCAATAACAACACCTTTAAGGCGAGTATTTTGATAAGCACGGTTGAGTAAATCGACATAAACGGAGGAATCGATATCTGCACCTGACCCAATAACGCCTCGCATAGGTATCATTGCCACAATGTCGGTTTCGAGGCGAACATCTTGCAAACTTGATTTAACAAACCAAACAGATGCCGTCGTCACAAAAATTAAAAAAGTAAAGAATCGAAAGAATATTTTCCAGCGACGAGCGCGTCTTTTCTCAACCACATTATCATTCAGTGTTTTTTCTAAAAGCGCTAAAATAGCGGAATTTGTGTCTCTTTCGCTCTTACTGTCTGTATTTGGTGTATTTTGATCCTGTGGCGCCTCACTGACCTTCTTATCATCAACCGCTTGCTTATCTTCTTCTTCAGTCCAACTCATTTTTATAAACCTAATATTTGTGGTAATTCAGTAAAGCAGTCTATTAAAGCCAATGGCTGACATGCCTCTAAACGAGATTTTGAGTGAGCGCCGTAGGTTACGCCAACACTGGGTATTCCTGCATTATTCGCCATATTGAGGTCGTATTCAGTATCCCCTATCATGACAGCATCCTCCGGCTTGATGTTTAATTCTTCTAATAATTGCTTAAGCATCAACGGATTAGGTTTAGATAAAGCTTCATCAGCACAGCGTGAAGCCTGAAAATAATGCTTAGTTTGTGTTAAAGAAAATGCTCGATCCAAGCCTTTTCTTGTCTTACCTGTCGCCACTGCCATCTTTATTGATTTCTCGTGTAGTTGCGCTAATACGTCTAGCACACCGACATAGGCTATCGGTGCTTTTTGATCAGCCGCCACATAGATCTTTTTGTAATGCTCAACAATGATTTTTTGTTCAGATAAGGTCAACTCTGACCAAACAACGGAGATCGCTTTGTCTAATGAAAGGCCTATGATGTTTTTGATGTCCTCTTTACTTCTTTCTGGTGCGCCAGCTAAATGTCCTGCTTTCAACATACAGTCACAAATGTTGTCAATGGAATCGAACAAGGTCCCATCCCAGTCAAAAATCACCAATTTAACCATAGATACCTCTTAAGAATAATGCGCTGAAAGTGTACCATATCGCAAATTTACAAGATAAGGATTCACCATGACTTTAGGTTATACGTTAGAACAACTCACTATTGATCAACAAATCGAGTATCGAAAAACAGTTACCCAGACAGATGTACAGGCTTTCGCAGAGATAACTGGTGATACCAACCCTGTTCATTTAGATGCAGAATTTGCTGCAACGACTTCTTTTGGCCAACCCATTGCTCACGGCATGCTCACGGCGGGCTTTATTTCTGCAGCCATTGGCACTCAATTGCCAGGACCCGGCTGCATTTATTTAGAGCAAACACTTAAATTTCGTGCGCCTGTTTTTATTGGACAGGAAGTCGTTACAACCATCACAGTAGCCGACATGAATATCCGTCGCCGTCGAGCCACACTAAAAACCGTTTGCGAATGCGATGGAAAAGTCGTTGTAACCGGTGAAGCAACCATTATGATCCCTGCGAAGGACGTCTAATTTTTTAGCGTATTTAGACTTATTTCACTGAATTTTAAGTAAATAATGCAAATACATAGCAATATCTAAATAAAGCTGTGCTTTATAATAAAGCCAGCTTATATTGAGTAAGTCAGCTTTTTCAATCATTAGGCAAACTCAAACTTACCATGAAACTTCAACTCTTTATGATTATCGCAGTGATCTTATCGTCTCTTATGACGATATCTCAGCGTGCTCATGCTCAAGAGGAAAGCAGTTATCGCTGGTTAGAGCCAAGTATTGAAGAGCGATATAATGAGATTAACAATACTGACAGAGACCACGATGCAGACAGTGGTTATTACCTACCACCTTACGTAACCGTTCAAGATGCCGCTCAGCGGTTAGAACTTGATAATTATTATCTTCCACCCGTCACCTTTAGACTCCATCACCAGAGTATAAAACCAAGAGCGCCACCTTATTCATGATATAAGCCATCCTATTTTTCTTTCTATATTTTTATTAGGACGTATCATGAAAACACTTACTTATGTATCTACCAAAAATATTAATACCCTTGTTTGGCCTGCCGCAGTCGACAACACTGGACTATACTCTCCAGCAACCACGGTATTTACTGACTTTAAAAAAGCAGGACCTAGGGTAATAGAAGCCAACACTCGAGCCGAAGAGTTGGTGCTGTTAATGCGCAAAGAACATGTGCGAATGAAATTAGTCGTGGACAGTGACAATCACTTTCTAGGCGTTATCAGTCTGGAAGATTTATCTGAAGAAGCTTTTATTACAAAAGTAGCTGACGGTTTTACAAGATCAGAGCTAACCGTAGCGGACTTAATGAGGACAAAAGACATTTTGTTAGCCCTATCATACACTTCATTATTGCACGCAGATATTGAGTCTCTACTATACAGCCAACGTCAAAACCCCCTTCAACATTTATTAGTGATTGATGAAGAAAGCAAAGCAATTCGCGGACTTATCTCTTCTAATGATGTTGCTCGCCAACTGCGATTGGATGTTGATATTGCCTTCTCAAGTTTTGCGATGATTTATGACAACGCTATTTTAGGTGTAAAAATGCCCCATGGAAAACGTCAAGTTGCGTAATGCGGTTAACGTTATTATTTAACAACCGTTAAACAAAACAATAAGCCTGATCATACATCAGGCTTTTTGCTTTTTCTCAATCCAATAAAAATACGTCTCTCCGTCTTGAGCCTGATCCAACAGTCGATGCCCCAAAAACTGACAAAACTTAGGGATGTCTCTTGTTGTAGAAGGGTCTGTAGCAATGACTTTCAATACCTCTTGCGCAGATAGCTTCCGCATTTCTGCATGAAGCATCATAACCGGCTCAGGACAAAGCAAGCCGGTGGCGTCCAACAGTGCAGTATATTCCATAGCATTCACTTAATTCTAAACATTTGACGCTATTATCCTGTTTTTAAAGCGCATTTTGAAGCCACTTTACAACGGTTGCTGCTATTTCATTGACAACGTCGTCCTGATTTCTATTGTATTTTTTAAGTACATTGAAATCATGGTCAGCGCCTTCCACCCAAACAATCTCAACAAGATGTGAAATGCTCTGTTGAGATACCCACTCAAATCCTCCAAGACGGTCACGAGTGCCTTGAACAATGAGACAAGGCACTTGCAACGCCTGCAAAAATGCCAATCGATGCTTTTCAGTTTTCCCTGCGGGATGAAAAGGGAAGCCAAAGCACACAACCGCTTTCACCATTGGACACGCAGATAGCTGCGAAGCAACCCGCCCCCCCATTGATTTCCCAGACACAACGCAAGACTTTTTTTGTTTAGAAATGACGGCTTCATATTCAGGGATCAGCTTAGCAAAAGCGGGAGGTGGACGCTTCTTCCCCATCGCCTCCTGCTGCTTCATATAATCAAAAGTCATAGGAATGACGGATTCTATTCCTGATGACAAAAGTGCCCTATTAAGCTGCTGTAAAAAAGAACTGCTGTGTCCAGCACCCGCGCCATGTGCTAAATAGAACGGCATAGATATCATAGTAAAGGCTTCCAAAGCTGTTTTAATTAAACGTGACTGTGTGATCGCACCTTGATATGTGTCAGATAACCACTCTAGATGAAGAGGTAAACTCGCATTAGAAAATTTAATAGGAATTACACCATGATCTGGGATTCTTCACTCATCACTAAATACGATTTATCTGGGCCACGCTACACATCTTACCCAACGGCGCCGCAGTTTAACCCTGCTATCAACAAAATTGCACTAATAGACAAGATGCTCACGCCTTCGGACAGGCCGTTGAGTCTGTATTTTCATGTCCCTTTTTGTGCGCATCTTTGCTATTACTGTGCTTGCAACAAAATTGTCAGTAAACGATACAGCAAAGGAGTTGAATACGTAGAACTTCTTAACGAAGAAATGCGCCTCAGAAGCTTAATGCTCGACCATGATAGACCGGTCACTCAACTGCATTTAGGGGGTGGCACACCTACGTTTTTAACGGAAGATCTGCTTAAAACGCTATTTAGTCATATTAATGAGCATTTCACTTTGGTCAATGATGGCACCCAAGACTACAGCATTGAAATCGATCCAAGGGAAATTTCGCGTTCAAAATTAGCATTATTAACTGAAGTGGGCATTAACCGGATCAGTGTGGGCGTACAGGACTTTGATCAAAAGGTACAAAACGCGATACATAGAGTGCAATCTCTCGAAATGGTGGCAGATCTTGTAAATTATTCGCGAGAATTGGGCATTAAGTCCATTAATTTTGATCTCATTTATGGTTTACCCTTTCAGTCAATCAGCGGCTTTAAGGAAACATTAGATCAGGTCATTGAGCTGTCACCAGAGCGAATTTCACTGTTTAATTACGCACACCTGCCAGAGCGTTTCAAAGCACAAAAACGCATATCTGACGACACTCTTCCTGCACCGGAAATGAAGCTTAATTTACTAAAAATGAGCATTGAAGCGTTAATGAATGCGGGTTATGAATACATTGGTATGGATCACTTCGCTAAGCCAGACGATAGCCTTGCTATCGCTCAGAAACAGGGCCAACTGCAACGTAACTTCCAAGGTTATACGACTCATGCCGGTACAGACCTAATTGCTTTTGGTGTCTCTGCTATTAGTGACTTACAAGGGGTATATATTCAAAATCATACTGATTTAGAAGACTATCGTTATAGTATCGAAAGCGGTCAGCTTGCTATCGCAAAAGGTTACGTGAGTGACTTTGACGACCGAGTCCGACACAAAGTCATTATGACGTTGATCTCTCAGTTTGCCCTTAACACAAAAGATATTGAAGAAGAATTTACATTAGATTTTTCTGATTATTTTTCAGAAGAACTAGACAAACTATCCCCCATGATTGATGATGGTATGTTAAATATTGACCAAAGTGGAATGCAGACCACTTTACGAGTTACAGAACGCGGACGCTTACTCATTCGCGGCATCTGTATGGTATTTGATAAATTCTTAAGCAAAAATATAAAGTACTCAAAAGTGATCTAAGTCGAGAGATCAGGGAGATTGAAATGACAGCCACACATGCATCGTCACGTTTTAACAGCACACTTACCTCACAATGCCAAAACTGTAGCCTGAGCGCATTGTGTCTTCCTCTTGCTTTGGCTGATGAAGACATTAATAGGCTTGACCAAATCATTGAACGAAAAAAACCTTTGAAAAAAGGAGAATTTCTCTTCCGTCAAGGTGATGCATTCGGCTCAGTCTATGCAGTCAGATCTGGCACTCTCAAGACATTTAATATTACGTCACTTGGAGAAGAACAGATCACCGGTTTTTATTGTCCAAGTGAATTAGTCGGACTCAGCGGTATCGATGCCGATATTTACCCTGTCTCTGCAAAGGCACTAGAAACAACAACAGTATGTGAAATTCCTTTTAGTCATTTGGAAGAGCTGTCTTCTCATATCCCTTCTTTGAAGCGTCAATTATTTAAAGTGCTGAGCCGAAAAATATCAGACGATCAGCAAATGATGGTTTTGCTAGGCAAAAAAAATGCCGATGAAAAAGTGGCGTCTTTTTTGTTGAACCTCTCTAACCGCTTTAAAAAACGCGGCTATTCTGCCAGCTCTTTTCGTCTTTCTATGTCTCGTGGCGAGATGGGGAATTACTTAGGTTTAGCGGTAGAAACGGTTAGTCGCGTTATTACGCGCTTTCAAAAAAATGAGTTGATTCATGTTGACGGCAAAGAAATTGAGATTATTGATTTTCCAGAAATACAAAAACTGGTCGGAGTGGCGAGTGATTGTGGTAAAATATCAAACATCTAAATACATAATCGAGACTTTTAAAGCATGCTTTACGATGATTTTTACATTAAATCGCTCATTAAAACGGTTGAAGACTGGCCAAAACCCGGCATAAGCTTTCGAGACATCACTCCTATTTTCAGTGATCCAAAAGGAATGAGAATGGTTGTAGATGCTTATGTACACAGATACATTGCATCCGACATCTCACATATCGCTTGTATTGATGCTCGTGGTTTCCTTATTGCTGCTGTTTTGGCTTATGAATTACAAAAACCTCTGATCCTTATACGCAAGAAAGGCAAACTTCCTGGAAAAACCATTTCTCAGAAGTATGCTTTAGAATACGGCGAAGCAGAACTTGAAATACAAGAAGGTTCTGTTAAGGCGGGCGATGAGGTCCTATTGTTTGATGATTTAATTGCAACAGGTGGCACCCTACTCGCGGCCATTGAATTACTCACAGAACAAGGCGCTAACATCAAAGAAGTGGCCGCTATCATCGACCTACCTGATCTCGGCGGCAGTCAAAAACTAAGAGACAACAATATTTCTGTCTTTGGATTGTGCGCCTACGCTGACGAATAAACCTACACACTCTGTAAACTAGTTTTCTGTAGATTAGTTTTTGACTTGTCTGTCAGCTTTAAACACCAGATGATATAAAAAAGGTGACTCTAACTAAGCCACCTTTTTGCTTTTTACTACAAAAGATATTAAAAAATTACGTTTGCGCCAAAAGCAACGCCGTCATTAATTTCTTTACGACTTCCGTCGTTATAGATGGTAACCGTTTCACCATAACTCACATAAGCACGTGCATTACGCATCGTCATGTACTCTAAACGAAACTCATAGTTGTAAGTGTGGTCTAGATCGTTAAACGAAAGCACCTCAGGAGCATAATAAAGAGAGCCATAAATACTCACACGATTCGCTTTCTGAAGAGTATAACGATACCAACCACCCAAGCTTACTGCTAAGGACAAGTCGTTGTCATTAGGTCGATTATTATCAATGGCGTTTAAACGAATGCCCAGCCCTGCTTGCAGTGGGCCACTTGTATCTGAGTCTTCAATGGTTGCACCAACATAGCCTGTTGTGCTGTCAGTATCATCATCACGTGAAAGACCTACATTAAGGCCAAAACTGCCCATATTGACATTAAGGTCCCCTTTAACAGTCTCATTTGTCAAACTCACGCCCGCCGATGAGGCAGCCACAACAGATGACCCGAGAATTCCTGCTGCCATTAATAAGGCTTTACATGTGAAACTATTCATATTTATTGTCCTATAATGAAATGATGTTTAATCTATCGGAAGCCTCTTTTGATGGTTCCAACTCTTTAAAATTGAACAGATCGGTGTCAGCAAGGTGTGATGGCACAACATTTTGCATGGCAGAAAACATCGTTTCAGTTCGTCCTGGAAATTCTTTTTCCCATGTTTGTAGCATCTCTTTCACTACTTGACGCTGAAGGTTTTCTTGAGAGCCACAGAGGTTACAAGGAATGATAGGGTATTCCTTAAGCACAGAAAACGCTTCTATATCTTTCTCTTTGCAATACGCTAAAGGACGAATTACAACGTGCTTTCCATCATCACTTAACAGCTTAGGGGGCATGGACTTCAGTTTCCCACCAAAAAACATGTTCAGAAACAGCGTTTCTAAAATATCATCCCTATGATGGCCAAGCGCTATTTTCGTTGCACCAATTTCTTCCGCAAAGCCATATAAGGACCCTCGACGCAGACGAGAACACAGCCCACAAGTGGTTTTACCTTCTGGCACAATCTCTTTGACAATGCTGTATGTATCACGTTCTAAGATGTGAAAATCAACACCAACCTCTTTAAGGTAAGCAGGTAAAATATGTTCAGGAAAGCCAGGTTGCTTTTGATCAAGATTGACTGCCACAATGCTGAAATTGATGGGCGCACTTGCCTGCAAGTTACGCAGTATTTCAAGCATAGTGTAGGAGTCTTTGCCACCGGATAGACACACCATAATTTTGTCACCTTCTTCAATCATATTGAAGTCAGCAATGGCTTGGCCTGTTAATCTGCGGAGACGTTTTTGGAGCTTATTCAGCTCTAATTTTTCTTTAGGTCGGTTTGATAAATCCATCATAAATACGCTATAAACAAAACGCCGCTATGGTACTACAAGGCGTTCTTTATCGCATTAAAAATGGCAGTTATCGCCTGTAAGTACATTAAAAATCACTTTTTGCCTATAAATTGCAAGGTCACACGACAACATTTACAGACATACTGAACACCTTTAGACGCTCTGTTATGACGATGGGGCGTAAACAGGTGATGCTGGCAGGAACACTTATATTCATAGCAACTTTTAGGCGCTGGCGTCTCAAAGTTATGGGTTCGATTAGGCGCTAACGAATAGACCTTACGCATAACTGCTTGCCACTCTTTACCATGGGGTTTCACTGTGTTGCCATAAATCTGGTAAACAATGAGATGCGACACTTCATGAGGCACGACTGTCTCTAGAAATGTTCTAGTATCTTGGCTAAACATAAAGTGATTAAAGCGCAATTCATTCTTTTGTAAATGGGCTGTGCCTGCTGCCCTGCCCTTTTGTTTGAAGTTATAACTGGCTCGTCGAAAAGAACAACCAAAAAAACGCTCTGCTACTTCGAAACACTCTTTTACTTTTATTCCAATGAGGTCAATGTCTTTGTCTGATATTTGACAAAGAAAAGACGACGAATCTTTGCCTTTTTCTAGGGGCATGGCAGTGCTTCCACTGAGGTAGTGTCAGGGTTTAAGATGGCAAACAGATCATCTGCTACGTCGCTAATGGCCTCCTTTGGCAACCCTGTCAATCGACTTAAAGAAGCCACCGTATTTGGCTTATGCAGACAAATCAACCTTAGTTGCGTCTCACTAATTTTCACCTGTAGACAGCGGTGCTTCCAAGCTAGCACCTTATGCCAGTCCACCTGCTCAGAAGCAAGACAATCCTCATTCAACGTTGGGTAAAAGCGTTCTGTTGTTATGATAACTTGATGTTCACCTCGTAAAATAGAACGCGCTTTTTCATTAATATGCACCGTGAAGCCATATTGACTCTGGACAGAAATAAATTGAAAGGCTATTAAATGGCGTACCACTGCTTTCCATTGGCTTTCAGTTAGTTCTTTACCTTTAGAGAACAAGCTTAACGCCTGTGCATTTGCAGCAACTACGGATTTTGTCTTTTTACCCAGCAACACTTGGATGAGTAATGAAAAAGGCTGCACCCCTTTCGTGTGATAAATAAGCGATAACAGCTTCTGACTTGCAATTGTCATATTCTGTTCAGTCGAGTTGGCAAGACAACGATCACAATTGCCGCAAGCGTCAATAACCTCATCAAAATGTGACAACAAATTTTGGCGCCGACACCCTCGCCCTTCGAGAATCTGAAACAACGAGTTTAAAAGCTGTTGCGGGTTCTTTTTGCCAATGACTACTTGAGTGTTCTCTGTGTGCTGACCTTGTGCATGGAGCAATTGTTGAGCTTGAAGCATATCCTGTAGGCCATACAACAAAAGTGCTTTTGCAGGCTCGCCATCACGCCCGGCACGACCAACTTCTTGAAAATACGCTTCTGGGCTACTGGGTAAATCCAGGTGCACAACAAAGCGAATATGAGAAATGTCGATCCCCATACCGTAAGCAGTAGTTGCAACCATAATAACCCCATGCTGAGAGGAAAATGTCTTATGATTGGACTGCTTTTGCTCCTCGGTCATACCAGCGTGATAATGTAGGCAAGGTAGCCCTAATTCACGAATCCAAGTCGCTATCTCTTCTGTTTTCTTTTTCGACCGACAATAAATAATGCCTGTTTCACCGGCGACTTCATGATGTAGAAAATAAAGAATTTGCTGTTTTGCTTTTCGCTTCTGCGCGATATTTAATTGAATATTACTTCGATCAAAGCTGCTTCTTAGTACTAATGGGCTGACTAGTTGCAGAGTTTGTTGAATGGTTTGAATCGTATCTCGATCAACGGTTCCTGTGAGGGCAATAGTGGGAACGTTTGGGAATAGATCGCGTAACTGACCTAGTTGGCTGTATTCTGGACGAAAATACCCACCCCATTGCGCAATACAATGCGCCTCATCAATGGCAAAGAGCGCGATATCAATACTTTGTAAAAAACGCATGACGGAGGGCTGCATCAGTTTTTCAGGCGATAAGTACAGAAGGTCAATATGTTGTCGATGCAACGACCAAGCAAGATCCTCTTGCTCATTAATATTGAGCGTGGAGTTTAAGAATTTTGCACGAATACCTTTTTTTTCTAATGCGACGACCTGTTGACTCATCAAGGACAAAAGCGGGCTCACTATTACCGCCATTCCAGAGCGCATCAGCCCAGCAACTTGATAGACGAGGGATTTGCCCCCGCCAGTCGGAGCAGCAAGTAAAACATCTTGCCCTGCCTGCAAAGCATCAATCGCCTCTTCTTGCAACGGACGATATTGAGAAAAGCCAAAACGCTTGAGTATTTGTGTCTTTACATTCATTTGGGAATTATCTCTTAACACAGCCTTTTCTGCATCGATTTTTCAGCTTCTTTTCGATAAAATCTTAGGCTTAATTTGTATTAGGAAGACATGTATATGGCACACCAACCTCTCGACGATCTTGAGTTAGAAACACTGGAAATCTTTTTAGAATCAGACCAAGTTCATGAGGAATGTCAAAACTTTGTTATGGCACATGGCTTTTTAACGGCGCTGTCTATCTGTCCCATTGCCATAGCAGAAGAGCAATGGCTTCCTGTTATCTTCGAAGATACCCCTACCTTTGACAATGAAAAGCAAGAAAAACAAATACTTCAGTATTTATCACGTTTATTTTTAGATATTCAAAAAGAGCTAGAATCGGAAGATGGTTTTCTTGTTCCGTGTGAACTTGAGATGGGCGATTCTCCTGAAGAACTGAGTGAACTTCAAGAGTGGGCGACCGGCTTTATGGAAGGTGTTTTCATGACAGAAGGCCAATGGTTTGAGTCTGAAAAAGAAGAATCTGTTGCCGAGCTGTTGCTGCCTATTATGGTGGCATCTGATCTTTTCGATGATGAAGAAGTGGTAGAAATACGCAGCAGCGAAAAGTTGACCACCTCATGTATTGCACAAATCCCTGAAGTCGTAACTGATCTATTTTTGGTACTGAGAACGGAACCAGAAAAACGTCCTTTCCCAAAAACTCGACCTAAGTCAGGGGCTAAAAATAATAAGTCCAAAAAGAAGAACGGTAAAAAATAATCGGTTATTTGCTATGATACACAAGGACGTGTTTAGCACCTAAGAGCAACCAACGTAATATCATCTAGCTGTGCAGACTCACCGCGGTAATCCGCCAGTACTTTTTCAGTGTGATATTGTGCCTTTATTAAGTCTTTTTCAGCATAAGCCGTTTGAATAAGCTGCAAGGCTTTTTCGTCTCCAAACATTAAGCCTTCACTGTTCTTAAGCTCCAACACACCATCAGAAACGATGATCAAAGTGTCTCCTGTTGAGAGCTGATTCGCTTCCAGTTTCCCCTCAAACTCTGAAGCAGGCAAAATACCAAGTGGCATATGCGTCGAACGTAAATAATCCATCTCACCGTTCGTACGACGAATCAGTGCATTGGGCATTCCCCCGCCCCAGTAAAGAATGTCACCGTCGCGCCCCATATAGATTAAATAGCCCGCACAGAACATGTAGTCCGGTAGAATGTTTAATAATATACGATTCATTTTTTCCGCTAACACTTCAATTTTTAGTAAGTCATCAACGGCATCAAAGAATGCCTGCATAATCGGCAAAGCGCCAATGGAAGCCGGTAAACCGTGCCCGGTGAAATCCCCAACAAAAACTAAACGCGCGCCATCAGAGCGTGTTTTCACCAAAGCAAGATCACCGTTAAAACTGGCTGCGGATAAACGGGTTATAGCGACATATTGTGAATTTTTCTCGCTGCGCCCTTGAATATGATCAAGTACATGATGAGCCATCTCGTGTTCACGCTCTATCATGGTTTGATAATAGGTAAGGGCTTTGTTTTTACGATACATTTCTTTCATTAAGTGAATGTGGCGTAAATGTGTTTTCAACCGAATATGAAACAACCCTTCGTTAAAGGGTTTTGAAATAAAGTCGTCTGCACCGGATTGAAAGCACCTGTCCATTACGGCATTGGTTGCATGATCTGATAAACAAATAATCGGCGTAAAACGGTCACCTGATGCGGCTTTCAGTGCGTGCAACAAAGCAAAGCTCTGCTCTAGCTCTGACACAACACCCACAATCACAATATCAGGCATAAACTCGCGAAAAGACGAGCGCGCCGCATCGAATTCAGACTCAATCTTTACGGCCATGCCTTCTTTCTCAGCGTATAGGGAAATAATGTCGCGATACACTGCATCAATGTCTACGCACAATAATTTCATTATCGCCCCTTATTGAATCTCAAAGCGTTTATCAAAACGGGAGATCATCAGTATATTTTTGATAAAGTCATTCGCCCCTTTCAACTCAATTTGCGCCGGCAAATCAATAGCATTACGCATACTCAATAACATACCCAGTGCGGCACTGTCCAAGTACTCCACTTGGCTCATGTCAATAATATAACGCTCATATGTCGTTGATAAATCTGTATAGGCCGCACGAAAATCGTTGAATAAAGAAAAATCAAAACTGCCTAAAACACGAATAATGACACAGTCATTTGGCTCATCTACAGCGACGGTGATACTCATAAAGCAATCAGAATAAGACAGGCTGTCTTATTCTCCTCCCTTACACTTAGGTGACGAAGGAATACTGTCTGCTCGATCCGTCCATTCCTTTATTGTGTGAGTGTGCATTGCAAGCGCATGAAACTTTGGCATTTCATCAGATAAAATAGCGTAGACCATTTGGTGGCGCTGAACAGTGCGTTTGCCTTCGAATGCGTCACTCACCAATACCAGTTTAAAGTGCGTTTCGCTGTCAGCAGGCACGTTATGCATGTAGCTTTCATTTTCCAGTGTCATAAAATGCACAGGTAAGGCGTCTTGAATACGTTGTTCGATTTGTGACTGTATTGTCATGATCATCCCTTTCAGTAGTCGTTTAGTAAATAATAAGAAACCGGTTAAAACGGCCTGAATTTAAAGTGGCACAGACTTATTAACCATTCAGTAATGCTTTGCCTTTTTCTTTAGGGTAGGCAACATCAATAGAAACCGCACCCCCTTCGCGCCAAACACTGATAATGGTATCCATGTTGGCCGCCATTACAGCACGCTTATCATCAGGTGCGGCGGCAATAACCTGCAGACCGATGTCTTTCATAAAGCCCATACAAGTAGAGGTTTTCACCATGTCTATCTTATTAAAGGCTTCGTCAAACATAGCAAGGGAGAAGCCACCGACAATCTCACCTTCGGGGGTTTCATGCAAGCGATAGGTTGTTGACAAGGCCGCAGCGATCGCCAAGTAGAAAGGAATTTGATGCTCCCCTCCTGACCCAGTTTGAATACGCTGACTTAAAGTGGTTTTTTTATTCCCTTCTGAGTCCAGAATATCCACTTCAAAATTATAAAACTTACGGTAGTCCGCTAGGTCTTGTTGCTTCTCTTCATCTGAAATGAGTGCCTGTATGGTTTCTATGGCTCTAATATGATCAGGATCTTCACTGGCACTAATATCAAATAAGCTGCCTACATGAGCCTGATCCTGAGAGCTAAAACGCTCAACCAGTTGTAAAATATCTTTCATATCCCCATTTGGGTAAAAACGGAACTGATAGATTTCCTGATTAAAAGGCCGACGCTTCAGACTGTGGTTAAGCTCTCGAATAATGTGCGCGACCTGATCAAGTGAGTCTTTAAGTTTTGATACGTAATCAGATCGGAAAGTCTCTTCTGCTTCTTTACGGGCTGACTCAGCACGTTTTGCGTATTTTGCTAATTCTGTCTCACTCAGCACCTTGATTTGATAACAGACATACTGCTCAAACTCTTCAAATTTAGAATCCAAATAGTCCAGTTGTATGTCGTTGTCTAAGTTCGCTTGATGATATTTAGCATAGTGGTCAGCGACTTCTTTACGCACTTTTTGATCAAAACCACGCGCCTTATCGCTCGCCCTTTCCGCTCGGCTCATGGCTTCTTTATAGATGGCTGCTCCATTTACCATGCTATTTTCTAACAAAGCATAACGTTCGCTGGCGTATTCAGCATCATAATTAGGATGAGAGGTTAGACGATTACGTTCTTCATCCAAAGTCGATAGCGCAGAACTTAGCTGACTTTTTTGAGTATTCAAGGAACCAAATTGCTCGGCAATTTGTTGGCGCTCTCGATCAAGCTTCTTTTGTTCCAACTCTACGTTTGCAATGCGTACCTTAAGGGCTTCAATACGTTCTTGAAGCTCAGTGTCATCATGCTTTTGTAATTGTGCGATTTCTGCCTCAACCGATTCCAACTCTTGAGCGAGTCGGGTCAAAGTATGACTGGCGCCGCTGAGCGCCTCTGTATCAAACTGGTTATTTGCCATCACACGACCGAGCAAAGTATCTGCTTGCTCAAGGCGTTGGTCTGCTTTTAAGAAGCCAGCCAATTCAGAACTTAACGCCATGAGTTGTTTTTCTCTCGACTCACGCATTCCTTCCGTATTAATGCCAACCATCATATGAGGAACAAATCGAATCGTCGAAATGGTACCGGACAGTTTTAACATGCCATCAGCGGTCATCGCACTGTCTTCACGCAGCAGTTCTCGCTCTGTTTCAACCGGCTTGATACCGCCAAGACGACGATTCAAATACGCTTGAGCGTGATCATTACTGCAACGGATAAAACGTAACGCAGAATGCTGATCACCGCGGTTCAACCAAAGCCGTGTCTGTGTGGTATCAATAACACGACACCCCATTAATTGGCGACGGTGAGCACGAAAGATGCGAATGGCTTCTTCGGCGTCCTCCGGCTCAACAATTAAGGCTTCCCGCTGTGAACCAAGGTAACCTTCTATGGCATCTTGCCACCTGCGATCAACCACTTCCGCTAAGTGGCTCAAGGGCGTTGCGGTGATTTGCGCATCAGCGAGCAAAGCGATTAAACGTTTGGTGTTTTGAGAGAGCGGACTCACACCTCCTTTTAAGGAAGAAACATCTGACTCTAACTGCTTGCATTCGTCTTTGAGGTTCAAAATATTACGGTGCAACACAGAACGCTGTCCGAATACCGCTGACTTTTCAGCGTCTAATAGAGCATTCAGGGCAATAAGCTGTTGCGTTAACGGTTTAAGGTTTCCCTCAACTCGACCCTCTTCCGTGATCAGACCATCGAACTCAGCAAAGCGTTTAATAACATCGACGGTGTCTTGAGTTAACAGATCTTCAAATGCCAACAAAGAGGACAGCAGTAACGTCAGCTGACGTACCTGTAAAATGGCTTTTTGATCTTGTTGCCCCTGCAACACAAGCAGCTTTTTACTTTGCTCAAGCTGCTGAAGTTTAAGACCAACATCGGAGTGCTCGTATTGCTGCTCAAAACGCAACAATTGGCTTTGCAGCTGCTTAATTAGACTGCCTTGCGTGGCCAATTCTTCGTCTATTTCTTCTTCACGCTCTTTTTGCAACTCGTATTGATCTTGAATATCGTCTTGTTTGCTGCCTAGCTCATCAAAACGTGCCTCGGTCGCAATCCATTGATAATTCACCGAACTTTGTTCTTGCTGGTGCTTTTTGCCGCAGTCTTGCTGAATCAGTACAAGATCATCAATGCGCTTAGACACTTCAAGTGTCTTGGCTTCTAACTGACGATACTCATTAAGGGATTTCTGATACGCCCCGATTTGCAAAGGCGCTTCTGCCAATACAAAGTCTTGGACAAAGCGAGTGGGTGACGCAATGGGAACAAATTTCAACGCATTTTTAAAATTCTTTAAAAAACCGTCCAACGTGATCAATTTGTCGTTACTTGGACTCAACTCTTCGAGGTAACGATTAATGTATTGAGTCGCCGACGCACTGCCTGATTTAATGTAAGGATCGAGGCAATTCTTTTTCATGGCCTCCCGCACATCAATCCAAGGCTTTGCTTGATAACTCTTACCGTCCATTTGGTCAATAAAGTCTGTTTTTCTGACGCCGACATTAGACAACACAAAACGCCCCAACACATCTTCTTCTGGAGACGCCAAGGACGCACTCAATGCCAAACCGACGGTGGACTCTTTTTGCGTTATGCTGTCTTCAAAGACAAGTGCCAAGTAGCTCACCGCATCTTCTCTAGGCTGCGTACCAAACACTTTTGCATTCGCTTGACCTGAATCTATCATGCCAAGAATATAGGAACGAATGCTACGACCGCTGGCTTTGCCGTCATTGGCACTGGCATTATAATTTAGGTGTCGCTTGCTCGCCCCGGTCAAAACCGTCTGAATGGCATCCAACAATGACGACTTACCTGACCCGGTGGGCCCGATAATCGCAGTATTACCTCGAATATCAATCTCTTCTGCGCCCAACAGGTACCAATTCACCAATACGATTCGATTTAACTTTTTCATTGATTAGCCTTCGTCCTGATTAACATCTTGTTGGGTGTCTGAATCTTCTTCAATATCGTCTTCATCGGGATCGGAACCGTTGAACGACTCTAACTGGCGCAGATACGCTTCAGTCACGATCAATCTCACCACAGGCGTAATATTAATGATTTGGTTTTTACTGTCTTCTTCGTACGTTTTGCCACGAATTAACACACCGTGACGGCTTAACAAAGCCAAAATATCTTTGAAACGGGTCTCGTTAGGTACATCACGTTTGACCAACTGCACAAAACGATCAAGGATAGTACGGGTGTTGCTTGCTACGAAACCATTATCCACTTCAAAGTTTTCTATCTTTTCTTCATAGATCTGGCGGAGTATCAATAGGAACAGCGTTTCATCGGTTTTCAGTCTTACAAACGCTTCCTTTTGAATCGGCAATACGCCAGCCAAACGCTCGTTTTCGTTGATGTATAATTTCATGCCTAACGCGGAAAACAAACGGTCAAAATACTCCTGATAGGACTCAAGCAACAAATAATGTTTACGCTGACCATGCTTATAGGCACTGGCGAATTGATTGGCTAATACGAAATTGGCTGTATGCTGAAACTCTTCTACGTCTTTTCCAGACTCTTCAACCACTTTTTTTAACTCTTTTAACATGGTGCTTTACTCCTACGCACGACCGTAAATTCGCGACATTCAACGAAGCTGTGTACGTCTAGATAACGATGTGTAAACTGTATTTCAAAAGCGTCTTCAATCTTCTTAGCGCTGACACCAAGTGACCCAACGTAACGCAGATGGTCAAAGCATACAAAGTCTTCAACTGACTCAATCGTGAAATCAAGAATGTGTTTGCTGGGATTGTTAGAGAGCTGCTTTTCCAGATAACTTTCCATTTTAGGCAATGTTACTTGGCGGGCTTCATGGAATCGGCGTTGTTGATCACGTACTTTGATGGCTTCAGCAGAGACTTCTGCAGGCGTCATAATACGAGGTGGTGGCGGTTCACGTCGTTTGGAGGGCTGCGCTGCTGATGCAACACCAATAAAGCGACTGCCAATCATGCCCTTCAATACGGGTGGAGCATCAAATTTAGCGGCATCAGAGATAATCCCTGCGATTTTATTGGCCATACCGGGGCGAGAGCTGTCCATATATCGAGCCGTGTCTGCTGCACGTTTTTCGAGACGATAGCGGTATTCGTCTATCCGCTCCAACCGTTGTTCAATATTGCTAAAGGTCTGTATGATGTCTCGACAATCCTTCTCCACCATGGCCTTGGCTTTGTCCATAGAAATAAGCTGCTGGTCGGCATAGCACTGAGCGATATTGTCTAGTACATCGAGATCGCTTAAAAAAGCATGGGTCAGCTCTAAGATTTGTCGCCTAAAACGAAAGGGGTTGTTACTGGTTTTGAGCGTCTTGTAGTCAGTAATGAGAATGCCTTCCACAAAAAGATCAAAGAACCCAGCGACAATGGCCTTTGGGTCACGACTTTCAAACAACTCTAATTGTAGACTGCGAATACCAAGCAAAATCTGATTTAAGTGCGCCGAAAAATCCCGTGCCGCTTCGGCAGACTGACTGAGCGTCACTCCCCTTTCTGTTGGGTGATTCGCAACAGACTCAAGATTGCTTAGGATACTTAATACAGTGGCACCGTAATTGCGCTTGCCGTGATGACTGATTTCAATCAAGGCTTTGAGCAACATAGAAATTTGTGGCGTCATCAAAACACTAACACGATACAACTCTTGCTCTTCGACCAGCCAGCCTGTGCTTACGAGGCGATGGTAGATTCTTAAAGCGTAATCATGAATTGTTTTAGGCGAATCAAAGGACTCTTTTTGATCGTCATGCCAGGCTAATGTGTCTAGCTTGTGCAAGGTGTCTTCAATTGACTCAATGATGACGGATTTGTCTTTAATAGGATCATCCGCATGATCATAAAAGATATCGGCTAAATCAATCAGAACGGCTTCAATCAAGGTCTTGTTGGAACCGCTCAATGCCTGAAAGAGCTCATCTGGCAAATGTTTAAATAGCATTAAGTGGGCTCCAGCCATGGATAACAACACACATGGCTAAACTTTACCAAGATGCGTGGCGACAACCGTTTGCATCGCTTGCTTTACAAGGTCGTCATCACCGATAGGTGGCAGTAAGGTGATTTGCAATTGATCGGTTTGTAATGCCGTAATCTGAGCCGGCACATCGCGTCTCAAGTGACGACCCACAGCTAAGAAAAGAGGCAATACGGCAATGTGTTTGTGTGTTGGATCAAGTTGTTCAACCACGTCTTCAAGGGAAGGTGTGGTGAGCTCCATATAAGCAAGACTGACCTGTTCTGCGCCGTAGGCCTCAGTGACCTGCTGGTAAAGCGTTTCAAACGGCTCTTTCCAACGAATATCCGGGCTTCCATGTGCAAGAAGTATGATGTGATCGTATTCTTTACGTAGCATTTTGATACCTAATGTTTCTTGATGCGTCATTTTATCTATCCTCTGATAGAAAAAGAAGGTGCGGAGGAAAAAAGCTTATAATCTTCTGGTCTTTATTAAGAAAAAAACTGGTACAGTAACAGTGTGATGGGAAAAAGTGGCAGACTGATCCTATTTCTTTGTTTCTACGTAATATTTTAACCTCCACAGTCTACATAAGGTCATGGAATGAACATACTTTTATCCGGCGCGACAGGGTTTATTGGGCAGTCTCTACTGGAGACACTTTCTCAGAATTCTTCTCACCCCCTTTCATTAGGCAATCACAAAATTTATGCGTTAGTAAGGGCAATAAAACCCAACCTTAGCGCGGATATCACTCAGGTCACCCTAGACACATTGCCCAATCTGGATGCCAAAATAGATGTGTTCATTAATCTTGCAGGCGAAAATATTGCCAGTAAACCCTGGACTGAAAAGCGCAAGCACGAGTTACATGAAAGTCGAGTAACCCTCACGGATGCCGTACGTGCTTCTTTAAAGCATCCACCTTCTGTGGTCGTATCCATGTCGGCAATTGGCTTTTATGGTGTGTCTAAAGACGGTATTTTCGATGAAGACACACTGCCCGAGTCTGGCTTTGCCCATGACCTATGTAAGGCATGGGAGGCGTCTGCTAAAGCCTTTGAAAGTGCTCAAACCCGTGTGGTGATCTATCGTTTGGGTGTCGTCTTGGGCAAGGGCGGTGCGCTTGAGAAAATGCGCCTTCCCTTCAAACTAGGTGGCGGCGGCCCTATTGCGGGTGGCGATCAATGGTTTGCTTGGATTCATATACAAGACGTTGTTAAGGCTATTTTGTCTGCAGTGACAGATTCCGATTATCAGGGTGTATACAACTTGGTCGCACCACAGCTGGTTAAACAAAAAGACTTTGCAAAGGCCTACGGCTCAGCATTAGGTCGACCTGCTTTGTTACCCACACCAAAATGGTTACTGACATTGATTTTTGGAGAAATGGCAAGTTTATTAACAGAAGGGCCACAAATCATTCCAAAGCGATTGGAAAAACAAGGGTTTGATTTTTCTTACCCAGACATTGCCCTAGCGCTGCAACAAATTGAACATAACCATTGATACTGCATGTCCAAAAAATTACATGCCCAAAAAGAGACTACCCACGTCTCTTTTTGGGGACAGGCATGCCGTTATCATCATTCAGCGTATTTGTGCAGACTGGGTAGGTAATACACCCCCAAAAGTAGCCATTTTTACTTTTTTTTCTTACTAAATAATGGCCGCAGGATCGGCAAGGGTATTTTTTTGTACTGGACGGGACACCATTATCATCTTCTACGGTTACTTTGCATTCAGGGTAGCGAGAACATCCCCAAAATACGTTGTCTTTAAAGGTTTTTTTGCGCAAGGGTGACTGGCAAGATGGGCAAAGATAGCGTTTCGCTCTAACCGGCTTTCCCCCCTCATCGTTCGCGGTGTAATCGCAGGAGGGATAAGATTCACACCCCCAAAAGTCACCTTTCGCCCCCTTCTTTAGTAGCAATAGAGATTGACACTTAGGACAACGGTAGCGCACTTTTGCCGCAGTAATACGAGCATCATCTTGCTCCAGAAACTCTTGTTCCCAGTTAGAATGACGAATATTACGATCGGAATCAGTCACGACTTGGTTGTCTCGCCCCGACTAATCTTTAAAGCAAAACAGACTGTCTTTGTCGCAATCACTGTCGTTGATGTATTCTTTGACCTTGTCGACACCTTTTTTAGCTCCCTCTTTGGTTGCTGATCCGGCTTCTTTCATTTTTTCCCAAACGACCTCTCCGTTTTCGCCAGCGCTTTTCGATGCTTTTTCACCAAGCACGGAGGCTTTTTCACCTAAGTCTGCAGACACCTCTTTGGTTTTTTCCCAAAAATTTTCTGCCGTGACCTTCGCTTTATCGATCGACTTATCCATTGAACTGTCGTCTGCTTGTAACACGCCAGAAACAAGCAACAGGGCAACACAAACACTTTTTACTTTCATCATATTATGGCCTTTTTATCTTAACGAAACGCGCGATAACCAAGGTATTAATTGGCTCATGTCATCCAGCTGCGTGAGCTGAGGGTATTGCCCTAAGATATCGTCAGACACTTCTTCATGAGCCCATGTCGTATGGTAAGAAATGTGCAGCGCTCTAGCACCTATGTCTAACACAGGTAATATATCTGATTTGAGCGAGTTCCCTACCATTAAAAAATTTTCTGCCGAACATTGATAGCGCTGAAGAATTTGTTGGTACGTTGACGCCTTCTTATCACTGACAATTTCAATATCATCAAAATAATCTACAATCCCTGACCGCGCAAGCTTACTTTCTTGATCGAGCAAATCTCCCTTTGTGATGACCATAAGCTGATAGTTACCTTTGAGTTGAGACAGCACAGACTCAACATGCTCCAAAAGTTCCACTGGAGAAGCCAGCATGATTTTAGCCAGCTGGATAATCTGGTGAATTTCGCTGCCGGTGACTCGACCTTCTGTCAATTCGATCGCGGTTTCAATCATCGACAGGGTAAAACCTTTGATGCCGTAGCCAAAATGCGCCAAGTTATGAATTTGCATCTCGGCTAAATGCGAACGAATAAAATCCTCATTCTGATAAGGCAGAAGCAGGCGAATAAACTCATCCTGAGCATGCGCAAAAATATCTTCATTACGCCATAAAGTATCGTCCGCATCGAATGCGATTCGCACAATAGGCGCGGCAGGCTTTGTCATAGTTACGTCCATTGCTTGGTGTTTTGCTCTATCAGATCCATGTACAAAGCAACCTGCTCAGGAGAGTCGTTCAAAGCGGGAATGTAGTCAAACGCTTCACCACCGTTGTCTTTAAATTCGTCACCCAGCTCAAGCGTGATCTCTTCCAGTGTTTCAATACAATCGATAGCAAACGCTGGGCTAATTACGTTGATTCTTTTTATACCCTGAGACGGAAACATCTTTAACGTGGCATCGGCATAAGGCTTCAACCATTCTTCACGACCAAATCGAGACTGATACACATGCGTCCACTCATCATCACTTAACCCTAACTCTTCTGCAACCAAGCGACTGGTTGTCGTGCAACGCCTTGCATAAGGATCGCCGTTAGTCACATAACGCTTAGGGATACCATGGAAAGACATTACAAGATGGCGGCGCTCGCCCTGCTTCTCCCATTGTCTGCGGACAGAATCGGCTAATGCTTTGATATACAGTGGGTGATCAGCGTAATCATGCAACAACTGCAAAGCAGGCCAATGAGGACATCTACCTAACGAAGACATCAAGCGGTCATAAGCAGCGGCAGTCGTGGTCGCCGAAAACTGAGGGTACATTGGCACGACAATGATGTTGGTGACACCTTGCGCCCGTAATGCGTTCGCGGCTTTTTCAACACTTGGGTTACCGTAAGTCATGGCCAGCTCAACAGGCACGTCATGACCGGCTTTTTCAGATAACGCAAGTTTAACGTTTTCCTTAAGACGTTGGCTAAGCACCAACAAGGGTGAGCCCTCGTCCATCCAAACCTGCTGATACACCTTCGCCACCTTAGGCGGTCGAATGGTAAGAATGACCAAATTTAAAATAGGCTTCCACAGCAGGGGGTTAAGATCAACCACTCGGCTATCAGAAAGAAATTCCCTGAGGTAACGGCGAACATCCGATGTATTTGGCCCGTCCGGTGTGCCAAGGTTCATCATTAAAACGCCATAATTACTTGTGCTCTTCATGTCATACCTTTGAATCAAGATGATTAGATTATTTCCGTAAGCTTAACACTTATCACTGTAATTACTCATAAAGCCTAAAACTAGATCGTTTTATCTGTTTCAAAACCAGAAACGCACCAATGAGCACAGCAGGTAAACCGCCACACACAAAGATAAAACGCGCTTATCCAGTGTATTACCACGCCCTAAGCAAAACCAGTATCCCAGTCCATAACTCATTCCCAATAAGACGGCAGAGGGTAAATGCACGGCACCTGCAAACCCAATAAGGTCAAATGTCTTACTACTCTGTGCTGGATACAAGAAACCGACCATCGCGGCGATGGCAGCAAACAGGGCAAGACCGTCGGTTGAACCATTGATTTTACTGGGGAGAACGCCCTGCCAGCGATTTAGTCGTGTCAATATTGCTTGACCGCTGGTGCCAGATATCACCGACACGCTACCCAAAAATAACCCTATTGGCAGTCGGAGCAGACGATTGTGTGTTGTGTTTTTTTCTGTGTCTCTTATCTCAGGCAACGGACTTTTACCTGATTCCGTGACTTAAAACCCCTCTCACACCCCTGCAGAGCTGTAATCATACGGCCTGAAGCAGTAAAATGACCACTGCTTTTCGTTCACCCAGACAGTGACTTTTTTCCATGCGCACCTTCAAACTCGAACAGTCTAAAACCGAGACTATCACACCCCATGGCGGCCTGGCGTTGGTCGGACATTGCCTCAACAAACAGACCTCGCTGGCCAAAACCTCACGCTCAGTCGTCAAGCGTCATGGCATTGCAAACATCGATCTCATTCGCACCTATCTGGGGCTGATTTGCCTCGGCAAAAGCGACTTCGAAGCCGTT
>NZ_JAJATW010000020.1 GCF_020532605.1 Marinomonas algarum | reverse complement strand
GGCTTTATTGTGCCCAATATTTTGGGTCTTTTTTACAGCGCATATGGCTAAAAATAACGTTTTTAATGGAAAAGCCTAAAAATACCATGGCGTTTCTTGTCTGAAACGCCATTATTCAGGGACGACTATTTAAATAATCCGTTAAGAATTCCACTCGGTTCAAGGCCAACGAATCAAAAGCGTAGGTCAACATCAGCAATTTAGCCTCGGTATTGGCTTGCGTTCGTTGGAATGATTGCGCCAAAAAAGTCGACCCTATTTCAACGGTTTTATTGATAAGGTTGGCGTTCATAAATCGCGTTGAGCCAATTACGCTATTTGTCGTCACATCAATAATAGCAAAGGTTAACCCCGCACCGATGTCATATTGATCGTCTGCCTTTTTAAAGAAAACGTCCATATTGTTAGGATGCGGCACAAAGGTAAAAAACAACTCCCAAAGACGTCCGTCTGTCGCAGCATGACACAACCCTTGCCAATGACATTCCGACAACGGCTCTAAACGAACAAAATTACCCTGTAAGGTAACTTTTTCAAAACACGGTTCTTTGGATATAAGGCGGTTCTCTCTAATACGGTAAGCAGCACTGTTTGCATGGGCTAGATGATAAAATAGCACCAAACAAAAAAAGCCACTACGATTTTCACCGTAGTGGCTTTTCTGTTACTAATAACGAAAGACTAGTCTTGGTTAATAAAGTAATTTACTACGTAAGCCGGTAGTTCAGCGGCAGGAACGGTAATTTGCTCCATTGTGTCACGGTCACGAACCGTCACGGGTGCACCTTCTTGTTCGATAGAATCAAAATCTACGGTCACACAAATCGGTGTACCCACTTCATCGTGACGACGATAGCCTTTACCGACATTACCCGTGTTTTCATAAAGAATACGACCCAAGCCCAATTTCTGAAGCTTGTTTTTAAGCTCTTTTGCCAAAGCAACAATTTCTGGCTTGTTCTTTTTCAGCGGCATAATCGCGACTTTAATCGGCGCTAGATGTGGCTTGAATTTAAGCACTGTACGGGTTGTACCATTTGGCAATTCTTCTTCGGTGTACGCTTCCGTGATCACCGCCAATAAACCGCGGTCCAAACCAGCAGATGGCTCGATACAGAAAGGGACTTCCCACTTATTCGCTTCAAGATCACGAATGGCAAGTTTTGCAGTTGAATGCTCGTTTTTCTTCACTTTCGCAGACAGACCGAACTCTTCTTGTGCTTTGGTATGAGAACCAAGATCGTAGTCAGTACGATTCGCCACGCCTTCCAACTCTTCAAAACCATGTGGAAAACGGTATAAGATATCCACAGTCGATTTAGAATAATGCGCTAGGTCATCACCAGTAACGTATTCAAACTCGATGTTTTCTTCTGTTAAGCCTTGATCCAACCACCACTGCTTACGCGCATTTACCCAGAATTCATGCCATTTTTCATCTTCGCCAGGCTTACAGAAAAACTCTAACTCCATCTGTTCAAACTCACGAACACGGAAAATAAAGTTACGCGGTGTAATCTCGTTGCGGAAGGACTTACCAATCTGCGCAATACCAAATGGCAAAGTACGAGAAGTAGAATCGACGACATTTTTGAAGTTAGTAAAAATACCTTGAGCCGTTTCTGGACGAAGGTAAGTGTAGGACTCTTCGTTAACCATGGGGCCAACGTTGGTTTTAAACATGAGGTTAAAGTCGCGAGGTTCTGTGACATTGCTTGATCCACAGTTATCACATACCTTGATGTCTTTCATGTGATCAGCACGCATACGAGATTTGCACTCGTGGCAATCCACCATTGGGTCTGTAAAGGTATCTTCGTGACCCGAGTATTTGTAAACGTGTTTGTTTTGAATGATCGCAGCATCCAAGCCTTCCACGTCGTCACGCTCGTATACCATGGAGCGCCACCAAGCCGCTTTTAGGTTGTTTTTTAACTCAATACCTAACGGACCATAATCGTAAGCGCCTTGCATACCACCGTAGATTTCACTGCCTTGGAAAATAAATCCGCGACGTTTACACAGGGAAACGAGTTCATCCATTGTTTTAGCTGGCATTTCGAAACACACCTTAAATAATATTCGTTGGGGAAAGCATGATCACTAGGAGGCATCACGCATAAATAATAGTCAGGCATTGTACTCTGTGGTCGTACTTCCCTCAATGGCGATTATCGTTCAGTCATCTTTCAATAAAAGAGGGATGCAGAAAAACACCCTACGCAAAAGAAAACAAAATAGCTTACTAACGAGTGAATGTCTGATATCACTGGTTTTATCTAGGGCGTTACTATTAAAATAGGGGGAACTTTTTTATTGCACATTTCGTTTTCTAAGATCAGGATTGCTGTCATGCGAACACCGAACACTTCCTTAACCACTTTACTCGGCGTATTGGGCATTATTCCGTTTGCCGCTGCAACGTATTTCAGTTGGATAGGTCAACCCTTTTTAGGGCTTTCTGGCTACACATTATTTAGCACCTACAGTGCCATTATTTTGAGTTTTCTAGGCGGTGCATTGTGGGGGCAACTGATCCACAAGGAAATCAATTCATTAGGTCGCTTTCTGCTTATTTCCAGTAACCTACTGGCGCTGGCGGCTTGGGTCGCTCTATTGATTGGCATCCCTAGCCTCTCTATTGCCATTTTGTTACTCGGTTTTATGAGTGTTTTTTGGGTCGAAGCCCGATCGCTGAAACTGATCCGTTCTCCTAACGCGCCTTATTTAAACATGCGCTTTGTCATCACCATTATTGTCTGTGTGTTACACCTAATCATGCTTTACCCACACTACTGATTGTCAGCACTACTGGTTGCCAGCGCGACTGGTTGCCAGCACTATAATGATCTAAGGCGATACTTGCTTCGTAATATTTATATACAACAAACAGTATCGCTTTTATCAATACGAGTCTGCCATCATGTTAACCATTTTTTACGACGGTCATTGCCCACTTTGCGCGGCTGAGATGAACACTTTGCGGTCGCTTGATACGCAAAAAAAATTGCACCTAGAAGACATTCACGCAGAGAATTTCAGCGAAGCTTTTCCTCATATCGACCCAATTGAAGCCGATCGAGTACTTCACGGGCAACTTGATGATGGCCGTATCATCAAAGGTTTGGACGTAACCTGCTTGGCATGGAAGTTGGTAGGAAAACACAAGTGGATGCAGGTATTGCGTTGGCCTGTTATTCGTTTCTTTGCCGACAAGAGCTATTTATTCTTTGCTCGTTATCGACATCAAATTTCATCGTTTGTTAGCGGTAAACCCCGTTGTGAGCCCTGTAAAAAAGACCGTTGTGATCTTTAATTCATCCACGGTTTCTACTCATCGAGTTGTTTTCACTTATCGATAGGAATATCAAGATGACACCTTTTTACGCTTTAGTCATTGGCGCCAGTAGTAAGATCTGCCACGCCGCCATTAAACAGTTTGAACAAGACGAAGACTGCCTCGGGGTATTTGCTGTGAGTCGCACATCCCCGTCTGAAGGATTTGCCACAGACACCCATTGGTTTGAATGTGATTACAGCGAAACCGCAATTCAGCAAGTCTGCAACGGGTTAATGCCCTTTGCTGGAAAAATAGGTAAAGTTTTGATTTGCAACGGTATATTACATGAAAACAGCATGATGCCAGAGCGTAAACTGGAAGATGTTAATGCGGCACAGCTTGAGCACACCTTTCAAGTTAATACCGTTATTCCGATGCTCTGGCTGAGTCATATTCTGCCTTTGATTAAAGGTGGAATCCCTGCTCAGGTCTCTGTCTTTAGCGCACGCATCGGCAGCATTTCAGACAATAGAACGGGCGGTTGGTACAGTTACCGTGCTTCTAAAGCCGCGTTGAATATGCTGATTCAAACGTGTTCGATCGAATACGCTCGCCGCGCTAAGAATGTAAAGTTAATCGCTTTTCACCCGGGAACGACCGATACCCCTTTGTCTAAGCCTTTTCAGCGCTCTGTACCAGAAGGTAAGTTATTCACACCTGAGTTTGTCGCCACGCAATTGTTGTCCATTATGAATACCGTCGACATGGACAACAAAGCGGCCTATTTAGACTGGAACAACCAAATCATAACTTGGTGACTCGCCACTAAGTCATATCAATGCTTAAAAACAACCGTTTGTCTTCTGTGTTTGCAGCAGGCGAACGGTGGACCATACCACGACCTAATGACATCGGCCATTCATCGCCTTTCATAATAGCCACATCCCCTATCGCCAAACGGTTAATCACTCCGCCATGGAGCAAACCACTGTTGTGATCATTTACGTTACCCCCTCGACCAAGCTGCGACCTAATCACATGAGCTTCGTGTAACCACTCACTGCCTGTTCCAGCATACGTGGATACCATGCGACATGGAATTTTATCCACATGAAAGCGAGGACACATAGCCGATGACAGAGCAGTCAGTCGCAGACCAACTTCCTTTAAGTCAAACAAGCAAGCAAACATCTCCACCAGCAAATGAATGTCCTCCAAAAATAGGTCTTTACCCTGGTGTTCAGGCAATAAACGTCGCAGTAAAGCGGTGATTTTGTCCGCATTGCCTTGAGAGCTGTAGGCAAAATTAGGCGACAACCGCAATAAAGACTGCGCGTAGTCAGCACATTCTGCCAACGACCTCTGCCATACTGTCATGCCAATATTGGGCTGATAGATATCAGCTAATACTTCTTGATGTGACGACTTCGCCACACTCAACAAGCCAACAACTTGATCAGAGTTTTCTATATTTTGCGCGCTTGCCTGCATTGCTTATCACCTTATGTATGTTGCCGCCGTTATTACAGATCAAAATGATATGTTATAACAAAACATAAATAAAGAAATTAGCGCAATAAAACCCTTACCTAAAGAAAGTGTATTACTGCAATAAAGGGTCATCCTTTGGTAACAGCTTTTGAATCCATAAAGCCAACTTATGCTTCATACTTGGCAAATCTTCTTTATCGGCAGGCAAGGCCACAATCAACTTATCTAACACCAGCAAACGATAAATGGCTTCTGTTTTTTCATTCGCTGACATGGTGGCAGAAAAGCCATCGTAACCGCGTTTTAACGCGTAATTTTCCCCTACTTGAATGGCTTTTTTACTCAACGCGATTTCATTTTTAATTTTTTTCATGCTTTCTCTCATCCTCTTGTTCTACTTTGACTTTATCAGCTTTTACAACGCTACAGCGGTTTTTCTATGGCTTTTTATCGTCTTTTTTGCCCAGCTTCTTCTGTTTTTTTGCTGTTTATTTGATCAAAAATCTTAAAATTGTCGACAATATTACTTGATAAACCGAATATTCTTATTTATAAAGACTACATTGTTAACAATTTATGAGTTTCGCTATGACCCGTTTAGCAACAGATAATTTAGCATTAATCAAGTCCGCAACCCTGTCTGAAGACCTTGCTCAACAGCTTAGCAACGCCATTGTGCAGGGACACCTTGCCCAAGGCAGTAAGATTTCAGAAGCAGAATTGGCCAAACAATACGGTGTTTCACGTGGTCCATTGCGTGAAGCCATCGTCAAACTGGAAGGGCTCGGTTTGGTTACCCGTACCGCCAATGTCGGTGCCCGGGTCATCGAACTGAACCTAAAAGACATGCTCGATACCTTTACCATGCGTGAAGCCTTGGAAGGCATGGCTGCGCGTTTGGCTGCAGAGACGATGACTCAAAATGAAGTAACCCGCTTGTATGCGTTACTTGATCAGCATCAATCTCACCTTGATAACAATCAAGACGAGCAATATATGCAACAGGGTGGCAACGATGATTTTCACCTTCGTATCATTCACGCCAGCCAAAATACCAAACTCATTCGCCTATTAACTGAAGAGCTTTACGCCATTATTCGCATGTATCGACGTCACACCTCTGATCAGCGTAGTGATCCACGCCAAGCATTACGAGAACATCGCGCGATTTTAGACGCCATTGCCAATCACGAGGGCGATCTTGCTGAACTGCTCATGCGTCGTCACATTAGCCGCGCCAGTCAATTGCTGAAACAAGCAATGGAAAAGACTGGCCTCGCGTCCCATTAAAACAACAATAAGAGGTATACCATGACAGCATTTTCTGCAGGCGCTCGTTTTAGACAAGCAGTTACCGACCATGCACCTTTGCAAGTGGTCGGCACCATTAATGCTTATTGCGCCATGATGGCGGAGCAAACTGGCCATCAAGCGATTTACTTATCAGGTGGAGGCGTCGCCAACGCTTCTTATGGCTTACCAGACCTTGGTATGACCGACTTACACGATGCATTAGAAGACGTACGACGCATTACCTCAGCGTCCAATTTGCCCTTACTTGTCGACATAGATACGGGATTCGGCGGCGCATTTAATATTGCTCGCACGGTTCAGCAAATGGAAAAGGCTGGTGCCGCTGCCATTCATATTGAAGACCAAATCCAACAGAAACGCTGTGGTCACCGTCCTAATAAAGCCATTGTCAGCCAACCCGAAATGGTTGACCGGATCAAAGCTTGTGTGGACGCCAGAACAGATGAACACTTCGTCATCATGGCACGCACCGATGCTTTGGCAGTAGAAGGCATGGAATCGGCCATTGAACGTGCCATTGCTTGTGTTGAGGCCGGTGCCGATATGATTTTCCCCGAAGCCATGATCACCTTGGATCAATACCAAGAGTTTGTCGATGCCGTCAAAGTCCCTGTATTGGCCAACATCACAGAATTTGGCGCAACACCCTTATTCAGTAAAGACGAGCTTGCCCGTGCTGGCGTCGGCCTTGTTCTGTACCCACTCAGCGCTTTTCGTGCCATGAACAAAGCGGCTCAAACGGTCTATCAACAGCTTTTACAGGATGGCCACCAGCGCAATGTAATTGACAGCATGCAAACCCGCAACGAGTTGTACGAATTTTTAAACTACCATGAATACGAGGACAAATTAGACGCACTGTTTTCACATACTTAATACGCAACACAAGATCACTGACTTTCATTTAGATTCTCGCTAAAAATAAAAATGGAGAACATTATGACTAAAGTACTTTCAGGCGCAGGACTGCGTGGACAAAGCGCGGGACAAACAGCACTCTGCTCGGTCGGAAAAGCCGCGGCAGGACTGACTTATCGTGGTTATGACATCGACGTATTGGCCGATAAAGCCAGTTTTGAAGAGGTTGCCTATTTACTGCTGTATGGTGATTTACCCACTCGCCAACAGCTCACTCAATACGAAGCCAAACTGCTGAGTTTGCGTCCACTACCCGAGACATTAAAACAAGCGCTTGAACTGATCCCAAAAGATGCTCACCCCATGGATGTCATGCGCACAGGCTGTTCGGTGTTAGGCAACCTTGAGCCAGAGAGCCCGCTGAATGATCAACAGGATGTGGCCGACAGACTGGTCGCAACCCTGCCTGCTATGGTTTTGTATTGGTATCGCTTTAGTCATGATGGCGTGCGTGTCGACACCACAAACACTGGCGTTGCCTCTCTTGCAGGGCATTTTTTAACCATGTTAAAAGACACGGCACCGAGTGACCTAGAAGTACAGGTCATGAATGCCTCCCTTATCTTGTATGCCGAACATGAATTCAATGCGTCCACTTTTACCGCCCGCGTTTGCGCCTCAACCTTATCCGACATGCACTCTTGCATTACTGGTGGCATTGGCAGTTTACGGGGGCATTTGCACGGCGGCGCAAACGAAGCAGCGATGGACATGATAGAACCCTGGCAAACCGCCGATCAGGCCGAAGCTGGACTGATGACAAAACTGCTCAACAAAGAAACCATTATGGGATTTGGTCATGCCATTTACCGTGAACGTGACCCACGTAATGACGTGATCAAGCAGTGGGCAAAAAAGCTCAGTGACGAGGTTGGAGACACCTATTTATACGCCGTCTCTGAGCGTTGCGAAGACGTGATGTGGCGGGAGAAAAAACTCTTTTGTAACGCAGACTTTTTCCATGCCAGCGCTTATCGCTTTATGGGCATTCCCACCAAGCTGTTTACACCGATTTTTGTTTGTGCGCGTGTTACAGGTTGGGCGGCACACGTGATGGAACAAAGGGCCAATAACCGCATTATTCGTCCGAGCGCCGATTATATTGGACCCGACCACACCGGCTGGATCGATATCGATCAGCGCTCATAAGGCAAAGTCGAAGGCAACGCTCATGCCGTCGCCTTCAATACATTACACATGACAAAACACATTATTGAATAAGGGAAGACAATGAGTAACAACGTAGACACCAACAATCGCCCTGATTATGATCAGGTTATTCAAGACATCGCCGACTACGTCATCCATTATAAAGTCGACAGTCAAGAAGCCCTAGACACAGCACGTAACTGCCTTATGGACACCTTAGGCTGTGGTTTATTGGCGTTACGCTTTCCTGAATGTACCAAGCATTTAGGCCCTATTGTACCTGGAACTCTGGTACCTAATGGAGCACGCGTACCCGGCACCTCACTTTCTCTTGACCCCGTTAAAGCCGCTTGGGACATTGGCTGTATTATCCGCTGGTTAGACTACAATGACACTTGGCTGGCCGCAGAATGGGGACACCCTTCAGATAATCTTGGCGGCATCTTAGCGGTTGCCGATCACCTATCTCAGGTGCGTTTAGCTCGTGGTGAAGACCCACTGACCATGCGTGAGGTATTAGAAGCCATGATCATGGCTCACGAAATTCAAGGCGTTATCGCGCTGGACAATTCGTTTAATCGTGTCGGTTTATGCCATGTGCTATTAGTGCGTGTTGCTTCTGTCGCGGTGGTCACCAAGATGATGGGCGGTGATCGCGAGCAGATTATGGCGGCGATTTCACAAGCTTGGGTCGATGGCTCGGCACTGCGCACCTACCGACACGCCCCGAATGCCGGCTCACGAAAATCTTGGGCGGCAGGCGACGCCACATCGCGAGCAGTCCGCCTAGCCGATATGTCCATGCGGGGAGAAATGGGCATTCCCAGTGTGCTTACCGCGCCACAATGGGGTTTTTATGATGTGTCTTTTGCAAAAACTAATAAAGATCAAGCCATCAAACCGGAAGCACAACGTCAATTTACTTTTCCTCAAGAATACGGCACCTATGTGATGGAGAATGTGCTGTTTAAAATTTCTTTCCCAGCGGAATTCCACGCACAAACCGCCGCCGAAGCCGCCGTTACTTTACACCCAGAAGTAAAAGACCGTTTGTCGGAAATAGACAAGATCGTCATTCGTACCCATGAGTCCGCTATTCGCATTATTTCTAAGTCAGGCCCTCTTGCGAATGCAGCCGACCGAGATCATTGTCTGCAATACATGACGGCTGTCCCGCTACTATTTGGTCATTTAATTGCCGAACATTACGAAGACAGTTTCCACGCAGCGAGCCCGATGATTGATACCTTACGAGACAAGATGGAAATCGTAGAAGACAAAAGGTTCAGTGCAGACTACTTAGACGCTGACAAGCGTTCCATTGCCAATGCCATCCAAATCTTTTTTAACGATGGCAGCAGTACAGAGGAAGTGGTTGTGGAATACCCTATTGGTCATAGACGTCGCCGGAAAGAAGGCATTCCTTTATTGGAACAAAAATTTAAACATAACCTAGCGACGCGATTCCCACCTCGTCAATGCGACACGATTTTCACCCTTTGCAAAGATCAAACAGCATTGGAAAACCACCCTGTAAACCGATTTATGGATTTACTCGTGATAGGTTAATTGGCTCTGCCTTGTGGTCGCAGTATCATGGTGCGACCACAAGGAGATTTTGTACCCTATGTCTGACAACCATCGCCACTGTTATTTGTTCACCGGCTCCAGCGAAGACACTCTGTCGGATTTTTTGCATTTGAGTCAGCATTTGTCTACCCCGCTTATTGTCACGCACGATGTGTCTCTTTATCAGGAAAAGCACGCCGATTTATTGCAAGGCAACACACTGTCACTTTGTACTTTTAAGCAGGCTCGGCAACATTTAGGTCGTAGCCATGAGGCGGTATTGCTGGATTTACAGCACGGTGTGTCAGCCAGCGCCCTCACTATTTTAGCGGGCACCGTACGCGGTCATGGTCTTTTTGCCATAGCTTTACCAGAAGACGGCTGGTGCTCTATGACCGACCAAGATCTTACCCGCTATCTGCCTTGGCCGTATCAACCCGAGCAAGTGACCTCATATTTTAAACGTTACCTATTGGAGCGTTTGTACCAAGATGACTCACCTTTTCTTCGTACCTCACTGGGTGCTCTCCCCCCTTTACCGGCCTTAGCCCCCATCGCAGACTACCCCGCCCTAACTCAAGAGCAACGTCAGGTACAACACTGTTTACTCGCTGCTCAAGCAAAAGCGTACGTATTGATTGCGCCACGTGGACGAGGAAAATCCACCCTGCTAGGAGACACCCTAGCCAAATTGCTACAAAACGGAAAAAAAGTAGCGGTCACCGCTCCCAATCAAGAGGCTATCAAGACATTAAAGCAACGCTTTGTTGCATCACTGACCAACAGTGAACAGACGTTTGATTTGCCTTTTATCGCCCCCGACGCCTTAATATTAACGTCTTCAGACACACCGATGTGGGATTACCTGTTTGTTGATGAAGCCTCGATGCTGCCTTTGCCCATGCTAAAGGCGCTCAGCAAAATCGCCATACACAACGTGTTCAGTACCACGGATTATGGTTACGAAGGGGCAGGTAAGGGGTTTGGTTTGCGTTTTTGTCGCTTCTTGGCGCACCAAAAAATCCCTCAGCACACGTCGTCATCCCCTATTATCGAGCCTTTACAACGACTCACTTTAGTGACACCGGTTCGATGGGGGGGAAATGACCCACTGGAAAATTGGGTCAATGCTACCTTCTTTTTAACCCCTTCTGATCAAACACCAAGACTGTCTCAATCTCAATCTCACGAGCAGAGCACGGCACCCCAGAAAAAACCCTGCCTTGCTTTGACTGGGGCGGACTGGCTCGCCTACCCTCAGCTTTTGGCCCAAGCATTCCATTTGTTAGTAAGTGCACACTATCAAACGTCACCCGATAACGTTCGTTGGGTAATGGATGACCCTTCTGTTACCACGTATTTATCTATTAATACCGATCAGGCCTGTCTCACTGACCCACAACACCCAACCGCACACGACCACCCACTCAACAGCGTTGCCATAGTCACGGAAGAAGGCGACTTGCCTGAGGCGTTAAGCCAAGCCGTATTGCAAGGGACACGTCGGCCTAGAGGTCATTTATTGCCTCAATCTTTGCTGGCTCACGAAGGCATAGAAGAAGCGGGACACTACCGTTATTGGCGTATTAGTCGCATTGCCACCAACCCAGATCAACAAAGACAGGGGGTGGCCAGCGACTTGCTGACCGCCATTGAAGAGGTCGCGCTGCCCAAGGTCGACTTTTTATGCACCAGCTTTGCCGCCACCACAGATGTCGTAATGTTCTGGTTGAAGAACGGCTATCGAGCGGTTCGCCTTGGCACATCAAAAGATCAAGCCAGCGGCAGTTATTCGTTAATGATGGTCAAGCCTCTCAATGACGACGCCAAACAACGTGCAAATCAATGGCATAAACACTTCGTAGCGACGTTTTCAATCAATATATTACTGCAATACGCTGATCTTCCTACCGAACTGATTATCTTGCTGTTACAAGGATCAGCAGACGATCAAGATACCCTTCTTAGCCCGCACGATAGACGCAATATCTTACTTTTTGTTGAACATCATCGCCCTTTTGACAGCATTCGCCCCTCTTTTTTAAAAGCGGTATTAACGATTATTGGACAAAAAAACGATCGCTCTTTTCACCCAGAACTCAGCGTATTATTGGAAGCCGCTCTTGGGCGAGATACGGAGGCCTCACGCCAAGCCGCTCACCTCTCTGGCAAAAAAGCCATGATGGCGATGTTCAAGACGCAACTGTCGACGCTTTTAGAGTCAAAATAGCGCTCAGACACACAAGATACATACCATTAACAATATGGGTGGGATTCCCCCCATATTGAATCTCTTTATGTGTGTAATCCCCCCTATTACATGTCATTAAAACCTCTATATTCTTTATCACTTCTTATAAATATCAATAATTTATATATAGATCAGACACTTACAGATTAAATAAAGAGTTGGCATAGATTGTGTAATAACTATGGTTAGCATCACCTGTTTTGCTCTGTCAAACGGTTGCACCAAAAACAGCGACCCGGCTAAAAATCAGGTAAACAATAATAATTCAGTTTTTGGAGTCTTATAAAAATGAAAAAAATCAGCCTTGCTTTAACCTCTCTCGCCCTTGCCCTTTCTGCTGGCACCGCGGTTGCAAACTGTGATTCAGGCGAACGCGTTGTTAAATTCAGCCATGTAACCGGCGGAACTACCCACCCTAAAGTGGTTGCAGCAAATAATTTTGCTGACCGTGTTAACAAAGAAATGAATGGCAAAATGTGTATCGAGGTGTTCCCTAACTCTACACTGTTTGGTGATTCTAAAGAGCTGGAAGCCCTATTACTGGGTGATGTTCAACTGCTTGCACCGTCTCTTTCTAAGTTTGGTTCTTACACTGAAAAATTCGGTGTTTTTGATCTACCTTTCGTTTTTAAAGACATGGATCACGCGATTCGCTTTACCAATACACCTGAAGGTAAAGACTTACTGCTAGAAATGGACGACTACGCTGGTTTCGTTGGTCTGGGTTACTGGATGTCTGGTATGAAGTACTTCTCTGCCAACAAGCCTCTTCTACTACCAAGCGATGCGGAAGGCATGAAATTCCGCGTACAAACCTCTGATGTCGCCAAGCAAATGATTTCGGCGATGGACGCTTCACCACAAGCCATGGCCTTCTCTGAAGTGTACGGCGCGTTGCAAACCGGCGTTGTCGATGGTCAAGAAAACACTTGGTCTAACACTTACACGAAAAAATTCTACGAAGTACAAGACAGCATCACAGAAACCAACCACCAGTTGTTGGCTTACTTGTTCATGACGTCTTCTGACTTCCTAGCGAGCCTATCCGATGAAGACCGCGCTCAATTTTTACAAATTGCCGATGATGTGACACAAGAAGCCAACTTGAGCGTTAAAGCCGCTGAAGCAGCAAACCGTGCCAACATCCTAAAAGCCGGTGGCAAGATCAATACCTTGACACCAGAGCAACGCCAAGAATGGGTCGATACAATGAAACCTGTTTGGACGCAATTTGAGAAATACATTGGTAAAGATTTGATCAACGCTGCCGCTGGCGCGTAATTCAAATTTTACCTTGCAGTAAGCTGACCCAAACGGGTCAGCTTTTTGTTGTCTGATTAGGAGACCCCCATGGCACTTTGGCCACATCTTTATTTATTGATTTTTATTGTCATCCTGTGGGTGCTGGAAAAGCGCTTCCCAAAGGTCATGGAGAGGGCAGAAGAAAACCTTCTAATGATCGTGATCTCGTCCATCATGGCGGTCTCTTTTGGGCAAGTAATCGCACGTTACGGGTTTAATACTGGGTGGGACGCTGCACTGGAGTTCAACACAGTGGCGTTCTCTTGGCTTATTTTATTGGGCATGAGCTACGGCATCAAAACAGGGTTACACCTGGGTGTCGACATTGTCTTAAATGCTGTTCCAAAACGCATTGCGAAAGGCTTGTCGTTATTCGGTGCCGCCGCGGCCATGCTTTACGGCTTAATCTTGCTGGATTCCACTTGGGTGGCCATGCTGGGCGTTGATGTAAGAGGCGGTGCGATCGAGTACTGGTTGAAAATGTACAAAATTGGCATAGGCTCGAACGAATTGCGTTACCCAGAATTTGTCCAAGAAATGTTTGGTTTGCGTCCACGTGTACACCGCTGGATTGTACTTGTGATTCTGCCGATCAGTTTGGCGTTGCTTGCTTACCGTTCTTTGCAAGCCTTTATCGACATTGCCCGTGGCAAACGCGACATGTTGATCAGCGGTCATGAAGCGCAAGAACTTGTCGAAGAAAACAAAAACGTCTTAAAAGACTAGCCGCAGGAGCACTATTGTGGAATCTATCATTCTCTTTTCATTGGTACTTGTCCTGCTGTTTGTTGGCTTGCCAGTGGGTATTTCGTTGGGCTTATCGTCCATCTTGTTTATTACCTTTTTCTCCCACGACTCCTTGTCGTCTGTGGCGATTTCCTTGTTCGGTGCAGGGCAACATTACACCTTGCTGGCAATCCCCTTCTTTATCATCGCCTCGTCTTATATGTCGACAGGCGGCGTGGCAAAGCGTTTGATTAACTTTGCGATTGCCAGTGTCGGTCACTTCCGTGGCGGCTTGGCGATGGCGTCTGTGTTGGCGTGTATGATGTTTGCCGCCTTGTCTGGCTCTTCTCCAGCGACCGTTGTCGCCATTGGTACGATCGCCATTGCGGGCATGACCCAAGTAGGTTACTCAAAAGAGTTCGCGGCGGGTATTATTGCCAACGCAGGCACATTGGGTATCTTGATTCCGCCTTCTATCGTAATGGTGGTTTACGCCGCGTCGGTTGATGTGTCCGTTGGACGTATGTTCTTAGCCGGGGTCATTCCTGGTCTGATGGCAGGCGGTATGTTGATGTTGGCCATTTATGTGGTCGCGCGCATCAAAAAACTTCCTGCAGAAGAATGGAAAGGGTTTGGTCACTTAGTCCGTGGTGGTAAAGAGGCTGGCTGGGGCTTGTTCCTTGTTGTCATTATCATGGGAGGAATTTACGGTGGTGTGTTCACACCAACCGAAGCCGCGGTTGTCGCAGCGGTTTACTCGATGTTTATCGCCCTCTTTGTTTACCGTGATATGGGACCATTAAAAGGCAAAACATGGACTAATGATGACGATGCACAACATGCCCGTGTCGGTTTTAACGGCACGGTTTACGGTGTGTCTTTCTTCCTTGTTTGGGAAATCATGTCTTTCTTTGTGTTTGCAGAAAGCGAAACCGTCACTGGCGGCGACCGTGCCACCTGGGGCGCGATCATGTCCGTTGCATTGGCCATCTTTTATGTTTACAAACGCGCCAGCAAACTTGAAGAGTCTATTGCCGCTTGTATCTTCGCGGGTATGCCAATTTGGGGCCGTAACTTATCGATGATGCTACGTGGCTTCTTCCCTTCTTTATTTGGTGAAGAGTCTCGCAAAGTCATGTTAGAAGGCACCAAAACGACCATCATGCTGATGTTCATTATTGCCAATGCGCTTCTATTCGCGCACACCTTGTCTGCAGAACGTATTCCACAAATGATCACAGAATGGATGCTGGGCGTCGGCTTTAACTGGTTTACCTTCCTAGTCGCAGTAAACATCTTGTTGTTGATCGGTGGCCAATTTATGGAGCCATCAGGCCTACTGGTTATCGTGGCACCGGTTGTCTTCCCGATTGCCATGGAGCTGGGGGTTGACCCGATTCACCTAGGTATCATCATGGTGGTTAACATGGAGATTGGTATGATCACACCACCGATCGGTTTGAACCTGTTTGTTACCTCAGGCATCACCGGCATGAGCTTGGCGCGTGTGGTGAAAGCCGCAATGCCATTCGTGCTCGTACTTATGGTGTTCTTGTTATTAGTGACTTACATCCCAGCGTTGTCTACGGCATTACCGTACAGCATCATGGGACCAGAAATCGTGCAATAACGATTTCAACCCCTCAAATGATCATAGCGTTTGGCGCCCATTTAGGGCGCTTTTTTTGACCTATAAATCAAAATTGGTAGGCATAACCACCACATCACGAATAGTCATACCGCGTGGTCGGGTCAGCATAAAAATCAGAATCTCGGCAATTTCGCTGGCCTCTATCAGGCTACCACTGGCTTTGGCTTGCGCTAGCTTATCTTCTGGCCAATCCGCCAGTAAACCGGTTACCACAGGACCTGGCGACACAGACCCAATGCGCAACCCATCTTTAAACACCTGGCGGCGGGTGGTCTGCACAAAACAATTGATGGCCCATTTTGATGAGGCGTAGACCGGCTCCCATGGAGTGGGATAATGGGCTGCCAATGAGCTGGTCACCACAATGTCCCCCGTTTTGCGAGCCGCCATATGTGGAATCACATCGCGCACGTTTTTCATCACCACATTGACGTTCAAATTCATCATGCGATCAATGGCATCTGGGTCCGCATCGACCAGATCGCCACCCACATACAAGCCTGCATTAGCGTGAAAAATATCAATAACGCCAACGGCCTCTAAAATACGCGGAATCAGCTGTTTACATGCTTGCGCATCCAATAGGTCAACCACCATTGGCACCGCCGCATCACCGTGCTTCTCACACAAGGCGAGTAGTGCCTCTTCATCACGGTCAACAAACACCACTTTGGCCCCTTCAGCGATCATCGCCTGCGCACTGGCCAAACCAATGCCTGATGCCGCGCCGGTCACCACGGCGACTTTTCCTTTTAACTGAGCTGGCATACATCGCCTCTTATTTCGTTTTATAATTAGAAGAGGCTAGATTATTGCTTATAAAGGTCTTTGTCTAAGCCATATTTGCGCATCTTGTCGTACAGTGTTTTGCGCGGTAGCCCCAATGCGTCCATGGTGTCTTTGATCGAGCCTTTTTGTCGCATCAACTCTTGTTCTAACAAGGTTTTTTCAAAGCGTTCAAGTTGCTCTGGCAAGGTCATGACACCGGGGTTGTTTTCATTAATAATGATTTGATCAAATTCAAAAGAGCCAGCCTCTCCCATCAAAACATAACGCTCGGCAAGATTACGTAGCTCACGCACATTACCTGGCCAATCATAGCTCAATAAACTGTGCATACGTGCGGCAGACAGAGGTTCAGATTCACGTTTGTATTGCGCGATGGCAATGAGGCAAAAGTGCTGCCACAATAAAGAGATGTCGTCTTTTCGCTCACGCAGTGGCGGAATATCCACACGCACCACGTTTAGTCGATAGTAGAGATCTTCCCGAAAGGTTCCCCCTTCGCTTAACTGTTTCAAATCAACCTTGGTGGCCGCCAAGATACGTAGGTCCAAATCGATCGCGGTGTTAGAGCCTAAACGCTCCAAACGACGCTCTTCCAATACACGCAACAGGCGAATCTGCATCGACATAGGCATGCTTTCAATTTCGTCCAGAAACAGTGTACCGCCATTGGCATGTTCAAGCTTACCGATGCGCTGGGTTTTCGCATCCGTAAAGGCCCCTTTTTCGTGACCAAACAATTCCGACTCCATAATAGAATCCGGCACAGCACCACAGTTAATGGCCACAAACGTATGGCTGCGACGCGAACTGTGTTCATGAATATAGCGTGCCACCAACTCTTTACCGGTGCCCGTTTCGCCCTGAATCAGGATGTCAGCCCCTGTGTCGGCAACATGCAACAGTGCTTGACGTAGGCGATGGATCCCTGGTGTATTACCAATGATGCGAGGACCCGGTGCATTTTGTGCGGCTAACTCAAGACGCAAGTGGCGGTTTTCTAAGGTCAGTTGACGCTTCTCTGAGGCTCGGCGTACTACTTCAAGAAAGTCTTCATTCGAGAAAGGTTTTTCAATAAAATCATAGGCACCATCACGAATAGCGTTCACCGCCATGCTGATGTCCCCATGCCCCGTAATCAAGATAAAAGGGATCTCTGCATCAATTTTTTTGACGTCTTCAAACAATTCAAGACCACTTTTGCCCGGCAAGTTAATATCGCTGACAATCACCCCTGACCAATCTAGGGATAAACGTTCCATGACGCCCTGTGTCGAAGCAAATTCGGTGACATGAAACTCCTCTAACTGCAATGTCTGAGAAATCGCCATACGTACGGCTTGTTCGTCATCAATGAGTAAAACATGCTTGTTCTCTGACATCAGACTCCCTCTTTTGGCTGGTGATGGAAACACGGTAGACTAACACAAAATTCGGCGCCTCCTGATGAACGATTCGACGCTCGAATTTGCCCACCCATCGCATCAATGATGCGCTGACTAATCGACAACCCAAGCCCCAGCCCCAAGCCAGATGATTTGGACGTGAAAAAGGGTTCAAATAAATGTTTGATCGCCTCTTCACTCAGGCCATTGCCCGAATCCTGAATGCAAATAACAATATGATCGTCAGACAGGCGTTGCTCAATAGCAACACACCGAGAATGGTTAGGGGCCTCCAAAATGGCATCAGCGGCGTTGGCCAAAAGATTAACCAACACCTGCTCTAGAAACACCATATCCCCATTGACGATAAAGCCTTGATCTTCTTGTACGACCAACTCAATGCCCACCTCTTTATAACGTGGGCTCATGATTTTAGACGCCCCCATAATCGCCGTCTGTACCGCAATAGGCCCCTGTTGTACGTCCCCCTTACGAGCAAACACTTTAAACCGTGCGATGATGTCACCCATATGATGGCCGAGCTGGCTGATGTGCTGTAAATTCGCGTGCGCCTGCTCGTACAGGCCTCGGTCTAAAAACTTTAACCCATTACCAGCAAACGCACGAATAGCGGTCAATGGCTGATTCAATTCGTGGTTTAACCCCGCTGTTAACTGCCCTAACACCGCCAATTTTGCCGTTTGGATCAGCTCTCGCTGGGTGCCTTTGTGTTCTTCAATTTCTTGACGCAAGCGCAAGTTAGCGCTTTCCAATTCAGCGGTGCGCGCTTTAACACGTTGTTCAAGGTCAATACGTGCCTGAGTAATGTCTTGCTCATACCGCTTACGCTCCGTCATGTCATGAAACGTGACCAAATAGCTCAAACGATTCGGTAATTGCATTTCACATAACGTCATTTCAACCGGTACCGTATTTTGCTCCGAGTCACATAAGTGGCCCTCTTGAGTCAGCACCTTAATGCCCAAACCGCGGGGTGTGGTCGAATCAAAAACATCTGGATGCAAGGACAACGCCGCCATACCCTGTTCTTCTGATTGAAACAGCACACTAAGAGGTTGTCCGACCAAAGGCGCTAACGGTTGACCAATGAGTTTTTCCACCGCGGGGTTAAACGACTCTATTTGATGTTTCTCATCGAGTGTTACCAACCCCGCTTGAGTATTTTGAATCACCTCTCGAATGTAAGCCTGATTATGGCGTGTCATTTCATTGGCGTCGGAACGCTCTCGTAACATGCGGCCACGCAACACAGCCAACCCAAATAACAGAGCGGCAATGGTTACGCCCCCAGCAAAAATCGCCCGCCATAATGCAATCTCTTCATTGATGGTTTTAAGCGGTGCTAGGATAGAAATTTGAAAGTTTAATAATCGAATAGGCCGACTCATACGCAAGTAAGCTGAGCGTTCTAATGTCGTACTATCAGCGATCGACGTGTTCTCCAAGATATCGATAATATGCGATTCATCGTCGAACGGTTGTTGATACACAATGGCTAATTTTTCAATGGATTGACCAAAGTAACGCTGAGACTCGGCAATGCGCTGTAACTCAGCAAAAGACAGCTCTCCTAGGACACGATACAACCAACGCTGTTGTGAGCTACTGAACACAATACCATCTGGGTCTAACAGCAAAAACTCATAGCTTTGATTGGCAAAACGCTTTTCAAATTGCGTCAAATCCACTTTGACAACCACAACCCCAATCACCTTTCTCTCAGCGTACACCGGATAAGAAAAGTAATACCCACGGCGATTAGAAGTGGTGCCAAGTGCATAATACCGTCCCGATTTCCCTGCCATAGCGACTTTAAAATATGGCCGAAAAGCAAAGTTATTGCCGACAAAGCTGGCACCTTGGCGGTAATTCGAGGCGGCAATGGTCAAGCCATCGGTATTGAGAATATAACTGTCTGATGCTTCTGTAATACGATTGATTTGCTCCAGCTCGCGGTTAAGCTGTGCGATGTCCTCGGGAAGCCCATTCCGTAACGCTTTGATGACCCTGTCATTAGAAGCCAGCAAGGTCGGCATATGCTGGTATTTCGCAATGGCGCTTTCCAATACATTGGCAAGCTGGGCGAGTTGTTCCGACGTGTTCATTCTGAGAGTTTTGACCTGCTGATTTTTCAGCGCTTCTCCCCCTTTCCACGTCAACAGTGCCGTCAACACAAACATCAACAGGTACAACCAAGCTCGGTGCTTAATCAGCTGACTCGCAGTATGGCTAGGCGTGGTCGTGTGCAAAAGGCAAAACCTCTTTGATGTGTGATTTTTGGCAAAGCAACATCAATAATCGATCGACCCCTAACGCCACCCCAGCACAATCAGGCAAACCACTTTGCAAGGCCGTAATCAGGCGTTCATCAAATTGACGATCAACAAGCGCCATGTCCGCACGAGCCTGTTTGTCTGCGATGAAACGACGCGCTTGCTCATCGGCATCGGTGAGTTCATGGTAACCGTTTGCTAACTCCATGCCTTGCCAATACAACTCAAAGCGTGCCGCAACCAAGTGACCGGTTTCATCTACATACGTTTTCGCCAAGGCGGCTTGAGAGGCCGGATAACTGTGGATAAAACAGGGCGCATGCTGACCGATTGCAGGCTCTACCACACTGGCAAATAACAGCTCCAGCAAGGTGTCTCTATCGCCTTCTTGCAAGCCGTATTCGGTATGTTCGTGGGCTTTTTGTTGTAATTGCTGTAGCGTCGCACGAAAAGGGTCAAGCCCTGTGTGGCGTAAAAAAGCGGCTTGATAACTGAGTCGTTCGCACTGCAAAGCGTCATTGTCGATTAAAGACGCCAATAATTGCTGCATCTCATCCATAAGTTGCCAATGGTCAAAGTGCAGTCGATACCATTCCAACATAGTAAATTCAATACTATGGCGACGCCCGACCTCTTCTGCTCGAAACACTTTCCCTAGTTGATAAATGGAGCCCGCCCCCGCACATAACAAGCGTTTCATGGCAAACTCCGGCGACGTTTGCAGATAGTAGGTCACGTCTTGACCTTGAGTACGGGTCTGGCTGGTTAAGACTTCAATGTGTGGATCGGTGATGCTGGCCAATGACAAACATTGGGTATCAACCTCCATTACGTCACGGGCATCAAAGAAAGCGCGTATTTTTTTCAGTAAACGCGCACGCTGTTGCAAGGTGGCAAGAGTCACAGTGGGTTGCCACAAAGAGGCTTGATACATGTTAAACACTCTTAAAAAATAAAGAACATCATAACAAATACCGACATAAAAAAAGCAGATCCAAAGATCTGCTTTCTAATAACCCGACAGTGATTCTTACTTACTGCACGAAAAGTGGATTAAAAGTCCAACGCATCTGCATCGTCTTCGGCATCATTGTCTTCTGCAGAAGCTTCTGCCTTATCATCCGCTTTGCCCTTTTTGGGTAACAAGACTTCCCGTATTTTCGCTTCAATCTCCGTGGCGATAGCAGGATTATCCGCTAAATACTGAGCCGCATTGGCTTTACCTTGGCCTATTTTACTGCCGCCGTAAGCGTACCAAGCCCCCGCTTTATCAACAAAGCCCTGCTTGACACCCAAATCAATGATTTCACCCATACGGTAAATACCTGCACCGTACATAATTTGAAACTCTGTTTGTTTAAATGGCGGAGCAATCTTGTTTTTCACCACCTTCACTCGCGTTTCATTACCAATGACTTCATCGCCCTGCTTCACTGAGCCAATACGACGAATGTCCAAACGAACGGAAGAATAAAATTTCAGTGCGTTACCACCTGTTGTGGTTTCCGGTGAGCCAAACATTACACCAATTTTCATACGAATCTGGTTGATGAAGATCACCAAGCAATTAGCACTCTTAATGGAGCCTGTTAACTTACGCATGGCTTGAGACAGCAAACGTGCTTGTACACCCACTGAAGAACTGCCCATTTCGCCTTCAATCTCAGACTTAGGCACCAAAGCGGCTACCGAGTCGACAATAACCACATCGACGCTATTAGAGCGTACCAACATGTCAACAATTTCTAGCGCTTGCTCACCCGTATCCGGCTGAGAAATCAACAGTTCTTCAATGTTAACACCCAGTTTTTCAGCGTAAGCAGGATCTAAAGCATGCTCAGCATCGATAAACGCACACGTCTTACCCTGCTTTTGCGCTTCAGCAATCACACTCAAGGTCAGAGTCGTCTTACCAGAAGACTCTGGCCCATAAATTTCACAGATACGGCCGTAAGGTAAACCACCTGCCCCTAGCGCAATGTCCAAGCCTAGCGATCCGGTCGATACGGTATCAATGTCCAGCTTGGTTCCTTCTCCCATCTTCATGATGGCTCCTTTACCAAATTGACGCTCAATTTGGGACAGGGCAGCGTCCAGTGCTTTTTTCTTGTTGTCTGCGATAGATGACATTATGTGATCCTTGTTTCCAATTTTGTTATCGCTAACTCTAGCGGTTTTTTAGAGTAAGCTCAAGAAAATACTGTATATAAAAACAGTGTTATTTTTTAAGGTTTTCATAGCGTTTTTTAATCCCTTGAAGGGCCGCCAGCACCGTGGCTTCACGGACAGCCTGTCGATCTCCAACGAATTGAAAACGCATAGCAACCGCTTCTTCGTCACGCCATTGCCAGCCGATGTACACACAACCTACTGGCTTTTCAACTGAGCCACCATTAGGACCTGCCACACCACTGACGGCAACGGCCACGTCGCCACCCAACGCTAACGCCCCTGCACACATTTCTTTAACCGTTTCTTCAGAAACGGCACCACATGATGACAGCGTTTCTTCCTTAACGGACAAGGCTCGCATTTTTGCTTCATTGGCATAACTGATGATACCGCCAAAAAACCAAGATGAACTGCCTGAAACATCCGTGCATACGGCGCCTATCATACCGCCCGTGCAGGATTCCGCAGTGACGAGCATCTGATTACGCGCTTGTAATTCTTCCCCAACCTGCGCAGCCAACTGTGTCATGTTTTGCTGTTGATTCATGCTGTTTATCCCTTAATTCCTAAGACAATATCCCGTAGAATACCCCCCTATTTTTTAGATCACAATCGAGCTTTTTCCATGAGTAAAACACCGGTAGATAATCACACGCCCATGATGCGCCAATATTTCGGCCTAAAATCAGAGCACCCTAATCAACTGCTATTTTACCGCATGGGCGATTTTTACGAACTTTTTTATGACGATGCCAAGCGTGCTGCTCAGTTGCTGGATATTACCCTCACCGCTCGTGGCCATTCAGGGGGTATGCCCATCCCTATGGCGGGCATTCCATTTCATGCGGCAGAAAACTACATCGCTCGCCTCGTGCGTATGGGGGAATCCGTGGTGGTGGCTGAACAAACGGGCGACCCAGCCACCAGCAAAGGGCCTGTCGAACGGAAAATTGCCCGTATTGTCACGCCCGGAACCCTAAGCGATGAAGCTTTTTTAGAAGAAAAGCGCGAAAACCTTTTGCTGTCTCTTGCTCACCAAACTCGAAAGGGCTTAGACGTGTTTGGTTTTTCCTATCTTGATATGGCCAGCGGACGCTTTTGTCTGTTTGAAGTGGACGGACACGAGGCGCTCTCTAGCGAATTACAACGCCTGTCTCCCCGTGAGATTTTAGTCTCTGAAGATTTCCCCGCCCGCAGCCTGTTAAAACTCGAAAAGGGCGTGTCTGAATTAGGCCCTTGGCATTTTGATTACGAATCCAGCTACCGACAGTTAATACAACAGTTTAACACCAAGGACTTATCCGGCTTTGGTTGTGAAGCGCTGACCTCGGCCATTGCTTCTGCGGGCGCATTATTGCAATATGCCAAAGACACTCAGCGCACCGCGTTACCGCATATCCAATCCATCACGGTCGAACACAAAGACGACTCCGTATTGATCGATGGCGCGACCCGCCGTAATTTGGAAATCGACATTAATTTAACCGGCGGCACCAGCAATACACTGATTGAGGTGTTAGACAATTGTGCAACGCCGATGGGAAGTCGACTGCTAAAACGCTGGTTACACACGCCTATTCGAGATCTGGATGAAATTCAGGCACGTCAACAGGTTGTGCATGAATTACAGTCAACCCAAGCCTACGATGGGTTCGAAAGCACACTGAAAAAAGTCGGCGACTTAGAGCGTATTCTATCTCGTGTTGCCCTACGCTCGGCGCGACCTAGAGATTTGCTGCGTTTGCGTTTTGCCCTAGAGGCCACACCTGACATTAAGGCACAACTCGATACCGCCCAATCTGCTCGCCTTATCGCCTTAAATCAACGCATTCTCGCACAACCAGAGACAACAACGACATTAACCAAGGCGCTGGTAGAAAACCCACCGTCGGTTGTACGCGATGGCGGTATTTTTGCGAAAGGCTACGATGAAGAATTAGACGAGCTGCTGGCGCTTTCCACCAATGCCACTGACTTTTTGGCAGAGATGGAACGGACTGAAAAAGAACGTACCGGTATCAGCTCCTTAAAAGTAGGCTTCAATCGTGTACACGGCTATTACATTGAAATCAGTCGCTTACACTCAGACCAAGCACCAGTGGAATACATTCGTCGTCAGACGTTGAAAAACGCTGAGCGATTTATCACCCCAGAGCTCAAAGCTTTCGAAGACAAAGCACTCAGCGCAAAGTCAAAGTCATTGGCTCGGGAAAAAGAACTGTACGAAGATTTACTTGATCAGCTCAATGCCATTCTTAGCGAATTACAAACCACCAGCCAAGCCTTGGCGCAACTCGACGTCTTAAACAACTTTGCCGAGCGTTCGGCTTCACTGCATTTTTGTTGCCCTGAACTGCACAACCGTGGCGGTGTCAATATTGTGGCAGGACGGCACCCTGTGGTGGAAACGGTTATTTCAGACCCCTTTGTACCAAACGATTTAGAACTCAACACGGAACGTTCTTTACTGATGATTACCGGCCCAAACATGGGCGGTAAATCGACTTATATGCGTCAAATTGCCTTGATCACTTTGTTAGCACACACCGGCTGCTTTGTGCCGGCAGAATCTGCGTCTATTTCGGTGGTTGATCGTATCTTCACGCGAATGGGGTCATCTGATGATTTGGCTGGTGGCCGCTCAACCTTTATGGTCGAAATGACAGAAACGGCTAACATTCTTAACAACGCCAGCAAAAACAGCCTCGTTTTAATGGATGAGGTTGGACGCGGAACCAGCACCTTCGATGGCTTGTCTTTGGCATGGGCCGCGGTCGAGTATCTTGCCAACACTCTGCAATGTTATGTGTTGTTTGCTACGCATTATTTTGAATTAACCACCTTGGCCGATCAACTCGATAATGCCGCTAATGTGCATCTCACCGCAACAGAGTACGAGGACGATATCGTCTTTTTACACAAGGTGCATGAAGGGCCGGCTAGCCAATCTTACGGCTTACAGGTTGCTCAACTGGCTGGCGTACCGCGTGATGTCATCCGTCACGCCAAACAGAAACTCAAAGAACTAGAGGTCGTAACCGGCATTGACGTGGAAGGTAACGTGAACAGTCACGCACAAGAAACGCCTAGCGCCAAAGCCCCTGAAACGACACAGCCTAAGACCAAAGAACCACAGGGAAACTATCAGCCACAACAAGGGGATATGTTTATCCAAGCGGAAGAAAACGCTCTTAAGGCGTCATTAAGTGCCCTTGATTTAGACGCCATGACGCCGCGAGAAGCACTGAACGCACTGTATGAGCTACAATCACAGTTGTAGTCAGGCCACTTGAGGCAGAGACGGTATAAGCTAATAGCGGATAAATGTAGCGTATTCGTGATTGTTACTTGCCGCCAAATAGTCAATGCCTCTAAAATAACCAGTAATTATTTTTATAGCTTGTAAGGAGAAGTCGAATGGCTTTCATCGTGACCGATAACTGCATTCGTTGCAAATACACCGACTGTGTCGAGGTTTGTCCTGTTGACTGTTTTTATGAAGGCCCTAACTTTTTAGTCATCAATCCAGATGAATGCATTGACTGCGCATTATGTGAGCCGGAATGCCCTGCGAACGCGATCTTTTCAGAAGATGAGCTGCCAGAAGATCAAGAAGTTTTTGTTGAATTAAACCGTGATTTGTCGATGGAGTGGCCAAACCTTGCAGAGAAGAAAGACGCTCTACCTGATGCCGCACAATGGGATGGTGTAGAAGATAAACTAGAGTACCTAGAACGCTAATTATTTTGCTTTCATTGGCTGATTGATAAAAAGCGACTGACCATCGCTTTTTTTTTGGCACAAAATTTAGACCAAAAAAAAGGGTCGCTTTTGGCCACCCTACTTTTTGCTCACATCCTGTTAAGTCACTCATCCGTTAAGTAAAACATCACTGTTCGCTTCTTACTGAAGCTATCAAACTGTCCTATCGCTTCAACATTTCCACTATGCTGAGCTTGTCCTTTCAACTGTCCGTCGTTTTTGAACGTCTTGTTCAATCCAAAAACACTGTCCTAGTGTTGTTTACTGCTTTTCTGCACTTCGTCTATGAAGTCTGTCTGAATGAGAGCTAGTTTACCTATTTTTGTAGAATTGACAAACTTTCAAAAACACAAAAAAATAAAACAAAATTGTTTATTATCAATTACTTATAAAAAAATTACGGCAAAATCTTCCTTTTACTACTCAATAAAGAAAGAATGCCTACAGCCATGTAAGGAAATACTTACAAGACACCCATAAATTCATCTGTCCAGCGTATGGCTTTTAAATACGTTGTCTTTAAATCGTCGATGTCTTGAGTACTTTTGACTTTATAACCATTACCGTAATGCTCAACCAAATCCAGCGTGTGACCCACTCTTCCAGAACGGTGAATAATGGCGTTAATAAATTCACTGGGCAAAGGCAATTCGCCTAACACTTGATCTAGTTTCATTCCCGTACAGATATCAATCATCGACAGCATCCCAGCGAGGAAGTATTTGTCTTGATTGTTATAGCCACGCGCTTCGGCAAATAACTCGGCGTGTTTCGCACGCACCATAATTTGCTCTAATAGCACTTGCTTTTCCCCCACCATTTCTGACATTAACAGCAAGTTGGTCAGGGATTTCAACTGCTCTACGCCTATCAACATGATGGCCAGTCTTACTGAGTCAACGGAAGCGACTAACCCCGTCACGGGGGAGTTTAGATAACGCAATAATTTGTGCACCAAACCCGCATCTTGGCTAACAATACTTTCTAACTTATCGATGCTTAAAGTAGAGGTATTTAGCAAGGACGACATCAATTGCAACAAGGTCATACTGTTCACTTTCGATGCCTTGCTGTACATTATTTCCGGTTTCTCGAAGAAATAACCTTGGAAATACTCAACCCCCAGCAGTCGACAAAATTGATAGTCTTCCCATGTCTCCACTTTGTCGGCAATAATTTTAACGTCAAAACCTCTTAAAGACTCTATTTGCTGGTGAAATTGGTCACGCCCTAAGGCTAGGATATCCAACTTAATGTACTCTGCTAATTCAATAAACGGCACAAGTTTACTGTGAAACACAAAACCATCTAATGCAACCGAACATCCCTCTCTGACCCAACGGCGCAGCGACGACAGTAAAATGGCATCAAATCCTGCCTCTTTTTCCACCTCGATCACCATGTTCTCTTTATTGATGGGGACACCGGTTGGGCTCAATAAATAAGAACGAGAGAAATTGATAAACGCTTTACTGCTACCGACCATGTTACCCATGCCAATCTCCAGCAAACTGGCGGCAATGACCTGAGCGGTCGCGCCTACGTCATCCATGATATCGGCTTCCACAGCGACGGCATTTTGACGATAAAATAACTCGTACCCCATCACCACAAGGCGACTGTCAACGATCGGTTGTCTTGCTAGGGCAACATTAGCATAGGCGAGAGGAGCAGTTTCAGGCATAAGGTTTGGTTCCAAACAGGTCGTGCAAAAAAGTATTCAAGGTGAATTTATCAAGTGTCTCAATATTGCTTTAAAATTGCCATTGGGCGCAGACAATAATCTTGGTAACATGAGCCGTTAGATAAAGCATAATAAAGCAAAAATCTGTGGGGAAAATAATGCCAATATACCGTTCTAAAACAACCACCTCTGGCCGTAATATGGCTGGAGCCCGTGCCCTATGGCGTGCAACTGGTATGAAAGACGATGACTTTCAAAAACCTATTATTGCTGTCGCCAACTCTTTCACGCAATTTGTTCCAGGTCATGTTCATCTAAAAGACATGGGGCAATTGGTCGCGCGTGAGATTGAAAAAGCCGGCGGTGTCGCAAAAGAGTTTAACACCATTGCAGTGGATGACGGTATCGCCATGGGTCATGACGGTATGCTTTACAGCCTTCCTTCCCGTGACTTGATCGCAGATTCCGTAGAATACATGGTGAACGCACACTGTGCAGATGCGTTGGTGTGTATTTCTAATTGCGACAAAATCACACCGGGGATGTTAATGGCGGCAATGCGCCTCAACATTCCTGTTATTTTTGTGTCTGGTGGTCCAATGGAAGCCGGTAAAACCAAGCTTTCTGAAAACAAACTAGACCTAGTGGATGCCATGGTCATCGCGGCGGACCCAACAGCAACGGATGAAAAAGTCGCTGAGTATGAACGCTCTGCCTGCCCTACCTGTGGTTCCTGCTCTGGTATGTTTACCGCTAACTCAATGAACTGTTTAACAGAAGCATTAGGGCTAAGTTTACCAGGCAATGGCACAACATTGGCAACGCACTCCGACCGTCATCGCTTGTTTGTCGAAGCGGGTCATCGCATTGTTGATATTACCAAACGCTTTTACGAAAACGATGAATCAAATTGGGCACCGCGTTCCATTGCCAGTTTCGAAGCGTTTGAAAATGCCATGACACTTGATATCGCAATGGGCGGCTCAACCAACACAATTTTGCACTTACTGGCGATTGCACGTGAAGCCGAAGTTGATTTCACGTTAGAAGACATCGACCGTTTGTCCCGTAAAGTGCCTCAGCTTTGTAAGGTCGCGCCAAACTCGCCTAAATATCACATCGAAGATGTACACCGTGCGGGGGGTATCTTTGGTTTGTTAGGCGAGCTGGATCGCGCAGGTCTATTGCATAATCAATGTCATACTGTTCATACCAGCACAATGAAAGAAGCACTTGAGACTTGGGACATCATGCGCTCTCCAACGCCTGAAATTATCGAGTTTTATAAAGCGGGCCCTGCAGGCATTCCAACGCAAACGGCGTTTAGTCAATCTACTCGCTGGCCTTCCCTTGATGGTGATCGTAAAGACGGTTGTTTCCGTTCGATTGAAAATGCCTTCTCTATTGAGGGCGGTTTAGCGGTGCTTTACGGCAACATTGCTCTTGACGGCTGTGTGGTAAAAAGTGCCGGGGTTGATGAGTCCTGCTTGGTTTTTGAAGGCCCAGCTCACATCACCGAATCTCAAGACGAAGCCGTGAAGAACATCTTAGAAGATGAGGTCAAAGCGGGTGAAGTGGTTATTGTCCGTTACGAAGGGCCAAAAGGTGGACCTGGTATGCAGGAAATGCTCTACCCAACGTCTTACATCAAGTCAAAAGGGCTAGGAAAAGCCTGTGCCTTACTGACTGATGGTCGCTTCTCGGGTGGTACCTCTGGTTTATCTATCGGTCACGTGTCTCCTGAGGCTGGTGCAGGCGGAGCAATTGGTCTGGTAGAAAATGGTGATATTATTCGTATCGACATTCCAAATCGTACTATTGACGTGTTGCTAAGCGATGAAGAGTTGCAAACACGTCGCGAAGCGATGGAAGCAAAAGGCATTGATGCTTGGAAGCCAGAGAAAGATCGCCCACGCAAGGTGTCGCCCGCATTAAAAGTGTATGCACACTTCGCGACCAGTGCTGATAAGGGTGCCGTTCGAGACATCAGTAAAATAAATTAAACCATTGTAAACGACGTAAAAGGCCGCTTTGCCCTATCGGTGTCGCGGCCTTTTTTATCCTTTCTTAGATGACTTATCACAGGACACCCCATGCTCAGCTATCGCCATATTTATCATGCAGGCAACCACGCTGATATTTTAAAACACCTCACCGTCAGCCAAATTTGTCGTCATTTCGTCAAAAAAGACGCGCCCTTTTTCTACCTAGACACCCACGCTGGCATTGGTCAATATTCGCTTCAGTCTGAGCAAGCGCAGAAGAACAAGGAGTTTCACTCCGGTATTGCACGACTTTTCGCTGAGAAGGACCTGCCTGAGCACATCGAGCAGTTACTGGATATTGTTCGCGACCTTAATCCAACTGACGCACTTGAGGTTTACCCCGGCAGCCCAAAAATTGTCGATTATTATGTTCGTCAAAAAGATAAGCTTCACCTGTGTGAATTGCACCCTAACGACTACCCTACGTTGGCGGCCTTATTTCCTAATAAACGCAAAGCGAATGTGGTCAAAGACGATGGTTTTGCCGCAGTCAAAGCCATGTTGCCACCGCCACAAAAACGTGGCTTTGTCTTAATGGACCCGCCCTATGAGGTGAAAAAGGATTATCAATACGTCGTACAAGCACTCGAAGAAGGTTACAAGCGCTTTCCTCAAGGCACCTACGCCATCTGGTACCCTGTTCTTAATCGCCAACAAGCCAATGACTTGCTGAAAAATGTCAAGGCAACGAAAATTCGCAATGTTTTATTGCTTGAACTCTGTATTCGAGACACAGAACAAGAGCGCGGCATGGCAGGAAGCGGTATGATTATTGTTAATCCACCTTGGACGCTCGAAAAAGAAGCCAACACCTTTTTGCCAGTATTAAGTCGATTACTGGCAGAAGATCAAAAGGCGGGCTACCAAATCACTTGGATTACCCCAGAATAACCAAGGACGACAAAAAGGAGCCTGTCCACATGAGCACCCCGTTCGAACTAGCCTTTGACTATATGCCTACTCCCGCGTTTATTATCGAAAGCGGTACGGGAAACTTGTTGTCTTACAATCGTAACTTCAAAATACTTTACGATAAGGTAGACGCAACACCGCCTTCTAACTGGTCACTGCTGTGTGAAGACCCTTTACACACAGAAGACTGGTCAACACTGGATCGAAAAATCCAGAACGGCGCCATAGAGCGTTGTGAAACCTTGGTACGTATCGGTGACAAACTGGTGCCCATGCAGTTAAACGTGCAACACCTAGGTCACTGTGTTCTTGCCTGCGCTTACAATACCGACAACATGGATTTATCGGCGGCAGACAACACATTACTCAAGTTCGCTTTGACCGAATCCTCTGCGGGCCTCTGGGTTTGGGAAACCGATTCTGACCTGATCTCTTGTTCTAAATCGATTGCCACGTTACTGCATTACTCACTTGATCAAGCACCGCGTTCCACATTGGAATGGCACCGCCTTGTCCATCCTGATGATGTCACGAAACTGGCCAATGTGGTTCGTGAACATGTGTCCCTCAGCCAAGACTATTATGAAGTCGAATACCGAATTTTGACCGGCCTACAGGAATACATGTGGGTAAAAGAGCGCGGCAGAAGTTACTCAAAAGGGCCAGACGGCAGCATCAAAAAAGTGATTGGTTTTGTGGTTGATATCAGTCATCAAAAAGCCCTTGAAGAACACTTACGCAATCAAGCGACTTTTGACGAGTTAACGGGCTTATTAACACGTGGCGCGGCCATGACGCATTTTAAAAAGCAGCTGGGCTTAGCAAAACGTCAGTACACACCGCTTACCATGGCGAAAATTCATCTCGATGCAAACAATCGACTGAATACCTTGCCGATGGAAACACGCAATATTGCCATTCAAACTTCAGCACGCTACCTTTATAAGAAAATGCGCGAATCTGATGTACTCGCCCGTGTAGAGGCGGACAAATTGTTGCTATTACTGCCTAATACCAGTGTTCGCGATGCTCAAAAGCGTTTAAAACACATGGTGAACCCCACTGAAGCAGAGCGCGCGATGCTCTTATTAGGGGGATCCGAGCCTGCTGATTTTTGTGTCGGTATTGCCGCCTTCCCAGAAGATGGTGAGACCATTGATGAGTTGGCTTTAAGCGCTAACCAAGCTGTTGAAACCGGTCAAGCCAATGATCAACAAATCGTTGTGAATTAAACGTTAGTCGCAAACACACCACGTCGCACAACGTCAGTAAACTGCGTACGACGTGGCTTTTTGTTATTCCGCGCTGGTTCGTTGATAAACGGAGAAGCGGTAATCGTATGGGTTATGGCCTGATGCCTCAAACGCGTCTTCCCCTAGCAGAGTAAAGGAAGGCCAGTCCACTTCAGGAAAAAAGGCATCGCCTGCAACGTCCGCATCCACATGTGTAATGTACAAACGATCCGCTCGCTCTAAAGCCAACTCATAAATCTGTGCACCACCAATAATCATCACTTCTTCTTGGCCATTTACTAAACAGATGTCTTCTCCAAGAGAAATCGCTTGCTCAAGGCTTGATACCACATCAACGCCTTCTGCTTGATAGTCTGGATCGCGGCTAATCACAATATTACGGCGGCCAGGCAGAGGCTTACCAATAGATTCAAACGTTTTACGTCCCATCACAATGGGCTTTCCCATGGTGGCTTGTTTGAAGTATTTTAAATCATTTGGCAAGTGCCATGGCAAAGCATTATTAATGCCGATGGTTCGGTTCGTCGACATAGCAACAATTAATGAAAGCATATAAATGGCCTTTTCTATGAGCTTAGGAATTTATTTTGATTCTGATACAATGAGAAGATTTTATCATATCTATATCGAACTTAGATTACATTTACTCAGCTGCGTGTCATGACGCAAGCGAACGCTAAGGCACTTTTATGAGACAGTATTTAGATCTTTGTCAGCGCATTGTTGATGAAGGTGAATGGGTAGCAAATGAACGCACTGGTAAGCGTTGTCTTACTGTGATTAACGCCGACTTAACCTACGATGTTGGTAACGGTGAGTTCCCATTAGTAACGACTCGTAAAAGTTACTTTAAGTCTGCTATCGCAGAGATCATTGGCTATTTACGTGGTTACGACAACGCCGCTGACTTTCGCGCACTAGGGACGAAAACATGGGATGCTAACGCGAATCAAAACGACGTTTGGCTTAATAATTCATTTCGTAAAGGCGAAGATGACATGGGGCTGTGTTATGGCGCCATTGGTCGTAACTTCCCAAAAGCGGACAACAGTGGAAAAATCGATTTATTAAGACAAATTATCGATGATTTAACGCGAGGTGTGGATAACCGTGGGGAAATCCTCACTTTTTATCACCCAGGTGCTTTTCATATGGCCTGTTTGCGCCCTTGTATGTATAGCCATCACTTCTCATTACTGGGTGACACCTTATATTTAAACAGCACTCAACGAAGCTGCGATGTCCCCTTGGGATTAAATTTCAACATGGTTCAAGTCTATGTGTTATTGGCGATTGTGGCGCAGATTACAGGGAAAAAACCAGGTAAGGCATTCCACAAAATCGTCAACGCTCATATCTATGAAGATCAATTAGAATTAATGCGTGACGTACAACTCAAGCGAGAGCCTTACGCCCTACCCACATTGAAGATTAATCCAAAAATCAAAACCTTAGAAGACATTGAAACTTGGGTGACTATGGATGACTTTTCAGTGGAAGGCTATGAATTCCACGATCCCATCGCCTATCCTTTCTCTGTATAAAGGATGCCCAAGATCTTCTCTGTAAAGGGTGGCTAAGAAATACGGCTATGGGTTTCCTTTTTGCTGAAAGCGACTGATCAGTAGCAGCAAAGCAACCAAACTGGCCGCCCCCATACAAGCGATAAAGACGTTGTTTATATCACCTGGAATCAACTCGATAAATGACGTCAAAAACTGACCAGAAAATATCGCCATGGTGAAGTAAGACAAATTACGCCCTCGTACCGCCGCAGGGCTTCTTTCTACGGTCATGTGGTTCAGCAAAGGAATACTAAACCCAAAGCCCGTACCGACAAATAGAGCCCCTAGCACTAATACCCAAAGGCTCGCCTGGCCAAAACACCAATACGCGAATGCATATAAAGCAAAAGCTGATATGAGTAAGCCAGCTTGCCCCAACCTTCTTTCAAGTCGAGGCATGAAAAGCGCTGAAACAACCGCCATAGACGAGATTAATGCTAACAAATAACCCACTTGTTCTTCTCGATAACCCTGTTGATGCATGGCAATTGGCAAGACGACCATGCACGAGAAAAACACCAACATGGCGAGGGTTGTACAAAGATACACTTTTTTTAACGAAAAATAGTTAAGCGTTAAAGCCGCTGACCCATCACCTTTGGACTCGTCTTCAAATTGGGGGGAGTGACGAGGTACAAAAAACAACAGCATTGCCAAAAATACCCAGCCTGCTAAATAAAGACTCAAGGGTAATCCCCAATGCTGTACCGCCAATTGACCGCCTAAAAATAAAAATATCACGCCACCCAGCTCAATGGCCATCCCTTGCTGTGCCATCATGCCAAGGCGTTCTTTATCCGTGTACCACTCCGAAATCAGGACGGTCCCACTGGCCATCACTATCGCGGTCACGCCACCCAGTGCAAAGCGGTTGATAAACACAGGAATAGGGCCATATAACACAAAAACAAACGCACCTATTGCACCGTATAAAAACAGACCAATGATGAGGCAAGAATACGCCCCGTAACGATCAATAACCTTGCCTGCTATGGGCGCGCAAACCACCGCACCGAGTGAAGGTAAAGTCATCAACCAAGTTGGTGAGCCATTAACGCCAAGGCCATTGGCAATACTGAGTAACCCTGGTGCAACTAATGCGCCCACCATAACGGTTAAGCTAGCAATGCATAAAAGCGTGTAACGACCCAGTGACGATAACTGATTAGAAGGGTGCATGTGTTTCTCTACTTTAACGGTGTTATTGAAGATTCATAAAACGAACGATAGGATAAAGCCAAATAATCTATATAAAAAATGTTAATATTTTATAGAATTTATCAACAATCTGTATAGCAGGTAACATCATGGATTTTAAGACGCTCAAGAGCTTTGTCTCTGTCGCCACCCACCGAAGCTTTTCAGGCGCAGCCAAGGACCTTAATACTGTTCAGCCGGCAGTGAGTCGACATATTTCCATGCTTGAAGAGGAGCTTGGGGTTACACTCTTTGAACGAAGTTCTCGACAAGTGACCATTACCCGGGCGGGCAGGCAGCTGTTAAAGGACGCAACACAGATACTCTCTTTGTCGAACCAAGCCAAGCAGCAAGTCATTCGCGCTCATAATGGTGACATTGGAAGCCTCACTATTGCCTACCTTCCTTCGGCTTGTTTGACCTTTATGGCCCCCTTGGTTCGTCGTTATCGAGAACGTTACCCAAAGGTGACTGTCCGTTTGTTGGAAATGACCGTTAGTGAACAAATAGAGGCTTTCTTAGAAAATAAAATTGATATTGGTTTTTCACGACCTCTACCGCCCTCCCTACAACATGACTTTCTTTGTCATGATGTGTATACCGATCAACTCGTTGCCATCGTTAGTTCAGATCACCCGCTCGCCCATCAAAAAGAAGTGGACCTGAAGGCATTAGAAACGAATAAATTTATCTTATTTAACCGAGAAGAGGCTGTTGGTTTATTTGATGATGTCATTTTGATGTGCAAAGAAGCAGGGTTTTCGCCTAATATCATTAGCCAGCCAAAACACATGCAAACCTTATTAACCGAAGTGTCTGCTGGATTTGGCGTCGGTATTGGTCCCTACTGCATTCGCAAACTGTACAGTGAAGGGTGCCACTTTCTTAGCATAAAGCAATCAAAGAAAGCGGTTATGACGGAGCTACAGTACAAGGCGTCTGATCAAGACGCCTTAATAACGGCTTTTGTTGATATCACTTTAAAAGAAAGAACAGCCATTCAACAAAGCATGCAATAAAATCGGCGTAAGACAGAGTTTATTGTCGTTATGCCTTAGGGAAAGCTTTCAGCTTAAAGCCCATCACTACCAACGCTAAGCCCACAATCACCATAGGCAAAGACAGCAATTGACCCTGTGTTAACCAGCCAAAAGCAAGGTAGCCGATTTGTACGTCTGGCTGTCGCACAAATTCCACAAGAATACGGAATAAACCGTAACAAAGTAGAAACAGGCCAGAAACACAGTAACGTGGTTTGGTTTTTTGTGAGAAAAGCCATAAAACGCCAAACAGAACGACGCCCTCTAAGGCAAACTGATAAAGCTGTGATGGGTGACGGGCCAGCTGTAAAGGGTCAGCAGGAAACACCATTGCCCAAGATACGTCTGTCGGTTTGCCCCATAGTTCCCCACCAATAAAGTTACCCAAACGCCCTGCCCCCAAACCAATGGGTACGAAAGGTGCCATAAAGTCGGTAACGTCCACTAGGTGTTTTTTGTAACGGCGAGCAAACACCAGCATGGCAAGAATCACACCCAGTAAACCGCCATGGAAAGACATGCCGCCTTCCCAAATCCTAATTAATATCATAGGGTTATCAACAAAGGCAGAGAATTGATAAAACAGGATATAGCCAATTCGCCCCCCTAAAATCACCCCTAGTGCGCCATAAAAGATGACGTCACTCACCATATCTGGCGTCCATAATCCATTTGAACGCTTAGCGCGATACATACCTAATAAATAAGCCCCCGCAAAGCCAACTAGATACATAATACCGTACCAATGCACGGCAATCGGCCCCACTGCAATCGCAACGGGATCAATGTTCGGATAAGAAATCATAATATTGTTGGCAAACCTCGGATAAAAATCACTCTACTTCGGTGGTTTTTGATGGACGAATAAGGCGCTCAATGTTCGCCTCACGCATCAGTCGTGTCATGGTTTGTGTGACCGCTTCAGCATGAGAGAGTTTCATGACCTCGGCCAACATAAATTGTGCCTGTTGCTTTGAAATGTTCCGAATCACGGCTTTGACTTTTGGCAGACTGGTTGAACTCATAGAGAGAATTTCGTATCCCATTGCCATTAATAAAATAGCCCCCATTGGATCACCAGCCATTTCACCACAAACGCTTAACCCTACGTCTTCATCACGCACCTGGTCGACAATGCTCAAGAGCGCACGCAACACAGAAGGGTGAAAAGAATTGTACAGATCGGCAACACGGGGATTATTACGGTCAACCGCCAATAAGTATTGCGTCAAATCGTTACTGCCCACCGATAAAAAATCGACCATTTCTGACAGCTCTTTGACTTGATACACCGCAGCCGGTATCTCGATCATCACACCGACTTTCGGCATTCTGACGTCGTGACCTTCTTCTTTGACTTCCGCATAACCTCGGCGAATCAGCGCCATGGCTTCTTCCACTTCGGCCACATTAGAAATCATTGGCAGCATGATTTTCAAATTATGCAGACCAGCACTGGCCTTAATCATGGCTCGGATTTGAGCCATAAAGATTTCCAAATGGTCCAAGGTCACTCGGATGCCACGCCACCCTAGAAATGGATTTTCTTCATTAATCGGGAAGTAAGAAAGCGCCTTATCTCCCCCTATGTCTAAGGTACGTACGGTTACCGGTGCTGGCGCAAACCCTTCTAATTGCTGGCGATAAATGACCACCTGTTCCGCTTCGGTAGGGAAACGATCGCGCACCATAAAAGGCACTTCCGTCCGATACAAACCAATGCCTTCTGCACCACGATCCAACGAGCGAACAATGTCTGCTGACAAGCCCGTGTTCACGTATAAAGATAAGCGCTGACCGTCGAGCGTCTCACAAGGCAAATCTTTAAGGGTTTCATACTCTTCTTCGAGCAAGCGCTCTTCATCAACGATTTGCTGATAATTTTCCAGCAAAGCCTCAGACGGGTGCGTAAAAATCTTGCCTAAATAACCATCTACGATCAAATCGACTTTATCGAGCTGAGCATAAGGTAAATCCAGCGCGCCCATCACCGTGGGTATTCCCATAGCACGGGCTAAAATCGCCACATGAGAGTTACCCGAGCCCATGACTGAAACCAGCCCTTTAATCTTATCAATCGGAATCTCACCCAACATGGACGCCGTGAGTTCTTCCCCAATAATGATCGAAGGTTCACTAAAGCGTTCGATGACCGTGGGCGCTTTTTCTTGCAAGTGCGATAAAATACGACGGCCTAAATCGCGCAAGTCGGAAGCACGTTCGCGCAGGTATGGGTCATCCATACGGTTAAACTGGTTGATGTGGGCTTTGATAACTTGTCTTAAGGCACCTTGCGCCCAGTTGCCCTCTTTAATTTTGCGAACGACTTCCCCCGCTACTGAGTTGTCGTCTAAAATTTTGAGATACACATCAAATAAGGCTTTCTCATCCGCTGATAAATGCTGGCTAATGCGATTGCTAGCACGACGGATGTCTTGTCTTACGGCTTCAAGGGCTTGGTAAAAATCTTGAATTTCTGCGTCAAACTCTGTGGTGTATCTGTCGGGTATCACATCCAAATCTGCTGGAGGAAAAACCACCACACCACGCCCAATGGCGACACCCGAGCTACCGGGTACGCCCTTGTAACGAAAATCAGAGCCGTTAGGGATATTATTTGGCGTGAGGCTGGCAATGGCACCGGTTGCTTCAGCGTGTGCAATAACGCCCGCTAATTGTGCCGAAAGCGTAATAAGAAAGGCTTCTTCCCCTTCGTCAAAACGACGTTTATCTTCGTGCTGTACCACCAGCACGCCCAATACTTGACGATGGTGAATGATCGGCACACCGAGGAAAGAGCGATAGCGTTCTTCGCCAGAACCTTTTAAATAATGAAAAGAGGGATGGATATGAGCATCGTCTAAATTGACAGGTTCCGCTCTACGCCCAACTAAGCTCACTAAGCCTTCGTTAGCCTTCAAACTCACTAAACCCGCTACATCAGCGTTCAAGCCACGGGTCGCCATTAAAACATACTCTTTCGTATTGGCATCCACTAAGTAGATAGAGCAGACTTCTGCCCGCATTGCCCTGCGTACACGTCGAACAATAATGTCCAGTGCCGCAGGCAAAGACTGTGCAGCCGTCACCTCTTGAGTAATACGTCTTAGTAAACTTAGCATAGCTCTCCTATCCGTCTAATCGCGCTTATTCGTTGAGTTTATCACTTTTCCAGTCGTCGATGGGCACTGGGAATAAGCTCTTTTAGCGCACGTCGATAAACATCCTTTTTAAACGCAACCACTTGCCCCAATGGGTACCAATAACTGACCCAGCGCCAGCCATCAAATTCAGGGCAGTCTGTACCATCTACGCACACAGACGCATCAGGACAGCGAATGGATAGAAGAAACCACTTTTGTTTTTGTCCGATACACAAGGGCTTACTGTTGTGTCTTAGCATGCGCTTGGGGAGTCGATAACGCAGCCAACCCCGAGTTTTACCTATGATTTCAACCTGGTGTGGGTCTAAGCCCACCTCTTCTTTCAGTTCTCGAAATAAAGCGTCTTCAGGGGTTTCGTCGGATTTGATACCACCTTGAGGAAACTGCCAAGCGTTTTGCCCAACCCGTCTCGCCCAAAGCAATTGGCCACGCTCGTTCATCAATATGATGCCCACATTCGGTCGGTATCCGTCTGCATCAATCACGAGCTATCACCTTCTAATATAAGAATAATTTAGATTCATTGTTCCATAATTCCCCGATTCGCACAATTAAGACGGCTGTTATTTATTCATCTGGAGGCTATAATCCATGCACTTTTGACGAATTGAGGACAGCTTGTGACACTCGCAATATTTGACTTAGACGGTACCTTGTTAAGCGGTGACAGTGATTATACGTGGGGGCAGTTTCTTGTAGAGAAAGGACTAGTCGATGTTCAGGCTTACAAAGAGGCCAATGACAGATTCTTTGTGCAGTATCAATCAGGCACCTTGGACATTCATGAATACCTCGCGTTCAGCTTAGCGCCTTTGACACGATTCACGTCAGAAGAATTGGCTGAGCTGCATCAGACCTTTATGACAGAAAAAATCCAACCTATGATGCAACAAAAAGCACATGCGTTGCTAAAACACCACAAAGATCAAGGGCACTTTTTGTTGATGATTACGGCCACCAATCAGTTTGTCACAGGTCCTATCGCAGAAGCATTGGGTATGGATCACATCATTGCCCCTATTCCAGAAGTCATCGATGGCGCGTATACCGGCAAGATTGTTGGCGTGCCAAGCTTCCAAGACGGCAAGGTAACACGTCTTAATGATTGGCTGGCGCAAACAGGTCACTCAATGGAAGGCAGTTATTTTTACAGCGACTCACGTAACGACTTACCATTATTAGAATTGGTCGAACACCCTATTGCAGTCGATGCGGATGAAACATTAAGCAGAATCGCCAACGATCGTGGTTGGCAACATATTTCGTTAAGAGACTGATTTTTAAATAAAAACGCCGTTGGCAAAGCAACGGCGTTTTATCTGTCTGTTTTGCGCTTGTCTTACAAACCCATATTATTATGAATACGGTAAAACAAGGCTTTTAGGTATTCTGTTTCTTCAATTGCAGGGTGCACCGGATGATCTGGCGCTTGCGTACCGCGGTAAATCAACTGTGAGAAACGCTCTAGCTGGCGGCTGTTGCTGCGAACGATGTCATGCAAACGTGCGGTTTCTAGATGCATTGAACACGATCCTGTTACCAAAATCCCGCCTTTAGCGACTAACCTCATCGCAAGCTGATTCGCACGATGGTATGCCCCTTCCCCTGCTTTGATGTCTTTACGACGGGCAATAAACGCCGGTGGATCCATTACCACCACATCAAAACGCTCTTTATCTTCAATCAACGACTGCATGGCTTCAAAGGCATCGCCGTGCATTAGGTTTGCATCGCCTTCGTACTGATTCAATTTCAAGTTAGCGTCTACATGGCTTAATGCACTTTCAGATGCATCGATAAAAGTGACATCGGTTGCACCGGCAGAAGCGGCCTGTACCCCCCAACCGCCCACATAAGAAAAGACGTCGAGGACACGCTTACCATCGCAATAGTTTTGCATGGTTTTACGGTTTTCACGGTGGTCATAAAACCAGCCCGTTTTTTGTCCATCCCATACTGGCGCTTGAAACAAAACGTCGTTTTCTTGTAGATAGACCAATTCTGGTACGGTGCCAAAAGCTTCTTCTACATACGTGTCCAACCCTTCGATTTGACGCATTTTACCGTCATTTTTCATCAAAATAGCGGTTGGTTTGACAACATCTTGCAATGCTTCAATGATTTCATTTTTAACACGTTCCATGCCTGCGGTCGAAATTTGCACAACCAAGATATCTGCAAAGCGATCAACCACTAATCCAGACAAACCATCAGAATCACCAAATACCAAGCGATAATACGGCGCAGCATAGGTCATGTCGCGCAATGACAAGGCAATTTTCAAACGATGAACTAGGGTAGACTTATTCAATACCGTATCGGTACTACGACTGATGAGTCGACCACAAATTAAGGTATTTGGATTAATTGTCGCCACACCCAATGCTTTTCCTTGTGCTGTTTCGACCACCACCTGATCACCTGGCGTAAATTGCTTTAATGGCGTTGCTGACGTGTCTACCTCATTGCTGTAGATCCATTGATGTCCCGCTCTTAAACGACGATCAGCTTGGCCTTTTAGTCGAATTACACTCAAAATTTTTCACCCAGTATATTTAAAAAAACGCTATTATAAAGACTCTCGATTCAATTGCTACGAAATACGCCGTAGTAACGTCACTTGCCTTTTAAGAAGCGTGCCTATTTTTTATGTCATCACAACTCAACGAAGACCAACTAAAAAGAATACTACAAGGCATTAGTATTCCACCTCAACCACAAATACTTGTCGATTTGCACATGGAACAAGCCATGCCAGATCCGGACATGGCACGTATTTCAGAGATTATTTCACAAGATGTCAGCTTATCGGCGGCTGTCTTGAAACTGGTCAACTCCGCTTTTTTTAATCTGCCCAAAAAAATCACCTCGATTCAGCAAGCGGTGGTTTTTCTTGGCCCCAAAAGCGTGACCAACCTGGTGAATGGCTTGGCGGTAAAAAGTGAATTGTCTGATGATGCGATCCAATCCCTACACGGCTTCTGGGACACCGCAACAGACATTGCGGCCATTAGTTCGAGCTTGGCCAGTCAGCTTAACTTTAAATACCACAATGAATGCTATGCACTCGGGCTATTTCACAATGCCGGTATTCCATTGATGATGAAGCGTTTCGAACGATATCAAGACGTGCTTCAGCAGGGCTATAACGACACAGCATTCAATCTGACTGATATTGAAAACCAAGCGTTTAAAACCAACCATTCAGTCGTCGGTTATTACCTAGCCAAATCGTGGGGATTACCAAAAACCAGTTGCGCTGTGATCGCCAAACATCATCGTATCGACTATCTTTTTACCCATCGTATCCCGGGGGACGGCATTACCCTAACCATGGCAGCGATTCTAAAGATCGCCGAGCATATTGCGGGAACGTATCATCATATTGGGCGTGCGGATGAGGACCATGAGTGGCAAAAGGTGGGTCACTACGTTTTAGACCACTTGGAACTCAGCGAATACGATTTTGAAGGTTTGGTAGAGACCTGTCATGAGCAGGGATTGGCTACTTTGTGACCTTCTCCCTGCATAGATTCATCCGCCAAAAGTCGTCGAAATAGAAAAACACATTAGCGAGGAAACATCACAAGGTGATCAAGGTGAACACTCAAACCAATTTCTTGGCCAACGGCATGGTCATGATGAGAAGAGGCAAAACAGAAAACGATTTTCCCTGAGGACAACTTAACTCGATATAAAAAGTGTGAACCACGGAAAAACTTACTCTCGATCATACCCACAAATTCACTGTCGTCATCGTGCAATATATCATCAGGTCGCACCAATAAATCCACTTCTTGATTGGCTTCAAATCCATGGTCTAGGTCGCCACGAATCGTTCCTAAATCAGAATGAACACAGTTCGCCCCACACACGGTTGCCGTTAAAAAATCACCGTGACCAATAAACTCCGCCACAAAGCGTGTCTCAGGGTCATGATAAATATTGTAGGGTGTTCCCGTTTGATGGATCTCACCGGCACTCATAACAGACACCTGATCAGCCATGGCGAAGGCTTCCATTTGGTCATGGGTAACCAAAATCGCAGCCATTTTTTCGTGTTTTAAAATATCACGAATGTCTGGCACCAGCTCTTCACGTAGCTTGGCATCCAGACCAGAGAATGGCTCATCCATCAGCAGTAATTTAGGCTTGGGCGCCATCGCTCTTGCTAAAGCAACACGCTGTTGCTGCCCACCCGATAGAGAATGAGGATAGCGTGACTCAAACCCAGATAAGCCAACCAGATTAAGTAAATAGGAGACGCGTTCTTGGGCATCGCTTTTAGGCCAAGCGGATAAACCAAAGGCAATGTTTTCAGTAATACTTAAATGGGGAAACAGCGCAATATCTTGAAACACCATGCCGATGTGACGGTCTTCTGGATTGACATGCCTGTCTTCACTTGCAATCAGCTCACCATCAACCCGAATTTCTCCCGTCATTAACGTTTCAAACCCCGCCAGTGCACGTAACAAGGTTGATTTCCCGCAGCCACTCGGCCCCAGCAAACACCCAATCTGACCTTCTTTTAATTCAAAAGAAGCCTGCTTAACAATAGGCTGACCTTCGTATCCAACAGAGACGGCATTCAGAGTCATGCTCTTTAACTGTTTTTGAATCGGTAACTGTTTTTGCGAGGTAGAAAAGCTCATGTGAAGTCCTATTTAGCGTGCCTGCTACGAGAAGAAATGGAACGACTCAACAGTACCACAGGCACCAGTCCTACTAGCACTATCATCAGAGACGCTGGCGCAGCATCAATTAAACGCTCATCCGATGCTAACTCAAAGGCTCTGACTGCTAAGGTATTAAAATTAAAAGGGCGCAACACCAAGGTCGCAGGCAATTCTTTCAATGTATCAACAAAAACAATTAAAATTGCTGTTAGCACCGAGCCTTTCAATAGAGGGATATGAATGCGAGTCAGTACCTTGTAAGGCGACATACCTAATGAACGACCTGCCATGTCCATGCTTGGCTTGATTTTGCCTAGGCCATTTTGTACCGCGCCCAACGACACCGCCATAAAACGCACCGTATACGCAAACAACAGGGCAAATAAAGTGCCAGAGAACAGCAAGCCCACTCTTTCATCACTGTAGTGCTTCACAAAGTCGATGACCCTATGATCCAACCAGGCCAAAGGCACGATGGTACCAATAGCAATAATCGTCCCCGGTAAAGCGTACCCCATACCGGCGACACCAACCGAAAATTTCACGCTACGACTATTATTTAGGCGAATCGCGTAACCTAATACCAACGCCAATCCCACGACAATAAGAGACGCCATGGCCGCTAAGTAAAAGGAATTCCATGCTAATTCAACGAAGTTAGAACCCGGCATTTCTGCTTTAAAGATTGCCCAATAGGCCAACACCATAACGGGAATCAAAAAACCCACTAAAATAGGGAGTGCGCAAAACACCCAAGCCCAAACAGCGTGTCGGCGCGCGAGAGAAATGCGTCGATGGCTGGCTTTTTTGAGTCCAGAAGCATGATAACGAATGCGGTGACGAGAATAACGCTCCAGCAATATTAGCATAGCAACAAACAGCAGTAGTATGCCGGCGAGCTGTGATGCCGCGGCCACATCCCCAAAGCCGTAAAACGTACGTAAAATACCCGTTGTGAAAGTATTAACACTGAAATACTGTACGGTTCCATAATCCGCCAGCGTTTCCATCAAGGCGAGCGTCAATCCTGTCACAATCGCTGGACGTGCCAAAGGCAACGCCAGTTTAAAAAAAGCGGCCCGACCAGAATAACCTAGCGTTCGACTGACTTCTAACGTGTTGGCAGACTGTTCTAAAAATGCGGCCCTGCTCATTAGATAAACGTAAGGATACAAAACTAACGTCAGCATTGTCATTGCACCGCCTAGAGAGCGAATCTCAAAAAACCAATATTCACCATATCGCCATCCAGTTAGGTCACGAATAAAGGTTTGTACCGGCCCAGCAAAATCTAAGACGCCAGTATAGGTGTAGGCAATGATGTAAGCGGGCATCGCCATGGGCAACAATAACGCCCAAGAAAGAAAGTGACGGCCACGAAATTCACACATGCTAGTAAGCCAAGCACAAGGAACCCCAATGGCTAATACTCCTATGCCAACCCCTACCATTAACAACAAAGAGTTTGAAATATACTCCGCTAACACGGTTTCATAGAGATGCTGCCAGACGTCACCATCACCAATCAGAACATTGACCAAAATCACCAAAATAGGCAGTGCTAATATCGCAGCGATCAATACCGCTGCCATCTTAAGCCAGTTCCATTTAGGCTTCTTTGCTAACTTTGTATGAGATAACTCAGCCATTAAGAATCACAACCTATTTATTGCTCACAAGACACGCTTACGTACGACGATCGACTTGTTTACCATACGAATATCAAACAGACGCCAGGGACTAGATTACTTCCAGCCGGCTGAATCCATAATTTCTACTGCTTCACGATTATTTTCACCCAGAGTACTCAAAGAAATGGTATCAGATGTGAATTGACCGAAAGGTGCCAACATTTCCGGTGCACTAACACCGCTGACAACGGGATATTCATTGTTTACATGGGCATACCACTCTTGAGATGCCTGACTGGTTAAAAATTCCAGCAACAGTTTGGCGTTGTCAATATTGGTTGCCGCCGCGGTTAATCCAGCGCCACTGACGTTTACATGCGCACCGCGTTGGCCTTCACCTTGGTTGGGCCAGAACAATTTCACTTTTTGGTACACGGCACGTTCCGCCGGATTATCACTTTGACCTAAACGTCCATAGTAGTAGGTATTGGCCAGTGTAAGATCACAGACCCCTGCTCCCACTGCTTTCAGCAAATCCACATCCCCACCAAAAGGTGGGCGAGCAAGGTTAGACATCAACCCCTCTATCCAAGCTTGCGTCTTTTCATGGCCATCGGCATCAATCATTGAGGCAACAAGGGACTGGTTGTAAATGTTCGCGGAAGAGCGTACACAAATACGCCCTTTCCATTTTGGGTTAACCAAATCTTCGTAGGTCGACAACTCACTAGGAGACACGGTCTCTGGGTTGTAAAAAATCACCCGTGCACGTTGTGATAAGCCAAACCAGTAACCCTCATCATCACGCAGGTGACTGGGGATGTTTGCGCTAAGCACAGGACTTTCTATCGACTTCAACACCCCAGCGTCTTTCGCACGGTGCAACCGGCCTGCATCAACGGTAATAAACAAGTCTGCTGGACTGGCATCGCCTTCGGCTCTTAGACGACTCAATAATGCGTCGGCAGAGCCCGTAATCAGATTGACGGTCACATCATTTTGTTCGGAAAATGTGTCTAATACAGGTTTAATAAGAGATTCTTTACGGGCAGAGTAAATATTTAACTCACCTTTCGCCTGCAAACCAGTTGACAATAAAAGTGATGACGCTAACGCAACAAAACCTACGCCATTCAACCCAGTTTTCTCTTTTTTGTACCACTTAAAAGACATCTCTACCTTCCGCATACTTGAATGAATGGGTCTTTTTTCGCGCACAAAATACCAAGGCGGTTAAGCATGGCTTACGCAATATAAGACTCAAAAAATAAAATAAGAAATTAGCACAACAGGACGCTAAACACTAGCGATTATCATTTATTATGAAGGCAACAATGTGCCTCGCCGCATTCAGAAAGCGTCATAAAAGGATCAGTGTATTAGATGCCCTAAGCCATCGCTGACCGCCATGGCGTCATCAAGCTCATACACGATACTGGGCGATAAACCCGCCGCCTCAATCACCGCCATGGGAAGCCCTTCACGCACCAAATCGATCTCTCGTTCAGTACGAATACAGGCGTTTAAATAACAAGCTAAATTCAACACACACGCCAACGGATCGGGGTCACCATCAGCAAAGGGGCGTTTATGTTGTTGAACAGCAAAACCAAGCGCTTTAGGAAAGTGCCACATATCCATCAATGCCTTACCGGCGTCTTGTGATGTAAAACCAAGCAGATCCTGCTCGGCTTTAAAACGGCTTGCTTGACGGTTAGAAACCCGTGTCTGAATGTCGTGCGCCACGTCAGGTGCTGTTAGATGTAAAAGTAGTCGACCGATGTTATGTACGATGCCAATGGTAAATGCCTCGTCTGCGTCAACCGACTCTGTGCGCTTCGCAAACCATTGCGATAGCTCCGCCACACGAAATGACTCTGTCCAAAATTCAGGTAAATCAATGCCATCTACCTTCGTCACTGAACTGGCAAAACCTGACGCAATAACGAGCGTTTTTAACCTATCCATGCCCAGCAGCACAGTTGCCTCGTCGATGGACGAGATTTTTCTCGCCAAACCAAAGTAAGCAGAGTTAACAATTCGCAATACTTTCAAAGAAATCGTTTGGTCATGGGAGACACGAGCAGCAATATCAGAATATTTCGCGTTAGGATCGTTTAACAGTTGAATCAATTCACGAACAACGTCGGGGACGTTGGGTAACTTATCCGTGCGCTTAAGAAGATCCTGTATTTGCATGCTTGCCTCTGATTCTTTGTATGCCGTTTAAGGCCGTGTTGAAAACCCTAACGTTAGGAAAAAGACGACAACCCTGCCGCCCGTGCAATGATTTTTTTCTTAATACCCAAACTGCGATCAAACTGCTTCATGCCAGCATTACGTAACTGAACAATCAAAGGCTGTTGCGTTGAAAACAGGCGTTTAAAGGCTTCCATCCCTGCCGTCATGGCCATGTTATCCAGCATTCTTGCGCGTTGATAACGTCTCAATACTTTACTTTGCCCTAAGGGCTCGCCACGTTTATGCGCTTTTGAAAGCACCTCTACTAAAGCTTTCACATCGGCAAAGCCAAGGTTCGCTCCTTGCCCCGCCAGCGGGTGAATCGTGTGCGCAGCATCACCAATAAGAGCAATGCCCGATTTAATGTATTCTTTGGCATGACGCTGACGCAATGGGATTGCTTGTCTAGGGCGAGTGATACCGACCACCTGAAAACGTTTGTTTATGGCATAGTGTACGCGACGACAAAAATCATCGTCGGATAATTCTGTTAATTGTTGCGCGTCTTTTGGGGGAACACACCAGACAATAGAAACAAAATGTCGGTCGTTAACGGGAGGTAGAGGCAAGAAGGCCAACACGCCCTCTTCTCCAAAACTCTGCCAAGCCGTATTTTGATGGGCTTGATCAATTTCAATCGTTGCTGCAATTGCAGTGTGCCCGTAATCCCACTCAACGGTTTCAAAACCATTTTCTGAACGCAATGAAGAGGAGCCGCCGTCTGCCGCAATCAATACCTGTGACACCAATCGGTCACCAGAAAGCAGATCTACCGTTGCGCCAGACTCACTCAACTCATAGGATTCCAACCCATTACCCAAATAAAGGTCAATATTGGCGTTATGCTTTATTTGCGTCATAAGTTGCTGACTTAACACGATGTTTTCCACCAAATCCCCCAACTCTGGCATGGCAGCAAAACCAGCATTAAAGTCGATGTAGCCTGCCCCTAGTCCATCCCAGACAACAATATTGTCATAGGAAGTGACACGCCCCGAGGGTAAATTTTGCCACACGTTGGCTGCTTCAAGTAAGCTCTTCGATTGACTGGAAATCGCACTGACTCTGGCGTCGTAGGCCGGTGGCACAGACAATACGTGCTCACCGTCGTGTTTGTCGACCAGCGCCACTCGTAGGGAAGACTTTGCCAATAACACCGCCGATAAAGCACCGACCATACCGGCGCCCACAATGATCAGATCGTATGATTTTGCCATCTTACTTATTCCATCCTATTTTGTGTCTCAACTAAGGCTGTGTTATCGACTCAAGCCCTGCGAGTCGCTATTCGCCTTGCGCCATAAAGGCTTCAATATCTGCTATTTCTTTTGGTAACCCATGGGTCAACACGTAGGGACCATCAGCACGAATTAGCACATCATCCTCAATACGGATACCGATACCACGCCATTTTGCATCGACTGACATGTTATCTGCAGAAACGTACAAGCCCGGCTCAATTGTCAGCACCATGCCTTCTTCAAGCAAGCGAGACTGGCCGTCCACCTTGTATGCACCGCAATCATGCACATCCAAACCCAACCAGTGTCCGGTATTATGCATGTAAAAATCACGGTATGCTTTGTTCTCAATCAGACTATCAAGATCGCCTTCTAACAAACCATGCGTCACCAAGCCTTGCGTTAGCGTTCTCACGGCGGCAGTGTGGCAAGCTTCATAGGGTGTCCCAACGTTCAGCTCTTTCATTCCGGCATGGTAAGCATCTAATACGACTTGATACAAAGCCGCTTGAGCGTCACTGAATCGTCCTGTCGCTGGAAAAGTTCGGGTGATGTCCGCTGCATAACAACCTAATTCCGCCCCAGCATCGATCAGTATTAAATCGCCTTCTGCAATTTTTTCGTCGTTTTTGATGTAATGCAACACACACGCATTACTGCCCGAAGCGACGATATTGTTATACGCAGGCTGTCGAGCGCCGGATTTCATAAAGACGTAATTGAGCTCGGCCTCAAGCTGATACTCATACATGCCGGCTTGCACCGTACGCATCGCTTGCTTGTGCGCTTCTACGCTGATCTGCGCGGCAGTTTCCATGATGGCAATTTCTTCAGCGTCTTTATACAAGCGCATCTCAGCCACCAAAGGTGATAAATCACTGAACTGTGTCGGCGCCACTGCGCCCATGCGCGCTTTCGCCGCCACGGCATCGTGCCAGTCGGCAACCTGCTCACGTAACACTTGGTCATTAAACAAATACACCAACTGATGAGCGCCGTCGATTAAAGACACAGCGGTCTTATCTAAATCGCTCAATTCAGCGGCACCATAAGCCCCAAATTCCGACACAGCACCTGCGGTACCAAACCGAAAGCCTTCCCATTGCTCTTTTTCTGGGTCTTTCGGCAAAGTCACCAGGGTTAGATTCCCTTGCCCATGAATAAACGCGTACGCACCGGGCTCAGGAAACCCAGTCAAATAAAAGAAACTGCTGTGGGGGCGAAACTCATACTCACAGTCGTTGTTGCGTGTCGCTAATTCACCCGTTCGAATCACCACCACGCTATTTTCTGGTAACGATGCCATTAAGCGTGCGCGGCGTGCCTGATAAGTTTGCGTGCTGATGTTCATAAAACCTCGTGGAGTCATTCGTCTCTGTTGTGGTCGAAAGGGATCAATGTAAAGGCGCTTTTTTTGTGTGGTCTACGTCAGGGTTAATATCATGATGCTCTGTGTACATCATCATGGCGGATAAACGCACATATTCTACCAATTCGGTTAAATCGGCTTCATTGTCGTTGTTGTCTTCTAAGCTTCGCATTTCGGATTGCATGGCTGAAATGTTAGCAAGATCCCGCAGGATCTGTTTGGTTTCGTCGGATAAATCTTTTTTCTGACCGGATAAACCGTACCCTGCTAAAAAGCCATGCGCCCATTGGGATAAGGTAACACCGCGTTCAGACAACTCGGCATCTTCATCACAAATACTGGGGGAGAAGGCAAACTCACCGTTTTGCAGCAGTGTCAATGTGGCTGTATAAAGCTCAACCATAACCGCACGACTCGCGTCTTCTTTCCAACCTTCAATATCGCAAAATTCTGCCACCATGGTGAGCCAGTCTTCTAGTGGTAACATCACACCAGACGCCAAATAGCCTGATAACTGCCCGTGCAATTCTGACGGCGATGCGGTGATGGATTCTGTTACAAATACGTCGGCGATTAAGTCAAAGTCCAACGCGTCTTTTAACCTTTCTGTGGACATACACTGTCTACCTGTTTTATTGGAAATAGCAAAAAGAATACGCCGTTAACGCCCCTGCATTAACGGCGCAATATAGAGAATACTTACTCAGCAAGCTGTTTTAGGCCAGACACCACGGTTTGCAAAATAAGCGTGTTTATTGTCATCGGGCCAACGCCACCCGGTACCGGCGTATAAGCAGCAACACGATCAACCAAAGGCGCCAATTCAATATCACCGACGCCACCGGGGTGGTAACCGGCATCCACCACAACCGCACCGTCTTTAATCCAGTCGGCTTTAATAAACTCTGGCTTACCCACCGCACCAACAATAACGTCCGCTTGCTTAACAAATTCGGGTAGGTTTTGTGTGCGTGAATGACAGATGGTCACGGTCGCATTCGCGTTCAGCATCATCATTGCCATTGGCTTACCTAAAATCGGGCTACGACCGACAACCACAACGTGCTTACCTTCTAAGGCAATGTCATTCGCTTCCAATAAGCGCATGATACCCGCAGGCGTCGCAGCACCGTAAGCCGGTTCTTGCATGGCCATACGACCGAACCCCAAGCAAGTCACACCGTCAACATCCTTGTGTGCAGCAATGGCATCAAAGCATACACGCTCATCAATCTGAGCCGGAACAGGGTGCTGTAGCAAAATACCATGCACGTCTGGGTTGTCGTTTAACTCGTTAATTTTTGCTAGCAGTTGCTCTGTGGTGGTCGTTTCCGATAACTCAATCGCCATTGAATCCATACCAACACGACGACATGCATTGCCTTTCATTTTCACGTACGTTGCCGATGCTGGATCAGCACCCACCAAAATTGTCGCCAAAATAGGCGTGCGACCAGTACGCTCTTTTAACTCAGTAACCTGTGCTTCTAAGCGAATTTCTGTGTCTTTAGCACAACGTTTGCCATCAAGAACCAATGCCGTCATGAATGAGCTCCAATAAAAATAAAGTGGTGTAAAAAGGGAGTCATATTATACCCCAAGTTTTCTTTTGTTACGTCGTGACCAATGTGAAAACAGCCGATCCTCTTTACACGGCTTCTAAGTAATCCACCATAAGCTGTAAGTTACGCTGACCACGAAACTCATTAATGTCTAATTTATACACTAGACGCGCCTGCTCTGCGGTGTGGTTTGGCCACTTATCCAGATCAACAAAAAAACTGATCGCATCCAATAACAGACCACTATTTGGCTCTCGGACCAGCAACTTTAAATGTTTTTCGCCAACAATACGTTGCTGCAAAATATCAAAAACACCATCAAAACAGGGTTCAGGAAACAGTTGCCCCCAAGGCCCTGACAGACGCACCTGTTCAGCAAAGCTGAGACTAAAATCTTCGGGGGCAAGAGGACCATCGGTGAATAAAGTGGCCTCAAGCTGCTCTGGCGTCACCCATTCAGTAATAATGGCATCAAACGCCAAACGAAAAGCCTCATAATGAGATTCCTTAATCGACATACCAGCCGCCATAGCATGCCCACCAAATTTGCTCAGCAGTGGCGGGTGTCGCTTCGCCAGTAGGTCTAATGCATCACGGATATGAACACCAGGAATAGAGCGCGCCGAGCCTTTTAGTTCGTCTTCACCCACTCGGGCAAACGCGATCACTGGGCGATGACACTTTTCTTTCATTCTCGAGGCAAGAATCCCAATCACACCTTGATGCCAGTCTGAATCATAAAAACACATGCCGTTCGGCATGTCTTGCTCATCGTTTAACAAGGTGGTCAGCGCCAATTCCGCTTGCTCTTTCATATCGGACTCAATGGCTTTACGTTCGCGGTTAAATTGATCCAGCTGTTGCGCGTAATCTTTAGCCTGATGGGGATGCACCGCCAGCAGACACTCAATGCCCACTGACATATCATCCAGTCGTCCTGCCGCGTTCAATCTTGGTCCAACGACAAACCCTAAGTCAGAGGCTTTTAACTGAGTATGATCCCGACGCCCTACTTCTAATAAAGCCAAAATACCGGGTCGCGCCAAACCCGCTTGAATTCGTTTTAACCCTTGTTGTACTAAAATACGATTGTTCGCATCCAAAGAAACCACGTCAGCCACCGTGCCCAATGCCACTAAATCCAAATAATCGGCCATTTTGGGTTCAGGGATATGCTGCTCAACAAACCAATTTCGCGCTTTAAGTTCAGCACGCAACGCTGACATCACATAAAAAATGACACCAACGCCCGCCAAGTTTTTACTTGGAAAGCCACACTCAGGATGATTGGGGTTCACAATGGCATCGGCGGCTGGCAGAGCATCACCCGGTAAATGATGATCCGTCACCACCACTTTCATGCCATAAGCTTTAGCGGCCGCCACACCTTCAATACTGGCAATACCATTATCTACGGTGACCAACACATCAGGCGCACTGCCTTGTGCAACCTCAACGATTTCGGGAGTGAGACCATAGCCAAATTCGAAACGGTTTGGCACCAAATATTCAGGGGCAATAGCGCCCATCGCTTCTAATGCTAATATGCCAAGACTGGTACTTGTCGCACCGTCGGCATCAAAATCACCGACGATTAGAATTTTCTGCCCCGCTTCAATCGCATCCGCTAACACCTTGGCAGCAACAGTCAAATCAAATAAGGCATCTGGTCTTAACAAATGAGGCAATCGATAATCTAACTCTTGACTCGTTGTTACGCCACGCGCTAAAAAAATACGACGCAGGCTTAATGGCATCTCAGCCGGTAAATGATCATTACTAAAAGGAACAGATCGACGTTCTATACGCATAAAAACTCAACTCATTATCACAAAATAAAGCACGACTGTGTCAGTGTTCAGCTAGGATATAAACGCGACAACAGCGCCGGCACAACAGTTTCGACTTTTAAAATCCGCTCACCTAGGTGAACGGCTTGCATCCCTGCTTCAAGCCATTTTTCTACTTCAAATTCATTCCACCCCCCTTCCGGCCCTAAAGCCAGAACACAAGGCTGTTGTAGGTCAACAGGACAGCGTATCGCTTTGTATGGATGCGCTAACAACCCCATCTTATTGTTTAAAAGAGCGGGAAGCTGGTCTTCAACAAAGGGGCGAAAACGTGGCACAAACGTCAGCTTTGGCATTAAGGTATCTTTGGCCTGCTCCAACCCTTCTAGCAAACACTGCTCGATTGACTCAGGTTGTAACACAGGGCTTTGCCAGTAGCTCTTTTCTACTTTGGCTGAGTGAATCAAATACAGCTCCTTCACGCCCATCGCCGTAATATTGTGCAAAGTACGTTTGAGCATATTGGGTCGAGGCAGTGCCATCACGAGCACCATCGGTAAGGGGGCTGGCGGCGAACGAAATAAATTTAATGAATGAATATAACCACAGTCACTTATCTCTTTATTCTGATCAAAGCCCTCACTAGGCGGCTCGTAGATTCCCTCTCCCATCTGACCGTTTAATAGCCCAACACGTAATACCGCACCGGCTTCGGCCTTAATCACTTTGGAGATATGTTGCTGTTGTCTTGCTGTCAGTCGATATTGCCCCGCGCTAAGCGTGTGATCAGGGTTGAGAAGAATACTGTTCATGGAAAGGTATGAATCGCTTATTAAGGGTAAAAAAAAGAAACGGCCAATCGAGGATTGGCCGTTTGTGTTTGTACTGCTGGCTTGCTCAACAAACTTTAATCAGAGAAGGAACGTTAGATGTTCTCTGCCACAAAAGCTTGAACGTCCGTTAAACTGTTTTCTAACACAGTATACGCTTCTTCACGTTCGAACAAATCTTTCATGTGCTCAGGCAATGCTGGTGTGTCACAACCTGCTTTTTCCACCGCTTCAGGGAATTTTACTGGGTGCGCCGTTGCTAGCGTAATCATGGGAACAGAGGTGTCTTTCCAGCATTGACGCGCCGCTTCCAAGCCAATCGCCGTGTGTGGATCAAGCAAATATTGTGTCTTTGCAAACACCTCTGAGATCACGTCACAGGTTTTCTGATCATCGACTTTATAGCTGTCAAAATGTTCTTTAACGAATGACCAAGCCTCGTCGTTTAAAGCCACATCACCTTTATTAAAGCGCGCCATCAGATCGGCAATGGCTTCCCCATCACGACCATGCGCATCAAATAATAAACGCTCAAAGTTACTCGATACCATGATGTCCATACTAGGCGATAAAGTGACGTCTAATGACTGACGACTCATGTCATTTTCAGCAATAACACGATGCAAAATATCATTCTGATTCGTTGCCACAACCAACTGATCGATAGGCAAACCCATTTGTTTCGCTAGGTAACCAGCGAAAATGTCACCGAAATTCCCCGTTGGTACAGAGAAAGACACTTTACGATGCGGTGCGCCTACAGACAAAGCAGAAGAGAAATAATACACGATTTGCGCCATAATACGCGCCCAGTTAATCGAGTTAACGGCACCTAATTTGCCGCCTTTCAAGAAAGACTGATCGGCAAAGCTGGCTTTTACCATGCTCTGACAGTCGTCGAAATTTCCTTTTACCGCAACGTTAAATACGTTGTCATCGATAATCGTCGTCATTTGACGACGTTGCACTTCTGATACACGCTGATACGGATGCAAAATAAAAATATCAAGGTGCTCAGAATGGCGACAACCTTCGATCGCTGCCGATCCTGTGTCACCAGAGGTAGCCCCCAAAATCACCAATTTCTCTTTGCGCTCAGATAGAACATAATCCATCAAGCGACCAAGTAACTGCAATGCAAAATCTTTAAACGCCAAGGTCGGCCCACGGAACAACTCTAAAATCCATTCGTTGTTGCCTACCTGCACCATAGGTGCAATGGAAGCATGGTTGAAGCTGGCATAAGCCTCATCGATCATACTTTTAAACGCATCTGCAGGAATATCGCCTTCCACAAACGGCCACATCACTTTAAAAGCCAATTCTTGATAGCTTAAGTTCGCCCAAGAGGCAATTTCTTCTTTACTGTAATGAGGCAAGGTTTCTGGTACGTACAAACCACCGTCATTCGCTAAACCAGCCAGCAACACATCACCAAATGAAAGAGTGGGGGCTTGTCCACGAGTAGAAATGTATTTCATAAAATGCTCTCTGTTTACGCTAAGTTTTCAACACGGATACGCTGCACAGTGCCTGCTACATCGGGCAAGGCTTCAATCGCAGCAATAGCGGCATTCATGTTGCGTTCTTTCACATCATGAGTCATCACCACTAGAGGCACAAGTTCACTGCCTTCGCGCTCGCGCTGAATCAAGGACTCAATACTAATATCGTTCTGGGATAAGATTTGTGTGATGTTTGCCAACACGCCCGCACGGTCTTTAATAGTCATATTCAAGAAGAAACCACATTCAATTTCTTCGACCGGCAATACCTGCACATCAGACAAAGCATCCGCTTGGAACGCCAAATGCGGCACACGATTGGTTGGGTCTGCCGTTAATGTACGCGCGACATCGATAACGTCTGCAATCACAGAAGACCCTGTTGGCAAAGCGCCTGCCCCTGCACCGTAAGTTAGAGTAGGCCCAACAGCGTCGCCTTGGACCATAATGGCGTTCATAACACCATTCACGTTAGCCAAGAGCTGCTTATGTGAAATCAACGTTGGATGAACACGCAACTCGATGCCTGTCTTAGAACGTCGTGCAATGCCTAAGTGCTTAATCGCATACCCAAGGTCATTCGCAAACGCAACATCTTCGGAGGTAATGCGACTGATCCCTTCGGTGTATGTTTTTTCAAACTGCAGGGGAATACCAAACGCAATCGACGCAAGAATCGTTAACTTATGGGCAGCATCGATGCCTTCAATATCGAACGTTGGATCGGCTTCCGCGTAACCCAACGCTTGGGCTTCGGCTAGAACATCTTCAAAGTCACGACCTTTTTGGCTCATTTCGCTTAAAATGAAGTTCCCTGTACCATTTATGATACCTGCTAACCACTCTATTTGATTGGCTGACAAACCTTCACGAATTTGCTTGATGATCGGAATGCCACCAGCCACCGCCGCCTCAAACGCAACAATGACGCCTTTCTCTTGAGCTTTGGCAAAAATTTCGTTGCCATGCTCTGCAATTAAGGCTTTATTTGCTGTCACCACATGCTTGCCATTTTCGATGGCCAACAACACAAGCTCTTTGGCCACCGTCGTGCCGCCAATTAGCTCAAGAACAATATCAATCTCTGGGTTATTAACGACATCAAATACGTCACGAGTTACCTGAATATCAGAGGTATCACACGCATCATTGTCGCGGCGCGCTCCCACTTGAGCAACTTCAATACAGCGACCAACACGTCGTGTGATTTCTTCTGCATTATCGCGAAGAATGTTAAAACTACCGGACCCCACTGTCCCAAGCCCACAAATTCCGACTTTTACCGGTTTCAAAAGAACACCCCACAGAGATAATTTAATTTTTATTGGTTGTTTACCGATTTATCGACAAAAATCGCACTCAGTAAACAATAATGTACACATATTATAGCGCCTGTATAACCCAAACCCAACGAAGAAAGCACACATACGAGGCCATATCAGAGGGATTTTTAACGATTAAAATTACAGGCCTAACTCTTTAAGCAATGCATCCGCCGGTAAATACCCAGGTAAGCGTGAACCATTCTCTAGCACAATCGTTGGTGTGCCACGTACTCCGACCTCATTACCCAGCTTGTACTGATCCGCTATTGGGTTTACGCAGGTATTTTCAGGAACGTCTAAGCCTTCTTTTGATTGCGTCAATGACGCCTGAGGGTCCGCAGAACACCAGACACTGACCATTTTTTGATACGACTCAGAACCAATACCGGCTCGCGGATAAGCAAGGTAACGCACGGTAACACCCGCGGCATTTAACTCGGGCACTTCCTCATGAAGCTTACGGCAGTAACCGCAATCTATATCAGTAAATACCGTAATGTGCGCTTTTTCATTGGTGGCCTTATAAGTAATCATTTCAGATTCAGGCACCGCATTCACTTTCGCCAATTTTGCTTTTTCAGTTTCGTTCTCAAGACGAGTATTGTCCATGCGGTACAAATCGCCCGCTATAAAATACTGCCCATCTTGTGTGACGTGTATGGTAGGCCCTTCCTTTAAAGCAACAACGTACAGTCCTGACCCTTGGTGTAAGGTAGCACTGTCAATCTCATATTGAGGTAAAGCCGTTTCAACCGCAGAAATAACAGCAGATTGGTCTGCAAAAGCAAAATGGGATAAGGGTAAGATACATAAGCTCGCCAAAGTAGTGCGAGAGACAGAACGGAGAAAACGCGTCATAGTTAACCTCAAAACATCATAAATATGCTTCTATTAGGCCATACTAAAGGGGGGGAGTTCCATTAAAAAGTAGCATTAAAAAAGGCGACTCGCGTCGCCTTTTTTAAATAAGAAAACTTAGCGTTTTGCCAACTTCTCTTTAATACGTGCAGATTTACCAGAACGCTCGCGTAGGTAGTAGATCTTAGCTTGACGCACGTCACCGCGGCGTTTAACTTCGATGCTTTCAACCAATGGGCTGTAAGTTTGGAAAGCACGCTCAACACCAATACCGCTTGAAATTTTACGAACGGTGAATGCTGAGTTTAGACCACGGTTACGCTTGGAGATTACAATGCCTTCATAGGCCTGTAGACGCTCGCGTGAACCTTCTTTAACTTTAACTTGGACAACAACAGTGTCACCAGGACCGAAGGCTGGGACGTCTTTTGTCATCTGTTCAGCTTCTAATTGCTGAATCAGTTTAGTCTTGTTACTCATGGATGTAACTCCTAATGATATGGTTTCTTATTGAATGAAGGTTCTTCGGTTCAATAAGCTCGCAATTCCTACTCTGCCGAGGTTGAATCTTCAGTTTCGCGAATAAACTCTTCTAACAACAACTGCTGTTCCTTGTCCAACTCAAGGTCTTGCAGAAGGTCTGGCCGGCGCTGCAAAGTTCTTACGAGTTTCTGCTTTAAACGCCAGCGTCTGATCTCCTCGTGGTTGCCACTAAGTAGCACTGACGGCACAGGTTGGCCATTCAATACTTCAGGGCGAGTATAATGCGGACAATCCAACAAACCATCAGCAAATGAATCTTCATCTGCAGACGCTTGTTTTCCAAGCACACCAGGCACCATGCGAAACACGGTATCCATTAGCACCATAGCCGGCAACTCACCACCGCTTAGGACAAAGTCGCCAATTGACCATTCTTCATCAACCTGTGATTGAATCAAACGCTCATCAACGCCTTCATAACGACCTGCTACCAGAATAAGTTCTGCTTGTTTAGCAAGCTGTTGCACGCCTTCTTGCGTTAGCGTACGCCCTTGAGGGGACAGATAAATAACTTTTGCGTTGGGTACCAATAATTTGGCACTGTCAATCGCATCTTTGAGAGGCTGCACTTTCATGAGCATCCCTGGACCACCACCGTAAGGCCGATCGTCTACTGTTTTATGTTTGTCATGCGTATAGTCGCGAGGATTAAAGAAATCCACTTCAACTAACCCAGACTTGATGGCTCTGCCCGTTACCCCATATTGAGTAATAGCTTGAAACATCTCCGGAAAGAGCGATATAACGCTAACCTTCACGTCGTGACCTCAGCTTATCTGTTTAAAATTCTGGATCCCAATCAACAACCATTTCCTGCTGTTCTAAATCGATGTTTAAAACATAGGTTCCTGGAGCATATGGAATCAATCGCTCTTCACGATCAAAGCTACCTTCACACGCACGGACAACAACCACATCATTCGCACCGGTTTCCATCAGTTGAGAAACCTTCCCTAAGAGGACACCCTCTTTGGTAATTACCCGCAGACCTTCCAGCTGACTCCAGTAATAATCACCTTCATCAAGTTCTGGCAATTCTGCCGCATCGATGTAAACGTCCATACCGCAGATCTCTTTTACTTGATCTCTGTCGCTATAACCTTTTACAGATGCCACCAAACCACGTCCTTGCAAACGTCCTTGGCTTAATTCTACGGTTTTCCACCCACTAGGAGTTTTCAACCACCAACGCTTGTAATCAAAGATTCCTTGCATTGGATCGGTGTGTGAATAAAGTTTCACCCACCCTTTAACACCATAAACCGATGTAATGCGTCCGACCACAAGGGCTTGCTCAGGAGCGGCCGCTTGTTTTAATGCAGACATAGCATTACCTCAGTATTAAGCGTTTTTGCTAGCATCTTTTACAAGCTGCGCAGCACGGTCAGAAAGTTGAGCGCCTTGGCTAACCCAATGGTTTACGCGATCTAAATCGATGCGTAGACGTTCTTCTTGACCACGAGCAACCGGGTTAAAGAAACCCAAACGCTCGATATAACGACCATCACGTGCACGACGGCTATCAGCCACGTTCAAATGATAGAATGGGCGCTTTTTAGAGCCACCACGAGAAAGACGAATAGTTACCATATTATTGGTTCCTTATTGCTTAACGAAACACCCCTTGCCGAGTCGAATTTTTGACTCATACTACAAGAAGGCGGCATATTCTAGTCGATAAACCAGAAAAACAAAAGGGCGAATTACTCACCCCCACACTTTAATTAGAAGTTTTTTCAATCTTCCAATTAGAACAAGTAGATACATCTCATGGAAGGTCTAACGACTACCAGGGAAACCACCGCCGGGCATCATACCACCCAATCCACGCATCATTTTCTGCATTCCACCTTTGGCGGACATTTTCTTCATCATCTTTTGCATTTGCTTATGCTGTTTTAGCAAACGATTTAGATCTTGAATCTGTAAGCCCGCACCCGCTGAGATACGTTTTTTACGAGAACCATTAATTAAGTCTGGGTTACGACGCTCGGCTTGAGTCATGGAGTTGATGAGTGCCTCCATTTGCACAAACATTTTGTCGTTTACCTTATCTTGAATATTGCCTAGCTGCCCCATACCGGGGAGCTTATCCAACATAGAGGTCATTCCCCCCATGTTTTTCATTTGCTGAAGCTGCTCTTTAAAGTCTTCTAGGTCAAAACCTTTGCCTTTCTTCAGCTTACCGGCCAGTTTCTCGGCTTTACCTTTATCGATCTGCTGCTCAGCCTGCTCGATTAAGGAAAGCATATCACCCATGCCTAAAATACGAGAAGCGAGGCGATCAGGGTGGAAAGGCTCTAATGCGTCGGTTTTCTCACCAACACCCAAAAATTTAATCGGCTTACCAGTAATATGACGAACAGATAAGGCCGCACCGCCACGGGCATCGCCATCTGTTTTAGTCAGTACGACACCGGTCAATGGCAATACATCGCCAAATGCTTTTGCTGTGTTCGCCGCATCTTGACCTGTCATGGCATCGACCACAAACAAGGTTTCAATGGGGTTCACCGCGGCGTGCAAAGCTTTAATCTCAACCATCATGTCATCGTCTATAGCAAGACGACCTGCGGTATCAACAATAAGCACATCTTTGTGCGCTTTCTTCGCATAATCAATCGCGTTGTTGACGATATCAATTGGCTTTTGCGACAAGTCACTAGGGATAAAATTCACCCCTACTTCGCCCGCTAGAGTTTCCAGCTGCTTGATCGCCGCCGGACGATACACATCGGCACTGACGACAGATACGGACTTCTTCTCACGTTCTTTTAAGTATTTTGCTAACTTCGCAGCCGAGGTGGTTTTACCCGCCCCTTGAAGACCCGCCAATAGAATAACAGCAGGACGAGCCGCTCTAAGGTTAAGGCCGTCGTTAGCCTGCCCCATCACATTTTCAAGTTCCTGCTTAACAATTTTCAGGAACACTTGACCAGGACTTAAGCTTTTTGAGACTTCCGTGCCAATAGCACGCTCTTTAACGGCGGCAATGAAGTCTTTAACAACAGGCAAAGCCACATCAGCTTCTAACAAGGCCATGCGGACTTCACGAAGCACTTCTTGAATGTTGTCTTCGGTTAATTTAGCTCGACCTCGAATACGATCAAGCGAGGAAGTTAAGCGATTCGATAAATTGTCGAACATATTGCCCTCAAATTTTGGTTCTGAATGGAAAAAACCTACGGTTTCAGTTTATCCAAGATGAAATTGTCTCTATTATAACGGATAAATGATTATCGCCCTATACCTTTACTCTGCGGAACCTTTAGTTTCATGACTCAATTATCGCTTTGGCTTGCTTGTATTGCTTGTTTTGTTGCTGGCACAGCGTATTTTATGCGTCCGAAAAGCCGTGCAACTCAGTTTGCAGGCGCGGCAGCCATCATTATTCATACATTTTCCCTGACTCAGCTTTTATTAAGTCGCGATGGTTTTAACTTTTTGACCATCGGGTTATTGATTTCATTAATTGGTAACAGCCTGCTTTGGTTTAGTAACCGCGACAAAGACCTCTCTCTATTATTGGGTGCGGCCTTCCCTCTCGGCGCAATTGTTATCGCTTTTAATGCACTTGAGCCTTGGGGCATCACTCAGCTACACAGTAACTCTTGGGGAACCAGTGCACACATTCTGATTGCGTCAGTCGCCTATAGTTTGTTTACCACCGCATGTGGTGTTGGCATCTTGCTGTCTATCCAGGAATATCAGCTCAAACACCACAAACTGAAACAACTGCTTCGTGTTCCGCCATTGCAAGTATTAGAACAACTTATGTTCGAGTTTATTTGGGCCGCTTTTGTTTTATTGACCATTACAATCGCAACCGGCTTCTACTTTATCGACGACATGTTTGCGCAGCATATTGTCCACAAAACGTTCTTCACTATTGCCTCTTGGTTTGTGTTTGCTGGACTGCTAATCGGTAGACACTACGCCGGTTGGCGCGGCCAGTTGGCCGTGAAACTTACACTAAGCGGTTTCTTTTTACTGATGCTTGGGTATTTTGGCAGTCAAATTGCGTTAGAAATCTTACAGCGCTGATTCAAAATCCTGTAAAGTATGTTTGACAGTCTGATCTTAAGAACCAATAATCCTGTTATCTAAACAATCGAGGCGATCCCTTTTTGAACGAAGTACCCTTAGGTATTCTTGGTGGAATACTGTTCTGTCTTATTTTGCTATCAGCATTTTTTTCAAGCTCTGAAACAGGCATGTTGTCGATTAACAAATATCGACTCAAACATCTCGTTAAAGGCAAAAATAAATCGGCGATGAAAGTCAGCTCTCTTTTAGAAAGACCCGATCGATTAATCGGTGTTATTCTTATTGGTAATAACTTCGTCAATATACTGGCCTCGGCCATTGCAACCATTATCGCTGTAAGAATTTGGGGCGATGCAGGGGTAGCAATCGCGACAGCAGCCCTTACCATGGTGGTTTTAATTTTTGCTGAAGTAACACCAAAGACTTTGGCAGCCCTACACCCAGAAAAAATTGCTTTTCCCGCATCTTGGATTCTGGCCATCTTACTCAAAGTGCTTTACCCATTAGTCTTCTTGGTGAACACCTTGTCAAACGGCCTATTAAGATTAATAGGGGTCAGTACCGCGCAAGGCAATCAAGATACCCTCGACTCCGAAGAGCTTAGAACGGTCGTCAATGAAGCCAGCGGACTCATCCCTGCGGCACACCAAGAAATGCTGATTTCTATTTTAGATTTAGAAAAGGTATCCGTTGAAGATATTATGATTCCTCGTAACGATGTAGTAGGAATCGATATAGAAGACTCTATTGAAGAAATCATTGAGCAAATTTGTCAAAGTCGACACACTCGCATGCCGGTATACAATGGTGAGATCAATAAAGTCATCGGTATTTTACATGCTCGCCATGCGGCGATGTTTTTGCGCGATCCAGAACCATCAAAAGCAGCGCTATTAAAAGCCACTTTTGAACCCTACTTCATCCCTGAAAGCACCTCTTTGAATACGGTCTTGCTCAACTTCCAAAAAGATCACCAGCAGATGGGGATCGTGGTCGATGAATACGGTGACGTACAAGGTATTGCCGCGCTCGAAGACGTATTGGAAGAAATCGTGGGAGAATTTACCCCACCCACACAAGATGAAGAAGAAGAGATTCAAATCCTTGATGATGGCGCCTTTAGAATCGAAGGCTCCACACATATTCGAGAGATCAACAAAACGCTTGATTGGCACTTGCCAACCGATGGCCCAAAAACACTCAACGGACTGATAATAGAAACCTTGGAATTTATACCGGAGCACCCCATTAGCTTAAAAGTGGGCCACTACATTATAGAAATTCAAGAAATTGAAGACAAAGTCGTCAAATACGCTCGCGTTCAACTTAAAAGATAAGGAAGCATCATGAGATACTGCCCGCAATGTGGTCATGCCGTTAATATGACAACCCCACCAGGGGACAATCGCGTTCGAGCAGTGTGCCCTAGTTGTGACTTTATTGATTACGATAACCCAAGAGTCATCACGGGCACCATTCCTCTTTACAAGGGCAAGCTCTTGTTGTGTCGTCGTAATATAGAACCGCGTCTTGGCTTTTGGACACTGCCTGCTGGTTTTATGGAAAACCAGGAAACTACCTCTGAGGGTGCGTTAAGAGAGACACTGGAAGAAAGCGGTTCTGTTGCCATTTGCAAGCAAGCTTTTAGCATGATTAGCATCCCTCATATCAACCAGATTCATTTATTCTATATTGCAGAACTAGAACGAGATGATTTTCACGCGACAGAAGAAAGCTCAGAAGTGGCGCTGTTTGACTTAAAAGATATTCCTTGGGATGAATTAGCTTTCAGCAGTGTCACTAAAACACTGACACTGTTTATTGAAGACCATAAAAATGGTACGTATGGTTTTCATGAAGACACGATTCATTTGAATAATGCTTATGATCTGAATCAGTGACTTTGTCAGCGGGTACCGCGCAGCTGCGCAAAAGCGGCATCGCTCTTTAAGAATACGACCTCATCCCGAGTTTTATCGCCTTGTATAGCTCTGTTGATCTGATTTCCGACTATG
>NZ_JAJATW010000019.1 GCF_020532605.1 Marinomonas algarum | reverse complement strand
ACGCCGCACTTTCTGCTAACGCTTTCTCCTTTCGTCTCAGCTCACGTTCTAGTTCTTTAATGCGTTTTTTGTCCGATTGTTGCTCAGCCGTGATCTTGGTGTTTCGCTTATCTTTCACTGTATTCCCAGCAATGCACGCTTGCTTCCATTGCTTTACTTGCTCAGGGTACAACCCTTTTTCTCGGCAATACTGATTCAGATCCGCTTCAGACAAGGCGGCAGTTTCAAGTACGACAGCAAACTTTTCTTCATTGGACCACTTATCTGATGAACTCACTTTTGACTCGCTAAATCCTGATGTGTTGAATTGCTTTTGCCAACTATACAGGGTGGAGAGCTTAATGCCTTCTTGTTCTGCAAACTCACGTCTCGACAATCGGCTTTGGTAGAGTTTTTGTAAAATGGCTTCTTTAAAGGCACTTGAATGTCTTTGGTAATCCACTGGTTTTCACTTACCGTCCCCTGTTTATTTAAAATAACAAATGAGGCGACAACTATCCTGACACAGGGGGTGAGGTTGTCTTCAGAGCTTTTTAAATGCCTTGGGTTGGCTATTTTCTCCCCACTATCGAGTATGGCGAAGTGAGTCAAACCTATGTCGATTCCGGTAATTCTACTCGCTTCGATCTCTTGCGGTGTTGCAGCATGGTTTTGCTGATCATCCACCAAGATTGATGCAAAATACTTACCTGTTACCGTTCGAGTCAATGTGATCGACTTAACTTTGCCTTCAATGAGTCGATGAACCTTGGCCTTAATAGGTGAACACTTTGGCACCTTAATCCCGTTTTCACCCACTGAAATACTGGTGCAGTGATAGCTCGACTGTTTGCCATGCTTAGATTTGAAACGGGGGAATCGAGTCGCCAGCGTTGGGTCAAAGAAATTTTTAAAGGCTTTATCTAAGTAGATCACGGCTTGCTGTAAAGCAATGGAATCATACTGCTTAAGCCACGCATACTTACGGCTCTTTTTGCCTACCGCCAAAAGTGGTTTTAGGTCCTTGAGTGGCGATAAGTTATGGTGCTTTACTTTGTAGAAATGGTTTTTCAAGCCTAGAGCCTTATTCCACACGAAACGCACCGCACCGAACTGCTGATTTAAAAAATCAGCCTGTTCATCGGTTGGGTAGATTCGTACTTTTGTGGCTTTAAGCAATTGGCGTATTCCAATAAGAATCATTCATATATAAACATTATAGGCTTATATACGATTAGCGTAAAATGGAAATGAGAAAAGGTATTCATTGTATTTTTGATCTTCACGCACACTTGGTGTTCTCAACAAAGTACAAAGGAAAAACAGACCTAATTAGAAGCCTATCGGCTTCGCCCTTATATCCCCTGCCTAGAAGTCAGGGGGCTTACGGGCATTATGCTAAAGCAAACGAGTATGCGGCAAATATCTGATCAAAAAAAGCCTCTGCTATGCAACGCTCAAATTATGCGACACTGTTGCATAATTTGAGCTGGCCCCATTGCCTCACCTTAAAACTTCATTTTCACACTTTATCTAACCGGTCTTTTTTCTCTTTTTTTGATTTTATCTTGAGTCTTTGAATTTGTCGTTGTGTTCCAAGGAGTGCGGGGGTATTTTTTGTGTTCAATGCTTAAGTTAATGATGGTCTAAAATGTACCGTCAGTACAATCTTTAAAGGAATTGCTAATTTGAGGTTTCTTATTTCGGAACAATTCGAGCAGGTGCAACAGGGTATCTCTGAGTTAAATGACCTGATTACTCTCGCCCGGTACAAAACAGCCATAGCCTATCCAATTGAACCTACGCTGAAAGGCATGGAAGATGAGGTTTTAGATACCATCACTGTTTCTGAACATGTTGGTAAAAGCGCTTTGGCCTGTGCTGCCGCATCCTATAAAGACCTTTTCATAGAGCCTGAGTTCTCTCAAAAGGTAGTCAGAAGGACGGTAGGGGCCGTCCACCTTAGTACAAGTGACGACCCATCTATTGCCTTGGTGTCTGGGTTAGTTGAGCGTATTAACGAGTCAAAAGACCTGATTAGAAATCATCTAATGACACGCTATAATACAAGCAGTGATAGAAGTAAGGCGTTAAGGCTAGAATGCCCAAGAGTAATGACGCTGCATTTATACCGGCACATTCGATGCTTTAATGATAAGAATGTACTTTCTGCACGATTCTCATGGCAAAGAAAAGACGCTCGGTACAAACCTGACAAGCAAAAGCTAATAGCAAACATGAGCAAGACGCTTGCCCGGACAAATGCGGAAAATCAGGCACTATTGGCCGGGTTGATCAAAAATGTAAGCGATACACCTGAAAGCAAATTGAGGATGAGAAGAGCGGTAGCCGTTCAGCCAGTAGCTAACATTAGTATTGGTGGGTCTATGAAGACGGTAACAGCACCAATGCCTCTGATCTTTGTTCAGAACGAACCGATCATCTTTAAATCGCTGATGGATTTTCACGCTGAAACCGAAAGAAAAACACGGTCAGACAAAAGCTCGTTTACGTCGATTGGTAGTTTCGGCGGAATTGCCATTGAGTGTTGTTCTTAGGCCTTCTTTATCTATAGGCAGATGGTTGGAACAGTCATCTTTCACATGTGAAAGATTTAATCGTATTGCGGTGAAATACCCAATAACAGTCCGAAAGTAGGGCAAATCTTGGAATAAAAGAATGGACGTTTGCCTTATGAGGCACAGCTAGTGAATAGATATTCTTCGCTTGGGACATCAAGCACTAGCAGTAGGAATCTCCGTCATTTAGGAGCGGAGATGATGTCAAAAGACAAAAAGATTATGCGAACATTTTCTGCATAACTAATTCTGGTGTGAATGTATTTTTATCTTCTTGGGATTTAAAGCCTAACAATCGATACACATCACCACCTATACCTGGAATAACCTCACTAGTCTCATTGCTTTTTTCATCATCATAAACTAGTGTCTCGAAAATAAACTTGCTGCTAATTGTCTCTGGAAACTCCATTTTCAGTTTCCTTTCTGCATCAACGTGCATTACAGGAGCAACAACGTAAATTTTCTCAGGTCTCATTATCTCAATCAAATCTGTAAGGTTTGTTTTTACAACGCACGACCCTGAAATCACGGACTTTGTAATAATAAGGTGCTTACACTCTTTAAAACCGTTTTCAACAAACTTTCTTATTATCGGAGCAGTGCTTTGCTGGCCCTTAATAGGAGTTGAGTGATAATTCCAGAAACATGCAAGTTTAATATCTGCAACAGTACCACTAATTGAATCTATAATACCTTTAGACAAGAAATCAGCATCTTCAGCAGTCGAGGCAAGACAAAAAGAATCAGAACTTTCTATCTTTCTTAGTAAACCTTCGGATAGATCTTTGCCGAGTTCATACATCGCAGCTTTGTAGGAAGCAGGAGACACGCCTGACTGTAGCAACGTATCAAGATGTTCAACAAAATCTTCCCTATCGCTATAAACATATTTTCTTGATTTCATTGTAAGACCCCCAATCCGAACAAGTCCTGAAATGTCTCAGGCCTAGCATCCAATATAGTGTTTTCGAATTTTTCAAGATCGCTTTTAGAGAGCGACTTACCACCAGTCGTGAAATTGCCACCACTCGAAGTGTAGCTATAAGTCAAGAATCTCCCAATCACGTTGTAGGAAAAACCAGAGATTTCATCCAAGGTAGACTTAACCTTAGAGTTTAACACAATATTTACCGGATTTATAAGATACTCGGGCTTTATCTGGCGCACTTCATCCATAAGATCAGTGACTTTAATTACATTCGAGCTATGGTTGCTCCATACTCCGGTTATAACCGTATACAACTGTGCCAGCTTATCTATATCAGTCGTGACACATATCTTACCAAGTGTAGACCTTAACTTGTGATTCGCCAATAGAGCCTGATTTATTGAGCCAACAGCCTCAAAGTGAATACATTCAGTATGTGGAGCAATCATACAGGGAATGGATTGGTTAAGCTTTTTAAAAGTAGCTAGATCGCTTAGCGCTAAGAGAGTCAATGAGCTTCGATGTAGGTAACAGGCTATATCCATTTTATATTGAGCTTGAAAGTCCTCTTCAATAGATCTTGTAGTTTTCGCAGATTTACGACCCCATACAATTGAAGGACTATTCTTAAGCTGATAACTAAGTTTCTCATTTCTTGCAGGCTTAAACAGAACAAAATCATCAACGAAACCAGGGAACTGCCCAGCAACTTGCGTTTCTTCATCGGTTTCACCACCAAAGATATCAGCCGCGGTATTGGCTATTATCCATACAGCAAAGTCGGATTCGTATTTACCACCATCATCATTCGCCTTCCCACCGGTCGACTTTCGCTTTAGATAGTCAGCCATATCATCGCCCATACAATGTTTTACATCTTCATAGGTATGCGCATGCAAAACCATTCTTTAACTCCCTCAAAACAAGGCTAAGATTGTATTCTTTAAGCTACCTACATGATAGATTTTTTGCTACATATCTACTGTCTAAAAATTAAAATTAGTGGCATTAACGGCACCAAAAATACATAAAATTTAGCTAGAAAGAGCTTTAGGGCGGGGGGATGTCAATTATTTAGGACTAGTTCGCTTGAATGCTAATGCTATCAACCGCATCACGGCGCTTTTCATCAACATCCACACCATCGAGTCGTTCCAAAGCCCTCTGATCGGCAGGCAAACGATCACCGTCAATATTAAAAACACTTCCACTTCCTGTTAACGAATCCATGCTGATGCCCTCGTCTGGAAATTGACCGTTCTGTTTCAATATAGCCAGCCACTCATCAAGATTTATTTTATCCCAATCGATTTGACTAATCTTATCAAGGGTGATTCCACCACAACTAGGGTTTTTGGCTGAACCAAAATCCTGTCCAAATTGAGGTCGTACTTGCTCTTGGATGATTCTTGATAAAGGAGAATTAAAACAACAGTACGATTCTCTTTTTTCTATACAAACACCCAAAATATCGTCAGCACAATATGAGCCAATATAAGTACAGCTATCGACCGCTCTTTTGGCGTTCATCTCGAACTCTTCCTCCTCACAGGCATAAACCATTTGAATTACCGCTACGGCAGCAACATAAGCACTGTAAACAGACATGGCGGAACCAAGCATAGACATACCTTGCGAGGCCATAGTGTCTGCTGCATTATTAGCGGCAGTTTCCGTCGCCTCCTGAGTCGCTTCTGCTGCGGCGGCATCCGTTGCCGTAGTCTCTGCGGTACTTCCCAAGACATCTTTGAGTACTTCCTTAGACTTCTCTTTTAGTTTTTCAATTAACTCGTCTTTCAGTTCGCCTATCGGCTTAAATGCTTCCTGCACCGAACCAGAGATATTATCCATATAGTTTGTAAACGTGTTGGTCGTCTCTGTCCAAGCGTTAGCGACAGGCTGCCTAATAGTTTGATAGGCGCTTTTTATTACGTTTTCGTTTTCAAGAGCAAGCACTGCTCCATCCAGTTTAGGTACTTGCATGATCATAGCTAAATACTCAACCATGCTTATATTGGATGGTTTTTCACAGCAATCTGCGACACCACCAACGGCTATTTTGCACTCCCCAGCCTTACCGTTAAATGCAGAACAAGTTACATCTTCGTCCCCTGTAGCGCTTCCGTCTTCATTTAAGCCAGTACATGTCATGTCCTGAGTCATAAACTGAGCAGCGTTCAACAACGCCGAGGCTTTTGCAAAATTACCTGTTTGATCTGATGTCTGCGATGGATCAAGACAGTCATCCCCCATACATCGAATAGATCCACCGCACTGATACTCTGTGTTTTTTTGTATGGTGCTTGCTTCTACTGTACTGCCACAGTCCCACTTTTCTTCTTGAACATAACAGTCACCAGAATTTCCTTTAGCACCCTCAACACAAGATGAACTGATAAAGCCACACTGAGGGTTATCTTCAAGCTCTCCACAGGTATCGAGATATCCACCATTATTTTCAGGGCATACATTGTTGCCATTGGCATCGGTATAGCACTCTAAAGTCCCCTTGTAGAAATTATAATCGGCTTCTACTGAAATCCTTTTACAAAGGTTGGAAACGCCGGGAACGGGTGATGGCTTCAAATTAGACGGACAAATCCTTATACCATTTGTGTAAGTACACCCACTTGAGTCTCTAGGATCGTCAATGCAGCTATAGCCGCCGTCAGCAAAACCATCAAGAAGACCATCAACAGACTCTATACAGTTTTGAGGCGACCACTCATCCCTAATTACGGCTTGAGATGGATCATAGTTGACCCTTATCTTACCGAAGCCTTCTCCTGCCCCAGCAACTGATACTCTTATTTTGAAGCGCATAACAGAATTAGGATCAGCGTTTTTGAAGTAGCGAGTCAAATCTACATTAGGGTTTCTGTCCCAGCTAGTACTAAGTTCACACCTACCGCCGGTTTCTGGAGGGAAATTATTGTTTGGGCCTTGCCATACCTTCACTTCTTTACCGGGTTCTCCGACCCAAACCTGCATATAATCGTCCCATTTAGCGCGAACCAATTTGGCGCTGGTTATCGCACTAGGGTTAACAATTTTAACTTCTGTATAAGCCTCATAAATACTGCAATAACCGCCCCAATAGTTATCACCTACTCGACCTATCCATAAATCAGAACATCCACTACCACAAGTGCTGAAATTGTATGGACCGCCATGATGCTTTATTACAGCCGCCTCGTAATCATGAATAATTTCACAAGAGGCGCTTTTATCCAGCACTCTATTGCATATTTCATACTCTGGATTATGCAAGTTCATTGTGATTTCATCGAAAGTCGTATTGGTAGAGCAATCTCCAAAACCTTCTGCGATTACATCAATGTTTTCATACGTCGATTTGGTTAAGTTGAGAACGGGATCGTTAGTGAAATCAGGCTTACTTAGATCAGCGGTATCTAGCAGTACTTTGTATGCTGCACCTGAGATTGATGGATTATCGCTGTTAGCGTCTTCCCACAAGCTGTCTTTCGTGCTGTCACCTACATCGCTCATACTGCCTTCAGAATCATGCAGATCGCCAAGATCGTCAACGTCTGGAGCAGCACCATCGGAAAAGTATTCCGCATAACTATCGCTGTTTGAGCTTGACGTGCCTGGATACAAAGAATCAACACTGAAAGAATTGTCGCTTTCGTACTGAAAGTTCCCATTTTCATCTTTGGTCGGAACAGACATTTGACCGTTCTCAACCTTGGTAGAATTGTTCTTTGCTTCCAAACCTATTTGTTTGGCAAAATTTTGACCTTCAAAACCAGCTTCAGTGATTTCATCTTGAGCCATAGCCAGTAACGGACTTAGGATCATGGTCATGACAAGGTTGATTGCCACTATTTTCTTGGCTATTAATTTTGTTCTCATTGTTCCCTCTGCCAGCAATTAAGTATTACAACAATCGTTCCATCGCCAGATGACATAAATTGGATCTTCACCTACCGCCGGTATGGTTCTAGAAAAGCCCCAAGTCAGAGTAGACTCACCTATTACGTGCGCTGATTCCGTCTCGGGAACAGGATGAAGCATCGTAAATTTGTATTGTGACTTTGGTAGTGTCGGCATAAGGTTGCCGCCACACATAGCCTGATCCCCTACCGTTCCATACGCTAAACCGCGACGGTGTAAAGAGCCTAAGACACGAGCAGACAGAAGGCTGGTATCTCTTATAGTGCCCTTTCCGCCAGTTTGACGACCACTCAAGGGATATATATTCCCCCACGACCCGGCACACCAAAACAATCTATCTATTGGACGGCCAAGCGCTGAAGAAACGGCATCAGCAGTACAAGCAAGAGTAGCGACAGGATTCGCTACTGCGGAAGCCTCCGGGCTTGTGAAGAAGGCCAGTTGATCGTTGTTCCATGTTGGATCTAGCTCTGATAGATACATGATATCCAAATCGGTAAAACCGTCTGGATTACAGCTTTGCTTAACAAACATGTCCAACATTTGTAGAAGAGGAAATGAGTAGTAGTGATAGTGAGTAAATGAGGCATCACTATCATCTTGCTCTCCTTCCCCGTGCTGTCCTTGGTTTGTTATATCGAATGGAAATCTGGTGCCATTTAATACCGATGAACACCCCGGCACTCTCTGAAACTCAACAACCCGAGCTGGTTCCCACATCGAAGTCGTCACGCCGGGCCTAGAAACGCCTTGGTTGTCTTCACACAAACAAAGTGGGCTTTTGACCGCTCCACTAGGCATACGGCCACTACCAGAAACATCAACACCAGCGACACGAAGAGGAAAAATACAACTCCAACATATATCGGTAAGCATTTTTGGCCCGATCACCTCAGCGTTTTGGCAGCCGGAACCTTCTGTATCTGCTGATTCTGCTTTCACCAAAGACCCGCCCAAACAAAGAAGAGCAAAGAGCGAAACCTTTAAAGAAGAACTTAAGAATTTATTCATAATTACATGGCCTAATTTTCAACTTTGTTCTGATCGTACAGTTCTTCAATAGAGAACCGTCTACCTTTTGCCGTAATGACCGATGGCACTCGCTCAAGATGGAACCGTGCCTGTAGATCTGGTGTCAGCAAATAAACAGGAGATTTAAAAGTGTCTGTAGCCTCTTTGTACGAGTCCCACCCAGCCTCTTTATCAAACCGTGTCGCTATGTAGGTGAGTCTGGTAACACCTGCTGTCTCACTGATTCTCACCAGCGATTTTTTGATCAATGCCACCTGCTCTTTATCCAAAGGATCAAAAACAATAACTGCCTGCGTGAATGGCGTTATGTCGAGCGGATTTATAACGTCGCCTTTCGACGCAATGATGGCTCCATTTTCTGCTTTGATGTCATCCGTAATGTAGATGCTTGGATCGATAAGGCGAGTTCGATGTTCGGTCGCTCTCGGTAAAGTTCGAAAGCGTTGGTTTTTCCAGAAATTGTTCTTGGCCGCTTCTTTCTTCTCTTCCCAATCAATCGCGGCAAAACGCTCTTTCATCAACTCTATAAGATCAGGCTCAGAGATTTCCGAGACAGGGCCACGAACCCCTAAGTCACCACGGCCACCCGACTCTATTTGAGACATGACCCAATCATAAGTAGATAGGCCAAACACCTTAGCCACCTCTTTCGGTAACTTATTGAACCCGGTAGTGCTTTCTTCACGAATGACGACAGCTGGCACAACCTCAACTTTGTATTCTTCGAACAAAGATGGATCGATGATGATGTTGGGAACAGGATCGTACTGAACGGCTATTTCTTGTATTTCAAGCATGGCCTCCCCAAGATTTGCCTCTTTTGGTATGCCGCGAAAGACCACAAGTACATCTTGGTTGTGTGAGGCCGTTTCAAAGATATTTTTAAGCCCCTGTTTACCCAACGATCTTGAGGCAAACAGCACGATGTTTTTGTTAGAAAAGTCTTCTTTCGCTTGAGATTGCTCGCTCATTTCCAGCATGGTGCGATTGCTTGACTTTAGACCCTCAGCAAACGCTTTGGCCTCTTCGTAAGACTTCTCCATGAGGTCAGAGTTTTTCTGAAATTCTGAAAGATCAAATTCGCCATTCTCGTTCTTAGAAAGCTTTTTAAAATCATCAACAATCCGTACATCTTCTTCAGTCAAAGAAGGGTTGTTTATAAGGTCTAACGATTTTCCAGACGCAAATGCAGAGGCAAATACAGCAGAAATCAAAACACCTTTAAAAAATTGGATACGCTTTACCGTAGACTTGTTCACTGCTTGCACTTCCCCAATAACGTGAATCAAAACTTCTATCGCTTATCCCCATAAACCAATACTCATCCGCTTTTAGCGTTCTGCTACCCATGTAACTTTCAGGGGACGAATGAAGCGTTTGGGAGTGAGATAAACCATGCCCCTGAAACTCACCATCGACGTAAATATTGTGATTGTCTTTGATTTCTATGAGATCTCCGGGTTCGCCACGAAGGTACTTAACGAGTTGAGTACCATCCTCGTAAATTGGATTTAACCCACTGGATAGAACGACAAATATCTCATCTTTTATAAGCGTCTTATCGTGCTTATCGATTAAGTACACTGTGTAGCCGGGAATGCACTTAACAAGTTGTGTATCGATGCCTATGCTAAAACGGCTCTTAAACACTAACCAAAAAACCGTTATAAGCAGAAAAACGACAGCCGCCTTTACGCCAAAGCGTGACCAGGATTGTCGTTTAACTAGAAAGCTCAAAATAAATCCTCTGGTAGATAAGAATCTTCCGGCGCGGCAACAACGGCCCCCGAATCCAGCACGATATAACCAGCATCCTTTAGCTTATCAATGGCTATCTTTGTTCGTGACATCATATCCTCGACTTGCTCAGGGGTAGCACCGTCCGGGTATTGCATAGCCATCTTTGCAAAATCAACAACAGCGATAGACGGCACTTGTGGAGCCTCATTTTTGTTTTCTAAAGCAAAATAAATGGAAGCCGCACCGACTCCCCCACCCAAAAAAGCCGCCAGTAGAATCGACTTAAAATCCATAACTTTCTCCTTAAACAACCATTGCACGGTCTTTCATGACAGCCCGGATAGCATCCGGGATACTTAAGCCTCTCTTGACGTGCTGATCTATTGCATCAACATCACGAGGATCGGTTGAGTACAATAATTTTTGGAACTCGCCTACGATCAATCGCCCAACGCCCATACCACTTTTTGACTTAACGAATATCTCAGAGTAAATGCCTTGTACCGTATGTACCGTCTTCAAAATATTGAAACCCGCATCAGAAAGAGACAAACGGCCACTTCGCTTGACCGATTCAACGGTTTCTTCTGTTTGACCTAACAGATACATGCTGGCCGAGTTCTCCGCGATTGCCCGGCCCACCGTATTTTCGTATAAGTCATTAATGGACTGAGTGGCGATAACAACCGAACCACCGTATTTTCGGAATTTACGATAAGCGTGTTCCATGAAGACGGACACCTCACCTTCTTTGAGCAAGTCCCACGCTTCATCAACAATCACCACTTTTTTCCGGTTCCTTTCACCAAGAAAAACCTCTTGCTGAATCTGGTAAATCAACTGAAGCAAAACCACTTGTCTTAAGTGTTTTCGGCCTTGTAGTTCGTCAAGCTCAAGAACAGTGAATTGGTTCTGAAAAGACACGTTGTTGTCATTAGAGAAATATTTCCCGTAGCTGCCTTTCGACGAGAACGGGAAAAGCTGCATACCGATATCTTTTAAGCGCTGATCTTGATGCTCTTCAAGACAACGGTTTGCAACATCATCGACCTTCATGGAAGTGCCAAGCTCATTCCAAACATCCGTCATGACTCGCTTTAGCGCCGAGGTTTGCCATTCGCTAAGATTGCCTTTTGCAGAGGCCATCGTACCGACAAGACTAACCACGGCATCTTCTTCGTCTTCATAGTTCTGAATAAGCTCAAAAGGGTTCAGACACACACCGGCACCGTCTTCGAAATGAACAAAGTCACCATTCAGAAGATCAGCAAGCTTTTCATAAGACTTACCCGCGTCGATAACCCAAACTTGAGCGCCTTCAGACAAATAGGAAAAGATTAGTTCGTTCGTAAGAAACGATTTACCAGACCCCGACTCTGCCGCTATAACGAGGTTCTTATTGGTGTTCGAGTCATGAAGTGAAAGACTCATAAGCTGACCATTTCGAGACAACAGTGAGGCGTGATACGTGCCTGTGCCTTTCCACTCCGAGAATAGAGGCAGCAGAACGGCGGCCTGTTCAGTTGTCATGGTCTTATAGCGAAAAAGATCCTGAACAGCGCCGATGTCAGTGCATAACGGTAAATTATTAATAAGCATGGGAAGGAAAAGGAACCTGTCTTCCATTAGATTGAAGCGCGTTTCCCTCCAAATGTTACGTGCGGCCATTGCCGCGGCGTCAGCACGATCTTTTGTTGGAGCAAAGATGACCATGGAATAACTGATACCAATAGGTTTCTGGCCTTCTTTCATTGACTCATAAAGAACATCAAAACCTTCTTTCTTATCCGCCAAGACCGGCACAAATTTCAACATTGGCCCGTAGGCTTGGTTAACGGCAAGTTGGCGTTTACGATCCAAAGTGTTGCGAATTTTCTCAGGCTCCGGGAAAAACACATTCGTGACAATCATGTAGTTTTCTTTAATGCTTGAGTTGCCGCCCGAAAGATCCCCGACATACGTGATTGCATCACCAAAGTAAGCTATGTCAGGAAGTTTTTTTGCTGAAAGAATCTTGACGTGTTGATCACCAACTTGAAGACTGTTTTTTGTCATATTGATGTCTGTATCGTAATCAAATATTTGCTCACAAATCGGTCTATCTGTCTCCCAACTTAGAGTTGAATCCGATTTCCAAGAAGCGCCCTCGCCCCAATTGAGCATTGTACTCATGATTCTTATATAGTCGGTTGCGGTGATATCGATAGGCCGCAATCCCACTGTTTGCAAAGCCGACTTCACTTTTTTCTGGAGATCTTTGAGTTGAGTTATGTCGTTTTCAGTGGGTTTATTGTCAGCGATAGGCACTTTCACGGTAACAAAAAGCTTTGTGTCTTGAATTAAGCCGTTATCAAACATGCCCTTCTGGTTTTGTGCGATGATCTTGTTTCTTGAATGATGTCCCAAGAAAGCTGTTCTTTCTTTGATAACGGACGTTAATAGGTCGTGATTAAAGCCATCACGTAATTCAATCATTCGATTTAGATCTTGAGCGATATCGGGCGACCTAAACAGCGTGAATTGCATTGTTGATTTTGCCGGAAACTCTTGGTTTAGCATACCAATTGTACGTTCCTGCACTTTCTCAGTTGCAGAGGTCAAAGGTTGACAAATAAAACCAAAACCAATGCTTTTGTCATCCATGAGAAAGATCATATCGTCCTCAGAATAGGCCATAACAGGTATCAATGCAGAGGCTTTAACTTCATCAGGAATGAGCTTCTTATGGTTTTTTTTCTTGAAAGTAATAAATTCCATTTATTTACCCTCCAGCCATTTTTTGAAATTCGCTGGCTTGCCCGTCGAATATCTGCCGTCCGGGGCAACCACAAAAGGGACTCCCTTTACATCAATTAGGTGGGCCATCATCAATGTCGAGTCGTAGCCTTGTGTGTCGCAGTCTTCTTTTTGAGGCACGTTTTCTAATGTGTGGTTCATGTAGTCATCAAGAGCGCCTTGACGATCTTTGGCGCAAAATACTTTTCTTGCTAACACATCTGATTTATCACCCAAAGCCGGGACGACAACAAACTTAAAGGTGTATTCTCTCCCCATCCATTTCGCATCTTTCATCATCTTATGACAGATAGAGCACGTCGGATCGACAAACACCACAACTTGCTTTTCACCACTTCCGATTGAGAATGTGTTGTAGTTATCAAAATTCGTATTCATCTGATCAAAGTGAATACGTGTTACCGCATCTACGATCTGAGCTGAGCTATTAAGTGTTTTCTTGTTCCAAATGTCGTACATCTGACCTCTCAGAACAAAGCGGCCATTCTCAGACATAAACATGATTTCGCCATTGGCTTCTACCGCTTTTAGGCTTTCGACAGGGAGGCTAATAACGGCGTCTAGCTGTGTGTTTTGAGGCTTAGACAGATCTAATTGAACCTGAGACATGGCCGAAGCAGACCAGAAAAAAGCGGCTGAAACGATGGTTTTCAATAAAGTCTTGTTCATACAATGTCCTTAAATGAGATTTTTACAAACTCAGAACAGTGTATAGCCCATGCAAATTAGTAGAGAACTCTGCATTGGCCGCTTTTGGTCAATTTGAGAATGTTGTTGGTTTTTTTACACTAAGCACTAAACCTACAATCGTCAGAGAAAAAGCAAAAACCGAAGAGATTAATGCCAGCTGAATGATTGCCGCTCCAAAGTCCACCATCCAGCCTTCAAATATTCGCATATAAGTTGTGGTGTAAGATGGAAAAAGGCGCATCAAATACCAAAGTGAGAAAAGGAAAGATAACGTGATAAAACTTCCTCTCATGGCCCCTCTAAGATCCGCCCTACTTGGTGTTGAGTGAACGCCGATCATCAAGCACAAAAGAAAAAACAACACATCTAAAGGGCTATTAAAACTGACGTACAAATCAGAAAGCCAATTGGTCACAGACTCTAAAAAACCTGCATTGATTGTCTCTTGAATGGAGCCTTGATAACTGTACTGAAAGTACGAATTAAAATTAGGCAAACCAGAATAATCGAAAATAAAGTAAACGAGGCAAGCGCCTACGATAAGCGGTGCAAACCCGGTGAAAACGATGCCAAGGCAATGAATAAGACTTCTTGGATTGTATGAGTAATTCACATACCCAAGGGTTTTCGATTCCGGGTCAAAGTTAAAAAATACAATTTTATTAACGTACATACCCCAGAGTGACGCCATTAAAGCATGTGATACTTCATGCACAGTGACACCAACCACGCCCGTACAAATAACAGCCTTTCTTTTAAATCTCCCAAATGCCCTATAGTACGCTTCATTCATTACCCACAAAAAACAGCAGGCCATAGCAGGTAAGGCTAAAAGGTAAGTAAGATCCAATAGGAAAATTTTTAGAATATTAAGGTTAAACATTTTTTCTTTCACATGTGAAAGAAAAAGCCCGAACGAATCGGGCTTTTTCTTGGTTACTTCCATTTCTACACACTACATGCCATTAGCAATTTGAGACGCCAGCGGAATGACGCTTGGCGCTTTTTCCAAAGTTGAGCTAACAATGGTCTCAATAATGTTTGGCGCATAGGAAAGCCCCATACCACCGGCAATACCAATCGCGAACGCCATCAAGCTTTGGCGAGCAATACCGCCGATAATGCCAACCAGAATCATAGCGCCAGCAACAATTTTACCTAGCGTCCCCGTCGTCCACCCTTTAAGAGTTTCCCAAACCTCATTAAATTCAGTACCATCCGTACCAGCAAAAGCATCACCGGCAAAAGCAAGCGATACCGCCATTAACGAAAGCGATACTGCGCCGGGGCTTTTCATTACATTTTTAGCTGTTTTAAAAACACTCATTTTTTTCTCCCATTTTCATAATATACATTTCCTCAGATTCACCCTCTGATCCTTTGATTTTATAAGTGACCGAAGGGCTGTTCATAACGTGTATTTAACCTTTTCGGGGGGTTAGAGCAGTTATCGTAAAGGGCTAAAAACAAAGTTGCCTTGACTCGATTCACCGCTCTCTCCAATAACCCATCTTCTAGGTTCAATTTCAGTGTAAATAAACCCGGTGGTGTTCAAGTCGCCGTTAGTATCTTCCCAAGGTGCGATCCATATCCTCATGACCTGAGCGGGTGTACGGATTGGTATTGGTTTGTCCGGCAGGTTTGGAGCGACATAAGTATTGACGGTACTGTTTTCATAAGCTTCGTTGGTAACTTGAGTTTCTGTCTCTTGCTCAACAAGCTCGCCATCTTCAGTCTTCATCGGTCTTGGGATCTGTCCGTTGTTTGTCGCTTCATACACATCGCCCGTTGACATACATTGAACACCGTCTGGCATTCCCGTACAGCCATACTCACTTTCCCCGATATTAAAAGCAGAACACCCCGAAAGCGTAAGAAGCAGACCACTTACAGAGGCCAATTTTTTAAAGTTAATAGTGTGAAAAACAGAGCCTTTCACAATGATATTTCTGTTAAACATAATTGCCCCTTAGCTTGAACTTGAGTCTCTGACTTTTAACAAAGATCCTTTGGTGACTATGATTTCAACTTGACGACCCGCATCAATTTCGATCACAGGGAAAATACCTTCAGCCATGTCGATATAAAACTGCGCAACGCGATCTAACGCAGTGCTTGCACCTTTTGCCGCAGCGCCTTTGAGTAGCGAGCTGGATGGATTGTTTTGATACTCAACACTCTCGCCAGTTAGGTTTAAAGCTGGAACCACATCTACGTCAAACGCTTCAGATGCGCCGCTAAGAAAGCCTGCCATTAGAGACTTCGCAATGATCTGACCCTGTTTTGACACTAATCGGCCACGGATACCTGCTTTGCCGTCTTCACCAACGACATAAGAATCAAACGATGTTTCGATAACATCACCGTTGTCTTTCACGCACGACAAGGTTTCACCTCGAAGGTATGCACGTTCAGAACTAAGATCACCATACCCGGAGACAATCACAAAACACTCTCTTATGTCGGCTCTGAAACGGTTGGGTAAAACGGCCTCTTTTTGAATCCTGATCGTGGCAGGGAATGGATCTTGTCTTGCGCCTTGAGCCGTCGGCGCGTCCATACCGTTAAGCAGAACACCCGTGACGATAGATCCCGCTGGCATGAATGTTTCTTCTTCAGCCACATCTGCGTCATCATTGGATTTTGGCTTTGATGCAGAGTAAGACGCTATAGAAAGTGTTTTCGGTACAATTACCTCGCCATCCTCATTTAAGTTATTCTCGTTTATAGCCTGTTTTGGTATTTCGGCGTTTCTGAAGAAATCATCAGGATTGGAGTAATCACCATCGAAGTTTTGATTCAATTCTGGAGCGACAACCGCACCAACGCCCTGATTCGTTTCATCAGTAGTGTTTACTTGAACATTCTGGTTTAACGATTGAGGGCTTGTGTTTTTCTGCTCTTTAAGCAGATCCAGCTCTTGTTTTATTTTTTCTATATTTAAAGAAAGCTCTCTTTCAGCATCGCTACGAAGGGCTTCGCTCTGCTCACTTTCTTTTGATATATCATTCTTAAGACGAGCAAGCTCATCTCGTAACTCTTCATTTTCACGAGACATAATTCTTAAGTTGGCCGACAAAGATTCAATACCGACATCTCTGGTATTACCGTCCGTAAGAACGTGACGAATACTTTTTTCTCGTGAGGATGTTTTCTTTTCTACTTGTTCTGAATCTGAAAACACAGAGACGACTAACAGGACTGTCGCGGCAGCCGCAACCATCATCCCTAACCGCTTGGTTTTAGGGCTTAGGTTGTCAAAATTGTCTTTTATGCTCATGACCGGCCCCCAATCAATGATGGACGTTTAGCCGACGATTTTGCTTTTCTTTCATTCATGTTCTTGCGAGAAACATATACTTCCGTTTTTTGTCCCGGCTCTAGCACTTTACGAGGCCATGTTGTAACAGCGGCCACGTCCCAATTCCCACAAGCTGATTCTTTGAACTCCAGCGTTTTTCCCGACACATTTTCCGCAACACCAACAAAAACCGATAGGCTGTGGCCTGACAAAACCTGACCATCATTGAAAGTGACATCGATTCCGGGGTGGTAACACACTGGAGGAGCCATACCTTCAGGTATAGAACTCATTGAGTACCCTTGAGGTACTTCACCCAACGCGATCTCTCTAAAAACCGTTCTAATGGTTTCAACGTAAGGCATACTTTTCTCCCAACGCTCTGCTTTCGGGTTTGAGTAAAGCCCTGCAAGACGAGTTTGATCATCGAGCTTAAGGAACATTTCTCGTGGCGGAATTTTACGAGGAACCATTGTTAAACTGAGCGCCCTAGCCTCGCTGCCCTTCTCAGTGATAAACATCGTTACCGGGTGATCTTTGTTGGTTGCCACATAGATGACGTTATCTTTTATACATATTTCGCCACATTCGTCGTTTCCTGAACCATAGGTCAAAGAAGTAGAGACCACTTCTGGATCACCGAACGGCGTAACAATGCGGTTAGGATGACCAACAGCGATAGGGACAATCTGGTTGACGCCGGGTGACATTACGACATCAGAGCTATTATTCATATTGTGGGTCGAAGAGGTGTGCGTACTCTTTACGCTTGGCTGTGCTGAACGTTCTTTTGGTTCAAGTGGGGCCATTTCAGCTCTCTGCATGACGCTCGCAGGTACGATAGGTATGGGGTTTTGTGCTGTAGCGCAAACGGGAATCGCGATAGCCACAGACAAAATGGTCTTTTTTATGCTCATCATTCGTTCTCTATCTGGTTTCTGCTTCTCAATCTTTCCAAGACTTTTTCTGTTCTTGGACGCCCTTTGTATGTATCGATAAAATCAACAACTGGAATGTAATTTGATACCGCAATATCAAACTCGTATGTCCTGTCAGTACTGATCTCAGAATCTTTCGATAATCCTTTGGTAAAGGAAGTGCCGTAAACGAAGACTTTTTCAGAATCTTTTTCGTACTCAACAAATCTTGGTTCAAAGCGAATGGTTACTCTGTCTAGGCGTATTTCTTGAGCCTGAACATCAATGGCACTCATTACGTCCGAGTAAATTTTTGGAGATAAAAGCCCTGCGAGTCTTTCTTTGATGAAATCAACGTTAGTGGGCGTCACATTGCCAAGTAGCTGTGCAAGCGCAAAACCCCAAGCCTCTTTATAGCTTTGCGAAGCGTTAGCCTCTGTCACCCAAGCCTCATTTTTGAGGGTAAAAGGCTGGATCGTTACAATCGTTTTTTTACTGGTCAGCATCAGACTTAAAACAACAACCGCAGCAATTAATCCAACGATAAATATGCGCGACCACTTGTTCTCGTTTTGCGTTCCTTCCCAAGACTGCATGTAACTCTTAAACTTCATGGGATAAATCTCCGTGAGTAAGGGTTTTTGAAAGACTTGGCTTTCGTAATGGGCATCCCAAACCAATAAAGAAGGTGCATCAAATAGCCATCAGGTCGGTTATCTCTGAATTTACGATAAAGATTTGTGACGACAAGCCCGATTGCTACGCAGACAAAAAGTTTATCTAGCATGACGCCAGCAAAAAGCCCTATCAGAACCGGTGCTAATTCATCAGCACTCCACAACAGCAAGTGCGGCGGCTCATCTACTCGCCTTGGAATACGAACAGGTTTCATAAAAACCTCCTTTTGATTAGTTACTTCTTATTTTGCTTTAGGCAATGCTCAGCATCTAATGCGTTATCACCTGTTTTGGGCAGTTACAGCATTTTCAGGCTTTAAATCAGAGGAAAAGTAAAAATAGAGATAAGGTCAAAAACCTTTCACATGTGAAAGGTTTTGAATAATTAGGATTAACAATGTCTGGGATAAGGGAAGTTTTTTTAAAAGTAGAGGGAGATATTTTCGAGACACAAAAAAACCGTCAAGGTTGCGCGTTACATCTTTCGTTAGAGACAAAAGAGAACTAAGCGTGACGGTTATGTTGGATACATTATCGTATTTGTTAAATGTACCGTCAATTTTTTAAATTAATGATATTAAGCTCACAACCATGTTTGTTTGTTTATCCTTGTTTACCCTGTTTATTCTTGTTTAAGTAGCATTAACTCATTGAATTATATAAATATTTTTTTAAAAGTTGCTACGTTTTGTCAGTAAGTTGCTACATAAAGCCAGTAAGTTGCTACCTTTTGCCAGTAAGTTGCTACATAAAATCAGTAAGTTGCTACCTTTTATCAGTAAGTTGCTACATAAAGCCAGTAATCCGCCCTGTATTGCTACGCTTAGCCAGCAAGTTGCTACAAAACATCATTAAAAAACGCCTCTCTCCATCATTTCAGTGACATTATGTAGTAACTTTGAGGTTCACCACTGATCTTTTGTAGTAACTTGTGGGTTTTATGGCTCAAAGTTGCTACATTTGATCAGCAGAAAGGGCAAAAGCCCTATTTTTTGGTTAGATCACTGACTTTATGTAGCAACTTCCTTTGATAGCAAAGAAAAGTTAACTGAATACAGGCTTTACTATGAACGAAAACGAAGTTCTTGAAGGTACGCTAGAGCGAAGCGGCCAAGAAATTGAAATTGATGGCGTTAGAAATGTAACGACCGAACTAGCGATAAAGAATGACTTAGTTATTTATAAAGATAACGCCTTAGTTTGGGGGAGGTTTGATCTATCCAAGGTTGAATTGAAAATCGTGAATGCACTGATAGCACTCATTAATCCTCTTGAGCCTTTTAAAAAGCAAAACGAGTGGAATTTTACGAAGGCCGATCTTGAAGACTTAGGTGTGTCGTCAATCGGGAACCTTCATCGACACATTGATGAGATAACAACCAACCTACAAAGCCAGATTATTAGGCTGCCCATGAAAGACAAAGATGGAAAACAGATCGACGACGGCAAATCGTTTGAGAAAGTGAACCTCTTTTACAAATCAAAATGGGACGATAAAAAGAAAATTGCTTCTTTTAGCTTTCATCCAGAACTGGAACCTTACCTTATTAATCTCAAAGGCCATTTTACCAAGTATCACCTACATCATGTGCAGAGAATGGAGTCTCAATATGGCATTAGGCTGTATGAGTTGTTGCGTAGCATTTATTCGCTGGAGAAGGTAAAGAAAGGGAGCTTCAGCATTAGTCTTCCGCTTAGTTACGACAAGTTGCGTGAAGTGCTTGAGCTAGGTGATAAATACCCTCGCTTTAGCAATTTTCATACAAGAGTGCTTCAACCTGCGGTGGATGATTTAAACACTACTGACATTGATGTGAAGTACAGCTTTCCAGATCGCCTCACGCCAAAATCAACGGCTAAGGTGAAAACGATAGTCTTCACTATAACAACGAAGTTTGGTTATCACCCAACTAAAACAGTCAAAGGCTCGACTATTGCCGTGGAAGATGAAAACGAAGTTAGGCTGTCGATTAAGCGTCAACTGAATCTTTTCTTTACGTCCTCTGCATCTGACAAGCTGATATCTAACTATGGCGTAACACGATGTCTTTCTAATATGAAGCTTCTTGCCGACGAAGACAGCGCAACAAAGATCAACAATGCCGCTGGATGGCTTCGTAAAGCCATTGAAGAGGATTACGCAAATTCAGATCTTGGTATTAATCTAGTCAACTTGCTGAAAGTATCAACGGAAACAGACATTCATAAGAGACGTTTCTTAGATGAGCAGCTTATACCTATTTGGCCGAGCTTAGAGTCCGAAGAGCAAAGAGACTTTCTTCAACACCGCTTCGACCAAGGCGCGGTAGCTGTTCGCTTTGCACAATACTACGCCGCTTCATTGTCTGGAAATATCCCGGCCCCAGCTGTGCAGGTAAAGACCGTTAATGCTAAAGCAGATCGTAACGCAGTAAATGCGGAGCTTAATAATCTTTTAGATACAGATTGGGCGTTTGACTAGCAAAAGCCGTTCAAATGGCCTTCTTGATTAGTTTCACATGTGAAAGATTTCGGGCGGTCAGAATTGACCACCCATAAACAATTAAACTCTTTTTTGAAAATTGCCAATGGCAAAACCGATGAGTATGCAGGTAATCATCATAACAACAGGTATAACAAGAGGGCTTACGGCGAAGGGAGAAAAAGAAACAACGCAGAAAGCGAGAAACAAGTAACCTATCGATCTAACGCCATACCTGTGAATTATAGGCGAAGCATAATCAAAGTTTGTTCTTTTGATTCGCCATGTCATTAAGCCATCGTAGACAGCTGGGACAAGAAGTATCAGCATGTAAGGCGACCAAACAACAAGCAAAGCAATTCTTGCTAAAAATTGGTAAACCACTTCAGATAATGTGTTTATTCTGCCCTTGATCCAATCAAACCAGAACTGACCCATCTCCTCCATGCCTCTTGATTCTTTTCGCGCATTTTCTGTAGGAATAAATGTTCGGTAGATTCCTCTTTCTATGCCAGAGTCGATCATGATGAGTTTATGCCAACTGTCAGCTTTATTGTTTATCCATTCACTTGTTTCAGGGCCAAGACTTGACTCGACATACGCGCTTTCTTTTTGTATTGCGTCTTTGGTAAAACTACCGGGTACAAGCAGCAACACCGCGCCAAGCTCAATAACGAGTATGCTAACTATCAGCCATAAAGGTATTTTCATACTTAGCTCTCCTCAATACATTTTTTACTTTATGGCTGGTTATGAGATTAAACAGCGAGTCTCGAATCATTTCTTTATTGGTATCCTCACCGGGGGAAGAATCCCCTTCTTTGCTTATAACCACCAGATCTGTGATGGCGTTAACTTCGATATAACTTTTTGCCAACACATCAATTCCTAATGTCGATGCCGCTTCCGAAATCAAGGATTCTAAGAAAACAGCAAACCTCATAGGATCTGGCATCTTCTCTCCGTTTTTAAAATAGACAGCCTCGCCATATCGAGACAGTGCCTTTTCTATTATTTGATATATCTGTTCATCCTCAAGATTAGATTCGCAAGAAAAACACTCACTTATTTTTTCTAAAATGTATCGAGAAACAGGCCAATCAAATTGTAATAGCGATAGTAGTTCGGTATTTTTCTTTCCTTTATATCTGGATTTAAGTCCGTAGGTCACTTGGTAATAAGGGCTTTTGTACATCATTCCTCCTATAGCACGGTTTATATTTTTACTTATTACTCTAAAATTGGTAGGCGACCTTTTATCAGCCTTCCGCCTGAAATGGTTGCGAAAAACTCTAAATTTGGCAGCATACCGAGCAGTTGAGGCTGTATTAGATCGGATTCCTCTTCCATTAGACGCTCTCCTTGGTTGCCACCGTGCATAGCCGGTTCGTCTCCATGTGTATTTTGCCCTTGCGTTCTCATGACGTACTTCACCCTAGTTTTAGGCAAGTTACTGGTTATGTATTCTTGTGTTTCTGTATCAAGCACACGCAAAGCAAATTTGTTGTTGAGGTTCCCTAGAACCTGAATGGCTTTGTCTTTGCTGCCCATTCTGGCTGAGAAATCTGAAAAAGTTTGCGTTGCAACAAAAAGGCGAAGCTTTGCACCACGACCTTTGTTTAGCAGCTGAATAAAGGGATCGTTTATCACTTCAGCCGCCTCATCTACAAATATATTCACGACTCTATTGTTCACTGCAAAATTGTACCGATCACCAGCTACGGCGGTGAGATCTGACAGCATTATTGAGCCGATAGCACTACCAACCATGCTATCCGTGAGTGAATCGAGGCCAATGTAAGCAACTTGGCCGTTGTTTATGATTCTTGCTGTATCAGTTATGCCGCGTAGGTCGTCGAGGTCTGTAGCGTCAGGAGAAAGCATCTTGCCTAACTCTCCCGATGTCAGCATATTCATTATTGGCAGTAGATTTGAAACCATCTTTGAAAAGTGGGTGGCGTCGTGCTGAAACATACTTAACAGACCTTCAAGTTCAGAGCTTGGGTAGTCCGGCTGAATGACATCATAATAAAATCGCAACAGAGCGAACGCCTGCTTTTCTCTGTGACCGTTTTTGGCCTTGTCTTTGTAAGGCTGCGCTAAAGCTTCCCAATCCTGAAGATTTTTTTCTGCATAGGCTTCTACGGCTTTGATCACTAAACCTGCCGGGCCACCTTCCAAAAATCGACGAAGCAGCGTTAAATTTGGTCTTTGGTACGTCATCACCAACCCTTGAGCAATGTTGTTAAGGGCCTGCCACGCAAAACTCTTAAACGGATCTGCACCAGCCTCAGAGGGTATTAAAGCCGCAAGACGACTCGCTATTTCAGTGACCCGGGTAAAGTTTCTAAGGGGATCGATGCGAATGGATTCGTCCGGGAACGCTGGATGGAAAGAAACAAACTTTTCAGGCTCTCCAATGGCATCACAAACCCGACGCGCTTTATCGCGCATGTCTTTATCGCCCTTTGGATCGATAATAATAACGGCCTCTTTGCGCATGATTGCTTGCGATATCATTATGTCAAACATACGCGTTTTACCCGCACCTGTGGTTCCAACAATCAGAGTGTGGCCTTCCGTGTGTCCTAAGTCTTGCATGAGCGTTTTTTCATTTGGCTCAACGCCATGAATCCATGATGATCCAATGGGATCGGGCTTCTTCTTGTTTCCTTTGAGTACCCTTAAAGCCTTCTCCGTCGTTGTTTCAAAGCCTGTAATGCTCGTCCAATCTCTTTTTAGAATCTCAAACGCTCGTTGGGCGTGAGTGTTCTCCCAATTGAAACCAGAGCCAATCCACATTTCATCTGGGTGATCCTGAATCTTCTCCTGAAGTTCTTCCATGGTAATAAAATTAAGTTCTCGACCTTTAAGATGTTTCTGAAGCCTTGCAAGCTTCACCGCTTTAGGGAGCTGAGATAAGGCCATGACCCCACAAATCCCTGTCATCCAATAAAAAGGATCTGATGGCATGGGGCTATAATAATTGACGGCCACGGCAGATAAGCTTGCACCGACCCAACCGATTACAGCTTGCTTTTCATAATTTGGACGCCACGGCATTTCATATTCAAGAGCGTTGTATTTCATGTTCGTACCCCTTCTTATATAGATAAATAGAGCTTTCCGTTTTTATAAGTAATGAGTGGTTTGGACTGACCACCGGCAATGTTTGCTCTAAGTTTGTGTTTGCTTACCTCCGAATATTCCGAACTGATATTTTCAAGTGCTTTACCGCTGGTGACTAAGTAAGTCACTCCATCATGCACTTCTTCACTAACGGCACCGACGAGCCAATCCCCTTCCCTGTTTATTATCATCTCCTTGAGTTTTATTACTGCCTCGCGGGGAGTGAGTCTTTTTGGGGTTAGCTCATCGAAGTCTGCTGTCATTTCTGCCTTATCAGGCGTTAAAAGATCACAGTCTATTTTTTTGACCACAGGTTTCGTTATCTGCGTTTCGGTGGCCGGGATAGGTTTTTTTGTGATTTGTGCGTTACGTTCATTTTTCGGTTCTTTTTTAACTAGCGGTCTTGCTGGTGTTTTGTTTTGCTCCTGCCATGCAGCAAGTTGAGGTTTGTGCTTAGCAAGTTGAGGTTTGTGCTTAACTGCTTTTTCTTTGCTTGGCGCTTTAGGCTTAACTGCTTTGTTTTTACTTGCTGTTCTGCTTTGTTTCTTCTTGCTGACAGCACTGACTTGATCTTTCGTCGGCAAATAGTCATTAGCATTAGCGTCGCTGTCCGAAGAGATGGCGCTTAGAATAAGCGATGAAATTTCTGGGATAAGAACAACACCCTTAACACCTCTAAAGCTTTGAATTTTCTTATTTGGCATGACAGGATCGCCGGATACCAAGCCTGCACTCCATAAAGAAGCCAGCACTTCAGATGATTCTCCCAGCTTGTTTGCACCATCGGGATAAAGGATGGCTAATTGGTCATTCATGACAAACAAAACATCACCAAGCGTCTCTTCCCTATCTAAGAGAGGAAGTACCGCCTTCTTCACTAAATCGCTTGCCGCGTCAGAATATTTATCGAGTTTGGTGATTAATTCCGCTTTTGCTTCTTCTATACCCTGATTCTGATTTATTTCAAATTCTGTATCTTCCGATACACTTGGATCGTCGGGGTCGGCAAGATCTGAGTCAGGTGAAGGCTTTTTCTCCCGGGGTTTTGCTTCATCTTCATGAGCGGCAGAAGGTTTATTGGGCGGTTCTTTTTTCTTCGTGTCTGCATTAGACGAGCCAGAGGTCTCTTTAACTCCAAATCCTTCAGCGGGAAAATCCAGACCAAAATCATCATCGTCATTGCCATTGTTATCGTCGTTTTGACTTATCTCGCTTGGCTTTGCGCTGTCAGTAGATTCTTCGTCGATTTCGCTTGTGAGAATTAGAGTTTCAAAGCAGTCGTCGCTTGATTCATCGTCGCTTGATTCGTCGTTGCCTGATTCATCGTTGCCTGATTCATCGTCGCTTGATTCGTCGTCGCTTGATTCGTCGTCGCTTGATTCGTCGTCGCTTGATTCGTCGTCGCTTGATTCGTCGTCGTTGTTTTTGATCTTATCCAGAATATCCGTTATTTCATCGCCAACAGCCCCACTCACTGTAGAGGGTGGCATACTGGTGAAAATAAGCTCTTGCGACTCAATCTTTAAAGCGAGCAACTTAATTGAACAGGGACTCCGGCCATCTTGAAGAACATCCGGGCAAACTTCCCAGTAGCGATAACTTGCAACCTCACCTGTCTCATTGGAAACAAGCTCTTTTGGTACAGCAAAGCCCCTTTCAATAAGAATGTCTGCAAGCGTATCTGGATCACGAGGTATACCAGGAGTTTTGTCTTTTGAAATGAGATCATAGAGCGATTTAAGCTGCTTCCATGTGATAAACACGCCTTGAGGCATGAACCATACATGTCCACCCGGTTCATTGACCTTCCACTCCCCCGTTTTGATTAAGCGGCGAATGGCATCGAACACATACCGTTCAACTGGAACACCGTAAGAGAACTCATCTATGTTCAATCGATTTTGTTTGATGTCACGAGAGACACTTTCTTGATCGGCCTTGAGCATTATTTTAGTTACTGGCTGTGTAGAACTGGTTCCAGCAATCGCTTCTAGCATGGCCTCAAGAATTTCAGGGCCAGACTCAGATAGGTACTCTAAAACGTTCGGCGGTAGTATCCGCTCAATAGCAAGTAAGGAAAATTGCTCATGCCTCTTGTGACGGTTATCGCGCCAACGAATGAAATAACGATCTACTCCATTCTGTTCAGCCCAACCATAAAGCGTGTTGGCATAAGGGTTCCATGACAGTGAGCCGTCATTGTTCGTTACAGAGACATCAGACAAGGGCTTACCCACATCGTGAAGCAAACCAGAGAAGCAACTAGCTAAATGCCATCTTGGTTCATTGTTTCGTCTTTCGCGAGGCGACCCTTCCATAGAAAAGATGACGGCATCTGAAGATTGGGCAGCCCAGAACGCGACTTCTAGGCCATGTCTAAACAACCCTCCAGCACCTCGATGGTGGTGTGATTCTGAGGCTGGTAACAAATGTACAAACTCTGCATATCTTTTGACGACAGGCATGATTAGTCGTTCATGCTCATCTTTGTTAAAACCGAGTGCATTGCGAATACGTTCTATCAGCTCACTTTGGCTATCTAACACCTTATCAACGGGAGCAACCGGCAAACCTTTGGCGAAAGGAGGATAACGAGGTATCTCTTCATCGTACCCCGCTGCTTCATCTTGCAGTGTTTGCTTCCCTTTCAGTTTATTAGATTGAAAAAATAGGGATGCAATAGATCTGAAGCTCTTCAGTAACGCCATGTAATCGTTCCAAAACAGAAAGTAATCGAAGGGTTAATATTCACAGATTTACTGACAAAAATTAAAACGCGCTTATAACCAAATTGGGGAATTAGAGCTTGCGGCATAAGCTTTAAATGAATTTAAACTTAGTTAAGTAGAAAAAACCGTCCTGACTGAATAGGAAAAACCGAATGAAGCGAATAGCCATTTTAATGATTGGTGCGGCCATCGTGTCGGGGTGCGCCTCGAAAGATGTTGTCACTCACATAGACACAATAGAAGTTCAGAACAAAGAAACACAAATGAAGAGAACTTCACGCGACTCCACTTTGTCTTGGGAAAACATAGGACGAGGTGGTGCTGCATTAAGACAACCTGCATACGTCCATGTGCTAGGGGAAGGGAATTTAAAAGTACTTAGTAAAGACAGCGATATTCCAGAGGTCAACGCAAAGAACCCGTTCGAACCAAGCGATCTTATGGCTGTAATAGATGGCATTGACAAGAAAAGCTCTAACGCTACAAACCAGACAAAGCATTCAATTAAGCAGTATTCATTATACGAACTTTCACGTTGGGAGCGTTTCTGCGATCAAGGCAAAGGAATGGATGAAGACGATTGGATGTTCGTTACAAACAATGGCGGAGAAAGCGGCTTGCCAGAGATCTATTCCGGCAGTTGCAAGTCACCCGGCCATAACTATGCAGACTACTTAGATGCGTGGGTGGAATTCTGTAGCAATGACAGTATAGAGCGCCATCAGCGCGACATTGTACGAGATAGTGTGCGTCCAAAAACAAAGGTAAACCCATGCAAAAAATTAAACCTTCAAACAAAGTAATGACATACAAAGCGAGTTAGAGAGAAAGGCTGAGCTAAGCAATTCACAAACAAAAGATTTGGCTTTAGTGATATCTTCGAGTGGAGTTAAAATAAATCTTTTTGCGGAGTGCTCTCTATCTGATGAGACTTCATAAAGCTCGCCTGTTCTGCAACTTTTTGGGCCTTAATTCTCGAAAAGGTACGTCTTAGTTGTCCGTTTGCTCAGGGAGTGACGACTCAATCGACAATATAACATTGACGATATCTCCAACATATTCAATAATATTTTTAACATAACCGCCACGCTTAGTGCTCTTTTGTCTTTGACGAAAGATGTAACGCGCAACCTTGGCGGTTTCTTATGCCTCTAATCCCATTTTTAAAGCTTCCTTTCACGTTTTCTGATCAAAGTTACCTTAAAAAAGAAGATGTTATTCAAGGCGCCGTCCCAGGCTGAACGTCAATTTACCAGTATTAGTTATTAGCGTTTAAAAGGTTCGTATCCAAGCTCAAAAAGCAACTCTTTGAACTCAACATTCTGACCGTTTACGTCACCGACAAAATCATCAGCTTTATCCATATCGAATCCTTGTACACATTGATTTACTCAGCCCATCTTAACAGACAATTTGACTCTGTTTGTCTTTGGAAATATGTCCAGCATGCTACATCGGAAAGGATGGTCATCAAAATTTAAAACACTGTAAATATGACCACTTGGATCAAATAAAAGAGAAATTTCATGAGGTGATAATACTTGGTATCGAACATAAGCAGAGCTATCGAAAAATTTTACATCAATGCGACCTTTTCCTTGATTTGAAAATAAAGTTAAAAACTCTAATTTTTCATCAATAGTGTAATCCATCTTTGTACAATCATTGTACGAAATTTTCTTCGCTTCATTGGGCTCATAATTTAGAGCTTCACTACCATTTGCACTAACCATTAAAATAGTAATAAGTTGTTTTTCTGGGTTAATTGATATTTTTTGGATATCAAAAATTAAACCATCTATTAGAAATGATTCTCTAAAATTATCCCTATCTAAAAGGAAATTGATCACTCGAGATGACGATATAAAACCTGTTGTAACGCACTTTTTTTCTTTAAAAACATCTACTTTATAATGTGTAAATTTATCAATTAAATCTTCAATTGGAATTGCCGAATAAGAAGACATAAAAATCCTTTTATATTAATTTGTGCGCGCTATCATTAATTAAGAATTAACAGCCCTTTATTTGTAAAATGATATTAGCATGTATTCATTAAGCGAGTCTGGGGTAAATAGATTGACTATTGTAAGTTTCAACGCTCCCCAAAGCCTAACACTACTGACAGTGTATTTGCGCACTTTTGTATAGCGTCTAAAGACTCATTGATATGATCAAAACGATGCGATCCACCCTCGAATATCAACGTCTGTATATCTGGTAATAACCGCACAGTTTCTTTGTAATCAATAAGCTTGTCACCCTTATCCAGTAGAAGAAGCCCATGCTGTTTTTCCAGTGCCATTTGGTCGTATTCTTCCACTGTACTTCCTTCCAAGTGATACGATTTGCCATAGTAGTCAACGCCTTCACCAATGTACTTACGAAGAGTGGTTCTAGGGTTCAATGCTGGATTGATCATGACATAGGGAAGACCAACCATTAGACCAACTTCGGCAGAAAAATACCCGCCCATTGACGTACCAACTAATAACTCAATGTTTTTTTGGATGATAACGTTTCGTAATTGTTGAGTAATGTCTGATCTGCGATCGGTGTAGTCAATGTCTACTCCATATACAATCCCAAGAGAAGACAGGCTTTTTACCTTATCCGATTGAGGCTTAAACTTTGAACCAAATCCATGGATGTACAAGATATTCATTGACAGATACTCCGATTTTAAATGATTGAACGGTTACTGTATTTCTAGAACACGACAAAATCTGTCGTTTACATAGTAAGGAAGTCGAGTTAGTCGACCTTTAATGCGTCACTTATTGTCGCTTTAAATCCCTACAATGCTTCAAAACAAGCAAAGGGGTGTACGATGGAAAATCATAAGACGTTAGGTTTTATTGATAAATGCGATAAAAATGCCGAGCCTATTATTAAGCTTTGGATGCTTAGAATTTTGGTTAATTTATCGGCGGCGAATCAGTTTGTGCAAAAGCACCATTTTAAAGACGATAGCATCGCTGAATTTTTGGGTCTGGGTCACTACATTGAAGGAGACATCGAGTTTAATCCTCAAGTAATAAAACGCGAGCTTTCTGCCATCGCTGCAGCAATGGAGCTTCAAAACGAAGGCAATTTATTGCCTTCAAACTTACAAAATAACCTAAAAAGTTTGAGTACGCAGATTGAGTTAGATGATGTGGAACAATGCCTTGTTGGCTTTAGTATTCTTACTAAAACAGAGCTACTGCTTGTAAAATGCGTTGACTATTTAAGTTACACTTTATCGACTTCTAAAGCCTACCATGCTTTATCGGTTATTTTAAACATCCCCGAAAGTGCTATTAAGAAGGCATTGGGTACTAACAGTAATTTGGTTCGTTCGGGCATTTTAAAACTAGAAGAGCATATAACAACGCTTGATGAAAAATTAGAGTTGGTTTCATCAAGCTTTGCTGATGCTGTATTAATCGGAGAGACTGACCTTGCAGAGCTGTTTAAAGGCACGGTTGCTAAAAGCCTTTCCACCACTTTAGGCCTCAGTGATTATGAGCATGTTAAGCAGCTGGCTATCTTGTTACCGTTTTTGCAGCAAGCCATTAAACATGGTTTAAAAGGCATTAATATTTATATTTACGGCCCTGCTGGCACAGGTAAAACACAGTTGGCAAAAGTGCTAGCACAAGAGTTGCAAACAGATTTATTTGAGGTAACCACTGAAGATGATAATGGTCACCCCATCAGCGGTGAAACACGCTTGCGAGCGTTATCAGCAGCGCACAGCTTTTTACAACACCGCAAGGCGTTAATACTGTTTGATGAGGCAGAAGACGTATTTAATAATGAAGCACAAAATGGTCAATCTGGGGGTTTTAGCAGACAAAGCACGGCACAGCACTGTAAAGCTTGGCTTAACCGTTCATTAGAGGAAAACGCTACACCTACAATTTGGCTAGCTAATACGCGCAATGGTTTGGACCCGGCGTTTATTAGGCGTTACGCCATGGTGTTTGAATTGGCTGTGCCCCCGGAATTACAGCGCAAAAAAGTGCTTAACCAATATGCAGGAAAGTTTTTAAGCGAACATGTAGTCAAGCAATTAGCCAAATCCGATAGCCTTGCACCTGCGGTTGTTGCCAATGCAGCCAAAGTTACTGACATTATTAGAGGGCATGACACAAGTGTTAACACCGATGCCGTATTTACAAGCTTGATTAACCAAACACTTGAAGCCCAAAACCATCCCACTATGAATGTGCATTACCATCCAATAAAAGAGCAGGCTTACCACACTGATTTTCTGAATACCAGCGTCGATATTACCGTCGTGATTGCTGGCCTAAAAGCCTCTCGCCAAGGTCGTTTGTGTTTTTATGGCCCACCAGGCACGGGTAAAACGGCTCTTGGTAAGCACATTGCCGAGATGTTGGAGTTACCTTTTATTTGCAAAAAGGCTTCCGATTTACTTTCTTGCTACGTGGGTGAAACCGAAAAAAACATTGCTCGAGCCTTTAAGCGTGCTAGGGAGGAAAGCGCTATCTTGTTGATGGATGAAATTGATAGCTTTTTACAACACCGATCGAATGCTCAACGATCGTGGGAGCAAACCCAAGTGAATGAGATGCTCACACAAATGGAAAACTTTGAAGGCATTTTTATGGCATCAACCAATCTCATTGATACGTTAGATGTTGCCTCAATTCGCCGTTTTGATGCCAAGATAAAATTTGACTATTTGAACCAACAACAATTAACCGATCTGTTTCGTAGCTTCTGTCAAAGCTTTGATATTGAGCTAAAGACCAACGTATTAAACAACCAAATAAATCATCTGCTCGCTATAACCCCTGGCGATTTTGCCTTAATAGGCAGACAAAACAATTTTAACCCTGTGACATCACTAGCCGATCTCATTACAAGGCTAGAGGAAGAGCAAATCCTAAAAGGCGAAGTGAAAAACAGAATAGGATTCATTTGAGGGCAAAGTAAATCCATGAGTAAAAGGCATTGGAGTGCACATTAGATGAAGTATTCATAACATCCGATATTTTAAAAAAATGCAGATCAGTCATGATCTCTGGCAGATATGACGCCTATGTTGATGATTAATCGTGCTGGTACATAGTGTTCATATTTCCAGCAATTTGGGCAATCCATTGGCGCATAGACTTGGGTGATAGCACTTCTATTTTATCGCCCTGGCTTAAAATCCAATACCGGAGCTCATGGCTGTCAACAACCGTTGCTGTAAGTTTGTAGCTCTCGGATTCTTTATTGTTTTGAATTTTTTGGTCAGTTGATAGCGGCATTTCTGTTAAATGGTATTTTAGATAACTATGAATGTTGGCTTTCAGCTTTACCGTAGTGTCCGACTTCTCTCTATCCCATGGCCATGACATTTCGCCTTGGTCAAGGTAGCTATCTATATTAAAATTTGGGTCTTGCTTAATGCTTTCATCTAGCCGTTCTACATCACTGTAGCGTTGTAATGCCGTAATACGAATGTCATTGTAATCAAAAAACTTGCCTATTAAGTACAAAGTATTGGCTCGTTGCACAATGCCAAAGGGGCTAACTATCTGATCAGGTCTGCCGTTATAGCGGCACTTGAATTTTTTATTAGCAAGCAAAGCCTCATAAATCTCACCAACAGCTTCTTGGTCTATTTTGGCTGGCATGAGAATCGTGTTTGGCAAAATACGTATTTTATCAAACCAGCTTGTAAAGTTAGCCTGGTTAAAGGTTTCTAAAATCGCTTTGGCTTCATCTATGTATTGTTCAATATGCTTTAACACCTTTTCTGGCATTAAGCATTTGAGGTGCTCATAGCCCATGAGTAATGTTAAAGCCGCCGATGGGTCCATTACTGGCAAACCACGATGAATGGAATGCTCACTAAAAGCCCAGCCCACACCTTCTTTGCCACGACCTGTTGCTGGTGTATCAATAATACTAAACGCACCACTGGCGGATAGCATTTGAATATCACGTTGCACTGTTCTTGCTGTGACATTAATACCTTGGTTTTTAAGATAGTCTACCAACTGCTTGGTGGTCTTATATTTGGGCCAGCGCGGTAACTCCATCAAGATAAGAATTTGGCGCATGCCTGAATCTGCCATAGTAAGCTCCTGCTGTTTATTCGCTGCATTACTGTTTTTATCTGCGACACAATATGACGCATTGCCCACTAAATAGAAAGTATCAAGACATCAAGGCTTTCGTTGGTCTATCGTTTTGGCGGCTCTTCTATAAACGTCACAAGATGTCGTTTTAAAAGCCAATAATGACTGTATACATTACGATAAAGTAGTGATCGTTAAGACCCTACTTCACTGAAATACTGGAGTTATATATGAAAGTAGCCATTATTGGTTCCCGCTCGCTCTCTGACTACTCTTTAGTTGATGAAGCCCTAAGGACAGGCACAGACCTCAACACCATTACCGCCATCATTTCTGGTGGTGCAAAAGGTGCCGACACGTTAGCCGAAAAGTTTGCCGCTGATTGTTCCTTGGAAATCCAAATATTCAAACCAGACTGGAAGCTCTATGGTCGTGGTGCAGGTATTGTCCGTAACAAACAAATCATCGAAAGCGCGGATAAAATATTTGCCTTCTGGGACGGGAAGTCGAAGGGCACACTCAATTCGATAAATATTGCTAAAAAGCTAGGAAAAGATTTAACTATTATTGAATATTAACCCATTCTTATTAGCTTAGGCTTTAAAAAAAAGTGCATACTCCTTAGGTGTGGGTGCAAAAGCGCTTTAATTTTATAACACAAGGAAAAGTTCATGGCTGATTTGAAGATTGATTCATTTACCCCTGAAGTAGCAGAGAAGCTTCAGTACTACGTATACCGATTAATTGATCCTAGAAGTGGAGAGACTTTTTACATAGGTAAAGGAAAAGGGAATCGTGTATTTATGCACGCACGAGGAGATACTGAAACAGATTCAGTATCTGAAAAAATGAGTCGAATTAGATCAATTCAGTTAGCAGGATTTGATGTTAGTCATGTCATTCATCGTCATGGTTTGTCTGAAAAATCAGCTTTTGAAGTTGAGGCTGCTCTCATGGATGCTTACCCAGGAATTACTAACATCATGAGTGGGCATGGAAGTAGTGACTTTGGAGCTATGCATGCTTCGGAAATAATCAAAAAATATTCTGCAGAAACTGCCAAGTTTGAGCATAAGGCTTTACTTATTAGCGTCAATAGGTGCGCCTTAGACAGTTCACTTTATGAAGCTACTTGTTACGCTTGGCGTTTGAGTAAAAATAAAGCCACCAAAGCAGAGGTTGTTCTTGCCACCGTTCAAGGTGTAATTGTCGGCGCTTTCATTGCGAGGGAATGGCTAGAAGCTACAGCCGAAAACTTTCCGGGAAGAGAACCCGTTGATGGTCGCTTTGGGTTTATTGGGCACGAAGCTTCAATAGAATTACAACAACAATATGTTGGTAAACGTATACCTGAGAAATTGCGTAAGAAAGGTGCGGCTAATCCAATTAGGTACACTTGGTAGGAAATTAGAAATAAAAATCGGCGTTCAATCGCCGCTCATACTTCACACAGACTTATAAAGTGGTTGTAACCGTTTTATTCTGAAATGACCCATTCATCAAACAGTTAGGCTTATCCAAAATACACTCTGGAGCCGTTACCAAATTTATCTTGTTGAGATAAGCGCTGCTCCTCAAGAATCCATTCGTATTTTAATGTCAACTCGACAAATTGATTGTCTTTATCAATCAGGGCCTAGTCTATTCTACCCATCAACAACGACTGCTAATTTAAAATAGCTCTAAATAAGTCAATTTCATTTGGGAGCATCTAAAAAAATAAAGGCAATGGAGCCAAATTGAGTGCGACACCCAACAGCATCATCGAAGCTGCCAAACCTAAGAGCCTCACATCTATGATTGTCTAGTGACGATACTGTCCGTAGAACTGCCAAAACAACAGATCAATGTAAGCCTTGATGATCTGCTGCTATTAAATGTGAAATACATCTAGGTTGTAGTAGTCAGGCACTTGGCAATTTAACAATTCACAGTTTTTACCAAAGTTATCTCAGACTCGTGATGCCGTTGCTACCCCTTAAAGAGGTTATATCTTAAATAAGAAAGATATTTTTTATATGATTAAAGTGTTGTTTTATGATACTGTAAAGACTCAAAAAAAGAGGCGTATCGCTCTTCGACCTTCGATACACCTCCGTTTAGCATAACCAAATCTGGAGAAATGATATGCAAGTAGAGAATATTAACAGAAACAATATAGCACTTGTTGAGTTTATGAGCTGGTCGGTAAAAAAACGTCGAGCATATATCGCCATCTCAATGCCCAACACACCGAAGTTCATCAAGCATTCACTGCTAAAGCCATTTTAATGGGAGAAAGGGTTTCGCCATGCCTGTACAGCTAATAGACTCGAAAGGTAAGAATCATCACGAGATTCTTAAAGGAAGCATAATTCACAAAGACTACAATAAAATCATATTGCTTGTATTGCTGGAAGGATTACACCAAAAGACCAGAGAGTGTATAGAAGAAGACGAAGGTATAACGGTATTGACAGATGATGGTCCTAAAAAAACAAAGAGGCACCACATTCAAGATTCTTATACATCTGAATTTTCAGGTATAGCCGACAGTCAATACGTTGTGGAATTTGAGATCTGAGGGTTTGAAGCTCAATCTTTCACATGTGAAAGATTGAGCTTCAAGTATTGCATGCGCCATTTCACACATTCTAAGAGCTATATCGCTGTTCTTAGTATTTCAATACGATCTACAGTTTGACTTACTGTCCGGTTCACAACGCATAGTAACCAATCTAGTGACACTGCAATTACATTATTAAACCATAGATTTTATGTAAAACTTAAAGAACTCATCACGATCTATAACACCCCAATCGGCCAAAATATAATAGCCTACGGCACCTCTATTACCGTCAGGCTCACGGACAAACATTATCCTCATGCCAAAGCAGATGCGTAAAGCTGCCAGTTGCCTCTTAAGCGTAGATTCTGGGATATTAGTCTCATGATGCAAGTACGATAGCGTCGGTTTATCCACTTTTGACAGCGCGTTTATGATATCGAATTTTCTCTTTATATCATTCGACACTTCCATTCTGTCTCCTACTTCAAGCCTTTCATGCTTATAAGCTCAACGTCGGACGCTAATACAAGAACGTCTTTCTCTTGAAAGTTTTCTGTCACTTTTACCCAGACATAACTAGGTTCGCTACAAACTCTATCTAGTAACAACATGCCTGATTTAACATCATCTTCAATTAGTACGTTGACAGAAAGAACGAGTTTTTTGGGATCAACGAGTCTACATGCCTCGCTATCACCTTCATTTTCGTCAATTTCATCATCCACATCGATTTCGCAACCTTCTAAAAGGTCGGTTTGATTTTCAGCATCGCCGGGGTGGGTTGTCTCGTCTGTAGAGCGTGAAGTGGCTTTGTCGAAGTCTGTATCGTCAGTGCTTTCTTGGTCTGGAGCGTCACCCCCGCTCAAGTCTTCATGGAAATCTTCGCTAGGCTCAAAGTTAACTACATTATCATTGGCACTACCCTCTTCAGGATCACCAGCCACGGTAGCCTTCTCTTTCTTGGCTTCCTCTTTTACGTGCTTGGCGTCATTCAAAAGATCCCGGCTCTGTTTGCGAGTAATTCCATCTTTTGTTGCAGACGCACAAATGGCCCTGCATTTCTTTTCGTTAATATCAAAAAGCAAACGCAGGTTGTTTAGTGTCTCGATGTCACCACAGATGCCTTTTTCATAAATATCTTGAACGCAATCTGGCAGTTTAAGCAAAGAAAGGTGCGTCGATACAAATATGGCACTTTTACCTAAGCGTTTAGCGATATCTACTTGCTTCCAGCCTTCGCTTACGAATGCTTTTAACGCATTTGCTATCTCCATTGGGGCTAGATCTTCTCGTTGGATGTTCTCAATGAGCTCACCAGCCACCTCGTCCAGAGATGACATTTCTTTGTCGTTAACAATGATGTCTATTTGGTCTATACCGGCGACCCTTAACGCTCTCCAGCGACGCTCACCTTTCTGAATAACATACTTACCACTGTCGTTCTTCGGATAGACAATAACAGGGCTTTGTTGACCCTCAACCTTCATTGTGTCAGCCAAGCCTTCAATGTTGCTGAATTGCTTACGCACTTGACTCTTTGACTCAACATCATCAAGCGATACCGTGATGACTCTTTTGCTCTCTTGATCCGCTAACTCTGCACTGAACATAGATTTTTCAGCTTCAGCTTTTTTGTTTGAGGCCGCTTTAGCCAAAGCGGATAAACCCTGTAAATTTCCAATCTTAGCCATGTATTACTCCGATCTCTCTAATATTTCTTGCAGCACTGCTTCAACTTCTTTTGCGGCCACATGACCATAACGAAGCTCCCAAACTGGAATCCCCTCTGTGATAGCTGAATCTAAGGGTGGGCGGTGCATAATTTTATTTTTAAATAATAAATCTGGGATAGAGTCTTCAAGTTCTTTGAAAGCCCGTTCTTGGTTGATTGACCTGTCCATGTCATTAATGACAATGCCAAGTATTTCCAAGTAGCTGTTGTAACCTTCTTTGATACCGATGATTGTATTGAGAAGACCTTCAACGCCGTCCACAGCAAAGCCAGAAAGCTTAACCGGACAAACCACATGCGTTGACATAACTAAAGCAGCCACAAGCTTACGCCCAAGGCTGGGTGGACAATCTATCAGCACGTAATCGTAATTAAGAAACAATTCTTCGAGGTGTTTTGCCGGGTTCATAGCTTGATCAAGCTGAACCGTTTCTATCTCGAACAGGTCAGGATCGTTCTTTGTTGCATGAATGAGATCCATACCTGAAGGACATTTTAGAACTTCTATTTCACCAACATGATCGCCAAAGAGATCTGCTGTTTTTGTGCCTGAAAGTATTGGTGTGAAAAGATAATCCTCATCCTCAACCCTTGGTGCTAACCGGCTAGAGGTGTTGCCTTGACCGTCCATATCGATAACTAGGACTTTTTTCTTCTTTTTGATGGACAGATAAAAAGCCATCTGGATGCAGATAGTGCTTTTGCCCACCCCTCCTTTTTGATTTGCAAAGCTGATTATTTTTGCCATACATACTCCATCATTTTATAAATTTTGGGAGGCTAGTTTTCTTTCACATGTGAAAGCCATTGAAATATTGTATATCATTTAATGATTCTTAAAAATCGTTTTATGAAACACATGCAGCGAAAAGCCGTAAAGAACCGACTTAATGAAACAATTGGCCGCTTACAGGTTTCGGTAGGTTTATTGCACCGGTTTTGCTCGTATTCGCCTTTGTTTACGAATATTGATGAGTGTTGGCATGGTTTTCGAGTGTTATTTGTCTACTATTCAACCAATTCAGTGTTTTTTATTCAGGTAAAAGGCAATAAAAAAATAGGGAGGTTCACTGCACCGGTTAAGAAATATACAAAAATCGCTGATTTTGAATGTTTTATACTAAGTTTCGTTTAAAAGAGCCGCTTTCACTTTTTGAACTGTATTGACGCTACATTTGGCTATGCGGCTGGTTTCCCTGATCCCCTTCCCTGACCGAATCAGAGTAACGACATGCTCATATTCAGCCAGTAGTTCAGCGTTGGTTTTCTTGCGGCGGCCACCTGTTTTCCGCTCTGTCTCAACATCGCTCATTTCGGGAGGGCTATATTGAGATATATCTGCTTTATGTATTTCAGATAGAAGCCAATCCAATCGATCTGCGCTAAAAAATTCAGTGAAAGCGCCAATCTCAAGATTGTACGGACGCAGCAATCTATGAATTAAATGCTCTAGTCGCCCCGCGAACTCTTTGGCAACAAGAACTTCTCCATGAATTGATGAACCATAAGGTTTCAAGCTTGAAATAACTTCTTTAAGCCTAACATCCGCTTTCCGAGTCGAAATCCCCACCTTTATGATTGTGGGCGGCAGATCATGAAAGTCACCTGTAATGCGCATCACGTAAAGACTCTGACTGTTAAGTGAATAGAATTTTTGCCTCAATAACTCAATATAATCAGGCTTTATCAATGACTGCCTACGCCAAAAGGCATCAAACCAGTAGCGTTGCCCTTTATCTAACTCGCTGATCGTTTTAAGCCTGCTTAACTGGTATGTGTTGTAGCGCTTGTCGATCTCAGTTGACTCTATGTGTAAGCAGTTATCCCATTGACGTTGTACATCAGCAATTGGCTCTAGGGCATGGATCAAAGCCGTTAGTTCTTTAGATGGTCTGCCTGAAGAGTCGAGCCACGCCTTACTTAGTGTCTTTAGTCTAGACCTCGCGACCTCTAACTTATCGTCAGTCGAGCGTTCTACGCTGAGAACACCCATCGCTTCCAGCCTGTCTACAGCACTGTTCATGCCCGACCATGGAAAGACTTTCTGGTGTGATTTGTATTTGGCCCTACGTTCTAGGTACTGTTTTTCATGCTTATCCAGCAGATCAAATGTATCAAACGTAGGAAGTTGGGTATGAAGAACGGCATCTTGAGATACCCGGCATGTCTGAGAGGTATGAGAAAAGTGGTGAACTTTGACCTGACCTTTTTTCGCTACTAATTTCTGCTTACACCAAGGGCAACGTAATGAAGTTTGACCCGATGGAACATTTTCTATTGAACACCACTGATCCTGTTCATCTATCCCAAATGTTAGGTAAATAGGTTTCATAAAATCCACCTTAATTGCGTATCATGATACGTTAATAGTAATGCTAATTTGTGTATCATGATACGAACCACCGGGTGGCACCGACCCTCTCTTCGACCGGAAGGGTTGCGAATGGCTGGTGCTAAGACAGACTGCTATTACTCTGACTTTTCATTCGCTTCCTTCTCTTTTATGCGTCTATATATTTCCTCACGATGGACAGTGACATCTTTCGGAGCTTTTATACCGATGCGAGCTTGATTTCCATTTATGCCTAGCACAGTCACCTCTACGTGATCACCGATTTGAATAGATTCACCAGTACGTCTTGTTAATATAAGCATATTCAATTCCCTTTATTTTTGATAAGTAGTAATCCGTTTGAGGTTTTTACTATAGCAATTAATTGTTAGTGTGCAACCTTACGGACAGTTTTTTGCCTTTCTATAGCCAGCCTTTTGCGCCTCTTCTTCATTTTTAAAATCAGCAATATTTGAGGTCTTCACGGCGCCATAACTAGGGCAACTGGATAAATGGTAAATCCGGCTGTTTTTGTTGCCACGAACAACGCCTTTCGTTTCATTAACTGTGCGGGATTCACTGAGGTAAGAGTTGTGCTTTCCTTTTAATCCTTGGCCGCTGTTCACATGATCCATTCGCCATACCTGATCTCCCGTAACAAACGGATTGCTGTGACCAAACGCATTTGCTATCCGGGCGTCACGTTTTTTCTCCCAATCAGTGACAGGGTTTGTTTTGTTCCAAGCCATCAAGAGTTGTTGTTGGCTCTTACTCATGTTTAAGTCATAGCGGTCGTGTATGTAAAAGTAAATTCTCGCTATTTGCCCTCTTACTTCAGGTCGAGGTTCAACAACGCGACTCTTGAAATCAACCTCAAAGTCACACGAACCATAAGCTCTAGGCTCACCTTGAATCATCCCAAATGAATAATTCGATCTGTCTGCGTTTGGCTCGCCCACACTGACGACAAGGTTATGAGGATCAGCTTCCATGACCCGGAAAGTAGGATCGTTTGCAGAGCAGTTCTTTCTTCCCCCATCCTGCCAACATTGACGCTGATGCCCCATTACCCAAGCCGGTACGACGTGTTCCCACTCTGTCCTGTTAGAACGAGCCTCCTGTTTTCTGGTTTTGTAATCACAGGACTTTTTATTTACTCGACCACCTGATTGACCAACCCATCGCCAATCACAACCGCAGTAAAACGTCCCAAGCTCGCTTGAAGTTTGGTCAAAATAAACGTGTTGCTTCGAAAGCACCTTAGCTTGTGAAAAGCTTATGGGCGAAGATATGGCATCTGTAGCAAACAACCAAAAGAAGATCGTGAAGATAGACCTAAGATATAAACTGAACATATAAATAACCGTAGGCTTCGCCATTAGTAGTAGGACTTTACGATGGGACACCTGTAATAGCGTCTTTAAAATGCTTCCCTGCTTTAAATTTTGGAACATTCGCACTTGGTATTTTTAATGGCTCCCCTGTTTTTGGATGTCGGCCAGTGCGTTCAGCTCTGTGCTTAACATCGAGGGAGCCGAAACCGGCAAGAGTGACAGCGCCACCAGAACCCAACTCGGAAGTCACAACTTCAGTAAACGCGCTAATGAATTTCTCTGCGTCTTTGATGCTCATGTCCGCCTCATCTGAAACAAGCTGAACCAATTCTTTTTTATTCATGGGTAAACATCCTCACTGCCCGTTTGCTTCTTTGCTTTCTTTTTCTTCCGCTATCATCTTTCTGATCACAGACATTATGGCTTCGGTAGGTTGAGCGCCGCCGAGCAACTGACTTTTGCCGGTATAGCTATCCACCACAAATGTAGCCGGAGTGCCGTTAACGCCGTTACTGGTAGCAAGCTGAATGTCGCTTTCTACTTTCTGTTCAAACGAGCCTTCAGACATGCACTGATTTACTTTATCAACGTCTGCGCCAACACCAGATATTATTGCGTTGAGATCAGGCACACCTTGGCCGTTTAAGCGGGTATTCTGAAAAATATCATCCAAGAAAACCCAAAACGCCCTGTTCCCCACCTGATCCCGCACACATTCAGCGGCAATTGCTTGTTGTTTTGCTACCGGGTTATGAAAACCCAACGGAAGGTGCTTCCACTGCCAGTTCACGTTACCGGCTGAGTTATCGACTACTTCCTTTGCAGTATCGTGAAAACGCTTACAGTAAGGACACTCAAGATCCGAAAACTCAACAAGAGTGAAACGAGCGTTTAGATCTCCATAGATGTTTTTGTCTGCCGGGGCCAAGTCTGACGCAAGTTTGTAATTAGAGAACTTTCTTTCCATCTGCTCTTTTACCTTGCCAGCTTCCATTTCTTTTATGCTTCTAGAAACTGCGACGCTAAGCTCCTCCGGGGAAAGCTTTTTGCTAAAGTTTTTATTTATACTGACCTCTAACCCAGATAAATCGGATTTTAGATCCTTTATCGATTCGTTTGCTGTATAGGCTTGGTAAGCCGCAAAAGATGATAGAGCAATCGTTACGCCTAGAAGCAAAGTTATAACACCGTGTAAATTTTTACTCTTATCCTCATTTTTTTCAGTACTCATTACGACTGCTCTCCCTGCTAATGAAATGAAACGGTTGTGCCGTTAATTAAAGTTGATGCCGCTACTTTGGCTCTTTGTGTCAATCTATGTAAAAAATCCCTTGATGGAGTGTAATCGACAAACTTATCTAGCATTATTTGTTCTCTAGCCAGAGTGTTCATGCTTCCAAGACCGTCAATCAAACCTTTTTCAAGCGCCTGCTCTCCATTCCAAATGAGTCCAGTAAATATTTGAGGGTCATCACTCAGTCTTTCGCCACGACCTTCTTTGACTCGCGTTATAAATTGCTGATGGGTGCTATTTAAGACACCTTCCCAAAACTGCTTTGCGTCATCATCAAGAGGTGTATATGGATCTAAAAGCGCTTTGTTCTCACCGGCAATAATGGTTCTTCTTTCAACGCCGATTTTCTCCATGAGATCTGAAAAACCAAAGCTTGATGATATGACACCAATAGAACCTACCAAGCTCGATTGATCTGCATATATTTGATCTGCTGCTGCGGCTATGTAGTAACCGCCGGACGCACCTATGTCACCGATGATTGCGTATACTTTTTTATTGGGATGTTTGTGCTTTAGGTACATTACTTCCTCGTAGATCCGCCCGGACTGAACAGGACTGCCCCCCGGACTGTTTATTTTCAAGAAGATCGCCTTAGACGACTCATTCTCAAACGCCTTTTCCAAGGCTGGGACTAAAGAATCTGCACTGGTGGGTGTTCCGTCGGCTATTTGACCTTGGATATTGATATAGGCGATATGAGGAGAAGCCTCTACCCCACCATCATTGCTAAAAGCGGATTTAATGCCATCATTCCCGGTCGTTAAAACAATTAGTAAAATCAGAAACAAACCTGACGATCTTATGATTTTAAGAAGCATTCGCCACCGACGATCTTTCACTTGCTCCTTGTGAAGTTCAAACATGTATTCCTTTAGGAGATTTTGCTCCCAAGGCGCGTTGTCATCAATGCTTGGGATCTTGTCTATTTTCTTCTTTCTGAACATTCTTCATTTTCCTTTCTACAAAAACGCGTTGATAACCGCCATGCAAAACATGCTGAAAAAAGGAGTGATTACAACCGATGATATGGACATAGCAACCGCCGTTACAGGCTCTTCTTTTGCGATAGGTACAGACCAAGGCATCAATGCACACTGGGCCGCTAGGATGGCACCAACCATTCCGAGTTCAGGAAAAGCGACAGATTGGACTATGACAAAGATGCACTGCGCTAATCCTGCCTGCTCAAGCATTTTGTTGTTCGTTTTTTTCAATTCACTCTGATTTTCTATCTTGTTCATTTTTCGTACCCCTTAAGTTTTATATAAAGGTTACATCAAGTTTCAAATATGCAACCCCGTACTTTTTGCCGATTTGGGCATTTAGAGAAATCTTTCACATGTGAAAGGTTCTTCGCGTTAGTGAAGGCGACCATCACAGGTGCATTTCGCTTCTCTCTTTCCTGTTTTTATATCTTTGTGCCGATAGTACAAATCGATAACCTCATTGTCGGACAGCAGATCAAGAGGCTCGTAACTGACTCTTTCCTCTTCGGTTCCTGCTCTTACTACAATCCTGACAAAACCGGTGTCATTAACCTTGTACTGACCTTTGTACTTTTCTTGCAAAATGAGTCTGTAGACAGAAAGTTGAATCAGGTCAGATTGATAGGTCTTGAATCTTTTTCTGGTCTTTGTGTCTACGATAGTGAGCATGTTTAACCCACTGCTTTTTGTTTCAAAGACCTGATCTACACGTCCATGCAGGGGAACAGGATATTTAATTGATATTTCTGCTTCGTTTAGAAACGCTCTCCCACCCCGGAGAAAAAAAGGCATCCCTTCTTTTATCTTCCACTTTCTTATTTCCTCTTCTTTTTCTAATCGCCGCCTTCTTACCGACTGTCTTTTTAGATCGAAATAAAAAATCAGCGGTGTCGCTATAAAAAGCACGATGCTTGCGATCAAAAAGTAATTGTTTGTCATCAGAGGTTCCTTTTCTTGTTAGAAGCAATCCCTTTCCTTCAGGAAATCTTTTGGCATAGAAATATGGGAGATGTTGGCTTCGATAAGTAAATCATCCGTGCCATCTTCAAAGGACTTAGGTACTTCACAAACACCACCGTGGTATTTGATGTATGAGTAATCCCCTTTGAAAAAAGCGCCGTGAGGTATGTCGTCGCTAAATTCTAACCACATTCTTAGTCGAAAATCTAAAACCCATCCGTCGCCCATTTCTAGCCAATAGTGAGGTATAACTAGAGCGCCCGTTCTTGAATCTTCAGCATAGCCTTGATGGCATCTGTGACTTATGCCATTTTTTTTCAGCAGGTGGCTTGCAAGGAATGTAACGCCGTGACATTCCATATCAGCCTCGTCGATAGATCCCACTATGACCTCTAACTCGTCGTACCAAGCTCTAGCCTTCTCTGATGCTTTTTGTTCTGGCGAGCTGTTTGATGGATATTTGCCTTGTTCTTTGGTTTTCATGTTTGCCTCGTTTCACCGCATTTCTTAGTCGTGCCTTCTCGTAACAGACCTCATAGAGCCTCTTTGAGTGAAATTTTTTCTACTCCTCAAGTTGGTACTGTCGTAACAGCCTTTCAAGAGGCTTTTAAGATCCAAGCAGTTTTTGCTGTACTGGTTATCATAGTATCATAAAATGATTCCAGTAAATCGAATATTGATATTTTTGAGGTGATTTTCTGGTAAACGGGTGAAATGTATTTGCTTTGAAAGGTTCCAACTAGAAAACAGCTATTTCGTTATTTGATAGGTGGAAGATATGGAAAGTACCACTTAAAGGCAACACAGGCCGATCTAATGGATTTTTAAGACAATACCTTTGGGGCGTCATAGGCTAAGGCTAAAAGTTCCTTAGAGCCAGTTTAAGGGCGTATTCTGATGTTTTCGTTTAGCTAAAACAAGGATTTTGAGGTGGCCGACGTTGAAAGTCTCAGAATTAACGCTCGAACTACAAAAATTAAGATTCTGCCAGTGTGCAGATGGAAGAGTTTTGAATGATGCCCGGATAACTTGGTGTGACGTCAATTTTATAACTGTTTATTTTTTGTACAGATTTATTCCTGACGCAAAGGATAAAAGATAAGGTTAAATGATTAAAGAAAGGGTTAAAGAGAAGGGATAGGGGCAAAAAAATCAAGCTAGAACCCTTGGTATGACTAACAACTTGAGTTCTAACCGGGTACAACAAACCTCTATAAACCGAGTACAATGAACCTCTATAAACCGAGTACAACGAACCTCTATATGCGTATAAGTTATCCTTTTTTTATAAACAGAAAAGTGTTTTTTGTTCACAGATTATTGGCATTTTTTTCAATTAGAACTGTAGTGGAACAACAAACCTCTTTATATATTTGATCATTTTTTAACCTGTTACAACAAACCTCTATAGTCATGACAAGTTATCAACAACCCAGAACAACAAACCTCTATATATATTTGATCATTTTTTAACCTGTTACAACAAACCTCTATAAACCGAGCACAATGAACCTCTATACAACGAGGTGCTTTTACAGAGTTTATCAACATCTTTTGTTAACAAAAAAACAGGAAAGAATAAAAGTTAAACAAATTACTCGACGGAAACATGTGTCAACAAATGAAAACATGTGTCAACACTACAAAAAACATTAAAACCGAGTACAACAAACCTCTATAGTAAAAAAACACCCCGCCAAACCGAGTACAACAAACCTCTATAGCAAAAAAAACCTCACCAAACCGAGCACAACAAACCTCTATAGCAAAAAAAACCTCACCAAACCGAGCACAACAAACCTCTATAGCTCTGCTTTTGGCTCCATTCAGGCAGACAGACAAAATTTCTATGAAGTTTTCTTCAAAAGTGATTTTTTGCTTTGATTCGCATCAATGGTTTCTTCAACAAATTTTTTGTGCGGATAAATCTTAAATCTGACATCTATAATTTTTTGCTTCCCCTGAAGAACTTTCTCTTCAACGTAACGAGAAATAACCTCATGCTCTTCCAACACCTTCAAGGCATTTCGCATCGCTCTTAGATTCGCCCTGATGTTATCTGATGCACCTCGTGGAGTTTGCTCTAACATACTAATCAAACTCGGCTCATAAGGATTTGCTTCGCTTGCTTGTATCCAGTACTGAGCCATTCTTTTATAAACAAATCTTGCCAATGGAGATCTTATTCTCATGCCCACCTGATAATTGTACTGACGAAATGTGAGCCCCATTATTGACTCATTAACAAGATGGTTAAACTGAACGTAACACTTAGAGCTTTGCTTGTTCTGTACATCTTTCTTTGAAGCTAAGGCAAGCAGCCCAAATAAATTTGAATTTATTACCGACTCACCATCCTCTGAGTAGCATTCAAGAACTGAGCCACGACAAACAAACAAAGACTCCCTAACTTCCTCAAAGCTGTATGAATGCCCCATTCTTTCAAGTTCTTTCAATAGTGAGTAAATAGAAAACTCAACTCCAGCTTTACCATTTACATATCGACCTTGCCCATTAACAGCTATCTTCCGTAAAGCGTCCTCTACTATTTCTTCCCTTTGGCCCGGATAAATAAGGACTACACTTTCACCTTTATCGATAATGGCAGGCTTTAATTTGACGGTTAGTTTTCGCCCTCGAATAGTACAAGTCCGAGTGATTGTAGCGCTCTTTAAATCTTCATGTTCTCTTGTCTTAGACCAAACATATTTCGGAATAGCGTCATAGATGTCTATAGTGTTCGAGTACTCTGACTTTTTATTCTTAGGCAAAAGAAGATCAGAGAAAAGATCCATCTGATCACTTGCTTGAACATCTACGCTCTCAGCTGTTTTAACTTCACGTCTATTGTCAGCACTCAAGTCGTCCATTACTTACCCCCCTGACATTAAAAGAAAAAAAACAATAAAGCGCATGACGCGATTGCAACAAGAACCAATATAACGGTCAAAGACCGATCTTCCTGTTCTTTCAGCTGACCTTTCGATCTTCCCTTTTTTCTTGGCATATACTGAATAAAGTCTTTTTCAAACTTATCGTGAGCAGCGTTCCCCCTCTTGATACTAACAACGTCATCTGGATGAGGTTTGTGCTTTTGTTTTAATTTTCGACGTGATCGACGGAAACCACTCTTCTGCTGTTCGTTTATTAAAAGCTCACATTTACCAAGTTTTGCCAATTCTGTCGCGGATACACTCATCGTTTATTCTCCTTAATTTACACTTAAGTCTCATCGTCCTGAGAAACCCCAGCACTGAGTGCAAAGTCTTTTTTTGCAAGAGAGTTATACGTTTTTAGGTCGCGCTTGATGTTGGATAGCAGAGCCACTCTTTTGCGAATATTTTCGTAACCATCCTCAACTTGTCTGATCGTTTCACGCGCCCACTTAGGCTCCTTTTTAAACAAATCACTCGGATACCTAAAACCTTTCCCCTTAGCCAAATGACCAGAGAAGGTTTGTTTTTTACCTGTCTTCTTCACTAAAACTATATTGTTCTTAAACCATTCCATTTGAAGCGATCCGTTGTGGTGACGAACCCGCGTTCCGATGTACGTGTAGTTTTCTTTATCTTTATCTTCTTTGACTGAATCACACGCAGCCCAGAAACAATCTGAATGCTTGGAAGCCAAAGCCCCTAACAAAAAAATTTGACGATCAATCTCAGACATTGTTGAAGAAATAAAATTGTCGTGATCCTCAATCGCCTCATCTAAGCTCAATTGCATACGGCGATCCTTACCGGCCAAACCAATCAGCCCCTTGTAGAACTCTGAATCTCTGTTCATAACGAAGCTCCATATATAAAATTAAAAAAAATTGCCAAAGGGAAAGCTACCCCCCTATTTCCACTATACTATTCTTTTGGGAATTGTCGTCAACCTCCCAAAAAGAGAAAATCGATCACGAATTTTGATTTTTTTAGTCGTTTTTCTCCTCCTTCCTCCCAAAAGGGGGAGAGATGGTGAGGCAGAGGCGGTCTGCGGTTTAACAAGGAAAGAATCGTTACAGCGTTAAATAAATCAATTCCCTTCCTAAATTAGCCGGTATTTGACGATCAGACCCTCACAGAGCCGATTTGAGAGCGTTTTTATCAGTTTACCTTGCGATGTAAGGGTATTGAAAAAAACACCATACAGAGCCTTACAGGGCTTTTTAGAGGCTTGGAGAAACTGCTCGATTCTCTGATAGTAATTACAACAATGACTTCTGTTCCTAGATCTGTTGTGGAAACTTACCCTTTGTTCCCTATATATTTTGGGAGGTTCCTATCAAATTCCACAATTCTATTGGTGCGTGATGTGAGGTCGAGTAAAGCGCAGCAGTAGACCATTTTCCATTTTTGATGTGGAAGTTTTACTTTTACTCCCAATATATTTTGGGAGGTTTATAGTAATTTCCATGATTTTATTGAGTTGTGATGTGATGTGATGTGAGGTCGAGCAAAGCGCAGTAACGGTCTTTTATCGTTCCATTGCGACTACCAGTAATGCTGCCTTGCTGGAACCACAGGCCAACAATGAGTAAAAGTTGTAACAGCCTCTTAACAGCTTTTTAAAAGACCCTCAAGGCTCTAGGTGTCGCTACTTTGCTGTAGCTATAAATTAAAAAATCGCAACAGCCTCTTAACAGCCTTTTCAGATTCTAAGTGTCGCCCCTTACCGTAGTTACGGCGTAAAAAAAAATCGTAAGAGCCTCTTAACAGCCTTTTACTATTCAATTAGGCAGGGTTTTAGCTAAAATACATTCCAAGACGGCCAAAAACACACTCTAACAGCCTCTTAAAAGCCTCTTTCGTGCGCAAAAGCGTGAATTTACCCCAAACGGGAATTTATAGAGAGAAGGAACCAAGAGGAAAACACATAAAATGACGTTGTAGCTAGGGATTTACCCCTGATTTTTTTAAAAAAACGGAGCGCAACATGTTTGTTTTAGGTCTTGATATTGGTTACTCAAATTTGAAAATCGCCATGGGTGATCGTGGCGGAGAAATGACAACAAAAATCATGCCTGCGGGTGCGGGAAGCGTCGATCTAATGCCGAGGCAAGTGGGAGCCAATTTAAGCTCTGACTTCATTCAAGTTTACATCAACGGGGAAAAGTGGGCGGCAGGAGTTGAGCCAGACAAGCTACAAGGTTGGGAGAGAGAATTACATAGAGACTACAAAAACACCGACGTTTATAAAGCGCTATTTTATGCAGCCCTTCTCACCTCAGAGCGAGATGTCATTGATGTGGTAGTCACTGGATTGCCAGTTGATCAAGCGATGAATGAGAAGGAACGTACAGAGTTGAAAAATAATCTCATAGGCGAGCATCAAATAACACCCAAACGAACGGTGTTGGTTAAGGATGTAATTGTTGTCCCTCAACCAGCTGGGGCATATATGGATGCAGTTCATAGCTCAATAGAAGAAGACATGCTGGACGTAATCAAAGAAGGCAAGACGGTAGTTATTGATCCGGGATTTTATAGCGTCGATTGGGTTGCACTCGTGGAGGGAGAAATACACTACCGATCTTCTGGAACAAGCCTTAAAGCAATGTCTAGGCTTATTCAAACTTCCAGCGAATTAATTCTTGATGATTTTGGTGGCGCACCCGGTGTAGAGAAAATAGAAAAGGCAATAAGAGAACAAAAAAACTCAATTTATTTGTTTGGAAAAAAAGTAGAACTGAGAGAATACATCACAAAAGCGTCAGACATAGTTTCGAAGGAAGCGTTAACATCTATGAGAAAAACGATGAGAAGCGATGGTATGGATGCTGACGTGGTTCTATTGGCCGGTGGTGGGTCTTCGGAATATGTTCAGGCTGCAAAGAGTGTTTTCCCAAGCAGCATTATCATTGAAACCGAGGTGCCGGTTTTATCAAATGCAAAAGGTTTTTGGTATTGCGCATAGGCCGTTAAACCGTTTTTAGCTCAAACAACAATACAAACTAAAAAAAGGGAGTGTGTAAGCTGCCTCTGCCCTCACTAAAAGTCTCAGGGGTATGCTTGCCAAAAAGATTATGAAAACTTCGTGGGACGGGAAAATATCGAATTTAAAAATATCTAATGAAAGCTCAAAAGAGTTATTCAATGAACTGGAAAGTCTGAACGCGAGAGAAAGGTGCGAAAGATTGAGAACGCTCGCTACACTTGGACTTTATTCTTTAAATTTTTTAGGCCAGAATAATGAAAACAAAAAAGGAAGCAATGAGGACGTAGAGTTAAACGGTAATCTAAAAGAAAAACCGAAGACAGATAATGAAAATGTAATCGAGGCCCAAAAATCGCTAAAAAGTAAGCTTCTTGGCTCGATGTAAGAAGTATAAACATGAGATCAGTGAGTTGACATGGTAGACCTAGAAAATTTTGCATCAAACTTGACGGTGACGCAGAGAAGGGAAATTTGTTTTTCGGAGCTAAAAAGAAGAAGTAGAATAAGAACGCTTTTTAAAGACTATCCGATCGAAGAGATGCGAGAGATGATAGACAGATTAGAGGCCGTGTTAGAAGAAAAAATAAAAGAAGAAGAAATGCTTTTAATAAAGAAGGCTGAGGCTATTAAAGAAGCAGAGGCAATAATAAGGGAAATGGAGAAAAAAGGCATCGATATTCGAGATATTGAGCAAGCAATTAAAAGAAAAACAGACAATCAAGTGAGCGAAGAAACGGCAAAATACGTCAAGGACGGCAAGCGTTGGGGCGGAAGAGGAAGACGGCCAGCCGAGTTTCGGGGGCTGTCAGACTACGAGCTTGAAAAACACCGATCCTGATAACTCGCTCACGATTTGAGTTTTAAAACCGCTGAATCCGTGAGCGAGTTCAGTATCTCAACATTATCAGACCCTTGAATCAGACCCTTGAATCAGACCTTTGTAGACTGTTTTGCGAGGCTTCTTTATCAGACACTTATGATAACTCTTTGGCGCTGAAGGTTCGTGACAAAAAGGACAATCAATCATTGTGCTTTGATTAACTGATGTAAAGTAACTAACATTGCATTTATCGCATAAATTGATCATTGCATTTTCTGTTCTAAGTTCAAACGCAAGACACCAAGCATCAGCAATCGTAAAACAAGAACGTATCATCGAGCGGTCAGAGCAAGATGAAGAAGAAATTTCGTAAATCAGAGCCTTGTACATTCTGAACGCTCTTTCAAGCGCTTTGATTGAAATAGATCTGTAAATTGAATCGCCTGCAATTTTGTAGTATAGCTGCATGAGTATCGATGCGTGTATTTTTGACGATTGATTAGAAAGAAGCGTTGCACTGCTTCGCGTGTTGCGCGAATTTCTGTTTTTTCCAATTTCATGGCCTTCCTTTTGTAGCTCAGAATATACGCATCGAAGCGCCTTATCGCTAAGCCCAGTTTCTAGAATGATGATTTTTGTCACGTAACCCATCAGGGCAAGCTGCCGTGCAATGAGACGGCTAGAAAAATAACAAGACTCTTTTTGATCACAACAATCTTCGTGATCAGAATCATCTTTTTGAATAGTTTTGTTTGGCGCAGTTTTGTTAAAGTGGACAGGGGAAACAAAAGGCGAAGAAATGCACTGTTGATACTTTTTAAGAAGTAGCAACGTGTCATCTGGCTTGTCTATAATTTCAGAAAGAAGATCTGACGAAAAACGCAATGCAAATGACGACTTTACATTCTTTGCAAGATAGCGAAGCATACTATCTGAAGATTGAGATACTGCCTGTGCTAATTCAAGACTGACAGAAAAGACAGTCGAAGCAATTCTGTGGTCTTTCTGCGCAATTCGCTTAAGAAGCAACCAATATGATGAATCAAAACAATAGAGCGACTCAAAATTTGAGAAAGAAGATAGATCCAGTTCGCTATAAAACAGATCGGTAGATGTGTTGTTGCTCAGAAAATCAAGAGCTTCACTTTCATCAGAGTTCAACCTGAAACAAATGATTACGCCCGAAGCCAATGAATCTATTATTTTGTAAGATGAGCGAGCGAGCTTAGAAACGACTTCGGCAGAAATAGAGAACTGATCAGTCAAGAAATCAGGCGATTTTTTTGACGCAGAGATAAGCAGTCGCCATAATGTTGAATCAAAATCAAGAACGTCGAGGTTTGGCCGCTGATTCGAAATGTTTGATGCGTTTTGGTCGAGATTATTAATAAGATCAAGATTAGATGTGCAGTCAAATGATGATGTGCTCATAATTATTCTTCATTCCTTTCTTCAAAATCCATTATTTTTCTGTAAATTGACAAGACACGAGAACCGTACTTTCTTGCTCTTTCTTGATCTTTCCAGTGATGATATCGACCGACACCAAGCGCATAATCATCAGGTGCCGAACGTATAGTTTCACTTAATATTTGAGCGCCAACCTCCAGATTTGTTTCAATGTTGAGCAAGCTTGATACGTCTTCGACTCTGTGTGAGTGCCACTTCAGATTTACTTGCATCAAACCCACATCAACAGATGTTTTGTCCCCTCTTTTTTTAATAATGCTCATTAGTTTTCTTTGAGCGTCTTCTTTTGAGTTTTCATAAAATGCGGTATTAGTGCGAAGCGTCCACGGCCAAGGCGCAATTTTTCCAACAAACTCGTCAGATGATCTTGCAGATTCGGCTAAGGCGACTGAATACAAAAGCACTGGATCTATGTCGTATTTGTAACCTGCTTTTTCAAATTCCGTGCCGCGAAGATCTATTGCATTAGCAGCCGATGAAATAGACAGTGAAAACACACAAGCAAGTGTAAAGAAACGGCGACTAAGCATTGCCTTTCTCCTTTGATTTCAAGGAATCAGAAGTCAGATAAAGAGGAAGATAATTATTATTATCATATCGATCAGGCCAAATTTCATGCGGCTTCATATCGAGATATTCAGCAACAACATACTCCCACCTCGCACAGCCTCTATTAAGGGCCGCTGAAACAGCCTGTCTTGATACCGAGTTCTCATCTGCAATTTTGGCGATGCTTAAGCCTCTTATTTTGAGCTGATACTTTACCCACCGGTTGATTTCCTTGTCGCTAAGCTTCTCGACGAGTTCCACCTTTTTTTTGTTTTCGTTACATTCCATCTCTCTTTCCTTTTTTTAATCTAATTCCTTAAAATCCTTCACACTGTGGTTTTTATATACACAAAATAGCGTTGCGTCAACATTAGACAACAATGATTTAAAATTTTTTTTAAATTTCTTTATGTCTCTGCTTTTAATAGGGTTTTTGAATAAACATCAGTGAAATCTGTAGCGAACTATCATTCCTCAAATGAGTTAATAGGGTAATTGAATTAATTCTAATAGCGTCATTTAGGCAATTAAAACAGCGTTCTAATAAATGAGAATAAACTTAAGGTAGGTGCTAGTGTTGTGACAACGCAAAAAACTCTAGGCGAGACTTATGAGCGCGTTTTTCGTGAGTGATTGATGTATTACTCATGGTTAATAAGTTGTCGCTAGAAATGGATTTCTATGATGTTAGAAATTTTGACGATAGAAGAAACCCCAAGATATGAGATTTGACCTCTAAAAATTCAGCCGTAAGGCAGGGGGTTAATGCCCTTCAGCAAAAACCTGTAAGATTCCGCAATTTTACCATTTTAGTGTAACTTTATGTCAACTAACGTGAACAGCATTTACACTATGCACTCATTCTGTAGATACATTCTGTAGATAGTTTGGGGTTCTAGGCGCAAGTTGCATTTTCAGAAGACGTGTTAACATTCCTACATGCAAACAAAGAAAAGGAGTTTTCCAATGAGACAATCACAAGAGAGCAACGAGCAAATAAAGAGAAGAAGATTTAAAAAATTCATGTGGATCGCGTCATTAATTGGGTTCCCATCTAGCTTTTTTGTCGGTCTTGCGAATCCGACAATCGCCTTATGGCTAATGTTTGGTTCACTGTTTTGTATCGTCGCACTGATCTTTAATGTTTTGAGAAAAAGTCCTTGGGCGCTAGGTTTCACGCTTTTTGCCCTAGGTGTTGGTGAGATAGCGCTAGGTATCGTTCGAACCACACCGATATTTTGGGCCATTGGCCTCGTGCTAATAATGGTTGTCCTTGTCGTAAGGTTTATCAAAGCTTTCAGGTACTACAACGGATGTAGAGAAGACAGAATTGCAGAGGTCTTTGGTGAAGATGCCCGATCTAGGTCTTTCTTCGACTTTGACAGCCCGTTGAAAAATGCACGAACCAGTTCATTTCAGAGGAACTCCTTCAATGGAGAATTTGGAAAGGAAAGCTACAATTATAGAAAGAATGCAAACGGCAAGGGTACACACCAAAAAGGAAACAACAATTCAGCAAGTTATAATGATCCATTTGATTACAACGGAAGGGGCGGGTTAAATCCTGAATTTCATGATGACGATCCAAGCGGAAATATTTTCTAATGATGAGACTTGGTGAAAGCTAAAAAACTCTAATCCGAAAGTTAAAGATTAGAGTTTTTTAGGTTTTAAAGTATGGGCCACCCTTCAGCGTATCTATCTGGCCGTGATAGGCCCAAGGGAGACATCCCCACCAGGAGGCTGATCGTTTTCAAAGATAGATTGGTTGACCATGTTATTGTAATGAGAAATCCCCGCCAAGTAGCTTCCTGAAAGGTCTGAGCCTGCCCGAGTTGATTCGGTAATATCATTGACCAGCCTATCAGCAAAAGCTTGGTTTTCTTCTGTTAAGTAAGGCGATCCGTCATCGTTCCTTATAATATCACCAGCCCTGTTTCTTTCAGCGTAGGTTTCCATTAACTCCTGTATAGCGACATCTCTACTGCTTGGAGTGCCGGAGATGTTGGAAATATCTGGCCCTTGATCAAATGACTCCGCATACACTTGAGCCTGCTCATGCGTTAGCCCTCTTGAAACACCTTCGTTATAGAAGTCATCTTTAAAGTCCACTCCAAAGTCGTCTTTAAACTGCTGAACTGCGGCTTCTCCACCTTGAGATGCGGCATGGACTATTCCTGCTTGGTAAACCATGCCCTTTTCTTCAAGTGACATTCCCGATAAATCGCTGAATGACATATCTCCGTTCACCAGCTCCATACCCGCCGCCGCCGCGCCAAGAATAGAACGACCAGCACTTGTTATACCTGAAGTCAGTTCCCCCATGAATCCAGAGTTTGCAGCCTCTTCATCCTCAACGAGATTAGCTAGAATAAACATTCGTCTGGCGTTAGGGTCGTTCTGAAGTTCATCCATTTTATTGTCGAAGGCTTCCGCCGCCCCTTTTATTCCTGCCCAAGCTGCGTTAACGAGACTTTCACCAGCGTTCATTGCCTCTTCGCCTCGTCTTGATACCCAATCATCAAGATTCTCAACGGCACCATAAAATTCTGCTGCACCTAAGCGGCTATATTCTGGAGCGTTGCTAATATATTGTTGCCGAGCCTGTTCTTCGAAGTTTGACTGTCTAGCGGCCTCTTTTTTGGCGCCAGAGTCAGTAATTTTTTCAGAGTTAGAATTTGCTTCAGCCATAACGGCTTGCGGTGCTTCTGTACTTGTCACTGGATCAGTATATGCAGGGCCGCCTTGAGAATCGGATGCTTGAAGCGATTGCGCTCCTGATACCGCACCCTCAACATCAGAAGTAGCCTCTTTAACTTTACCCTGAATACTATTGTTGTCGATATTTTCAAGACCGGCATTTCTTTCAAAACCGCCGGGTGGGTTAACTGATAGCCCCATTGATTTGCCTACTGCTCCTAAAGCGGCACTGAAATTGTTCTGATATTGCTGTCCTGATGTATCTGAGTGGTTGTTTGAGTTCTGGAGCGCCTTGATCCTAGCCGCGGCCAAAGCAGAGCTAGAGTCCAGACCATAACCGCCTTGCGTCGATGGAGCTGAATACCGTTGATACAATTCTTGTGCTTCATCTTTGGTTTCAGCACTGACACCGCCAGTATTCCAGTAGGTATTCAAACCTGACATTGCTTCACCGTCTCTTGAAACTTGTGAGGCAACGTCACGCAAACTTAGATTGTTGGCTGCGCTATACTGTTGACTCATTGAAGCCAATTCAGAGTAGGATTCGGCAGAGCTTAAGAGTTGCTGCGATGAAGCAACAAGAGATTGAGACTGCTGACTGTTTAGGCTTGACGTTGATGCGTCATTACTGCTTTCTGTAATGGCGCTTGCAAGATTATTCGACACTTGAGCCTGCTCTTGTTCTGAGAATCGAAGAGCGTCCGAGACAGCCGTGTTATTGCTTGATTTGGTGGATCTAGTGTCAGAGGTTTCTTTGTTTGCACCCACTTTAAGACCAGTCTCACCTTTAAGGCCACCACCATTAGAGCTTGATGCTGTTTCAGATCTCGCTGTGCCTTTTTTAGTTGACAGTGCCCTTTCAGCTGTTGCTTTAGGATTTTTGCTGTCAGCGCTAATGGGAGTCTTCTGGCTTGTGTCTTCACCAATACCGTATTGGTCGGCCAATTGATTGACCATTTTTTTTCCCATTTCACCAGAGATAGCACCACTCGCTACTGCTGACACAACACCTTTTACAGCATCGGTGTGTTCCGAACCAATGGATGTATTTTCCATGATCTGATTGGCGCGTTCGTTTACGATGCCTTCAGTTTGTCCGTAAGTTGCAGAGTGAGTACGACCAATGGAAGCTGCTTGAGAATAAGTTTGAGCGTCCATTTGGCCGCTAGAAAAACTGGCCCCCAACGATTCAGCGAATGATGCTTGGTCGGTCTTCATCTTTTGATAAGCCGAAGAGGTCATATTGTTCAAACCAGACCCGAATGAAATCGAACCCATAAGGCCAGCTGCGCCTGTGGAGGCCATGCCTGTAAGATCGTTATATTCATTCGAAGCAGCATTGTTAGATATAGGCCCGTTATCTAACAGGTCTTTGCTTTGAACTTTTTCATCTATGTGGTCTTGACCGCTTATGCGCCCAGCTAAGCTTGTGAAAGCGTAGGTAGAGCCGGTCACAATAAAGAGAGATATAATTGGAGTGGCAGCGGCGAGCATCCCCCCGGTCGCCACCCAATCTTGTAGCTGTGCTGTTGATTTATTCAAGGCGTACATTGATGTTAAAGGGCCACTCAGATTAGATAATTGAGCGGTAGCTGAGGTATGTATGTACAGGTTAATTATCGAAAGAACCGGCATCCATAGCTGAATCCAAAGTAAAGTCTGAAAGTATTTTCCTGCCAACCCAAGACCAAAGCTACCAAGCACTATGAGGAACCCCATGAACGGCGTGATGGCATAAACAAAACCTTCAAAAAACGTCATCATAGGTCGAGCAATGGTCATGAACATAGATTGTTCTGCCGCCCACTGCGTGTTTCTTTGCTGTATGGCTTGGTTGATCATCATAGCCGAAGATAGATCTTGAAAGTCAGAGTATCGGCCTTCTGCGGCGGCAAAATAAATAGGCTCAACAACGGCGGCTGTTAGGTACTCTGTCCCTGATGTTGATATGACACCTAATGAGTTTAAAGCATCTGATATGTATGCTTGCCCCGTTTTGCCAGTGTAAGTGTTATCAATACCTAATAGATTAATGATTGCCTGAGATGTGTATGTAGAACCAGAAATACCGCTTGCGGTAGCTTGAATCAATCGAGTGTAACCATCGCTACAGGTATAGTCAGTCCCATCGCTTGAGTCTAAATAAAGCCTAGTTCCATATAGATCTGAAGAGAACTTATACGCTTCGGGTATTGCTTCACTTGTGATGTCACTTAATCTTCTTTCGCCAAGATCGACGGCGGTTAAAGTACATTCACGTATGTAATTATTCCATGACATTTCTATGTCTGCATTTGGGCTAATTGACTGATTCATGGCAGTATAAACAGGTGTTGAAGCAACCTCTTTTCGCAAACTATTTAAAATCGTCAATGACTCTGCAAATTTGGTGTCAGTCACACTAGGCGTTATTACCCCATAACCCTGCTCAAACAATTGAGTGATGTTGTAGCCAACGGTTGATATTATGCCCCCGGCAGCGCCAACCCCTAAAGGCACATTGGCAACCACCCTTACTTCGCCTGAGTACGAGTCCTCAATAGTCACCGTCACAGTCGGAATAAAAAACATCGCGTAAATGATATAACCAAGCAGAATTTGTTGAAAATTTACCTGCGTTGCACCCTGTAAAATACTTTGAGCAAAAATAAAGATAACGCCAATAAGCAAACCAATGGCTACCATCTTTTCGAAAGAGCCAGTTGATGTCACCATAGCAACCGCGATTAATATTTGCTCTAAAAAAGCGGCATCCCCGACTGAGTATATTTCAAACATGATCGCCCCTTAATTTCGTGTTTGCTGTGGTGGAACAACACTGTCTGAAATGTACTTTTTCTTACGAAGCGTAGACAGCATAGAGTTGTAATTGTCTATTAACTCACTCATATCTCCATTCTGACTTTGTAAGAACAAGAAATCCTGATAGACCGTATTTCTTGCTTTAGACACATCTTTTAAAGCCTTCGCTGCATGAGGTGATTTAGATTGGCTGATACTTAAAAGAACCGCCCGGAAAAGTTCTTCTGTTAACGTATAAACTATCTCTAAAGCAATCGAGTTAGATGTTCTTAAAACAAACATTCTTGAAGCGTCTTCTGACAAAACAGATAGGTTACGAATGATAGTGCCTGCGCCTGCGGGCAAACTTGACATAAGCGCCGTTTCTGAATCGGTTAGCTTTCCTTGGTTGTTTGCAAATTTGAAGATAATGCCGGGTTTAGAATCAGATCCCAAAAGCATATCCTGAATTTTAAGGGCCATACCATCCACGGTGAGATCTTGATCACCAGGATAGAAACATTTTTCGCTATCATCACACTCATAAGCTTTTACTGTTCCGCCTGACAATATCGCTTGAAGAATACCCTCTTTCGGTGGTTTGGTAATAAGAGGCAATGAGGTTGCCGCGTCGCTTGGATCGCCGGGGTCTTCAGGATCAGGTATTGGCGCGGTTCTAATTAAAGTACCGGTCAAACTCATCATGATTTCTAGTAGACTGTCATCCGAACCGCCAGACGAAAACCAAGACTGAACGTTTTGTTTTTTCAGCTGTTGCCAAACAACATTACCGATCAATTCTTTTTCTAACAGCAACGCTTCTCCAAGTTCTTCTTCAGACGACTTACCTGTTTCCACCTCTTCCCTCGCACCAAAGACATCACTAACTAAGCCTTTGGTCGTAGCAGCAATAGAGGCATCTGTTTTTGCTTTATTATCTGATGCTCCTATGGCGTCATTAACTATGCCTTGTGCAAGCTGACAAGAGTTGCCAAGGTGCTGATTAAGTGCCTGCATCTTTTTCTGAAAAGACTCCATGTGCTTAGAACAAGTTGGGCAGACATTATCAATGGCAAGTTGAAAAGCGTAACCTTTCCCGTTTGATGCGACCTGCCTTAGTAACTGTACAAGCTGATCTGACGATATAAAGCTGAACGATCCGCCAAACATATCAATACCGCCACAGCCGCCTTTCCATGAAGGAGGAACAAAATTTACGAGGTTTTCATCAAATATTTTTGTTTTGAGCGTATATCGGCCACCACTAATCACGCCGCGTCGCTGCGTTTCAAAAACACCGGGTACTGTGACATTACTCATATCGCCAAAAAAACTGTCTATCTCTGATTGAAGTGCGTTCGCATCTCCTTGAATGTCAGCATTGACCGGAAATGACAAAGTTGCGGAGATCAGGGCAAAAGTAGAAACAGTGACTAACTTCTTTAGTCTAAACGGATTACTTTTTACTTTAATGATTTTTCTCATATCAACGATCCTGAAGAAATTTTTTCTGAATAAACTCACTAAGCTTTTCTGGTGGAATAAAGTTTGACTCTGCATCGCCACTTTGGGCAGCAATAGAAGAAAGCTCTTTAGAATCCTGATCTAAAATAGCGGCTAAATTCCTGTCAAGATTCATAATAGGTTTTGTCTTATTGAACTCTTCAGCCGTTATCCAGCCGCGACGATTAGCAACCAATATGATCCGGTGCTTTATTTCTGCCAACGAAAGGATGCCTTGAGATACCGGTTCAACTTCCCTTTCTCCTGAAACAAGAAACAGAGAGGGATAATCCACAACTCCTAACCTTTCCGCTTGGCCTTCATCCACTCTGAAATCTGGAAAAGAGCCATCCGGGAGCGGTTTTCCGTCCACAGAGACGGGTAATACGGTAAAGTTTTCCCGAAATTTAAGCGCACTAACGATAGGGGCTTGTATTTGGCTGGCATTAGAGTCGGATTTGAAGAAGAAAAACATCCCCGCTTTCTTAGCGATTTTGGCAATCAGCTTATCGGATTCATTACCGGCCCAGCGGTCTAGTTTTTGAGACGCATAGGTAGCCGATGGCCTTCTTGCCTCTTCGTCGAGGAATGGATCACCCACCACGGCCATTTCTGACGCATTTGCAAACTGTTCGCTTCGATCCATCGCATAGCGTTGTAAATACAAATAGGTGCGAAGGTTTTCAACTGTAGGATTGTCCCAAGCGGCGTCTTTGTACTTTGGTAGATTCTCACGAAACCACGAAGCGGAAAGTACGGAAGGTGCGGTTGGTATAGCCAGTACCGGCTCAGGCTCTTTTTCTGGTGGCTTAGTCTCTGGCTCTGCTGCGATTTGAGGTTCAATTTCTTCTATTTCGATCTCTTCTTCAGGCTCTTCCTCGTTGTAAAAGAACCAACCTTCGGCCTTTTTGTCGAAAAAACCAAAGCCCGGAGAGCCTACCTCAGCGAAAGCGCTCTGTGTTAAAGCGCACAAAGTTAAGGAAAGTAGAATTTTGTTTGGGTATCTAAGCATAGCTTAAGGCGCAATTTGTGAATGTTACACCATGCTACTTGAGGGGGTTGTGCTTTAAGGTATGTGAAATATCCCAAAAAGGGAGAAAGGACGAGGTTGGTTAAAATATTAGCAATCGTCAAATCTTTCACATGTGAAAGACTTATTTCTCATTCAATCTGTTGCTTTAACCTAATCCCTTTGTCTGTAAGCGTGACTTTCCTATTCATGCCAGTATTAGCGTATTTAAGAAGCCCTAAACCGTCTCTGTTTCTGTATGCGCTACCACTTGATAGCTTGATAAATTGCCCCAGCGTTTTTTGTATTCCAAGGAAGTCGCATCATCCGTGTCAGCGATTTCGAGTATAGTGAGCGGATCTGAATAAGCGACCTTTAGAAAAAACTCCAGCTGAGCGATGCTTTGAACTCCAAAACCCCTAGCTGCCGCAAGAACCTCGATTAACTTTCTACTTTCCATACAAACCTTTTTTAATTTAGTGGGTTGATAGCAAATTAAGTACACACTTATGACATGTTTAAGTGTCATTCTTGATGACTAGGCGCTCATCAGTGATAAAAATTCGATTAACTTTCTACTTTCCATAGAAACCTCGTTTTGTTTAATGAGTAACATCAATACGTTTTTCGGCATGTAGTAAATATATAGTGTATTTTTACCGCAAATTTAGAGAGAAGAGAATGTGCACAAAACGTCGCCAACAGAAAGCTTTTAATTTTTCAGCCTCTAATTTGACCCATAGATCCATGGTATACCTTTCAACACGAAACTTTCACATGTGAAAGCTTTCTTAACAAGCATTCGCAATGAATGTCATGAACAGATAAATGTCACTCTGTTTCAGATTAGAAATTTAAACAAAGTATTGTCATTAATAGTTATTTAAAATTATACTGTATAAATATAAGGGCTATCCATTTAGAGCGACCAGACACTATATATAGTGTTTATCTAGCTCTAATGCCTTTATAGGTTAGGGGTTTTGTTGTCACAGATTGCTCAAGTAATCGATAAAATAATAGCCCTCTAGACCGCGATTTTCTTCTGTTAAATCTAAAGGTATATTCATCTAAATAGTAGTCGAGGTGTTTAGATTGAACAGCACCTTGATAGGTCCCTAACAACCAACGCTTTAGTAAAGAGGCTACTCTGTGAACCCCTGGCATGGTTTCGTGAGCAGGTATATTTGAACCAATTTGACTATCTGGTTCAATAACATCGACTATGAATTGCTCTATGTTGCTTTTCGTCGCTCTATCTACCTGTCGCAATCTGATACGACCAAACCCTTTTGGCTCAATTAATTCTATTGCGATCAACACAACAAACTTCTTCTTATCTTGTTGATTTATATTAACTAAGACACCTACGAAGGTTTCATCTACCTCAATAATTCCTGATAACTTATCTCTTTCAGGATTGATCATTGCATAGCGTAATCGATGCAATATCGACCAAGCTGTTTGATAGCTTCCAAGTCCAAGTAAGCGCTGTATACCAAGCGCACTTACTCCATTTTTTTGATTTGTAAGATACCAAATCGCAGCAAACCAGTCTTTAAGTGGTGTTCTCGTTTTATCAAAAATAGTACCTGCCGTGACAGACGTTTGCTTTCGACACTGAGTACATTTAAGTTTATTTTTAGCAAGGCTATAAGGTGCCTTGTGGGCCAAACAATTTGGGCATATGAAGCCATTAGGCCAGCGAAGCGTGTACAGATAATCACGACAAGCTTGCTCATCGTGGAACCAGTCAACAAATTGACTCCAATTTTTAAGGTAATGAATACCCGCTTTGAGTGAAGAAGATTTTTTGTTCATCACTACATATTGACATTGGTTGTTCTAAATGGATAGCCCTTATAAATATACAGTATAATTTTAGGTGTGCTATGCGCGTTACGTATCTTGGTGTTTCTGAGTCTCCTTCATTTATTACGTCCAACAGTGTTCGTATCCCGCTTTATGCGGAGGGAGTATCTGCTGGTTTTCCGTCTCCGCGCAAGACTTTGTAGAGCGAACTTTAGATCTAAACGAATTTTGTATCTCTCATCCAACAGCTTCTTTTTTCGTGCGCGTTCAAGGCGATTCCATGATGGACGCCGGTATCTTTACTGGAGATGTATTGTTGGTTGATAAGTCATTAACGGCTCGCCATGGTGATATTGTCATTGCCTGTATTCATGGTGAAATGACTGTTAAGACCCTAGAACTGCACCCCAATGTCTTACTTCAACCTCGTAACCGTGCTTATAAGGCCATTGTGATTACCGAAGAGTCAGAACTTGAGATATTTGGTGTCGTGACAAGCGTGATTCGTAAATACGAGCGTGGATGATGCAGACCGTCTTCGCGTTAGCCGACTGCAATAACTTTTACGCCAGCTGTGAAAAGCTGTTTCGTCCCGACTTAAAGCAAGTTCCCGTTGTAGTGTTGTCCAACAACGATGGTTGTGTTGTTGCACGTTCTAAAGAAGCAAAAGCGCTTGGAATTAAGATGGGTGTACCCTTGTTTCAAATCAAAGATCAGATTCAACAACACGGAGTAGTCTGCTTTTCTTCCAATTACGCTTTGTATGCCGATCTGTCGAACCGAGTCATGACCATATTAGAAGAGGAAGCGCCAAGGGTTGAAGTGTACTCAATCGATGAAGCCTTCATGGATTTAACGGGTGTTGACCATGCAGTAGATCTATTGACCTTTGGACGGCAAGTAAAAGCTAAGGTTGATAAATGGACAGGCATTACCATCGGAGTAGGCATTGCCCCTACTAAGACACTAGCGAAGTTGGCGAATCACGCTGCCAAAAAGTACTCAGCTACCGGCGGGGTAGTAGATTTAATGGATTCAGACAGACAGAAACGTCTGATGGCGTTAGTTGATGTGAGTGATGTTTGGGGAGTAGGACGAAGAATTTCAGTGCGACTCAAAGAAATGGGTATTCATACTGCATTAGATTTATCTAACATGAATCCAAAAGCCATACGCAGCGAGTACTCTGTTGTGTTAGAACGCACTGTCTATGAGCTCAATGGAACGTCTTGTCTGGAGCTTGAAACCGTTCGACCCACCAAACAGCAGATTGTGTGTAGCCGATCATTTGGTCATAAGGTAACGGATAAACAAGAATTACGAGAAGCCGTAGCGAAATACACCACAAGAGCAGCCGAAAAATTGCGAGGTGAGCAGCGACTTTGTCGTGTTGTGACTGTATTTATTCGAACCAGTGCGTTTATTCCTGGCGAACCGCAGTGCTCAAAAGCACTGTCAGCGGAACTGCCCAACCCCACAGATGACACCCGCGATTTATTGGAGGTGACGAATGTGATCTTTCAACAAATCTACCGAGCGGGGTTTCGCTATGCCAAAGCGGGCGTTATGTTGGCTGATTTTTATGAACAGGGTACTTTTCAAGAAGATCTATTTCGACCCTCAACAAATCGAACGCAATCAAAAGCGCTGATATCCGTTGTCGATAAAATTAACCACAGTGGATTAGGTAATGTGTTCTTTGCATCACAAGGTGTGAACCCAACTTGGTCTATGAAACGGGAACACCTATCACCAGCCTACACGACTAGATGGTCTAACTTGAAGAATATATTTTAAACGTATCTAGGTTGTAATAGTAGAAGTTCAGTTTTATTCTTTCATTTTGTCTACTGTTTCGACGATTTTTCCGACACCTTCGGAAATTTCCGTTAAGCCACGAGAGACTTCGTTAATATTTTCTTGACCATGCAAAGCAATATCATTTACTTCCTTTAAGATATTGTCCATATCGTTGATAAGACGATGGTTTTGCTCCACTACATCCGTAATTTCTGCGGTGGCAGTCGCCGTAGAACCGGCCAATTTACGCACTTCGTCGGCGACCACTGAAAATCCGCGACCCGACTCACCAGCACGAGCCGCTTCAATAGCAGCATTGAGTGCAAGTAGGTTGGTTTGATCGGCAATGGTGCGAATGGTTAACACAATATCAGCGATGTTTTTAGATTGATCTTGCAGTTTCTCGCCCGTTTGCGCGGCGACTCTGACGTTGTCAGCGATTTCCCTCGATGTGTGTATCGACGTGTCTAAAATTTTCACAGCATCAGACGATACTTGACTGGTTTGTGCCGACGTCGCTGCGGCTAATTCAATGGCGATTAAGGCGTTGTTAACGCGTTCAGTGATATCAGAAGCGAACTTAATGACTTTAATGACGCGACCTTTTTCATCAAAAATAGGATTGTATGTGGCTTCTAACCAGATCACCTTACCTTCGCCATCAAAACGCTGATATCGTCCAGAAGAATGTTTTCCATGCGCCAAATCTTTCCAAAAATTTGGATTGTCTTTGTAAAATTTATCATCACAGAAAATACGGTGATCTTTACCTTGAATGTCTTCTTGACGGTATTTCATGGTAGTCAAAAAGTTGGTGTTGGCCTTAATGATTTCGCCATTCGGCTCAAACTCAATCACCGCCAATGAACGATCTAAAGCACTTAATACGGCATTTTTATTGTCTAAAGACTCTTGAATGCTCGTTATGTCATTGGAGATTTTGAGAATTTTTATAACACGCCCAGTTTCATCAGAGACCGGAAAATAATTGGCCTCTAAATAAATAGGCTCTCGACTTTTAGTTATCCGCAAAAATTTACCACTACTGGCTTTACCGGATTTTAAGTTATTCCAAAACTCCTTGTAATCACCGGAGCGAGCGTACTCATCATCACAAAATATACGGTGATGTTGGCCGACAATCTCGTGTAATTCATATCCGATGATGTCTAGAAATAGCTGGTTGGCGTCTAAAACAACACCCTCAGTATTGAAGCTGATATAAGCAGTATTCTGCTTAATAGCAAGTAATTCCTGGCTGCACAGGCTACTTTCTAGTTCAGACACTTCAGAAAGTTTTTTTTTGTCTGCTTTTCGTTTAAAAATCACAATCGCCGTCCTTAGTAATGCTTTTTGGTGTTATTTTTCATGGTGCTATTAAAGGTATCAAATTAATTACGCCTGCAAAGAGAATTAGGTCTACATAAATTGTTAACTTATGTTCTATACCTAGGTCGTTGCCTTGGAAAGATATGACAAGACCCTTTCAAGAGATAGTTCATTTTTTTAACCTACGATTCTGATCATGTCACATCAACTCACTTTTGCCGACAGCGAATTCAACAACAAACGTCGTAAAACACGCAAAGAGATTTTCTTGGCTCGAATGGATAACTTGATGCCGTGGGATCAGCTTGAAGCGGTTATTGAACCCTTCTATCCAAAGGCTGGAAAAGGAAGAAGACCGTATCCGTTGTCCACCATGTTTCGCATTCACTGCATGCAACATTGGTACAACATGAGCGACCCTGCTATGGAAGACGCGCTTTATGAAATCACGTCCATGCGTTTATTTGCTGGATTGTCGTTGGACAGTACGATCCCTGATCACACAACCATTATGAATTTTAGACACTTACTGGAAAAGCATAAGCTCTCCCGTCAGCTGTTCAAAGAGGTTAACAAGTGGTTGTCCAGCGCTGGGATTTATCTAAAAGAAAGCACGATTGTCGACGCCACCATTATTGAAGCGGCCAGTTCAACCAAGAATAAAGCGAAAGCACGCGATCCAGAGATGTACCAGACTCAAAAAGGGAAACAATGGTTCTTCGGGTTAAAAGCTCACATCGGCGTTGATGCTAGAACAGGGTTAACGCACAGTTTAAGTACGACAGCGGCTAACGTACACGACATCACAGAAACAGAAAAATTGCTTCATGGTGAAGAACGCTTTATCTCGGCGGATTCAGGTTATCGAGGCGCTCAAAAACGAGAAGAGGTAAAAGACATCAAAGCGGATTGGTTGATTGCTGAAATGCCAAGCAAGGTGCGCCTTCTCAAGAAACATCCAAGAATAAACAAGCAACCTATCCGAACGGAATACATAAAAGCCAGTATCCGAGCGAAGGTAGAACACCAATTTAGGATCATAAAGCGTCAGTTTGGTTTTAGGAAAGTCGCCTATCGCGGCTTAGAAAAAATGATAACAAACTGGCGATGCCGTTTGCCTTAGCCAATGTGTTCAGGATTGACCAGATGATAAGGGCTGCAAGGGGTTAATCCGTCTAAAAGCCTCTAAATAAGACTAAATATAGCTTATTTAGAGGCTAAAAATACTGAAGTGGGTGATATTTTTCGATTTTTCAACCAAGTCAGAAACACTGACAGCTGTGAAACTTCTTAATCGCAGTTTCCTTAGAACTCACATTAATCAGATAAACCTGCAGCTTGACTTAATGGATCCTGACTTTTTGAAGCTGTTTTGTAATGGCTTATTAAAATATCTTTATCATTAAACTCAAAAACAGTTGCTCTATTAATATTTTTTTGACCTGGGAATGGCGGTATAAAAGTGTAATTATAGTACCAGATTTCTGTATTGCGGATGATTTCTTTTTTTGATGGATATCCAACTATTCTAGTAACATCTGACTTATCAGATTTTCCATCTTTTAAAGATTCCATTTGTTCTGAACTAACGTCGATTCCAGTCTCGTATGACCAACTACGAGTGAGGTCGTCAACAACAGCGCAGCCGGTCAAGAGCGAAGATGAAAGTAAAGCCGAAGCTATTAATGTGCTTTTTTTCATATAATTTCCTAATTAACAAAATTTATTGAATAGACCAAATATAAATAATTAACTTCTTTTAACATAAATTATGATCCCATAATAAAATAGCTAAGTGCAATTGGCCATACAAAATTTAACATTTTTAGACGAAAAAATTCTTTACTTCTTAACAAAGATAAAAAATAGAGTTGTTTTACTTTAAAGCTAACTTAAAAGACATAAAAAGTACTTACAATATTTAACATAATATATGTTTACTTCTGAATTATGAGCTAAAAAGTGCTATACGAGAATTTTTAGATATATTAGAGCAGACCTCAATTATTGGATAACTCATATTTTAACTGTGATGTAACACTAATTATTGAGCAGTTCATTAATCACAGATTATTAGTGTTGGTGCTAGAAATAGTAAGAGTTTTACACGTATTATTAATACCAAAAAAATACACAGTTATATTTTACTGAATAATAGCAAACATAGAACGATAGTACGAGAGAGTATAAACGAGTCTGTTATGAAGTATGAAAAGAGCAATCTTCAGACGGTAAACATTATATTATGAGGCTAGCCTCATTGTAGCTATACGATAAATTCTGACAACAATCCGTCTTATTGTACAGCTGAGCGTTGCTTAGAAACTAGTAAAATCCATCTTTATTTTTCTACACTTCAATTTAATTAGAATAGAAGTTTATACGAAAATATTTATGGATTAGTTTGGAAATACACACTATTAAATAGCGAATTTAGAAATTATTTTTGATAGATAGATTTTAAGCGTAAAAATCACTCTATTTCAATCTAAAGACTGCTTGGTGAATAAGCATTAGATCATATTTAAATAATTACGATTGGCTATTTATTTCAGGGGGTATTTATAGTTTAATTATCTTATAATGATATTTCCAATCTAGCAAAATGAAGATCATTATACATTTCATCCTTTAACAATAAGTATTGAAATATAGTTTACAGCTGGGTTAAAATTCGATCAATCAAATTATTGGTTACATAAAATGAAAATAAAACTCAAAAGCATTTACATTATATGTATTATTCTTGCAAGTGCAGTTTTAGTTAAAGATATATTTATAGAACAAAATAAAACTATTAAACCTACAAATATAGAAAAAAATAAAAATTTTTCTTCTAGTAATGACCTATTTTCGTTCTATATTGATGTTTATCCACCAGAATCTAAGATAATGGTAATGAATATAAAGCCGAAATATAGACAAGGCATGCTACTTCCTAAAGGAAGTTACGATATAAAAATAAGCAAGCAAGGTTATTACAATAAAAGACTGTGGATCCAACATAAAGATAATCTTCCACACGTTATAAAATTGGAAAAAAGAGGAAATTATGAATAAGGAATTATTTTTAAAAATTTTTAACAGTCTTCGAGATTGTTGGGTTCCTAGTTTAGATTTGTCTTTTGAAGCAGAAAAGGTTCCAGTAGTTGAAACAAAAACTTATATAACCAGTTCAAAATTCACGGTTCAAGCTAGTTCTTACTACCAGGTATCTTATGGTAACTGCGGCTTTAATTGCCAAAGCCTTAGTGAGGTTGATCGTGAAGTAAACTCAATTATTGATGCTGGTTGCAATGGCAGGTCAGAAGTATTGAATAACAAGCTACAGCATAAAATTAGCAAAACAAAGCTTATTGATTTATACAATTTAGGTAGATTTCCGCTTGGAAATTATACTTACAAATGTCTAATAGAATGCGATGACTGTCACGGTTCAGGAACAGAAACCTGTTCCAATTGTAATGGTTCTGGATCTGTTCAAGAGCCATATCAAGCTCATGTAAGGGATAATCTCTCGTATCACAATGGTCGTGTTACTTCTAGAAATCCTGTTTATGAAACGCGGTATCGTAGAGTTAATTGTGGTAGATGTCATACTACAGGAAGAGTTTCGTGTAGCACCTGTGGTGGTGATGGAGTAAATACTCATATTGAGACAGTTGAATTTTATTCATCTCATTCAACACCAAAAATTGAATGGCAAAATTTTGATAAATTAACTTGGGTAGAGGCTTATATAAAAGGTAAAAATAGCGAAGATTTTAATATTGATGAAGCTGTTGATTGGCAATTTACTAATCAAGTTGTACAAGAGAGTGGAGGTCCTGGGTCATATACAGTAAGTCTACCTGGAACTTTGACCGCGTCTGAATGTAATTTAAAAGCTTGTAGCTTGTACACTGGAGCTACATATGGGAACTGTAAAGCTTTAGGTATTATGGTATGCGATACTGATTATATTTTTGACGATCATATTAAATGGAGCTCTGATAAAAAATCCAAAATTGCACTAACTGGTAAGTCTTTAACTCCAATTCTTAAAAATAAGATTGTAGAAGACTGCTTAGAAGATATGAGTTCTACTAAAGTACCAAAGGGTAAAATAAAAAGTCTAAATATGGTTAGTTCTGAAACTATAGAGACACTTCAAGAACTTATGAATAAAGTTTTAACTTTAAATAAAGAAGAGCGTGAAAGTGTCTCTGTCCCACTACTAATGTTAAATACATTTCTATCTCTTATTTTGCTAACAGGTCTATTATATTGGTTAAATACCACTAATATTATAGGTGATGGCTTTAACTTTGGAATATATCCTATTCTTGCTAACTCTATTGACGCCACTAAAATTCTTGGTAGTATTATTTTTTCTGGTTATTATGATATGATCTTTTTCAGGGATCTATTCATTATGTTTCTTGCATCAATGACGATGATGTTTGTTTTTGGTGCAAAAAAAGCTTTTTCTATTATAAGAGTACTTAAATGGTACCTATTTGGAATGATTTTTATTTTATCTTTTATGTTACAGTTTGCGAATTTAAAAGATCCAACTATTAGTTCAAATGCAAATAATGATTTTATGGATTTATTTATATTTTCACTTTTTGCAGGTATTTTATTTACTCGCAAAATGTCATACGGAAAGCAAATGAAATATGCAAAGGAGTATAATTCAAATAAACTTCTACAGCTATTAGGTTACGTAAAAAAATAAGAATTAACATAATAAATAGTCACTAATTTATATTTATCAAAAACCCTCAAGTTAATATGAGGGTTTTATCCAAATTACATAGCATTAATAATCTAAATCAACTTTTTATTTTGGTAAATATTTCTAGTGCTGTTATATTCATCGCGAGCCTTAATGTTTTTTATAAAACTGTAAGTGCCATAAAAAAAACCTAATGTAAGAATAATTATAAAAATTGAGAATGAGCTTGTGAGAGTAAGTGCTATGAAACTAAGTATCATTCCGCAAAGAAACCATAGAATAAAATTAGAAAAAAATAACATTAATTTGTGTCTAGTTGTAAAAGGCTGGCTCTGGAACTCTTCACCTGTTACGGTGTTACGCAATGATCCGACCATCCAACATTTATTTATTTTAGTCATCATTATTTCTATTGTATGTTTGTTATACATTGCGTGTTTCAGAGCAGATTCATTATCGTTTTCTAATATTACGCTATAGTATTTTTCCCCGCTTATAATAATATAACTATATTCATTCTCTGAATGAATTATGTGTGTAGAGCAAACACTATTACTAAACTCTTCAACTATTCCTTTTATTTTGATACTTCGCATATTGTCACCATTTTATATTCAATAAATAGCATTAATTTCTGTTATTATGTTTTTAATTTTTTTGTTCTTAAAGAAGTCAACTTAGTTAGTGATAAAGTAAAATTCTATATTAGTAAATTAAATACTATATATGTTATTCAATAATCACAATATTTTACTTAAAAAGTAGTAAATTCAGTTTCTAAGTCACTAAGTTATGTTAAGCCATTGATTTTCGTAAGCGCCAATCCAACCCTACCTGCCCATGACGCCCTCAAACCGCTAACCTTATCGCTTCTTATTATTCAAGGAGCACGTCATGGCGACTTATCAAAAATACAACTGGCTCGAGCTGTTTGAGGCTTTTGAGCAATCCAAGCTTTCTCAAACCGCATTTTGCAAACAGCGCAACATCAATCCTAAATACTTCAATGTCAAATTAAAGCAACGTCAGCAAGTGATTGATAAGTAAGCGTCAGCTAAACCACACGTTTTAATCCTTGTCAAAAAACATAAAGTCTTTTTTTTTCTTTCATGGGAATAAAAGACTTATGTTTACCGCTTCTGCTCAACTCAATGTGACTCTCATTTGTGGGCCAACTGATATGCGTAAAGCCATTGACGGTTTATGCAATATTGTCGCCTATGATCTGAAAAAAGAGCCTTGTAGTGATCATATTTTTGTCTTTTGCGGTCGAGCGCGCGATAAAGTCAAAATATTGCAATGGGCGTCAAATGGTTTCTGGCTGCATTATAAGCGGCTCGAAAAAGGGCATTTTCAGTGGCCTGGTATTGATGACGAACAATTGTCTATTCAAATCTCACCTCGTCAGCTTAATTGGTTGCTAGATGGCCTGGCTCTCAATTTACAAGAAGCACACCCACATTTAACCTATCGATATCATGACGAGTAAGGTGTTTGATTGGTATAATCCATCCCATGAAAACACTTCAAAATGACCTACC
>NZ_JAJATW010000018.1 GCF_020532605.1 Marinomonas algarum | reverse complement strand
GATCCCCTCCTTTCCCCCGTAGGGCGTATGCGGTATTAGCATGCGTTTCCACATGTTGTCCCCCTCTACTAGGCAGATTCCTACGCGTTACTCACCCGTCCGCCGCTCGTCAGCAGGAGCAAGCTCCTCTGTTACCGCTCGACTTGCATGTGTTAAGCCTGCCGCCAGCGTTCAATCTGAGCCATGATCAAACTCTTCAGTTAAAAAGCTTGCTCACTCAAATCGTATTACACTAACTATAACTTAATCTAACTAATCTCTACCAAGGCAGAAACCAATCAAACATAAAGCGATTGCCGTGTAGACTCTCGTAAGACTTCAATTTTTTTGATCACTCATAACCCACCTAGTAAACTAAGCAAACTATGTCGATCTTCCGAAGACTCCAGCGAGCGCCCACACAAATTATCTGATTATCTATTTTAAAGAGCGTTGCCAATTCACTTAAGCGACTTATTCTCTTAACTTAGTTTAGTAAGCTAAGGCTTGAAGCCCTGTCCGTGTCAGCGAGGGCGTATATTAAGGATCTACAGATTTTGTGCAACCCTTTTTTGAAGAAAAACACGATTTACACAAATTAATTTGAAATACATCTTAGAACGATCAAGAAACCAACAAAACAGGACCAGACCTGCTTAAAAAGCGATCAACTTGCTGCGTATTTATAATCTAGCCAAGTTAAAAACTAAAAAGCCTTCTTATCTTTCGATAAGAAGGCTTTTAAAAGTGCTAGATTAACCCAGCCACTTTCTTGCGTTTTGGAACAAGCGCAACCATGGTGCTTGTTCCTCCCAGTCACTTGGATGCCAGCTGTGCTGAACCGTACGGTAAACACGCTCGGGGTGAGGCATCATAATAGTCACACGACCATCTTCTGATGTTAGTCCGGTAATCCCTTGTGCTGAACCATTCGGGTTGAATGGGTAGCGCTCCGTTGCTTGACCATAGTTATCCACATAGCGCAAAGCCACCTGAGAAGAAGACATCAGCGCAGCCATATCTTGGTCATCACGGTATTCAGTCTGACCTTCACCATGAGCAACAGCAATCGGCAAGCGCGAACCTTCCATACCGGCCAACAAAATAGAGTTCGATTTCTGAACTTCTACCTGTACAAGGCGAGCTTCAAACTGTGCGGATTGGTTGCGAACAAACTTCGGCCAATGACTCGCTCCAGGAATAAGCTCGTGTAGGTTAGAAAGCATCTGACAACCGTTACACACACCTAATGAGAAAGTATCTGAACGCTTAAAGAATGACTCAAACTGCTCACGTGCTACTGGATTGAAAAGAATAGACTTCGCCCAACCTTCACCCGCTCCCAATACGTCACCGTAAGAGAAGCCACCACAAGCCACTAATCCACTAAACTCATCGAGTGTCGTACGACCTGATAAAATATCACTCATGTGCACATCGATTGGGGTAAAGCCCGCTTTATGGAAGGCAGCGGCCATTTCCACTTGGCCATTTACACCCTGTTCACGCAATACAGCGATCTTAGGTTTCACTCCAGACGCAATAAAGGCAGCTACGATGTCTTCGTTTTGGTCGAAGCTTACTTGCGCGGAAAGCCCTGGGTCTTTCGCATCTAACACGTTATCAAACTCTTGCTGTGCAGACTCTGGGTTATCACGCAATGCTTGAATACGATAGCTGGTTTCAGACCAGACACGCTGCCAGTTAATGCGTGTTTCTTCCAACACGGTTTCACCAGCAAAACGAACGCGAATACTGTCATCTCCGGATAGAGTGGCAATCGATGTAACCTTAACGCCCACTTTTGCATAAGCCGCAATAATGTCTGCTACATCGGCCTCATTCACTTGAATCACAGCTCCTAGCTCTTCACTGAATAAAGCTGGCGCAATTTGCGCTCGCTGACCAATCGTCTCATCAAAGTCAATATTCAAACCTAAATGACTCGCAAAGGACATTTCAGTCAAGGTTGCAAACACACCACCGTCTGAACGATCGTGATAAGCAAGCAACTTGCCTTCTGTATTCAAGGCTTGAGTTGTATCAAAAAAACCAGCTAAGGCAGCTGCATCATCCACATCAGGCGTTTGCTTTCCAAGCTTGTTGTAAACCTGAGCAATAACAGAACCACCTAGACGATTCTGACCGGCGCCCAAATCGACCAACAGCAAACGCGTATCGGCTTTGTTTTGCAATTCTGGTGTCAGGGTTTTACGCACATCCGCTACTGGAGCAAACGCAGTAATCACCAAAGACAATGGTGAGGTAACCGCTTTTTCTTCACCGTTTTCTTTCCATACTGTCTTCATCGACATGGAATCTTTACCCACAGGAATGGCGATATCCAAAGCAGGACACAATTCCATACCCACCGCTTTCACGGTTTGGTACAGTTTTTCATCTTCGCCTTCATGGCCCGCTGCGGCCATCCAGTTAGCGGACAATTTAATGTGGTTACGCTTAGTAATTTGCGCGGCAGCCAAGTTGGTTAAAGCTTCACCAACGGCCATACGTCCTGACGCGGGTGCGTTCAGCAAAGCGATAGGCGTACGCTCACCCATGGTCATGGCTTCACCCGTTGTACTCTCTAATGACGAGGTAGTAACTGCCACATCAGCAACCGGCACCTGCCAAGGACCCACCATCTGATCACGCGCCACCATACCTGTGATAGAACGGTCACCAATGGTGATCAAGAAGTTTTTGCTCGCTACGGTTGGCAGACTTAAAACGCGCTGCGCTGCCTCAGTAAGATCGACGTCGACGGCAGTAAAGTCATCACCTTCGATAACCGCTTTGGTCGCTTCACGATGCATTTTAGGTGGCTTACCGAACAGTACAGACATCGGTAAATCAACAGGTTTATTGTCAAAGTGTGGATCCGCTACTTCTAAATGAAGCGCTTCTTTCGCATCACCAACAATGGCAAACGGGCAACGTTCACGCTCACAAATAGCGGTAAATTCTTCAACACGCTCAGGCGATACCGCCATCACATAACGCTCTTGAGATTCGTTACACCAAATTTCAAGCGGCGACATGCCCGGCTCATCGTTTAGCACTTTGCGTAGATCAAAGTTGCCGCCACGTTCACCGTCTTTTACCAATTCAGGCAAAGCATTCGACAGACCACCCGCACCTACATCGTGGATAAAGCTGATTGGGTTGTTATCGCCAAGCTGCCAGCAACGATCGATTACTTCCTGACAACGGCGCTCCATTTCTGGATTACCACGCTGTACAGAAGCAAAGTCTAGGTCTTCATTACCGTCTGCCGACGCCATAGAAGACGCCGCGCCGCCGCCAAGACCAATCAACATCGCAGGACCGCCAAGCACAATCAGCTTAGCGCCGACTTTGATTTCTTTTTTCTCAACGTGCTCACGACGAATGTTGCCCAAACCACCCGCTAACATAATGGGCTTGTGGTAACCACGCACCTCTTCTTTGGTTGCACCTTGGATTTTTTGTTCGTAGCTGCGGAAATACCCCAATAAGTTCGGACGACCAAATTCGTTGTTAAACGCTGCGCCACCAATCGGGCCTTCGATCATGATATTCAAAGGCGTCACGATACGGGAAGGCTTGCCATAATAACTTTCCCATGGCTGTTCAAAGCCAGGGATTTTCAAATCAGAAACCGTGTAACCACTCAAACCTGCTTTGGGTTTTGATCCAATGCCGGTCGCACCTTCATCACGAATCTCACCGCCAGAACCGGTTGCTGCGCCCGAAAATGGTGAAATGGCCGTCGGGTGGTTGTGTGTTTCCACCTTCATCAAGATATCAATATTTTCTTGACTGAAATCGTATTCACGCGTGCCTGGCGCTGGGAAGAAGCGCCCTGCTACATGCCCTTCCATCACCGCGGCATTGTCTTTGTAAGCTGACAAGGTGCCATCGGGGTTGTGCTCGTGGGTGTTCTTGATCATCTTAAACAGAGAGCGCTCTTGCTCTTCGCCATCGATTGTCCAAGACGCATTAAAAATTTTGTGGCGACAATGCTCGGAGTTCGCTTGTGCAAACATCATCAACTCAATATCAATGGGGTTACGTCCGAGTTCAACAAACGACGCCACAAGATAATCAATCTCGTCATCCGCCAATGCCAGACCCAGCGTTTGGTTTGCCTCAACCAAGGCCTCACGTCCGCCACCCAACACATCCACACTGGTCATTGGAGCAGGCTCAGCATGGGAAAACATCACAGACGCGTCGCTCAATGCCGGAAGCACGCTTTCTGTCATGCGATCATGCAGCATTTCGGACAAGACATCCAAGTCTTCGGGGCTCAATGGCGCTGAACTGTGGATAAAATATTCCACACCGCGTTCCACACGAGACACAGCGGCTAAGCCACAATTATGAAGGATATCGGTTGCTTTCGATGACCAAGGTGAAATCGTTCCTAAACGAGGAACCACCAGCACACTTTGATCAGATGAACTGACTTGGGAGGATTTAGGACCGTAGGCCAAGGCGCGTTGTAGAACAGTGTCCTGTTCAGGCGTCAGCGTTTGATTATCAGCCAGCTCCACGAAATGGAGAAATTGAGCATGAACATCGGTAACAGAAGAAACAGATGCTTGCATATTGGCTAATAACTTTGCCTTGCGAAACGCCGATAGCGCCGCGGAACCATGCAGAGTTAGCATGTTGAGTATTGCCTCACTTGGTAGTTTTGGGGAAATTAATATGGGTATTTTAAATCATGGAAGCAAATAGAGGCCAGTAGAGTCTGAAATTTCTCGATAAAATAACCAAATAAAGTGATTAATCGGCTTTTTTCGCCTGCTGTTTTAGCTTCTTTTTTTGTTCACGTCGATATTGAAAAAACGCGGTCAATTGCGCAGAGGCAATATCGGCCAAGACGCCAGATGTGACTTTTACCTTGTGATTCAAAAACACGGACTGAAAAAACTGCCCTTGGCTGTCGGCCACACCGCTTTTTGGCTCGCTTGCACCATACACAACACGATCAATTCGCGAGTGCACCATGGCGCCGGCACACATTGAGCAAGGTTCTAACGTCACATAAAGCGTTGCACCAGGCAGACGGTAGTTGTTCATCCGCTGACAGGCCATACGGATAGCTTGAATTTCAGCGTGCGCAGTCGGGTCACACAGAGAAATAGGAGCGTTGTAACCTTCGCCAATAATTTCATCATTTAAAACAATAATAGCACCCACTGGGATTTCACTTTCACCCGCAGCGACTGCGGCTAATTCAATGGCTTTTGCCATCCATTCTTCATCGGTCACGCTTGATTTACCTCAAAACGACATTACTACTCAAAATACAGGATTGCCTTTATAGTCTGTTAAGCTCTACACTCAAATTCAACGCTGGCACACTATGCCAAAATAAACACAATGGAGTTCACTTATGCGTACCGTGGCAGACCTGATGATTACTAATTTGGTGACTTTAAAAGAGAACGACTCTTTAGCGAAGGCCAAGGAGCTTATGCAGGAAAAGAACATTCGCAATATCCCTATTACAAATGAAGAGGGACAATGCGTTGGCATGTTGACGCAACGTGAATATCTACGCCATGCCTTTTATTTGGTCAGTCAGTTTGGTACACAATTGTTGTCTAAAAAGGAGCAACAAACTCCGATCGCTAACGTAATGAACCGCGACATTCTCACCGTGACGCCCAGTACAGACTTAGACATGGCAGCCGAATTCTTTATCGAAAACAAATATGGCTGTTTGCCGGTCACTGAAGATGATCGACTTATTGGCATTTTAACCCCTGTCGACTTCGTTAAACTGGCTCATCAAATGCTAACAAAAAACGCCTAATGTCCGTCGCCTTTTAACTCAAAGCCTACTAAAAAAAGACAGGAGCGTTAACCGCTCCCGTCAATACTCACGAAGGAGAGGAGGTCGTGCTCTTCTCCTTCTCGACTTTAATATCAAGTGCTTGTAACCCAAACACCGTATCAGACAACACAAAACTTACTGCTTGTCCTTTGCGTAAGGTTTTATGGCCATCACACACGATAGATTTGTAGTGCACAAACACGTCACTGTCTTCTTCACGCTGAATAAAACCGACGCCCTTTGCGTCATTAAACCACTTCACTTTTCCCGTTAGTCGTTCCATTATTTTTCGCCTCTTTTTTATTTTTATTAAAGTAAGCGCAAAACAGGCCTCTTTTTTAAGAGACCTGTCTTTGTCTTTTTACACTGTATTTTTTACTTTACATACTTGCACGTTTCACGCTCTTACAAGGAAGCAATGCTCGCTTTCTGTTCTTCAAGCTTGCTAACGGTCAGTTGTAAGTCATCGCACTTAGCACGTTCTTTCTCAACCACTGCTGCCGGAGCTTTCGCAACAAAGCTGTCGTTAGAAAGCTTACCCTGAATGCGTTGCAAATCTTTTGTCGCCTTATCAATCTCTTTTTGCAAACGTGCCAATTCAGCTTCTTTGTCAATGAGCCCTGCCATTGGTACCAAGACTTCCATATCACCAACTAACGCCGTCGCTGACATCGGTGCTTCGTCGCCTGGATTCAACCAAGTGACCGATTCCAATTTTGCCAAGGTTTGTAAGAAGGTTAAGTTTGCGTCTAAACGCGTTTTGTCTTGCTCTGCGCCATTGCGCATCAGAATAGTCAAAGGCTTAGAAGGTGAAATATTCATTTCGCCACGAATATTACGAATGCCTTCGATAACACCTTTTAGCCACTCAACATCTGCTTCGGCTTGCGCGTCTTTTTTATCTTCGTTCGCATTAGGGTATTGGCTCAACATAATCGTCTCACCCTCTACTCCCACTAACGGCTTAACACGCTGCCAAATTTCTTCCGTTAAGAACGGCATCATTGGATGCGCAAGGCGTAAAAAGGCTTCTAAAACACGCACCAAGGTGCGACGCGTTCCGGTTAACTGAGCCGGTGTGGCGTTTTCGTCCCAAAGCACAGGCTTGGATAGCTCCAAATACCAATCACAGTATTCGTGCCACATAAACTCGTACAGTGCCTGAGCGGCCAAATCAAAGCGATGAGTATCAAACGCACGATTCACGGCATCTTCTGCATGCTGTAAACGGGAAATAATCCATTTGTCCGCCAAGGACAGCTCGACGTCTGCTCCGTTTTGACCGCAATCTTGATCTTCCGTGTTCATCAATACATAGCGGGTCGCGTTCCAAATTTTGTTACAGAAGTTTCGGTAACCTTCAAGGCGACTCAGATCAAATTTGATATCACGGCCACCGGACGCCAATGAGCATAACGTGAAGCGCAACGCGTCTGTTCCATAAGCCTGAATGCCGTCGGGATAAGTGGCTCTTGTGTTCTTTTCAACTTTTTCAGCAAGACGTGGCTGCATCATGCCATAAGTGCGTTTCGCCACAAGCGACTCTAAATCAATGCCATTAATCAAATCTAATGGATCGATTACGTTGCCCTTTGACTTCGACATTTTATCGCCACGTTCATCTCGAATAAGACCCGTGATGTAAACCGTTTTGAACGGTACCTTGTCAGTGAATTTCAACGTCATCATGATCATTCTGGCGACCCAGAAGAAAATAATGTCAAAGCCCGTTACCAAGACATCCGATTCACTAAACTCGGCAAAGTCTTGGGTTTCTTCTGGCCAGCCTTGGGTGGCAAACGTCCAAAGAGCTGAAGAAAACCAGGTATCTAATACGTCCTCGTCTTGGACTAATTCAAGGTCATCGGCCAAATTGTACTTGCTGCGTACTTCTGCTTCGTCTTTACCAACATAAAATTTGCCGTCGGCGTCATACCAAGCAGGAATCTGATGTCCCCACCAAAGCTGACGAGAGATACACCAATCGTTTAGATCACGCATCCAAGCGAAATACGTATTTTCCCATTGTTTCGGCACAAACTGGATATCACCGTTTTCAACGGCCTCAATGGCAGGTTTTGCCAAGGATTCTACTGCTACGTACCATTGTTGCGTCAGATACGGTTCGATCACAGTATTGCCACGCTCGCCACGAGGCACTTTCAACTTATGGTCAGCGATTTTTTCCAATAAACCTAGCGCATCAAAATCCGCAACAACGGCCTTACGCGCTTCGAAACGGTCCATACCATGATATTTTTCTGGCGCTACGGTGTTAATCGCCGCATTGTCGTCAAACACATTAATCAACGGCATGTCATGACGCTTACCCACTTCGTAGTCGTTGAAGTCATGGGCTGGCGTGATTTTCACACAACCGGTTCCAAACTCTTTATCAACGTACTCATCCGCCACAATGGGAATACGACGACCAACCAAAGGTAATTCAACGAATTTACCGACTAGATCGGTAAAGCGTTCATCATCCAGTGCAACCGCAACCGCCGCATCACCAAACATGGTTTCTGGGCGAGTCGTTGCAACAACGATGTGATCCTTACCATCGGCTGTTTTAACACCATCGGCAAGCGGGTAACGGAAGTACCACATGAAACCGTTTTCTTCTTCAGATACCACCTCAAGATCAGAAATCGCTGTGTGCAAAACAGGGTCCCAGTTTACGAGACGCTGACCACGGTAAATGATGCCTTCATCATACAGACGCACAAACACGTCTTGCACCGCGGCCGACATACCTGGATCCATCGTGAAGCGCTCTTTTTGCCAGTCAACCGAATCACCAAGGACGCGCATTTGATCTGAAATAGTGCCACCTGATTGGTCTTTCCATTCCCATACTTTTTCAAGGAATTTCTCACGACCTAGCTCATGGCGCGTGACATTTTGTGCAGCAAGCTGACGCTCGACCACCATTTGCGTGGCGATACCCGCATGGTCACTGCCTGGCTGCCATAATGTGCGGCTACCTTTCATACGCTCACGACGAATCATGGCGTCCATTAAGGTATGCTGAAACGCATGACCCATGTGTAAACTACCGGTCACATTAGGGGGCGGTATCATAATTGAAAAGGGAGTGCCGTTGCCCTGAGGCGCAAAACAACCCGCCTCCTCCCAACGTTGATAAATAGGCTGTTCAATACTTTGAGGTTGGTAAGTCTTTTCCATTGTGATGTCTTTAGGCTCTTAAGTAGCGGTCAATGTTGAATAACAAAAATTATACCTTGTCAGAACAAGATAAAGAACAACGGCCATTTAATTAAGGCATTTGCCCTTGTTCTGTCGTACGGTGGGTCGGATCTTGATCGGGTGTTAACGCCGTGTCTGACGAAGCGCTCTGAGCATGTAACTCTTGCATAACCTCTTCCACCAGCGTCGCCATAAAGGTCGGCAAGTGTTTTTCCATCGCGCTATGAATAGCGAGCGTCACTTGCTCTTGTGAAAGGGAAAGCGACGATTTGGGGGTAGCCTCAGAAACAGTAGCGTTCTCAGACTCTTCTACCTCTGGTGATGCGTATTTTTGCTCCTGGTCTTCCTCTTGAGAAACCTCTACAGGTGACTCATGCGGTGCTTCATCAATGGAATGTCGTAAATGGGTTTCTTGTCCACTCGTAAAACCCTCAGAGTCACGAACGATATCCATTAAGATGGGAATATCGTCTTGATTCCGTAGCGCGGACATCAAGGTTTCTTCATCTGGTTCAAAAGTACCCTCGTCATGAGACGCCGCTAGATCTGACATAAGAAAAACCAACAATAGGAAGACGAAAAACGCTGCGCAGAAACACTGTCCAGCTCGTTATTTGTGTCTATTAACTTTCGCATTGAAAAACACAAAAGTCCACCCTCTGCCACAGAAGCCAAAACATGACACTGACGTCTACCTGTTTTCACAATAGGCATGACGCCACCCAATAAAAAAGCAGCGACCAAAAGCCGCTGCTTTATAACCAATATTGCCTATAAAAACCTTACTTATTAAGTAGGTAACGCGTCAACAAGGCGACAGGACGACCACTCGCGCCTTTTGCAGCACCGCCGGACCACGCTGTACCAGCAATGTCCAAATGCGCCCAAGAGTAAGAGCCCGTAAAACGCGACAAGAAACACGCTGCGGTAACAGAACCGGCTTCTGGTCCACCAATGTTACCGATGTCGGCAAAGTTGCTGTCTAATTGCTGCTGGTATTCTTCATCTAAAGGCATTTGCCAAATTTTATCTGCAGACGCTTGGCTGGCCGTTTTAAGCTCTACCGCGAGGTCGTCATTGTTGGCGTACATACCGGAATTTACGCTGCCCAGTGCAACCACACAGGCGCCTGTTAAGGTAGCAATGTCGACAACAGATTTTGGCTTGAAACGCTCAATATACGTTAACGCATCACACAAAACCAAACGACCTTCCGCATCGGTATTTAAAATCTCTACCGTTTGACCTGATAACGTTTTTACGACATCACCCGGCTTGGTTGCACAGCTACTTGGCATATTTTCTGCGGCCGCAATCACCGCAGTGAAGTTAACCTTTGGCTTGAGTTCACAAATGGCCTTCATAGTACCGAACACACTGGCTGCACCACACATGTCGTATTTCATTTCGTCCATTTTTGGACCCGGTTTTAATGAAATACCGCCGGTATCAAAGGTAATGCCTTTACCAAGTAAGACATGAGGCGCATCGCCTTCATCACCGCCTCGGTAATGCATCACAATCAGGTAGCTTGGCTCAGCGCTGCCTCGGCCAACGGACAGAAGACACTCCATGCCCACTTCTTCCATTTTGGCTTCGTCTAATAATTCAACGCCTATGCTGTAATCTTCACCTAATTGTTGCGCTTGAGACGCTAAATAGCTCGGCGTACACACATTGCCTGGTAAGTTTCCTAACTGACGCGCAAAGGCCGAACCTTTTGCCGTTGCTGTGCCAATGGCCAAAGCCGCTTCATCTGTACCCTGTAATTGGATCGTGCTCACTTTTGTGACTTTTTCAGCGTCGTCTTTCTTGAAGCCAAGGAAGTTATAAAAACCTTCATTGACCCACTGTGCAACTAAGGTCAGCACATCTGATGCGCTACGATTCTTAACAGCAAGCTCGTCATTGGCAATGGCCACGGAAGGAAAAGGCAAAGTTTTGATTTGCGCAGCCACCGCGGCAATCACTTTACGTGCCTGCATGTCGCTTAATGCGGTCTCTTTACCGGTGCCCACTAACAATACAGCCTGTGCAAACGCTTGCGACACACCCGGTAACAGCAGTGTTTGAGCAAGACCACCTTTAAACACACCGCTGTCACGAAGCTGAGTAACTTGCCCATTGGCATTTTCGTCGATCCAAGCGGTCGATGCAGGCAGTTCGCCTTCACTAGGAACAAACGCCACAAGCAAATCGGCTTGCGCGGTGGATAAACGATCAAATAACGCCATATTCATGAAAAAACCCTCAATAAATAACTTTTTAAAAAAAACTGGATAATGTCCTTCTTACCACGAGATAATGGGGGCTTTAGACGTGTAATCAACTCTACGCTTTAAAAGGCAAATTGATCCAGAGGTGACTTTGAGACTATTCAGATACTTAGCGAAAGAAGTGCTGGTGTCAACAGCAGGCGTGACGCTAATTTTGTTACTCGTTATTCTGAGTGGCCGTTTCTCTAGTTATTTGGGACGTGTGGCAGAAGGAAAAATGACCTTTGAGTTTCTCTTTGTCATTTTGGGCTACCATATTCCCAGCTTTGTACAAATGATTTTACCATTAGCATTTTTTCTATCATTACTGCTGGCTTTTGGCCGTTTATACATCGAAAACGAAATGTCGGTGCTGTTTTCTAGCGGTGTCAGCAAGCTCAAATTGGCGGCTTATACTCTTGGTATTGCGGGTCTAATCAGCTTTGCGAGTGGCACCATCAACTTTTGGCTGGCGCCTTTCAGTGAATACCGTGCAGCCGAAGCGTCTCAAGCACAAGATCAACTGTCCGCCTTTGACTTTTTAATACCAGGCCGCTTTGAAGGCAGTGGTCAACGCACCACCTACATTGACAGCTTTACCCCAGAAGAAGGCTGGATGAACCAAATATTTCTTTCCGATGTGATACGTAAAAAAGAAGGTAATGTTCCCACACAAATGTTTGCCGATTACGCCGAACAAATACGCATCAGTTCAGAAGGCAACCAAAATTATCTCGTTTTTAAAAATGGCACTCGTTATGAGGGGAAACCTGGCACCACAGAATACAGCATCACACAATTTGATACCTACGCAGTACGAATGGAGACACAAGAAAGCCGTGCGATTGACGACCCTTATACGAAAAGCACGCTCAGTCTAATAGAGAGCGACGACCTAATGGATAAAGTCGAACTTCAATGGCGTATTTCTTTGGTCGTTATTATTCCTATTCTGGCGATTATTGGTCTGTCATTAAGCCAAGTAAACCCAAGGCAAGGACGGTTCTTTAAAATGTTACCCGCCATTTTGCTGATGATTTTATACATTGCGCTTCTGATCTGGGGACGAACAGGGCTGGAGAAAGGCAAGATTCCCATTGAACTGGGTTTATGGTGGATCCATGGCCTCTTTACTCTGGTGGGCGCTGTATTATTTGCCCAATATAATCAGGTTTTTGCACGTCGCAAAGCGAAGCTTCCCCTTACCGACGCAAATGAGCAGTACACATCATGAGTAAGATTGATAAATACATCGCCAGTAGTGTCTTATGGTCATTTTTAGTCGTTGCTGTTGTTTTATTAGGTTTGGATTTTGCTCTGACATTTATTGAGCAAATCAAAAAAGTCAACGACAATTACACCATTCAATCTTTGATGCAAGTGATCTTATATCGCTTGCCCGGCAAGCTTGCTGAATACATCCCTGTTGCTTCTTTGATTGGCACTTTAATGGGGTTGGGTACATTAGCAGCCACCTCTGAACTGACGGTCATGCGAGCTGCAGGCATGCCTATTTGGCGTATTGGCTTGGCCGCTTGCCAACCTATTCTGTTGGTTTCTTTACTTGGCATGGGGATTTCCGAATTTGTCGCACCCGTTGCAGGACAAAAAGCCAACTTAATCGAGAAGTTTCAAGATCAAGAAGCCGGCACCTTCTCTTTGACTGGGGGCGTCTGGTTAAAAGCCGATAAAGACATTGTCTACATCGATGCCGCAGATAAAGACGGTACGCTCTATAATGTAGAAATCTTTTCTCCTGAAGGACAAACACTGACCGCCATTCGTACCGCTGCCACCGCTCAGCATATTGAGGGTTCACGATGGCAACTCAATCAGGTAACCGAAACACAGTTTTTTCCTGATCGTATCGATAAAATCAGCACAAACCATGTCAGCTGGGACGTCAGCATCAAGCCCGAACACTTATTCCTTGCTTCACAGGAACCAGACACCTTGTCTTTAAGTGAGCTACACAGCTATCAAACCTATTTGAATCAGCAAAACTTGGATGGCTCGCCTTATGAGTTGGAATTTTGGATTACTGCCTTGCGCCCTATTGCTTCATTGGCCCTAGTGTTAGTCGCCCTATCCAGCGTGTTTGGACCGCTACGCTCTTCCACTATGGGTGGGCGAATTTTCACTGGCGTGATTATTGGGCTGGCCTTTCAAAATGCGCTCAACTTATTTGGCCGTATGAGCGTTGCGGTCAACTTCCCGCCAGTAATTGGTGTCAGCATTCCTATCGTGATTTGTTTGGTTGCTGGGCTTATTTTAGTAAGGCGCAGAGGTTAGTTTGCCCCTGCGTTGTTACTCATCACGCTATTCTCAATATTCTAACGCGACTCCGATATAAAGCGCGCAATACGCACCAAAGCCTCTTTTAAACGCGCTTCATCGCAAGTATAAGCAAAGCGTACGTATTTATGAGCGTCTTTAACGCCAAAGTCGGCACCGGGTGTGAGCGCAACATGCTCTTTTTCCAGTAACGCTAGGCACCACGACATAGCATCATCTGTAATATTCGACACATCCACGTAAACATAAAAAGCACCTTGTGCCGGCGCCACAATCGGCAATCCGATCGCTTTTAATCCTTCTAGCAATACGAGACGACGAGCATTTAATGTTTGTCGACGCGCTTCACACTCCGCCAATACATCGGGTTGAAAAGCTCGAATTGCAGCGTGTTGCGATACCGTTGGTGCAGAAATAAACAAATTTTGCGCTAACTTTGTCGCCCCTTCAATCGCCCACTCTGGCACCACGAGCCAACCTAAACGCCAGCCCGTCATCGCGAAATATTTTGAGAAGCTGTTAATCACAAAAATGTCTTCGGCAATGGACAAAGCGGAGAAATCGTCTCCCTCATAGACCAGCCCTTGATAAATTTCATCAACCAACAAATGACCACCCAATGCTTGAACTTTTCGCCACGCTTCACTGATGTACGCCTTACTTAAAACCGCACCGGTTGGATTCGAGGGAGAAGCCAGCCATAAGCCAGAAGTGGTATCACTCCAGTGGCTTTCTAAGGAAGACAAATCCATTTCAAAGCCTTCTTCAGGCCGTGTTTCAACTAAACGGGCATTGGCACCGGTTTGAATCAAAAAATGACGATTGCATGGGTAACAAGGGTCAGGCATCAGCACATCATCACCAGGGTTCGCCATCAAAGAGGCCATCAGCAATAATGCCCCAGACGCACCCGGTGTCACAATAATGCGCTCAGGCGCGACATTAACCCCGTATCGTGTTTGATAGTCGTGACTGATCGCTTGCTTTAATTCGGGCAAGCCAGTTGCGGCCGTATAACCTGTATGACCCGCTTGAATCGCGGCAACACCCGCATTAGCCACCGCGTCAACGGCGACAAAATCCGGCTCTCCTACCTCTAAATGAATGACATCCTCACCCTGTGACGCCAGCTCTTTTGCTCGGGTTAATACCACCATGACTTGAAAAGGTGCGATATGATCGACACGTGTTGCTAACTGATGCTTTTCCATTGCGTTTTCTCTGCCTTTTCTCTGCTGTTTTAAAAATATAGCGACAATTTGTACAAAAAAGTGGTTAAGCGTGACGTTATCTGATAAGTTTCCGCCCGAAAATTAACCCACCCTATTTATCGGTTACAGGTTACCACAGCGGAAACCTGCGAAGTGAGGCAATGCTAATGCCAAAAATGAATCCTGAATCATTAATGAAAGACTTTACCCCTTACGTTGCGAAGGACGGTGAAGAATACATGAACGAGAACCAGTTGGCGCACTTTAAAAGCATCCTTCTCAACTGGAAGCAAAACCTTATGGAAGAGGTTGATCGCACGGTCAATCACTTAAAAGAAGAAGCCGTTAACTACGCAGACCCAAACGACAGAGCAAGCCAAGAAGAAGAATTTAGCTTGGAGTTGCGCGCTCGTGATCGTGAACGCAAGCTGGTTAAAAAAATCTCTCAAACCATCGAGCTGATTGAAGCAGACGACTACGGTTTCTGTGAAGAGTGCGGTATTGAGATCGGCATTCGTCGCTTAGAGGCGCGCCCGACTGCGACCATGTGTATTGACTGCAAAACACTTGCTGAAATCAAAGAGAAACAAATCGGCGGTTAGGCTTGGTTGCAAACCATACAAACAACCGCTTAGTCGCTTATCGTGGCCGTTTCGCACCTTCGCCGACCGGCCCACTTCATTTTGGCTCGCTTGTCAGTGCTCTGGCAAGTTATTTGGATGCGAAAAAATACCAAGGCGAATGGATCGTTCGCCTTGAAGATGTCGATGGCACGCGCTGTAAAGCCCAATACGCCGAGCAAATCCTTGCCACGCTGCACAGTTATGAGCTTGTCTCAGATAGCCCTGTCCGCATCCAGAGTCAGCACACCAACGACTACGAAAATTTTTTACACACACTCAGAAGCCAAGGCGTTCTTTTTCCCTGTAATTGCACTCGCCAATCGCTTGCTGACTATCAGGGCCAACACCCTCACCAATGCAATAGCACAATCGAGCAACCGCATTCGTGGCGATTGCAAACCAGCTCACACCATTACCGTTGCCAAGATGCCGTTCAAGGCACCCTCTCTTTTTGTCATGCTTTAGCAGAAAACAGCCCCGTCTTAAAACGTAAAGACGGTTATTTTTCCTACCAGCTGGCTGTCGTAGTGGATGATCACTTGCAAGGCATTACACATCTGGTACGCGGCGCTGACCTGATTGACACCACCGCGCAACAACTGCACCTGTATGCTTTGTTTGGTTGGACGGCACCTTACCTTTGTCATATTCCTTTGATCGTCGATAGGGACGGTAATAAAATCAGCAAACAAAATCACGCCAAAGCCATTCAAAACGGCCACCTTCCAACGCTGATTCGCGCTCTACACTATTTACATATCCGGTTTGATAAAACGCCCGACTCTATCAAAAGCGCTTTAACATTCGCCGTTCAACAATGGTCACCTGAATCTCTCAAAGGCACGCTAACCATCCCGCTCGAAGAGCAAGACCAACACCTTTTGTAGCAGAGTGTTCTCCAACTCGACCACGTGAATGACTTGTGTATAATCGTTACACTAGTTACAAGAGGTGACACTTAATGCACAACATCATGATCATTTGCCCAGATCAATCACCGCTCAAAGAATCCGAAAAGTGGTTGTCTCGATACGGTTTTCACGTCAATACCAGCGCAACCATTGAACAAGCGAATCGCTATTACGAATGGTCTGAGTTTCATTTATTACTCATCGATCAAGACAGCATCGCGTCTTTAGAAAATGCCAGCAGCCTGCTTCCCAGTCATTTGCGTCGTATTGTTCTAGATGCAAGGCCTAGCCTCAGCACCGGTGTGGACAGCATGGCGCAAGGTGCTATTTATTACCTGCCGTTGCCAACTGACTCAGAGACGGTTCTGAAACACGTCGTTAACGCACTCGAACAGCATGACGACACACCTCAAACGGATGAAGCAACGCCCTCTCAGCAATCAGATGAGGATGCGTTTACCTTAGGTACGGCTAGCAGCGGCATTATTGGACAATGCGCTCCGATGCAAGCCTTGTTCAGTGACATGCGAAAAATTGCTGGTACAGATGTTACCGTACTCATCCGTGGCGAATCGGGCACCGGTAAAGAACTGGTTGCTAAAGCATTACACAATTTAAGCCACCGCCATAATCAACCCATCATCAGCGTGAACTGTGCCGCTATCCCAGACAATTTGATTGAATCTGAATTATTCGGCCATGAAAAGGGGGCCTTCACAGGCGCCAGCACATCTCATGACGGCCTCATCTACGCCGCGGATAAAGGCACGTTATTCCTAGACGAAATCGGTGAACTGCCTCTTGAGGCACAAGCAAGACTGTTGCGGGTTTTACAAGAAGGCGAGATACGCAAAGTGGGCGCTACCCAGTCGACCAAAGTCAACATTCGCCTTGTGACCGCCACCCACAGAGACCTCATCGCCATGGTGAGACAAGGCTTATTTCGAGAAGATTTATATTATCGTTTATACGTTATGGAACTCCTCTTACCGCCGCTTCGCGATCGAGGAGATGACATTTCAGTGCTTTCTCAAATGTTGCTTGAAAAAGCCTGCCAGAAACACAAACGTCCTATTTATCACTACAACCGAGCTTTTGACAAAGCCATTCGTTCTCACCACTGGCCGGGGAATGTGCGGGAACTGGAAAACGCCATAGAACGTGCCGTCATTTTAAGCCCACCAGAGCGTGTTGAAGCCGCCAACCTCAAACTTGCCAGCCACCAAAGTTCAACACAACAAGGCACAGCAACCTTAACGCAACAGGGCAAGACATTTACAGGCACCACGCTAGATGATTACCTAAAATACTTCGTACAAACGCACCAAAGCACCATGACGGAAACACAGCTTGCACAATCTTTGGGCATATCGAGAAAAAGTTTATGGGAAAGGCGACAAAAACTAGAGATAGCAAAAAAGTAACAAATAAAAAGTAACACTTGATACCAAAATACCCAAAAACAGAGAAGCATTTCGCAAGAAAAGTGTATGCAATTTGACAAAAAACCTAGTAAAACAGCAACTTATGATTTTTGGCACAACAAATGCCTTATATAAATCACAACGATAAGAAGATTGACCAAGAATAAAAATAAGTTAATCGTCGTATGTAGGTTCTTAAAAACAAAAATAATAACTAAGAACACCGTGGCCTCTTCAAATAAAAATAAAAATTTGAGGCCATGGATGGAAAATCGCTTTGGATAGTTGATTTTTTTAGATATCTAAGCCTTCGGGCAATGAAAACAATGCAATAATAAAAATAAAACCTGAGTAGAACTGCAGAAGCAGCACCCACTTTGTTTTCGGAACTTATATCTTCACGTATCCAAAGCGATTATTTTATTTCCAACGTCATAAATAATCGCTTTATATTTTATACTCTTCTTTTGTGCTCTAGTACAAAACAGCTTCTTGAAACCCACACCTAATTGCACTATCTCTTTACCCGTGTAAATTCTATTTATCACGTGTAGAATGTCATCTTTGTTAACTTTAAAATTTGTTGTCTAATGCTTACAGGATTAAAATCTTTGGTACGTAAAGCTACCTCTCTGCTCGCCTCACCCAAGGCTCAGACTTACCCTATTATTATCCCTCGCAGCGAGCACAGCTTATCTCGTCAAAATTTAAGCCCTAATGCCGTTAAAGTTCTTTATCGCCTTAACAGTGCAGGCTATGACGCCTTCTTAGTCGGTGGCTGTGTTCGTGATCACTTGATCGGCATGGAACCCAAAGATTTTGATGTGGTGACAAACGCTACGCCGGAAGAAGTCCACAGCATTTTCTCTAATTCTCGACTCATTGGACGTCGTTTCAAATTAGTACACGTTACTTTTGGCCGAGAAATTATTGAGGTTTCGACATTTCGAGCCAACAGCGCGCAAGACGAAAAAGCAGCATCACACAATACCTCATTAAAAGGCAAAGATTCCGCACGCTCAGCCCATGGTATCGTTTTACGTGACAACGTATACGGCAACATTGAAGAAGACGCCGAGCGTCGAGACTTTACCTTTAATGCACTTTATTACAATGTGCAGGACTTTAGTATTCATGACTACTGTGGTGGTCTAAAAGACATCGAAAATAAACAGATCCGCATGATTGGCGATGCCCGTCAGCGCTATCAAGAAGACCCTGTCCGTATGCTGCGTGCTATTCGCTTTGCCGGCAAACTGGGGTTTGAATTAGAAGCAGACACCGCCGCCCCTATCAAAGAAATGGCGCACCTGTTAGACCATATTCCACCAGCAAGATTGTTTGACGAAGTGCTTAAGTTACTTGGCAGTGGTAACGGTATCGCCACCTTTGCCTTGCTGCGTCAATACGGTTTGTTTCGCTACTTATTTCCTGATACCGAAGCCCTATTGCAAAGCGGTTGGAAACGCGATGACATCGACCCTGAAGCATTTATTCTGCAGGGGTTAAAAAATACAGACGACCGCATTCAGAGTGGTAAAACCACTGCTCCTTATTTTTTATACGCCATATTGCTTTGGCCAAGTGTGTGTTTACGTCAAGAAGAGTTCCAGAATCAAAGCATGCCTTCTACACCTGCCTTGCATCAGGCCGCGAACATGGTATTGGATAATCAAGTGGCTTCCACTGCCATTCCTCGTCGCTTTTCTACACCAATGCGGGAAATTTGGGACATGCAATATCGCTTGCCAAAACGCTATGGCAAACGCGCTTTCTTACTACTTGAACACCCGCGCTTCCGTGCTGGGTTTGATTTCTTATTGATTCGCGAACTCAGTGGTACCAAGCTGGACGACCTTGGCGCTTGGTGGGAAACGTTCCAGCATGCCACAGAAAACGAACAAAGAGATCTTATCAAAAGCATAGACAATCGTACGAGCGAAAAAGAAGGCCCTAAGAAACGTCGTCCGCGTCGTCGTCGAAAAAGCAATGGCAAAGGGTCACAAACCGCTCAGGACACTTCAACAAGAGACACATCTAACGAATAAGAGGATGCGCTGTGGTACACGCTTATATTGGCCTTGGTAGTAACCTTAACAATCCTATCGAGCAACTTGATCGCGCTATTGACACACTGCGACAGCACGAAGACCTCCATCATGTTCGTGTTTCCTCTATTTATGGCAGCAAACCGGTTGGCCCTCAGGACCAGCCGGATTATGTCAATGCCGTGGCATCATTTGAAACCTCTCTTGCCCCATTGGATCTCCTCGATTTACTACAAAGTATCGAACAAGCACAACGTCGAGTAAGAGAACGCCATTGGGGGCCACGCACACTGGATTTAGATCTGTTATTGTACGGACAAGAAACTCTACAGTTACCGAGGCTCGTCGTACCCCATGCCTTTATGCTAGAGCGTGGTTTTGTGATAAAACCCTTACACGACCTAGCGCCCAATTTATGTCTTGCCAATGGCAACAAGGTCCACGAGCAATTACAGCAACTTGACACCAGTGATTTGGTCTTTATCAAAGAAGAATAAATTATGTATTCAGATAGCTCACAAAAAAAACGCACTAAACCCGTTACTCTTTCCACACTCAATCAAATGAAATTGGATAAAGAGAAAATCACCTGCTTAACCAGCTACGATGCCTCTTTCACCCATGTAATGAATGTCGCTGGGGTAGACACAATACTCGTCGGTGATTCGCTTGGCATGGTAATTCAAGGTCAGGACAGCACACTGCCTGTTACGATTGAGGATATGTGCTATCACACTGCGGCAGTAAAGCGTGGCAATACCAACGCATTTATCTTAGCGGATATGTCGTTTATGAGTTACAGCAAACCAGAACAAGCCCTCGACAATGCCGCGAAGCTGATGCAAGCCGGTGCCAACATGGTCAAACTAGAAGGGGGCAGCTGGCTTGCAGACACCGTCAAACTGCTGAGTCAACGTGGCATTCCTGTTTGTGCACATCTCGGGTTAACCCCACAGTCTGTGCATAAGCTTGGTGGCTATAAGGTTCAAGGCAAAGGCCAAGACGCCGCTGACTTGTTGCTGCAAGAGTCTCTTGATCTCGTTGCGGCCGGTGCAGACATTTTACTGTATGAGTGCATCCCAACAGAATTAGGCAAGACCTTGACCGACGCGGTACCTGTTCCGACGATTGGTATTGGTGCTGGCCATCATACGGATGGGCAAGTCTTAGTGATGCACGATATGCTCGGTATTAACCTCGGCCATACACCTAAATTTGTAAAAAACTTTTTGACCGATGGTCGCAACGTGACGCAAGCGTTTGAAGCCTATGTCGCAGACGTTAAAGCAACAACCTTTCCTGGACCAGAGCACGGATTCAAATAATGAACACTTTTCACACGGTTGCCGAACTTCGTACTGCGTTAAAAATTGAACGCCTAAAAGACAAAAGCATTGTTTTCGTTCCCACAATGGGAAACCTACATGATGGCCACATGTCCCTCATTCGCCGTGCGGTGGAAGAAGGCGATGTGGTTGTTTCTTCTATTTTTGTGAACCCAATGCAGTTTTCAGCGAACGAAGATTTAGAGCGCTATCCAAAAACCCTAGCAGAAGATCAACGACTGTTAGAGGCCAATGGTTGCCATTACCTGTTTGCTCCTGATGCATTGGAAATGTACCCGAATGGCAAGCGTAGCCAAACACAAATTGAAGTCGTCGGCTTGTCTGACATCTTGTGTGGTGCTTCGCGCCCCGGTCATTTTGTTGGCGTTGCAACCGTCGTGACAAAATTGTTTAACATTGTTCAGCCAGACTGTGCCATCTTTGGCAACAAAGATTTCCAGCAATTGAAAGTTATTGAAGACATGGTTCGTGACCTCAGTTCTAACGTACGTATTATCGGTATCGATACGGCACGCAACGACGACGGTCTTGCTATGAGTTCACGTAATGGTTACTTAACCGAAGAAGAAAGACGCATTGCTCCCGCAATGTATCAAACTCTGTTATGGGCGAAAGAGGCGCTTTTAACAGGTCGTGCGAGTCATGAGGACATTCGTGAACAAGCTCAACAGAAGCTTGAAGCGGTGGGCTTCCGTCGTGATTATTTTGAAATACGCGCACAAGACAACTTACAAACACCGTCAGAAGAAGAAAAAAGCCTAGTGGTTTTGGCTGCGGCTTACCTAGGCAACGCCCGTTTAATCGACAACATTCGCATTGAACGGGCCTAATTCACTTTTAGACTCAAGGATATTGTAATGCACTCACCTACCACATTGAACGCCTGGCAAGCATTGACACAACACCAAAAAGATATGTCAGCGGTTAAGATGGCATCTTTGTTTAAAGAAGACGCTCAGCGCGCACAAAAATACAGCGTAAATGCCGCCGGTTGGACATTAGATTATTCTAAAAACCGCGCTAATGAAAAAACCTTCTCGCTACTCACTGAACTTGCAAAAGCATCAGGATTAGAAAACGCCATTGAGGGTATGTTCAGTGGTGCACACATTAACAACACAGAAGATCGTTCTGTATTACACGTTGCCCTACGTGCAAGCCATGCACAGGACACCTTAATAGTAGACGGTGTGAACGTGTTAGCGGAAGTTCGCTCGACGCTAAAACAAATGGAACAGTTTGTTGCGCAATTACATAACGGTGATTGGAAAGGCCATACCGGGAAAACCATTACCGATGTGGTATCAATTGGTATCGGTGGCTCTTACCTTGGACCAAAAGTCGTTGCAGAAGCCTTAACGCCTTATAAAAATGACGACATTAAGGTTCACCTCGTTGCCAACATCGATGGCTCTGACATCACGGGTAAGCTGAAACAACTGAATGCTGAAACGACCCTGTTTATCGTCTCTTCCAAAACCTTTGGTACCTTAGAAACCTTATCCAACGCAAACGCCGCACGAGATTGGTTTCTTCGTAACGGTGGCTCAGAATCGGGTATTCGTCAACACTTTGCCGCTGTCAGCTCAAACGTTAAAAAAGCCGTTGATTTCGGTATGGCAGAAGAAAACATCTTCCCGATGTGGGACTGGGTAGGCGGACGCTATTCTCTTTGGTCTGCCATTGGTTTGCCCGTCGCCATTGCCGTGGGCATGGACAATTTCTACGCTTTATTGGATGGTGCACATCAAATGGACGAGCACTTCCGTTCGGCACCCTTTGAAGAAAATTTGCCTGTCATCATGGGTGCATTGGGCGTGTGGTACATTAACTTCCACAACGCGCAAACTCACGCCTTGATTCCTTATGACCATTACCTACGTGCCATGCCTGCTCACATTCAGCAGCTCGACATGGAAAGTAACGGCAAAGCGAATCTGTTGAATGGCGACGGCGTCGAAACCGATACGGGCCCCATTATCTGGGGTGGCGCTGGTACAAATGGCCAACATGCTTACCATCAGTTATTGCATCAGGGCACACGCCTTGTTCCGGTAGATTTTATTGCACCTCTAGCATCTCACAATCCGATTGGTGACCACCATGCTCAATTGTTCGCCAACTGCTTAAGCCAGTCACAAGCTTTAATGGTCGGCAAAACACTAGAACAAGCGGAGAAAGAGTTACGTGATGCGGGTGCTACCGATGAACAAGTTGCCAAAATTGCCCCTCACAAAGTCATCAAGGGCAATCGCCCGAGCAACACCTTGCTGACCGACAAAATGACACCAGCCACCGTTGGCGCCTTAATTGCTCTATACGAGCATCGTACTTTTGTACAAGGTACCATCTGGGGCATCAATTCATTTGATCAATGGGGTGTGGAATTGGGTAAAGTACTGGGAACCGACATCTTCAATCGCCTTGTTAGCGACAGCGATAACAGCGCATTGGATGCTTCAACCCAAGCCCTAATCGACGCGTTCAAGAAAGCACAGTCTTAAACAACTAACTTCCTTACATTGAACTAAAAACACCAGCCTCGGCTGGTGTTTTTGTTTGTCTCTACTCACTCTTCTACCAAAAATAGTAGGGCACGATGAGGGAGGAACGACCGTAATCTGCCGTTGAAAACAAAGTTTTCATTTATTATGTGAGTATAAGCCGATTAAGTCGTTTATTCGGCTCAAACGCTTTTTAATTCGTTATGACGACTAAGAAACCGCTTTCACCAACCAGTACTTGAGCTCTTGCAGTTCCGTTGTCTGTTCAGGAAAGTCGTTTATTAAAGCGTCGAGACATTCACTGATGGCATCAGAACGATAAGCGACGCCAACCAAACGCTCGGCAAGTTGTTCAATTGGGTCGGGATATAAGCTGTCAGTGAAGGTTTTTGCGGCGATGATCTGAGCATTTTTCAGATCCAAATGCACCTCAACGCCCCCCCACTTAAAACGCTCATCCAGAGTATGGGTAAACTGAGGGGATTTACCATAGTTCCATTCCCAACTGCTCTGTTCAGAGAACTTATCCACAAAACCCGGTAAATCTGGTAACGCTTCTGGCGAGATAGTTTCTATAGTGGGTGTTTGACCATAGTAATCACAAAATGCATCAATAATAGCTTCACACACAGTATCGTGGTCGATATCAGAAGAGACCTCTTCCAGATTCATCACTCTTGAGCGCACTGAACTGATGCCTTTTGATTGCAATTTTTTGGGGTCAGGATTGAGGTAGTTTGCTAAGCGACTTAAATCGGCACTTAACAACAAGGTGCCATGATGAAAACCTCGATCTTTGGTTTCTTTATAAGCGGAGCCTGAAAACTTGCGCATGCTATCACCTTCTCCGACGACCAAGTCATTACGACCGTTGGCATAACCGTCAATCCCTAGGCTTTTAAGGCCTTGCAGCACAATATCTGTCGACACTTCCTTACTGTAACCGGGCTTGCCTGCCATAAAGGTAAAGTTGGTATTACCGAGATCGTGGAATACCGCACCACCGCCACTTTGTCGGCGAGCCAAGGAAATGTTCTCCTGCTCCATCTTCGCTATATTGCATTCTTTCCATGGATTCTGTGAACGACCGATGACCACAGTATCTTGATTACGCCATAAAAAAAGTACCCGCTGATTGGGTGACATAGAACGAAAAATACAATCTTCCACCGCAAGATTAAAATAAGGGTCATAAGAGTCTGATAACAAAATTCGGCTAACCATAAAACATCCTTTTTAAATTACGTTAAATATTCATGTTGATAACATCTGTATTTATACACATTTCACAACAGGGTGCCGCAAAAACAAAAAAGCCACAATGCATTTACATCGTGGCTCTTAAAATGCCAAAGCTTTCTAACGTTGTGTATTAGAGATATTCGACTTTTTCGATCTCGTAAACCACTTCACCACTTGGTACTTGAATAGCGACTTCATCGCCTTCTTCTTTACCAATAATCGCTTTAGCGATAGGCGATGCGTAGGAGATTTTCTTCGCTTTCACATCCGCTTCATCATCACCAACGATGCGATAAGTCACCGTCTCTTCTGTATCCACATTGTACAAGGTCACTGTGGTACCAAAGATCACCTTACCGGTTGCCGGTAAAGCTTTGACGTCGATCACTTGTGAATCCGCTAGTTTGCCTTCGATCTCTTTAATACGACCTTCAGCAAACCCCTGCTCTTCACGGGCGGCGTGATACTCTGCGTTTTCTTTTAAGTCGCCATGCTCGCGCGCGGTTGCAATGTCGGCAATCACGCGAGGACGGACAACAGTTTTCAAGTGATTTAGCTCTTCTCTAAGACGCGCTTCACCTTCTACTGTCATTGGTACTTTTTTCATTATTTCCCCAAGTGCAAATCTTGCAGTCTTCTAACTTTGGTTTCACCTGTTAGGCTAATCGCCATACTCGTTGCTTCAGCACCAGCCAATGTCGTAGTGTAACAAACCTTACGCTGTAAAGCTGTACGACGGATCAAAGAAGAATCTGTGATGGCCTGTGTGCCCGATGTGGTGTTAATGATGTAGTCAATTTCACCATTTTTCATCATATCAACGATGTGTGGACGGCCTTCGTTTACTTTATTGACCTTACGCACTTCGACACCGCGCTCAGACAAGTATTTGGCCGTACCTTCTGTCGCCACAATCGCAAAGCCCAACTCAGCCAAACGACTCGCTACTCCTACCGCACCTTCTTTGTCCATATCACGAACACTGATAAAGGCACAACCAGACGTTGGCAAAACAGTACCGCCACCCAACATCGCTTTACCAAAGGCTTCTGCGAACGTATCGCCGACACCCATGACCTCACCGGTAGATTTCATTTCAGGCCCAAGAATCGGATCGACGCCTTGGAACTTATTGAATGGGAAAACCGCTTCTTTCACACTGTAGTAAGAAGGAATGATTTCTTTCGTGAAACCGAGCTCTTCCAGTGTTTTACCCGCCATCACCAAGGCTGCAATTTGCGCCAAAGAACGACCGATACACTTAGACACAAATGGCACAGTACGCGACGCACGAGGGTTAACCTCAATCACGTAGATTTCACCGTCTTGTACCGCAAGTTGTGTATTCATCAAACCGATAACGCCCAATTCCAGCGCCATGTTTTTGATCATCTCACGAATATCGTCTTGCACTTCTTGCGACAGAGAATAAGGAGGCAAAGAACACGCCGAGTCACCGGAGTGAACACCCGCTTGTTCGATGTGCTGCATAATGCCGCCGATCACCACTTGATGGCCATCGCTGACACAGTCGATGTCGATCTCAATTGCCGCATTTAGGAAGTGATCCAACAACACAGGGCTGTCATTCGACACTTTTACCGCAGTCGTCATGTAACGCATCAGTTCTTTTTCGTTATAAACAATTTCCATTGCGCGGCCACCCAGTACATAGGATGGACGAACCACTAACGGGTAACCAATAACAGCGGCTTTCGCAGCGGCTTGTTCAACGCTACGAACCGTCGCATTATGTGGCTGCTTGTAACCCAAACGCTGGATCATGCTTTGGAAACGCTCACGGTCTTCAGCACGGTCAATCGACTCAGGTGTGGTACCAATGATAGGCACACCTTCGTTTTGTAGGGCACGAGCAATTTTCAGTGGCGTTTGACCACCAAACTGCACAATGACACCGGTTGGTTTTTCTTTACGAACGATTTCAAGCACGTCTTCCAGCGTTACTGGCTCGAAGTACAAACGATCCGACGTATCGTAATCGGTAGACACTGTCTCAGGGTTACAGTTCACCATGATGGTTTCATAGCCGTCTTCACGAAGACCCAAGGCCGCGTGTACACAGCAGTAATCAAACTCGATACCTTGACCGATGCGGTTCGGGCCACCACCAAGAATGATGACTTTTTCACGATCTGTTGGCGCAGCTTCACACTCTTCTTCATAAGTGGAATACATGTACGCCGTGTTAGTGGCAAATTCCGCCGCACAAGTATCAACACGCTTGTAGACTGGATGCACATTCATCAAATAACGACGCTCGCGCATGGACTTTTCTGTCACACTCAACAAGCTTGCAAGACGTGAGTCAGAGAAGCCTTTGCGTTTTAGACGACGAATGACATCGTAGGTTAAGTCAACAAGGCCTTTGTCTGCCAACGCCAACTCTTCTTTGATCAAATCTTCAATTTGTACCAAGAACCAATGATCAACACCGGTAGCCGCATATAATTCGTCGACTGTCATACCAGAACGGAAGGCATCACCAATGTACCAAATACGATCAGAACCTGGTGTTTGCAGTTCGTAAGCCAATTTCTCTTTGCTGTTTTCTTCCGAGAAGTCCAACTGAGGATTGAAACCGTCGGCGCCGACTTCCAAACCGCGTAAGGCTTTTTGCAAAGACTCTTGGAAAGTACGGCCGATCGCCATCACTTCGCCTACAGATTTCATCTGCGTGGTCAAACGATCGTTGGCGGTCGGGAATTTTTCAAAGGTGAAACGAGGGATTTTCGTTACCACGTAGTCGATTGCTGGCTCGAAGCTCGCTGGCGTTTGGCCACCTGTGATGTCATTTTGCAATTCGTCCAGTGTGTAACCGATGGCCAATTTCGCGGCGATTTTTGCAATCGGGAAACCGGTCGCTTTCGACGCCAAAGCAGAAGAACGAGACACGCGAGGGTTCATCTCGATGACCACAAGACGACCTGTTTTCGGGTCCATACCAAACTGAACGTTCGAACCGCCTGTTTCAACGCCAATCTCACGCAATACCGCCAAAGAGGCGTTACGCATGATCTGATATTCTTTGTCTGTCAGAGTTTGTGCCGGTGCCACTGTGATGGAGTCACCGGTGTGAACGCCCATGGCGTCGAAGTTTTCAATCGCACAAACGATGATGCAGTTGTCTTTTTTGTCGCGGACAACTTCCATCTCGTACTCTTTCCAACCGATTAACGACTCATCGATCAGCAATTCGTTGGTAGGAGACAGGTCCAAACCACGCGTACAGATTTCTTCAAACTCTTCCATGTTGTATGCGATACCGCCACCGGTGCCGCCCATGGTGAAAGAAGGACGAATGATACAAGGGAAACCCAGTTCCGATTGTACTTTCAACGCTTCTTCCATGCTGTGCGCGATGCCAGCACGAGGACACTCAAGACCAATGGCCTTCATCGCTTGATCAAAACGGTTACGGTCTTCCGCTTTGTCGATGGCATCGGCGGTCGCACCGATCATTTCAACATTGTATTTTTCAAGTACGCCGTGACGCTCAAGGTCAAGAGCACAATTCAACGCCGTTTGTCCGCCCATTGTCGGTAGAACCGCATCAGGGCGTTCTTTCTCGATGATTTTCTCAACGGTTTGCCATTCGATTGGCTCGATGTAAGTCGCGTCGGCCATGACGGGGTCGGTCATGATGGTCGCTGGGTTAGAGTTCACCAGGATCACACGGAAACCTTCTTCACGAAGGGCTTTACACGCTTGCGCGCCAGAATAATCAAATTCACAAGCCTGACCAATGACGATCGGGCCAGCACCTAAAATCAAGACGCTTTTTATGTCAGTACGCTTTGGCATAGTATTTTGCTCCGCTTCTCTCGTTTAGGCTTTGGATGCTTTGATGTTTTCAATGAACTGGTCAAACAGAGGGGCAACATCGTGTGGACCCGGGCTCGCTTCTGGGTGACCTTGGAAGCTGAACGCACTCTTATCGGTACGACTGATCCCTTGTAATGAACCATCAAATAAAGATTTGTGCGTCATCGCAAGATTCGCTGGCAAGGTATCTTCGTCTACCGCAAAACCGTGGTTCTGACTGGTAATCATCACGGTGCCTTTTTCAATCGCTTGAACAGGATGGTTAGCGCCATGATGACCAAATTTCATCTTCTTAGTTTTCGCGCCCGATGCCAATGCCAACAATTGATGACCGAGACAGATACCAAACACAGGCGTGTCTGTTTCTAGAATTTCTTTAATGGCTTGGATCGCGTAATCACAAGGCTCTGGATCGCCTGGACCATTTGAAAGGAAAACACCATCTGGGTTCATTGCTAGCACGTCTTTTGCTGGCGTTTGTGCCGGTACAACTGTTAAACGGCAACCGCGCTCAACCAGCATGCGCAAGATATTGCTCTTTACCCCAAAGTCGTAAGCAACGACATGGAAATCAAAAGATTCAGGCGTTGTATGGCCTTTCACAAGATCCCAAGTGGATTCCGTCCATTCATAAGCGGTTTTCACGGTCACTTCTTTGGCTAAATCCATGCCTTTTAAACCTGGAAAACCTTTCGCCGCCGCAATAGCCGCTGCTTCGTCGATATTATCACCCGCCATGATGCAGCCTGCTTGCGCACCTTTTTCACGTAAAATACGCGTTAGTTTGCGAGTGTCGATATCCGCAATGCCAACCACGCCTTTGCGCTTCAAGTAAGCATCTAACGATTCTTCTGAACGCCAGCTGCTTGCGGTCAAAGGAAGATCGCGGATGATCAGGCCTTCACACCATACTTGGTTGGATTCTTCATCTTCAGAATTGACGCCGGTGTTCCCGATGTGGGGATAGGTCAAGGTGACCATTTGTCGAGCATAGGAAGGATCAGTAAGAATTTCTTGATAACCAGTCATCGAGGTATTAAACACTACCTCGGCTGTTGAGGAGCCATCCGCTCCGATCGACACCCCTTTAAAAATTGTGCCGTCTTCCAGAGCCAGAATCGCTGATGTTGCCAAAGGAACCTCCCATTTAGAGCCTTTCAGGTTGCAAAAAAGCGAGATAAACCGGCGGCTCATCTCGCTTTTAGGAAATTGCGTTTTTGCCGTTTATTCAATGATCAGTAACCAATGAATCTCGCGTTCAAAAAATCTGCCTAATTCTACTCTTATCCCAGTTTTGCGTCCACCGAATTGCCGCGAAAACAGGTAAAAATGCAAGGTTTGCCTGCATTTTTTCTTGACTTATTAGTCAGGAATAATTAATCGAACCAGATAACAGTTTGAAGGTGACGAGATCTAACAAAGCAAACCGTCTGCTACGCTTTGCGTGGTTTCATAACCTTTTAAATTGCCTAATACGGTTAAAGCAAAAATCATCGCCGTCGCTGGGCCTTTGCCCGTTAGGATGTTGTCGTCCATCACGACAGGTTCATTGGCCATGTATTCAGCACCGGTTAAACCAGACTCAAACCCTGGATAACAGGTCGCTTGTTTGTCCATGACAAAGCCGTGAGTCCCGAACACCACCGCCGGCGATGCACAAATTGCAGCCAATAAGGCGTCTTGCACATCGTGTTTTTCCAACATCTCAATAAGCAACTTACAATCACGCAAATGCTCTGCCCCTGGCATGCCGCCAGGTAACACCACAGCGTCAAACAATTGCTCAGCCACATCCGTCAATAGGACATCACTTTCGACTTTTGTGCCGTTCGCCATGGTGATTTGTTTAGTTTCGTGGATACTCGCTACCGTGACGTCAACACCGCCACGACGCAATACATCAATAATGGTGATCGTTTCAATGTCTTCATTGCCATTCGCAACAGGAACCAATACCTTGCTCATCTTTCACCTCTACAGTCATAATGTCTAACGCAAACACGCTTCGTATGGTGTGTGTCGCGTAAATAAGCAGGCCGCCTCGCGACCTTGCTCCGTTTGATCGTTTTGTTTTACTTCATAATAATTTTTTCGACGCCCTACCAGGTCAAATCCGAGCGACTTATACAGTGCGATAGCGCCTAGATTCGATTCACGCACTTCTAGTAGATACTCTTTTGCCCCTTGTTCAGCAACATCCGTCATCCAGGTTATCATCAACCTTCGAGCCAAGCCTTGTCTACGGACGCCAGAATCTATCACAATTAATTCTAATTCAGACTGATCAAGTATTAGGCTTGCGACCAACCAGCCAACCGGTGTTTTCTTATGGTCGACAAGGGCTTCAACCACCCAATTGTGGCGACTCTGAAACGCGTCTTCGATGAGTTTTTCTCCCCAAGGATAGGGGTTCGACTCTGTGTCTAGTTTAATAACAAAGGGCATATCGGACACGGTGGCCCGTCGCAGAGAAAAGGAAGTCACCATAGAGCTCATACCATGCAAATAAAAAACACACTTACGAAAAGAACGCGGCTTGCATTATCTGCCAAGCTTCTTTGCGCAGTTCAGGAATACGATGCAATTCAGACAAACTGACAATACGCGCGGTTGGGTACTGTTTTAAGGGGCTGTTTGCAGGTAGGTTTTCTATTAATTGTGCAATATTATCCCCTGCAAGTACCAGTAAAGGCGCATGAGGAAAGCCTTTTATCAAGCGGCCAACATAGCTTTCAATGGCGCCAAATAACCAATCGGTACGTTGCCAAAAGTGTGGGTTCTTTAATTCACCCGGCCATGAAAAGGTACTGCCCTGCCACTCTTGAATCGGTTGTTTTAGTAAGGCTTGTCCCATTTTTAAGGCCAGTCGTTCCACTTCGTCTGCCTGAGAAAACACCTGAGGTACATCACTAAGAATTAATAAGGTGTTTGCGAGCGCATAAGCACGAATATTAAGCTGTACTACATGACGATCCGCAGACACTTCTGGCACGATATCAAGGTCTACCGCCAATTCTTCAATCGGCTGCAAATCCTCCACAATAATCTCTGGCCCAGCATTTAACTGCTCTCGCAAGTGGTGAGTCAGAGGCGCTTTCATTTCTGGCGCGATAGTTTCTGGCGCAATAGACGTGTCTGTCGGTCTTTTTGCCTCTGTTGGCGACGTGGCTACAAGGGCATTAAAACCACTTGGGCTGCTGTCATGGCGCGCATTGTTGGTGTTGTGAGTATGATCTGCCATCGGCCACGGTTGAGAAGGCATAACAACCGTGCCAGATACATGATTAAACGAGGCGTCTCCCTCTTTTAGCGACAACCAAGACACCACGCCCATTTGCCCTAAGCAATGGGTTTGAAATGCCTGATGGGGAGGAAGCTCTCGGGAGAATGCTTGGGACATAGTGGCCTTTTTTGCGTCTTAACTCTCATGAATCGACGAAGTGTATTCAGCTGAAGAATATACTTGTTTATGGCTCGACATGCCATATTCTAGACACATGAGGGCATGGTCTAGTCTTTCGTGACTCTGTATAATCCTGCCAATTGAATAAATTCAGCCTGTTTTTTTGCTCACGTTTTGTATTTAAACTCTTAACTTCCCATATAAGGTAGCCAAGCCATGACTTCGTTGTTTTCACGTGTTTCTGCGTTTCCCCGATTATTGGTAGCGGTCGCCGCACTGTTTATTAGCAGTGTCAGTTTGGCTGCGGATTTGCCTGATTTAAAAGGTCGCACTATTTTAGCCGTCACCGAAAACGCCTACACGCCACTGAACTTTGTCGACCCTGCAACCGGAGAAGGCATCGGCTGGGAATACGACGCCATGAATGAAATCGGCAAACGCCTCAATGCCAATATTGAATGGCACCTGAGCAGCTGGGACACCATGATCCAAGCGGTCAAACAAGGCCAATATGACGTGGGTATGGATGGCATCAGCATCAACGAAGAACGTGCGCAACAAATTGATTTCACGATTCCTTATATGACCTCTCAACAGTTTATGTTGGTACGCGCAGACGAAGACCGTTTTTCAGATGCCGCCTCGTTTGCTGCAAATGATGACCTCTACTTCGGTGCTCAGGCGGGTACAACCAACTTCTATGTCGCGGTTTATGACGTTCTAGATGGGGATGAAAACAACGCTCGTATTACGCTACTGGATACATTCGGGGCGTCTGTTCAGGCACTAAAATCTGGCGATGTGGACAGCGTATTAATGGATGCCGCCTCTGCACGTGGTTACATTGGTGCGAATCCAGGCGCTTTTAAGCTCGTGGGTGGCCCGTTAGGGTCTGAAGATTTTGGTTTTATCTTAACGCCAGATTCCGATTTAGTGGCACCGATAAACGCGGCCATTAGAAGTATGAAAGCGGACGGTACCATGGATGCACTCAATAAAAAGTGGTTTTTTGACTACAACCAATAGACGATATTGAAGTGCCACGATGCCTTTTAAAAAAAACCTAGAACGTACGCCTTGGTGGTTCGTTACCCTCATTATTATCGCGCTTGTTTTGTTGTGGAACATGGTCGCCGAGCAAAGCTACCAACGCATAGCCAGTGCGTTAAGTGCGGGCTTGCTGACAACAATAGGGGTGACATTTGCCGCCTTTGCTATCGCCAGTTTGTTAGGTCTATTAATCGCACTAGCAGGGTTTTCTCGTCATCGCGTTCTTCGTGAATTTGCACGCTTTTATGTGGAAGTGTTTCGTGGTGTGCCTGTTTTAGTATTGCTGTTTTACATCGCTTTTGTCGGTGCGCCAGAAATGGTCAAACTCTACAACTGGGCGCTGCAGATGCCTATCGAAGCGGGCTGGATTGACAAAGCACGTACCCGAGATTTCACCTTGTTATGGCGTGCTATTATCGCCCTCGCCATCAGCTACAGCGCCTTTATCGCTGAAGTATTTCGGGCAGGTATTCAGGAAGTCAGTAAAGGGCAAGTCGAAGCCGCCAAAGCCCTCGGATTATCCAACTGGCTACGCTTCCGACTGATTGTTTTGCCGCAAGCCATGCGCAAAATCCTACCGCCACTGGGTAACGACCTCGTCGCCATGATCAAAGACTCAGCGTTAGTGTCTGCTCTTGGTGTACAAGACATCACCCAACTTGGCAAAGTCTACAGTTCCTCTACTTTTCAATTCTTTGAAACCTACAACGTCGTCGCTTTTATGTACTTGGTATTAACCTTAAGCCTGTCTTTATTGATTCGCGCCTTCGAAGCACACCTAAGGCGCAATGATCATCATTAGGGGAATAATCCTTGCAAGCAATCTATTCTCCAGGCTCAGGTACTTCTTGTTTACTCACATTTTGTGATCGAGCAATAGAATCCGCAAAGTCCTTGTCATCTTGGTCTGCATCCAACCCGTCCTGGCCTTTGCCTTTAATGGGCGTAAAGGATAAGCAAGACAGCAACGGAAAATGATCCGACCCGATAGACGGTAATCGTTGAATGTTTTGTAGGGTAAAGTGGTCGCTGTGGAAAAGGTGATCCAGTGGCCAACGTAGTAATGGATAATCCACATGAAAAGTGTTGAACATGCCACGACCCACCCTAGGGTCAAGTAAGCCACTCAATTTACGAAATAAACGCGTTGTTCGAGACCAAGCCACATCGTTTAAGTCTCCCGTGACTATGATGGGTTGAGCACTGCCCGCCACACTTTTTGCCACGATCACAAGTTCTGCATCGCGCTCTATAGATTCCGTATTTTCCGTTGGGCTGGGTGGCGCAGGATGAACAAAATGCATTCGTATTTGATCACCCGTCGCCAACTCTAACAATGCGTGCATAGACGGAACGCCTTCTTCAACCAAGAAAGAAATCTCTTTTTCATACAACGGCAAACGCGAGTAAACATGCATACCATACAAATTGTCCAACGGGCATTTGATCGTTTCAGGCATGTCTTTTTCAAGTGGCTTTAACTGATCTTCCCACCACTGATCTGACTCAAGGGTGACAAGCACATCCGGCTGATACTCTTTTACCAGGGCAATCAATTTGTGGACGTCTCGATTCGATGTGAGCACATTGGCGGTTAAAATACGGATTTGTCGGCGGGTGTCAGTGTCGGTACTGCTTCGAACTTCTGTTTTCCACAGCCTGGTGTAAGGTAAAATCCACCAGAGTTGCCAGGCCAAACACAGCGCTGTTACGGCGATAAGAGCCCATGTTAGAGGCTCCGTGAGATTGAGCACGAATAACTGCAGCATCATCACGAAAGTGGCCATACCAGCGAGCTGCATTCTTGGAAAATCCATGCCTCGCACTAACCAATGTGAATGACGCAATATGGGTAATAACGTCGTGGTAACAAGCAAACCTGTTACCGTATAGAGAAAAATATCCAACCCCTAGCCTCCGTGAAAATCAATGGTTACGACCCTAAAACAGACTCATGATGCCCCTGCATTGTTAAACGCATTTTAATATACCATGCTGGTGACAGTCTTCTTCCTTTTCCTGCCTTTGGATAAAATAGAGCAATCATTCTAATTTGACATGATTCAAAACTATAGTAATAATTACTATAGTTTTAGCATGGAAGCAGAAAAATGAAAGTGTATGTTACGGATGACTTTTTAGATTTTATGCAAACGGTCAATATAGTCGATTCTAAAATAGCAGAAGTCGCTAAAGAGCTCTCTCTTGGTTTGCATGATGGTGAACTGCTGCCTAAGAGAATGTTCTTCATTGCAGGTTGGCGTAAGGCGGATGTGCCTAAGAAAGGGAAAGAGATTCCAAATAAACTGCTTGAGGCTTACAAACTGTTCGCTGAAGATTTGCTTAACATACCAGATCAGAAACTGACGAAAATGGTCGAGATTGGCTTACTCAAAGAGGTGGCTTATGAATGATACACGCATTGAACGTATACAAAAAATGGCAAAACGGTTTCATCAAGAAGATGCCATCAGCCAGATTACTATGCGAAAAATAGACGCCCTAGCGTTAAATGATAAACAAGAGAAAATGACGGCGACACGAATCAAAGCGATCAGGCACAAGGAACATATCAGCCAAGGTGTTCTCGCCAGTGTATTAGCAATGAGCACTGAAAGCATACAAAAATGGGAGCAAGGCAAATCTCAACCCAACGGTGCAGCAGCGCGCTTACTTTATCTTATTGATAAAAAAGGGCTAGAGGCTGTGTTGTAAAATCAGTGAGAGAACCTTGCCATTCTATTGATAGGGGCTTTGGTTTATTAGGGCTTCGGGCTAAAAAACAAAATGCACTAATGCTTGCAGCACCACGAATGACATTAAACCCGCCAAGATGTCGTCAAACATGATACCGAATCCACCGTGTACGTGTTTGTCGACCCAAGAAATAGGCCAAGGTTTTAAAATATCGAATAAACGAAATAAAACAAAACCTAAGACAATGTAGACCCAACCCGCGGGCGCAAGAAACATGGTAATCCAATAGCCGACAAATTCATCCCAGACGATGCCAGAATGGTCATGTACGCCCATGTCTTTCGAGGTTTTGCCACATAAATAAATCCCCACCAGTGAGGTGGCCACCAGCATAACGAGATACTCGGTCGTGCTTAAACCTTGCAGCAACCAGATAAAAATCGGTACCGCCGCTAATGTTCCAAAGGTGCCCGGTGCTTTAGGTGCTGCGCCAGAGCCTAAGCCAAATGCCAGAAAATGAATGGGATTACGCCATACAGACGCAGGGGCAGAGTTCGCCATGAATAATTACCTATCTATTAATAAATGTGTGCATGATGAAAAAAACAGGGTGCCATAATAAACATGATTAGAAGTGCTGCCAGCCAGAGAGTTCCCCCTCATAGCCTTGTACGACAAAGCCTGTTTCAACCACTTCGCCCACTTTGGTGCATTCCAAACCAAGGGTCTGAGCAATTAACGCCACCTCGTCGGCTTGCGTTTTTGCTGCGGTAAAACACAATTCGTAATCATCGCCTCCTGTCAGCGCCAACGCAACGGCGGAGTCGGGTTGCCATTCTCGTAACGGCACGGATATCGGCAAGGCACTGGCCTGCAAAACCGCACCTTTATGAGACGCCTTCAGAATATGCTGTACGTCTTGCGCCAAGCCGTCAGAAATATCCATCATGGCGTGAGCAACGCGTTTCATCGCCATGGCAAAAATCAGTCGATGCTGGGGTCGCCAGTAACGTTCGTAAAAATAGTCAAAACGCTCACTCGATACCTGCCACTCGCCCGTCACAATTGGCACTGCGGCCGCCGCATCACCAAGCAGCCCAGTAACATAAATATCATCACCCAATTGCGCCGTGCTGCGCTTCACCGCGAGCGTTTTTTCAACATAGCCATGCACTTGTAACGTGATGGTCAAAGGCCCTTTTGTGGTGTCACCACCGACCAAGGCCAAGCCAATGGGTTCTGCCAGTTCCGCCATGCCTTGTGCCAAACCCGCTAACCATTGAGGATCGGAATCTGGCAAGGTTAAGCCCAAAGTAAAAAACGCTGGCTTGGCGCCCATGGCAGCCAAGTCACTGACACAGGACGCCACCGCACGATAGCCGATATCAACCGGATCGGCGTCGAAAGGAAAGTGTCGCCCTTCCACCAAGGTGTCCATTGAGAACACCAAACTTTGGTCTGACGGCACCGCAATCTGCGCACAATCATCACCAATACCTAACAAGATATCGTCGCGACCACGGGTGTCTGCCATGATAGACGCTTGAAATATGTGCTGAATTAACTCAAATTCCTTCAACGAATCGTCCTTTTAGGGTCAGCTTGACGAAATATCAAAATGACACACTGTATCAAGATGACACAGTGCGAGAAAAACAAACCAAAAGGATACCGTATTCATTGCCAGATGTCAGAGTAAACCCAATGCTCAGTCTGCTGAACGTTTTGCCCGCGTTTTTGGTGTTGGCACGACTTCTAAATAAAAGGATTTCCAATGCTGCTTTTGTGCCGCACTGATATTGGCGTTGATATCCCCTTCATGGATAGAATGCGCTTTATCGGCAACTTGCCCAAACTTACAGTTAAACCCCCAAAAATCAGCGCCTTCAGGCAGAGCCTTAGTACGCTCTTTTTTGATGTATTGTTTTACCTCATTTTTGGCCGTTTCGATAATGCGCTGGTAAGACATTTTAGGGTGGGAGAGAACAAAGTTCTTTTTCATGACAATCCTAAGCGTATTCGCTTGATAAGGGGAAGCAACAAAAAACGCCGCTTCAATAGCGGCGTATGATAACGAGATACTTTGTGTACAGCTACGACAAAAACACTTCTTCCACCACTTTTGCCAGGCGAAAAGTAGATGGCGTCGATGACTATACTTTAAAGCTGCCCACCTGCTGATCCAGGGCTTTAAACAGCCTAGTAATATCTTCAGATTGTTGTTGCAGCACATCAGAAACCGATTGTACCGAGTCGGTTTGGTCTTTCAATGACACCATATTTTGATTGATTTCATTGGCAACAATGGATTGCTCCTGCGTTGCCTGTGCGGTTTGTGCGGCCATTTCTTGGACCTTACCAAAGGACACTTGTAAGCGATCAAATACCTCAATCACTTCACCAAAGTTACTCACCGTAGATTGTGCGTTATCGCGACTACTCTGGATCACTTTAGACGATTCCGCCACATTGAGTTTCAGCTTCTCAATCATGGCTTCAATTTCGTTTGTACTGTCCTGCGTACGCGTCGCTAAAGTACGTACTTCATCGGCCACCACCGCAAAACCACGCCCTTGCTCACCGGCACGAGCCGCTTCAATCGCGGCATTGAGCGCCAATAGATTGGTTTGTTCTGCAATATTGCCAATCACTTCTAAAACAGACGTAATGCTTTCTGAGCTTCGCTGCAATTCTGCCGAACGCTCCAATGCACTTTCGATGTCCGACACCAGTTGCGTAATAGCGCGTTGCGAATTATTCACAGCGGCCATACCACCTTGGGTCAAACGGTTGGAGTTGGTTGCCTCAGTCGCTGTATCTTGCGCAACGGTTGCCATCTGCTGATTCGACATATCCATCTCATGACCGGCGCTAACAATAGAGGCCGATGCATTAGACAAGGCCGTTGTAATGTCTGAGGTCTTTCTGGACACCTTGGTGAGTTGGCCTGTCATTTCACCCAGTTCATCCGACTGCCTATGGATACTGGTGATGATGCCACGCAAATGATCCATAAAACCATTGAATTCACTCGCCAAATCGCCGAGTTCATCCTTCGTGGTAAAATCTATTTTCTGGGTTAAATCGCCATCCCCTTCAGAAATTTCTCGAATACGTTGGGCTAAATAACGTACTTGATCCGTTAATGTTTTGGGTGTTTTGTAGCTAAACCAAATCGCAATAATTAACCCCAGTGAAACGATAGCAACAGCAAATTTTAAGAACGCTTCTTCTTGCTCAATCAAGGTATTCTTAGTGGACGCGGCATGCTTATTGACCGCCTCACCGGCTTGGTCTAAACGGGCTCTTAACGCTTGGAAGGTGGCATTAGCTTGTTGCTCAGCATTTGCAAAAGAAGGCGCTTGCGCGTCAAGTGTGACGACGCGATCCGATGCGCTCAGCCAAGTTGAAAAGGCAGCATCAATATCCCCTAATGATTTTTGTACATCGGGTTCCATCGCCAAATACTGACGAAACAATTGAATGCGCTCTTTGACCTGATCGGCATTTTCAAGACGATCTTTTTCTTCTTCGTCTAGGTTACCAATACCGACAATCAGACGTTGCTCAGCCAACTTGGCTTGGTACAAATCTCGATCCGCATTTAGAATTACCGACGACGCTCTACTGTAGATATCTGCTTGGTTATTGAGTCCATCACCTAACTGTTTAATGATGTAACCCATAGAAACAAGTGCAACAATAAAAGTGATGCCCATGACCATAACGGGCAACGAACTTTTGACTCGAATAGACTGTAAACGCATGGACTTATTCCCCGATAGAAGGCATCGTCTGACGACAAAAAATAATGGTAGAGTGAATTTCTCGATCAGCGCAATCTGAATTAACAATTTCCTACATTTTTACCTAGCTTGGTAACGTATATGCACAACAACGATCATCACAATATGACTAAGGGTAACACAACATCATGACCTCTTTGATGCCGAGGGCAAAACTCGCCCTTGCCGCTTGGCTAGAAACGCACACTGATTTTCGACTGCCAACCGACGCCAAAGATTTACCGAGCGCCCTCAATGCACTCAACAATTACCCGGCAGCGATTAGCTACAGCGAACAGTTTTGGCGACTAAAACGTTACTTTATACGCACGCTGATGGCGGTCTTTGTTGTGTCTTTTATATTGGGATTTCTGGCGGTACCCTCGGCGTTCGCCACTCATCAGTCCAGTCAAATCAATATCTTTTGGTTGTTGCTCGTTCTATTAGGCTTTCATGGGCTCAATCTGCTGATTTGGAGCATAACCGTACTCTCAAGTCGAAAAAAAACCATGGGGCACAAAGGGGCGTTACTCAGCGTTTTGCTGTTCTTGAACAGAAAAATCGGTCAATTCACTCAGGTAGATCCCCATGTCAGTCAGGCGTTTCTTCATTGGCAATGCCCTCCTCGTGCCAATGTCTGGCTAGTCAGCGGCGTCTCTCATGGCGCATGGGCAAGCTATCTATTCGCGGGGTGGTTGATGACCTTACTGTTGTTATTAACCAATCAAGTGGACTTTGTCTGGGAAACCACCTTACTCAGCGATCAAGCTTTTCTCTCGCTGACCCAATCGTTAAGTAGTATTCCTCAATGGTTTGGTTTGGCGCTGCCTAATCATTTGGATATCTTGGCAAGTCGTGTGGACTTGGTGTCACAAACCGCCAGTACACGTCAGCATTGGGCCAATTTTTTACTGGCCAGCATCATGCTGTATGGTGTGTTACCTCGACTGCTCTTAGCTGGGCTCTGCTGGGGGCTTTATCAATGGCAACGGGCTCGCTTGCCACTCTCTAGCACGGAAGAAATCATTCAAAATCGCTATCAACACAAAGAAACGCAGATCAAACACATTGTCGATGCGCCAATGTCTTCCCCATCAAATTCAGCGACCACTGTAACAGACGACCAAGGCGCACTCTCGCCAGCCGCCTTATCCGGTCATTGGGCGCTATTCGAATGGAGCGATGCCACACCCGAATTGTTAGCTCAAGCGGCCTCCATTACGCTTCTCAACAGCCGTGATCAACAAGCACAATTCCTGACGTCGGCCGATGCAGCGCCTGTGTATGTTGTGGTAAATGGTGCACAAAGCCCGGATCGCGGTACGCGACGCTTTTTTACCGAGGCCAGCAAGTCATACCCCTCGTTGACACTGGTGATCGCTGGAGAAAAGACCGCGCCTTTTACCGACGATTGGCGACACTTGGCCGCTGACTTACAGCTTTCTTCAACCCCTCTTGCACACTGGGAGTAACGATGTCGATTTCTCTTCTCGTTGTTGGCCATGCGAACACAGGGAAAACGTCCCTTATTCGTACCCTATTACGCCGTCATGACTTCGGCGAGGTCAACAATCGCGCCGGTACCACACGTCATATTGAACGCGTTGAGATTCAACTTAACGACAAGGCCATCATCACACTCACTGACACTCCGGGGTTCGAAGACTCTATTGGGTTATGGGAAATTCGTCATAGCACTGACTTTGCAGGATACCAAGGCGCCGACTGGCTAATGCCTTTCTGTGATAGCCATTTTGCCCACGAAGCGTTTGAACAAGAAGCAAAGATATTAAAGCAATTGACGCAAACGGATGTGATCTTGTACGTGATCGATATGCGACAAGCCCCCCTTGGAAAATACTTGGATGAACTGGCATTACTTGCCAGTGTCAACAAACCGATTATTCCCGTACTGAATTTCAGCGCGACCCCAAGTGCGCATTTGGACGCATGGCGCACGGTTTTAGCTGAGCGACATCTACACGCTGTTATTAAATACGACACCATTGCCTTTTACTTTGAAGATGAAAAACGCCTCTATCAAAGTATTCAAAGCCTAATGTCCGACCACTACCAAACCATAGAAACGCTGATCGAATCACGGCAACAAGAAGCAAAACTAAGACGCACTATAGCGGGTAATCAATTGGCTGATTTACTGTTAAGTGCCGCCAGTACTCGAACAGAATGTCGCGTTTACCCTCCGAATCCATCAGAGTCAAACGCTTTTGAAGACACTATTCGCCGTTTAGAGCAGCGCTATATGACCCACTTATTGCGTCTTTACGACTTTCAACAAGACGACATATTGGCGACGCCTTTGGCCATTCAAAATAACCGCTGGGAACAAGACATTTTTGACACCGAGACACTGAAAGAATGGGGCATCAGTACCGGTACCAGTGCCCTAAAAGGCGCGGCCATTGGTGCCGGTATTGACGTTATGTCAGCGGGGCTCACTTTAGGCACGGCCACCACCCTTGGCGCTTTATTGGGTGCCACTTGGAAAACAGGACAGCATTACAAAGACACCTTAAAAAGTAAGCTGACTAAGCGCTATTACCTTTGCCTTGATCAAGCCACACTGACTTTATTATGCCTACGTGGCTTAAGTGCCATACAACATTTACACCAACGGGGACACGCCACGCAACACGCCTTTCAGTTGTCTGATCAAGGCACGGACACAGCACAGATGGAAAAAATACTGATTGAAAAAATAAAGCCGTTTTGGAAACAGGCGCAACAACATCCGGATTGGGCAAACGACCCTTTGCCCGATGATCACCCTGTCAAATACGATTTAAAAGAAGAGCTGATTACGTTATTAGACAACTGATGATGAGCCGGCTAATTCGGCATCTAAACGCTGTTTCGCTTCGTGCATACGGCTTTCACATAAGGCCAATAATGTGCCGACGTCTTCGGCATCAACACCTGCTGTGTCAATTGGATCGAGGGTTTCGACAATCACTCGTCCATTATTCCAGCGATTTAAATGCACTTGACGATGCGTGTCACTGCACACAATCGGCACGATCGGCACGCCGGCTTGAATGGCCGCGTAAAATGCTCCGCGCTTGAAGGGTAACCAACCTCGACCTCGACTGCGTGTTCCTTCTGGAAACATCAGAATAGACAACCCCGTCTTTTGCATACTCACCACCACCTGGTCAATGGTCGCTATTGCTTGTTTACGGTTATCTCGATTGATTAAAATATTGCCACTGACCCAATATAAAACGCCAAAAAAGGGAATCCATCGCAAACTTTTTTTGCCTACCGTCACCACGCCTTTCGGCACCATCGCCGCTAAGGTAAACAAGTCATAATTATTCTGGTGATTGCCCACATAGACGGCTTGAGGAACCTTATTCGCTGCCTCAGACTGTCGCGTCTCAACACGTAAACCAAATACTGGTGCCAAGCTAGAAAGCACATGAGCAAGATGATAAACGCGGTTTTTAGACCCCAAGGTCAATAAACAAAACACAATACCCAGCAGCGTCACAACGACAATCAAAGCGGCGAGCAGCACCATTCGTATTAACAACAACATATTGTAGATTACTCCTTAGTATTTGATGCCGACACTATTGTTTAAATAGACCAGTAATGTGTTTAAATAGACCAGTAGTGGTCTTGCCAATAATCCGCTTGATCCTCTGCAAGAAAACTCCATGCCACAAATCGGCTCATCTTTTGGCCTTGTGCCATGTTAATGGTTTTTACTTGTCGAGCACCGACTGTTTTTAACACACGATAAATCGCGTCTAAATTCTCTTGTCGCGCCACCAGCGACGTAAACCAAAAGCAACGATCGGCGTAATGTACGCTCTCTTTGACCATACGTGTAATAAAGCCGACTTCACCGCCCTCACACCAGAGTTCGGCTGCGGTTCCACCAAAGTTAAGGCGCGGCTTCGCCATATTGATACTCTTACCTTTGACGCCACGCCATTTACGTTGTGATTCACTCGCCATGGTAGATTCATTGGCGTGAAAAGGCGGATTACACAAGGTAACGTCAAAACGCTCTTGGTCTTTCCAAATCCCTGCAAACAGCTGAGACGCTTGGGTTTGCAGTCGAACTGAAATCGCTCCTTTTAAACAGGCATTGGACTTCACAATGGTGTCACACGTCGCCACAGCAACAGGGTTCACATCAGAACCCACAAACTGCCAGCCATATTCCTGATGACCAATAATGGGATAAACGCAATTCGCGCCCACGCCAATGTCTAAAACCTTAACGCCCTTGCCACGAGGAATATTTCCATTATTACTGTCGGCCAATAGATCCGCCAGGTAATGTAGGTAGTCGGCACGCCCGGGGATAGGTGGGCACAAATAACCTTCAGGGATATCCCAAAACGCCACACCGTAAAAGTGACTTAATAGCGCACGATTGAGTATTTTTACCGCATTAGGATCAGCGAAGTCGACCGATTCGTGACCATACTGGTTAAGCTGAATAACTTGGGATAACTCAGGACAAGAGTCAGCCAATAAACCAAAGTCGTAACGCGCACGATGAGGGTTGCGCGGATGCAGTTCCAACTTGTTTGAGCGTTTGCCCTTGATATTCTTGCTTTTTAAAACCACGTTCATGCCATTGTTAAAATGAAACTCAAAGTATAACGGAATTCTTAATGAGCAGACTATTAAACTGGGCCGTCATAACCATAAGGTAAAAGGTAAAATCGATAGGCCGAGGATAAGAGTCACCGCGATAAACGTAAAAAACGCTTCAGCGGGGTTCTCTTTGGCGTGTTGTAGGTAGCCTAAAATCCATTGCCCTAAAGAAATAGGACGCATGGTTTGAGCGCGTACCCTTTGATCCTCATGAATCAAAACGCGCGCTTTGATGGCTTGCTCTTTGTCTTTTACCCACAAACCCGCCATGGATACTTGCCAACGTCCGGCACTGGTCTCATAGAAAGCAATGTCGTTGTCTGTCAGCAATTGACGAATATCATCCGCCTCTTCGTCCGGAACGTATTTCAGCCGAAAAACCAATGTCGCCATAATTGCACTACAACCTGAACCTAAAATAAGAAGCGACACAGAGTAAGAGAAGCCGAAGCAGAACACAATCTTATCGCACCGCAAAACGAAGAAGGCCACAATTAAGTGACCTTCTATCAATAAAACCGTTAACGAAGTTTTGTATTAGGGTTTAACCTGCTGAATCACAATAGACAGATAACCCACTTCAAAACCAAATTTTGTCATCACAGATTCGTTCATGACAACACCGTCTTTCACCATGTACATGCGATCGTCTACGGTGACTTCTAAAATATCGCCATTGTATGGAACCTGCAGCACATACTTCATAAACAAGGCATTACCCGCTGATCGAACTTCACCTGATCCTACAACATCATTGGCCGTTGCCGTATAAGTGCCTTGGTCATTAGGCGTCATTGTCCAAGTACGATTTTGTACTTCACCATCGTCAAATACAAACACTTCCGCTAATGTGCCAACACCATCTTCCCAGCTACCATCAAGGGTGGCATTAAAATAGCGAATCACTTCACCACTGCGGTTTTTCAGAATACCATGGGCCGTTAGCTCACCCGAAAAGAATGTTTCCAAATTAAACTCAGGTTCATTTTTTTCGTATAAAGACACATCAGGTGTCGAGCACGCCGTTAGTAATACTACGCACAACAATGCCGCTATTTTTACGATTGTGTTTTGCCATAAAGTCCGCACAGTGATTCTCCTTAATTACAATTAAAAATAACGATACTGGATGTCCACATTTTCATATTTACCGTTCGCATCACAGATATTGGCACGACCGGTGAAACGCAAAAGTCGCTTATTCGTAGGATCATAGGCCACAATAATGGGATCAACGGCCATTTTTACTAGCCAAGACACAGGCGTTAAAGAAAAACACTGAGCGCCTTCTGCTGTCGAATCGACGCAATCCGCTTGACTCACACGAAAATCAAACGTCGCTTGCTTACTCGGTACTAAATAGGCCACATCGAGTTTTTTACCAGACGTTAACGGTGCCCAATACTGCTTTACGAAACCATCAAAACCGGCATCAATGACCATACCCTCTTCACGTTTGAGCGCCTTCTTATCTTGCCCTGCCTCGCTGTTTTCTTGGTAGACCACATTGATGTTGCCTACACGCTGACTGATCTCAATAAATTCGCCATTTCGATCGTTACGCTGCGTAAAGCTTGGCGTGACTTTAGACGTTGAAAAATCCAATCGTTTTTGACCAAAGATCTGGCCATCTGGCTCAGAATATTCCACATTGTATCTGTCATTGGTCAGGGGCTGGTGAGTTTCACGGTAAAGTAATGCCCCTGTTTTCACGCTGTAAGCCGTACCCACAATGTTAGAAAATGACGCCTCAGCAGCATGAAGGGGGGTACTTATTAAGGCGGCACACAGCGCCAAAGTACTAAATTGCACAGGTAGCCACTTAGTATCAAAAGATGCCATTACTTTGCTCCTTGTAGTGAAAATAAAGCCCATTTCTCACTCAATCTAATACCAATAGGTAAGACAAGCATCCACATTGCCCCAACCGCGAACAAAGACAAAATAGTCGGTTCAGCCAAGGTAATGCCCGCGAGTTTCGCCCCAGCAAAATAACTCATTGGTGGTCCGATCATGCCCATTACAGCACCCAAGACATAGCGTGAACGTAAAAAGTCCAAACTGTGGGCAAACATCGTGGCAACACTTACCCAAAGACACAACAACCAAATGGGTGGCAGCTTGAATGCATCTGGATCAGCGTTGGCAATCGAAAACAAACCTAGCTGGAAAAAAACACCATCAATAATGAATCCTAGACAGAGAAACACGCACACTAAACGCCACTCTCGCCGAGTACGCATAAAATATCTATCATGGAGAAATAAATACACCGCTGTGGCCGCCAGTGCCCAAGCACTGCCGAACAGCAAACAGATAAACCAGACTAGCTGAAACAAGATGGCATTAGCGAGGCGCATCATACCATTGGCTCCTTCATTGGCTCTGTTGGCTTTAACCGAGAGCGGTGATTTAAAACGGTTACCCTGAAACTTTATTGGTCAACGGGCAAAATGACATGGACGTCAAAAAAACAAATACTAAACTAAATAGACAAACGATGATCTGGCTTAGCAAAGATAAACTGGCTGGTACTGATCGCACGCTCCTTGAAGCCACCTTCACAATAAGCAAGATAGAAATCCCACATTCGACAGAACACACCATCAAAGCCCATTTCAGCTACATCATGACGTGCTGCATGAAAACGCTCGCGCCAGTCGGCCAAAGTCTTTGCATAGTGCTCAGTAATGTCTTCTAACCCAACGATTTGCATGTCGGTTTTTTCAGCGATTTTGTGAGCGATGACTTGGTTCGAAGGCAAGCAACCACCAGGAAAAATATAACGTTGGATAAAATCTACGGAACGACGAGCATAGTCATAACGTTGATCCGCAATGGTAATCGCTTGGATCACCATGACGCCATGAGGCTTCAACAAGCTACTGCATTTAGAGAAGTAGCTATCATAATATTCATGCCCTACTGCTTCGATCATTTCAACCGACACAAGCTTGTCGTACTGCCCGGTTAAATCTCGGTAATCTTCTAACAGCAATGTAATTTTATCTTCTAGACCCTCCGCTTCTACACGGGCCTTTGCAAAGTCGTACTGCTCTTGCGAAATGGTTGTGGTAGTGACCTTACAGCCATAATGTTTCGCCGCATGAATGGCCATACCGCCCCAACCCGTGCCAATTTCAATCAAATGGTCTGCAGAACTGAGTTGTAATTTTTGACAAATGCGATCCAACTTATGCACAGACGCTTCTTCTAATGACGCTTCTTTATGTGGATAAATCGCAGAGGAATACATCATGGTTGGATCTAAAAACAAGGAGAAGAAATCATTGCCTAAATCATAATGCGCGGAAATGTTTTCTTTCGAACCCTGCTTCGTATTGGCATTAAACTTGTGAACAAGCTTAGCGCCTACTCGACTCCAAATAGGACGTTTTGCGTCCATTTTGTTAATGACATTTAAGTTAGCTGTCATCAGGCGAATCACCGCCACAATATCAGGAGAAGACCAACTGCCTTTCATGTAAGCTTCGCCAGCGCCAATACTGCTGTTAGAAAAAATATCTCGATATGCATGAATGTCATGTATATGAATATGAGCACAGTAACTTGCTGTGTCTTCTGGCTCACCAAAAGTATGAGTTACCCCATTCTCTTCCAGTGTGAGGTGGCCAATTTCCAGGCGACCAAGCATTGTGAACACCATTTTGCGGGCTATATTGTCAAACCATGTTGTTGTGCGTTTCTTTGTCACTTTCAGATTGCCTATACTCGCGGAGTTCATCATTCTTGGTCTCCTTAACGGTTACTGTGTACTACTTATCAGACGTAGTAGACGATTGATCGGGGTGAGAATAAAAAGGGACTTTTTTAAGCCAGAGTTTGAGTGCTTGCCAGTAGATTCCCCACGCCACCTTCATCGTCATCACAGGGTAGTTAAACAATACCTTCGCCATAGAATGCGATGTGAGCGGTGTCCGAGACAGCGTTAAGGTAGCATCAAACACACATTGCTCACCTGTTAATTCTTTATTTTCCATGTGCACCGCCAATTTCTCATCGGGTGCATTGCTACGCCAATCATAAAAATGCTCCATGGGATGGAACGGTGATACGTGCATGTCCTTGTCAAAAATAATACGCTGCTTTTTTTGGCTTGGATCACAGCGCAATACATAGGCAATCTTTTCATTCCAAGGCGTGTTGGTCACTTCGAGCAACATGGCTTGCAGTTGCTCTTCCTCATCAAAACAGTAATACACGGTGATCGGATTAATGATAAAACCAAAATACCGACAGTTCGTTAACATTCGCACCGAGCCTGAAAGAGTCAGTCCAAGTCGTTGATTGACCTCTTGCAAAACGGCTTCCTTGATCGGTAGCGCGTTATCGCCAAAATAATCTTTGCGTGCAAAGCGCGCCAGCGACCAAGTGTTTGTTGACCACCAAGGGCTCATCTCTAGGACGCTCTCCAGTTCGTCCAAGTCAAAGTACATCATAAAAACGTTATAACGAAAGTCGTGAGTACGTGGTGAAAAGCGACGATGCCGAACCATTCCTTGATAAATGGCACTGTGCTTAGGAGCGAATTTTACCATGTCACACCCAGCCCGTTTGCAACACGAACACCACTCCAGCAGCCGTCTTCATGAAAACCATTACGCCAGTACGCACCACAAAACCACGTTCGATTCACGCCATTGATCTCTTGCCAACGATCTTGTGCTTTGATTCCTGCAAGAGTAAAGGTCGGATGGGAATATTGAAAACGCCCTAGAATTTTTTTCTCGTCAATGAGATCGGTTTGATTCAACGTCACCACATAGGTGGTATCACTGACAAAATGCTGAAGAATGTTCATGTTGTAACTCAGTGTCGCCGGCTTATTTCGGTCTTCACCAAGGTGGTAGTTCCAGCTTGACCAAGCCAGCTTTTTCTTCGGTAACATACTCGTATCTGTGTGCAGCACCACATCATTATTACGATAGGGAATCGCTGTTAATATGGTTTTTTCATCGTTTGATGCATCACCCAGTAAAGCCAAGGCTTCATCGCTGTGACAGGCAAATACAACCTGATCAAACGTTTGCTCTGAGCCATCCACGAACGTCAGTACTACCTGATTATCATGGCGCACCACCGACGCAATATGAGTATCCAGTTTAATTTTATCTTCAAACTGAGCCACAAGAGGTTGCAAATACGCCGACGACCCACCTTGGATAACGCGCCACTGCGGACGATCATTCACGCTCAATAAACCATGATTTTTGAAAAAACGCACAAAAAACACCAGAGGAAACGCCATCATTTCATCCAGTGTCGAGGACCAAATCGCACTGCCCATAGGAATGAGGTAATGGCTAGCAAAACGCGCACCGTAGCCCTTATCTTTAAGGTATTCACCTAAGGTAACGCCTTCTTTGAGTTGGCCGCCTTCAAGGTCTTGAATGGCTTCTTTATTGAAACGCAGAATGTCTTTCAACATACCGATAAAGGGAAAATTAAATAGATTACGACGTTGGGCAAATAAGGTGTTCAGGTTATTGCCACCGTACTCCAGACCCGTTCGCTGACAGCTGACGCTAAAGCTCATTTCAGTCGCGGTGGATTTCACCCCAAGTTCGTCCATTAAACGAATGAAATTCGGGTAAGTCCAATCATTGAAGACAATAAAACCTGTGTCTATATTGCGTGCTCCATTACCTTCAGGTACTTCAATGGTCGCCGTGTGCCCCCCAATACGTGCAGCCGACTCAAACACAGTGACGTCGTGCTCACGTTGTAAAAGGTACGCACTGGTTAATCCTGAAATTCCTGACCCTATAATGGCTATTTTCACTTATTTGTCTCCTTAAAACGTCTATTGTTATCAACCCGCCATGCAGATCTATTGTTTATGCGTATTTCTTGTATCGATGTTGTCTTTTTATTCTGACTTTGGCGTCATCAGTCGCAGCCATAATTTAGGGAAATGTCGGCCTACCCACAGCACAGCGGACAAGCGCTTAGGAAAAGCGTATTCGAATGGACGCGACTCTATGGCCGCAAACATTCTTTTCGCGGCTTCGTCTGCAGACATCAAAAAAGGCATTGGAAAGGTATTTTTCTGGGTGAGTGGCGTGTCGACAAAGCCTGGTAATAGGCAGGTTACGTCAATATTAAAAGGTTTTAAATCAACTCGTAACGATGATAAAAAATAACGTGCAGCCGCCTTGCTGGCACCATAGGCTTCTGCTTGTGTAAACGCTGCTTGCACCGCTTGTGAACTCACGCCAACAAGATGGGGGTGAGAAGAGCGCTTTAATAAAGGCAAACATACGTCAACGCTGTTTACCAAGCCAAAGAAATTTACCGACATAATGCGATCCATCATATTCCAGTCAGGAGAATCTTCCGTCATATCAAGATACTCGCAATTACCGGCATTTAATACAGCGCAATCAATATGGTCCGTATGTTCTAGCAACGTTTCTCGTAATGCTTCAACTTGCAATGGCTTAGACACATCAAAAGGTAAAAACGTTAAATCGGTATGTTCAATTAACAAAGGCGTTAGCTCGCCTTGGCTTCTTGCACTAGCGAAAACACGCCAACCCGCGGCCAAATAGCGTTTTGTCAGCGACAGACCAATACCTGAGCTAGCACCTGTAATCCACACAATTTTTTGCTCTTTGACTTGTTCCATCACTTTCTCCTCACGGTTAATTTGCCAAACGCTTTTTCAATCCTTTGACCGCAACCCCCAGCAAAGGCACATGTTCATATAACATTTGTCCGAGGTCGTAGATATCTTCATGAAAATAAATACGATCATGGAACTGCACCTGACTCATTCCCCTGACAGTAATGGTCTTATTACCCAATTTTGGGTGTTTGAAGTGCATATTCCATTTGATGTAAGCCGTATTCTCCGATGTGATTTGATCGAGGAACTCAAAACGACCACTGTGTACATTGATACACATCTCAGACAAATAGGCGTGTAGCTTTTCTGCACCACGCAATTCATGAACAGGGTCTTTGAAAAGCACATCTTCTGCGTACACTTCATTAATTTTGTCCAATTGTGGCCGCTTAACATCTTGGTAAAATGCTTTAAAACGCTCTACTAGTAGAGAGCTTGGATCGGTCTTAGCGTTCGCCATACTCATCACTTACCTTGGTGGTACCCTTTCAATAAATTGCTATAGGCTGTCGCATACATTAGAAACAGCGCTGACTAAGGTAAATAAACGTATCAAAACCCTGCTCAGATCACTATATTAAAGGGATAGCGTGACCGACAAGATGCCAAGTAAGCCTGCTTTTTGGTGCCAGAACGCATCAAAAATAGCATTTAACCCATATTATTTAACATCTGCTTGATCAAAAATGATCCATCTCACGCAATCCAGCGTATTGATTTTTAAGACAGCTGTCCTTTTTTGGAGCAATACATGGAATGCGCAACAAAACTTCAACCTGATGAACAGAGATTAGCGGATATGACCGCTATTGCTGAACACAGAGACCAAGCCGCTTTAGGCCGTTTGTTTGATCATTATGTGCCAAAAGTAAGATCGTTTTGTCTTGCCGCCCAACCGGGTGCAAATTTAATGGCAGACGACATTGCACAAGAAGTCATGATCCGAATCTGGAATAAAGCGCATACCTACAAACCGGATACTGCGTCTTTGAATACTTGGGTTTTCACCCTAGCCAGAAACGCACGAATTGATTATTTACGCAAAAATAGCCGTCATCAGTCCGATATTGACCCAGAGTATCTCTGGCAAAATGTCGTCGATGAAAACGCTGATCCATTTAAGGATGCACAACAAAAACGCGATCAAGAACGCATCAAAGATGCCCTAGAGAAATTGCCACAAGATCAAAAACAAGTACTGGCGAAAGTGTATCTAGAAGGTAAGACTCACAAAGAAGCCGCTGAAGAGCTTTCTTTGCCGTTAGGGACTATTAAGTCACGAGTTCGTCTTGCTCTGCACAAACTCACCATTTACATAAAGAGGTAGTTTCGATGACCCACTACCACCCATCGATTGAAACATTAACCGACTATGCCGCCGGTTCTTTGCCACTTGCTCATTCGTTGTGTATTTCCACACACCTCGAACTTTGCTCAGAGTGCCAACAACAAGTTCGAAAACTGGAAATGCTGGGGTCTGAATTTTTTGAAGACACCAAATCTGAAGATCGACAGCTTAACAGTTTAAAAGACAGCTTTTTTGCACATTTGGAAACAGAGTCGCACTCAGCTACCTTGGCCGAACAGGCCAAAGAAGAAAAGCGCCAAATGTTAGACCAAACGAATGAAAGCAAAGCGCTAGATTGGGATGCCTATAAGGTTCCCAAAAGTCTACGCCAATTTATTCCAAAAGGTTACGACGATCTAAAATGGTCACGCATTTCTCCTTCTTTTAAGATGGCGACCTTGTGCAATGAAGAAGGCGGTGCTCAAATCGCGCTTACCCGTATTAAAGCCGGTTCACATATGCCGACGCATACGCACACGGGTGATGAGCTTACCCTGGTATTAGAGGGTGCTTTCTCAGACGAAAGCGGCGTCTATCGCCAAGGAGACTTTATTAGCCGCGATTCAAGTCACAAGCACCAGCCTATTGTGACAAAAGACGCTGAATGTATCTGCTTAACCGTACTGGATGCACCCGTTGAATTTACGGGATGGTTCACACGTTTACTGAACCCCATCCTGCGTCGCCATCACCCTCATTCTGGGTTGTGAACACCAAAATGCCTGTTTTCGCAATAGAAAACAGGCATTCATTTCAATCCCATCGTCATTAATCAGCAAAAATAGTGAAAATCTGGTATAGTCCTTGCTCAAATTAAAAACAAGGACTATTTATCATGGCCACTAAGAAAAAACAGCCAGCCGCTTCGGAAACATCAGAGTCAATTGAAAAGCAAATGCAGGAGTTTCTTGCGAAAGGTGGACAGATAGATAAAATCGATTCAGGTGTCAGCGGACAATCTCAGCTCACTGGATCGCGCCATATTTCTTTAGGAAATAGCAAAACAAAGGCGCAGTAAGCGTTATACGTTTGTTTGTACGCCAACCTTATCTGGGTTGGCGGAACAATTCTTTACTATACTGTTATGGTTCCCCCTTATGTTGACGGATTCTGATCGCCGATTTTTTCGACCTAAATGGCGTCGAGTCGCAGCGACGCTGTTTTGTGTTGGCTGGACAGCACTAGAGTGGGTCTCTAACGAGCCTATTTGGGCAATGGTCGCAGCGGGCATCACCTTGTATTGCTTGTGGCATTTTTTCTATGCCTTTGAGCAGAACGCCACAGACACCGACGCTCCCCACGACTAAGCAACAGCGGTAAGCTATTAGTCACTTTCTTTTTCTTCGTCACTTTTCCGCCATCTAATCGTCACTTTCTTGTCACACTCACCTTCTACTCTGATTGGTAAGCACTTTTACCTGAGAATTATGTGGAGCCATACTGTGATACAAGTCGAAAAGATGATTGCCAGTAAATCACCTCGATTTTTCGATCAAAGCCCGATCATCACTCGCCCAACGTTAAGTGTATTAAAACGCTTATTCCACGAAAATGAAGTGAATCTATTCTTGGAAACCAACGACGGCTGTGTCGGCTTCGAATTTATTGATCGCGTACTGGATCACTTCAACTTTAGTTATCAAGTAAGCCAAGTAGATCGGCGTAACATTCCAGCCAGCGGTCGCACCATGATCATTGCAAACCATCCCCTTGGGGCATTAGACGGTTTGGCATTACTGCGTTTAATTGGTGAAATTCGCTCTGATGTCAAAATTGTCGCCAACGACCTGTTAATGGGGTTTGATGGACTTAAACAGCTGGTCTTACCGGTAGACAACATGGGTGGAAAAACGGGTCGCCAGCAGCTGAAAGCCATTATGAATTGCCTCCATAATGAAGAAGCCGTGATCATTTTTCCCGCGGGCGAAGTATCTCGCTTATCCCCAAGTGGCGTAAAAGACCAAAAGTGGAACCAGAATTATCTAAAACTGGCACAGAAAACCAACAGCCCTCTGTTACCCGTGCATATTGGTGGACGAAATTCCCTATTGTTTTACACCAGCTCGCTTCTTTACCGCCCCTTATCCACCTTGCAACTGGCCCACGAAATGTTTCGTCAACGCAACTGTAAAATTCCTATGCAAGTAGGCCAAGCCATTCCTATTCAAGAATTAGCAACTTTACCACTCAGTAATAAAGAGAAAAACAAACTGATTAAGCGCCACTTATACCGTATCGCCAAGGGCAAAAAACCTCTGCTGAAAACAGAAAAAACCGTTGAGCACCCACAAAATCGTCAGCATATTAAACAAGAGTTAAAGCGCGCCGAACACCTCGGTAGTACCAAAGATGGAAAACAAATTTACCTTGTAGATTATGACCCTGTGTCAATCACCATGAAAGAAATCGGTCGCCTGAGAGAAATTGCCTTTCGTAAAGTAGGCGAAGGAACGGGGGAACGCTCTGACCTAGACAAATTTGATCAATATTATCGTCACCTTATTTTATGGGATGAAGAAGCATTGGAAATCGTCGGAGCCTACCGGATTGGTGAAGTTGCACGCTATCTAAAAGAAAATCTGTCTCATCGTATCTACAGCGCAGAACTGTTCCGCTATTCCTGTGATATGACACCCTATTTTGAACAAGGCATCGAGCTAGGGCGTAGCTTTATCCAGCCTAAATATTGGGGAAAACGCAGCCTCGATTATCTTTGGTATGGTATTGGTGCTTATCTAAATCGCCACCCAGATATTCGCTACTTATTTGGCCCTGTCAGCTTAAGCAACCGCTATCATCAAGTTGCAAAAGATTTCATTGTGTCCTTTTATCAACTGTATTTTGCAGATCATGAACACCTTGCCCGCTCTTTAACCCCTTACCAAGTCAATAAAGAGCACAAAGACCTTATCGAGGCACTATTCAGCGGTCAAGACTATGATGCTGACTTTAAAATACTCAAAGAACAGCTCAATCATTTTGGTGCCAGTGTCCCTACCCTATTTAAACAATACAGCGAATTATGCCAACCCGGCGGCGTTCGCTTCTTGGATTTTGGTGTCGATGCTGACTTTGGGTACTGTGTTGATGGCTTGGTCCTTGTCGACCTGAACACCATCAAAGAAGCTAAGAATAAACGCTACCGAGGGCAAGGCGCTTTGGTCTAATGCTGCAATATGGGTTAATCGTGACGTTGTCGTGAATACGCGACTTGAGAAGACTTATGTCTCCCCGAAGAGGGTTTAAAAAAGGTCAGATACACAACTTTTACCAGCAACATGGTGCTAAGTATTAATAAAACAATGGTTTCAATATCCATAACAAACACCTCATTTTTATTATTAGTGTCTTGGTTCATGGTAGATATTCAGTGTAGGACACCTTCTCTGTTTCTGCCAATACAATGTGTTTATTTTTGTCAGTGCCATAAAAGCGCAGTTTTCTCTTCAATCAAACAAAAACGCGTCATTATGTACCCAATGCTTTAAACGCTGTTTGCTTTTTTAATGCAAAATGAATCAGTTAGTCATCATGGCGTGAGCCTTGCTTGTGTCTATTATTGGCTGTTACTGCCTACTACTTACAAACGGAGTGTCCCCATGATTGAGAAGACCTATTTAAAAACAAAACCCCAATGCAAAGTGAAGTTTATGTTGCCCGCTAGTGAGTATAAAAACGCAAAAAGCATCGCTGTGGTGGGGGACTTTAATCAATGGGACAAACAAGCTAATTTGATGAAAAAACAACGCTCTGGCTTTTTCGCGTCGACATTAAATCTTGATGTCCAAACCAGCTACCAGTTCCGCTACTTAATCGACGGTGAAGAATGGTGCAATGATGAAATGGCTGATGACCATACTCCTAGTCCAATCGGCCCAGATGCAAACAGCGTTTTACATTTGTAAAAGCAAACAACCTAGCGTTTAAACCAACGCCATACAAAAAGCACTCGGATCAAAGCCGCCGCCACGTAAGTCATCGCACACGCAGTGAGAATTTTTTTCACTTTGGGAAGGTCTTCTTGCGAAATATAATGGCCTTCTTTAAGGATAGGCAAGGCCTTGTTAAAACTCGCATCCCATTCTTCTGGTAAAATCGCCAGCTGCACCACAACCGCCAGTAAGCCCGACAAACCGACCACCGCGGCATGAAGCGGTACCGCATAAGGCAAATGTAATAGCGCTGAGATAACGGGCCACCCTAGCAATAAACCTGCCGTAATACGTCGAGCAAAATGCGCCACAGGTAAATAACGCGTACTTAAACGAGAGATTTTCTGCTTTTTTTCATGGGCAATAGCATGACCAACTTCATGGGCGGCTACCGCCACGGCGGTTAATGATCGGCCCTTTAAAACACTTGGACTCAGCCGTACTACATGTTGACCAAAATCAAAGTGATCTTGACCCTCTTGTGCAGCTTCAATTTTCACCTTATCCAACTCAAAACGTTTTACCAGATGACTTGCTAATTCCCCTCCGGTTCCTGGCAAATCTTTACGGTCTGTTGCATAACGCTTTAGAGTAAATTTGACCCAGGCGCTTGGCCCTACAATCAGCGCTAAAACGACAATAATCACGATAATCCACAACATAATGTGTCTCTTCCTGCCTCTTCTTATGGTGCTTTGTCGTACTTTTCATCATTGAAAACTGAGGGAGCACTTTGACCCTCTTCCCCTTCATCGCCTACACTGATAACAACATGAACGTGAAAGAGCTTTGTATGAATAACCCCTTAGTTGGCCCTATTCTCACTTTATTAAAAACGCACCCAAATGGCATTAGTGAGTTTGATATTCTAAAAGCATTAAAAGAACAGTTGCCCGCTTTTAATGCCCTAGCAGAGGATGCTAATTTGGCACTTTTTCGCCAGCACTTCTTAATTATGAATGCTCTATATCAGTTACAACGCCGCCTCTGGCAAGAGGAAAACCTTTTACTGAGTATTAGTGCAATACGTATCTACCTAAGGGAATCGACCAATATTGCTGTACCGACTGGCAGCACTGCAGTTGACGATGGTGTGGATGCAAAGCTAGCCGCTTATTATTTAGACTGGAGTGAATACGAAAAAACAGAGGCCGATGATGTCTCTGATCTGCTTAACCGTTTTTATACGGGCATCAATCTCTCAGGAGATCGGGACGCAGCACTCAAAACACTGCAGATCACGTCTTCGCACCCTAGTAAAACAGAAATAAAACAACAATATCGTAAGCTAGCCCAAAAACATCACCCTGACCGTGGCGGCAACCAAGAACACTTTATCGGATTGCGCCAAGCCTATGAGCTCCTTACTTACTAATCCGGAACCTCCCCTATAAGATGCGGTCACATTCTTCTTGCTTGTCTATTTTTTCATCTCACTCTGTTTCATTGGTAAGACTTATGACGTTGAACACTTTAATACACAACACCACAAAAAATACTGTGACACGCCTACTCAGTTTCGTTTCCTGTCTTGCCTTAGCGGGTTGCACCCTGACTGAGATTGACCAGTCTAATGATTTTGAAAACAATGGTCGAGACATAACCTCGCCTAAACGCGACACCTTATACTGGCAAGAAAGTTTACCGCCAGGCTTACCTATGCCCGACTCCAGTTTCCAAAACGGATTAGCCCAACAAATCTCTTATTTGAATCGAATACAGGAGAAAGACTACCTACTGGATAATACCCAAACCAGTGTGGCAGATTTGAAGCAGGTCACTCAAGAAATTAGTCAATGGTTGAAGGACCCCACCCACCAGCCTGAACTGGTCGCTCATCAACTGTCGGGGCAAGATCAACGAGGGAATGTACAGATCACAGGGTATTACGTACCGATTTTACCCGTTCGCCACACACCGGATGACATGTATCGCTACCCGTTATACCGCAAGCCCTCACTGCGTAATGCAGAAGATCGTTTTCCTTCACGGGAAGCCATTGATTTTGAAGGCGCACTCAACGGCCAAAACTTAGAAATTGCCTATACATCCAGTTTAGTTGATAACTTTTTTTTACACGTACAAGGCTCTGGCGTGGTTGAATATGAAAATGGTGAGCGTAAGTTATTGTCCTGGGGAGGCGTGAATGGTCACGCTTATCGAAGCGTAGGGAAGGAATTAATTGAGCGGGGGGAAATAGATCGAGCAGATATCTCAGCGCAAAGCATTAAACAGTGGCTAAGAGATCACCCTGAGCGCCAACAAGAAATATTATCGACTAATCCTAGTTATTTGTTCTTCAGTGAGGGACCAGAAAAACCTGTCGGAGCGGCGAATGTGCCCTTAACACCACTGTATTCTGCAGCGGTTGACCCTAGTGTCATCCCATTAGGCGCTGTTTTATTAGCGCAAGTACCAAAACTGGATGCTTACGGTAATCTAATGGGACATGAATTTAGACTTCTCCTGGCGCAAGATAAAGGAGGCGCAATAAAAGGACCAGGGCATATTGACTGGTATCAGGGTATCGGTGAGGAAGCGCATAAAAATGCAGGACAACTTAAGCATTTCGGTAAGGTTTGGCTACTCTTACCCAGGCACTCAACGTCTACCAAGCTCATTGCACAATAAAACACAGTGAGATTAAAACGGCTTTACCTGGGTAACAATATCTCCTTTACACTGAGCCACTAGCGATAGTCACTCAGTTTAAAGGAGACGGGTAAATTCACTTTCAATTGTTTCTCTACCATGCCTTTGGTAAAACGCGGCAAAGGAACAGAACGCTGAATCATATCCAATACGGCCTTGTCTAAACGACGATGCCCTGAGCTTTTCGTGATGGTTACATCAGACACCGAACCGTCCGCATGTGCAATAAAGGATAGAGTCACTACTCCCTCTTCATTACGGCGACGAGACGCCCTTGGGTAACGCTTGTTTTGCGCTAATATAGCCGTTAATTGAGAAAAATAATCCGCTTTAGCCCCTGGGTTACCCCCGTTACTGGCTGAATTTGAGCGACCCGTTGTTGCTTTTTGGTTCGCAGCAGAAGGTGGTGCCACCTTTTCAACGACTTTTTTAGGCGCTACTTTGGGTTCCGGCTTGGGCTCTTTTTTAGGAACAGGTTTTGGTTTAGGTTTCTCTTCCGGCTCGACCTTTGGCTCTTTTTTAGGAACGGGTTTAGGCGCCACTTTAGGCTCAGGCTTTGGCTCCTCTTTCACAACCTCAATAGGTGACTCCTGTTTTACATCAACAGGTTCTGGTTCTGGTTCTGGTTCTGGTTCTGGTTCTGGTTCTGGCTCTGGTTCTGGTTCTGGTTCTGGTTCTGGTTCTGGTTCTGGTTCTGGTTCTGGTTCTGGTTCTACAATAGGTTCAGGCTCAACGATTTCTTCTTCAATGATCTCTTCTTCGACGATTTCCTCTTCGACGACCTCTTCAATAACTTCCTCAACCTCTTCGACTGGCTCTTCTACCATTTCAACGTCTGCTTGAGCTAAGGTTGTTTCCGCTGCGGCGCCTAAATCCCCAACCATGCCAAGATCAAATTCTATACCCTGGGAACCCGGAGCTTGACTGCCAGGTGCCGGTGAATTAAAAGCCGCATAAAATGCTAAGGCATGCACTGATATCGCAAAACCGCCTGCAATAAGCCAATGTCGTTTAAAGATCATCCTGACCTCGTTCTAACTGTGTTGCTAAACTTACCTTTGTCAGACCCGCCAAACGTACCTGATTAAAAACAGGGCGCAGTACATCAAGGGATAAATCGCCATCCGCTTTAATTTGCACCCAGAATCCGTCTTTATCGATGGCGGCAGCAAACTGATCTGCCAAATACCCTTGAACATCATCAATGACAAATAGAACATCATCCACATACAGACTGTTGTCTGCGCCTAATACAATCTCAATGCTTGGGTCTGTCGCTGCGCGAGTGTCGTTAATCGACTGTGGAGGGATCACGGGGACAGGGTCTGCTTTACGAATTTGGCCTGCTACCATGAAAAACACCAACATTAGAAAGACGACATTAATCAATGGCACCATGTTGTCATCGTCGTTCGCCTTCCTTGCCGCGTAGTTTTGTCCTATTTTCATTTCGCCTCCGGCATTGCAAAGGCATTCGCAATGGATACGGTTTTTGCGCCATTGAGTTTTAAGCGATCCGCTAAACTCATCAGAGTTTGCAAGGTCACACCGTCTTCCGCTTGAATAATGAACACACCCGCATTATTTTCAGTCACCAAGGCTTCAAAAGCGGCCTGATCGGAAAAACGCACGACCTGCTCTTCAATCCAAACCTGCTCATCGTTTGCCTTAAGCGTGAGTATGATATTTTCACTTTCTTCTGGCGTCGCTTCCGCTTCTGTTGGTACAGACAAAGGCGTATCAACGATACGCCAAGGGACAAAGCTGGAAGTTAGCATAAAAAACAGCAGTAAAATAAACACCACATCGATAAGTGGCGTTAAACTAATGGCGTTCTTACGTTTGGTTTGAGAAAGATTAAGCGACATGCAAAGCGTTGTCCTTGTTTGTATTGTCCTTTTCTGTACTGTCCTTTTCTTGTCCAGACTCTTGCTCAGAGGTTACCGCTTCGGTCGTTGGGTTAGCCGAAACATTCGCCGCCTTGCTCGTAAATACCTGCGTCACTGCGTCGTTCATGTTGTGAGCAATACGCTCAACTTTACGCTCTAGCCAGCTGTGCAAGGTAACCACTGGAATCGCTACCGCCAAACCAACTGCGGTGGTGAGTAATGCTTGCCAAATACCCCCTGATAATACGGAGGGGTCCACTTGATTGCCGGCTCCTTCCATTTGCTGAAACGCTGTAATCATCCCTAATACCGTACCCAACAGACCAAGCAGTGGGCTGAGTGTCGCAATGATTTCTAACGGTCGTAAGTAAGCACGCAGCTGGCTCAAACGGTTCATGGCGCGTCGTTCCACTTCTTCACGAATAACGTCTGCATTGGCGTTCACTTTAAGAAGGGCACGTATCGTGTAAGCCACTAGATCATCAATAGGGCGCTTTTCGTTTAATAAGCCCAATGACTTCTCACCGGCACCGGCACGCCATTGACCTAAAGCGAGGTTAGCGGTTTTTAGGCTTTCTGCACGCAGTACAGCCAATTGCCATAATTTAAGCAATACAATGGTCAGCGCCACGACAGAAAAACCCATGAGTATCCATACCACTGGCCCGCCAACTTCTAAGAAGTCGATTATTTTCTGTTGTACTTGCGCATTCACAATAGTTCTCCAATGAGTGTAATAATTCATGAATAGTATTCATTCTCACTTAAATTTTCAACCTATGATTTTCTTAATTAGGACAACTGTAACTATAGATGACGCTTATACATGGTGTTTTTTACTTCTCTAAGCCCACAGCTTGGGCGACTTTGCCCAAGGTTTTCACATACAAGCGCCAGGCACACCAGCCAGCCAGCAAATTACCGATGAGCACGCCCACGAAAACGCCTTTTAACCCTGCTAACTCAGCGCCAATCCACAAACAAGGTAAAAAGAAAACAAACAAACGTAAGGCAGAAATCGTAAGGCCAACATAGGACTTACCTAATGCATTCGACACCGACACCATGATCATACACACGCCCAATGAGCCAAGGCTAAAAGGCACTGTCATAAGATGCCAGTTGAGTATCGTCGACACACTTTGATCACTGGCCATTAAACTGGCTAAAAAGTCGGAGGCAAAAAATGTCATCACAGCCACCAGTAACTGAAACCCGATAACAAAGCGGCACGCTAAAGAGACAAGATAGCGAATATCGTCCACTTTTTTCGCTCCTAACAGACGCCCTATCATCGGGGGCAAAGACATCGTCATCGCCAATGCAGCCACAATGGCAAAGAACTCAAACCGTGATCCTAACGCCCAAGAAGCAACCGCAGCGGTACCAAACCCGGCTATCAGCTTGGTAGCTAATATAGAAGATACTGGGGGTAAGAGCTGACTGACCATCGCCGGCCCCATAATATGGCCGATAGATGCCATACTTTTGCTAAAGTCCAAATCATGCCAGTGAAAAGTCAGCCAATGCTGACGAGCAACCCGCGGCACAAGAACCACCGCTCCCAAGACAAAAGAGAGTGTCGTTGCCATCGCCGCGCCATTGAGCCCCCATTCAAATGTAAAAATAAACAATGCATCCAACACCACGTTCAGCACACTGGTCACCACCATCATGATACCGGGCAGCAAGGTATTGCCATTGGCTCGACAAATACTGTAGTAGAAATACACAAACGCACCCACCCATGCGCTCAAAAGCCAATGAGGCCAATACTCATCAATGATGGGAGGGACAGTGTCAGGTGCACCTAACAGCCATAAAATAGGATGACGAAAACACCAAAGCAGAACACAAAACGCAGCGACGCCTAAGCTGCCTATTGTCAAAACAAGGCCTCCTAACTGCTTTGCATAAATACTCTGACCTGCACCCAAAGCACGTGAAATCAACGCGGTGGTCGCTATTCCTAAGCCAACTTGCAAACCGATTACAAGCATTTGCATAGGCAACGTAAAACCCTGTACCGCCAGAGGCAAAACACCTAACTGACCAATAAAAGCGCTGTCGACCAGTTGAAAACTCATCAGGGATAAGACCCCAAACAACATGGGCCAAGTCATGGAAAAAAGCTGCTTACCTAAAGAGGAAGAAGCGGTGGTAGAAGGCATAAACACACTCACAAAATAAATTAGGTGAGTATTCTACCTTATTCGCATTCGATTACCGTATATCAGCATCAGTAGCGCTAAAAGAGAGAAGAGTACAAAACCACTCGCCAGTGGCGTCACGCTGGCGTAATAGAACTGCCCAACGATTGTCGCCAATACAATGGCCAACAGACTGGAAAAAGAAGAAATTAAAGACGAAGCAAGACCCGCCACCTTGCCTAATGGCTCCATCGCCATGGCGTTAACATTGCCAAAGATCATGCCAAAACAAGAGAACATGATCAGCCCCAATCCCATAAAGACACTGAAAGGTGGAACACCATCAAATGCCAGAGTTAACGACAATAAAACGAAAGACGCCGCTAACAAAACACTCAACGCCGCCATAACACAACGCTGCATTCCCACACGCTGAACGATTTTCGCATTGAAAAAATTGATGAAAGACGAGCCAATGGCCATCACAGCAAAATACAGTGGGAAACGATCGCCCGTTTGATAAACATCCTGAAACAAGGACTGAGCGGTACTGATGTACATCATCAAGGCACCAAAAATGCACCCAAGTAAGACAGTGAAGGCCACCACATCCCTATGTTGTAATACCATTTTTACATCTGCCGTTAAACGCTTTCGGCTCAAGGGTATACGATTCTCTTTTGCCAGCGTCTCTGGTTGACGGATCAGTAGCCAGCTTCCTGCCAGAGCCGCTTGCACAATAAGCAAAGTAAAAATCCAACGCCAGTCTGCTATTTTCATAACAAGCTGACCAAGAGAAGGCGCCAACATAGGCACTAAGAGAAACACCATCATGACAAAAGACATGATGCGCGCCATTGCTGCGCCCTTGTAGAGGTCTCGAATAAGCGCTCGGGTGGCAATTTTTGGACCCGCTACACCAAACCCTTGAATCATTCGACCGAGCAAGAAGGCTTCAATTGAAGAGGCTGAAACAGCAATGATGGAACCGATTAAGTAGACACCAATACCAGATAAAATGCTTTTTTTACGACCAATAGCATCCGATAAAGGGCCAAAAAACAGCTCACCAAACACCATACCCAAAATCATAGCGGATACGAACCACTGGGTTTGCTGGTAATCCACAATAGAAAGCGCTTCTGCGATTTGAGAGAACGCCGGCAACATGGCGTCCATACTCAATGCCGTCAGAGACATCATCAAAGCACATAGGGCAATCAGCTCTTTTTCCGGTAGATGCTTCACCCCACGATTATTTGTTCCTGTTATGTCCATCAAGTAGAAGACGGCACCATTTTGGTTTGCGCATCAATGACCCACCTCTCAATTTCCACTGCATTCAATGGCTTCGAGAATAAGTAACCTTGCGCAACATGATAACCTTGCTTTTTAAGAATGGCATATTGCTCTTGACGCTCAATACCTTCAGCCACAACATCTAAATTCAGGCTTTCGCCAATTTGTAATACCGCTTTGCTCAATGATTGACTGGTACCATCGTGCTCTAACTCAAAAACAAAACTGCTGTCTAATTTAAGCTCTTTGATTGGAATTTTTCGCAGGTAACTTAGGCTAGAATAACCGGTTCCAAAATCGTCAATGGAAAAACGCACTCCCATGCTGTGTATGTCATGAAGAGTTTGCATCGTGCTTGGTGTCGCATCTAGCAGCACACTCTCTGTCAGCTCCAACGTGATATCAGAAGGTTGCAAGTTATTCTCTTCCAATTGCGCCTTTATCAAGCGACATAAGTCGGTATCATGAAAGTTTAACGGTGATAAATTGACTGATACAGCGGGGATATCAATGCCTTTATTGCGCCATATTGCCATTTGCTGACACGCTGCCTTCAAGGCCCAGCGACTTAGGTCACCAATCAAACCACACTCTTCTGCCAGAGGGATAAAACGCCCCGGAGAAACCGCTCCAAATTTAGGGTGCGACCACCTAGCTAAGGCTTCAAGACCATACAAACGACCCGTTTTCATACACATTTGAGGCTGATAATGAAGCGCTAGTTCGTTGTTTACGATGGATTTTTGCAGTTCAACTTCCATCTCTTGTCGCTCAAGCGCAAGCTGATTTAGCTCATGACTAAAGAAAGCGAAGCGTCCTTTACCCGCTGTTTTAGCCTGATACATCGCCATATCAGCACGGTGCATCAAGGTGCCAATATCATTGCCGTCTTCCGGAAAAATACTGATCCCGATGCTGGCCGAGGGCGTCAGGATATCACCATCAATCTCAAGCGGGCAGGCAATCGACAGGCGTAACTCTTCAATAAAATAATTCAGTGCTTTGGCTCTCTTACCTGTGACGACCAGCAGAAACTCATCGCCTGACAATCGCCCACAAATATCCAGGTGTAGGCATTTACGCTTCAAACGCTCAGCGATTTCAATCAGCAGCTTGTCACCCACTGCTTGGCCATAACTTTCATTGATTTGCTTAAAACGGTCTAAATCCACATAGAGCACCGCCAAATCATTTTTTATCTGTTGTACTTCTCTTAACGCTTGTTCAGCCTTCGCATGCAACATGCTTCTATTCGGCAATTTTGTCAGGCTGTCGTAGTAAGCAAGGTGACGAATATTTTTACGCTGTTCTTCTCGTTCAATGGCAAGGGCACACAAAGGCGCCAATGCGTTGACCAACTGGTGCTCCAATAGAGAAGGCACGTGGTGGTCTTTTCGATAGAAGACGATGACGCCGATCGTCTCCCCTTGGTTCCCTAGAACCGGTGTTGCCCAAGAGCCTTTATAACCAAACGGCATAATGGCTTCACGATAGTCTTGCCATAAAGGGTCGGTAGAAATGTCTGTGACGAGTACCGGTTTACGTCGGTGCGCCGCCGTACCGGCAGACGCCACAGAGGCCCCTATCGGCACATTATTCAACGTTTTACGAAATCGACTGGGTAATTGTGGAGCAGAGAGCAGTTGTAACCGATTATGATCATCAACTTGCATAATCGCAGGCGTTACATCGGTCATGATGCGGATGATTTCATGGCAAGCCGACTCCATGATGATGGACAAGGGTTGATCTCGTGCAATGGCGCCTAACATTCTTGAATGCAAGACTTCATGAAGTTTTGTCTTGGTAATTTCAGACAAGATGGTTACTACATGAGTCAACTCACCCGCATCATTAAAAACGGGGTTGCTCATAACGGAACACCACAACTTCTGACCGCTTTTTGCCTGTAACAACTCATCCACTTTAACGGGGATACCACTGATAAAGGTTCTGCGTGCTTTGGTGAGCTCTATTTTACTAAAGTTAGGTGCAATGACTGAAATGGGCGTGCGCCCTAAAATATCCTCGTCGCAGTAGCCTAAAATCGAGGTAAAACCCTCATTAATATACACAACGTTCCAAGAAGCATCGGTAATAAAAATAGCGTTATTGGTTTTGTCTGTCACCAAAGACAACATTTCAATGCGTTGGCGTTCTTTGACGGCGTCTGTTACATCTTTGACAAACGCCGTATATAAATTTTCGCCGTCCACACACACTTTAGAGATCGACATCGATCCCCATTTAGTCGTGCCATCTTTGCAGACAATTTCTACTTCACGGTGTGTGCCAACTATTTTGTCTTCGCCTGTGACTCGATTAGCATTCACATATTGATCATGATGGGGTTTGAGCTGATCGGGGACAAGAACTTTTACATTCTGCCCGATAACATCTGACTTTGCGTGTCCCCAGAGAGCCTCTGCGGCGCGATTGTAGAACACAACGAGATTGTTAGCGTCGATCACTACGACACCATCCATGGCTTGTTCTAATGTTTCAACAAACAAATCCGACAGCAATTCTTGAGCTGGCATAAATCCTCGTTATGTCCTTCAAAAGGGTTTTATCAGAATAACATTTATGTATCTGATTCGCGCAATTTTTTACAGGCTTTGTATGACCCCGCTCAATGAACAATGAGTACGCCTAAGTAAATGTACTTAACATTCTATTCCAAAAGAAACACCTATTGCTGCCCGCTATCTAATTTCGCTGTTTCTAGAGGACAAGAAATCCGCTATGTGCACTGTGTCTATTTGATCCGGATTCATATATTCATGGGCATATATTAGATAAGCCTTAGACTCTAAGAAAAGCCGGAAGACATCAGGATCTATATGTTGATTTTCCACCATAAAAGACATGATTTTTATTGCTTCGGATAACATCTTACCTTTCTTATAAGGTCGATCGACCGCAGTCAACGCTTCAAAAATGTCAGCCACCGCCATCATACGGGCGACGGGGGACATTTCATGTTGTGTCAGACGTTTTGGATAACCCGTACCATCCATTTTTTCATGATGCCCACCTGCTAGCTCTGGCACATTTCGTAAATGTTTAGGGAAGGGTAACTTATCGAGCATTTTTATTGTCTGTACAATATGCTCATTGATTTTATAGCGATCTTCTGGCGTCAAGGTCCCTCGCTGTATGGAGAGATTATGCATCTCACCACGATGATAAAGGTATTCAGGCACTTCCATCTTGAACCCCCAAGGGTTGCCTTCCGGTAATGCCTCCGACTCTGGTCGCTCAAAAAGGTGTTCTGGCTTATCAGCCAATAGCGGCTCAGTCACCGGCAGCACAGCGGGAGCCGTTCGATTTTTTCGGTGCCATTCTTCGTGAGAAATGCCAAGACGATCATCCAGAGTTCGTGTCCATGTTTTTTGGGCAATGGCATTCATACGGTCTTGTTTGGACTCGTCTAAATATTCACCTCCCTGATTGAAACGAGCAATAAAAGCAAAATCTTCGTCTAGCTGAGCCAGCTCTGCTTGAAGCGTCGTTTCATCAAATGCGATATCTTCTTTTTTAAGTACATTGCGCAAGCTACAAATTTCCGCTTCACGCTTCATCACTTCTACGCGCATTCGTATTTCGTGTATTCGGTCATAAATGGTTTCCAGCTTAGTCGCCTTATCAATAACAAACTCCGGCGTAGTGATTTTCCCGCAGTCATGCAACCAAGAAGCAACATGAATGGATTCCCAATCATCTCGAGACAAACTAAAGTCTTCGAAAGGACCACTTTCCGCTTCTGCAGCGGCTTTTGCCAGTAACTTGGTTAGTTCTGGTACCCTCGCACAATGGCCACCAGTATAGGGGCTTTTCGCATCGATAGCCCCTGCGATCAGTTGAATAAAGCTTTCAAATAGTTCACGCTGCGCAGCGATAAGTCGACGGGCTTCGACCGATACGGCTGCAGACCCTGACAGCGCTTCCGCAAACCGCATCAAGGTTGGATCAATGCTTTCTGTTTCAAACAATAATATGATGCCAACCAGGTCATTGCTCCGGTTAAACAGGGGCGTGGCTAATATATGTGAAGCGGGCTCATCTAAGGCTTCTTTTACGTTTTCTAGCCCCATTTGCTCAAGTTCTTGCCACGACGCACTCACATTTTCGGCGCCTTTCTTAGTAATGGCACGCACAAGCAGTGAGTCCTGCTGACTTAATGGCACAGATGGAATATCCATCTCCATAGGATGGCCATTTTGAACACGTGATGCAAAAGGAACCAATGCCTTGCCTTCGTTGTCGGTTAAATACAACACACCCGCTTGTGTCTCGGTTGTGGCAATGATCTCATCAAGGGTTTTTACCAGTAGCGTATTAAAATCTTCTTCAGCCGCGATGGTGCGGTTGATTTCTAAAAAGCGAAAAATAGTGATACGCAAGCGCTCAACCGTGTCTGCTAACTCTGAGGCTTCTCTCACCCTCGATGACACAGAAATAGGATGATTAAAGTCAAACGAAGCCAGCTTTTGCACATCTTTTGAGAGCAATCTCAATGGCTTAGTAATTTGACGAATCACTAAAATGCCAAAGGGAATAAAGAGAGCTAAGATGACAATGATCACAATACTTTGATCGCGAATAATTTTGCGTGTGGAAGCAAACAACTTATCTGCTGGGACGGCCAGTAAAAGTCGTGCACCGGTTACTGTGCCAAACTCTAAAGGTCGGCTGGACACAACCCACTCTTCTCCCATAACGTCAATAACATCATGTTGGTAGTCGCTGGACATCCCCATTTTACGAGCTGCGGTGCTAAGAATAGGAGAAGGCAGACTCAATATATTTTGACGGACTAATTCCCCTTCTGCGTTTCTCGTCAGCAGTTCAGAAAGGTCTGAATACGCCACCAGCGTTCCATCCATCTCTGTAATGGCAATCTCAGAGCCCGGTATCATCTGCAGACTTTTCACTTCAGAAGTCAGCTGCTCAATGGTGGCATCAAAGCCCACAATCGAAGAAGCACTTATTGAACGCTGAGAAATGGTGACACCCACTTTTTGAGACGTGAAAAACGTGTATGGCGAGCTGGTCACTGATCGTGCGGTTTTTTCACTGGCTTTGTACCAAGGACGCTCACGAGGGTCATAAATATAATCTGGTTTTTGACGCACTTCTTGTAAATGAAGATCGGCATCATACAGGCGATACTCACCCACTTTACTGCCATCGACATCCTGTGTAATGGTCTGCACCAGGTAAGCAGTAGTACGCTTTAAATCGAAACTAGAACGAATTAAATCGGTATCTGTTTTCCGAATAAGAAAGAATTCACCATTGGGATAGCCGACATAGACATTACGGATCGTTGAGTTACTTTTTAAGACTTCTGAAAATACCGGAAGCCGAGACAAGCGCGTACTCAAGTCTGGCGCCGTTGTAATTTGGTCATGGATAAGGATACTTAACTGCGACTGAACCGGCTCCGTTAAGCGTCGAGCCCGCTCACGAACCATCATACCGATGGTATTAAACTGCTCCTCTAATGCGGCTTTTAAGGCATTATTCACACCATGCTGCCCTAATGTCAGCATGGTGCCTGCGACAATAAGCGCCAGTGTCACACTGGAAATAATAAGCAATGATTGGACAGAGATAAGCCGTTTTTTGGGTTTTCGATGTGGCATAAGCCGTCAGTTCCTTGATCTATTGCACCCAGTATGGTTTTTGCAAGTTCTTTACTTAACTTACAGTATTAAAGCAGTTTCTCACTTAATATAGACAAAAAAGTAGAGGTTTATTTGATCTTTATCTACTAAATATTTTTGTCAATTTGGCTCTTTTTCCCACCAGAGCGGAGACTTATCATGCGCCCAATCTTTGCCACCTTTATCACACTGTTACTTTCTGTTTCACAGGCCGCCGCCTCTAAACCAGATGCCTTTGGGTGTGGCAACAGCGCGATCTCTGTTGGTATAACCAACTCGGGAGTGATGTATAACAAGGGGCAAGGCATTGACCCAGACTTACTTAATTTACTGAGTGATATAACAGGCTGTCAATTCACTTTGACACCTATTATGCGTAATGAAGCATTCGATTTATTAGAACAAGGGAAAATTGACTGGGTGCCCAGTGTAGGCCGTGAACCAAGTAGAGAATTGTTTGCTTGGTTTATTCCATATTACGACATTCGATTCTTATTATTGGCCAATACAGACCGGTTACCTGTCATCACCAGCTTGCAACAACTAAAGAGTCTAAAAAATGTTACTGTCGCAAGGGCGCAAGGCGGTGGTTACGGGTATTATTTTAACTATTACCTGTCAGAGATGGCGTCCCTTGGCATGATTAAACTTTACCCTGATTATGAAGCAAGCGTCGCGGCTCTCCTGAATGACGAAGTCGATGCTACCTTGAGTTTGCCGCAAGTTTATCGTTCTTTCTTTACACAAGGCGAGGAACCCTCTTCGATTCGCATTACAGATGTTTCTCCAACAAAGCCGGTGACTGTTTCTTTTATGCTCGCAAAACACAGGTTTTCCAGTTCACAAAGTACAAACTGGCTCCGTATTATTGAACAAATTCGCTTAGACGGGCGCTTCCAAGAGATCGTAGAAAATTACGTGTCAAAAGACGAAGCCGCATCCATGCTGGGAAATACAGAGTATTAGCTTCATTGGCCTGATCAGTGCACCCATCAGTGTATCACCCCTGTTTGATTCACCATTAGCTGCTTCAACTCATCCTGCAGGCTTTCAATTTTTTCAACAACAATGTGCTGATGTGACACTGGAATTTGCGCAATATCCTGTAGTGACACTTTCTCTAGGGAACATGCGATTAAGTCGGTAATATGAGACAATCTTGCCGACTTAATCTGACTACGACTCCAGCCGATCATGAACCAACTCTCTTTCGCCGACACCGAATTTACCAGCAAACGCCGCAAAACTCGCAAAGAACTCTTCCTCAGTCGAATGGATGAGTTGATTCCCTGGCAACAGCTTGAAGACCAAATTGAACCCTTCTATCCAAAAGCAGGTAACGGCCGTCGTCCCTATCCTTTGTCTACCATGTTGCGTATTCACTTTATGCAGAACTGGTACAGCATGGGGGATCCAGCCATGGAGGACGCACTTTACGAGATTACCTCTATGCGGCTGTTTGCTGGGTTATCTTTAGAAGGCGCAATACCTGATCACACCACTATTATGAATTTTAGGCATTTACTGGAAAAGCATAAGCTTGGACGTAAGCTCTTTAAAGAAGTCCACAAATGGCTATCAGATTCGGGGATTTACTTTAAAGAAGGCACCATCGTTGACGCGACTATTATTGAAGCCGCTAGCTCGACCAAAAATAAAGCGAAAGCACGCGATCCCGAAATGCATCAAACTAAGAAGGGAAACCAATGGTTCTTTGGGTTGAAGGCACATATTGGAGTCGATGCTAAACGTGGCTTGGTGCACAGTTTCACCACCACTTCCGCCAATGAACATGACCTAAACCAAATCACTGAACTCATTCATGGCGATGAGACGTTTGTCTCTGCCGACTCAGGCTACCGTGGCGTGGAAAAACGTGAGGAAACCAAAGATAAGAAGTTGGACTGGTTAATTGCGGAGATGCCAAGCAAGGTTCGGGAATGGAAGAAGCATCCCCGTATTAATAAAAAGCCCATTAACACTGAGTACATAAAAGCGAGCATCAGAGCAAAAGTAGAGCACCCGTTTCGAATACTTAAGTGCCAGTTTGGCTTCCGCAAAGTAGTCTATAAAGGCTTATCAAAAAATGACAATAAGCTCGCCGTGTTATTTGCACTGGGAAACATACTGCGAGTGGATCAGATGATAAGATCTGCACGGAGTTAATCCGTCTGGATGACGGTAGTTGGAGCTTTAAAGGCTTCAACTAGAGGATAAGACACACTAAAAACTGAGGTTTTGAGCAAATTGAAAAGCAAATCAAGTCAGTAGTGATTTCGTACTAACTAGCTGACTTAATCGCACGTTCCC
>NZ_JAJATW010000017.1 GCF_020532605.1 Marinomonas algarum | reverse complement strand
GTCAGAACCTGCGTAAGCTACTAAAGTGGCTTTATTGTGCCCAATATTTTGGGTCTTTTTTACAGCGCATATGGCTAAAAATAACGTTTTTAATGGAAAAGCCTAAAAATACCATGGCGTTTCTTGTTTGAAACGCCATTATTCAGGGACGACTAAAGTGACAACATTATCCAGACGTGTATTTCTTGGTAAATATCAGCAAAAACAGACCATAAAAACACGTCACCCGTTTCATCACACTAATGCGGCCTTGCCTAAAAAAAAACAGACTAAATTTTAGGTTAATGCGGGAGAGAACAACCATGTTTAAAGCGATTGAGGTATTACAACCTAACTTTATTCAGCGCCCACTCAATGAATTGTGGCAGCTTATTTCCCCTCTTTATAAGACGGACGAAGATCAATGGTTGAAAGCGCTTTTGCCCCTAGCAAAGCCAACCGACAGTGAATTGGTCACCCAGACCAATGCCGCCTCTCACCTCATTGCTGAGGTTCGCAAAGACGACGACAGCATGTCGATGATCGATGCTCTATTGTTGGAATACAGCCTAGACACCAAAGAAGGCATCTTGTTAATGTGTTTGGCTGAAGCCTTAATGCGCGTGCCAGACAAAGACACCGCGGATGCGTTTATCAAGGACCGCTTAAGTGTCGCGGACTGGGCCTCTCATGCGAAAAACTCCGACTCATTTTTCGTCAACGCCTCCACTTGGGGCCTGTTGCTGACAGGTAAAATCGTCACCATGGACGAAAACAAAGATGGTTCCCCAGCCAACTTAGTCAACCGCATGGTCAATCGCGTTTCTGAACCCGTCATTCGCAAAGCGATGAACCAAGCCATGAAGGTAATGGGACATCAATTTGTTTTGGGCCGTAGCATCAAAGAAGCCCTTTCCCGTGGCAAAAGCTACCGTGACAAAGGCTACACCTACTCGTTTGACATGTTAGGGGAAGCGGCCCTCACCGCTGATGATGCAAAGAAATACCTGGTTTCCTACGAACAGGCGGTAGAATCTGTCGGAAAAGACACCTACAGCCAAAAGCATCGCCCAACGATTTCTATCAAGCTGTCTGCCCTGCACCCTCGTTACGAAGTGGGTTGTGAAGAACGCGTGATGACCGAACTGTTTGACAGCGTCAAAGGCCTAATTGCTAAAGCACGTGCTCTGAACGTCGGCATCACCATCGATGCCGAAGAAGCGGATCGCCTAGAGTTGTCTTTGCAACTGTTTGAAAAACTCTATCGCGACGACGTCACAAAAGGCTGGGGCTTATTCGGCCTGGTGGTGCAAGCCTACTCAAAACGCGCTTTGCCTGTGCTCGTGTGGTTGGCAGCATTAGCCAAAGAACACGGTGATCGCATTCCCATTCGTTTGGTGAAAGGCGCTTACTGGGACTCTGAAATCAAACTGTGCCAGCAACGTGGCATCGATGGCTACCCTGTTTACACTCGCAAAGAAGCGACCGATGTGTCCTACTTGGCTTGTGCGCACTTTTTGCTCAGTGAACACGCACGCGCGAACGTTTTCCCACAGTTTGCCAGCCACAACGCCCACACCATCGCCACCATCAACTGCATCGCCACAAAGTTGGGCGCAAGCACCAACGAATTCGAATTTCAACGTCTGCATGGCATGGGCGATGCTTTGTACAACCGCTTAATTAAAGACAACGATATCTGTGTACGCATCTATGCACCGGTCGGCAGTCACAAAGATTTGCTGCCTTACTTGGTACGCCGTCTTTTAGAGAACGGGGCCAACAGCTCCTTTGTACACCGCTTGATTGATGCTAATTACCCCATTGCTGACTTGGTTGATCACCCTGTTACCACGCTAGAAAGTCGTAAGTCATTGTCGAACCCTTACATCAACTTGCCTTCAAAGCTGTTCGACGATCGCAAAAACTCTTTTGGTCCAAATATTGAAATCGCTTCTGAGTGGACGCCGTTCCAAGCCAAGGTGAACGCGTTTATGGGACAAGCAACCCAATGGCACTTTTCGCCTATCGTAGGCGGTAAGCAGATTGCAACCGGTCATACTCATGCGGTGCTCAGCCCTTATGATCACAGCGAAGCGGCAGGTCAAATTGAATGGGGAGACGCCTCAACCGTCACTCGCGCTATTGATCTAGCCGAAAGTGCTTTCCCAGCTTGGTCAGCACGACCTGCCGGAGAGCGTGCCGACTGCCTCGATACGATGGCCGACTTAATGGAAACGCACTATGCTGAATTGGTTGCCTTGTGCCACCGTGAAGCGGGCAAGACCATTCAAGACAGCATTGATGAAGTACGTGAAGCCGTCGATTTCTGTCGTTACTACGCACAACAAGCACGCAGCCATTTTGCCACGCCCACTCGCTATACGGACTTCTTGGGTCAGCAGAAACAAGCACAACTGAAAGGCCGTGGCGTCTTTGCTTGCATCAGCCCTTGGAATTTTCCATTGGCCATCTTTACCGGCCAGATCGTTGCGGCCCTGGTTGTCGGTAATACCGTCGTTGCGAAGCCAGCGGAACAAACCAGCTTAATTGCCTGTCGCGCCATTGAATTGTTACACCAAGCAGGCGTGCCCGGTGACGTTTTGCACCTTATCCCAGGAGATGGTGCCAGCGTAGGCGCACCACTTACACAGGATAAGCGCATTGCTGGCTTAGCATTTACCGGCTCAACAGGCACGGCACAATTGATTAACCGTACCCTGACCAATCGTGGTGTCGCGCCAGTGCCTATGATTGCCGAAACGGGTGGTCAAAACGCCATGTTGGTGGACTCCACCTCTTTGCCGGAGCAAGTCGTACGCGACGCCGTGCGTTCAGCCTTTGCCTCTGCAGGTCAACGTTGTTCTGCTTTGCGTGTCTTGTTCGTGCAAACCGACATCGCTGAGCGTGTGATTCCTATGATCAAAGGTGCCATGCAAGAACAGTCCGTCGGTTTACCGTATTTACACAGTACGGACGTAGGCCCTGTCATCGACAAAAAAGCCCAAACCATGTTGCTTGAACACATAGAGCGCATGAATAAAGAAGCCAAACTCATTGCACAATCGGAGTTGCCTTCTTTCGCCAATAAAGGCACCTATGTGGCGCCCACGGCATTTGAAATTGACAGCATCGATCAATTAACCGAAGAGAAATTCGGACCCATTTTACATGTGGTACGTTACAAAGCTCGTGACTTGGATAAGATCATCGACACCATTAACCACTCAGGCTTTGGTTTGACTCTGGGGGTTCACAGCCGTAACGAAACGACCTGTGCCCGCATTGTCAGCCGTGCTCGTGTCGGCAACATGTATGTTAACCGTGACCAAGTGGGTGCGGTGGTAGGTGTTCAGCCATTCGGTGGCCAAGGTCTGTCTGGTACAGGCCCGAAAGCGGGTGGTCCACACTATTTGCAACGCTTTGCCATTGAGCAAGACCTTTAAGGGGAGATTTTATTATGACCATCGTACAACCTATCCAAATTCAGGTCGCGCAAGGCATTTTTGAAGCTTGGGACACACTCGGTGTGTCTGGCCGCGCTGAAAAGCTAGAAAAAGCCTTAGCGGCATTCGCTACGGCTGAACGCAACATGGCCGCGTGGCAAATGAGTAACGCCAAACAAGCCATCGCTGAAACGCGCGTTTTACCCGGGCCAACCGGTGAACGCAATGAGCTATCAAACCAAGGTCGTGGTCCTTTTCTTTGCTTGTCTCTTATAGACGGAGAAAACGCAAAAGTAGGATTAGTCGGTCAGGTATTCACGGCGTTGATTGCGGGTAACCCCGTGATCACAGTGGGCCCTGTCGGCCAAGACATCATGGACATGATTAGCCCTTACGTACCAGAGGGGGTGGTGCAAAATATCGCTGAGTCTGCGCAAGATTCGTTGATTGAAGCGGACCATCTCGCTGGGGTAGCCGTCATTTGTTCGTCAGAAGAAGCGCAACAACTTAATGTTCGCCTTGCGGCAAAAGCCGGTTTGATTTGTCAGCTGATTGAAGAAACCGACGCCGATACACTGTCTACCATCGCAAAGCCACATTATCTGCTGCGCTTCGTGACGGAGCGTACTGTTTCTAATAACACCACCGCCATAGGCGGTAACGCGACCTTGTTGGCTCTCGGCAGTATGAACGACTAATACTTTGCTTTGACATCGATCTGTCATCACCATTGCCATCGTTCTAATGAAAAAAACCCTGTTTTGATATGTCAAAACAGGGTTTTTTTTTGCTCTAATCGCGCTGAGTACGCGCGATTAGAGGCGGACTGTCAATGTAAAAGCGTTACGATTAATCGTCTGCTCTTGCGTTAATAAAGGCACGCTCAGAAATGTCATGCCACGCACTGACAGAGTCTAGGAAGCTTTTAAACGAATCGTAGACTTTCTGGCTCATTGGATCGTTTGCTGCAATTTCTTGAAGGGTTTCATCAGAAGCGACTTTTAAGGCTTCTAATAAATCGTTCGGGAAAGTCTTCAAGATCACATTATGATCATTCACCAAGGTCTCTAAAGCCGCGTTATTGCGCGCCGTAAACTCGTTTAACATACCAAGGTTTGCTTGCTGTGCTGCTGCACGGACAATCCCTTGTAGATCCTCAGGCAACGCGTTGAAAGCATCTTTGTTGACCAAGGCCTCAATCGCGGAACCCGGCTCTTGCCAACCTGGGTAATAGTAATATTTCGCCGCCTTGTACAGACCAAAAGCAAGGTCATTGTAAGGTCCAACCCACTCTGTCGCGTCTATTGTACCCGTTTGCAATGCCGTAAAGATTTCACTGCCTGGCAAGTTCACCATGACAGCACCCACTTTTTTCATGACTTCGCCACCTAGGCCAGGCATGCGCATTTTTAGCCCTTTAAAGTCATCAACCGAGTTGATTTCTTTATTAAACCAACCGCCCATTTGCGCGCCTGAATTACCAGCCGCCATTGGAATGATGTTAAAAGGTGCGTACACCTCTTCCCATAACTCCAAGCCGCCGCCGTATTCTAACCACGCGTTAAACTCTTGCGCTGTCATACCAAAAGGAACAGAAGAGAAAAATTGTACTGCAGGCGCCTTACCTTTCCAGTAATACGCCGTGCTGTGACCCATTTCTGCTGTACCGCGAGACACCGCGTCAAACGTTTCCAAAGCAGGAACCAGTTCACCCGCCGCGTATACCTTAACTTCTAAGCGACCATCGGACATTTGGTTGATGTTGTTCGCCAACGCCTCGGCACCCGTTCCCAAACCTGGAAAGTTTTTTGGCCAAGTAGTGACCATTTTCCACTCAATTTTTTCCACTTTTTGCGCAACGTTTGCCGTGTCTTCTGCTTGTTCAGACCCACCACACGCAACAAGTGTTGCCGCTGCCAAGCTCGCTAATGCCAGCTTGCCCCACGTTGTTATTGTTTTCATCTATTCTATCCTTTAGGAAACGTTCACTTATTTTATAAAAATGCCATTTTTTGGCGAGGTACACCGCACAACCCTAATTCTGCGATGCGGAGCAATGCTTGATGAGCTTGTCGTCACCGGTCAACATTGACCCTTTAGTCACATTCTATGCACTAAGTGGTTGGAATAGTATGAATTGCCGTCTTGCCTCTCAAGCGCTTTTTTCATTTTCTGTGATAATCGGCAGTATTTGTCGAGTAAACAACAAAAAACACCTTAAAAGCGTGGCATATACCACCAAGACATACGCTGACCACTTTCAGCGGATTGTTCTGCTAAGCCTAATAAATACACCAGCTGACACGCCTGTTTCATCGAAACGGGAGCGTCCGCTTTGCCCAAAATGGCATCACGCAACTGCCGATAAAAGGACGCGTAACACCCCTGAGTAGAAGACTCTAAAATGGGTTCAATATCCCCCTGAGACGACGCCACAAAACGCGTGTTACGTTGCTGAGAAGCTTTGGAAGGGAAATAAGGTTCCCATGGCATTTGCCCAACCTGCAGGGCCTCTTCTTGTGGGTCTTGCCCCACACACTGCCAACTGCCTTGCGTAAAGCGAGCATTGAATCGACGCATATCGCCTGCTTCAAAAGGCGTTGACGCAAGACGAATACGCTTGTCGTCGTAGCCCAATTCTATCTCAAACCAATCGTGGGTTTGGCTGTTGTCACGCAATGAATCAATACTGGCATGCAACCACTTCGGTGGTCCAAACAAGCAAAGTGCTTGATCCAATAAATGAGATCCTAAGCCCCAGAACACCCCAGCGCCTGCCCCAGGCTCTTCGCGCCAATGAGCAGGTACCGTTGGACAAAAACGATCAAAGCGGGAATCTAGGTGCTTGAGTTCGCCCAAAGTACCTTCTTTGATGAGCGCACTAAGACGCAGAAAATCCCCATCGAAGCGGCGGTTTTGGTACACACAAAAAACCAGACCTTTTTGCTTAGCCAGGGTACACAAGGCTTCTATCTGCACCAATTGGGTAACAGATGGCGTTTCTAACAGCACATGCTTTCCATTGAGCAAAGCCAGTTTTGCCAGTTCAAAGTGCAATGCGTTTGGTGTGCTGATCACCACCAAATCGACTTCCGTTGCAGCACACACAAGGTCAGCAGACGGCACAACCGTCACGTCTGGCAACACAGCGTGCACATCATCCGTTTTAGAGCTGCACACATACGTCATCGTCATACCAGCATCATTCATCACAAACGGCGTATGAAATATCCGTCCTGATAAACCAAAACCAATCAAACCCACACGAATTGTCATGCTTCACTCCTTATGTCTCATTTTTATAATTATGATGTAACAATGGCTCTCTGATTTACCCTTACAGTGCAGAGTGTCTTTTCATACAGGCAAGCAAAAAACTATAGCACTTCCAGCTTCGCAAACGACAATACCAGCCATTTAGTGCCTTCATCATCGAAGTTCACTTGTACCCGAGCTTGTGGCCCTTGTCCCTCATAGTTAATCACCAAGCCTTCGCCAAAGACGGGGTGCTTGACTCTGTCCCCCATGTTAACCGTCACTTCTGGCGCTTTGTAACTGTTCAGTAGACTGCTGTTTTTCAGTTTGCTTTTTTCTTGCTGATAGTCTGGGCGCTGCAAAGACACGGGGCGACTGACTTGTGAACGTAAACGGACCTCTTCCAAACACTCTGCAGGTAATTCCTTAATAAAGCGTGATGGGCTATTAAAGGATTCGCTGCCAAACAAACGACGGGACTCTGCATAAGTGATATAAAGCTTTTCCATCGCGCGCGTGATGCCCACGTAACACAAGCGACGTTCTTCTTCGAGGCGACCAGGTTCTTCAAAAGACATCTTACTCGGGAAGACGTTCTCTTCAACACCGGTTAAGAAGACCAAAGGAAACTCTAGGCCTTTGGCGGAATGCAGGGTCATTAGTTGTACCGCATCTTGGTATTCGTCGGCCTGGGCGTCGCCCGCATCCAAGACGGCTTTATCAAGAAAAGCCATCAATGGTGAGCTGAACTCTTCATCTTCATCGCTCCAGCTAAAACCCCCTGCGGCACCAATAAGTTCTTTTAGGTTTTCAATGCGCGCCTCGCCTTTTTCGCCCTTTTCTTTTTCATGAAATGGAATCAGACCGGCTTCTTCGATAATCTGTTCAAAAATATCATTAAGATTCAAATCCGGCTGTTGCACCGTGGTCGTTAGGCCCTCTATGAGATGTAAAAAGGCCTTGATCGCGTTCGTTGCCCGAGCCGTCATAAGAGATTGTCGGACGACTTCTTGCGCCGCTTGCCACATGGAACAACCGTTGTCGCGGGCAATCTCTCGCAAGGTGCCAATGCTGCGCTCACCGATGCCCCGTGGAGGAACATTGATGACACGCTCCATGGCGCCGTCATCGTTGGGGTCCAGCGCCAAACGTGCGTAGGCCAAGGCATTTTTAATTTCCAAACGATCGTAGAATCTATGCCCACCATAGATTCGATAAGCAATCTGTTCCCTTACTAAACATTCTTCAATGACTCGTGACTGGGCATTGGAACGGTACAAGATCGCCATGTCTGCCAGCGCCGTGCCCTTATCACGCCATTGCTTAATAATGCCAAGGATAAAACGGGCTTCGTCTTGCTCGTTGAATCCGGCGTACAAAGAGATCGCATCACCGTCGCCGCTTTCGGTCCATAACTCTTTGCCCAAACGGTCGTTGTTGTTCTGAATCAAGCCGTTTGCCGCGTTGAGTATATGCCCTGTAGAGCGATAATTTTGCTCAAGGCGGATGGTGCCGACGTCTTTGAAATCTTTGGTGAAATTCTGGATGTTTTCGATTTTCGCCCCACGCCAACCGTAAATAGATTGGTCGTCGTCACCGACCGCAGTAATCGTGCCTTGCTCACCCACCATGATGCGCAACCATGCGTATTGAATGGTGTTGGTGTCTTGAAACTCGTCCACCAGCACATGACGAAAGCGGTCTTGGTAATGGCGTAGCAAGGTCGGTGTACTGAGCATTAATTCATGGGCACGCAGTAGAAGCTCACCAAAATCTAATAAGCCGCCGCGTTCACAGGCGTCTTCATAATGGTAATAAAGTTCGCGCATGCCTTTGAAAAAGGGATCGTGGCTATCAGGAACATGCGCCGCACGGCGACCTTCATCTTTTTGTCCATTAATAAACCAACACACTTGCTTAGGCGGCCAACGGGTGTCGTCGATACTAAGCTCACGCATGATGCGTTTAACGAGACGCAGCTGATCATCACTGTCCATAATTTGGAAGTTTTCTTTTAACCCGGCGTCACGCCAATGAGCACGCAGCAACCGATGTGCTAGGCCGTGAAAAGTGCCGACCCACATGCCTTGAGGTGGCACGCCCACCAACTGCTCAATACGGCCCTGCATTTCCCGGGCGGCTTTGTTGGTAAAGGTCACCGCCATCAAACTGTAAGGTGAGAGTTCGTAGGCATGCATCAGCCAAGCAATGCGGTGAACCAAGACTCGTGTTTTGCCCGACCCCGCACCCGCCAGTACCAAGCTATTTTGCAGCGGTGCGGCGACCGCTTCACGTTGCTTGTCGTTAAGTGAATCGAGGATAAAAGAAACGTCCATTACATTCCGCCATGGTTAAAATTAATCTGTTTGTCATAAAAATCACGTACAAAATAGATTGATTTCCAATCGATTTGCGTTTTTTATTGATTTGAATACTGCGTTGTCTGTCTATTTTGACTTTTTTCAACTGCCGATAACAGTGCCAAGGCACTCAAAGTTATCGAATGTATAAAAGGGGATTGCGATGAGCCATTATGTAGAAACACTCAGTGAAGTAAAAACCCACATCATGCACGCTTCTATCAGCCTAGAAAATGAATCAAAAGAGCGTCATCAAAAAGAAGATGCGGCCCGCTTACTAAGAGCTCGCCGCGCCATTGAACAGCATTTGGAACAAAAGCGTTTGCACCATGATATTTCCAATGGCTGGGATGACGACATGAACTGACACGTCAGCCTTACCACACACCCTGTGTTATTCCGTACCGACTTGATGCTTTTATTAAGTCGGTCGTTTTTAGCGAAAGTGTCCTTACTTTTGATATTCTCCCTTTACCTTGGGGAAATAACGTTCCTTTCGCCTCAAATTATGGCAGTTACTCACGTCTTGGAGTACCATACTAACCTGATTTTTACACCCTCTCATCCATAGCAAGAAAGACAATAACCCTCTTGGGGAGTTACCATGTTTGAACATATCCAAGCTGCTCCTGCAGACCCAATTCTTGGCCTAAATGACGCTTACAAAAAAGACACCAATCCCAATAAAATCAACCTGGGCGTTGGTGTATACAAAGACGAGCAAGGCAACACACCGATTCTGAAAGCCGTTAAACTGGCAGAAGAACGCCTGTTAGCGAAAGAGACCACCAAAAGCTACCTCAGCATTGAAGGTGCGCCAGCTTATCGCTCCGCCGTGCAAACGCTTTTATTTGGTAAAGATCATACGATTATTACTAAGCAACTTGCTCAAACAGCACAAACTCCAGGCGGCACTGGGGCATTACGTGTCGCGGCAGAGTTTATTAAGAAACACTTGCCTGAAGCCACCATGTGGGTCAGCAATCCAACTTGGGCAAACCATCAGTCTGTTTTCCAATCGGTTGGCTTAGAAGTGGGTAGCTATGCGTACTACGATGCCGATGCAAAATCCTTGGATTTTGAAGCCATGCTCGCCAGCTTGTCACAAGTACCGGAAGGCGATGTTGTGTTATTCCACGGTTGCTGTCATAACCCAACCGGCATAGACCCAACACCAGAGCAGTGGTATCAATTAGCCAAGCTATGCAGCAAACAAGGCTTCCTACCTTTGTTCGACTTTGCTTACCAAGGTTTTGGTCAAGGCTTACAAGAAGATGCTCAGGGCTTGCGTACCTTCCTTGAGCACGTGCCAGAAATGCTGATCGCCAGCTCTTTCTCTAAAAACTTCGGTCTATACAACGAGCGTGTTGGTGCTTTGACGATTCTGTGTGAAACCGCAGAACAGGCAGAAAACGCCTTTACTCAGGTAAAACGTTGCATTCGTACCAACTATTCTAACCCACCAGCCCATGGTTCTGCGGTTGTGTCAGAGGTATTGAATAACGAAGATTTGTACACCCTTTGGGAAAGTGAAGTGAAAGACATGCGTACGCGTATTCATGAAATGCGCAGCTTGTTCGTAAACACCTTGCGCATTAAAGGTGTCAGCCAAGACTTTTCCTTTATTTCGAAGCAACAAGGGATGTTTTCGTTCTCTGGCTTAACCCCTGATCAAGTCGCACAGCTGCGTAAAGAATACGGCATCTACATCGTCGGTTCAGGTCGTATCAGTGTTGCAGGCTTAACCCATGACAACATGGAACCCTTGTGTGACGCGATTGCAGCGATTTTAAAAGACTAATCTCGTCTCTACCGCTAAAACGTCATTCTAATGAAACGGTCACAAGCTATGCTTGTGGCCGTTTTTTTGTAGTTTTTACCTGTTTTATGATCCTTGAGACTGATACCTTAAAGCGTGATTTTGTATCTTATTCAGTACTTAACTCAAACATTAACCCAAATAAGGAAGCCAACAATGGCCGCCACACTGATTTACTGTTATGACCCCATGTGTAGTTGGTGTTGGGGATTCCACCCAACATGGACCAAGCTACAACAGTCGCTACAGGGCTTAATGGATGCCAACCAGCTCACCATCCAACCGATGTTAGGTGGGCTTGCCGTGGATTCCGATGTGCCTATGCCAGATGAAATGAAAGCCAAACTTGAGGGTACATGGCATCATATTCAATCGGCCTTGGGTACAGAGTTTAATTTTGACTTTTGGCGTACCGCCTCGCCACGTCGTTCCACTTACCCCGCGTGTCGCGCCTGTTACGTTGCACGAAACAGTGGCCTTGAAGAAGAAATGTACCACGCGATTCAAAAAGCCTATTACTTAAATGCGCAAAACCCTTCTAACCTAGACACCTTGATGGACTGTGCCAATCAAATTGGCATCAACACCGAAGGGTTTACCAAAGCCATGCAGCATGTGAAAGACAAACAGCTGATCGAACAAGAAATACAGCAAGCGCGCCAGCTAGGATTAAACTCCTTTCCATCCTTGGCCGTCTTAGTAGGAGATAAGCTAACGCCTATTCCTCTTGACTACCACGAGACCACCAGCATGTTACACGCGATAAAAAAGGCGCTATCATAGCGCCTTCTCATCATAACGTTTGCCTAATCTCAGCCAAAGTCGTGGCTAATCAGATCATCCAACATCGGGTTGTAAAGTGGCTCTGCACTGACATCGCGTGCTGCCTTATCGGCTTTTCTTGTCGGCGGCGCTTTTGCTGTGCGCTTTTTTTCAGGCACAGAAGTTGGCTTTTCAATAACGGACTCTTCCATGTTAGAAGCTTCTGTACTGTCTGTTTCCATCGGCTCTGCAGCCACATGTTCCGCCAACGCTTTTGCCAGTGGTTCCACATCGTCTAAGGTAACATTCACCGCTAACCAATGATCGGCGTCGACTTCATGACTGACAAGGGAACCAGGGACAATGGCATGACGAAAGGTTCCCAACAACACCGTCATCTTACTCACCTCTAAAGGCTGAGAAAGACGAACCCAAAGCGACATACCGCCTTTGCTTGGCGAAAAACTGACACGACTTTCCAGTTGTGTTTCCAAATGCGCCTTGATGCGTTCGGCATTGGCCCAGACATTTCGAGCCCGTCGGCTAATGGCTCGCTTAGTATTCCCCAGCAACACTTCACTGAGTGTCTCTTGTTGAATATCATTCAAGGCCATATCGGCACCCAAAAAGGCGCCTTCTAATACGCTGTGATGTCGACCAGGCACACACCAAGCCGCAGATTGTCCCGACAATTTTGATTCCACGCCGCCGATGTACACAATGTGATCAGCCGAATCCAACGCTTTATACGCCATAACAGAACCGGCTCGATAACCAAGATGAGAACATAAATCCCATTCAATAACGGGTAATCTGGCTTCTTCGATAATGGCCAACCAACGACGTAAACTTAAATTACTGATCAGTTGCCCTACTGGAAAAGAAAACTGACCCGGTAGCACCAACAATCGAACCGACTCTTCTTGCAAACAACGGGCTGCTACATCCAAATCGACGCCTCGCTCCCCTGCGCTCAAAGTCATAACATGGCGCCCCAGACTTTGTAACGTTGTCGTGATTCGAGGATCACACGGTGTCAGTACCAACACACTGTCACCCACTTGTGTCAACGTCTGTACACTTTGAGTAAACATGGCCAAGGGGGAGTTGCCCAACCAAAGTTTTGACGCATGGACGTTAATAGAAACGTTTTTTAAATAGGCGCTCACCGCTTCTCGTACAGACAAATGCCCTTTGCCTAGTACAGGCAACTGCATCCTATCGCCACGAGATATTGGCGCCATAAAATCATCGCTTTGGTCTACTAAGGCCGCATGATGTGCTAAACAACGCCAAGCAGGCTGAGTGCCTTGCTCTGCTAATCGATGAAAGGTTTCCCCCGCCAACAGCAAAGCGGGTTTGCTGCGACTTCGATGGCACACAAAGTAACCGGATTTAGGTCGTGATTCGATCCAACCTTCTTCACTTAATAACTCGTAACCATGAATAATTGTGTTTAAACTCAGGTCTAACTGTTTGGCCAACGCCCTCAGGGAAGGCATACGATCGCCGGCCACCAAAGCGTCTTGAGCCATTTGATCTAAGAACCAGTCTACGACGCCCTTGTATAAAAAATCTGCCACGACTTTGTACCTTTTTTTGATATTTAAATAAAATCTGTTATCAATCATTATAGTGCGCTTCCTGTCACAGCGCGAGTTAAGGTACAATTTTTTGTCTTTTCAATTCCAAATAGAGTGCCCATGGTTTTTGATTCCGCCTTACTACGCCCTATGTTTCCCATCCTTGCTCAAACGGCCTATGAACATCCGTTGATTTACTTGGATAATGCCGCGACAACACAGAAACCTCTGGCGGTACTTGATGCCATTCAGACCTATTATCGTACTGGCAATGCTAACGTGCATCGCGGAGCGCACTTTTTAAGCGACCGTGCTACTAGCCACTTTGAAAACGCTCGAACGGTTGTTGCTGAGTTTTTAAAGGCGCCTGAGCAAAGCCATGTCATTTGGACAAAAGGCGCCACAGAAGCCATCAATATGGTGGCCTACGGCTTGGAGCACGTACTTGAAAAAGGCGACGAAATTCTCATTACCAGTTTGGAGCATCACGCAAACCTGGTTCCTTGGCAGCAATTGGCGTTTCGTACTGGAGCTCGCTTACGGGTGGTGCCGCTCACCTCCAGCGGAGAATGGGAAGAGGAATTCGCCCATTACTTTACTGATCGCACTCGAATCTTTGCCGCGACGCACATTTCCAATGCGATCGGCTGCACAACGCCATTATCCACCATGCTGGCGCTGGCAAAACAACAGGGCGCCTTTACGCTTGTTGATGGCGCACAAGCCGTTGCCCATTATCCTGTTGATGTTAGTGAACTCGATTGTGACTTCTATGTTTTTTCTGGCCATAAAATGTATGGCCCAACCGGTATTGGCGTCTTGTATGGTAAACAGCACGCCTTAGAAGTACTGATGCCATATCAGACCGGTGGCGAAATGGTCCGCCACGTTTCTTATCAGGCAACCGAATTCAATGTACTTCCTTTTCGTTTAGAAGCAGGGACACCCAATATTGAAGGCGCCATTGGTTTAGCCGCGGCTTGTGATTTTTTATCGGAGCAAAACCGCCCTGCTCTGTTGGCGTGGGAGCAGTCTTTAGCCAACCATGTGTATACCAGACTGAAAAAGTATGGCGGTATCGACCTGTACTCACCGGAGAAAAACACCACCTTGGTGTCCTTTAGTGTTCCTAACATCCATGTCATAGACTTAAATGCCTACCTAGACAGTCAAGGTATTGCGGTTCGCGCAGGCAGTCACTGTGCCCATCCATTGATGGCACAATTAGGAGTCACCGGCACATTACGCGCTTCTTTCGCCTGTTATAATACCTTGGAAGAAGCAGATCGCTTCTGTGATGCCTTGTTTGATGCAATGGAGATATTAGGTGATGACTGACCCCCTACAAGCTGCTGATATTAAGCAGCGGCTGCAAGAATGCCGTAGTAAAGAAGAAACCTTTAAGGCATTAGTCACCCTAAGCAAAACCTTGCCTCGACTTTCTGCAGACGACAAAACCGACGCCAATAAGGTCAAAGGTTGTGAAAGTGCGGTCTGGCTTATTACGGACGATTGCCAAGGCATCCGTCATATAAAAGCAGACAGCGACGCCAAGTTGATGCGTGGTGTGTTGGTCGCGCTCATAAGCTTGGTCGCCGGGAAAACGCTCCCTGACATCCAAAATATGGACTTAAAAGCAGAGCTGGCCGAACTCAATCTATCCAGCTATTTAACCAGCTCTCGCACCAATGGAATATTGGCTATTTTAGATCGGCTCCAGCAGCCTTAGACAACTTTTCCAAGACTCTCGACACCGCCACGAAAGCAAAAGAAGCGGTAACGGCCGTGCTGGCACCGAAGCCCGTATCGCAGTTCATTTTGGTTTCGGTGTCGCCTTTTAAACGCTGATAAGAAACCGTGCCATCGCCTTGCGGATAACGTAGTTGCTCTGTGGAATACACACATTCGATATCAAAACGGCGCTTGGCATTACGGGTGAAATCGTAATAACGACGTAGATAATTGCGTAGCTTAGCGGCTAATGGGTCGCGTTCCGTCCGTGCTAAATCGCCAATCAGAATTTTAGTCGGGTCTACCTGACCACCTGCGCCTCCAACCGTCACAACTTTACGCTTATTTCGCTTACACCAAGCGATGAGAGCCGCTTTAGGCTTGAGGCTATCAATGCAATCAATAATGTAATCAAATGGCTCAGAGAGTAACTCAGGGAGATTATCTGGCGTAATAAAGTCTTCAATGCAGACTACTTGGCAATTCGGATTAATCCGTTTGATTCGCTCCGCCATCACCTCGACCTTTGACGCCCCAATTGTCCCGTCCAGTGCGTGAATTTGACGGTTGATATTGGTTACACAAACGTCGTCCATATCAATTAAGGTAATACGACCAATGCCAGAACGCGCCAAGGCTTCAGCGGCCCAAGACCCCACCCCACCAATACCAATGACACAAACATGTGCTTGCGAAAACGCCTCGTAGCCCGCCTCACCATATAAACGGCGGATACCACCAAATCGCTGATCGTCTGTCACTTTTCTCTCCTCACAGGCGGTTGTCCCCTGCGTTTTTTATTGGATGCGTGTATTCTGTAAAGCCCGTAAAATACAAATTTTGTTGAAACGTACAACCCCAGCTGTGAGCCTTATGATCGAACAAGCCTTTGAAATACTCGGTGTTACGCCCAGAGAAACCCAGCTCTATCAAACCTTATTAAAACTAGGGCCAGCATCTATTCGAGACATTGCTGAACACAGCGGCATTAACCGTGGAACCGCTTACGAGTCGCTGAAACAATTGCAAACAAAAGGCATCGTAAGCTACTTCCCTAAGGGAAAACGTCGCTTTTTCATGGCGGAAAATCCCGATATTCTGTTGAACTTAGCAGAAGAAAAACGCAACCGTTTAAATAAAACCATCGATAATCTAAAAAACACCATCATTCCCAACCTGCACCAGCAGCAACCCGATTATCATCAGGCTAATGTAAGGTATTACGAAGGCGATGATGGCATCGAATGGGTGTTGCGCGACATTTTAAACGTGGTTTCGCAACAAGACCATAAGGAATATTGTGTGTTTTCATCGAAACCCATCCGACCATTTTTGTATCGCCCTTTTCCAAATTATACAAAACAGCGAGTCAAATTGGGCATTAACGTAAAAGTGATTGCTCTGGGGGATGGCGGTGAAGAAGCTGAGTTATCAGAACGTAAGTGGATTAAAACCGAAGGCTCTGTCGACGCCAGTTATATTGCGGTTTATCCGCCCAAATGTGCCATCATTTCACTGGCGAGTAATAACTTCCCCTCTGCCGTTGTACTGGAGTCTAAAGACATTGCCAAGGCTCAGCAGATTATCTTTGATACACTGTGGAAGATGCTGTAAGTAAAAGGGTTATCAGTATTGATGGATGGCTAACGCTAACCGGTACAATGGAGACAATAAAAAAGCAGCCTAGAAGCTGCTTTTTTTGATTTCTCAACTCAACACATCCGCTTACTTTTGCTGACGGAACTGTTGAATAGTACGCAAGCGGGCCATGGCTTCTGCCAGTTCCACTGTCGCACGAGAATAATCGACATCAGGTTGTTGATTCGCAAAAAGCTCTTTTGCATGTTCTTGAGCTTTTAGTGCGGCCTCTTCGTCCAGATCTCTTGCACGAGTGGCTGAGTTAGCCAAGACAGTGACGCGGTGTGGTTGAACTTCTAGGAAGCCACCAGACACGAAGATAAACTCTTCGTCACCATTTTCTTTAACCACACGAACAGGACCAGGTTCTAGAGTTGTCAACAATTGAGCGTGACCGGGCATAATACCCAGATCACCGTAGCTGCCTGAAGCGACAAGATATTGAACCTGACCGGAAAAAATCTCTTGCTCAGCGCTTACGATATCGCAGAGTACTGTGATAGCCATAAGTTGCCTCTCTTAGTCATACTCAGTAAAAGTACCAAAAGGCACTTTTACTTTGTGTGATGGTTAAAGTTTCTTAGCTTTCTCGACGGCTTCGTCGATGCTACCAATCATGTAGAACGCTTGCTCTGGAAGCTCGTCAAACTCGCCATCCAAAATGCCTTTAAAGCCGCGGATAGTATCTTTCAAAGAAACATACTTACCAGGTGCACCTGTAAAGACTTCCGCTACGAAGAAAGGCTGAGACAAGAAACGTTGGATTTTACGAGAACGGTTAACCGTTTGCTTATCTTCTTCAGATAACTCGTCCATACCCAAGATTGCAATGATGTCTTTCAATTCTTTATAACGTTGCAATACCATTTGTACGCCACGTGCTACGTCGTAATGCTCTTGACCGATAACAAGAGGGTCAAGCTGACGTGAAGTAGAATCTAGCGGATCGATCGCTGGGTAGATACCCAAAGATGCGATGTCACGAGACAATACAACGGTTGCGTCCAAGTGAGAGAAAGTGGTTGCTGGAGACGGGTCAGTCAAGTCATCGGCAGGTACGTATACCGCTTGAACAGACGTGATAGAGCCAGTCTTAGTAGAGGTGATACGTTCTTGCAGAACACCCATCTCTTCAGCAAGTGTAGGCTGGTAACCTACCGCAGATGGCATACGACCTAGCAATGCAGATACTTCCGTACCCGCAAGCGTGTAACGGTAGATGTTATCTACGAAGAAAAGTACGTCACGACCTTCGTCACGGAATTTCTCTGCCATGGTCAAACCCGTCAAAGCAACACGTAGACGGTTACCTGGTGGCTCGTTCATTTGACCGTATACAAGAGATACTTTATCGATTACGTTCGAATCAGTCATCTCATGGTAGAAGTCGTTACCCTCACGAGTACGCTCACCTACACCAGCAAATACAGAGTAACCGCTGTGCTCGATCGCGATGTTACGGATAAGCTCCATCATGTTTACGGTTTTACCTACACCGGCACCACCAAACAGACCAACTTTACCACCTTTCGCGAAAGGACAAACAAGGTCGATTACCTTGATGCCTGTTTCTAGCAATTCGTTACTAGAAGACTGCTCAGCGTATGAAGGCGCAGAACGGTGAATCGACCAACGCTCTTCTTCACCGATAGGGCCTTTCTCATCGATCGGGTTACCTAGAACGTCCATAATACGTCCTAGTGTTTTTGTACCAACAGGAACAGAAACCGGTTTGTTGGTGTTATCAACAGCCAAACCACGCTTCATACCATCAGTCGAACCCATGGCGATAGTACGAACAACACCATCACCTAGTTGTTGTTGAACTTCCAACACCAACTCTTTGCCCTCGATAGTCAGGGCATCATATACTTTTGGCACGCTATCACGTGGGAATTCCACGTCGATAACCGCACCGATAATCTGTACGATTTGTCCGCTACTCATGTTCGGATCCTCTTAAATACCTAAATACCTTAAACCGCTGCCGCGCCACTCACTATCTCAGAAATTTCCTGAGTGATGGCTGCTTGACGAGCCTTGTTGTACACCAACTGCAATTCATCAATGATGTCACCAGCGTTGTCGGTTGCGTTTTTCATCGCAAGCATTCGAGATGCTTGTTCACACGCAATGTTTTCAACAACTGCCTGATAAACTTGAGACTCAATATAGCGAACCAATAATTCGTTCAAAATTTCAACGGGTTCTGGCTCGTAAATGTAATCCCAGTGGTGCTGTAACTCTGTATTCTCTTCCGCTTTCAATGGCAAAAGCTGCTCGACTTTCGGTGTCTGAGTCATGGTATTCACGAACTCGTTAGACACGACATAAAGACGATCAATGCGACCTTCATCAAATGCGTCTAGCATCACCTTAACGCTACCGACTAGGTCGTCCGCTTTGGGTGCATCACCTAATCCGGTGAAGGCTGCTGTGACATTTCCGCCGTAGTTGCGAAAGAATGAAACGGCTTTACTACCAATAGCACAAACATCAATCTCGACGTTGTTATCAGCAAACTGCTTCATGTCTTTAATCGCTGCTTTGAACACGTTAATGTTCAAACCGCCACACAAACCACGATCAGAAGAGACTACGATATAACCAACACGATTCGCCTTACGTTCGGTAAGGTAACGGTGTTTATACTCAGGATTCGCGTTGGCCAAATGACCAACTACTTGGCGAATTCGTTCCGCATACGGACGAGAAGCGGCCATACGATCCTGAGCTTTACGCGTTTTACTTGCCGCTACTTTTTCCATAGCACGAGTAATTTTACGCGTATTGTTAATGCTCGAAATCTGAGTACGTATCTCTTTTCCGACTGCCATAATAGAACTGCCCTTGTGAGAATGTTATTTCACAAACTGCAACAAGATGGTGACAAACTCACAAAGAGCTTATCACCAACGTCATTACCAAGTTTGCGTCGCTTTAAACTTCTCGATTGCCGCTTTTAATGTCGCTTCAATCTCGCCGTTAAAATTACCTGTTTTGTTGATGCTAGCCATTAGATCAGCGTGTTCGCTGTTCATGTAGCCTAACAATGCTGTTTCAAAACTGCTAATTTTGCTTGTTTCAACATCTTCAAGGTAGCCATCATTGGCAGCGTAAAGAACTACACCCATGTCTGCGACAGGCATAGGAGAGAACTGTTTCTGTTTCATCAGTTCCGTTACTTGCTTACCGTGTTCTAGCTGCTTACGAGTTGCTTCATCTAGGTCAGAAGCGAACTGAGCGAATGCCGCCAATTCACGGTACTGAGCCAAGGCAAGACGAATACCACCACCAAGCTTCTTAACAATCTTAGTTTGCGCTGCACCACCTACACGGGATACAGAGATACCTGCGTTCATCGCTGGACGAATACCGGCATTAAACAAGCTTGTTTCAAGGAAGATCTGACCATCGGTAATGGAGATAACGTTAGTCGGTACGAAAGCCGATACGTCACCACCTTGTGTTTCGATGATTGGCAACGCCGTCAAAGAACCGGTTTGACCTTTCACTTCACCGTTGGTGAATTTCTCTACGTATTCTTCGTTTACACGAGAAGCACGCTCAAGAAGACGGGAGTGAAGGTAGAATACGTCACCTGGGTAAGCTTCACGACCTGGCGGACGACGAAGTAGCAAAGAGATTTGACGGTAAGCCCAAGCTTGTTTTGTCAAATCATCATATACGATCAACGCATCTTCACCGCGGTCACGGAAGTATTCACCCATAGTACAGCCAGTGTATGGCGCTAGGAAAAGCATTGACGCTGGATCAGAAGCACCGGCAGAAACGACTGTGGTGTATTCCATCGCGCCAGCTTCTTCAAGCTTACGTACTACGTTGGCAATGGTAGATTGTTTCTGACCAATGGCTACGTAGACACACTTAATGCCGCTGTTTTTCTGAGCAATGATAGTATCGATTGCTAGCGCTGTTTTACCAACCTGACGGTCACCGATGATCAACTCACGCTGACCACGACCTACTGGTACCATGGCATCGATTGCCTTGTAACCGGTTTGGATTGGTTGATCAACAGACTGACGGGCGATAACGCCCGGTGCTACTTTCTCAACTTTATCTGTTATTTTTGCATCGATTGCGCCTTTGCCGTCGATTGGGTTACCCAATGCGTCAACAACACGACCTAGCAATTCAGGACCGACTGGAACTTCCAGAATACGACCTGTACATTTTACTTTTTGACCTTCTACAAGGTCTTGGTATTGACCCAATACGACCGCACCAACAGAGTCACGCTCTAGGTTCAAGGCCATACCGTAAACACCACCAGGGAATTCAATCATTTCCCCGTACATAACATCTGCCAAGCCGTGGATCAGAACGATACCGTCTGCCACACTGACAATTGTGCCCTCATTTTGGGCGTCAGAAGACACATCAAGATTCTCGATGCGCTTCTTAATAATCTCGCTGATCTCAGATGGATTCAGTTGCTGCATGCTAAATTCCTCAACCCGGTTTCGATTTAACGAAACACTAGGAGTTTATCGCCTCGGACAGTTTCGCTAGTTTACCGCGAACTGAACCGTCGATGATTAAGTCACCTGTACGAATAACCACGCCACCGATTAGGCTTGCGTCTGTTTCACTGGTTAAGTTGACCGTACGATCCAACTTTTTGCTCAGTGAAGCGGCTAGTGTTTGTGCTTGTTCTGCTGTTAATTCGAAGGCTGTCGTAAACTTCACGTTTACCGCTTTTTCAAAATTCAGTTTGAACTGTGAAAATAACTCAGAAATAGCAGGAATCAGCGTTAAACGATTATTCACCGCAAGGGTCAATAAGAATGCTTTACCTTGTTCTGTGGTTACTTCTGCACAAACATCTGCTAGAGCGCTTGCCTTCTCTTCCGCACTAAAAGCCGTATTTCCAAGTGCTTTCTTAAGCTTAGGTTCCATCGTTACAACAGCTAACGTATTTAACATGTTAGACCATTCTGCAATGTGTCCTTGCTCTCGAGCAACTTCGAAAACCGCTTTAGCGTACGGTCGCGCGACTGTTTTTAATTCAGCCATTAGACCCTCGCTTAAAGCTCTTTGGCGAGCTGTTCAACGATCTCGCTATGTGCTTTCTCGTCAATGGTGGCTCCCAAAATCTTCTCGGCACCAGCAAATGCAAGAACGGAAACTTGAGCACGTAATGCTTCTTTAGCACGCATTACGTCTTGTTCGATCTCTGCTTGAGCTACTTCGCGCAGACGCTTGCCATCGGCAATTACCTGCTCTTTTGCCTCGTCGACCATTTGGTTCGCACGTTTGTTGGCTTGTTCAATTATCTCGGCCGCGTTCTCTTTGCTTTCACGCAAGATTTGAGAGGCTTGTTCTTGTGCCAACTCAAGATCACGTGAAGCACGGTTCGCTGCTTCCAAACCGTCTGCAATTTTTTTGCTACGCTCTTCGAGCGCAGCAATCACTGGTGGCCACACAAATTTCATGCAGAACCAGACAAAAATCGCAAACGAGATAGCTTGGCCTAGAAGTGTGAGATTTAAATTCACGCTAATACCCTCGCTTTTAGTCGTTTAAAATAAATATCTACAAAGTTTTGCAGAATATTAACCAGCGACCAAAGCAACAAAAGGATTCGCGAAGGTAAAGAACAAAGCGATACCAACACCGATCATAGAAACCGCATCCAAAAGACCCGCTACGATAAACATTTTAGTTTGCAACATAGGGGCAAGCTCTGGTTGGCGAGCACTCGCTTCCAGAAATTTACCACCCAAGATGGCAAAACCAATGGCTGTACCTAGTGCAGCAAAGCCAATTAGCATTGCTACCGCGATTGCCGTCATACTTACTACTTGTTCCATTTTAACTCCTAATTTACACAGTTTTAGATTTACAAGGTTTAAAAAACACAGGGGGATTACAAAATCATTAATGCTCTTCGCTTGCCATACTTAGATATACAATGGTCAGCATCATAAAGATAAATGCTTGCAAGGTAATAATTAATATATGGAATATTGCCCATGGTACTGATAAAGCCCATTGTGCGAACCAAGGTAACACGGCAATCAAGATGAAGATCAACTCACCAGCATATAGGTTACCAAATAAACGCAACGCTAATGAGACAGGCTTAGCCAACAAACCAACCATTTCCAACACAAAATTGAATGGAATCATAATTGGAGTGTTAAAAGGTTGTAGTGTCAGCTCTTTTACGAAGCCACCAACGCCTTTAATACTAATACTGTAAAATATAATGAGGGCAAATACAGACAAAGACATACCAATAGTGGCGTTCATATCTGTTGTCGGTACGATCTTAAAGTAACTTAAGCCGAAGACGTCATGTGCCAGTCTTGGAATAAAATCAACCGGAATCAAATCCATCAAGTTCATCAAGAAAATCCAGACAAAAATAGTCAAGGCCAACGGCGCAATCACTTTACTTTTACCATGGTAACTTTCTTTGACAGAGTTATCGACAAAGTCGACCATTATCTCTACAAAATTCTGAAGTCCTTTTGGAGTATCTGTTGACGCTTTTTTTGCTGCCGTTCTAAACAACCATAAAAACAACACACCTAAACCAATAGAGAAACCCATTGTATCTAAATGAATTGCCCAAAAGCCCATATCAGCTGCTTCTTGTGCTGTTTCCGCAATACCCCAGCTACCATCAGGATGTTGACCGTAGGTCAGATTCTGAAGGTGGTGCTTTATGTATTCGGAAGCACTTGGATTTTCACTTGCCATAATTACATCCACGCTTTCAATTATTAAAATTGTATTCCTTTTTACTGACTATTGTTTCAGCAAAATAGGACTGAGCCAGTGACTCAGGATGGCAACCCCAAACCCTGCAAAAAAGTACTCTGCAGCGATCGGTTTTACCAAAATAAAAACCAACGACAATACAACCGCCGTTAACACTAACTTTCCCGCTTCCCCACGATAAAAGGACTTTACGACGTCTTTCGCCGAACGAACGCCTTTGTGAGCAAACACTCTCCAAGCCATATAAAGACTTGGCAACAAACTGCTTAAAGCACCCAATAAGAAAGAGTAACCATACAGACCACCAACTATGTAAAAAATTCCCAAGGAAATTAATAAAACAATGGCAATTTGTAACCCTAAGAAACGAAACACCGCTTTCTTCTTCGCGCTTATTAAAGCACTTGCGCTCAGCGGTTTATTGGTTTGCATTTCTTCGCTCTCTCGTTGCTCTAAAAAAGTGCAATCAATGTGATGTTTTACGAAATTCGACGCATTATAGGGGGAATAGCGACGGTGTTCAACTTAAACTGATTCTTATACTCACTATTTAGAAGCGTTATTTTAGCAATAGAAAATACAAGCTTCAGTTCACTTTTGTTTCGCCAATGAGCTCGTTTATCAGGTGTTCTAGGTGTTCCGCGTTGCGGTACTCAATGACTAGCTTGCCTTTTCCCTTGCTCGAAGGCTGTATTTTTACCGCGGCATTCATTTTTTGTGCAATACGCTCTGCCTCTGCACTCAAATCTGGCAAGGCAGGCTTAGGCGCCGTATTGTCTTTTGCATTCTGTAAACTTTTGACTAAACGTTCTGCTTCACGAACAGACAAAGACTTAGTCACTACTTGCGACGCCGCCTGTATTTGCAAATCATGCTCTAATGGCAACAGAGCACGAGCATGCCCCATTTCGATATCGCCATGCTCTAATAAACGTCGCACTTCCGGCGTCAAACCAAGAAGACGCAGTAAATTTGCGATTGTTGATCGTGATTTACCAATCGTATCGGCGACTTCTTGTTGGGTAAGCTGAAAATCGTCAATAAGGCGTTGTAACGCCAACGCCTCTTCAACCGGATTAAGATCTTCTCGTTGAATGTTTTCAATCAACGCCATAACAACCGCGTCTGCATCTTCAACATGGCGGACAATAACAGGGACTTGGGTTAATTCCGCTAATTTGGCCGCTCGCCAACGGCGCTCACCGGCAATGATCTCATATTGGTTTGTGGTAATTTGCCTCACCACAATCGGCTGCATGATACCTTGGTGACGAATTGACGCCGCTAGATCTTCTAGCTGACTGGCATTCATATCACGTCGAGGCTGGAACTTCCCTTTTGACAACCAATCAAGAGGCAGGTACGTCAGACCTTGTATCTCATCCGTCGCCACCTCGTCGTTTTCCGTTGTCGTATTTTTCACCTGGGGAGCCAATAGTGCATCCAAGCCACGACCTAAGCCTCTTTTCTTTATTGTCATTGGTTGTCACCTAATTGAGAGTGAGCAAAAATCTGTCTTCATGTTGAATTACGAACCCGACCGTCGAATAAACTCACCTGCCAAAGCAAGATAAGCAATGGCGCCACGAGACTTTTTCTCATAATGCAACACAGGAACGCCATAGCTTGGCGATTCAGCCAAACGAATATTGCGAGGGATGACGGTGTCGTAGACCTTCTCACCAAAGTGCTTATGAAGCTGGCTAGAAACATCATGTGTCAAACTGGGTCGAGGGTCATACATGGTGCGCAAAATCCCTTCAACTTGCAAAGAAGGATTCAATGCTTGAGTAATGCGCTCAATGGTTTGCAGTAACGCTGTTAATCCCTCTAGAGCGTAGTATTCGCACTGTACAGGAATGAGTACGCCATGGGAGGCTGCAAGCGCATTGACGGTCAACATGTTCAAGGCGGGGGGACAGTCTAAAAGAATATAGTCAAACGTCTGATCGACTTCATACAGGCCCGCTCTAAGACGTGTTTCTTTGCTGGGTAAATCCAACAAGACCACTTCGGCTCCGGTAAGGTCACCGTTTGCAGGCAATACCCAGTAGTCTCCAGGCGACACCTTGACCATCACTTCTTTTATACTGTGTGTACCCACTAATACGTCGTAAACACTGGTTTCTAAAGATTCTTTGCTTAGGCCACTGCCGGTTGTTGCGTTTCCTTGAGGGTCTAAATCAATAAGCAAAACCCGACGCTTCATTGCAGCAAGGGACGCCGCTAAATTCACACACGTGGTGGTTTTACCGACACCTCCTTTTTGATTCGTGACTGCAATGATTTTGGCCATACTTTATCCTTTACGAGTCATCACAACTAGGTGACGTTCAGCGTGAATCGTTGGCACACTGAGTGGTGAGACAGAATCCACACTCACGGCATCAGGCAAAGCGGTGATTTCATCGTGCGGGTACACGCCCTTCATCGCAAGAAAATTGCCGGTATTATTAGGCAACGGTAGTGTCCAAGTAATCATATCAACTAAAGAAGCAAAAGCGCGTGATATCACATGATCGTATTCACCTTGATGAGCATGCTTTTCTACACGTTCATTGGCAACGGTGACATTATCAATACCTAACTCCATTTTTACCTGGGTCAAAAAGCGTGTTTTTTTGCCATTGCTGTCGAGCAAAGTAAACTCTTTTTCAGGGTAACAAATGGCCAGCACCATTCCGGGTAATCCAGGTCCCGTTCCCACATCAATGATTTTCTGTCCCGTAATAAAAGGCAATGTGGCCAAACTGTCCAGTAGATGCAAAGAAATCATCTGCTCAACATCACGGATAGCGGTTAGGTTATACGCTTTGTTCCATTTTTCTAACATGGCTAGATAACGGACAAGTGTCTGAATAGTCTCTTCAGAAAGTGTTGCGCCCATCTGCTGGGCGCCTTTTTGAATGGTGTCAAAATGTGTCACAGTTGATCCATATAGTGAGGAGTTGTCGGCTGATACTGTTTAACTAGGCCGTTTTGCGTGCAATAGCCCGTTTTTTTAAGTGTATCAACAATAAAGAGACCGCTGCAGGCGTTACTCCCGGAATACGTGAGGCCGCAGCAAGGGTAGCTGGACGCGATTGTGTCAGCTTCTGCTTAATTTCATTTGACAAGCCTTCCATGTTGGAATAGTCCATATCGTCTGGTAATTCTGTATTTTCTTGTCGGCGCAAACGCTCAATGTCTTCGGCTTGTCTCGTGATGTAGCCTGCGTACTTTACCGCAATCTGCACTTGCTCTGAAACCTGCTCATCAACGGCCTGTTCAGGGGCATTTTTTAGGTTAGCGATGTCAGCGTATACGATATTTGGACGTTTTAATAAGTCTAATAAGCTGTATTCATGGCTAATAGGCGTTTCTAGTTTAGGGTTGATGATGTCAGCTTCTGGCGAATTAGGCACAATCCAGTTGGATTTTAAACGCTGCGTCTCTAATTCAATGGCTTCACGTTTTTGACAAAATGCCGACCAACGTGCATCCGATACCAAGCCCAACTCACGACCTTTCTCGGTCAAACGCATATCGGCGTTGTCTTCTCGTAAAATCAATCGGTATTCCGCTCGACTGGTGAACATACGATAAGGCTCTTTGGTACCCATCGTAATTAGATCATCGACTAAAACGCCTAAATACGCTTCATCACGACGTGGTGTCCAGGCGTCTTTTTCTTGCGCGAGTCGTGCCGCGTTTGTTCCCGCTAACAAACCTTGTGCACCAGCTTCTTCATAGCCTGTGGTGCCGTTGATTTGTCCGGCGAAAAACAAACCAGGCATATGTTTTGTCTCTAAAGAATACTTTAAATCCTGTGGATTAAAATAATCGTACTCTATGGCGTAACCAGGACGAGTAATATGGGCATTTTGCATGCCTTTCATTGAGCGTACTAACTCAATTTGTACGTCAAAAGGTAAGGAAGTAGAAATACCGTTCGGGTACAGTTCGTGAGTCGTTAAACCTTCTGGCTCAATGAAAATTTGGTGAGAATTTTTATCGGCAAAACGAACAATTTTATCTTCAATGGAAGGGCAATAACGAGGCCCAACGCCTTCAATAACCCCTGTGTACATAGGGGATCTGTCCATACCCGCGCGAATGATGTCGTGGGTCGCTTCATTAGTATGGGTGATAAAGCAGTTAATTTGTTCTGGATGTTGGGCACGGTTCCCCATGTAGGACATGACAGGGGTAATGTCGTCACCTGGTTGCGCTATCATCTGGGAGAAATCGACTGAACGTGCATCAATACGGGGCGGCGTACCGGTTTTTAAGCGATCGACACGAAAAGGTAGAGCACGCAGTTTCTCAGCTAAACCAATGGACGGCGGATCTCCAGCACGACCACCAGAATGGTTTTCTAGACCAATATGAATGATACCACCTAAAAAAGTTCCTGCTGTTAGCACGACAGTTTTACTCTTAAACCGAATGCCTGTCTGAGTTACGACACCACGCGCTGCACCTTCTTCAACAATAAGGTCTTCAACGGACTGTTGAAATAGCCAGAGATTTTCTTGATTTTCCAATGTGTGACGAACAGCAGCCTTATATAAAATACGATCTGCTTGAGCACGTGTAGCACGTACTGCTGGGCCTTTCCGTGAATTAAGAGTACGAAATTGAATGCCTGCTTTATCTGTTGCCAGTGCCATCACACCATCTAACGCATCGATTTCTTTTACCAGATGGGATTTGCCTATTCCCCCAATGGCCGGATTACAGGACATTTGTCCTAGCGTTTCAATATTGTGTGAAAGCAAAAGGGTTTTGACCCCCATACGTGCTGCAGCTAATGCGGCTTCTGTACCAGCATGTCCGCCACCAACGACGATCACATCAAAGCGACTTGGGAAATCCACAGGAACCTCGGTATTACAAAGTAAATAGAAAATGGGTAAAAATCGATCAGTCATCGATAAGGTCGCCTAGTATATAGGCAAATCTACAAAAAGAAAGCGACGAGGCACTTTGTAACCGGTCATCAATATTACTATATTAAGTTAATATATAAGATCTTTTATGTTTGTTATGTTTATATAGCATCAAATTTTCTGTTGATAACTAATTAAAAATTATATTTTTCATGGATTTAAGTGGATAACATCTTGTTAACGACCCCCCTTGATTCCTGTTATGTGGATAACCCTTTCTTGTGTATAAGTGAGGTAGTTATACAGACTAAAAATTTTTCCCCTGACTTGTTAAATTCTGTGCAAAACTTCTTATCACTCTATTACCATACTTATCAACAGATCGATTTTATAATTATTCTGTTAATAAACTCTTGTTTATTAACAGTTTTTTTGGAAAAATGCTCTTTTTTTGCGAAACTTATGAAAAATTTAATCCACAGCCAAAAAAAGTAAAATAATTTCCTACCCTAAATTGTTTTTAAAAAATATACACAGTTTTATCTTTTTTCCTGTCGATGTTATTGGCGTTACTCAACCGTATTTTTCTAGCCGATGTATAACTTCAACGGTTTTTCGCCCGTTTTTATCTGACTGATGTGTGGATAATGGACGGGTTTGATTTTTTTAGCCGAGTGGTCTATATTTTGGAGACAATTAACACAGGCAGTGATAAAAAACTGAGTGGCATGTGATGAATGCAAAAATAATTTCTAAACCCAAACGTGGTCGTGGTAGGCCAAAAAAGCAGGCAGTAGAAACACTTGAGACACGTGAATTATTATTACGTGCAGGGATGGCGATGCTGACACAAACAGGGTTTATGCAAAGCAGTATTGATCCAATTTTAAAGTCCGTCGGTGTACCCAAAGGGTCTTTTTACTACTATTTTTCGAGTAAAGAAGTGTTTGGTTTGGCAGTATTAGCGCGCTACCGACGTTACTTTGAAGCCAAACTCGATGGTTTTTTGTTGGATGAGGCTTTTTTACCACTAGACAGGTTGGAACGCTTTGCCCTTGATGCTCAGGATGGAATGGCACGACATGATTTCAAGCGCGGTTGTTTGGTGGGTAATTTAGAGCAGGAATCCAGCTTGTTGTCGGAAGCATTTCAGCAGGCGTTAAAAGAGACTTATCAAAGTTGGCAATCTCGCGTTGCATCCTGTTTAAGAGAGGCAGAAAAGCAAACGTTAATTGCGGAAAATAGCCAAATAGACCGGTTATCGCAGGCGTTTTGGATAGGATGGGAAGGCGCAGTACACAGATCAAGATTAGAAAAAAGCGGTGAGGCTTTAACCGTGTTTATTGAGTTTTACCTTGGTGCTATTCGACTGAATTAGTCACTAAAGTCCATGCCAAATCCATGATTTGGTTTTTTTAACTATTTTATTAGACGATTGGTCTATATTAGGAGAATGTATGTTTAAAGGCGTGTTAATCACCCAAGAAATAGATAATGACAGAAAAAAAAGCGTTGCCGCTGTTACTGATTTAGATGAAACCCAGCTGCCTGAAGGCGATGTGCTGGTTGAGGTGCATTACAGTACCCTGAACTATAAAGACGGTTTGGCTATTACGGGAAAGGGCCCCGTTGTTCGTTCTTTTCCAATGGTGCCTGGCATTGACCTAGTGGGTAAAGTCATCAGCAGCGATTCACCTCGTTTTAATACGGGAGAGATGGTGGTACTCAATGGTTTTGGCGTGGGTGAAGTTCATTGGGGCGGATTAGCTGAGCACGCACGTCTTAAAAGTGAGTGGTTGATTCCTATTCCTCAAGGCGTTGAAGCGAAACACGCCATGGCCATTGGCACAGCGGGTTATACCGCGATGTTGTCGGTACTGGCGCTGGAAAAACAGGGCGTGACACCGGATGCTGGCGATATTTTAGTAACAGGCGCCAACGGTGGTGTGGGCAGTTACGCGATTCGTATCTTAAACCGCTTGGGGTATCGTGTTGTTGCGTCTACGGGTCGAATGGAAGAAGCGGATTACTTAAAAAACCTGGGTGCCGATGATGTTATAGATCGACATACCTTGTCTGAGCCCGGTAAACCGTTACAAAAAGAACGTTGGGCTGGGGTAATAGATTGTGTTGGGAGTCATACGTTGGCCAACGCCTGTGCGAGTACTCAGTACGGCGGTGTAGTGACCTCTTGTGGGCTTGCACAGGGCATGGATTTTCCCGCCTCTGTTGCGCCTTTTATTTTACGTGGCGTGAAATTGATCGGCATTGACAGTGTTATGCGACCTTTAGCAGACCGGATGGAGGCGTGGCAACGACTGAGTGAACTGTTGCAGCCAGAAGATTATGATGCCATCAGTGAAGAAATTACCCTCGATCAAGTGGTTGAAACGGCCTATAAATTGCTTGATGGTAAAGTACGAGGTCGTGTTTTGGTGAATATGAAAGCGCAATAATTCGCGCTTTCATTCCTTCGATACGACAGATTCGCTAAGACAGACTTGTTATGACAGACATTGTATTTAGAAGGGAACCAACATGAAAATAGTGATTGCACCGGATTCGTTCAAAGAAAGTCTCACTGCCCTCAAGGTCGCAGAGGCGATTGAGGTCGGTTTTCGTCAGGTATTGCCACAGGCTGAATACATTAAAGTGCCGATGGCGGACGGCGGAGAAGGCACGGTGCAATCCATGGTGGATGCGACACAGGGTCAAACCATTGATCTTGAAGTCACAGGCCCGTTGGGCAATAAAGTGATGGCACAATACGGTATTTTAGGAGCGACCGCGGGTCGACTCCCGACTACCGCCGTAATAGAAATGGCCTCGGCATCGGGTTTGCACTTGGTGCCTCGTGATCAGCGTGACCCACGTTACACCACCAGCTTTGGTACCGGAGAGCTGATCAAAGACGCTCTTGATCGTGGCATTAAGCACATTATTTTAGGTTTAGGAGGCAGCGCTACGAACGATGCCGGTATTGGGCTTGCCCAAGCGTTGGGTATTCAATGCCAAGACGATAAGCATCAAGCGTTGCCTTTTGGTGGTATGGCGATCACACAGTTGCGCCACATTGATGTGAGTCAGGCGCATCCTTTGCTCGCTGATTGTCGCGTGGAAGTGGCTTGCGATGTCGACAACCCCTTGTGCGGCGATCGTGGTGCCAGTGCGATTTTTGGTCCACAAAAAGGGGCCACTCCCGAGATGGTCGTGACACTCGATAATGCTTTAGGGCATTTTGCCGATGTGCTGGTGCAACAAGGTTTTCCGGATTATCGACTAGAAGCCGGTGTCGGCGCGGCAGGTGGCATGGGGTTAGCGGCCAAGGCTTTTCTGAATGCCCAGTTAAAGCCTGGTATTGAAATCGTTATGGATACCGTTGGTTTAAACGACATACTGCAAGGTGCCGATCTTGTTATCACCGGCGAAGGCCGAATGGATGGTCAAACCGTGTTTGGTAAAACCCCGATGGGCGTGTTGAAAAAAGCCCTAGTAAATAAGGTGCCAACCATTGGTATTGCTGGGTGTCTAGGTCAGGATGCAGAAGCGATTTTAGACCAGGGCATGGTCGCAATTTTCCCCATTATCCCTACTCTTGACACGTTAGACACGGTACTAGCGCAAGCCGAAAAGAATCTGATTAATACCTCATATAACATCGCCTCAATGCTTAAATTGGGTAAAAACCTCACCTAAGCATCGACGCTTTGTTGTCGTAATAACCGTTATTTGCCGATACAAAACGAGCCGAAGATGCGACCTAATAGGTCGTCACTGGTAAAGGCCCCCGTGATTTCACTGAGGGCTTGTTGTGCTTCTTTAAGGTCTTCAGCAAGCAGTTCACCGGCACCGTAACCGTGCAGTTGTTCGTTGCCAGCGTCTAAGAAGCGATTGGCTTTGTTAAGCGCTTCAATATGTCGACGACGCGCAATAAAACCGCCTTCAGTGGTGCTGTCGAAGCCCATAACGGCTTTTAAATGTTCTGTTAGGCTATCAACGCCCTCTCCTGTCTTTGCTGACAAAGACACAACAGACACGCCTGCTATGGTTTCCAACCCTGTTCCTTCTTTTGTTAAATCCACTTTATTGCGCACTAGGGTTAGGTGTTTGGTGTCCCCTAACTTCTCCATAAATTCCGGCCAGATTTCATTCGGATCTTTAGAGTCGATGGACTCGCTGTCCACCATCATTAAAATACGATCGGCTTTGGTGATCTCGTCCCAAGCCCGTTGAATCCCAATGCGTTCGACCTCATCAGGGCTGTCTCGCAAACCAGCGGTATCGATAATATGCAGCGGCATACCATCTAGGTGAATATGCTCGCGTAATACGTCCCGAGTGGTGCCTTCAATATTGGTGACAATCGCCGACTCTTTACCGGATAACGCGTTGAGTAAGCTGGATTTCCCTGCGTTAGGACGGCCAGCAATCACCACGCTCATGCCCTCTCGAATTAAGGCGCCCTGGCTGGCTTCTTTGAGTACATCGGCTAATTTTGCTTGAATACCAGCGAGATCATTGGCGACCTTACCATCGCCAATAAAATCAATTTCTTCTTCCGGAAAATCGATGGCGGCTTCCACATAAATCCGCAAATGAATCAGGGCTTCGACCAGCTCGTCAACACGAGTCGAAAATGCGCCTTGCAAAGAACGCAGTGCGCATTTTGCCGCTTGCTCTGAAGTACTGTCGATCAAATCGGCAATGGCTTCGGCTTGGGTTAGGTCCATTTTGTCGTTCATAAAGGCGCGTTCTGAGAATTCACCGGGTCGTGCCAAACGAGCGCCTAAAGCCACACAATGACTCAATAGCATGTCCATAATGACTGGACCACCGTGACCTTGTAGCTCAAACACATCTTCGCCAGTAAAGGAGTTAGGGCCTGGAAAATACAGGGCTAACCCCATATCGAGTTGATCTTTTTTGGCGTCTTTGAAAGGAACATAATGGGCGTATCTAGGCGTTGGTTCAAAGCCGACAATCTGCTTAGCAATCGCTAAACTCTTTGGGCCAGACAAACGAATGATACCCACACCGCCACGGCCAGGAGCAGTGGCTTGTGCGGCGATAGTGTCTTGGTCGGTGGCGTATTGGAAATCAGTCATAATCAAACCTAGTGTTGTTTGGTCGATGAGGTTGTGTACTTGTGGATGTACTGAGTTGACAAAAAAGGCCTCCCAATGGGAAGCCTTTTTGATTCAAAACACAGCGCATTGTTGCGTATTAGGCTTCTTTTTCAATGCGTTTGGTAATGATGTACTGCTGTACAATCGACAAGGTGTTGTTGGTCACCCAGTATAGAACCAAACCACTTGGGAACCACAAGAAGAAGAAGGTAAATGCGATTGGCATAATCTTCATGATACGCGCTTGCATTGGGTCTGGCGGTGTTGGGTTCAACATCTGTTGCCCCAACATACTCAAGCCCATCAAGATTGGCAAAATGAAATAGGGATCCATGACAGACAAGTCATTGATCCATAGGAAGAATGGCGCATGACGCAATTCAACTGACTCCATTAATACCCAATACAAAGAAAGGAACACGGGCATCTGCACTAAGATCGGCAAACAACCACCCAGTGGGTTGATCTTTTCTTTCTTGTAGAGCGTCATCATGGCTTGTGACATAGCTTGTCTGTCATCGCCGTGCTGCTCTTTGAGCTTAGCGATTTCAGGACCAAATTTACGCATTTTCGCCATAGAACGATAGCTGGTGGCGGATAGCTTAAAGAAGACCGCTTTCACACACACAACCACTAAGATAATGGCAATACCCCAGTTAATCACGAAGGACTGAATCAAGGTTAATAGCCAAAATAAAGGCTTCGCTAACCACCATAACCAACCATAATCGACGGTCAATTCAAGGTTTTCAGCGGTATCCTGTAGATGATCTTGCAGTTTTGGGCCGACGTAAAACGTCGAGCTCAAGGTACCTTGAGTCCCGGGTGCTACTTCAACCGCAGAACCTGTAAAACCAATGATATTAAAATCACCGTTTGTACGTGCCTGAATTGTCACTTTCTGACCTTGCTCTGGCACCCAAGCGGAGACAAAGTAATGCTGAAGAATCGCTACCCAACCTTGTGTTGTGGTAGTTTTAATAGGTTCTTCTGCCATATCAGAAAAAGAAATCTTGTCGTACTTGGTTTCTTCGTTTGAAATTGCCCCACCCAAATAAGGCTGTAAGCCCATGCTGGTGGCTTGGCTCGGATCAGGCGTATTATCACGTTTGATTTGCGCGAACAAATTACCACGCCACGTGGTGGTCGCTGCGTTATCCACAGTGATTAATTGACGAATACGGTATTTTCCAGCACTGAAACGGAAAGTTTTCGTGTATTTCACGCCGTTTGCATCGGTGTAATACAAATTTACGTCAAGAGAATCTTCCCCTTCCGTCAAACGGTATGATGTTTGCTCGGACTGATAAACAGGACGACCTTCTGAAGACGCATCAGGACCATTTCGGCCTACCAAACCACTTTGAGTGACGTAGGTTTGTTCGGTGCTGTCAGCCAAAATGACAAAAGGATCGGGTTTACCCAACTCTTTCTTGTATTGCAAAAGCGCGGCTTCAACAATGTCACCCCCTACTGGGTTGATGGCCACACGCAAAGTATCCGTGGTGACTTCAATCAGCTTTCCTGGTGCAAGTTGTTTGGCATTGTCTGGAATGTCGGTATTGGCTTGATTGCCACTTTGAGTTGCCATCGGCAAATCATCACGGGTTTCTAAGCTAGTATCGGTTTGAGATTGTGTGCTTTGAGCTACGCTTTGTGTGGACTGAGGACCATAATCTTGGCTCCACTGTAAAAACAGCATGTAGCCACTGATAAAAAGCGCACCCCATAAAAAGTAACGTCTGAAATCCATGGTATTCAACTAATTTGTTTGGTTGGACAATAGGTTCACAGAACCCTTATAAAAATCACGCGCTATTAAACCAGCCTTTAGCAGTTTTTTCAGCCTATTTTTGCTTAGACTGATCGCGTTTTTGAGTTTGGAGTGGTTTTTGCGCTTTTTTCGCCAATTGACGCCAAGCTTTATCGAGTCGACGGTGCAAATCAGCGTTGTCTAGCTCTTTAATGCCTTGTCTTGCTAAAAAGACAATGTCTAGACCAGAAAGCGGAGTTTTATGGTGACGAAAGGAATCACGCACCAAACGTTTGATACGATTCCGTCCTACTGCGCGTTTATCGGTTTTTTTGGACACAATCAAACCTAAGCGAGCTTGGTCGTCATCACGTTTTCGTGCCAATAAAAGAAATTCGCCAGCAAAGACTTTGGAGGAGGTTCCGTTAAAAACGGATTGATAATCCTCGGCATTCAGAAGTCTGACATGCCGAGGAAAACAATAATCGGTCATCAGCGATTTTATGCGCTTAATGCCTTGCGTCCGCGAGCACGACGACGAGCGATAACGCGACGTCCGCCTTTAGTAGCCATACGAGCACGGAAACCGTGATTGCGTTTGCGTTTTAGAACGCTAGGTTGAAAAGTTCTTTTCATCTTTATTCTCTCACTGAATGCAGTGTTTGAGTTTTGAGGGTTAGCGGCCGCCAAGCCTCTACATTTGATCGTCAAATCAGGGCGCGGATTTTAGAGACTTTTCTTAGCAAATTCAATGTTTATCGACCGACAAATTTTTTAAAAAACAAGCCACACTTCATTAAACACTTATCAACAGGATTTGTATGAAAAAGTGGATAATAAAAATGACCAAGCATTAGTTTATCCACAAAGAGAAAAAACTAAAAAAATTGTGTATTAAATTCAAGATGCTAAAAACTTATTCACCTGTTAGTAAAATAAAAATAGTCATCGGGTATGATGTGAATAAGTGTTATGGATATGCACAAAAAAGGATGTTATCTACTGCTGTGTATAACTTTTCTTGTGATTATTATTTTTCTTGCACCATCTGATCCCCGTCTTTTTTTATTTATATGTGGATAACTTTAGAGGGCCAATGTAAAATCGGTTTCTTATCTGTCACTCAACCAGGGAGTACGTCTAAAGTGTCTTTGGAACATTGGGATCTTTGTCTGCAGCGCTTGCAGGGTGAGTTTTCCACATCTCAATTCAATACCTGGATTCGTCCATTGCAGGCTGAAATCTTGCCCAGTGGCGAACTGTGCTTAAGTGCACCAAACCGTTTTGTATTGGATTGGGTGAGTAACAAATATCAAGCGCGTATTAAGGAATTATTGTCTGAGTTTGCCGGCGACGATTTAGCCCCAGCTTTAAAGTTGACGGTCAAAGCGCAAAACTTTGCACAAAACACGGCCATGTCGGCACCTCCCCCTCCTATCGCCAGTGCACCTCCTGTCAGTCCTTTAAACAACGACGTGGTGAGCGAATCCGGTTATCGTCCAGGCTTTGGTTTAATGGATGACGAAGAAGGCAGCCCCCATGCTGATTTAGAGTTCGAAGCGCCTTTGACTTTGTCGGCTAATGGACGAGGTTTGCGCGGTGAATTAGAACCTTATGAACAGGGGCAACTGCCTTTAGCGGTTCCGAAGCGTAAGGTGCAGGTTGAAGGTGGGATTAATCATGGTGCCAACCTAAATAATTCTTTTACCTTTGATAACTTTGTCGAAGGTAAGTCGAACCAGTTGGCTCATGCCGCTGCGTTGCAAGTGGCTGAGAATCCAGGCGGTGCCTACAACCCTTTGTTTATTTATGGTGGCGTTGGCTTGGGTAAAACCCACTTAATGCAAGCCGTCGGTACAGAATTAATGCGCCATAATCCCAACGCAAAAGTCGTGTATCTGCACTCTGAGCGTTTTGTGGCAGACATGGTAAAAGCCTTGCAACTTAACGCAATCAACGATTTTAAACGCTATTATCGTTCTGTTGATGCTCTATTAATCGATGATATTCAGTTTTTTGCCGGTAAGGATCGTACCCAAGAAGAGTTTTTTCATACTTTTAATGCTTTGTTAGAAGGCGGCCAGCAGATGATTCTGACCTGTGACCGTTACCCAAAAGAAATTCAAGGGCTAGAAGACCGACTGAAATCTCGCTTCGGCTGGGGACTCACTGTGGCGATTGAGCCGCCCGAATTGGAAACTCGAGTCGCTATCTTGATGCGTAAGGCGGATGAAAGTGGCATTAAATTGTCCTATGACTCGGCATTTTTTATCGCACAAAAAATTCGTTCTAATGTCCGAGAGTTAGAAGGCGCTCTAAAGCGAGTTATTGCTAACTCACATTTTACGGGTCGTGCGATTACTCCTGATTTTGTTCGTGAGTCATTAAAAGATCTTTTGGCCTTGCAAGACAAGCTGGTGAACATTGATAATATCCAGCGTATTGTGGCGGAATATTACAAAATTAAGATCAGTGATCTGTTATCGAAACGCCGCAGCCGCTCCGTGGCGCGCCCTCGTCAGGTTGCCATGTCGTTGGCGAAAGAATTAACGAATCACAGTTTGCCGGAAATTGGCGACGCCTTTGGCGGTCGCGATCACACCACGGCATTGCATGCGATTCGTAAGATAAAAGAGTTACAAGACACGGATTCCGATATCCGTGAAGACTACAAACAATTAATGCGAATTCTGACCACCTGATGGTCTAAGACTTTGAGTTTACGAGGAAAATAATGAAATTTTCAGTCGTCCGCGAGACACTTCTTAAGCCACTTCAACTTGTGGCAGGTGTGGTAGAGCGCAAGCAAACCATGCCCGTCTTAGCCAATGTATTAGTGGAAGTAAGCAATGAAACCTTGACCCTAACAGGGTCCGACTCTGAAGTAGAATTGATCGGCCATTTGCCATTAGATGAGTGTGAAGAAGGGAGAATTACCGTTCCTGCTCGTAAGCTGATGGACATTTGTAAAAGCTTGCCAGACAGTGCGGTGATTGAGTTCTCTTTAGACGGTCAAAAAGCCTTAATTCGTTCTGGCCGTTCGCGTTTTACCTTGTCGACCCTGCCAGCCGATGAGTTTCCTAATATTAAAGACATGCAAGGTGATTTGCATGTTGTCGTTGCCCAGAATAGTGTACGTCGTCTGATTGACCGTACTGGTTTTGCTATGGCGAACCAAGATGTTCGTTATTATTTAAATGGCATGTTAATGGAAGTGGCCGATGGTCAACTTCGTGTTGTGGCGACCGATGGACACCGTTTGGCGACTGCTGTGGAAGATGCGCAAGTGAGTGGCGATCTGACGCAGGTGATTGTGCCGCGCAAAGGGGTTCTGGAATTGAATCGCTTATTAAGCGACAGTGATGATGTGGTTGAATTGACCATTGGTACCAATCATATTCGTGCCAAGGTAGCAGAGTATGTGTTCACTTCTAAGCTGGTGGATGGCAAGTTCCCCGATTATCATCGAGTGATTCCCCGTAATAATGACAAAATTATTATTGCGGATCGTTTGGAACTACGCCAAGTGTTCCAGCGCGCGTCGATTTTATCGAACGAGAAATACCGTGGCGTACGCTTGATCTTATCAAATGGTATGTTGCAAGTGTTTGCCAATAACCCTGAGCAAGAAGAAGCCGAAGAATCTGTGTTAGTGCAATATCAAGGCGACAACATGGAAGTCGGTTTTAACGTCGGTTATTTATTAGACGTATTAGGTGTGGTTGACACGCCAGAAGTACGCTTATCATTAAACGACTCCAATAGCAGTGCCTTAATTGAAGAAGCAAACAGCCATGCCGCGCAATACGTTGTGATGCCAATGCGCTTGTGATCTTCGATTCATTGGTTTGTTATGAATGTTTGGTTACCCGCTTGGCGTGCTAGGCGGGTCGTCTTTTTTTCTTTTATGAAGGTCTAAACTTTATGCCGTTGGTGCGTTTAGACATCTCTCATGTGCGCAATCTGTCTCGTGTGCGCTTTGAGCCTTCCCCCCAAGTGAATGTGATTGTTGGCAAAAATGGCAGTGGCAAAACGTCTGTGCTTGAAGCGATTCATTTACTGTCTTTTGGTCGCTCATTTCGTAGCCATAAACACAAAACCTATATCCAACATGAGCATGATGCTTGCGTTGTGTTTGCCCAACTGCATCAGGAACAGGGCAGCCCCATTCCCGTCGGGCTTCAACGCCAGCGCGATGGCCACATCGATGTGCGTATTCAAGGTCAACGTGCACAGTCGGTGATCGAATTAGCGGAGCGCTTGCCGGTTCAATTGATCAACCCCGATGCTTTTCGATTATTAGAAGGTTCCCCGAGCATTCGTCGCCAATTTATCGACTGGGGCGCCTTTCATTTTGACAAAGATTTTATTCCTGCGTGGCGAGGCTGGCAAAAAGCATTAAAACAGCGGAATACCTTGCTTAGACGTGGTAAAATATCGCTCAGTTTATTGGCGGCGTTTGATCAGGAATTGATCCGTTTAGGCGAGCAAGTGAATCAGTCTCGTAAAGCGTATGTGGCGAAATTAACCCCACATTTTGACGCGGTGTTAGCGAAATTGACCACGGAATTGTCGGTTCAGTTGAACTTCTTTCAAGGTTGGGACGCGCAAAAAGATTTGCATATGGCAGTCGATGCCGGGCGTGAACGGGACATTGAGTTGGGTTACACCCATACGGGTCCTCAGCGCGCGGACTTACGAGTCAAAACCGCCACAGGCGATGCCCTAGATACGCTTTCTAGAGGGCAACAAAAGCTGGTGGTGTCTGCCTTGAAAATCGCACAGGGCCAGTTGTTGATCGACATGGGTCGCCCCTTGGTGTTGTTAGTGGATGACTTGCCTGCTGAGCTAGACGCCAATCACCGACAGAAATTGTGTCAGCTATTGGAATCGTTAAACAGCCAAATTTTTATTACCAGTGTTGAGCCCGATACCACGGATTTTACGTGGGCCAGCACCACAGACGTTCGCCAGTTTTCCATGAGTAACGGCGAACTGTCTTTATTGAGCAAAGGTTTACAGGAGAGTTAAATGAGTGAAAATAATTACGATTCGTCCAGTATTAAGGTGCTCAAGGGCCTAGATGCTGTACGTAAACGCCCAGGTATGTACATTGGTGACACCGACGATGGCACCGGTTTGCATCATATGGTGTTTGAGGTCGTGGATAACTCCATTGATGAAGCCCTTGCTGGTCACTGTGACACGATAACGGTCTTGATTCACCCTGATGAATCTATTTCTGTATCGGACAACGGCCGTGGTATCCCCGTTGATATGCACGAAGAAGAAGGTGTGTCTGCCGCAGAAGTGATCATGACGGTATTGCATGCCGGTGGTAAGTTCGATGACAACTCCTACAAGGTATCGGGTGGTCTGCATGGCGTAGGGGTTTCCGTGGTAAACGCTCTCTCTGAAAGCCTGACATTGACCATTCGTAAAAACGGCAAGGTATACGAGCAAAACTATGTGCACGGCGTACCACAAGCGCCGCTCGCTATTATCGGTGATTCTGATGGTGCGGGAACAACGGTACACTTTAAACCGTCAGCAGAGACTTTTAACAATATCTTGTTTGTCTACGACATCTTGGCAAAACGTTTGCGTGAGTTGTCGTTCCTGAACTCTGGCGTCGCCATCAAATTAAAAGACGAACGCAGTGGGAAAGAAGATTTCTTTAATTACCATGGTGGCTTACGTTCATTCGTTGAGCATTTGAACACCAATAAAACCCCAATCAATGATATTTTTCACTTCATTTGCCAACGTGATGACCTAGAAGACGGCATTGCGGTAGAAGTGGCCTTGCAGTGGAACGAAGGCTTTCAAGAAAACATCTATTGTTACACCAATAACATTCCTCAGCGCGACGGCGGTACTCACTTAGCCGGTTTCCGTGGCGCTTTGACGCGAACCTTGAATAACTTCATCGAAAAAGAAGGCTTAGCGAAAAAGCAAAAAGTCGCCACCACTGGCGACGACAGCCGCGAAGGTTTGACGGCCATTGTGTCGGTAAAAGTGCCGGATCCTAAGTTCTCTTCTCAGACCAAAGATAAGCTGGTGTCGTCGGAAGTAAAAACCGCTGTTGAACAAGAAATGGCAAAACGCTTTTCGGAGTTTTTACTAGAAAAACCCAACGAAGCCAAAATCATCGTGAACAAGATGATTGATGCCGCTCGTGCTCGTGAAGCCGCGCGTCGTGCTCGTGATATGACTCGCCGTAAAGGCGCGTTAGATATTGCCGGTTTGCCAGGTAAATTGGCCGATTGTCAGGAAAAAGACCCAGCACTTTCTGAAATTTACCTCGTGGAGGGTGACTCTGCGGGTGGTTCAGCGAAACAAGGCCGTGATCGTCGTACCCAAGCGATTTTGCCACTGAAAGGTAAAATCTTGAACGTCGAGAAAGCGCGTTTTGATAAGATGCTCTCTTCTGTTGAAGTCGGCACCCTGATTACGGCATTAGGTTGTGGCATTGGTCGTGACGAATTCAATATTGAAAAGCTACGCTATCACAGCATCGTTATCATGACCGATGCCGATGTGGATGGCTCGCACATACGTACCTTATTATTGACGTTCTTCTTCCGTCAAATGCCAGAAATCATTGAACGTGGTCACATCTTTATTGCCCAACCGCCTTTATTTAAAATTAAGCGTGGTAAGCAAGAGCAGTACATCAAAGATGAGCCGGCGTTAGAGCAACACTTGATTGAGGTGGCATTAGATGGCGCGCACATGCACGTCAACGCTGATGCTCCGGGCATTCAAGGGGAGCATTTGGCGAAGTTAGTGCGTGATTACATCCGTATTGAAGCGGATATTGATCGTTTGTCGCGTGTGTACCCTAAAGATGTAATGACTAAGCTTTTGTATTGCAAAGCTTTAACACAAGAGAACCTTGCTAACGAAGCCGATGTTACTGAATGGGTTGACGCGATTCGTCGTCAAATGCCACAAGATGCTCGTACTGGCTTCCGTTTTGACTTCTCGGTTGAAAAAGACGACGAGCGTAACCTGTACTTACCTGTGGTCGACATTATGTCCCATGGTGTGTCCAACCGTTACCGCTTTGAAGGCACCTTCTTTAATTCACCTGAATACAAGCGCATCATTGCCATGTCTGAAACCGTGGAAGAGTTATTTGGTGAAGAGTCTTACATCCAACGTGGTGAGCGTCGTGAGCCCGTCAGAACCATCAGTGACATGAAAGCCTGGTTGATGAAAGAAGCGTCCCGTGGCATGACCATACAACGCTACAAAGGGCTGGGTGAGATGAACCCTGAGCAACTTTGGGAAACCACCATGGATCCAGATGCCCGTCGCATGTTGCGTGTGACCATTGACGATGCTGTGGCTGCTGACCAAATGTTCACCACATTAATGGGTGACGAGGTAGAACCACGTCGTAACTTCATCCAAGACAACGCCTTGAATGTCGCCAATCTAGATGTGTGATTGTTTTGCGTAAGTTATAATGCTTAGACATCAAAAAGCCCCGACTTCACAGATCGGGGCTTTTTTGTGCTTTTTCTTTTCAGTCACGTTTTACATATTGTAGCCGAGGATAACAAAGATCCCGAAACTGATAACCGCTCCAATAGCAGTATAAGGCAGTTGAGTAAGGGCGTGGGACATAGGAGAGCACCCTGCTCCTTGCGCAGCTAACACAGTAGAGTCACTGAAAAAACAAGCGTGGCTACCAAACGAAGACGCTGATAGTAAAGCGCCGATGACCAACGCCATATTGGCATCAATGCTTAATGCAATGGGGACAACGATAGGAATCGCAATAATGAAAGACCCCCAGCTAGAGGCCGTACCAAACACAACGGCTGCCATGACTAAAAAGACCAAAGCGGGCATGAGCTCTACGGTCATCATTGGGGACACAACTTCTACAAGGTACTGTGTCATCCCTAGCTGGTCATTGATGGACTTTAACATAAAGCCTGCAACCACAGTAGAAAGTGGATACAGCATAACCTTAAAGCCTTCAAAGATGCCCTTAAACTGTTCTTCTAAGGTCAATAACCCCTGTACGTAATACATCGCAACGGTGATCGCCAAGGTCACCATCACGCCTCTTAGTAGATCAATCTCATAATAGACCGTAGCAGCAATCAAAATTAACATTGGTACAATGAAATTCAGCATACCAACGAAGCTGCTGGTTTGCTTTCTGCCGATAGAAGGAGCCGCTTCCATACTGTCGCCATTATAATCGTCGGGAATAGGCTGACCAGCTTGTGCTCTGGCTTCTGCCTTCTTCATAGGGCCGAAGTTGCCAACGACGCCAAGCGCGACCAAAAATACTAATAAAAGCGCTACCCAGCCATACACCATGAACGGAATGGCTGAAATATAGGTACTTAAACCACCGCCTTCTGGCGCCAAATTGTTTTCTTCCAATAGACCAGAAAAAAAGACTGCCCAAGTTGACACCGGTACTAAAATACACATAGGTGCCGCAGTGGAATCGATGATGTAAGCCAATTTCTCACGGGACACGTTATAGTGATCGGTTACCTTTTTAACAGAAGAGGAAACCGCTAAACAGTTGAGGTAATCATCAATAAACACGACCAATCCAATAAAGAAGGTGGTGAGCAGAGATTGACGACGAGATTTAATACAATTTTTCAGCCAATCACTAAAACTGCCCAAACAACCGCTTCGCTCCAATAGAACAATCAAGCCACCCATTAAGCCACACACTAATACGATCCAGACAATGGTCTCATTGCCCATAACACTGGATAGAGTGTCTGAAAGAGGCGAAACCACGTTACTGCTGTCAATCATAATCAAACCCGCAATGACACCTGTTAACAGTGACTCGAACGGGGCTCTAGAAATTAACGCGATAGTCAAAACAAACAAGGTGGGAAAGAGTGCTTTAAATCCCCAGTTTTCACCTGGCGTGTGTGAGACAGAGAGGTACCAAAAAAAACCAATAGTGAAGAGTGTCACGATCACGGACAACAGCAGAGATCTTTTCGGGTGAATAGTTTTTAACACCCCGATAACTTGTTCCATAAGAAGCACCTAAATTGAGTCTATTTTTTTATAAGGAGTAGAAAATATCTTTAAATCAATAAACTTTGATATATCCCTTAGGGGTTATAACGCTAAAATTGGGGACTAAATAGGTATTTCTATAGGATAGTGAATGATGAAACTTATACGAAAATGCCCACTATTTTCTAGAAAATAGTGGGCATTTTGACGTTTTTAAAAGACGTTTTGTTAGCTTATATGCCTAGTTTATCACGCATATTGTAGTACACAGCGCCAACGGCAGTGTAAGGGATACGAAGCATGCGGCCACCGGGAAATTGGTACTGTGGCATGCTAGCGAAGACGTCGAAACGTTCCGTGTCGCCGTGGATGGCGTCGGAGAGAATCTCGCCCATAAGATGAGAGTTAGTAACGCCGTGGCCAGAATAACCTTGAGCATAGTAAAGGTTATCGCCGATTTTACCCACTTGCGGCATGCGCATCATGGTCAACAGAAAGTTACCTGTCCAAGCAAAGTCGATTTTTGCGTCTTTGAGTATAGGGTAAGTTTTGAGCATTTTAGGCACTATGATGGACTCAATTTTACCCGGATCTCGTGCGCCGTAAGTGGTGCCACCGCCGTAAATTAGGCGACCGTCTCCAGACAAACGATAATAATCTAATAAATAGTTACAGTCTTCAACACAGTGATCTGTTGGTAACAGTTGCTTTTGAACGTCTTCTGGTAAAGGCTCGGTTGTGATGACCTGTGTGCCACAAGGCATGGCTTTTTTCTCGACATCAGGCAGCAAACCAAAGATATAAGCATTGCCGGCGACCACGATGCTGTCAGCGACGACTGTGCCTTGTTTGGTTACAACTTTACCGGGCTTACCTTCTTCAAGACGAATCACTTCTGAGTCTTCAAAAATTTGTCCACCCAAATCTTCAAAGGCTTTTGCCTGACCCAGTGCAAGGTTCAAAGGCTGAATGTGACCCCCTTTACGATCTAACAAACCACCAGCGTAGCGGTCTGAGCCGATGTGATCCTGAATCGACGACGCTGAAAGCAGCTCTAGCTCATTGTGTCCATGAGACTCCCACAAGGCTTTTTTCGCTTTTAAGTCGGCAAATTGTTTTGGGTTACAGGCGGCAAATACATTGCCGTGTTTTAGGTCGCAATCAATCTTGTACTTCTCGATACGATGACGAATCAGTTCAGAACCCGCGAAGGCCATTTTGGCCATTTTTTTGCCAATCTCGTCGCCGTAGCTATTAAAAATATAATCGATGTCGCGGTTAAAGCTGTTGACGATTTGACCGCCGTTACGACCCGATGCACCAAAGCCGATGCGAGTACCTTCTACGACAATGACGCGCTTGCCTTTTTCGGCCAGGCTTAACGCGGTTGAAATGCCAGTAAAGCCTGCGCCGACCACACAAACATCGCAGCGGTGCTCGCCGGTCAGTTGAGGGCGAATGATTTTGTCGTTAGCAGAGGCCGCGTAATACGAATTTGCATGATTTGTAGATGACATAGATAACCCCTGCTATTTCAAGCTGATCCAAGTGTTTTTAATTTCAGTGTATTTTTCCAAGGCGTGCCAGGATTTATCGCGACCATTACCGGAGGCTTTTACACCGCCAAAAGGTACGGTGGTGTCGCCATCACCCCAAGTATTTACCCAAACCATTCCCGATTCCAGTAAGCGACTGACGCGATGGGCGCGAGCTAGGTCGTTTGTCCAAACTGACGCGCCAAGGCCGTATTGGGAATCGTTGGCTAACGCAATGGCTTCTTCTTCTGTATCGAAGGTCATTACCGCCAGAACGGGTCCGAAAATTTCTTCGCGAACAAATTCCATCTTGTGAGAGGCGTCGGTAAAAATAGTGGGTTGTGCGTAGAAGCCCTGCCCTGCTTGGTATTCACGCACACCGCCTAAGGCAAGTGTCGCGCCGTCGGCAAGGGCACTGTCGATGAAACGATGAACGGTGTCGAGCTGTGCTTTGTCAACCATGGGGCCCATCTTGGTTTTAGGGTCCAATGGATCACCGGAAACATAGGCTTTTGCCGCGTTAATGAGTGCCGCCATGAACTCTTCTTTGATGCTGCTGTGAACATACAAACGAGAACAGGCAATACATACTTCACCCTGATTGGTGAAGATGGCCGCCGCCGCGCCTTCTGCGGCCGCTTGAATGTCTTTGCAATCATCAAACACAAGGCAAGGCGATTTACCGCCCGCTTCCAGCCAAACACGTTTCATGTTTGATTGCCCCGCGTATTGCATCAACATACCCGCCACACGGCTAGAGCCGGTGAACGCTAAGGTGCCAATGTCGTGGTGCAAGGCCAGTGCTTTACCGGCGGTGTGACCAAAGCCTGGTAACACGTTGAAAACACCATTAGGCAGACCTGCTTGGGTTGCTAACTCGGCAATACGCAAGGCGCTCAAGGGGGCTTTTTCAGATGGTTTTAAGATAATCGAATTACCCGCCGCTAAGGCCGGTGCGATTTTCCACATCACCATCATCAAGGGGTAGTTCCATGGGGTGATGACAGCGACCACACCCAGCGGCTCGCGGCTGATCAGCGCCAAGTTATTTGGGTTAGTGGGTGCAATTTCCCCGTACAATTTGTCGATGCATTCGGCTGACCAACGCAATGCGTCGATGGAATCCGGCACGTCAATGTTGACCATCTCAGAAATCGATTTGCCCATGTCTAAGGTGTCGGTTAAGGCCAATTCGTCTTGATGGGCTTCAATTAGGTCCGCCCATTTTTGTAAAATGCGTTTGCGCTTGCCGGGCGCCATGTTTGACCATACGCCACTTTTAAAGGCCGCTTTGGCAACGCTGGTGGCGATGTTGACATCGGCTTCGTCGCAGCTGGCCATTTTGACCAAAAGAGATTCGTCCGTTGGATTGATGCAATCGAATGTTTCACCACTTTGAGCGGGTGTGAAACCACCATTGATGTAAGCCTCGCTGTGCAGGCTAATGGTATCGCGTAAAGCTTGCCATTCTTGGTAGGTTTTCATGATCTGCTTTTCCTTTTATCTTTCGCCAAAAGGCCAAATGGTTATTGTGAATCTAAGCTAACTGAGCCACGCTTATCGTACTATATCCCCGTGGGGGTATATCGCAATTTTACCAACCTACTAAGATGAGGATTATCACGTTGGCTACGCCATAATGAAGTATTCACATTACACAATACCGTTTGGAGAACCCGTTTATGTCAAAGGTTACTGTTGCTGCGACGCAAATGCATTGCACTTGGAATAAAGAAGAAAACGTCGACCGTGCTGAGAAGTTGATTCGTTCTGCAGCAAGCAAAGGCGCGCAAGTCATTCTGATTCAAGAGTTATTTGAGACGCCCTATTTTTGCATTGAAATTCACGAGCCATACCATGATTTAGCAACGACCTTGGAAGAAAACGCCGCGTTCAAACGCTTCCAAGCCTTGGCGGCTGAATTAAATGTTGTCTTGCCTTTTAGCTGGTATGAGCAAGCAGGTCAGGTGCGTTTTAATTCTTTGGCGATGATCGATGCCGGCGGTGAATTATTGGGTGTGTACCGTAAAACGCACATTCCAGACAGCGACGGCTACCTTGAAAAGTACTATTTTAGCCCTGGCGATACCGGCTTTAAAGTATGGAATACAAAATTCGGTTGCATTGGTGTGGGCATCTGTTGGGATCAATGGTTCCCTGAGACTGTCCGTTCTATGGCCTTAATGGGCGCCGATATCTTACTGTTCCCAACAGCGATTGGTTCTGAACCAAGCCAGTCTGATCTAGACACCATGCCTCATTGGACCAACACCATGCGCGGCCATGCGGCGGCGAATCAGGTGCCAGTGATTGCATCAAACCGAATTGGTAAAGAAGTCGCTGAACACCGTGATTTAGCGCTGACTTTCTACGGCTCGTCGTTTATTTGTGATGAGCGTGGTGAATTAGTCGAGCAAGCAGACCGCGACAGTGAAGGCGTGTTGATTCATACCTTTGATTTGGACCATGTACGCACGCAACGCAAAGCCTGGGGCTTGTTCCGTGATCGTCGTCCTGAGCATTATGGCGTGCTTCAAACCCTTGATGGCCAATTAAAATCCACTGCGAAATAAAGGGAACAGCATGTTAACGACGCCAAAAAACGATCAATTCTGGATGCCGGGCGAACACACGCCACAAGCCAGCGTGTGGTTAGCTTGGCCGACGCGCCCTGATAACTGGCGTGAAAATGGTCTACCTGCACAAGCCGCCTTTGCCCATTTTATCGAGCGTTTAAGTGGTTACGTCACAGTAAAATTGGCGGTGTTGCCTGAGTACGAAGTGCAAGCAAAAAGCATGTTGCCCGCCTCGGTAGAGCTTTACCCGATGGCCTACAACGATGCTTGGTTGCGCGATACTGCGCCGACCATGGTGATTAATCAAGACGGTGAAAAGCGTGCAGTAAGCTGGCATTTTAATGCTTGGGGCGGCGAGCTAGACGGTTTGTACGATGACTGGTCAGATGACGAAAAGGTCGCGCAAAACGTTGCTACGATAGAAGGGGTACCCTGCTATCAGGCGCCTTTCATTTTGGAAGGCGGCTCGATTCATTGTGACGGCGAAGGCACCTTGTACACCACGGAAGAGTGTTTATTGCACCCGAGTCGTAACCCTGATTTAAGCCGTGAAGAGATTGAGTCTTTGCTCAAAACCTACTTATCGGTCGAGACCATTATTTGGTTGCCATTAGGCTTGTTTAACGACGAAACCAATGGCCACATCGACAATATTTTGCATGTGGTGCGCCCAGGTGAAGTCTTGTTAACCGTGTGTGACGATAAAAATGATCCGCAATACGCGATCAGTCAGCAGGCGTTGTCAATGTTATCCAATACGCGCGATACCAAAGGTCGTGAGATTAAAGTGCATGCTTTGCCGATGCCGGGACCATTGTACATCCGTGAAGACGAAGCGGCAGGTTTGGTACAGCCAGAGCGTATGGAACGTGCCACCGATGATCGTTTGGCAGGGTCGTATGCTAATTGCTTAATCTGCAATGGTGCGGTGTTTTATCCGCTGTTAGACGAAGCAAAAGACGCCATTGCTCACGAGGTGCTGCAAAAAGCGTTTCCTGAGCATAAGCTGATTGGTATTCCGGCGAGAGATATTTTGTTGGGCGGTGGCAATTTGCACTGCATTACTCAACAAATTCCAGCCTAATTTGCTCAGTTCAAAACCAAAAAAACACCGAGCGATATGATTGCTCGGTGTTTTTACAATTCAATTCAACGCAATTCAATTCAACGCACTTCAATTTAACTTAAGTCAAAACACATGAAACCTTAACGATCGGTTTTGATGTTGGTCCACAAACGTGCCATTAAGCGTTCGATACGAATACCACGAACTTTTTGTGCGAAGAGGTTCTTTTTCACCTCGGCGGGTGGATAGATGCCCGTGTTGTTGCGGATTTCTTCGTCTTGCAGATCCATTGCATCCATGTTCGGGTTTGCGTACGCCACGTAGTTAGACACGTCCGCGATGACTTCTGGTTGCAATAAGTAGTTGATAAAAGCATGAGCGGCTTCTTTGTTGTCGGCGGCTTTTGGAATGGCCAGCATATCAAACCAAATTTGCGCGCCTTCTTTTGGGATCGAGTACTCAATGTTCACGCCATTGTCCGCCTCAATTGCTCGGTCTTGGGCTTGCAACACGTCGCCAGACCAACCTATTGCCACACAAATGTCGCCGTTTGCCAAGGCGCTGATGTATTGAGAGGAATGGAATTGGCGAACGTAAGGACGCACACTCTTCAGCAATTCAACCCCTTCGCTGTCTAATGCGTAATCCGCTGGGGTACGGCTGTTTGGGTCTTTGCCAAGGTAATTCAGCACTAATGGGTACAGTTCGTCGGGTGAGTCTAAAAACATAACGCCGCAGGATTGTAGTTTCTGCATGTTTTCTGGCTTGAGCACCAAATCCCAGCTGTCCACGGGGGCATCGTCGCCCAGCACTTCTTTTACCTTGTCGACATTGTAGCCGATGCCTGTTGTGCCCCATAAATACGGCACGCCGTATAAGTTGCCTGGGTCAACGGCTTCCAAAAAGCCCAGCAGTTCAGGGTCTACACGGTGCAAGTTAGTGAGCGCGTCTTTATCGAGTTTATCAAACACTCCGGCTTGAATTTGACGTCCCATAAACGACGCCGTTGGCACGACCAAATCATAGCCAGAATTCCCTGCCAGCAACTTGGCTTCCAGCACTTCGTTGCTGTCGAACACATCTTGAATCACTTCAGTGCCGGTTTTCTGCTCGAAATTGGCAATGGTGTCTTCCGCCATGTAATCCGACCAGTTGAAAAATTTCAGTGTTTCGGCCATCACTGGGGTGGCGCTGCCTAATGCGCAGACCACGCCAGCGATGGGCAAGGCACAACGGGTGAAGCGTTTACGATTTGTCATGGTTCGGTTCCTTTTATGATAAGGCCATACACCCTGTTAGACTTTTTTATTCTAATCCGGGTGTCGTTGGTTAAAAATAGTGTCGCCGCTGCATTATACGTTCAACAAGAGGTGTTCTCGCTCCCAAGAACTGATCACGCGATTAAAGGTTTCGAATTCACTGCGTTTCACACCCATGTACGCGGTCACAAAGTCTTGACCTAGAATGTCGCACAATGGTTCGCATTCTTCCAGTAAACGTAAGCCTTCTTCTAAAGTACGGGCGATTTCCACATCAGGATGATCCGATGGTGGCTGATTTGCTTTGGTTGGCTCTGTCGGTTGCAGCTTTTGCTTCATGCCTAAATAACCACAGGCGAGCGTTGCCGCGATGGCCAAATACGGGTTGCAGTCGGCGCCGGGGAAACGGTTTTCAATACGTGTCGCCTCGGGTGGTGCAAACGGAATGCGCAGCCCTGCGGTGCGATTATCAAAACCCCAGTTCATGTTGATGGGGGCGGCCATTTCGGGTGAAAAGCGACGATAAGAATTGACGTTAGGGGCGAAGAAAGAGATCGCATTCGGGGTATATTTTTGCAAACCGCCAAGGTAATGGTAAAACGTTTCGCTTGGCTTACCGTTGTCATCAAACACGTTCTTACCGGTGTTGACGTCGACCAAGCTTTGGTGAATGTGCATGGAACTGCCTGGCTCATTTTTCATCGGCTTGGCCATGAAGGTTGCATAGACGCCGTGTTTTAAAGCGGCCTCGCGTAAGGTGCGTTTGAACACAAACACCTGATCGGCGAGGTCGAGCGGATCGCCATGGATAAAGTTGATCTCCATTTGTGCCGCGCCCGATTCGTGTATCAGGGTATCAACGTCCAGATCTTGCGCTTCGCAGTAGCTGTAAAGCGTATCTATGATGGAATTGAACTCGTTGACGGCGTCTATGCTGTAAGAGCGACGAGAGGTTTCGCGTTTACCTGAGCGCCCTACTGCGGGCTTGAGTTCGTAATCTGGGTCGGTGTTGGGTTGTATAAGGTAGAATTCAACTTCGGGTGCAATAACAGGTTTTAAGCCTTCTTTTTCGTACAAGGACAAAATATGGCGTAAAATTGTGCGACTGGCTAAAGGGTGCAAGTTGCCGTCGTTGGTGTAACAGTCGTTGATCACTTGTGCGGTGGGTTCGTCTGCCCAGGGTACCATACGTAAGGTTTTGGGATCGGGTTTGAGCACCATATCTCGGTCGCTGGCGTCGATGATGTCGTAGTGATTATCGGCCCAGTCGCCGGTCACACTTTGCACCAATACCGTTTCGGGGATGCGGCCGGTTTTTTCCGCCAAGAATTTAAATGTTGGGTAAAACTTTCCCCGCGCGTTCCCCGTCATATCCGCTAATGTTGACTCGACTTCAGTAATTGCATGCTCTTTTAAAAAAGCTTCAAGCTCTGTCATAACTCACCTTACCTTGGTTGCTCAACGACCACGGTTGAGCGCTAAAGAATATATGTTGATTTGCTTTACTATCCAGTTTTCTAGATAATCCGAATAATAGTTCGGTTTAAACCTTATTTTAGTTTAATGATTAAATCAACATATTGTGATTCGATAGGCCAATATTACAATTGACAAGCACCTTAAAATCGATCAATTATTCGGTTATTGTCTTTTGGACTATGAAGGTTATGGTGTGAGCGCAAACAGGAGTATTTTTTGAGCATACAAGGTTCTTCTTATTACGAAGCGACAGCGGCAGTGTGCAAGGGTCGCCCGCAGTTAGTGGGTGATCACACCACAGACATTTGCATTATTGGCGGCGGTTTCACCGGCGCTTCTGCAGCGCTGCATTTGGCGCAAGCAGGTTATCAAGTCACCTTACTAGAAGCACATACCATTGGTTGGGGCGCGTCGGGACGCAATGGCGGGCAAATTTGCCAAGGCCACAATATGGGTCATGCCGAGATGGTCAAAAAAGTGGGCAAGGACACGGCGGATATTCTGTGGCAAACCTCGGTCAATTCGGTGGCGATGGTCAAGAATTTGGTGGCTCAATACAGCATTGACTGTGACCTTACACCGGGTGTATTGCATGTGGCGTCCAAAAAAAGTCATATCGACGAGATTCAACAAGCGGTCGATTACAAGCGCAATACTTTAGGTTATGAAGGCGTACGCTTTCTAGACGCCAGTGCGGTGGCCGACAAGCTGGGAACCGAGCAGTATTTTGGTGGTGAATATTACCAAGAGGGTGCGCACCTTCACCCATTGAACTTTGTCTTAGGTTTGGCAAAGGCCGCTGAATCCCACGGCGCAACACTGTACGAGCACTCGCCTGTGGTGGAATACACCGACGACAAACACCCAGTGATTAGTACGGCTAAAGGCCGAGTAACCTGTCGTTATGTGCTGTTTGCCTGTAACGGCTACTTAGGGCACCTAAACGCTCCAGCGGCGCGTAAAATCATGCCCATCAACAACTTTATTATTGCTACTGAGCCTTTACCCGAGGAGCTGGTGAAGCGCATTAACCCGGATCGTGTCGCCGTCGCAGATTCCAAGTTTGTGGTCAATTACTATCGTTTGTCCCGTGATAACCGAATGTTGTGGGGGGGCGGTGAAAATTACAGCGCCCGTTTTCCAAGGGACATTGCGAGCTTTGTGAAAAAGCATATGGTGGCGGCGTACCCTGAGTTGGCTCAGTACCGCATCGATCATGCATGGGGCGGCACGTTAGCCATTACTCTCAACCGTATGCCAAACCTCTGTCGTCAAAAAGACAATGTATTTGTCGCTCAAGGCTATTCAGGTCACGGTGTTGCTATGGCGACCTATGCAGGTGCCATGTTTGCCAAGGCCGTACAGGGCTCCCTTGAGGAAACCGATGCGTTTGAGCGTTTGCCAAGTCGTGATTTTCCGGGAGGAACGTTATTACGTTGGCCAGGTTTAGTAGCGGGCATGTTGTACTATTCCATGTTGGATCGTTTACCCTAGCGCTCAGTTAGGCTCATGCTGCGCCTTTTGTCGTTTTCTTTTTTTATTACAGCAGGACCTTGTTGATTATGTCTGATTCATCTGAGACACCCAAAACACCCTCGACGGTGAAAACCATGCAATCTGTGTCACCGCGCAGTGAGCCGGTGCAGTCTCGTTCTATTAAGCGTGCACAACAAATTTTAGACGTTACCAGCGAGCTGTTGGAAACCGTTGGCTTAAACGATCTGAACACGGCGATTATCGCCAAAGAAGTCGGTATTTCAGTGGGCTCCTTGTACCACTATTTTCCCAATAAACACGCCATCTTGTACGCCATGGGTAAGTCTTGGCTCGACAGCATCGAAGAGGTGCTCATCGACATCCAAGAATGGTCTCTAGAAGAAATGCCCCTGTCGGTGTTCATTGATCAGGTTACGGATATCAATTTGCGCACCTACCGCCAGCAGCGAGCGGTATTGCGTTTGGTGCAGGCGATGTTTTCGGTACAGGAATTACGCGAGTTGGACGAACGCCACGATGACATGGTGATTTCGCAAATGGCCAAGGTCTTTAAACGTATTGGGCTGAAAAAGCACGTACGTGAACGTGAGCGCATTGCGCGTCTGTACCTAGAAGTGACTCACAGCACCTATCTGGTTGTCGTGAACCAAAATGAACAGCGTGCGGCGCGGACGCTGTCGGACCTAAAGTTAATGCTCACTTGCTTGCTGGAGCGACATGTGAACGAAGTTGATACTGATTAAATGCGTTATACACTCTCTTTTTCTCGGTCAAGGGCATCTAAGTGGCTGAGAAACAAAGTAAAAATTTCTGACTGACTGGAGGTGTCGAGACGAGCATGAATATTTTTACGATGCACCTTAACCGTACCGGCACTGATGTTTAATTCGCCGGCAATCGACTTCGACGAGTGACCCTTTAGCAATAACCCCAGAATTTCCTGTTCACGAGACGTTAGCACGCCATGGGCAAAGGTCTTTAACGCTTGCTTTAATGGACCTGAGTGCGAGGCGCGTTTAACAAACTCTCCAGATTGCGCCAACCAAAATTGAATAATCAACGCTTCTAAGACAGGAAAAATTGTCTTTAGATTGTTCAGTTCTGAACGACGAATTGAGCCAACGGTTTTTTGTCGACCCAGCGAAATGGCACAGGTCGTTGTTTTGTCTAAATCCACCAAAATATTAATTTCATCGACCAAGTCAAAATCGCGATAGCAGGTTTGGTAGTACTCGGTTTCTTCGAAGGAATCGGGTGCCATGTCGACTAAGCGGTAGACGCCGGGTGTGACACCTTGTTGAATCGAGTTGAACAAAGGGTCGAGGAGGTAAGCTTGATTTAAATACAAGCGCAGGGTGTGACTTTGTTCACTCGGGTCACTAGGGTAAATGAGGAGCGGTTTGAGTGCCTTTTTGTACGTTACTATGATGAAGGTGTCGAAATAGCAGAGGTTAGACAAGACATTTTTCAATGCGTTAGAGAAACTAGGGACACGAATATGGCTGGTCAATACACCTAGGTCGCGCATGAGTTCAGGTAAGGTCAAATGCCCTCCTAATGTGTTTTTTTGCATAACAATAGGCCCTATTGTAGACCCAACAAGCAGGGCCTCTGTTTTATCGATAAAAATACTAATTTTAAAGCAAACACTGTGCCATTCTAAGTATTTGTTTCTTTCTTACATCCTAAGTAGATTTTTTATTCGGTTTTCGTTTTTCTTCATGTCTCATTTTTTATTCGCCTAACACGAAATATACATCGACTTAATAATTCTATCTGTAGTAAAAATAGCACTTATAACCTGAATAACACATCACATTGTGCACACAGTGAGCCACTGTAAAAACTCTATTTTTACTCTGTTTTCTAATATATATCAGTTATATAGACGAATTCAGGGTGGAAGGATACTTTTTCTTGCTCTGATTTTTACACAATTGTGTGGCGATTTGCCTATACCCATTCGGGGATAGTTACTTGCGTCATTTTATCGGGTTAAGGTGAATTAGATTGAAAGAAATTGGTTCTGATCCAGTATTAAAATTAAAAATCGAATTAATACTCGACTATGAATCAAGCAATATGGCCTCTTTCTCAGCAAGACTCATTTCAGAAGAGAAAATTGTATGTCGGATATGTACGAAGGGAACAATGAATTTGATTTATTCATTACAGACTTAAATGGCAACTTGCGTGGTAAGCGTATGCCTTCAAGTGGTCTTAGATACGTGATGAAAAATGGTGTTAAGTTGCCACAATCGGTGATCGGTTTTGACCATTGGGGTGACGATGTGCTGGACAATGGCATGGTATTTGAGACGGGTGACAGCGATGGTATTTGCTTGGCTGTGCATCCTGAGCCTATTCCTGTACCTTGGGCAGAATCGGCTCGAGATCAAATTTTGGCGATGATGTTTAACGCCGACGGTTCCCCTTTTTACCCCGATCCACGTCAATTGCTTACCCGCATTGTTAATCGCTTTAAAGAACTTGGTTACACGCCTGTTGTTGCAACAGAATTAGAGTTTTACCTGCTTGATGGCAGTTCAGAGGCGCAGCGCCGCCCTTCTCCCCCTATTATCGTTGAGGGTAATGGCGTTCGTTTGAATAAGACAGACTGTTATTCCATTGAAGAAATGGATGGCCTTGAAAGCTTTTTTGCGGAAGTGCGCCAAGCCTGTGAAACTCAAGGCATTCCTGCTGACACGATTATTTCTGAATTAGGCCCTGGTCAGTTTGAAATCAACATGAAACACACGGACGACGCGGTTCAAGCGGCGGATCATGCCATCATGTTTAAGCGTTTGATTAAGGGCGTTGCGCGTCAGCATGATTTCGGTGCGACCTTTATGGCGAAACCGTATGCAGACAAAAGCGGCAACGGTTTCCATGTCCATTTTAGTTTGCTCGATGCCGAGGGTAATAACGTTTTCAACAACGAAACGGAGGAAGGCTCGGATCTATTAAAGCAAGCGGTTGCGGGCTTATTGCATCATATGTCGGACTCTATGCTGGTGTTCGCGCCGCATTTGAATTCATTCCGTCGTTTCCAAAATGGTGCACACGCACCAACATTTGCCAGCTGGGGTTATGAAAACCGCACTGTAGCGGTGCGTATTCCAGAAAGTGAGAATGTTGCGCGTCGAATTGAACACCGAGTTGCCGGTGCAGATGCCAATCCGTACCTAGTATTAGCAACGGTTTTAGGGGCTGCATTGCATGGCATTGAAACAAAAATGTCGCCACCGGCTGCCATTGAAGGCGATGCGTATGCTATGTCTGAAGATTTTGAGCCTTTGCCTAATCGTTGGGAATTGGCGACGGAATCCTTTGCTGACAGCGCGTTCTTAACGGAATACATGGGCGAAGAGTTTGTGCGAGTGTATGGCGCCGCCAAAGAGCAAGAGCAAATGAAAATACACAGCCGTATTTCTAATGTAGAGTACGAGGCTTATTTATAAGCAGAGACAGAGTTTTTGATCAATGCTTTGCAGAATTCTTGTAAGGCATTGATCAGTAGCAGTAAAAAAGATGAGAAAGCTCCTTAAGAGCTTCGCAACAATAACACTAATATCACATCGGAACGAGCCAGCGCACGTTGGCTAAAATGGGAGAATCCTAGTATGAAACGCAAAGCATTAAATGTGTTGATCGCCGCGTCTGTGTCTACTTTTGCCGCAAGCAGCTACGCGCAAGACGTATTGAATATTTATAACTGGTCCGATTACATGGCGCCTGGCGCACTGGAGCAGTTCAGCAAAGAAACCGGTATCAAGGTAAACTACGACGTATACGACAGTAACGAAGCGCTAGAAGCGAAGTTGATGGCGGGTGGTTCAGGTTACGACTTGGTAATGCCGTCTAACTCGTTTTTTGAGCGCCAGTTACAGGCCGGTGTGTATCAGAAAATTGACAAAAGCAAGCTGACAAATTATCCAAATTTAGATCAAACCCTGGCCAAACAAGTTGAAAAACACGACGCTGGTAACCAATACAACATTCCTTATGCGTGGGGCACCATCGGTATTGGCTACAACACTAAAATGATCGAAGAGCGCCTTGGTACGACGGACATCGATTCTTGGGACGTATTATTTAACCCAAGCATCGCTGCCAAGCTGCAAGACTGTGGCATCGCGGTTCTAGATTCTCCGGCTGAAATGATGTCTGTGGTGAATAACTATCGCCAAGTCGACCCAAATTCCGAAAGCAAAAGCGAGCTTGAAGCGTCATCGAAATTGATGGCGACAGCACAAGACAACATCAAATACTTCCACTCTAGTAAATACATTTCTGATTTAGCCAACGGCGAAGTGTGTGTGGCCATTGGTTACAACGGTGATATTCTTCAGTCCCAAAGTCGCGCAGAAGAAGCGGAGCAAGGCGTTGATATTAAGTTTGTCATCCCGAACGAAGGCACCTTGGTGTGGTTTGACTTAATGGCCATTCCTGCTGACGCGCCTCATGCTGATGCAGCACACAAATTTATTGATTTTATCCTACGCCCAGAAATTGCGGCGGCCATCTCTAACTATGTTTACTACGCGGTGCCAAATACGGCTGCTGAACCCTTGTTAGACGAAGGTGTCGCCAACAACAAAGGGGTGTACCCAACACAGGCTGTCAAAGAAAAACTGTATGTACAAGTGGCTCATACCGCCCGTTTTGACCGCAGTTTGACCCGCGCTTGGACAAACATCAAAACAGGTCGCTAAGCGGCTTATTTTGAGTTAGGTTTTTAATCAAGCGTTATTAATTCTAGGGCGAGGTCATTAAGACTCGCCCTCTTTGAATGCATTCATTTTGACAGGTGGGTTATGTCTGTGTCTTCTGGTTCTCCAATTATTACGCCTCAAACGCTGCCAACATGGCGTCAAAAAGAAGCGGAACCTTTTGTTCGAATAGAGCAAATTAACAAGCAATTCGGTGACTTTACTGCCGTCAATGATGTGTCATTGGACATATACAAAAACGAGCTGTTTTGTTTACTGGGTGGGTCTGGCTCAGGTAAAAGTACCCTACTGCGTATGTTGGCCGGGTTTGAATCCCCTACTTCTGGGCGCATTATCATCGACGGCGTGGATATGTCTCATGTGCCGCCTTGGGAACGTCCGGTGAATATGATGTTCCAATCTTATGCGTTGTTCCCACATTTAAGTGTTGAAGCCAATGTGGCGTTTGGCCTTAAGCGTGAAGGTCTGCCAAACCATGAAGTGAAAAAGCGCGTTGCTGAAATGCTCGACATGGTGCAACTGGGGCATTTGGCTCGTCGTAAACCGCATATGTTGTCTGGCGGACAGCGTCAGCGTGTGGCTTTGGCGCGTTCCTTGGTAAAACAGCCCAAGCTTTTATTGCTTGACGAACCATTGGGTGCACTGGATAAAAAGTTACGCGAAGAAACGCAGTTTGAATTAATGCGTATACAAGATGAACTCGGTATTACCTTTGTCGTGGTGACCCACGACCAAGAAGAAGCGATGACCTTGGCTACGCGTATCGGTGTGATGAACAACGGCGTGATTGTGCAAACGGCTGAGCCTCACGAAATGTACGAGTACCCGACCAATCGCTTTGTGGCGGAATTCATTGGTAACGTGAATCTTTTTGATGGCACCGTGGTGACGGATGAACGTGACAGTGCGACCATCCATTGTGCTGACATAGATTCTTTGATTTATGTAGACCATGGCATCAGTTGTGCGCCTAATCAGAATGTGAGCGTGGCCATTCGTCCAGAAAAAATACGCATCAGTCGTGAAGCACCGACTGAGGTCAACAACCATGTGTCTGGTATCATCAGTGAAGTGGCTTACATGGGCAGCCAATCGATCTTCAAAGTGCGTTTGTCATCAAGCAAAGAAGTCCGTGTGACGCAACCGAATGCCCAGCGTGATTCGGGTGACCGTTTAACGTGGGACGACAAAGTGCACCTGTCTTGGGATGCTGACAGCAGCGTGGTACTGACATCATGATGACACCGCCTGCTTCAGTCGAAGCGCCTCGACCTACGCTCATACAACGTTTTCATCGCCTGAGTCTTGGGCGTTGGCTGGTCATCTTGATCCCTATGTTGTGGTTGGCGGCGTTCTTTTTTATTCCCTTTCTTGTGGTGTTTAAGATCTCATTATCTGAAGCCATGATTGCGGTGCCGCCCTACTCGCCTTTGCTTGAGTGGGACCCAGACTCAGCCTTTGCCACCTTACGAGTCACCTTCGGTAATTACTTATTCTTGTTCGAATCGCGTTTTTATTTGGATGCGTACCTGAGCTCTTTACGCATCGCGGCGGTGTCGACGTTTTTTACCTTGCTGATTGGCTTTCCGATTGCTTATTTGATTGCTCGAAGTGGCCCGACATCACGCACGGTTTTATTGTCATTGGTGATTTTGCCGTTTTGGACGTCTTTTTTGCTGCGTGTGTACGCCTGGATGGCCTTGCTGAAAAAGAACGGTTTGGTCAACGACATCCTGATGTCGGTGGGTCTGATTGATGAGCCTTTGCAAATCTTGCAAACCGATTTTGCCGTTTATCTTGGCATTGTATACACCTACTTACCTTTTATGATTCTACCCTTGTATACCCAGCTAGAAAAAATGGACATGAGCCTTGTGGAAGCGGCGCTTGATTTAGGCACTAAGCCTTGGCGCGCCTTTTGTCTGGTGACCTTGCCCTTGGCTAAGCCTGGCATTATCGCTGGCTGTTTGTTGGTCTTCATTCCAGCGGTGGGCGAGTTTGTTATTCCGTCCTTGTTAGGCGGCTCTGATACCTTGATGATTGGCCGTGTGTTGTGGGATGAATTCTTCTTAAACCGTGATTGGCCGTTGGCGTCTGCCGTGGCAATTGTGATGTTAATTGTTTTAGTGGGCCCGATCATGTTTATGCGCAATGGCAATAAGGAGGCGGTATGAAGCAGCATTCTCTTGCGCTTAAACTCAGTGCGGGTTTTGGTTTTGTGTTCTTGTATGCGCCTATTATTGCGCTGATTGTTTACAGCTTTAACGAATCCAAACTGGTGACGGTTTGGGGGGGCTGGTCATTAAAATGGTACGCCGAGCTGTTTCGTAACGATCAGATTATGAGTGCCGCTTGGGTGAGTCTGAAGATCGCTTTTATCAGTGCCACCTTGGCCGCGGTGCTTGGCACCCTAGCGGGTTTTGTATTGAGTCGCATGCGTCGCTTTCGGGGTAAAACCATCATGGCAGGCTGGGTGACCGCGCCTTTGGTGATGCCGGAAGTGATTACGGGTTTGTCGTTGCTGTTACTGTTCGTTGCCATGGAAAACATGTTTGGTTGGCCAGCAGGACGCGGTACCACAACGATCGTCATCGCTCACACAACTTTTTGTTTGGCGTATGTAGCGGTGGTAGTGCAATCACGCTTGGCTTCTATGGACGAAACGCTTGAAGAAGCCGCCATGGATTTGGGCGCTAAACCCGTGTCTTTGTTCTTTTTGATTACTTTACCGATGATTTCACCGGCTATTTTATCTGGCTGGTTGTTGTCGTTCACCTTGTCGTTAGACGATCTGGTAATCGCAAGCTTTGTGTCTGGACCGGGTAACTCAACCTTGCCAATGGTGATCTTCTCGAAAGTTCGCTTAGGCGTGACACCAGAAATCAACGCATTAGCCACCCTGATGATTTTGATTGTATCGATTGCGGTAATCGCTGCGATTGTGATTATGCGACGTCAGAATCGGTTTCAAAAACCGTAACTTTTATAACAACAGCGCTTTTAGAGGCACATAAGTCATGAAAATAGGCATTCTTGCCGCGGGTATCACTCCCGATGCATTACGCTCTGAATACCCAACGTATGCAGACATGTTCGTTGAACAAATATCGACATTGGAAACGTCTTTGTCGTTTGAAACCTTTGATGTGCGCCTAGGCGAATTTCCTAAGAGCACCGAGGAATGCGATGGCTGGTTGATTACAGGGTCGAAATCCGACGCGCACGGCGACGATGCTTGGGTGTTGGAATTGTGCGACTTCATTCGCGACGTTGACGCTAAGGGGCAAGTGTTAGTGGGCATTTGCTTCGGCCATCAAGTGATTGCGCGTGCTTTGGGTGGACGAGTCGAAAAGTTCACCGGTGGCTGGGGTGTGGGTGTGCATCATTATAAGGTGGTCGGTAATACAACCTCGGCACTTGATCGTGATGACATCGCTTTTTGTGCCTTTCACCAGGATCAAGTGCTTGAAAAACCCGAGAAGATGACGACCTTTTTGACCAGTGACTTTTGTCAGCATGCGGGCTTGATTTATCAAGATCGTATCTTGACGTTTCAAGGCCATCCTGAATTTTCGAAAGCCTATGAAAGTGAACTGATTAACATGTATGACGGCAAAACCCTCACCGCTGAAGAGGCGGCTCAAGCCCGCAACAGCGTGGAGAAAGAGGCGATACAGAACGATCAGCTAATGGCTTGGATTGGTCGCTTTTTGGTGGCACATGCGACGCATTAAGCGTCGTATTTTTGCATTGTTGTGATCGCAAATGCCCCTAGGTCGGCAAACACAGAAAAGTAAAAATCAATCTGCTTATACTGGGTTTCTCGACCTTTTCCGGTTAATACTAAAACAGGTTCACAGCCTCGGGCGTGGCCTGCCTGAAGATCTCTCAGTGAGTCTCCAACCATAATGGCGGGTGTGTCTTCAAACGACACACCGAGCTCTGCTTCTATCGCTTCAATCATGCCGCTTTTGGGTTTGCGACAGTTACAATCGTCGTCTGGTCCATGGGGGCAATACTGAATACCGTCGATTTTACCGCCCTTTTCTTCTACCAAAGCAATCATTTTGTCGTGCATGGCCTGTAAGGTTTCTTCATCGTAATAGCCACGTGCAATGCCTGATTGATTGGTGACCACAAAGACTTTAAACCCCGCTTTGGAGAGTGCCGCGATGGCGTGAATGCTGCCCGGGATAGGTTGCCATTCGTCGACGGATTTTACATAGGCGTCAGAATCTTGGTTAATAACACCGTCTCTGTCTAATAGGATAACCGGCTTCTGTGTGTTGCTTGTTGTCATGGGTGTTACCTTATAGAAAATATAGGAGTTTATTTATGCTCAGCAATGTCTGCAAACATAGCATTGCGGCAAATCATGCTCAGGTCATTTGGTGCCAGCCCTATGTCTAGTCCGCGTTGGCCTCCGCTTACGTATAGGGTCGAATGCGCTGTGGCACTTTGATCAATGCAGGTCACAAGGCGTTTCTTTTGCCCTATTGGGCTGATGCCACCGACCAGATAACCGGTCAGTCGTTCGGCTTCTTTGGTGTCTGCCATCCGCAGCTTTTTCACCTTCAGTGCACTGGCGGCACGTTTTAAATTGAGTGTGCCGGTCACGGGAACGATGCAAACAAAGACGTTTTTATCATCGCTGACCAAGAGCGTTTTGAATACGCTGGCTGGATCAAGGTGCAATTTGGTCGCGGCTTCTTCACCAAAATTCGTACATTGTTTATCGTGCTCATACTCATGAATGCTGAACGTTATCTTGCGTTTTTTCAGTTCATTGATGGCCGGCGTCATAGGGTTACCTTTTTTGCTACAGGTTATCGTTGCCAAAACATGGGTGTAAACAGCACCAATAAGGTGAACACTTCCAAGCGCCCTAACAACATGGCAAAGCACAGCATCCATTTAGCCGGATCGCTAATGCTGGTAAAGCTGGCGGCGACTTCACCCAAACCAGGCCCTAAGTTATTGAGTGTGGCAGCGACTGCAGACCAGGCCGTGACCTGGTCTAACCCCGTCGCCATCAAGCCAATCATCAATACAATATACACGAGCAAGTACGCAGAGAAGAATCCCCACACCGCAGACACTACTCTCTCTTGAATGGCTTTACCGCCGACTTTAACGGGAATCACCGCACTTGGGTGAATCAAGCGCTGTATCTCTCGCATGCCCTGTTTTAGGATCAATAAGATACGAATGACTTTCATGCCGCCACCGGTTGAGCTGGCACAGCCGCCCACAAAAGAGGTGACAATCAATAGAAAGGGTAAAAAGTGTGGCCAGCTGGAAAACCCTGATGTGCCAAACCCTGCCGTTGTTGCAATCGAGACGGTTTCGAATATCGCGTATCGAATGGAGTTGCCCCAGTCATAAGTGGCGGTCATCGCCAATACCAGGGTCGACAAAATAACAGTACAAGACAGTATCAATAAAAAGAAGCGTGCTTCAGGGTCTTTGAAATAGTGCCAAACGCTTTTATGGCGCCAAGCAAAGAAATGTAATGCGAAGTTAAACGCACAGATGGTCATAAAAAAGGCACAAATTAATTCAATGGCGACACTGTCAAAATAACCAATACTGGCGTCATGGGTTGAGAATCCGCCAATCGCTACGGTCGAAAAGCTATGGCAAATGGCATCAAACAAGGTCATGCCTGCGATCCAGTAACCGAGTGCACAAACAATGGTCAGTGTTGCATAGATATACCAAAGGGCTTTGGCGGTTTCGGCAATGCGTGGTGTGAGCTTGGTGTCTTTGACCGGCCCCGGCGTTTCAGCACGGTACAACTGCATACCACCGATGCCCAGCATTGGCATGATGGCGACGGCCAACACGATGATCCCCATGCCACCTAACCATTGCAACATCTGACGATAAAACAGGATGGATTCAGGCAGGTCATCGATGCCTTCTAGAATGGTTGCCCCTGTTGTCGTTAACCCTGAAATGGATTCAAACAAGGCGTTGGTAAAGGATAACTCAGGGTTTTCAGAAAGAAAGAATGGCACAGACCCGAATAGCCCCAGCACCGTCCAAAACAATACCGTCACCAAAAATCCATCACGAATTTTAAGTTCCCCGCGCTCTTTACGAACAGGAAACCAGAGTAAAAAACCGCCTAAGACGTTAATCCCAAAGCCATACAAAAACGCACTTAGAGCACCATCAGAATAGATCAAGGACACGATAATGGGCGGTATTAAGGAGGCACTGAAGACCATAACCAATAAACCAATAACGCGTAAAATAACCCTAAAATGCATACTGTTTCCCAGAGCATCTTTTGCTTTTCGCTACGTAAAAAAAACAGCGACAACACAAAAGACGTCATCACACAATTAAAAGAAAGTTAAGCCTACTTGGAAGAGTTGCTCTACCGCAGGAATGAGTTTTTTGTTGGTCACGAAGATAATGACGTGGTCTTCTGCCTGAATTACTAGCTCGCTGGTGGCAATGATGAGGTCATCTTCGCGAACGATGGCACCAATAGTCGTGCCTTCTGGTAAGTTGAGATTGGCGATACTGCGCCCAACCACCTTCGACGATCGGTGGTCGCCATGGGCAACGGCTTCTAATGCTTCCGCTGCGCCTTTACGCATGGAGTGTACGTTGACCACATCGCCGCGGCGAATATAACTCAACAAGGAACTGATGGTGGTTTGTTGTGGCGAGATGGCGATGTCGATCATGCCTTCTTGAACGATGTCCACATACGCTGGGTTGTTGATGATGGTCATCACCGTGCGAACGCCAAGCACCTTGGCCAACATAGACGACATAATATTGGCTTCGTCGTTGTTGGTCAGTGCACAAAATACGTCGGTGGATTCAATGTTTTCTTCGAGTAACAGTTCTTGTTTTGACGAGTCGCCGTTGAGCACGATGGTGTTGTCGAGGTTTTCAGACAAATAGCGACAGCGTTCCAAATCCCGTTCGATGATTTTAACGCGGTACTCTTTTTCTAAACTGTGAGCCAAACGCTCGCCGATATTACCGCCGCCGGCAATAATGATGCGTCGGTATGGCGTATCCAGTGGACGAAGCTCGCTCATAACGTCTAATACATCACGTTGCGCGGTAAGAAAAAATACCTCATCGTTGGCTCGAATATGGGTGTTGCCATCAGGCGAGATGGACTGACCATCTCGATAAATGGCGGCAATACGGGTTTGAATAGAAGGCATGTGCTCTTTTAAGAAGCTGATAGGCTGATCAATAAGAGGCCCGCCTTTCTCTGCTTTCACCACGACTAGCTGCACTTTGCCATCCGCGAACTCCATGACTTGCAATGCACCGGGGTAACGAATTAGGCGGCTTAAGTGCTTAGTCACTTCTTTTTCTGGGCTGATACGCACGTCCATTGGCAGAGCCTGATCATTAAACAATTCAGGGTAATGAGAATAGGCGCTAGAGCGCACACGACCAATTTTCGTGGGAGTTTTAAACAAGGTATGAGCAACTTGGCAAGCGACCATGTTGGTTTCGTCTTGGTTACTGACGGCGATCAACATGTCGGCATCGTTGCAGCCAGCTTGCTTTAAGACATCGGGGTGCGCGCCACTGCCCTCAACGGTCTGGATATCGAGACGATCTTGCAGCTCTCTTAGGCGAACTAGGTCGGTATCAATAACGGTGATGTCGTTGTCCTCACTTGACAGATTTTCTGCCAGCGTTGCCCCAACTTGTCCCGCACCTATAATGATGATCTTCATAGTTTACCTTTTGGTGATAGCGTAAAGCGCTCAACATAAAGCGCTGTATCGTTTAATAATGTATTTGAGATGATGGGTATAAGTTTACCTACATAGTCGTCATTATTTAACGTCTGCCTGTCAAATACTCATCATTATTGGCAAAGTGTGTTTCACATGAAACACACCTTTTGTGACATTGTGTTTACCAAGGTGTCAGCTTGCCTTGCGACTACCCTAACGACTTTTCTCATTACTCATTATTATTACTCATTAATAGGCACTGTCTTTTTTAAAAGGCAGTAGTAAAAACCATCGTGACGCTCTAATGTTGGGAACAGCTGTCTACCATGACTCACGGGTACTCCCCACTCCAACTCAAAATCGGCAGAGGATAATGTATTGAGTGTTACTTCTTCGGCATCTGTATGCTTTTCGAGAAAACCTTGTACTTGCTGCTCATTTTCTTCGGGCATTAGGGAGCAGGTTGCGTAAAGTAAGTGGCCACCTGGTTTCAATGTGGTCCAGACATTGGCCAAAATATCCTGCTGTATGGCAGCAAGCTGATTAATATCGGCAGGTTTTCGGTTAATTTTAATGTCTGGATTACGGCGAATGACCCCCGTTGCAGAACAAGGTACATCCAGCAAAATTTTATCGAAGTGCTCTCCATCCCACCAAGTGTCCAATGCGTTAGCATCCGCACAAAGAAGATTAGCCTGATAGCCTAAGCGCTCAAGGTTGGACTCAATTTTCTCCATACGCCAAGATTCTAGTTCAACCGCAGTCAGGTCAATGCGTTCAGCTTTTTCCAATAAGTGCCCTGTTTTGCCCCCAGGTGCCGCGCAGGCGTCGAGCACTTTCTCTCCGATTTGTGGCGATAAGATATGCGCTGACAACTGTGCGGCCTCATCTTGTACGCTACAAAAGCCTGCTTCGAAATGAGGTAACTCTGTTACGCGAACGGCTTTTTCTAGGTACAGAGCAGAGGGTGAAAACTCACCTAGATAGGTTTTTATACCCAGTTTCTGTAATTCTGCTTGGTATGTTTCACGTGAAACACGCTGTGTGTTAACGCGAAGACACATAGGTGGGTGCATGTTACTGGCGTCGACAATGCTTTCAAATTGCTCAGGCCAATGTTTCAAAAAGCGCTTAAGTAACCACTTAGGTTGGTTGTATTCAACAGAGGGCGTAGACTCCAGCTCTGCTTCTATGTCATCGGCCTCACGTTGATAACGACGCAGAACAGCGTTCATCAGCTTGGTGGCCCAATCCTTATTGAGCAATCGACAAGCCTCAACCGTTTCATGTACAGCGGCATGGTCCGGTGTGTTCATGTAGGTTAATTGGTACAAACCGAGCAAAAGCGTTGCATACAGATCTGTGTCTTTTTCTTCAAAAGGATGGGCTAATAAATGCAAAGCGATGCTGTTGAGCTTTGGGTATTGGCGGCAAACACCAAAACACAGTTCTTTCAGCAATGGAATGTGCTCGCTAGCAACGTCGTCTTGATAGCGTGCCAGCTGAGTGCTTAGAGAGCCCTGCTGCAGTAATATGTTAGTAATGACTTCAATAGCCACTTGGCGAGCGCTGTGTTGAATCGATGGCGTATCTGATTGAGTGTTCTTCATTCGTTTCTCATTAAAGCTGTGTGTTTAGGCTATTCTTTTAAGGTTGTGAACTAAGGCCAAGACGCTGACCAATTTCTAGGGCGTCTTTGTGCTTTCCATTTAAGGCATCTTGAATCTTCATGCGTTTACCACCGGCAAACTGGACCTCGGTAATGCATATTGTGCCCTGTCCTGTTGCCACAACGATGCCCTCTTTAGTGACTACGATGATGTCTCCCGGTGTTGATGCCTCATCACTGACGGTGGCGATGTGTGCTGCGTGTATTTTCATCACGCCCGCCAAGCTTTGAGTGCAAGCAACAGGCCAAGGTGAAAGACCACGAACTTGGCGCTCAATCCATTCAGCAGAGGTAGACCAATCAATATTCGCCTCTTGTTTGGTGAGTTTGGCGGCGTAACAGCTGAGGCGGTCATCTTGTTTTTCAGCATCGAGCTTGTCTGCTTGTAATAGAGACAGAGCTTCCACGAGTGTACTGCCTCCGAGGACAGCTAGACGATCATGCAAGGTCGCTGAGGTGTCGGCGGGCAAGATGTCGCAGTCTGCTTTGAGCAGCATATCACCGGTGTCGAGACCGACATCCATTTGCATAATGGTAATGCCTGTTTTGTCGTCGCCAGCAATGAGCGCGCGATGAATGGGGGCTGCACCGCGCCAGCGAGGTAATAAAGAAGCGTGTACATTGATGCAACCCAATCGAGGTGTTTCCAGTACGGGTTTAGGCAAAATGATACCGTAAGCGGCGACGATCATAATGTCTGCTTTGAGTGCTGCTAGTTGTATTCTGTCTTCTTCTTGTTTGAAGTTTAAAGGCTGAAAAACAGGAATATCATTGGCTAAGGCAAGTTGTTTGACAGGGCTTTGAACCAACTTTTGACCTCGACCCGCTGGACGATCTGGCTGTGTATACACACCAATGACGTCGTACGCAGCCCCTTGCTCTGCGTTTTGTGTGTCTAACAAGGCTTGTAAACTGGCGGCTGCGAACTCAGGTGTACCGGCAAAAACAATGCGTAAAGGCGAGTGAGATGAATCAGTAGACATTGAGGCGTTTCCTTAATAACAAAAAATCAGGCCAAAGCCTGATTTAATGAAGTGTTAGTTGTGTGGCGCTGGCGTTGCTGAAAAAGAGAACAGGTATTAGCCATGCTTTAGGGCAAGTTTGTGTGCTTTTTCAAGTTTGCTTTTGATGCGATTACGTTTAAGAGGAGATAAATAATCCACCATCAGTTTACCATCAAGGTGATCGACTTCGTGTTGCACACACACTGCCATGAGTTCATCGACTTCCAGCGTAAAAGGTTGACCATGACGGTCTAGGGCATGCACTTTGACTTTAGCGGCGCGGTAAATGTGTTCGTAAAAACCGGGAACGGACAAACAGCCCTCTTGAAATTCATTCGGTTCATCGTCAATCACTTCAAACTCAGGGTTAATAAACACGATGGGTTCATTACGCTCTTCTGAAAAATCCATGACCACTAATCGGTAATGATAATTCACTTGGGTGGCTGCAAGGCCGAGCCCATTTTCGTCGTACATGGTGTCTAGCATGTCGTCGATTTGTGTTTGCAGTGCGTCTGTAAATTCTGTGATCGGCTTAGCGACCGTGCGTAAACGTTTATCTGGGTATTCAAGTACAGTTAAAACAGCCATGATCTTTTCCAACGATGTGTCTTTGTTCATGAGCGAGGATAGTCTTCTTCGCCCTTTTCATTGCTCTATTGTAACGCAAGTCGGAGTATTGAGCAGTCTTCTCATGGCGGTTTTTTGGACAATATGATTGAATAGGGTTTATAGCCTTGAGCTATGAGCGAAAAACTCACGCAAGGATTGCGGAACGAGAAAATACGACGATGGCGTCAGTCTGCCTTTGTTGGTTATTTTATGTAAGGATACATGATGATGAATACCCCTGATCGTACTGGCTTAACCCCAACGGACTGGTTATGTTTAAGCTTTCTGTCTGATATTGGCCCGTCGCGCCTCTCCCGATTGTATACCTATCTAAGCCAACTCTACGCAGAAGCATCGAGTGAGTCGTTGTCTTTGTTTGATCCAAGTGATGACAAAAACAATGCACTGAACTGTTCAGTCGACCCGAAAAGCCACCTTTCTTTTGAATTACTCAGAAAGCTTAAATGGCCAGAGGTGACGGCTCGACAAGCGATGGCGTATTTAAGTCAGGGTGAACTGACTAAAGAGCAAGCTGAAAAGCGGGATGCATCACTCACATGGTTGTCGAAAGAAACACACTTTATGATTCTTCAAGACCATGAGGCTTACCCTGATGCCCTTAAAGAAATCAAAGTGGCGCCTGCCTTTCTTTATGTAGAAGGCCATCTTGATGCTTTATTGTCCTCTAAAATCGGCATCGTTGGGGCCCGAAAGTGTACGCGCCATGGTCGTGATGCGACCTTTCAGTTAGCCGATCAGTTGTCGTCTCATGGTATTGGGGTGGTCAGTGGAGGGGCGATGGGAATTGATACAGCGGCGCATCAAGGTGCTTTACAGAGTAACAGTACACCCACTGTGGCTGTGATGGGCACGGGTTTATTGCACCGTTACCCTTCTCAAAATCGTTCACTGTTTGAGAAGATAGTAGAGCGAGGTGCCTTAATTAGTGAGTATCCACTAACAACCAGTCCGCGACCTCATCTCTTTCCACCGCGTAATCGTATTATTAGCGGGCTGAGTATGGGGGTTCTCGTGGCGGAGGCCTCACTTAAGAGTGGTTCCCTCATCAGTGCCAGTTATGCCATTCAGCAAAATCGTGATGTGTTTGCGTTGCCTGGACGTCTAACCGATGCCCAATCTGCAGGATGTCATCAACTGATTCGGCAAGGCGCTACTTTGGTTCGACACCTTGATGATATTTTGGATGAGTACACAGACCGTCTTCAGCCGGAAAGCGCAGAGGGAAAGTCGTGCTCGTCGGTTGCACAAGGTCATATCGTTTCCAATGTGATTCAGGGGGTGCCTGAGACTGCTTCGGAAGACGCTAGAACGGTTGCGACTATATTAGAGGAGCATCAGAAAAATGAGGCGGCCTCGATGGATTTTGACGCCCTAGTCCATCACAGTCACTTATCAGCGGGTACCCTGATGCAAGTCCTGATGGAGTTAGAACTTTGTTCGTGCATCGAGAATCGAGAAGGTCATTATCGTCGATGCTGACCTTCTTATTATGCGCGTATAACGTCGGTGTTGTCTGTGTTATTCTGAACCACTGAACATGTCTTTTTTAAGTTGTTTTATATCACGGCGCTCTTTTTTATTGGGTTTATGATCGGACATGATACGGCCACCGAAGGATTTATTTTCTAAGGCGCGTTTTTCGCGTTTGGCGATGGATTCAGGGGTTTCTTCGTACAGCTTTTGGGCTTCAGGCGCACCACGTCGTTGGCCGCTGATATCGATGATTTTGACCACTTTCTCGTCCCAACCAAGGCGAATACCGATTAGGGCACCCATTTCAACATTGCGGCTTGCTTTGCCCTTGCTGCCATTGTAAGAGACCTTGCCACCATCAATGGCGTCTTTGCAAAGAGAGCGAGTTTTATAAAAACGTGCGGCCCAAAGCCACTTATCTAAACGAACGGCTTGTGGTGCCGACTGCTTTTCTGGTTTACTCATAAAGAATGCGTTGACCCTATATTGTTGTCATATCGAGGCTTTTATGAAGGACGTTAAAACACACCCCACTTTTCAAGCGCTTCAAAAAATAATATACGATGCCGCCGACGTGATCATGGATGTTTATCAACGCGCTGACCTCGGTATTGAGCAAAAGCTTGATGATAGTCCTGTCACAGCGGCTGACCTTGCGGCTCATAATATAATCTTAGCAGGTTTAAAAACACTTACACCTGATATTCCTGTCCTCTCTGAAGAAGGCGTCGTGACCTTTGAGGAGCGGTCGAAATGGTCGACCTTATGGGTGGTTGACCCTCTTGATGGTACGAAGGAGTTTATCAAGCGTAACGGTGAATTCAGTATTAATATTGCCCTAGTTGAGAACGGTGTTCCCTTGTTGGGAATCGTGTATTTGCCAACAACAGCGGAAGGCTATTTTGGTGTGACCAGTCCATGGCAAGATTTGCCAGTGGGCGCGATCAAGTGGCATGGCGATCAGTACGAACCTATTCGTGTCCGTACGCCTCGTGAGCCGATCATTGCCATGACGAGCCGTAGCCATGGTCCGTCGCTCCCTGTTGACTTAAAAAATAATCTTAAAGAAACCTACGAACAAGTACGAGAATTACCCAAAGGCAGTTCAATAAAAGGTTGTCGTATTGCTGAGGGTATTGCCGACTTGCACCTGCGCCGTGGGCCAACCAGCGAATGGGATACCGCCGCGCAACAAGCGATTATCGAAGCCGCCGGTGGCATGCTGGTCACACCAGAAGGTAAGCCGTTTCGATACAACCAGAGAGAAACATTACTGAATGGTCACTTCTTTGTCTGTGGTGCTGAAATTGCCCCTTACATTATGGATTGGTATGCAAAGGACAGTCAATTACGCCGCCCCTAAAGGAGCGGGCTTGTAAAAGCCAAGTTGACCAGATCACTCACTGAGGAATTTATGTGAGTAGACGATAGTTTGGAGATAGACACCCTCGGATGCCACCTCAGTCCGTTGCTCTGTCGAGGCACTGTAAACAGGCTTAAAGCGTTATAGCCAGTCAACCTCACCTAAAGCCTTACTATCTGATCGAGAGGAAGTCGGATTCTGCCTGTGCCTCAAGCAGACAGATACGCATAACTCGAAGGAGAAACACGTTATGTTCGTGTTTGTACTAAATAAGAGTGGTAAACCACTCATGCCGTGCAAGCCACAAAAAGCAAGGTCTTTGCTGAAGCGTGGCAATGCAAAGGTGGTTAAACGGACGCCCTTTACCATTAAGTTGCTGGGTGGAAGCTCCGGCTATAAGCAAAAGCTGACTGCTGGTATGGACACAGGCAGTAAAATGATCGGTTGTGCAGTCGTGGGCCTAGGCAAAGTGCTTTACCAAAGCCAAGTTGCTTTACGCCAAGATGTGTCTAAAAAGATGGAACAACGCGCTATGTATCGCAAAAACCGACGTGGTCGGAAATGCCGATATCGGCCTGCAAGGTGGGCTAACCGTGCCTCTATGCGCAGAGTCGGACGCTTAGCGCCAAGTTTACACTCTAAATTGGATTCGCATTTGCGTGAGAAAAACGCTGTGGAGTCCATCTTACCTATCCATCGATGGAAAGTGGAGACGGCAAGCTTTGATATTCACAAGATTACAAATCCAGAAGTGACAGGGACTAGCTACCAATCTGGCGCGCAAAAAGACTTTTACAATGTGAAATCCTATGTGCTTCACCGTGATAACTACAAGTGTCAGTCTGGAAGAAAAGGCAAACACAGTCAAAAGCTGCATGTTCACCATATTCAGTTTCGCTCGAATGGCGGTACAGATACGCCATCAAATTTAATTACCTTGTGTGAGGCTTGCCATGCTGATTTACACGCCGGTAAGTTCGACATCAAAGCAAAACGATCTCGAACCAAACACGCTACTGAGATGGGCATCATTAAATCGAGACTTAAAATAGCATGGTCATTTATCGAAACATTTGGCTACGAAACAAAGTACAAAAGAGAGCAGATTTTGGGCCTTCCAAAAGAACATTATTACGATGCGGTGGCGGTCTGCTTAGAAGATGGCGAGCTTGTAGAGATAAATTCTAGCGTATATTTCAAGCGCCACGTATCGAAAGGGGATTATCAACTCACCAAAGGGGCAAGGTCTGAGAAGAAAATTCCAGTGGGTAAGGTTTTTGGCCTAAGAAAGCATGACTTTATCTCCACGCCCCAAGGTGATGGGTTCGTTAAAGGCAAGCGAAGCTCTGGCTATTTTGCATTAGAAACAATCACTGGCGAAACCGTTCACGCCAGCGCGAACGTCAAGAAAAGCGCAGTT
>NZ_JAJATW010000016.1 GCF_020532605.1 Marinomonas algarum | reverse complement strand
GGCTTTATTGTGCCCAATATTTTGGGTCTTTTTTACAGCGCATATGGCTAAAAATAACGTTTTTAATGGAAAAGCCTAAAAATACCATGGCGTTTCTTGTCTGAAACGCCATTATTCAGGGACGACTAAGTAAATACTCTGATTAGAGTATTCAAAAGCTTGCTGGTATAACTCTGCTTTAGAGTTGCTGTCCGCTTTTTGACTCATGGGGGAGAAGGTAAAGAAAAACGTCACTTTGTCATCAACACTGTGTTTACTGTGGCTAACAAGGTATTTCTGTGTCGTATTAAGCTCTTTGATTTCCAAGACCATCGGACTTTTCTGTTCGTTATCTAACGCTATCCACTGAAAAAAGCTGCCTAAATCACTCGTAATAAGCCGAGTAATCAATTTAGGTGTTTGATGAAATGCGTCTGGCTCAAGCAAGCGGCCAAACACTTCTGTCGCCTTATCATTCACACGAATAAGGCTTAAGTTTTCATTTGTCATCAAGCAAGGAATGGCTAAGTAATCCAGCATAGTCGTCATGTGTAACCTATCAAAACATTAATCTGGTACATATCCGTATTACAACGGCTCTATATTGGATGAAAATAAAGTCACCAAGATTTTACTGGCACTCAATGTATTCTCATTTAGCTCATATATAGTATGGTTTGCATAGACGGGCAGGTCTTGCTCAGAATCTGCGACGCGAATTTTATAGCTGCTTGGAATGGCTTGCCCCGGTTTCGAGTTCATCACATCTTGAAGTACAGTATTAAAGGTATCACGATCGTCTTGACTGATAAGCTGATAAAACTCATTGCCTCTAAAGGCTTGTAAAGACTCAAGAGAATAGCCAAATAATTTATGGAATTCTGTATTAACGTATTCAATGGCCATTGTTTTAAGGTCAAGTACATAAGCCGCATTTAAACTGCTGTTTAATATGTAGCTTATTTTATCTTTGTACAAGGCTTGTTCACGTTCAGATATGACGTTTTCTGTGATATCCGTCATGGTTCCCATCACTTTAACGGCTTGTTTCAAGTCGTTAAAAGACACCACGGCTTCTAAAGAAATAATAATCGTCTTTTTATTGCAATCGTATGCTTCAAAAATAAACGGTTGGGTGGCTTTATTGTGCAATAGGTTAGTGAGCTGATCTTCTAATAAGCCACGGTAATGATCTTGAGCAAGACCGATAAAGGCTTCATAAGACGGGTGGAATACGGCTTTATCCAGACCAAATAACTGATAGCAACCATTACTCCAGTCGATCTTACGAGTAGTGATGTCCCACAACCAGGAACCCATTTTTGCCGAGGTCTCAGCGTCTTCTAATAGGCTGTTTGAGTGTTGTAACTCATTTCTTAGATCTTCCAATTCCGTGCGTTGGTGTTCACGCTCTTCGTAGGCCATACGCAGTTCTGCGTAAGCGGTTTGAAGTTCTTCGTTGGTCGATTGCAGCTCTTCATTGGTTGTTTCAAGTTCTTCGTTTGAGCTTTGTAACTCTTCGTTTGAGCTTTGTAATTCTTCATTCATCGACTGCATTTCTTCATTGGAGGTTTCTAATTCTTCAATGACGTTTTGCAGTTGTTCTTTTGTCTTTAGCAATAGACGTTGTTGCTCAAACAACACAGCTTGGTTTGTTGTATCTTGGCTGCCACCTGCTAACACAGGAATATCAACCGGTTCTTCGATTTGTGAAAAGATCAAAACCAATGAACCTACAGGACCATCGCGTTTAATGGAGATTAAAATCAGTTTGACCCAGACGTCTTTTCCATCAAGGTTAAAAGATTGAAACCCCGTGTTGGCAATGTCTTTTCCACCTTGAAGTTGATGGAAGGCACTGCGCAGGTCAATGGACAGCTGCGGGTGTAAATTTTTGAAAATATTATTGGTTGGCAATCCAGAAGGACGAACTAATAACTTGTTTTCGCCCTCGGTAAAAACAATGTCCTGATTTTCATTCACCAGCATGGCATTGGGTAAAACAAATTCCTTCAATGTGCTGGAAATAATATTGGAAAACTCTTCGTTTAACTTACTGCGTCTTGGGCCTTCTGGCACACTTTGTTCTTTGTAATCTACGGCCTTTTTCTTAATGTTGGTTGATTTTCTCTCTGGAGGTAATTTTTTACCAACAAACAAGGCTTCATAAATTTTATTGGTCTTAGACAGTGGGCGGTATTGCTCTTGAAAGACGCCGATAGATTCTGACTGGCCTAACATTAAAATGCCTTTTGGGTTAAGGGCATAATGAAAGGTGGGTAATATTTGTCGTTGCAGTTCAACGGTAAAGTAGATCATCAAGTTACGGCAAGTGATGAGGTCAAGACGCAAAAACGGTGGATCATTATTAATGTCATGAACGGAGAAGATCACGTGAGATTTGATGGCTTTTGTTAGCTCAAATTGATCATCATTGACGATGAAGAATTTTTCTCGTATCGCGCGGGGAAGGTTTTGCAAAGCAGACTCTGGATAAACCGCGTTGCGTGCAAATTCAATCGCGTTCTTATCGATGTCTGTGGCGAAAATTTGGATTTTATAGTCGCTGATTGCTTCACCGAGTATTTGACTAAGAATAATCGCAATAGAGTAGGGCTCTTCGCCTGTCGAACAACCGACACACCAGATACGCAACTCTTTGGTTTCTTTATTTAGAATGTAATTCGAGAGTTCTCGGTCTAGGCAGTCAAAAGCACGGGCATCCCGGAAAAACGAGGTAACACCGATAAGCATATCGTTGAATAAAAGCGTGACTTCTTCGGGGTATTCCGTCAAGTGACTTAAGTAGGCATTGGTGTCGTGAATTCTAAGGGATGTCATACGACGATCTATGCGACGTACTATGGTGTTTTCTTTGTATAACGTGAAATCCACCTTACATTGCTTGCGTAGAATGTTAATGATGCCATTGTAAGTTTCTCTAGAAATGGCGTTCTCATTATCTACTGAGCGTCTGCGAGGAAAGTGCATGATGCTCTTTAACTCGGTACCAATTTCTGTCGATTGAACAATCAGATCGACATTACCGGAGTTGATCGCTGAGTTGGGCATGCCATCGTATTTGGCATCTTTAGGGTCTTGTACAATACCAAAACCATTCTCCCCTTTGATCGCGCGTATCCCTCGGCTGCCGTCAGTGCCCGTTCCAGATAAAACAATACCAATGGCACTTTCCCCTTTGATCGATGCGATAGATTCAAAGAGCATATCAACAGAGGGGCGAGGTGTACGACGCGCCTCCGAATAGCTGATCAAGCTGATGCGATCACCATTCGTGATTTCTATGTTGTAGTTGGGCGGGCAGATGTAGGCATGGTTTGGCTCAAGCACTTCGTTGTCGACGGCACTGGTAATAGGAATAGTGCAACCTTTTTCTAGAAGGTCAACCATCATGCTTTTATAAGAAGGCGATAAGTGCTGTGCGACCACGAAGGCCATGTTGGTATCTGTCGGTAAATTAGACAGCATAGACTGCAAGGCTTCTAGACCACCAGCGCTCGCGCCGACACCGACAACAGTCAAGTCCGGTCGTGTAATAGAATGGCTTTCTTTGGTGTTGGCATTGTTTGACATAAGCTGGTTGTCCATCTATTTGATACAGGAGCACATTTCGTTGATCAGTGTCGTTCACTCCATAAAAGCGCAGACATGACTCAATTCCCTGAGCGTTGTTTCAAGTAACAACTGATACCGTCAAAAATGGCAAAATAAAAAATTACTTTTATTTTATACACTTCGATCCATATGAACACCTTTTTCTGGCAGAAACCGTCTTATAAGATAGGGGAAAGAGGGTGAGCAGTGTCAGCTCGGTTTAAACGTCGCACTTTAGATCTCTTTTTCTAGAAATACTCAATATCCATATGAGAAATGCCATAAATATCAAATCTAGGCTATTCTCTTGGATCGATTTTATTAGCGTGTAGTGTTTCTTAAGATAAATTTTCCCTGTAAAATTACACAGAGTTAAGTGTTTTACACGTGAACCAGTAGGAGTGCTCTAAAACGTCTAGGCGTTATTTTAGCTCTTGCGCCTCATGGTGGGATTCTTCAAAAGAATGTTGCTTTGAAGTAATGTCACATAAACCCAATAGTCTGAAATTAAAATAAAAAGTGGTAAGCATGGATTTAAAACGTATACGTAACAGTAGTTTGCACACAAAAATAATGTCTGCTGAAGAAGCTTGTAATTTCATCGAAGATGGAATGACGATCGGCATGAGTGGTTTTACACGCGCCGGTGAAGCAAAAGAAGTGCCTAGAGCTTTGGCTGAAAAAGCAAAAGTGAGTCCGTTAAAAATTAACTTAATAACAGGCGCATCACTAGGTAACGATTTAGACAAATTGTTGACGGAAGCGGGTGCCTTGGCACGTCGTATGCCTTTCCAAGTGGATAACACTTTGCGTAAAGCCATCAACAAAGGCGAAGTCATGTTTATCGATCAGCATTTGTCTGAGACGGTAGAGTCAATGCGTAACAACCAGCTAGATAAGCCTGATGTGGCGATTATTGAAGCGGTTGCTATCACTGAAGAAGGTCACATTGTTCCTACAACATCGATTGGTAACTCAGCAAGTTTTGCTATGTTTGCCGATAAAGTGATTGTTGAAATTAATATGTTGCACAGCGATAAGCTAGAAGGGATGCATGATATTTACATCCCAGAAGCGCGACCAAATCGCACACCTGTGCCTATTTTGAATGTTGATGATCGTGTTGGTGCTCAGGCTATTGCCATTGACCCTTCTAAAATTGTCGGCATTGTTTTCACCAACAAGAGTGATTCTTTCTCTACTGTATCTGATCCAGATGAAGAAACAGATCAAATCGCTAAGCACTTGGTAAAATTCTTTGAAAAAGAAGTGGAAGAGAAGCGTTTACCAGAAAACTTAGGGCCTCTTCAGGCAGGTATCGGTAACATTGCGAATGCCGTTATGATGGGATTGCTAGACTCTAAATTCACTGGTTTAAGCATGTATTCTGAAGTATTGCAGGATTCTACTTTTGACCTAATTGATGCTGGTAAATTGGATTTTGCTTCAGGTTGTTCCATTATCCTATCTGAGCGTGTTAACGCCCAGGTCTTTGATAATCTAGACAAATATCGTGACAAGCTTGTATTGCGTCCTCAGGAAATGTCTAATCTTCCTGAGATTGTTCGTCGTTTAGGTATTATTGCCATTAACACTGCACTAGAGTTTGATATCTACGGCAACGTTAACTCAACGCACGTTTGTGGTACCAAGATGATGAATGGTATCGGTGGTTCTGGTGATTTCGCTCGTAACGCAAATATCTCTGTATTTGTGACGAAATCTATCGCGAAAGGCGGTGCGATTTCCAGTGTGGTTCCTATGGTTAGCCATGTGGATCACTGTGAGCACGATGTTGATATTCTTGTTACAGATCAAGGTTTGGCAGATCTACGTGGCCTTGCTCCTCGTGAAAGAGCCGTACAAGTCATCAATAACTGTGTTCACGAAGACTACCGTGAAGCTTTGTTAGACTACTTTGAGCGTGCTTGTGAGCGTGGCGGTCACACACCACACCTACTTGAAGAAGCGTTTAGCTGGCATACTCGCCTTGAGTCAGAAGGCAGCATGAAGAAAGCGTAAGGCTTTCTTAGATAGTAAAGAGTAAACCGTAAAAAGCCGTAACGACATTTTTCGTTACGGCTTTTTTGTTGCTTTATTTTAAGGTGTGGTTTGATATTGAGGCGCATTGTGCGCTGAGTCCGCTTACCTTTTAAAGCGCACAACCAGCTCGTGCAGTTCATCTGAAATGCTTTTTAAGTAAGTAATGGTCTCAGACAATTCAACAGAGCTTTGCGTACTGGTGTCAGATAAGTGGGAAATATTAGCGACTTGTGTTTTTATGTCGTCTGCAACATAGGCTTGCTCTTCAACGGCAGTCGCCATTTGCGTCGCCATAGACGCAATTTGGCCTAGTGAATCAGAAATACCGGACAACATGTCGCCGCTTTCAATAACATGATTTAAGCCTTCTTCGGCATCTTTTGCACCTTCTTCAGCCACTTCAACGGCACTACCAGCCCGTTCTGTTAGCTCTGTCACAATTCCGTAGATCTCTTTTGTTGATTCTTGCGTGCGGTGCGCTAGGCTTCTGACTTCGTCTGCGACAACGGCAAAGCCTCTTCCTTGCTCTCCCGCTCTTGCTGCTTCTATGGCTGCATTGAGTGCTAACAAATTAGTTTGTTCCGCAATTTGCTCAATCATTTGAGCAGCATGGGCTATTTTTGTGGTTTGTTCTGAGACACCGTGCACAGATTTACCAATATTTTGAACCGTACCTTTTAACTTTTCGATCGCACGATGTGTAATGTTTGCGACATCCGTACCCTTGATGGCTAGGTGGCTCGCTGTTTCTGCGTTCGCAGCGGTATCTGTTACGTGTTTGGATACTTCAGAAATCGCAGACGTCATCTCGTTGATCGCCGTTGCCACGAGACGAGTCTCCGACTGTTGACTAGAAATCGCCTCACGTGTTGTATTCGTTAGCTGAGCGCTGCGTTCGGATTCTTTGGCAACATCTGAGGCCGCGCTTTCTATCCGAGTGATGACCGTACTTAAGTGGCTATACTGACTCTTGATCGCGACCTTTAATTTACCAATCAAGCCACTGTCACCGGTGTAGGTTTGTATGGCGAGTGCGTCCGAGAAGGAATCTTCAAGTGACTGATTTAACGATAGTAGGGCTTTTTTTCTACTGGACGATGACCAAAGTCCATAAATAACAACCGCACTTACCAAGGTGATTTGTGCCAAAACGGTGTAACCGCCTACGAATAACGCGCCATATAGAGTCAGTGCTAAGAGTAAAAAAAGGTTTTCAACAGTGGCAAAGAAGAGGGGGCTTTTTTGCCTGCAGAGATGTCTGAGTAAAGCTTGTTAGCTCGTTCAACGTCTTTGCGATCAGGGCAAGAGCGAACGGATTCATAACCCACCACCTGCCCATCCTCTGTGACGGGCGTGACGTACGCATCTACCCAGTAGAAATCACCGTTTTTGCAGCGATTTTTTACCATCCCCATCCAGGGTTTGCCAGCTTCTAAGTGCGCCCACATGTTTTCAAAGGCTTCTTGCGGCATATCTGGGTGGCGCACAATATTGTGAGGTTGGCCAATGAGTTCCGCTTTGTTAAAACCACTTATATCTACAAAATGATTGTTACAATTAACAATCTTACCTGTCTTGTCCGTGACAGAAATCAATTTGACATCTTGGCTGAAGGTTCTTTCTGTGCTGGTAATAGGCATATTGCTGCGCATTGGTAATCCCTTAGAGAGGTAAAATTTTTTGCTATTCTACCCTAGCGTGAGTATATATAAATGCCTCTAATGTTAGATTTTGTTAATGATAAAAAAGTACCAATGCGACAGAGTAGTCCAGTGTCAAAAAAAACGGCAAAAGCCCGCTTTAGATTTCGAAAAAGCGCCTTTGTTTACCCAAAACGCTTTTCTAAGTAGGCGATAATATCGGATGATTCATACATCCATTCGACGTTACCGTTTTTCTCAATACGCAAACAAGGCACCTTGATTCGCCCACCGCCCTGTTCAAGCTCTGCACGGTGTGGGGAGCCTTCCGATGCGCTGCGAATATCAATAGGCAGGTTAAGTTTGTATATGGCCCGACGGGTTTTAATACAAAATGGGCAGGCGAAAAATTGGTACAAAGCAAGATCTTTTGTGGCGATGTCCACCGCCTTTTGTTCTGCCTCCGGTCTTTTCTTTTTGCCACCACGTGTTAACACATCTAAAGTAACAATGATAAGGCCTAGAAAATTACGTATAAGCTTGATAAATAATGACATTTTATTATGTTTTTCCTTAAAAATAATGGAACGTTGAAGGTAGTAAGTCGCTGTTTCTAAAAAGCCTACCTATTCAACCTAATCGTGCTTGAGAAGCGCATCGTCTGCTTTAAACAAGGTTGTTATAGCGGTGTCGATACACGATAAGTGGTGTGTATCTTATCGTTAAAAGATGGGCGTTTTAAGCTTTTCTAAAAAACGAGCGGTTAATTTTGTTTTGGTCATCTTATTTGACTTTTGTGACGTATCAGAAACAGTTATATATTACACAATCGTCAATATCAGCATAGGGTTAACAGTATGGCGCTTTCACCAAGTGAAGAATCAAGAGTCATTGAGATGGCATGGGAAGACAGAACCCCATTTGAAGCCATTGAGGATCAATTTGGCATGAATGAGCAACAAGTGATTCGTTTTATGCGACGGACATTAAAGCCAGGAAGCTTTAAATTGTGGCGTGCACGGGTAAGCGGACGTCAGACAAAGCATTTGCAATTACGCGATCCAGCGGTGAGTCGGGGTTATTGTCGAGCACAGTACAAACCAAGATCGAATTAAAGGTTAGGCGAAAGAGAAGAATAAGAGGAGAAGAAATGGAAAGCGCTTAATGTTTTTATTCTAGCGCCATTTCTTTTTAGGGTATGCCCAGTGAGTTCTTGGCAGCGTCCCTGTTAAGATAGGAAATTAAACGTGCTGAGCAGAAGAGGAAGTAAAAAGTGCTTTGCATTTAGAAACCGTTTTTTTCACGCTTTTTACCGCATCAGACAGACATTCAACAAGGTATTCAGCGCGTTCAGCACGAGCAATGGCTTCGTATTTTTCGTTTTCAGTTAAATAAGTGGTGTTTATGTTGTTTAACAGTGTAGAGACAGGTTGAGTCTTTTTCATCGTGTTTTCCTCATTGAGTTAATTATCATGCAAACACTGAAAATCGTTGTTTCAGTATTTGTATAATAAAAAGAGCTCGATCATAAGACAAACGATATAAAATACAGTCACACCTGAAATAAACTCACCCATTCATACATGCAGTCAAGCATGAGTAACATAAAGCGACCTAGGTGTGATCCTGACACAGCGATGAGAGCAACAAGTCATCCTGTTCTAGGGTATGCCAGATGGGTGACTGAGCAGTATTAGAAGACGAACCGGTGAAAGACTGTGTGAAATCTGCTCGGGCGCCTTGTACGCAATCAATAATTTGTGGCACGCGTTTAGCCATATGGCGACGCTCAAAAAAGTACAGGTCGACCAGTACCAAATTAGTATCAATTTTATTTCTTGCCGAATTATCAATGTCTGCGGCGATAAAACGCATAGTCTGAGGAAAAACGTAACTCCAAGGACGCCAAGGTGCTTCTTCTTGCACCGTCTTAACCACGACGACACCCTCTGGTAACAAGCTAGTTTGATGGTCATACCAATCGTATTCACCGTGTACCTGAAAGCCCAACATAGCGCCGCCAGCAAAGACAGGAACCAGCCACTTTGGTGCCGATTGCTTGGTGATCTTTCGTAACATGAGCGCAATACCAGCGCCGCCTATCCCTGCAAAAACAGTTGCAATGAGTTCCCAAAACATAGGTGTCCTCCTTTAAACGAGGGTTGATTTGCATTTTGGCTGACTAAGTAAATCATCATGGAAATGATGTTAACCCTAAAGCCCAGTAATCATATTGAAAGAAAAGCCCGACTTATCGATAAAGCAAATAAGTCGGGCTTTGGAAGGGCAGGAAAGCTATCCGTTCTTAGTGGTCAACCGCACCGCCTGCACCTTGAGGGTAGCGAACACTTTCCACAAGTTCTTGGATTTCTTTTGGTGGTGGTGCTGTCAATGAAGAGACAGTGAAAGCAACCACGAAGTTAATCACCGCACCCACTGCACCGAAAGACAGTGGAGAAATACCAAACAACCAGTTGTCAGGCGTATTCGCAAAAGAAGCGGTGCCTGGAATGAAGAACCAACCTAGGAATAAGAAGATATACACCAAAGTTGAAATCAAACCCGCCAACATACCTGTGATGGCACCAATACCGTTTACACGTTTTGAGAAGATCCCCATCATCAGAGCTGGGAAGAGAGAGGCGCCCGCGATACCAAAGGCTAAGGCAACAACTTGGGCAGCAAATCCGGGTGGATTCATACCTAAGTAGGTCGCTACGACAATGGCAACAAACATGGATATCCTAGCGACTTTGAGCTCCCCCTTGTCACTAATATTGGGGTTGATAGAACCTTTTATTAAGTCATGACTGATCGCAGATGAGATCGCCAATAACAGCCCAGCTGCAGTAGACAATGCGGCGGCAAGACCCCCTGCGGCGATTAAACCAATGACCCAACTCGGCAAGTTAGCGATTTCAGGGTTAGCCAATACCAAGATATCTCGGTTTACATCTAACTCATTACCCGCCCAGCCACGTGCCGTTGCTTCTTCTTGGAAAGCCGGTACGTCGTTGTAGAATTGCACACGACCGTCGCCGTTTTTATCTTCAAACTTAATTAATCCTGTGGTTTCCCAAGTTTGCACCCAATCTGGACGCTCTGCGTACTCGATAGGTTGTTCTGTTGGGCCAGAAGGATAGACAGTGGTTAATAGGTTTAAACGTGCCATAGACGCAACAGCAGGTGCTGTTAGGTACAACAAGGCAATGAACACCAGCGCCCAACCAGCAGACCAACGTGCATCTGCGACTTTAGGTACGGTGAAGAAGCGAATAATAACGTGCGGCAAGCCAGCCGTACCTATCATCAATGACAAGGTGAACAAGATCATATTCAACTTGTTATCTACATCCGCTGTGTAATCTTGGAAGCCAAGCTCACGAACCACTTCATCCAGTTTTTGCAACAAAGGAATTCCTGATTCAGTGTGTTCTGAGAACAAACCGATTGCTGGGATAAGGGTGTCAGTCAACTGCATGGAGATAAACACGGCTGGAATCGTATAAGCGATGATTAATACAACGTATTGAGCAACCTGCGTGTAGGTAATGCCTTTCATTCCGCCTAGTACGGCATAGAAAAAGACCACGATCGCTGCGATGACCAAGCCTGTGTCGTTATCCACTTCTAAGAAACGAGAGAAAGCAACACCGGCTCCTGTCATTTGACCGATAACGTAAGTAACAGACGCAATGATTAGACAGGCAACAGCCACTAATCGAGCTGTCTTACTGTAAAAACGATCGCCAATGAAGTCCGGCACGGTGAACTTACCAAACTTACGTAGGTAAGGCGCAAGCAACATCGCCAATAGAACGTAACCGCCAGTCCAACCCATCAAGAAGGTCGAGTTAGCGTAGCCACCTGCTGCGATGAGTCCTGCCATGGAAATAAAGGAAGCAGCAGACATCCAGTCTGCGGCGGTCGCCATCCCGTTTAATACTGGGTGAACGCCACCACCTGCCACATAAAACTCTTTTGTTGAGCCTGCACGAGCCCAAATAGCAATCCCGAAGTACAGCGCAAAAGAGCTGCCAACGAAGATAAGGTTAATCGTAAATTGATCCATAGTCGTTACTCCTGAAGGCCAAATTCTTCATCTAATTTGTTCATTTTCCACGCATAGAAAAAAGTCAAAACGATGAAAACGAGGATGGAACCTTGCTGAGCGAACCAGAAACCGAGATCGGTTCCGCCGACATGAATGCCTGAGAGCAGGGGACGCAATAGAATAGCGCAACCGTAGGATGCTAAAGCCCAAACCACTAAGCTGCCTAAGATCAGCCTGAGGTTGGCTTGCCAGTACTTTTCCGCATTATTGTTATTATCAGACACGGTAGAACTCCTTATAATTATTTTTATACGCTTGGTCAATCTAGCAGTCGGCGGTGGAATGAGAAGTGAGACTTTAGTCTTATAGTCAGAGTTTTGAGCCATTTTAAGCATATTAGCGTTACTTAAAACGCGCAGTAATGAAACAAAAAAAGGAAGAAAAGTGACAGATGAGCGTGTTAAACAGAGAATTCTGGCAGTTTTTCGTCATAAAACACATCAAAAAAGCAACACGGTTCATTTGTCTTTTTGTGGTTTTTTTGCAAATAAAAATGTTGATCCGCTGATTTTCATAGCCGTAGCGCCTTAGTGAATAGAAAAAAACCGCTCAACTACTTCAAAAAAGCCAGAGAATTTGAAGCAAAGGTCGTATCGATTATGTCGTAAACTGGCTGTTAAACAGACATTTTTAAACCCATTAGAAAGAAAGTTTTTGCTTAAAGTCTGTGTCATAATTCGGGGAAGCAAACAGCGTCATAGGAGGCTGACAGTGATTCAAGCCATATTTGTATCGAAAAAGTCTAAACAGGCACAAATTGAGATCGACGCGGTCAAAGCGGATGCGGGCAAAGGCATCGTGGGTGATCGTTATTATGGGAAAAAAGGCACGGATGGCCCGAATATTACCTTTGTTGAGAGCGAAGAAATTGCTGCGTTTAACGCCAATTTTGGACAGCGTATCCCTCTTTTTGCGACCCGACGCAATATTGTTACGCAAGGGGTGCGTCTTAACCAGCTGGTGGGTCAAGAGTTTTCAATTGGCGATGTGCGCTTTTATGGGGTCGAATTATGTGAGCCCTGTGGCTCTCTCGGCAAAGCCCTTGCTAATGAATCACTGACATCGTCGCAGGTGGTCAGAGCTTGGGCGCGCCGCGGTGGTTTACGTGCCAATGTACTCAGCACAGGCATATTGCGAGTGGGGATGCAATTCAACTTGATTCAAAAGTAAGACGCACCCAAACCCGCTTTGCGGGCTTCTCCCTCTTTGCCACTGTTTTTCTGTTGATGGTCATAAGAGCCAGCACAAGAGCAACCTCCTCGAACTTGAATGCCAAAAAACGTTTAATCTTAGACTTTTTTAGCCACTGATCAGGAGGCGATGCTCAGGTTATTACGCTTCCTGAGTAGCGGTTTTAGGCTGCTTGAGGCGCTTAAACAACTGCTCAATATCTTCTTTGATCATCAATAGCACCGGAATCAAAATCAAGGTGATCACGGTGGCGAACATGATGCCGTAAGCCAAAGACACCGCTGCGGGTATCAACATTTGTGCTTGTCTTGAGGTTTCCCACAGAATGGGGATTAAGCCTGCGAAAGTAGTAAAAGAGGTCAGTAAAACCGCACGCAAACGGCTTCGGCACGCGTGGCTGATGGCTTCACGAACGCCTTCTGAGCGCTTGCGCAAATCGTTAAAGCGCGATACCAGCAGTAAGCTGTCGTTTACCACGACACCACTGAGCGCCAAAATCCCATTGAGCGAGAAGATACCCAGTGTTAAATCGTTCATCCAGTGACCCAACAAAGCCCCTATGATGCCAAATGGAATCGCCATCATAATAATGAAAGGCTGTATGTAGGATTTAAGCGGAATGGCTAACAATGCGTAGATGATTAGCATAGCAATCAAAAACATTTCCGACATGGACGACTGGGTTTCTGCCCGTTGCTCGGCTTCTCCTGAGAAATACACAGAGACACCGGAGAATTGTCGAGTGAGGTTCGGCACCACGGCTTTTTCAAGATAGGCGACGATTTCTGTCGACGACATGACGTCTTTGTCTACTTCCGAGGACATGTACAAAGAGCGTTTTCCGTCGATGCGTACAATGGTTGTTTCTGCGTCTTGCTGAGTCAATGTTGCCACAGCAGACAAAGGAATGCGGGTGCCGTCTTCTAAAATGATCTTGGTGCTCATGACCGCAGACGGTGATTCCTGTTGATCAACAGGATAACCTAAACGTACCTCAACTTCGTTATTGTCACGTTGATAGCTTTGAACATCATCGCCGTCGAAATTATTTGAAATTTGTGAGGCAAGGTCACGGGTGGATAAACCTAACAAACGACCTTGATCACTGACCTTAAGTACTAACCTTGACTCGGTTGGCGTGTCGTTTAGCTCGATACCGGTCACAGCGGGTAGGGTTTCAAGTTGCAGCAGTAGGGCGTCCATCGCCCCTTCTAATACGCTGGTATCGTTACCACGTAACTCAATTTTTAGTGCGTCAACGGTTTCTCGCGCACTGCGAATACGCAAGTTTTTCACCCCTTCCGGTGTGCCTGCGATTTGCTGCCATTTACTGGCGAATTGAGCCGAGGTATAAGGACGGTCTGTTACCAGTTCAATACGAATATTACCAGATTGGTCATTATTGGCCGTCACTTGAATATTTTGAATTGCCACCTCACCTATCGGCTCGGCTTTTGGTCTAGGTTTTCTTGGTCTTTCCGGTTGGTCCGTTGCACGGTCTGGTTTTGCAGGGCGACGACGTTCGGCATCCGTAGGGTCTTCTGATCGCAATGCAATGTCTGCCTGGTAGGCGGCTTCTTCTAGCGCTAACAAGACAGTATGAGTTTGGCCATAGCTGACGTCATTGTACATGGTGACACTGCCACGCACTGTATCGCCGGGGATTTGTGGGAAAAAGCTTACTCGAATTGCACCGGTAAAAGGCATCGACATCACCAATATAAAGATCGCCATAAAAAAGACTAAAATGGCGTAGCGGTAATTGAGCGCTGCTTCAATGGTGGGGCGGTAAAGACGTTCACTAAAGCCATTAAGGCCGCGATCTGCGCCCCGTTGAATGGCGCCCCATCCTCGTGCGATGGGGTTGGTGCGCACGGATTTTCGTGTACTAACGTGCGCCAAATGGGCAGGCAAAATAAGCTTGGACTCAACAATAGAGAGTATCAGACAGATAGCGACAACAATGGCAAACTGTGAATACAGCTGCCCCAATCGCCCCTCTATATTGGATAACGCCCAAAATGCCGCGACCGTCGTAAAGACCCCAAATAGAGTAGGCACCGCGACAACCATGGTGCCTTTTACCGTGCTGGCCAGTGTGTCGCCTTCTTTTGATCGTACCGTATAAATACTTTCGCCCACCACTACGGCATCATCAACTACGATACCCAGTGCCATGATAAAGCCAAAGGTAGTGAAGAGGTTCAACGTCAGTCCAACGCTTTCTGTGCCCATGAAGAATAAGGTGCCGAAAAAGATGAACGGTAATCCCATGGCAACCCAAAAGGCTACGGTAATGTTGAGAAACACGGCGAGCAGAACAAATACCAGAAACACCCCAGTCGCCGCGTTTTCAACCATGAGCTCCAAGCGTTGATTAATGGACTCACTGCGGTCATACCAGGTGCCCACCGTGACGTTAGGAGGTAAGCGGCCGCTTTCCTGCCATTCAGCTAAAACGGATTTGGCGGCAATGACTGAGTTGGAAATGTCACTGGTGCCTTTGGTGAGCACTTGAATGGCGAGACTGTTTTCTCGGTTAAAACGCGAGAGTACAAAGTCATCATCGTCGAAGGTGTCACGAATGACCGCCACATCACTGAGTATTATTTTGCCGCCCTTGCTGTTGGTTTGAATGGGAATTTGAGAAAACTGGCTCTTTATGTAGGCTTGTTCAGAAGCACTGATAGACAAATAGAGGTCTTTGTTACGTAAAGTGGCGACTTTTGCGGTAGACGACTCGGCATTAATGGCCGTCGCCAAATCCGTTAAGCTGAGGCCATAGGCTTTAAGTTTGTTCTTATCGACTTCAATCTTCATCATGGGATCAAGCCAACCGGTGATGGAGGTGGCGCTGATGTCTTCATGTGCGAGTAAATCGGATTCCAGCTCGTCGGTAAGCGTTTGTAAGGTGCGACGGTCAGCTTCTCCATAGAGTTGAATCCAAATAGAATGCTCTTCTCGCACCGATTTTGACACCACGGCAGACTCCGCATCGTCAGGGAAGTCGTTGATCTGTTCTACCTCGTCTTTGACATCATAAAGCAAGGTATCGATGTCGTAGCCATCGATCATTTCAATGCTGACGCTGGTGGATTTGGCAGTCGATGAGGTGGTGATGTTTTTAATTCCAGACGTGCCCTGTAAAGCTTGTTCAATCGGGATGGCGATGCCTTCCTCGTTTTCCTTCGCTGAACCGCTGTCATTGACAACAGAAATAGACACACGGTTGGGCGAGAGGCTTGGAAAAGCTTCTTTGTTAATGGATCCGACGTTGATGATGCCCAGAGTAATCATCAAGATAAGCAATAAATTGGCAGCGACCGGATTGTTGGCGAACCAAGGAATAATCCCTTTCATGGATGAATCACGAAGGCTCATAGCGCATTATCCTTAGGCGTATTTTTAGCGACTTTTGAGCCTTTTTTTTGTCCTGTAGCGCTGGATGTAGAAAGTGGCTTCACCAGCGTGCCCTTGATGTAGCTGTTGTACGGCTGAATCAGCACTTGATAGGTTTTGTCTTGCATGTTTTCTGGTACATCAATGTAAACGTATTTTTCATCGACGAAGCGTGGGGTGGTTTCAAAGGTGGCGAGACGGCTGTCGTCATCGAGATACCAAATCTCGCTTTTTTTACTAAGAGCGGTATTGGGTAAGCGCCATAGTTTGTCGAGTGACTTGCCTTGTAGAGAAATTTCTACAAAAGAGCCGGGGATCAGAGGGGACGCTTGAGATAATGGATTATTCAATGCGACGGTAAGGCTACGCATACGTGTCTCTTCATCAATATGAAGACCAACATGAAGGATACGGCCTTGCCACTGTGCAGGGCTGTCTACACTTTGTATGGTAACGGGCCAATTTGTTTTCAGTAGCGTTTGCGTATCAGGCAGTTTTAACCAATCGCTGTTGGCAAGATCAATGACAATCTCAACGCGATCTGTGCTGTAGAGGGTACCGACCTCGCTGGCCATACTTAAGTAGGCGCCAGGGGAAAGCGTTCTATTGACCACAAGGGCATCAAATGGAGCAATAAGGCGTGTGTTGTTCAAATCATAAAGGGCATTCGCCAGTTCTGCTTTGGCTGAGGCCAGTTCCGTCTTGGCGGCGGCTAATTGGGGGGCACGCAAAACAAGGTCAGAGTCGGGCGCTTCGGTAAAGCCGGAAGCTTGCCACTCGGCTTGGGCTTGCTCACCTTGGCGTATTTCTTCTTTCAACGCCAGTTCAGCATTGGCGACGGTATTTTTAGCACTGGCCACTGCACGGATCAGGTCGGCATTTTCTAACGTGCTTAAGACATGGCCTTTTGGAATTAATTGACCCGGTTCAAACTTGTCTGAGATAGACAGCACTCTGCCGCTGACTTGGTTGGTCAGTGTCAAGGCATAACGTGGCTTTGCCAGCCCTGATGCGGTGATTTTTGCCGCATAGCTGCCCATTTCTGCATTGATTACCGAGAGTGCTAACGCTTGTTCGGGCGCTTCTGGTCGAGGTTTACGCACCTTATTGTTTTGTGCGTCCACCGCTGAGGTAATGTAAAAGTACACTCCTACAAAAGCAATGAGTGCCAGCAGTAGATAAAGCCATTGTAATTTGCGTGTCATGAACCCTGTACCCCAAGCCCTAATGCGAGTCCTAAGTTGACTCGATTTGATAAGTGTTGATAAATAATATTGTCCAGTTCCGCTTCTAGATTAAAGGCGGTGGTTTGTGCATTGATCAAATCATTCAGTTCGACCAACCCCGTACGGTATTTTCGTTCGTACTGAAGCAGATTTTTTTGTGCACTGAGTAGCGCATCTTGAGTGTATTTTTTTTGCACTAATAAAAGACTTTCTTGGCCGAGTGCGTTATCGACTTCATTGACGGCCGTCAGCAAGGTGTCCTTGTAGTCTTGGTAGGCCTGTGCGGTTTCTAATTTTGCGATCTCAGCTGCGGCTTCTAACTTCCCACCTTGATAAAGTGGTTGAGTCAGTTGTCCGATCAATGACCAAATAGGAGAGCCAAACAAGGCCTTCGTAGGGGATTCGGCGGTTTCGCTTAGGGTTGCGCTTAAACTGATGCTAGGCAGCATGTCTTTGTAAGCGACTGAGGTGTTTAAGTCGGCCGCTTCAATGCTTAGGTACGCGGCTTTGAGATCAGGGCGGCGATGCAGCGTTTGCTCTGGTAAACTGGCCAATGGCAAGGCCACCGTTGGGTAATCGACATTGGCACTGATCAATAAGGGATCGGTTGAGCCAAGATAAAGTTGCAGATTGCGTTTTTCAATGGCGAGGTCTTCTTGATATTTTGCTAAATCAGACTGAGATTGCGCCGTTGATGTGCTCGCTTCGTCTAGAGCCTCTAAATCCCCAAGACCATTGCGAAAACGCTTAATGATTAAGGCTTCGTTAGACTGTAATAGAGCGAGGCGCTTTTTCTCGATCTCAATGGCGCGAGCGTTCGCCGTGATGGCGAGCCAAGACTTCATAACATTAGCCGCTAAGGTGTCACGACTGGCCTGATATTGTGCTTCGTCGCTGGCGAGTGTTTTGGTCGAAGAGGCTTCGGACAAGGCCAGCTTATTCCATAGGTCAGCTTCCCAACGAATGCCTACATCAGCACTGTATTGAGTGCTGTTGCCTTCACTTTTTGAGCTTGATAGCCCTGCTTCAACACTGGGCAAACGGTCACCACGTTGACTTTTTATGCCCCATAAACTGGCTTGTAACGTGAGCTGCATTTTTTGTAAGCTAGGATTGGCTTGAAGAGCTTGTTCAATCAAGGCATCCAGTTTTTCATCTTGTATTAGGTCGCTGAGATAGTTCACTGGAGCAGCGTCATCTAGCTGTTGCCATTGCGTGACTCTTTGGTTGCTGATGGCCTCACGTTCTAATGTTGCAAGGCTCGTAAAGTCTTCACGCTTTTCGGTACTGCTACAGGCGACCAGCATGAGGCTAACCAAACAAAGGCCAGTGTGTAAATAAGATCGGTTGATCATTCCTGTTATCCTGATAAGACGGTCATTCATAGACGTCGTCAATGGTGTTGGCCATGCTTCGATGTGTCAGTACTCTCAGCAAACGGACGACTTCTAAGGAAAAGTTTGCAAAGTATCAGCCAACTTAGCGTACGACATTAAGTGTATTTTCATTTCTTTACATTTAATCGCGCTCGAAACCAAATCGATAAAAAGGGGATGAAAAGACGGTCGAGCGTGCCAAAGAAGCGATTATAATAACATGACTATTCATAAGGACATTATAAAGTAAGTACATCGGTTAATAGCCACCATGAATGAGTCTATACGCAAGCAAAGGGTTCAAAGGGTAAAAATGACGGACATAACGGAGCAGAAAGAGTGTGAAAAGAGTCTAAATGATGGGAATAAAGCAGATATTTTGCCGGTCTGGTATATTTATATGATTAAAACACGATTAGACACCCTGTATACCGGAATCACCACTGACGTTGCACGGCGTTTTAAAGAGCATAGCCGTGGCAGCAAAAAAGCCGCGCGATATTTAAGAGGCAAGGGACCTTTAGAGCTGATGTGGCATCAAGAAGTGGGCACGAAGAGTGACGCTTTAAAGGCCGAGTATAAAATGAAGCAGCTTTCCAAAGGTGAAAAGCTGCAGATCATCAATAAACACTCGACTATAAAGGCATCATCGTAAGTGCGGTACTACGCCTTAAGCGTGTCTTTAACCGCCTCTAGTACCGCTAAATACGGCTTTTCTTCATACTTACCAAAGCCTGCCAGTTGACGCGCTTTGATTTTGGTGAAAATCGGTTGTGTTAACCCCGTTAAAAAGCGTGTGGCCAGTACCGCCGACAAGACAGTATTCGGACTTTTTTGTGTAAGGTGTTGTGCGAGTTCCGCCACATAGTCCGCTATCGGCGCTTGCCAGTCGGCTTCCTCATTTTCTACTGGTGCAAACGTTAGGACTTTTCCTCGGCAAACAGAGCAATGCCCACACTGTTCTGGTGCCTCTCGATCACCAAAGTAACGGGCTAAGTTATGATTTAAACAACGATCAAGCTGAAAAAAACGAATCATGGTGGCGATACGCGCCACTTCAGAAGCTTGCTTTTCTTCTACATAGCGTTGTAATTGATCGGATAAAATCGCCGTTTGAAAAGCGTCGGGCTGAACTCGATAGACCTCCGTTAAGCCTTTGCTTTCAAGGGTTAAGACACCCTGATCCGCAGCGTGTTCTAACACCGCTAAGACATCGCCGCGGGCCAATCCAGCCTCATGAAACAATCGGTCAAAATCCGGCGTGCCCCAAATTTTCTTGTAGCGAATGGCGTTTAAGATCGATTGATAAGCGCTTTGCCATTCTTGGGGGAGATGTTGCGCAAAAGCCATTCGGTCGCCTTCCCATTTAAGACGCACATCGGCGTAGTAACTGTATTGCGACGTGATGGCACCGAGCAGTTCAAGTTGTACCAAGAGTGTTTTCAATGGCAAAGAGCGAATGTTGGTGGCATTCGAAAGCCCATACAGCTGTGTTTCCCAGACAGAATCTGAGGTTTGTTCGGTGATGGTGTTGAGTAATGTCTGAATATCGTATGCTTCAGGCGTGTCACCGTAAACAAAGTTTTCTAGGGTGCTGAGTCCTTCTAAATTGGCAAGCAAAACACAGCGACTCGGTTGGTTATCTCGACCCGCACGACCGATTTCTTGGCTGTAGTTTTCAATCGATTTAGGCAAGTCAAAATGCACCACCAGCCGAATATCGGCTTTATCAATCCCCATACCAAATGCAATGGTGGCAACAATGATGCGGGTTTTACTGGCCATAAAATCCGCTTGGATCAGGCTGCGTTGTTCACTGCCTAAGCCTGCATGGTAAGCCATAGCAGATAAACCATCGGCTTTAAGGGCTTGAGCGATGTCTTCAGCGGTTTTTTGTTGCGTCACATAGACAATGCTTGCGCCTTGGGTGTCATTTAGAACGGATGTTAAAGCGGATAACTTGTCGTCGCGCTGCACTGGAATCAATTCGATGTCCAAGTTGTCACGATAAAATCCGGTTTGCACTATGTGTTCAGGGTGAATAGCGAATTTTTGCGCCATGTCTTTTTGAACGCGACGCGTCGCGGTGGCGGTCAGCAAAAGTACGAGAGGAATCCCTAGCTCTGTTTGGTAAGCTGGCAGTTTTAGGTAGTCTGGGCGAAAATTGTGTCCCCATTCTGAAATACAGTGTGCTTCATCCACCACCAGCATCGAAATGGCCACGTGTTTAATAAAGCGTCGAAAGCGTTCATTTTTAAAACGTTCGACTGAAATCATCAGAATTTTAATCGTGCCGTTTTGTGCCCCTGCCATGACCGCTTGGCTTTCTTCTTTGGTTTGGCTTGATTCTAAACACGCGGCGGGTATCCCTTTTTCTTTTAGAAACGCCAATTGATCGTGCATTAAGGCAATAAGTGGAGAGATCACCAAGGTCAGGTTGGGCAACTGTGTTGCAGTAAACTGGTAACACAGTGATTTTCCTGACCCTGTTGGGAATACAGCGAGTGAAGAATGGCCGGCGAGCAAGTGCTCGATGGTTTGTTGCTGACCATTCCGAAAGTGGTCGAAGCCAAATTGTGTGTGAAGTGCGGTGGTTAACTCTGTTCTTGAATCCGTCATTGGATAGTGTCCTTCCTTGTGTTGAAAAAGAGTGTATCGAGAAAAATCATGTCGAAATAAATGACGTTTAAGGCCATCATCGACATCACATATTACCACTGATGCGGCGCAAAGGGGCTTCGTGCAAGGTGGCGTATTGCTCACGCAGCGCCAAGATGTGTTCTGCCCAGTAACGCTCCGTGTTGAACCAAGAAAACGCCTTAGGAAACGCAGGATCCTTCCAACGTCTGGCGACCCAAGCCGCATAATGCATCATTCTGAGTGCGCGTAAGGGTTCAATTAACATAAGCTCGGCGTCATCGAAGTCACAAAACATTTCATAGCCCTCTAGCAAGGCCTCAAGTTGCACCGTTTGATCTTGTCGGTCGCCGCTCATCAGCATCCATAGATCTTGAACGGCCGGCCCCATTCGGCAATCATCAAAGTCCACAAACACGGCGCGTTCATCTCGCCATAAAATATTCCCTGGGTGACAATCGCCATGCAGCCGAATAGGGGTGTAATTGCAAGCAGCAAACGCGTCTTTGACCTTGTCAAGAATGTCGCGTGTAAGTGTCGCGTAGGCATCCCTTAATGAAGCGGGAATCATTTGGTGATCGAGTAAAAAAATGCGACTGTCTTCGCCATAGCTTTGAATATCAATACTAGGACGATGTTCAAAGTGCTGCTTTTGTCCGGTGATGTGTAAGCGTCCTAACGAACGGCCTAACAACTCAATGGTGTCTAGATTGTCCAACTCGGGAGCATGACCACCAAAACGAGGAAAAAGGGTAAAATAAAACGCGCCATCACGATGAAGGCTGTCGCCGTTTTGCTGTGTCATCGGTGTGACCAGTGGGAACTCAGCGTCGGCGAGTTCAGCACAAAAGTGATGTTCTTCAAGAATCTGCGCCTCAGACCAACGATCAGGCCGATAAAACTTAGCGATCAGTGGCTGTGAATCCTCAATACCAACCTGAAAAACACGATTTTCGTATGAATTTAAAGCGGTCAATCTGCCGTCACATTCAAACCCTAAGGCGTCAATGGCGTCCAAAATACGATCGGGAGTAAGTGAACTGTAGGGGTGGTCTGTCATGGAGGCACTTCTATTCGTTGTATGAGTCGTTATGTTACCGAATCTCAAGGCAATTTATCACCTTTGTGTGTGCTTTCTTGACGATTAAGCTGCTCCGTCACGGACAGAGAGGGGTTGTTCGTCGTACGACTTTAGTCTTATGGGAGGTTTTTTACATTGACCTAAACCAGCCTGCGTTAAACACTGGAGAAAATAATAATGATCAACAGGGTGTGTCCATGGTGTATTTACAATTTGGCAGTTTTTTAGGCCTTTTACTGGTTCTTTTAACAGGAGGGATTCAACAAGTCATTCCCCTTGAATACGCGGCTTTGGGCGCGGTGTTTGCTATAGGAACCAGTTTTGCTCTGTGGAAAAAGCCAGCGCCGATGCTGAGTGTTGACAGCGCCTCTGTGCCCAGCGATCGTGCCATGGCTGATATCAGTCAAACGGTGACGAAAGCAACGTCTAAAATGGCCATGGGCGCGGCGGAGGTCTCGCATTTTGTTGATAATCTGAGCAAAGACATTCATCTGACCCACGATGACAGCGAGCAAATCAGTCAGGCCGTGGTGACTTTATCGGATACGGGTCTCACTTTGTCGAATAACTTAGGGCACCTTACTAAAACCATGACGGAAACGGCGACATCGAGTCAGACCGCTCAAGCCGCATTGTCGCAAAGTGCCGATCAGATCCATGAGTTAACCGAAAAAGTACAGGCCGCCAGCGCACAGCTCGCTCTGTTGACCAAAAGTGCGGATGACATCGACAGCATTACTGATGTGATCAAGGCTGTCTCGGAACAAACCAACTTATTGGCGCTGAATGCCGCCATTGAAGCCGCCCGAGCGGGTGAACAAGGTCGCGGCTTTGCCGTTGTAGCGGATGAAGTGCGATCTTTGGCTGGAAAAAGTGCGCAGGCTTCCGAGCAGATCTCTACGTTATTGGCCGATGTGCGTCAAAACAGTCAATTGACCAACAATGAAATGTCTTCCTTAAAAGAGTTAACCGACAGCTTATCGACGACGTTACTAGGGGAAACACAGCGTTTTATTTCCTTAAGCAAAGAGGTTCAGCACGCCTCAACAGTGCTTAGCGAAGTTGAAAGTGCTGGGGAAGAGCTTGGTGCGGCCAGTACGCAAATCAACAGTTCAATTTCACGTATCAGTGGTTCTTTGCAAGATATTTCTAAACGCAGTGATCGTCTGTCTGTTGAAGCGGCAGGGCTGAGCAACGGCGCAGAAGTGGTCTTCCGCGAGTTGGATAAAGTAGACAATGAATTGTTTTTCTCTGAGTTGCTGGCAGCGGCAAAAGACGCCGCTCATGCCGTTGCAACGTTATTTGAAAACGCAATTGAAAAGGGGGAACTGACACAACAAGCGGTGTTCTCCAAAGATTACCAACCGATTAACAACACCAACCCACAGAAATATCACACGCAATACGATACTTTTAGTGACCGTATGTTTCCTGCGATTCAGGAGGCCATTTTAGACCGACACCATGAGGTGATGTTCGCTGGAGCCGTGGATGTGAACGGTTATTTTCCTACCCATAATAAAAAGTTTGCGCAACCGCTCACGGGAGATTACCAAACCGACTTGGTGAACAACCGCAGCAAACGTTTGTTTAACGATGCCACAGGGGGGCGCTGTGGTGCGCACACTGACAGCTTCTTATTACAAACCTACAAACGTGATACTGGCGAAATATTGCACGACCTGTCTGTCCCCATTTTTGTTAATGGCAAGCACTGGGGTGGTTTCCGTATGGGCTTTGAATCTAAAGCGCATTAGTTATTTTCGGTGGTTTTTCCATTGCGACTGGAACACTAGGGTATAGTAGAGTCATCTAATGCTGATTGAGTGATTCCATTATGAACAATGCTCTGGACGTGAAAGTTGGGCTGAAAACCTTATTGGTGTTTTTACGGCCTTATCGTCGACAAATTATATTCGCTCTGGTGGCTTTGGTGATTACGGCTGGCACCATGTTAAGTGTGGGTAAGGGCCTGCAATATCTGATTGATGAGGGGTTAACCTCCGGTTCACAGGCGGGTTTAAATAAAGCCTTACTGGTGTTTATGGGGCTGGTGTTTGTGTTGGGTATTGGCAGTTTTTGCCGATTCTATCTTGTTTCTTGGATTGGGGAGCGGGTGGTTGCTGACATTCGTCAATCGGTTTTTGCGCACTTACTCACCTTGTCGCCTTCTTTTTTTGAAGACAATTCGCCCAGTGAAATCCAATCACGTATTACCGCGGACACGACGCTGCTTCAAAGTGTGATTGGCTCCTCCTTGTCTATTGCCCTACGTAATAGCTTGATGCTGGTGGGGGGGATTGCATTTTTACTGGTCATGCACTTTAAATTAACGCTGATTTTATTGGCCTGCGTGCCTCTTGTGGTAGTGCCAGTGATTTTTTTTGGTCGTCGTGTGCGTCGTTTGTCGCGCAACAGCCAAGATGAAATCGCCAATGTGGGGCAGTATTTATCGCAAGCCTTAAGGCACATCAAGGTGGTGCAAGCTTTTGGTCATGAAGACCATGATGTCACGCGCTTTTCTGGTGCGGTAGACAAGGCGTTCACCGTGAGTGTCAAGCGTATTCAGCAACGCTCTTGGTTGACTCTGATGGTGATTCTGCTGTCGATGAGTGGCATTGGTGTTATGTTGTGGTTTGGTGGTAAGAGCGTGATTTCAGGAGAAATCAGCCCAGGGGATTTGGCGAGTTTCTTGTTTTATTCGGTGATTGTCGCGGGTGCTGTGGGGGCGGTGTCTGAGGTGATGGGCGATTTGCAACGGGCGGCGGGTGCGGCTGAGCGTATTATGGAATTGCTCAAAGCCAAAAGTGACATTGTTGGGGGGACTCTGGCGTATTCTGAGACCACAACCGATGACCAAGCCCAACGCGAAGAAGGTAAGGTGCTGATTGAGTTTGATCAGCTCACATTTTGTTACCCAACACGTCCAGATCGTCCCGCTTTGCATCAACTGTCTTTTTCCATTAAGCAAGGGGAAATGGTGGCGTTAGTTGGGCCATCCGGTGCGGGCAAATCGACGTTATTTGAGCTGTTGTTGCGGTTCTATAACCCTCAACATGGCCATATTCGTTTGGCAAATCAAGATATTCGTCAGTATTCGTTGTCTGCATTACGCCAGCGTTTTGCTTTAGTGCCACAGGAAACGGTGTTATTTGATCAAAGTGTCGCCGAAAACCTAGGGTACGCCAATCGAGAGGCCAGCCAGAAGGCGATCCAACAAGCTGCTGAGCAAGCCAATGCTCATGAATTTATTGTGCGTCTTGATCAAGGCTATGATACCCGCCTTGGTGAAGATGGTGTGCGTTTATCGGGTGGGCAACGCCAGCGTATTGCCATTGCGCGGGCGATTTTAAAAGACGCTCCGATTCTCTTATTAGACGAAGCGACCAGTGCATTAGACGCCGAAAGTGAGAATACCGTTCAAGCGGCATTAGAGCCTCTTATGAAAGGCAGAACGACCTTGGTGATTGCCCATCGTTTGGCCACCGTGTTAAACGCGGATCGCATTGTGGTAATGGATAAGGGGGAGATCGTGGATCAAGGCACACACGCCGAATTACTCGAACGTTGTGCCCTGTACAAACGTCTAGCCGATTTGCAATTTAACCAAGCTGGCCGATAAAGACGCCTCGGTAGGCGCAATGGAGTGCGCCTTCTACGATGGACATGCCCGGTGTGGCATAAAGCGTCTTAAGGTTTTTATGGCCTTTTGGGAGCGCCGCCGTGAGAGGGGTGTCGGTATTATAAAACACCATCCAAAAACGCACTGAAAGATCCGCCGGTGCGATCGTCAGCGACACATAGTGGCGCTGTTTTTCAGACCAATTTTGTCCTGTCATGGGGGTTCCTTGCTCCTGAATCCACTCAATTTGGTCAGCTGGTGTGTGTTGATATAAAGGATCATCATCCAGGTGCAGGTCGGCCAGAATAGGGTAGCGTTTGCGTAAGGTCATCAGTGTGGCAATGGTTTTTTGTAAGGTACGGCGGGTCTCGTTGGTTTCCCAAGTCAGCCAAGTGAGTGCATTGTCTTGGCAATAGGCGTTGTTATTGCCTTGTTGGGAGTGAGATAACTCGTCTCCACCGAGAAGATGCGGCGTGCCTTGGCTGAGCAATAAAGTGGCGATAAAACAAAGCTGTTGATTGAGTCGTTGTGCTTGGATCTTGGGGTCTTGAGTCTTGCCTTCGACGCCAAAGTTTTGGCTAATGTTGTCACCGTGACCGTCTCGGTTGTCTTCCATGTTCGCAAGGTTATGGCGATGTTGGTAGGACACCAAATCACGCAATGTGTAGCCATCGTGATAGGTGATGTAGTTCACCGAATTAAGGGCGCTTTTTTCGCCTTTATGAAAGTAGTCTCTTGACCCCATAAAACGCGTTGCAAACTCCGGCACCATGCCGTCATCACCACGCCAAAAGCGACGCACAGTGTCACGATACTGGTCATTGCATTCTAAAAAACCTTTGGGGAATTGCCCAACCTGATAGCCATTTGGTCCGATGTCCCAAGGCTCCATGACTAGGCAACAGTTGCTCAATACGGGGTCTTGTAGAATCGCCTGCAATAAGGGCGCTTTGGCGGTGAAGTCGTGATCAGTGCGCCCCAAATCCACCCCCAAATCAAAGCGAAAGCCATCCACTCCCATGATGTCGACCCAATAGCGCATACTGTCACAAATTAGTCGAATACTGCTGGGGCTGTAGGTATCGATGCAGTTGCCACATCCCGTGTAATTTAAATATTGACCGTCTTGATGGCGGTAATAGCGCGTGTTATCGAGGCCGCGAAGGCTAACGCTGGATTGGTCAAGCTCACTTTCAGCGGTGTGGTTGTATACCACGTCTAAAATGACTTCAAAGCCCGCCTGACGCAGGCCATCAATCATTTGCTGACACTCTGTAATCGCGTCGTTTATGGCGTAGGAAGGTTCTGGCGCAAAGAAGCTGATGGGGTTGTACCCCCAATAATTGTGTAAGTCTAAGGCTTGTAAGTGGCGTTCAGTCATAAAGCTGAAACAGGGCATCAGTTGAATCGTGGTGATATTCAAATTCTGTAAATGCTCAATACCCGCAGGGGAAATAACCCCTAGATAGGTGCCTTTTAGTTCGGGGGCAATAGGCAAATTTTGACTGAAGCCTTTTATATGTAACTCGTATAGGGCGCGACTGGTGGGGGAAACCTTGGCACGCTCAGGTCGAGGATTGGGCGCGGTGATTGTTCGCACGATGGATTTGGGCACGTAGGGGGCAGAGTCAACCAAGTTAGCGTGACCGTCTTGGGTAACCGCCGCTTGGTCTGGGTGCCAGACTAACTTTTCGCTGAGCGCTCGGGCATAGGGGTCGATAAGCAATTTTTTTACATTAAAAACCTGCTGATGTTGAGGTTGAAACGGCCCATCAGCGCGCAGGCCATACTGTTGCCCTTCGCTGACACCAAGCACTTCCATGTGCCAGATGCCTCGGTGTTTATGAGGAAAAGCAATGCGAGCGTGTTCGTGTCCGTTGTCATCAAACAAACACAGAAACAACTGACTGGCGTCCTCTGATACTACGGCAAAATTGACACCTTGTTGGGTGACCGTGGCACCCAGTGGAAAGGGAGTACCGACCGCAATGGTGTCTTCTTGAATAGCCATTAAATGGCGTCTCCTATCCAACGCAACAGAAGTCCGGCCAGTGGCGGCACCTGCAGCTCAATACTGTGCGTACGACCGTGACTGCCTATTGCTTGTGTTTCATAGGTTGTCTGTGTCGCAAAACCACTGCCAGTGTATTGGCTGGCGTCTGTGTCCATGACAACTTGGTAACGACCCGCGTTCGGCACGCCAATGCGATATTGCCCGTGGGGCATAGGGGTAAAGTTAATCACCGCAAGACTGTGTGCATCGCGACTTTTGCTGTAGCGAGCAAAGGCTAAAATGCTGTTGGCGCTGTCATCATGGCTAATCCATTCGAAGCTCTGTGGGGCGTGATCCAGATGCAGACTGGCCTCATTTTGGTAAAGATGGTTAAGGTCTTTAGACAGGGCATGTTGCGCTTTATGAAAATCTATTTCTAACAGGTGCCAGTCGAGAGAGCGTTCATGGCTCCACTCTTGGCCTTGGGCGAATTCATTGCCCATAAAGTTGAGTTTTTTCCCGGGATGAAAATACATATACGCTGAGAAAGCCCGCAAATTCGCAAATTTTTGCCAAGTATCCCCCGGCATTTTGGTGATCATTGAGCCTTTACCGTGTACTACTTCGTCGTGGGAAATGGGCAGTACAAATTGCTCGTCAAACGCGTAAACCATGCTAAAGCTTAGGTCGCCTTGGTGGTGTTGACGATACAAGGGGTCTTTTTGCATATAAGCCAATGAATCGTTCATCCAGCCCATGTTCCATTTAAAACCAAAACCTAAACCATTCATGTAAGTAGGCTTTGAGACACCTGGAAAAGCAGTGGATTCCTCGGCGACGGTGAAGCAGCGCGGGTGGTTGAGGTATACGGTTTCGTTAAGACGACGGAGAAAATCGATGGCTTCGTAGTTGTGATTGCCACCGTCTTTATTGGGAATCCATTCGCCATCTTCGCGGGAATAATCCAGATACAACATGGAGGCGACAGCGTCGACACGCAAGCCATCAATGTGAAACTCTTCGAGCCAGTAGACGGCATTGCTGATCAAATAGTTGACCACATGCTCTTTGCCAAAATCGTAAATTAACGAATTCCATTCAGGGTGCCAGCCTTTTTTAGGGTCTGGGTATTCGTATTGTTTGGAGCCATCAAAATTGGCAAGACCATGACTGTCCGCTGGAAAGTGCGCTGGCACCCAATCCATTATAACGCCGATGTTAGCGCGGTGGAGTGCATCGACCAGTGCTTTAAAATCTTCCGGTGTGCCAAAGCGCGAGGTCACGGCGTACAGTCCGACGGGTTGATATCCCCAAGAACCATCAAATGGGTATTCTGTGATGGGCAGCAGTTCGACGTGTGTGTAGCCCATTTCTTTGACATAGGGCACCAGCTCATCAATCAGTTCAAGGTAGCTTAAAGGCTGATTGTCTTCTTTACGTCGCCACGACCCGAGGTGTAACTCGTAAATACTCATAGGGTGTTCGTACAGGTCAACGATAGGGCGCGTTACCCAGTCATTGTCTTGCCATTGGTGTTTATGGTCAAAACAGGTCACGCTGGCAAACGATGGGTATTGTTCAATACGTTGAGCATAAGGGTCGGTACGATGAGGCAAAACGTCCCCAGAACGGGCACGAATTTCAAATTTATAACGGGTGCCGTGTTGAACGTCAGGCACAAACAGACGCCAAATGCCGTCACCATTGCTCGACATGGGGTGAGTTCGTCCATCCCAACCATTAAAGTCACCGACCACCGAGACAGAGCGAGCAGCGGGGGCATAGACAGCAAAGCGAGTCCCTTGAATAGATAAGGTTTCATTGACGACCGCGTCCGTTTTAATCGCCCCTTGACTTTTATAAAGACTGGCTTGATGGTGTTCAGGGTCCGTAAAGGTGGCGTCTGAAAACTGATAAGGGTCGACCAAGGTGTGAGTGTTGCCATCGGAGTAGGTGATGGCTAAGCGATAATGAAAAGGGGTGTGGCAATCTGGCCATTCCGCGGTAAAAAGTCCCTTATTTGGGGAGGCGGTCATGGTCGCCAGAACCTTATCAGACGCTATGGCCAAGACAGTAATGGATGCAGCAGCAGGCTGCCAAACGCTGAGTTGCAACCCCTTTTTATCCGCGGACACTTGCAGTCCTAAGCAGCCAAAAGGGTCGGAACAATGTGTATGGATAACATCGTTAATGAGAGCATTTTTTATTGTGGGCATTCACTTCTCCAGCAAGCGTGAGCTTGTTAACTCGATATGTGTTGGTGCTGACGACTGTGAAACTTGCTCACGGCCCAACGCAAATATTGATTGACCTTGTTCGGTGTAATCTGAGCGAATTCATCCAGTACCGCTTCCACCGGTGTGTCCTTGTCATGTTCTGTTTGGTATTGATTGGCATGATCCAGTGCGGCTTGAGAGACCAGTACGGGCAAATTAATGGCTTGGGTAAACTTGCAATGTTTATGCTGTTGGCAAAATTGTATGAACGCATACAGGCCTTCAAAAATCAGGCTTTTGTACCAACTTGGATGAATGTCCGAGGTTAATGATTCAATCAGTAAGGCAAAGGTATCTTCCCCCGGTGTCATTGAGCTAAGGGCGCGTTTGCAATCGAGTGACGTATTGCTTTGTGCATCGCCAAACACAATATGAGTGCCATGGCTTAAGCTGTCCCAGAGTTGCAGCAACATGGACTCAGGCAACTTGGTGATCATGCCTTGCTCTGCTCGCCAGTCAAACCAATCCACGTCTTTGATGGTACTTTGCGCTTCTGTGGTGTGATGGTAGCGCAGGTTACTGGCGACATGGGCGTATTCACTGTGCTTTTGTTGCAGGACTGTTTTCAGCATTTCATACAGTGTGTTCGGTGCTACTTTGGCTAAGGTTTCAAAGACGCTTTCGGTGCTGTCCGGATCGAGTTGTCGCGCGCACAGTACCGCCAAGTTATGAATACGTATGGTACGAACCCCTGCAAAAAAGTCTGAATTGACTTTAATCAGCGTGCCTGCAATGGCAATGAGTTCATGGCAAAGAACCAACGCCAAGGGGTAAGACGAGGCCTGACGCAGTACGTCAAGAATCACGTCTTGATGCAAAGGCGAACGTATATCGGTTTCTGTTTCAGGCGTTTCACCAATCACTAACAGGCGTTGACGTACGGTGATGTCAGCAATGTAGGTAGCCAGATCCGTCGACGGTTTTAATATCAACGAATACAGCAATCGAGCAGAGCGCCATTCTTCTTTGAGCAAGGCTTGTAAGTACACCTTATGCAACACCTTGGTCACCGTGGTGGTTGATGATGGTTCGGCGTTGGCCGCTAAGTTTGGCAGGGTATGGTTTAAAGCGCGACGGGCGCCCAGTTCCATTAAACATTCTACCGCTTCATTTAATTCTGGTTGTTGGCTTAAGCGAGCCAGTAACACCTCTGTGGCGTCTGTTTTGAGTGTGGCTGAATCGTAAGGCTTAGGCTTATCAGATAAAGGCCAAGGAGTATGTTGAGAAAGCAAAGTGTGGCTTAAAGGTTGCTGTTGGAATGTGTTGATATCAATCGAACGTCGGTTGCCAGACTTAAAGGCATTCTTCGCCGATTGAGGGATGACACGAAACGCCTCATGCTCGCGTTTTTGCAGCAAACGGATGAATTCAAACAGCGCCTCGCTCCCTTTCATCTCACTCATGGCATCGTCGATGAGTAGGGTAAACACTGCATTGGCTTGATAATACCAATGGTCTGCAATGATTTTGAGTTCATTGCGAATATGCGCTTGAAACAAGGTGGGATCTATTTTTCGATAATCTTTGCCGCCATTTTGAATCCAAGACAAACACAAATAGCTTTCGTCATTGATGCTGAACGCTTGTGACGTCGCCAAGCTATTAAGAGCACGGTTGGGACGACCCGACAGCCCCAGTGTTTCTGACGCGCCAAGATGACGGTAGGTGTCGACGAGTTGATCCGCACTGATGGCTTTTATTGGGGCGATTTCATCGAGCGTCTGACAAAGGCAACCAGCATGGATGAGTTTCTGTTTGACCTTATCGTTTTGCGCCAAGATCACCATAGAGGTGGTGACTTTGTTTGGGCGATATTGGATACGATGCAAGCCAAGAGGGTCAAGGTCCGTCGTGGTGATCAATTCTTCATCCAGCATTTTGCCGACAAGAAACAGACTTTGTGCCCACACTAGGGGGAGGTTGTCGTTTGGAAGCCGTTTTTGTGAGCCAGGGTTTTCTTTTTCCGCCAGAATGTTTTCTTGGGGAACGTAATACAGCTCGGGTAATAGCATTTGTCCGTCTTTTTCAACCATCAGAGATTCGAGCTTATGACGATAAAAGTTGGCGCTTTCCCAATCTCGGGCAAAAAGACGATCAATGTATAAGTAGGTAAAGAATAATGGCCATTCAGACTCGATGTGTTCAAAATTAATCAGTTCGCTGTACTCGTAATAAATACGGCTTTGGTCTTCTAATTCGGATTGATGGCCATCCAGTAAAAAGCGTTTACAGCCGTATTCGCCGCCCAGTTTGCTGAGAATTTCTTTGCGGGTACGGCGTGCAAGGTGCTCATCGTTCACAGCAAAAGCGGGAAAACCAATGATGCTCAAGATAGCGCTGTCGACTTCTTTGGAGCGGGATTCTTTGGGCAGCAAGGATTGCAGTACCGAGCCTGCGCGGGCAACGGCGTCAGCAAAGGAATGTACCACGGCCCATTCTGGCCCGTTGTTGCCGAATAGGTTTAGTCCATCCATGGCTTCCATGGCGGCTTTTGCCATGCCAACGGAACTGGCGTTGATCTCAGCCTTACCATTATTCACCTTGTTGCCACGCTCCCAAATTCCATAATCAGGAGTTCGGTAGGTGCGTGATATGTAGTAGATTAGGTTTTGCACAAAATTAAACTCTTCCCGTGAGAAGATGATTTTGCTCCCGGCCTTGGTCATTTGTGCCAGCATCAGTAAATAAAAGCTGGTGGCGTCAATTTGTAAGTGCCCCCAGGCATCATCGGCGACGGCTTCTAGCCCAGTCTTCGTATCGTATTTGGCATGTAACGCGTCTTTGGGGTCTAGGCTATGTTTGAATTTTTCGACTTTATGAGACTGACGCATCATGGCGAACAGCAAACCGCGCATCATTTTCACACAGGCAAATTCAAGTTCATGGGCGCGCTTTTGTGGATTAGAGGCGCGTTTGTAGGCGAGGTAAAGTGCCCAAACGGCTTGAATGCTGTAGACGTTATCGCGTACCCAAGCATCGGTGTAGTTGCCGTGATTATTGATGCTGGTGCTGGCTGGGAAAAGCCCTGTGACCGGATGTTGGCGTGATAAAATCACCGCTTGGATATGTTGATAAAGAGAATCTAGCTTATCTTGGGTATCAGACGCCATGTTCGATCCTTTATAAAACGCTACTGTGTGGGCCGTGATGTTTCACTGCACGGTAAATGAAGTTACAAGTCACTATACCCAAACAGGGGTGCGGTCTCCAAGCAGTTCAGGAGAAAAGATGGCTTTTCTTGTTATCCACTCTAAAAGAGGTTTTATTGTGCCCGATGCTTGTGCGTTAAGTGCTGAATGAGTGCACTAATTGGCGTAACTGGCTGGCGCAAGTCTGTAAATTATCCACCGATGTTTTTATGTCAGTAGAGTTGTGGTTGTTTTCTTCGCAAATTCTTGCGATGTCTGCCAGCGTGTTATTAACGGTTTTAGAAGACGTAAATTGATGCTCAGCGGCTCCACGAATGTCGCCGTTGAGGTGAGAGATCGATTGCACCCCACTGGCTATCTCGGAAAAAGCGTGTCCGGCTTGCTTGGTTTGCTCAGCGCCTTGTTGAGCGGTATGGCGAGCAGACTCCATGACATTCACCGTCGTGAGTGTTTGCTGAGTCAGTTGATCGATTAATCCGCCAATTTCTGTGGCAGCCAGTTGTGAACGTTGTGCCAACTGTCTCACTTCATCGGCCACGACGGCAAAGCCACGGCCTTGCTCACCGGCTCTTGCGGCTTCTATAGCAGCGTTTAGGGCGAGCAGATTCGTTTGATCTGCCACTTCACTGATGATGCCTAAGCGTTCGTTGATATGACTGACATCGTGACGCAACGCTTGAATTTGTTGTTCAGCATGGACAACGTCAACGGAGAGCTGATGGCTTTCTTGGTTGGCTTGATTCATCATATCCAAACCGTCTTTAGAGTATTGCGCCAGTCCTAACGTCGTAGAGTTAGCTTGATCTGCTACAGATAACGTATTCTCCACAGAGTCCATGACTTGTTGCATTAAAGCGGTCGCTTGGGTGGCGTTGGTCAGTTGTTCTTCAACACCCACCACGGTTTTGTGAGTGGATTGATTAGTCTGATGAACAATGTGATCGAGTTGCTCACTGGTTTCGCCAACCTTGCTTACAATAGTACGAAAGTCGTCCATCATGCCGTTAAAAGCCTGCGCCATTTCGCCCATTTCATCATGACCTCTGAAATCAACCCGCTGAGTGAGGTCACCCGAGTCTTTTACTGAGGTCATGGTTTGGCAAAGGGAAGTGACGCGGCTGGTGACAAGGTGAATAATGAAAAGCGCCGTTCCCCCCACGAATAGAGTCAATAGACCGACCAACACTGCGTAATCCACTAAAGCGCTCAAAAAGAACTGCATGACCGCATCCATGGAGGCCGTAGCGACAATAGTAACTTGCCAGGGTGCAAACGTAGACACACTGGCAATCATGCGACGAGATGGGTTGGCTTCTTCTTGAGGATTGCTGCTCACGTACTCAAAAGTAATGGCGGTGTAAGAGGAGGTTGTGGCGGTTTTATTTGCATGTAAAGCGTCGCTAAGAGACGAAGGAGGGCGTTGTCCAGAGTATGAGTCAGGGGCGCTGAGTAGCGTACTGTTTTGCTGATCTATTAGCCAAAGGCTTTGGCGGTTGCCATAATCAAAAGAAGACAGCAGAGAGATTGCCTGTTGTTTTGCTTGCGCCTTACTGAGTACACCGGATTGTTGTTGTTCGTAAATGGGGGCAATAACCGATTGTGCGATGTTTAAGATGTCTTGAGTGCGATCTTTTCGTGCCTCAATATGACTGAAGAAGAGAGAGCTTAACGACACCAAGATAAGGGCGGCTGTGCCCATGGACATGAGACCAATGATCGCCCATAGTTTGTAGCGAATTTTTATGTTGTTGATGCGGTTAAGCATACCTGCTCCGTATAATGGTATTTGGCGGTACTGACATCTTGTCTCGACAAATTGGTTAAAATGAGGAGGGGCGATATTTTACGATTTTTTGGACAATTTTTTAGGATAGGTGTTTTTTGCCAGTCTGCCTAGTCAACATCTTTGCGTTAGGTCATGGTTTTGCTGGTTAGTTGTATGGATTATTTTTTTGTTTTTGTTGTGTCCTTTCTGTCAGCGACCATTTTGCCTTTCGGCTCTGAAGGGCTGTTGTTGTATTACGCCCACAACGAGGCCGCTTCACTTATTTGGCTATGGGGTCTGGCGAGCGTTGGCAATACCCTTGGTGGTATGACAAATTGGTTGTTAGGCGGGTATTTGCTGCATTATCAGGACAAGAAGTGGTTTCCTGTCACCCCCGTCATGCGAGAGAAAATAGCGGTGTATTTTAATCGCTACGGCGTGTGGAGCCTGCTATTTACTTGGCTTCCGGTGGTAGGAGATGGTATTGCTCTGGTGTCTGGCGTGCTGCGAAGCCCAATGTGGCAAGTTTTGCCGTTGATTTTTATTGGTAAAGCGGCGCGTTATGCCTTAGTTTTATGGGGGCAACATTGGTTGTTGGCATCCTGATCTTATTTAAGGTGCGGTAAATGAAATGAATACAATTTGATGAAATGCTTGGGGAATACAAAATGAAAGTGTCAAAAAGCCTAGTTGTGATGATGGCGGGGTTGTCTTTGGGAGCTTGTTCATTGACGGACGAAAAAAACACCTTTATGACCTACGGGGATTTACAAGATAAGGTACGCGCCCATGATCAGCAGTGGGAAACGGTTCAGTCCCAGCTTGAGCGTATTGATGAGTTAGAAGCGGAAGTGGCTGCTCTGAAACAAAATCAGCCTTTGAGTGCGCCACGTGATGTTGCAGACGACAGTGTTACCCCTTTGGCAGTGGCACCTGCCGTGATGGCGGCGCCTGAAGCCCCTGTGGCTACCACGCCTCCTGTCTATGAAGCGCCTCCAGTGATTGCGACGCCATCGCCCGAGTATGGTCAAGAGGCATCGCAACCCTCCACGCCAGCGCGGCAATACGGTGTTCAGTTAGCTTCTTATATTAATCGAGATGAAGCGGCTCGTGGCTGGCGTATTGTGCAATCGGACTATCCAACTTCTTTTGATGGCTTGCAGCCACGAGTGAATCAGAAGCAGGTGAACGGTCGAACCATGTATCAACTTAAAGTGGGTCCTTTTGTCAGTAAATCTTACGGTAATGATTTCTGTCAAATGCTAAAAAACAAAGGCAAAGATTGTTTAGTGACAAATTACAATGGCGATGATCTGTAATGTCCGTGGTACATTCCTATAGTTACTTGTTACAAACGACGATGTTTTAAACCAACATTTAGATACATGCTTGGTTAAAGTGATTCGATAATGCTTGCCATTGCGCTTCAGATTGCGCGGCGAGCATTTCGCCATCTAGCTTGTATGGCGCGTATTCACTGCCATCCAATAAACGACAGATGCCGCCAGCTTCAGTGTGAACCAAGACGCCAGCCGCATGATCCCAAGGGAGCATTTTGTAGGTTAGGCTGAAGTGAAAATGGCCTTGAGCAATTTGACGATAAGCAGGGCAAGACGGCAAATTGTTAACTCGTACAAACGAGGTGGCTTTTAATGCAAAATCTTGTTTTCTTTGTCCTTTGTAAGAGCTTACCGACATAATTGCCATCAGCTTGGTCAGATCGCATTCAGCGTTGTCTGGCATTTTTAGCGGTAATGGAGCATGGCGAGGTGCTTGCATTTTACCTTTTTCGTCCATGGCTGTGCGTTGGAAAAAACTCCCTTCGCCCTTGTTGGCATAAACCCAATCGTCGTTGACCGGATCATATAATAGCCCAAAACAGGTAACGCCTTTTTTGACAACAGCCAGAATAATGCCGAATTCAGACAAACCGTGGGCATAATTCCAAGTGCCGTCGATGGGATCAATAATCACACAGGTATCGGCGGTGGCTATGCTGTCGGTGGTACTTGGGTCATCCGCAACGGCTTCTTCCCCCACCACGTCCCAGTCCGGAAACGCCGCTAAGATAGCTTGGGTAATATAAGCCTCGCTGGCTTTATCGGCCACAGTGACTAAATCGGTTAAGCTGCTTTTCGTTTCCACATCACAAGCACTCAACTGGCGAAACTGTGGCATGACAATGGTTTGACCCGCAGTACGAACGATATGGATTAAGGTGTCTTGTGAGGGTTTATCGAGAGTGAAAATATCTGTTGTAGAGTCGAGATTAACGCTATCAAAATTCATGATCGGCTCCAAATGGCTAATAAAGATGGGGCTATCATACCGTAGTTACATGACAAATTGTGGAGTGTGACCAGATGTCGTCATAGCAGAGGTACTCCTAATTTACATCAAGCCAATCGTCTCGATTGGCTTTCTTTAGTACGATAATGCAGTAAGTTATCTACGGTGGTTGCCGCGATGTGGCTCAGTGCTTCGTGGGTAAAATAGCCTTGGTGACCCGTGACAACCACGTTGGGGAAGGTCAGCATCAATTGAAACACGCTGTCTTGGATGATATGAGACGACATGTCTTCAAAGAATATTTCGTTTTCTTGTTCATAGACATCCAGCCCTAGAAAGCCAATTTTACCTGTGTACAAGGCATCTATAGCTTCTTGCGCGTGAACCAACGCACCACGACTGGTGTTGATGATCATCACGCCGTCTTTCATTTTGGCGAGAGTCTGTTGGTTAATAAGGTGATGGGTAGATTGGTTCAATGGACAATGCAGGCTGATAATGTCGCTTTTCTCATACAGGTCTTCCAGGGAAACGTACTCACAGCCTAGCTCTATTAAGGCTTCCGACGGGTAGAGGTCGTAACAATAAACATGGCAACCAAAGCCTTTCATGATGCGACAAAATGCGGCACCAATGCGTCCTGTACCAACACAGCCAACCGTTTTTCCTTCTAAATTAAAGCCCATTAAACCTTCTAACGCAAAGTTGCCTTCTTTGACTCTGTGGTAGGCTCGATGGGTTTTGCGATTTAACGTCATGATCAACGCCACGGCGTGCTCTGCCACTGATGTTGGACTGTAGTCAGGCACATGAAACACCTGAACGTCTTGATCCTTTGCGGCTTGTAAATCGACGTTGTTAAACCCGGTGCAACGTAAGGCGATGACATGCACGCCCTGTTGCTTCAGGGAAGCGATCACATCGGCATTGATGTCATCGTTCACAAAGCAAGAGACGGCATCAAAATCTTGTACTAGTTTGACCGTCTCCATACTGAGGCGACTTTCAAAAAACGACAGGCTAAGAGAGGTCCCGTGTGCGCAGTCTGACAGTGTTCTTTTGTCGTAAGGTTTGCAAGAAAATACGGCAACTCTCATAAAAATACATCCTATTTTTGTAACATGATGCCCTAGTTATAAACCATAAAGACAGACTTTGCTCGTCTCATGGCAATAATTTTGATGTGGTTTAACAGAAACTGTTGAGAGATAAAAAAGTCTCGTACTTTATTTGTTCACAGCACACTTTTTTACATTCAAGTAAATAGAATCCGTGTATTCTAGAGCACTATTTTAGTGCCAGGAGGCAAGATTGGACGGGAAACACACTCAATATATCGTAACGCCTTGGGTGATATGTACCCTAATCGTTGGGATAGCCTTATCGTTATATGTGTCTTATCGAGTTCAATCTGACAATGCCTTAAGAATTGAACAATCGGTGAAGGCCGCATCCGATCGCATTATGGATGATGTGGTGTCGCGAATTCGTTTATACCAATATGGCCTGCGAGGTGCGCGAGGTGCTGTTATCACCGCAGGGCAAGCCGAGGTGAGTCGTGACGCTTTTAGACGGTACAGTCTAACGCGAGACATTGATGAAGAGTTTCCTGGCGCCCGGGGTTTTGGTTTTATTCGTCGTGTGCCGTTCGATCAAGAGACGCGCTTTACGGCCGTAGCCCGACAAGAAGGGCGGACTAATTTTGAAGTCAAAACGCTCTTTTCCGATTTTAGCGAGCGCTATATTATTCAATATATAGAGCCAGAATTAACGAACCAAGAAGCGATTGGATTTGATATCGCCACGGAGAAAAACCGTCGCGAAGCGGCAACGGCCTCCTTGTACAGCGGAGAAGTGCGGTTAACGGGTCCTATCACGTTGGTTCAAGCATCGGGCAAACCACAACAGTCTTTTCTAATACTGATGCCCATTTATTCAGGCGGAAGCACACCCACCTCCCAAGCAGAACGTATTAAGACGGGGTTCGGCTGGAGTTTTGCCCCTTTACTAATGGAAGATGTGTTAAAGGGATTAGCCATTGACCCAGAAAAAGTGCGTTTTTCTCTGCTGGATATTACCAATCGAAACGAGCAGGTTTTATTTTATGACAGTGGCACTTTCATTGAATCTCAGTACGATTATAAGCAATCGACTTGGATTTTCGGCCGTCAATGGCAGAGTACATTCAGCGTTTCTCCCACTTTTATTACAGAACTGCACCTTCCAGACCCCATTCTCTTTCTTGTTCAAGGGTTGATTCTCAGTATGATGGCGACGTTACTGGTCGTCGCTGTGCACATTGGCATGGCAAGAAAGCGTGAAGTTGTTGCTTATCAATCTAAAATTGCCGCCATTGTGGAAGGTTCAGCAGACGGTATTTTCAGTAAAAACCTGAAGGGGGAAATTACCAGTTGGAACAAGGGGGCTGAAACAATCTTTGGCTATACGGAACAAGAAGTAATTGGCAAAACGGTACTGGACCTGCTGGTGCCAGACAGTTTGAAGACAGAAAACGAGTCCTCCATTGCACAAGTAAAACAAAGCAAGCAGGCGTTGTCTTTAGAAACTCGCCGTACAACAAAGTTTGGTACTCAAGTTCCTGTTTCTGTGATGTTTTCGCCAATTTTTGGTGCCAACAATAAAGTGACCGGTATTTCGCAAAGTGTGCGCGATATTTCGCAACAGAAAAAAACAGAAGCGCAAATCCAGCAGTTGAATACTAATTTGGAAAACCAAGTTAAAGAACGAACCGTTGAGTTAGAAGAATTAAATTTACTGTTAAACGAAGTGCTTTATGCCTCATCAGAAGTATCCATTATTGCGACGGACACTAAGGGTAATATCAAGCTGTTTAATCGTGGTGCAGAAAAAATGCTGCAATACTCTGCGAAAGACGTGATTGGTAAAGTGAGTCCAGCGTCTTTTCATTGTGAGGCTGAAATAGAACAGCACCGAAAACGTATCTACGAAGAAACGGGCAAGGTGATTTCCTCTTCTATTAATGTGTTGGCATTCAACGCATTACGCCATGATTACGATTGCCAAGAGTGGCGCTATGTTGATAAACACGGCCACTCACGTCCTGTTTCCTTGGTTATTACGCCAATGAAAAATGCAGATCAAGACGTGATCGGTTTTTTAGGCATTGCCATGGACATTAGTGAACAGAAAAACAACCAACATGCACTGACTTATGCGCGCGATCAGCTGCTCATGGCCGCTGATGTGGCGCGTCTGGGCATCTGGAGCTATGACATAGAAACCCGTTGTCTGGAATGGAACGATTTAATGTTCGATCTTTACCAGTATCCCAAAGAAAAGAGGGAAACGGGGCTGGTATACGATGACTGGATTGATCGAGTGCATCCAGAAGATAAAGAGATTGCCGCCGCCGCATTGAAAAACGCCCTAGCGGGTGAAGCCTGCTTTGATATTGTATTCCGTCTTGTTTTGCCAGACGGTGGCGTTCGGTTTATTTTGGCAAGTGCGTTTTTACGCAAGAGCATAGAGGGTAAGCTCACTAAGGTCATGGGGATCAACCGTGACATTACTCAAGAGCGTGAGCTAGAAAGCTGGTTGCGCAAAGCAAAAGAGGAAGCGGATGCCGCCAGTGCGGCTAAGTCGAGCTTCTTAGCCAACATGAGCCATGAGATTCGTACGCCAATGAACGCGATTTTGGGCATGCTTCATCTAGTGAACCGAACTCCTTTAACGCCTCAGCAAAGCGACTATATTTCAAAAGCACACATCTCTGCTCAGTCACTACTGGGTTTGATAAACGACGTTTTAGACTTTTCCAAAGTGGATGCAGGAAAGTTAGAGTTAGAAAATGCGCCCTTTGATGTATCTTCTTTGTTATCAGAGTTGTCCACCGTGTTGTCTGCAGGCCTCACGGAAAAAGACGTTGAGCTTATTTTTGATATCGACCAAGCGTTACCGGCATGTTTATTGGGTGACAGATTAAGGTTGCTTCAGGTGCTGATGAATTTGTTGAGTAACGCGATCAAGTTTACCTCAAAGGGCAATGTCGTCTTACAGATCAAACAAACGCATTTACAGAATAACGTCGCCAGTCTGCGGGTGTCGGTTAAGGACACGGGGATAGGCATTGCTGCCGAACAGCTGGAGTCAATTTTTGATGTCTTTTCCCAGGCGGAATCCTCAACCACGCGTCGGTTTGGTGGGTCTGGATTGGGGCTAGTGATCTGTCGACGCTTTGTTGCCTTGATGGGGGGGACATTAGAAGTTGAAAGCACCCTTGGTGTTGGCAGTCATTTTTACTTTCATATTGATTTACCCGTGGCGGCGTTCCAATCCGAAGAAGAATCGACATTGGGCCTAAGAAAATCCATTAAGGTGCTGGTGGTTGACAGTCATTTAGCGACGCAAGCGATGTTAGTTCGAATGGCGAAGCGCTTAGGTTGGAAATGTGATCGATCAGAAAGCATCGCGCAAGCCATTGTTCTGCTTCGCCAAGCGGCAAAAAATGAACAGTGGTACGATGTGGTTTTGTTGGATGATAAATTGATTGACTTTGATGGACAGCAAAGCATTGACCAGCTCCGTGGTACATTCCATTCTCATGACAAAGCGAATCTTGTCGTTCTGTCTAATCGACGTAACAGTGCGTCTCTTCAGTCGAATCCAACGTCTTGGCATGGCATTTCGGATCATCTGTTTAAGCCAATTACATTGAGTCGCCTGTCGGAATCCGTCTATCAATCACTGTCTACGGTATCAGCACGAACCGCATCATCCCATGGCGTATTAGAGCGTCCAGAGAAAGACGTCGGTCGCTTGCGTGATGTGTCTATTTTGTTGGTAGAAGACAACGAATTTAACCAACAAATTGCGTCTGAGCTGCTTATCGCTGAGGGTGCGCAAGTCACACTAGCCAAAAGCGGCCTTGAAGGGGTTTCAACCGTGTTTGCACAGGGCGAAAAGGCGTTCGATGTGGTGTTGATGGACGTGCAAATGCCGGGTATGGACGGTCTAGAGGCAACAAGACAGATTCGTCAAGCCAAACAATTTGATGTCTTACCGATTCTTGCCATGACAGCGAATGTGTCACCGGCTGACCGCGCCATGTGTCTAGACGCGGGAATGAATGATCATATTGGTAAGCCGCTTGATATTGAGCAAATGAATCAGTGTATTTTGAATGCGTTACGTTTCTCCAAAGAGCGACCTCTAAAAGAGGCCCTTGATCATAAGGAACCCCAGTCTACCGGGAGCCAAAACCGAACTGAAGATGCGTTTAACACGCTAAGATGTGAAGCCCCTGACTCGATGCTAGAGCGTCTTGGTAACAGTGTCGAATTGTTCGATGCGGTGATAGAAGCTTTTACAGAAGAATCTCGCAGTTTGGTGGAAGCACTGAATCAAAGTATCACAGCCGAAGACTTTTCTAATGTCAAAGAACATTTGCACAGTTTAAAAGGGGCTTCTTTAACGGCTGGTCTAGTGGGCGTATCGGAGCAGTTGGCGCAATGGGGAAGCAAATTAAAAACAGCGCAAACTGACAATGAGAAAAAACAGGGTGTGGCAGAAGTGTCGGTTGAGTTGTTTGATTATGATTTGCAAACACAGATCGACAACGACCTTGCTTTTATAACAGAACAAGTGAGGAAAGCGCTTTAAAAGCATCAAGCGCTTTTAAGTGCAATGAAGAGTGTGAATTAAGCACAAAAATCGAACAGCCTTATGTTGTTTGCATATCGCTGCTCGATTTTTTGTTGGTTAAGCTTTTACATTAAACGGCGTTTAAATGAATCGTACTGTCTTCAAACGCTTCCATCTCGATCGCAATACTTTTAGATGTGGGAGTATCGCTAAACTCACCACGGCTGTCCAAGGGCACCAAAGGGTTGGTTTCTGGGTAGTAGGCCGCGATATTGCCGGCAGGAATGCTGTATGGCACCAGCTTAAAGCCGCTGACTTTACGTTCTACTTCGTCATCCCAGAGTGAGCGTAAGGTAACGGTTTGACCTTCAGTAAAGCCTAAACGCTGTAAGTCGGCTGGGTTGATAAACACCACCTTACGTTCCCCTTTAATGCCACGGTAACGATCATTCATGCCGTAAATGGTGGTGTTGTATTGATCGTGTGAGCGTAGAGTCTGCATGATCAACGTTTTATTGGTGAGCAAGCCTCTAGCGCGTTTTGGTAAAATCGACTCAGGTAAAACGTGCGTGTGGCAAATCGCTTTGCCCGCAGGGGTTGTCCATTTACGCTCCCTTGCGCTGTTGCCTAAGTAGAAGCCACCGTCTTGCAAAATGCGTTGGTTAAAGTTCTCAAAACCTGGCACCACATCCGCAATGTAATCACGAATAATATTGTAATCAGCCACCGCGGCATGCCAGTCGATAGGAAAGTTGCCTAATGTGGCCGCGGCCATGCCAGCGATAATAGCAGGTTCAGATTTTTGCTCTTTACTAAGAGGTTCTAATACCCCGCCAGAGGCGTGAATCATGCTAAAAGAGTCTTCGACCGTGACTTTTTGCTGACCTTTTTCTTGATGATCTATGTCTGTGCGGCCAAGACACGGCAGAATCAGAGCGTCCTTTCCTGTTATGAGGTGAGAGCGATTCAATTTCGTACTGATTTGTACGGTCAGTTTACAATTTCTTAAAGCATCGGCTGTGGCGTGAGAATCCGGAGTGGCTGCAGCGAAGTTGCCACCTAGGGCAATGAAGACATCGATATCACCATCACGCATCGCATGTATGGTGTCGACAACGGCTAAACCGTGCTCTTGAGGCGGTGTAAAGTCAAAGCGTTTGCCCAAGGCGTCAAGAAAGGCCTGCGAGGGGTGTTCATTGATGCCCATGGTTCGGTCACCTTGGACATTACTGTGGCCTCGAACAGGGCAGGCGCCAGCGCCAGGTTTACCTAAATTGCCACGCAACGCCAATAGGTTCACCATTTCATGAATGGTGGGTACAGAGTGGTGATGTTGAGTGATGCCCATGGCCCAAGTCACAATAGCACTGTCTGCTTTGGCATAGACGGTGGCGGCATCGATGATTTCGTCTTTTGTTAGGCCAGACTGTTCAATGATGGCATCCCATGAGGTGTTTTTAACCTGCTCAAGATAGGTTTCTAACCCTTGGGTGTGTTGCTCAATAAAGGCATGATCAAAAATCGCAGTGCCTTGTTGTTGAGCTTTTTCCTCAAGATCAATTAATACCTTGACCATACCACGCACAACAGCCATATCGCCGCCAATTTTAGGGCAGAAATACCCAGTATTGGTTGGTTTAGAGCCATTTGTAAGCATTTCAATGGGGTTTTGTGGATTTTGAAAACGTTCCAAGCCGCGCTCTTTTAGCGTGTTGAAAGTCAATATTTGCCCGCCACGTTGTACCACCTCTTTGAGTGTTTCCAGCATTCTCGGATGATTCGTGCCTGGGTTTTGTCCAAAAACAAACACGGCATCTGTACGCTCAAAGTCTTCTATTTCAACGGTGCCTTTACCGATACCGATACTGCTTATTAAGGCGTAACCACTTGCTTCATGGCACATGTTAGAGCAGTCTGGGAAGTTGTTTGTCCCATAAGCGCGAGCAAACAGTTGGTATAAAAAGGCGGCTTCATTACTGGCGCGGCCAGAGGTGTAAAAAGCGACCTTGTCTGGGTTTGCTTGGCTTTTTAGGGTGTCGGCAATGTGGTTAAATGCTTGTTCCCAAGAAATGGCTTCATAGTGATCGGTGGCTTGGTTGTAGCGCATCGGTTCGGTAAGACGGCCTTGATACTCTAAGAAGTAATCACTTTGTGTGTTTAACCATGACACGCTGTGTTCCGCCATAAAAGCCGCGTCCACTTTTCTTGACGTCGCTTCCCAATTGACCGCCTTTGCACCGTTTTCACAAAAACGAATTTTAGATGGATCATGCTTTTCTCCCCAGGCACAACCGGGGCAATCAAACCCATGGGGCTGGTTCGTTTTCAACAGCGTATTGATGTTCCGTACCGCATTGTCACTTTTTAACCAGTGAGACGTGGTGCTTTGTAAAGCGCCCCAGCCACCAGCAGGGCCTTTGTATGGTGTGTAAAAATCCGTCTTTTTACTCATTTTCTGTGCCTTTTGATTGCAGCGACGATGCAAAAATACGCGGTGCATCACGCTTAGGTAAGTGAATTAATGTTAGCCCATAATGCAGAGCCAATGTCACCGCCAGTGTACTGGGTGAGGCGAGGTGTATCAGTCTGGAAAGTCCAACACGTACAGCTTTTTGTACTAATTCTGTGCTGCAACGACTCGACATTAAAACGCTGTGGTTGTGTAAGTTTATGCCCTGTTGCAATGCATAGCCAAGTACCTTATCGAGTGCATTATGTCGACCAATGTCTTCCATACAAATAATGGGGGTATGCGTTGGCGAAAGCAATAAGGCAGCGTGTACGGCACCGGTTTTGTTTCCCAATGTTTGATATTTGAATAAATCGTGCCTCAGTGTGCTGAGCGAGGCTTCCGTTAAGGGCGCGCTGTCGGGCAAGGTCGATAAAGAGGGAATGGCTTGAGATAAAGAGTCCATACCACATAGACCACAGCCAGTGGCCCCAAGGTGAATGGTTTTTTTCTGTTTGTATTGCGCGAAGCGGCGAGGGCTAATAATGAGGTCAATGGCGAGGCTATGAATATCGGCTGTAGACACGACGGTTTGCATTGTCATGTCCCGTACGTCGTCAAGGTGTTCAATAATGCCTTCACTTCTTGCCAAGCCCAGTGTAAAAGCATCGAGATCAATAGGGGTCACCATCATGACCGCGTGGGCGAGGCCGTTGATGCTAATAGCAAGCGGTACCTCTTCTACCAGTTCGGCATATTCTTCAGTAACTTTGCCTTCTTTTAGAAAGGTGCCTTGTGACGGATAAGACTCACACCTGTAAAAGGCGTTGCGTTGGTGACTTTTGAGTGACAGTGGCGAAAACAGCATAATAGGCCAGTTATTTCATACAATAATGCCATTTATAGTACGTACCCTGATCATAGGCGTCCAATGGTTTGTCTTTCTTTGAACGGCAAAATACCGTATTCTTTCCATTAAATATCGCTGCAACAATTCATCTGTCAGTCATCTGATAGAGGTGTTGTCAAGCTGTTGGTTAAAAGAATATGGACTGCGATTCGTTGCATGTCAGCAGTGGCAAGGGAAAAGCACATAGTACAAAGTGTGGTTCTGTTTTTGTCATGTTCTGAAATCCTTTATGTAGGCGCTCAGAGCGTCTGACTGGATTTCTTTGAGCCGTTCTTGTTGATGAGTTTTTAATTTATGCCATTTATTGTTCGTTTTTTACGTTGGGGGTTATCCGGTTCCCGACGCCTTATTTTGTTGATTCTTTTGGTTTTTATGGTGTTATGGCTGGTTTATCAGTCCCTAGTCACCCCCGAAAACACGCTTGAGAATTATCAGTTGCCTACGGAAACTACCTTACTTGCCCCAATAAAGTTGTCAGATTTAAAAGAGCAATACGCGGACCCAAGCCGTATTGTCTTTGAGGGTTTGGATAAAAATATCAGCTCGGCAGCGCCAGAGAGTAACGACAACCAGCAAGAAGAAGCCGAAGCGAATGTCTCTTCTCTAGTGACAACAGACCCCCTTAATGAGATTGAAAAAGCGCCAGCAACAAAGACCGGCATCGATTATGTGGTAAAATCAGGCGATACCTTGGCGCGAATTTTTGCAAACTTGGGCTTGTCGGTTGATGCCATGTATTCGGTATTGGAAGCAGACCAAGAGTATTTGGTATTGGAGCCTCTGATGCCGAATGACAGCTACCATTTCACCTTGGATGAAGAGGGCGCATTGGTTGAATTGACTCGCCAGCTTAACGCCAGTAAAAGTGTCTCTTATGTACGCCATGAAAATGGTGGTTTTACCTATCAAGAATCGAATAAACCCATTAACTACACCTACCAAGCCATGCAAAATACCATAGAGGGTAACTTTTATGTGTCAGCAAAGAGAATAGGTTTGTCTGATGCCAATATCTTGTTGATCAACGACATCTTAAAAGGTCGCGTTAATTTTCGTAAGGATCTAAGGGCGGGCGATGTTTTTCACGTCGTGGTGAAAAAAGGGGATGTTGAAGGAGAAGTGGTCGGCAAAGACCAGCTAGAAGCGCTGAGTATGCGTGTTAGAGGGCAGGATTACAGTGCTTTCTTGCACTCAGATGGTCGTTTTTACGATGCTGAAGGAAAGAGCCTTACCCCAGCCTTACTGCGCTGGCCCACTCGCAAACGCTATCGAATCAGTTCACCTTTTAACGCCAATCGCCTTCACCCCATTACGGGTCGTCGTTCACCGCATAACGGGGTAGATCTCGCGACGCCTGTGGGAACGGAATTGCTGGCAACAGGGGATGGTGTGGTAACGCGAGTGACCTCTCATAAATACGCTGGGAAATACATTGTCATTGACTACACGGGACCCTACGGTTCTCGTTACTTGCACCTGAGTAAGCCGCTAGTGAAAAAAGGGCAACGGGTGAAAAGGGGGCAAGTGGTTGCTTTGTCTGGTAATACGGGTCGCTCCACAGGGGCACACCTGCATTATGAGCTTCATATTAATGGTCGTCCTGTTAACCCAATGACGGCGGAAATTCCAACGACCCAATCTATTCCAAGTGGCGATCGTCAAGAATACAGTGACAGAGTAACTACTTTTCTCGATATGATGGCATTAAAAGCAGAGTGATTCTGAGAATTAAATAATTAAGATGGATGGCCGCACTAAGCGGCCATTTTTTTGCAGTATTTTTTATAAATTTAGTTCGTTGGTACTGTTAAGGTTGTCGTAAGTCAAACTGTTGCCTGTTTCTGGCTGAACGGCTTTTGTTGCCACTCGTTCAATGGCTGCGTCTAACTCAAGTGGTTCAAAGTACAGCAAGGTGGCAATGGTAGGGTGGTCCAAGTAATTGACTTTTTTGCTGGCGGTTTTGTTTGTTTGGTGCAGGTTAAGCACCAAAGCAGGTTCAAACTCTTTGAAGGTAGGTAAGTTATCAGCTTCAGATGTCTGCGCATTATTTGCTAGAGAGTGATCAAGAAACTCTTGTTGGGTATCCTGTTGAACAGGGGAAGGCTGAGAAAAGCTATCAAACAAATAATGCTGATAGTGAATGTCTGATTCTAAATAACGACCTAAAGTAATGGCGATGTCTCCAGTCAGTTCTGGGTAGCCGTCTTTTTTTTGTTCGCTGTGAAAGCTTTTTCGAATCGTATCGCCTGGTGCTTTAAAGATCAGCGTCCACTGTTGCTTAGAAAGCACGGTAACGTGGCGTGCCAGTTTTTGCTCAGCGTTATCCAGTGGCGTTGAGAGCAACTCATTGATCTCTGATGAGTTATTCTTATCTTTCTGTAGTGCTTCACCGGGTTTTATTGTGTCATCCGCGAACCTAGGTAAATGATCTGTGCTGTACAGGTTGTCGTAATCGACTTGTTCTTTTGTCTGCCCATCTGGCCACATAAAGGTAACCAAGTATCCCTCGTAGGCTCTGGCGGTATCTGGGTTAATCGTTGTGGTCTCACCAATCGCCGGAATACTGCAACAGGCTGCTAGTAAGGTAAGTGCTTGAAACGCTCTCAATGTAATAACTCCAAAGTATGAGTCGTATGTTGGAAGCGGTCTTCGGCTGTGTTCATCGCCGCAAGAAACTTCAGAGTGTCTGACCCAATTAATTTGTAGCTGTCGGGTTTTGTTTGAATAAGCTTGATGAGTTTCATTGGGTCAACAGGGGTTTTGCTGTCAAAGTAGATTTTACCCTCTTTGGCATTCGCTTCAATCTTATTAATACCTAAAACTTCGGCCTTGAGTTTTAACTCGGTTTGGCGAAAGAGATTTTTCGTCGCATCGGGTAACAAGCCAAAGCGGTCAATCATTTCCACTTGTAAGTCTTTCAATTCATGGCTGTCTTTGGCGTTGGCAATGCGTTTGTATAAAATCAACCGAGAATGGACATCGCCAAGGTACTCTTCAGGTATCAAGGCAGGAACACGCAAATTCACATCTGTTTGAGCGGGGGAAGTGATATCGACATTAGGAGATTCACCATTTTTCAGTGTTTTAACCGCCCGATCTAACATGTCCATAAAGAGTGAGAACCCTACGTGCTCAATGTGGCCACTTTGACCATCACCCAATAACTCACCCGTACCACGAATTTCTAAATCGTGCGTTGCCAGAGTGAAACCAGCCCCCAGCGTATCGGCAAGCGTGATGGCTTCTAGGCGCTTTTCGGCATCTGTGGTGACTTTTCTGTCGTTAGGGGTGAGTAAATAAGCATAAGCTTGATGATGGGAGCGACCGACACGACCCCGTAATTGGTGTAATTGTGCCAAGCCAAATTTGTCTGCACGTTCAATAATAATGGTATTAGCGTTGGGGATATCGATACCGGTTTCAATGATGGTCGAACATACCAGAACGTTGGCGCGTTTATGGTAGAAGTCAGACATGACCTGTTCCAGTTCTCTTTCACGCATTTGACCGTGGCCAACAATGACGCGCGCTTCTGGAATCAGTTCTTCAAGTTCTTCGGCGGTCTTTTGAATGGTCTGTACTTCGTTGTGCAGGAAATACACCTGGCCGCCACGGTGTAACTCACGCAGAACGGCTTCTTTTATCTGATGGTCATCCCTTTGTTTAACAAAGGTTTTGACAGATAAGCGTTTGGCGGGAGGGGTGGCAATAATGGATAAATCACGAATACCGGATAACGACATATTGAGCGTTCTAGGAATAGGAGTAGCCGTGAGGGTTAAAATGTCTACTTCAGCGCGTAGCGCTTTAAATTGCTCTTTTTGTTTAACGCCAAAGCGATGCTCTTCATCGATAATAACCAGTCCAAGACTGGCAAATTTTATATCGCTTTGAATCAGTTTGTGCGTACCAACCACGATATCCGCTTTGCCTGATTCAAGACGATCAACGGCGGCATTGGATTGCTTGCCTGAGCGGAAGCGAGACAACAGTTCTACTTCAACTGGCCAGTCGGCAAAGCGGTCGCAAAAGTTTTCATAGTGTTGTTGTGCGAGCAGGGTGGTGGGCACTAAAACCGCAACCTGTTTGCCATCTTGTACCGCTAAAAAAGCAGCACGCATTGCGACTTCCGTTTTACCAAAACCAACATCACCGCAGACCAAACGATCCATGGGCTTTTTGGCGGACATGTCTTTCATTACGGCATCGATGGCCATTTGCTGATCGGGTGTCTCCTCAAACGGGAAACCTGCTGCAAAAAGCTCGTATTGGTCATCCGGTTTGGCGAACGCATAACCAACACGAGCTTCACGCTGAGCGTAAATTTCAAGTAACTCAGCCGCCGTATCACGGGCTTTCTCAGCCGCTTTTTGCTTGGCGATACTCCACTTGTCTGTACCAAGTTTGTGCAAAGGGGCGGTATCTTCGTCTGCCCCTGTGTAACGTGAAATTAATTGCAAAGAAGAAACCGGCACGTAAAGCTTGGCGTCGTTGGCATAACCTAATGTCAGGAGTTCGGTTTCTTGACCATCAATTTGTAAGTTGGTTAAGCCTAAGTAACGACCTACGCCGTGATCAATATGCACCACGGGGGCATTCATTCTGAGTTCAGTCAGGTTGCGAATGATGGCGTCTTCGCTGACGTTGTTGTGTTTGTTGCGGCGACGATGTTGAGAAACACGCTCTCCCAAAATTTCGCTTTCAGGAATCAAGGTGAGCGAGTCTTCTACAGCAAAGCCTCGACTGATACTGCCCTCGGTGATGGCAAGTGTTTTTGTTGATTTACTAAAGGCTTTCCAGTCGTCGACTTGTTTTGGCTTGATCTTGTGTTTTTTTAACAATTCCAACAAAGCTTCACGACGTCCCGCTGACTCTGCCACGATTAAGACACGGCTTTCGGTGTTAGCGAGAAAGTTTTGCAGTTTTCCTAGAGGCTGAGCGGCTTTCGAATCAATTTTCACGTCAACCAAAGGTTGGTATCTTGAATGTTCACCTTCGGCAGAGAAAATAATACTGGTGTATTGATTGATTCGACCAAACAGCTCTTCTTCTTTTAGATTAATTTCATCAGGTTTTAAGATGGGTCGTTCAATATTGTAATTGAGTGACTCATGACGACTGCGAAAGTCCAGTTGAATGCTGGCAACTTGTTCATTGAAGGTGTTTGAGCGAACAATCAAGGTGTTGTCGGGTAGGTAGTCAAATACGCTGGCTGTCTCTTCAAAAAACAGCGGCAGATAATATTCAATCCCCGCAGGGATAATGCCGCTGGAGATATCCTGGTAAATAGGACTGGACAGCGGGTTGGTTTCAAAACGCTCTCTGAATCGCTGACGGAAGTTTTGGATGCCCTGGGAGGTGGTAGGGAACTCTTTGGCTGGCAGCATTTTTATTTCTGATACTTTATCAATACTGCGTTGTGTTTCAGGGTCAAACCAGCGAATAGTGTCTATGTCGTTATCAAACCAATCAATACGAATGGGGTTGTCGGCCCCCATTGGGAACACATCCATGAGTGCCCCACGTATTGCGTATTCCCCATGAGCATGAACGTTTTCAACATTTAAGTAGCCTGCATTCGTCAATTTTCTAGATAAATCTTCCAGTGGAAGTTCTTCACCTTCTTTTAAGTGGAAGCGTTGCGCATCTAAATGTTGTTTTGGACAAAGACGTGTCAAACAAGAAGCTACCGTTGTTAAGACGATAGGGTGTTTGCTCTCTGTTAAACGGGCTAATGTTTCGAGGCGTTGGGAAACAATGTCTTGATGCGGTGAAAACGCATCATAAGGCAAGGTTTCCCAGTCGCTGAATCTTAATACTTCTTTTTTCTGATGGTTCAGAAACTGTATTTCATCTTCTAATTCGTTTAACTCAGCAACGGTGTCGACCATAAACAAGATGGGATGTTTGTATTGTGAGGCAATGGCAAGCAATTGCAGAGCTTTTCTGCTGCCTGCAAGGCCGTTGATGGTGTTTTTGAAGCCGGGTTTTAAGGTGAGCGATACAGTGTCTGACATGTTGTTTTTTAAGAATCTCTAGTGGCCGATAAAGTAAGGGAGACGGAGTCGGCAAAACGCAGGGCGTGAGGTTTAGCGACTTCTATTTTGGCAAAAGTAACATGGGTTGACGTCATGCATAACTCAAGCAAGTCCGCGGTCATTTTCTCCAGCAGTAGAAAACGATTGTTTTCTGTGTGCGCGATCATCTCTTTACAAATGGTGCGATAGTTCACCGCGTTATCAACATCATCGGTATCAAATGCCTGCTCAGCTGGGTAGTGGATCCAAGCGTTAATAACCACATCTTGTTTGTTTTGTTTTTCAGATTCGTTGAATCCGATATAAGTCCGTAAGCGTAAGTTTTTTATATGAATTTGAGCTTCTGGTTTGATCATAGCTTGGTTTCCATGTTTAGGCCTACTGGATATAGAAGGCGATATTGTGTCGTTTTCAGTCTTGTATGGCAACTCAGAGAATACGCATGGGCACTTTGTTTTGGATTGATTGCCAGTATTTTAATTCATTTTACTGAGTGCACCTTCTTTACATGGCTTTTATTGCGTCATAAATGAGCGGGCGTGCACATAAATGACTCATTTGTCTTGGCTGACCAAATCACGAGCCTAATTGTTATTTGCATTGCAGGGGGGGAATTAAATAAAAGTTGGTCATGAAAGACGTCTTAGTATGCTGGTCAATGGGAGGAATGACCTTTATAATGCTACGGTTTTTTTGGTGAAGTGAGTTTGTGATTTACAACAAATTTAAAGTTTGTTGTTTGCTTGTACATGTTTTCCCGGAGGGGGGTGTGAGCAGGTCGCATTGCGCTTTTTGTGTTCAATTTATTGTTGGGCAGACATATGTTTAAAGTTACAAAAGGCCTAGATCTACCGATCTCAGGTGCTCCCAATCAAGTGATCGAAAAAGTAGCGGCGGCAAAAACTGTTGCCGTTATTGGTCCCGACTATCATGGAATGAAACCCACCATGCTAGTTCAAGAGGGAGATAAAGTTAAAAAAGGGCAGGTTATCTTTACAGATAAGAAAACCGAAGGGGTGAAATACACCGCACCTGCCTCTGGCACTGTTGAAGCGATCCATCGTGGTGAAAGACGTGTCTTTCAATCCCTTGTGATCAAGGTTGAAGGTAAAGAGTCTGAAACCTTCGCCGCTTATTCAGGGTCAGATCTAAAATCACTCGAACGCAGTAAAGTGGTTGAGAACTTGGTTGATTCTGGCTTGTGGACAGCGTTTCGTACACGTCCTTTCTCTAAAGTGCCTGAAATTGACTCTGTTCCCCATTCAATTTTCGTTACAGCCATTGACACGAATCCACTGGCGGCCTCACCTGAAGTGGTTCTAGCGGATCAAGCCGAGGCCTTCGCGGATGGTTTGACAGTGTTGACACGCTTAACCGAAGGGAAAGTGTTCTTGTGTAAAGCGCCTGGCGCGAAAATACCAACGACTTCTGATGTGACTGTTGAAGAATTTGATGGTGTTCATCCTGCTGGTTTGGCTGGCACGCATATTCACTTTCTTGACCCAGTAAGCGACAAGAAAACTGTTTGGTCGATCAATTACCAAGACGTGATTGCGTTTGGTAAATTGTTTGTTACCGGTCAGTTGTACACAGATCGTGTTGTGTCGTTGGCAGGTCCTAAGGTTAAAAAACCACGCTTAGTACGAACTTGTGTGGGGGCGAGCTTAGAAGGTTTGTTAAAAAATGAACTTGCACAAGGTGATAATCGTGTGATTTCGGGTTCTGTTTTATCTGGCCGTCAAGCACATGGTCCGTTTGCCTACCTTGGGCGTTACCATAACCAGGTGTCGGTATTAGAAGAAGGTCGTGAGCGTCAAATGATGCACTATCTTCGTGCGGGCGTTGAGAAGCATTCGATTATGAATGTGTTCTTGTCAAAATTAACGGGTAAGAAGTCCTTTAATATGACAACAACGACCAATGGGAGTGATCGTACAATGTTGCCTTTGGGTAACTTTGAGCGTCTTGTGCCAATGGATATTTTGCCAACTCAGCTTTTGCGTGCGTTGGTAGTGAATGATACAGAGCAAGCTCAAAAGCTTGGTGCGCTTGAGTTGGACGATGAAGATTTGGCTTTGTGTACTTACAGCTGCTCAGGTAAGTTCGAATATGGCCCGATCCTTCGGGATTGCCTAACTCTAATAGAGAAAGAGGGTTAATTCATGGGACTTAGAAAAGTACTTGATAAAATGGAGCCTGAGTTTCACTCGGGTGGTAAATACGAAAAGTGGTACGCACTTTTTGAGGCAGTAGATACGATTTTCTATCGTCCAAGTTCTGTCACTAAAAATGGTTCACACGTTCGTGATGCGGTTGATATGAAGCGTATTATGATTCTTGTGTGGATGTGTACCTTTCCTGCCATGTTTTTTGGTATGTACAACATTGGTTTGCAAGCAAACACGGCTATGGACGCCATGGGTGTGGCGGCGGCAGACACTTGGCGTCATTCCATTATTGGCGGTTTAACCAATTACGATGCCAACAGTGTTTGGGATAATATGATTTACGGCGCAATGCACTTTTTGCCTGTTTATCTGACGACCTTCATTGTCGGTGGTTTCTGGGAAGTTCTGTTCTCTTCCGTTCGTAAGCATGAAATTAACGAAGGTTTCTTTGTTACTTCCATTCTTTTCTCTTTGTCTTTACCGGCTACGGTTCCTTTATGGCAAGTTGCCCTAGGCATCAGTTTTGGTGTGGTCTTGGCGAAAGAAGTCTTTGGTGGTACGGGTAAAAACTTCCTTAACCCTGCGCTAGCGGGTCGTGCGTTCTTGTTCTTCGCTTACCCTGCGTCTATGTCAGGTGATGCGGTATGGACAGCTGTCGACGGTTATTCTGGTGCAACAGCATTGAGCCAATTGGCTGCTGATGGTGTGGCTGGTTTAAGTGTTGCTTGGTCTGACGCCTTCTTTGGCTTCATTCAAGGCTCGATGGGTGAAACATCCACGCTGGCTATTTTGTTGGGTGGCTCAGTACTGCTGATCATGCGAATTGCTGCATGGCGAATTGTCGCCGGTGTGATGTTGGGTATGGTATTGACCTCTTTGTTATTCAATACAATTGGTTCAGATACTAATCCAATGTTCTCAACGCCATGGTACTGGCATCTTGTTTTGGGTGGCTTTGCATTTGGTATGATGTACATGGCAACAGACCCTGTTTCAGCGTCTATGACGAACCGCGGTAAGTGGTTCTACGGTGCGTTGATTGGTTTGATGGTTGTACTGATTCGTGTAGTAAACCCAGCGTACCCAGAAGGTATGATGTTGGCTATCCTATTTGCTAACTTATTCTCGCCATTTATTGACCACTTCGTAGTTCAGGCAAATATAAAGCGGAGGGTTGCACGCAATGTCTAGCAGTAACGATAGTATTAAAAAGACCATCATAGTTGCCTTTGCGTTGTGCTTAGTGTGTTCTATTTTTGTTGCGGCCGCAGCCGTTGGTCTTAAGCCTATTCAAAACACGAACAAGGATTTGGACCGTAAGCGTAATATCTTGTCAGCAGCAGGCATGTTAGAGCCTGGTAAATCTGTAGACGAAATATTCGACACGGTTGAGACGCGTATTGTTAATCTGCAAACCGGTGCTTTTGCATCGGATGCAGAGATCGAAGAGGCGGGTATTAACCCAGCAACTTATGATCAAACAGCGGCCTCTAAAGATCCTCAGTTATCTGTTGCGTTAAGCGGTGAGAATGATCCTGCGAGCATTAAGCGTCGTGTGAATTATTCTTCTGTCTATTTGGTTAAATCGCCAGAAGGTGAGATTGATCGTATCATTCTTCCTGTTCACGGCTATGGCCTTTGGTCAACCATGTACGGCTTTATGGCATTGAAAAATGACTACAACACTGTAATTGGTTTTGGCTTCTATGCTCAAGGTGAAACCCCTGGACTAGGTGGTGAAGTAGACAATCCAAATTGGAAAGCGCTGTGGAATGGTAAAGAGGTCTATAACGACAATGGTCAGGCGGTACTTCGCCTTGCTAAAGGTGGTGTAGACAGCTCTGATCCAGAAGCTATTCATAAAGTGGATGGTTTGTCAGGCGCAACGCTTACCAGTCGTGGTGTAACCAACCTGGTTCAATACTGGTTAGGCAAAGAAGGCTTTTCGCCTTTCTTAGCACAACTTCGTAGTGAAGGAGCTCAATAATGTCTAATGTGAAAAACGTTCTTTTTGGGCCAATTCTTGCGAATAACCCAATAGCTTTGCAGATTCTGGGTATTTGTTCTGCGTTAGCCGTAACCAGTAGTCTAAAAGTGAGTTTGGTTATGGCGATTGCCTTAACATTAGTCACCGCTTTTTCAGGCTTCTTTATTGCGATTATCCGTAACCATATTCCAAACAGCATTCGTATCATTGTACAGATGATCATTATTGCGTCATTGGTTATTGTGGTTGATCAAATATTGAAAGCGTTTGCGTTTGAAATCAGTAAACAGCTTTCGGTGTTTGTTGGCTTGATCATCACGAACTGTATCGTAATGGGTCGTGCTGAAGCATTTGCTATGAAAAATGGTCCTGTGATGAGCTTTATCGATGGTATCGGTAATGGCTTAGGCTACAGTGCTATGTTGCTGATTGTCGCTTTTTTCCGTGAATTGCTCGGTGCTGGTAAGTTATTTGGTGTTGAAATTTTCGCAACCATTCAAAACGGTGGCTGGTATCAGCCAAACGGTTTGATGTTGCTGCCACCAAGTGCTTTCTTTGTAATCGGTTTGGTTATTTGGGCGTTACGTTCTTACAAGAAAGAGCAAGTTGAAGCACCTGAATTCAAGATTGCAGCAAATTCTCGTTCTCAGGAGGCGCTATAAATGGAACATTTAATAAGTCTGTTTGTTAAGGCTGTTTTTGTTGAAAACATGGCGTTGGCATTCTTCCTTGGTATGTGTACTTTCTTGGCATTGTCTAAGAAAGTAGAAACAGCCATTGGTTTGGGTATTGCGGTTGTGGTGGTACTGGCTATAACGGTGCCACTCAACAATCTACTGTACAAAAACTTGCTAGCAGATGGCGCGCTTGAATGGGCGGGTCTACCTGGCGTTGATCTGAGTTTCCTCGGTCTATTGAGCTACATCGGTGTTATTGCTGCTGTGGTGCAGATACTGGAAATGACGTTAGATAAATATATGCCCGCGTTGTATAACGCTCTGGGTGTGTTTTTGCCGCTGATCACTGTGAACTGTGCCATCATGGGTGCGTCTTTGTTCATGGTTGAACGTGACTACAACTTCAGTGAAAGTCTTGTTTACGGTGTAGGCGCTGGTGTTGGTTGGGCGTTAGCGATTGCTGCGCTTGCTGGTATTCGGGAAAAGCTAAAATACTCAGATGTTCCTGCTGGTCTTCGTGGTTTAGGTATCACGTTTATCACAGTTGGTCTGATGAGTTTAGGTTTTATGTCATTCTCTGGTGTGCAGCTTTAATACGCTGCGCAGTCAGACAACCAAGAATAAGGTGTAACTAACATGGTCAACTTAGAAATTATTCTAGGTGTGGTGATGTTCACAGCTATCGTGCTTGCGTTAGTGGCAATTATCCTTGCTGCTCGTGCACGCTTGGTAAGCACTGGGGACGTTACAATTCGCATCAATGGTGAAAAAGAAGTCACGGCACCTGCTGGTGGTAAGCTGCTTCAAACTTTGGCGGACAGTGGCATTTTTCTATCTTCTGCCTGTGGCGGTGGTGGTACGTGTGCACAGTGTAAGTGTAAGGTGACAAGTGGCGGCGGTTCTATGCTGTCAACTGAGCAATCTCACTTTACGCGTCGTGATGAAAAAGAAGGTTACCGTTTGTCTTGTCAGGTTTCAGTGAAACAGGACATGGATGTAGAGGTGCCAGAAGAAGTGTTTGGTGTTAAAGCGTGGGATTGTACTGTTGAGTCGAATCCGAACGTAGCAACCTTTATCAAAGAGTTGACGTTGAAATTGCCTGAAGGTGAAAACGTTGATTTCCGTGCTGGTGGTTATGTTCAGCTAGAAGCGCCAGCTCACACGGTTAATTATAAAGACTTTGATATCGAAGAAGAGTACCGCGGTGATTGGGATAAATTTAACCTTTGGAAATTCGTTTCTAAGGTAGATGAAACCGTTATTCGTGCATACTCAATGGCAAACTACCCTGAAGAAAAAGGGTTGGTGAAGTTTAATATTCGTATTGCTTCTCCGCCTCCAGGTAAAGATGATTTGCCACCAGGGCAAATGTCTTCGTATGTCTTTAACCTGAAACCAGGTGATAAGATCAAAGTATACGGTCCTTTCGGTGAGTTCTTCGCGAAAGATACTGACGCTGAAATGGTGTTCGTTGGTGGTGGTGCTGGTATGGCGCCAATGCGTTCGCATATTTTTGATCAGCTTAAGCGTCTGCATTCAAAACGTAAGATTTCTTTCTGGTACGGTGCACGTAGTGTGCGCGAAGCATTTTATACTGAAGAGTATGACAAGCTTCAGGAAGAAAATGATAACTTTGAATGGCATTTAGCCTTGTCAGATCCTCAGCCTGAGGATAACTGGGAAGGAAAAACTGGGTTTATCCATAATGTGCTTTATGATAGCTACTTAAAAGATCACCCAGCGCCTGAAGATTGTGAGTTCTACATGTGTGGACCTCCGATGATGAACGCGTCTGTTATCAAAATGCTAGAAGACCTTGGTGTAGAAAAAGAAAATATCCTACTGGATGATTTCGGCGGCTAACACCCTAATAAAGACCCACCACACGGTGGGTCTTTATGTTATTGATCATTAAAAAGATGTTGTATGCGTAAAAAAGTATTGTTGCCTGTTTTTCTACTCGTTGTTGCAGCGGTGGTTTATCGCTTAGCCGCATTCACGCCAGAACTAATAAGTTTTTCTGGTCCAACAATGGGCACCACTTACACGGTTAAGTTTTTTACTACAGAAGATGTGGCAAGTGCTCGTGACTTAAAGAGTGACGTTGACGCCGTTTTAATCAAGGTCAATGCCTTGATGTCTACGTATGACCCAAACTCAGAACTTTCATTATTTAACAAGCTACCGGCTGGAGAGTCAGCCAATGTGAGTGAGGAGCTTGCTTACGTTATTGATAAAGCTTTGTTGATCAGTGAAATGAGTGATGGCGAATATGATGTGACGGTTGGCCCCCTCGTTAATCTTTGGGGGTTTGGACCAGGTAACCGCAATGATGTTGTGCCAAGTCAGAATCAAATAGACGAAGCAAAAGAGCGAGTGGGGTATCAGTACCTAACTCTTGACGACCGTCTTTTATCAAAACAAAAAAGCATTTATGTTGACCTGTCGTCCATTGCAAAAGGCTATGGTGTCGATGCGGTTGCTCAAGTTTTAGAGCGAAAAGGTATTACCAGTTATCTCGTTGAAGTGGGTGGTGAGATTGTGTCTAAGGGCACGAAACTTGACGATGTACCTTGGCGGATTGCGGTTGAGAGTCCAGCCGGTGGGCATGATATCGCTGAAAGAATTATTGATGTGACGGATGTGGCAATGGCGACATCCGGTGATTATAGAAATTATTTTGAAAAAAACGGCATACGCTATTCACACACGATCAATCCAGTAACTGGTCGACCTATCACACACCGTCTTGTGTCTGTTACTGTGATTGATAAGACAGCGACTATGGCAGACGGGTTAGCTACCGCTATTACGGTGCTTGGACCGAAAAAAGGGTTTGAGTTTGCCCAAGAACATGGTGTGGCGGCGTATTTGCTTGTGAAAACAGATTTTGGCTTTGAAGAGCGGCCATCGGACGCGTTTAAGCCTTATCTACAGTGATGAATTTTAATCTTAGGAGAGTCTTATGTTAACGGTTGTTTTGGCATTTGCCTTAATGTTGCTGTTGGTAACAGCGATGGCAGTGGGCGTTTTAATGGGCAGAAAGCCTATTTCAGGTTCTTGCGGTGGTATGAGCGCTTTAGGTATGGAAGTTGCGTGTGATATTTGTGGTGGTGACAAAGGTAAGTGCGACGACGAGAAAAAGAAAGGTACAGCAGAAAAGGTCTCAGAAGACACATATTACGACGCAACTAAATAATTGGACGATGAAGAGGATATTATGACAACAAGACATTATGATGTGGTGGTTTTAGGTACGGGCCCTGCCGGTGAAGGCGCAGCCATGAATGCTGTGAAAGCTGGCAAAAGAGTTGCTGTTGTTGAAGCAAGCTCTCAGGTAGGCGGTAGCTGTACACATCTTGGTACTATCCCATCAAAAGCGTTGCGTCACGCTGTAAAAGAAATCATCGTATTTAATACTAATCCAATGTTCCGAGACATCGGTGAGCCGCGTTGGTTCTCATTCCCAAAAGTGCTAGATCGTGCGAACCGAGTGATTGATAAGCAGGTATTGGGTCGTACAGAGTATTACGCTCGTAATCGTATCGATATTTATTTTGGTCGTGGCAAGTTCAAAGATGCGAATACCATCGAAGTGAACACGTACGACAAAGGTCCAGAGTTATTGGTTGGTAAAAAAGTGGTTATTGCGACAGGTTCACGCCCTTACCGTCCTACAAATATTGATTTCACGCACCCTCGTATTTATTGCTCTGACAGTATTTTGAGCCTAAGTCATACACCGCGTTCTTTGATTATTTACGGGGCTGGTGTTATTGGTTGTGAGTATGCGTCTATTTTCTGTGGTCTGGGTGTTAGAGTTGAACTGATTAACCCAGCGAAGAAATTGTTGAGCTTCTTGGACGATGAAATTACGGATGGTCTGAGTTATCACCTACGTGATAGCGGCGTTTTGATTCGACATAATGAGACTTATGATTCGGTCGAGACAACCGATCGCGAAGTTATTATGCACACTGCATCGGGTAAGAAGTTAAGAGCAGATGCCTTATTATTCTGTAACGGCCGCTCAGGCAACACAGATAACCTTGGGCTGGATGTCATTAATTTGGAGGCAAACAGTCGCGGTCAGCTTGCGGTAAATGATACTTATCAAACGCAAGTTGAAAATATCTACGCCGTGGGTGACGTGATTGGTTGGCCAAGCCTTGCGAGTGCCGCGTTTGACCAAGGTCGAGCGGCTGCGGCTAACATGTTTGACCTAGAAAATGGTGAGTTTATTAGTGAGGTTCCAACAGGCATCTACACTATTCCTGAAATCAGTTCTGTTGGTAAAACCGAGTCAGAGTTGACTGCTGAGAAAGTGCCCTACGAAGTGGGTCGTGCCTTTTTCAAGCACACAGCGCGTGCGCAAATTACCGGTGAGGCGGTGGGGATGTTAAAGATTCTTTTCCACCGTGAAACACTTGAAATACTGGGCATTCATTGTTTCGGTGACCAAGCTTCTGAGATTGTTCATATCGGTCAAGCGATCATGAAACAACCAGGAGAGCAGAATTCACTTAAATATTTCCTAAACACAACGTTTAACTACCCAACCATGGCGGAAGCCTACCGTGTTGCTGCATTAAACGGGATTAACCGGGTGTTTTAAATTCAGCTAGACTGAATAAGTCCAATGAAAAAGCCGTTACTCTTGTAACGGCTTTTTTGTGTCAGGATGAGATAGATTCACATCTAGTTAGCTGCCTTTGACTGCATAGATACCTTTAAGGTTTCTAAAGTAACCTTTGTAATCCATGCCGTAACCAAACAGGAAGCGATCCGCAACGTCTGTTCCGATGTAATCGGGCTGCATGTCAGTTTTCCGATCGTGTAGTTTATTGATAACAGTAGCTGTACTCACACTGCTTGTGCCTTGTTGCTCTAACCACTCAATGATTGCTTGCAGAGTGTGGCCTTGGTCAAAGATATCGTCAATGACCAAAATGTGGCGATCTTTTAGACTGGTTTGTGGATAGCTCAACCAATTAAGAGCCGCTCCCTCAGTCTCCATGCCATATCGAGTAGCGTGTATGTAATCGACTTCAAGTGGGAAAGAAAGGCGCTCTATCAAAGCGGCGGTTGGAATCAGTCCGCCATTCATTACACACAAGACCAGAGGCAACTTATCTGAAAGGTCAGCTGTGATCTGAGAGGCTATTTTGTCGAGTGCTTCATTAATGCTTGCTTCGTCGACTAAGCAATCTGCTTCCTCTAAAATTTTGTTTAGTTCGTCGATCTTGTCTGTCATGGTGGGCCCTATGAATAAAATTTTTGCGATTTTACATTAATCTTGACCGTATGCTAAGTATTTATATTGTGCAGTGTGGCACAGAAGCAAATTGAGGTAAGCACAATCAACCAGGAGCTTTGTAACCAAACAAGAAAAATAGGGATGGCCGCAAAGGCACCATAGACAACTTGGTAGCTGGTAAAAAACTGAGCAAAAGAACCGAATATGGTATTCAAAATATACAACCCTAAGCTGCCTACGAGTGCAGCTAATGATGCCCATTTTAGAGAGACATCTGCGTTAGGCGTTAAGAAGTTTAATGTTAACAGCATAAGGAAATACAGCAGGATGCTCCCAAGTTCTAGGAGGCTGTTTAACAGTGTGTTGACCTGTGTATCGTAAATTTGTAAAGAGATAAGCGTGCCATATAAGCTTAACGTGGCGGCAAAAAGAATGGGGCCCAACGTTAATATGGCCCAATAGGTTAAAAGTCGCTCACGAATTTTCCTAAGTTGCTTAATGCCCCATATAGACTGCACGCTGCTTTCAAAACTGTTTAGTAACAGAAGTGCTGTGACAAAAAGTGCTACCAAGCCGGCAACCGGTAGATTTTTTGTTTGCGATGAGAAGGTAATCAAATAAGGCATAATAATGTCACTTGAGCCAGGTGCAAGGTGTTGTTCAATCAATTGAAAAAGCTGACTCTGCATCGCTTCTAATGCTGGAGTGAAGCTTAATATACCGACAATAATGGTAATAATAGGCACCGCAGCCAGCAGGCTGGATAGGGTTAGCTGCGCGGCTTTTTGTGACAAGCTACTGTTTTGAAATCGTGATGCGGTTAAAAGGGTGTAACGTTTTATCGTAAGAAAGTAGGCAATTGTTCTTTGAGACATTGTTTTACCGATAAGTATGGAATAGGTTCACGCTATCATAGCGAGTAAGAGAAGATAAAGCCTCTTTAGAGAGATTAAAATTATGATTGTCATGCACATTGCACAAGAATAGTGCATATTAAAGATAGTTGTGTCATTTTGGCGCATTTAGGTTGTGTCTATATAGGGTTGGCTATATAATTCGTCTTGTTCCTTTTGTGATATTTGTGCTGCGGCATAGTGAATATTAACTATTCTCGGTTCCTTAGTTACAAATAGTCATTTTAGCCCAGTTTTACTGGGCTTTTTTATGTCTATTGGTTGACGATTGTTATTCCGTCTCTATAATAGCCTCCCACATGAAATGTAATGAGATTAGTTCCGTTAGCTCAGTTGGATAGAGCAACCGCCTTCTAAGCGGTAGGTCACTGGTTCGAATCCAGTACGGAGCACCATTTCAGTCCGTTACTTTATTTAATTTTATTTAGGTTTTGTTGGTCACCGTCGCTCTAGTTTGTCGTTAACAACGATAGGTCCAGCAAATTAAAGCAAGTTCCCGAGAGGAAGTTTTATGCAAGTTTCTGTAGAGACAACGTCTCCAATCGAGCGCGTTCTTACCATCACTGTTCCCGCTGCTCGCGTTGACGAAAAAGTAAATGCTGAAGTGGTTAAAACAGCTAAGAAAGCTCAAATCGACGGCTTTCGTAAAGGTAAAGTTCCAGTTAGTGTGATCAAAAAACGTTACGGTCAAGGCATTCGTTTAGATGCTGTTGAGCAAATCATGCGTGATGTTTATGTTGAAGCCATTCAACAAGAGTCTATTCAGCCTGCTGGCATGCCTTCAATTGAACCAAAGAGCATCGCCGAAGGTGCCGATCTTGAGTTCGTTGTTAAAGTAGAAGTTTACCCAGAAGTTGTTCTTGCAGATAACGCCACAATTGCTGTTGAGCGCGTTTTATCTGAAGTAACTGACGCAGATGTTGATACAATGCTTGAAACCTTGCGTAAACAAAATGCAGACTGGTCTGCTGTTGAGCGCGAAGCAATTGATGGCGATCAGGTAACAATTGATTTTGTTGGTTACCTTGGTGAAGAAGCATTCGAAGGCGGTGCTGCAGAAGGACACAAGCTTGTTCTTGGTTCTAACACTATGATTCCTGGATTTGAAACAGGTATCGTTGGTGCTAAAGCAGGCGAAGAGCGCACAATTACAGTGACGTTCCCTGAAGACTACCAAGCTGAAAACTTGAAAGGCAAAGAAGCAACTTTCAAAATTACGGTTTCTGAAGTAGCAGAGCAAATTCTTCCAGAGTTAAACGATGCTTTTGTTGAAAAATTCGGTCTTGAAGAAGCAACAATCGATGCTCTTCGCGCTGAAGTTCGTAAAAACATGGACCGTGAGTTGAATCAAGCGGTTAAGTCTAAACTTAAGAATGCTTTGTTTGAAGGTTTGTCTTCTATCAATGAAGTTGAAGTTCCTTCAGCACTTATTGATCAAGAAGTGGATGCTTTACGTAAGCAAGCTGCACAGCAATTTGGTGGGGAAGGTTTTGATGCTTCTCAATTACCTGCTGAGCTTTTCCAAGAAGAAGCGAAGAAACGCGCTAAACTTGGTCTGCTGATTTCTGAAGTGATTAAGCAAAATGATATGAAAGTTGATGACGATCGTGTTCGTACTTTCTTGGAAGATATGGCTCAAGCCTACCAAGAACCGCAACAAGTTGTTGATTTTTACTTGAAGAACAAAGAACAACTCGCTCAAGTGCAATCTGCTGTACTTGAAGAGCAAGTTGTTGATAAACTGCTAGAATCTGCTCAAGTTACTGAAGTAACATTGGGCTACGAAGACGCTATCAAGCCAAATGCCCAAGCTGAAGAGGCTGGGGAAGAAGCATAAGACGAGTCTTATCTCTTTAATAAGGTCGACATAGCTTTGCTATGTCGACCTTTTTGTTTTAAGGAATGTGATATGAATTTGATGAACCCAACTACCGGTCCTGTCGCTATTACTAGTAATGGTCTTGTTCCTATGGTTATTGAGCAAACTGCTCGTGGAGAAAGGTCATTTGATATTTACTCACGCTTGCTCAAGGAGCGAGTGATTTTCTTGGTTGGTCAAGTTGAAGATCACATGGCCAATCTTGTTGTTGCACAGCTTTTGTTTTTAGAATCTGAAAACCCAGATAAAGACATTCACTTGTATATCAATTCTCCAGGCGGTTCGGTAACCGCCGGTATGTCTATTTACGACACTATGCAGTTTATCAAGCCTGATGTAAGCACTATGTGTATAGGTCAAGCGGCAAGCATGGGTGCGTTACTGTTGACAGCGGGTGCTGAAGGTAAGCGTTACTGTCTGCCAAATTCTCGTGTCATGATTCACCAGCCATTAGGCGGATACCAGGGACAAGCTTCTGATATTGAAATCCACACGCGTGAGATTTTAAGTATTAAGCATAAGCTGAATGAAATTATTTCTTTCCATACTGGTAAGCCAATCGAGCAAGTGGCTATTGATACGGATCGTGATAATTTCATGAATCCCCAGACTGCAAAAGATTACGGTCTCATTGATGAGATTTTGCAGAAACGAACTGTTTAAGGAAGGGTGGGAGAATACATGTCAGATGATAACTTTAGCCGTGGCGACCACTCGGATCGGCTATTATATTGCTCTTTTTGTGGAAAGAGTCAGGACGAAGTAAAAAAGCTGATTGCTGGGCCATCGGTTTACATTTGTAATGAGTGTGTGGATCTATGCAATAACATCATTACGCAAGAGCTTTCTCAGTTAAATGAAGAAGGTGAATCGTCAGATGAATTACCGACGCCTGAAAAGCTGAGTGCTGCACTTGATGACTATGTTATTGGACAAGACAGAGCTAAGAGAGTGTTGGCTGTGGCTGTCTACAATCACTATAAGCGCTTGCGTCATCAAGGTAAAACGGACAACACCATTGAGCTTGGCAAAAGTAACATCTTGCTGATTGGCCCTACAGGCAGTGGTAAAACTTTGCTGGCTCAAACGTTAGCTCGTGTATTAGATGTTCCTTTTACAATTGCAGACGCTACAACGCTGACGGAAGCCGGTTATGTCGGTGAAGATGTAGAAAACATCATTCAGAAACTGCTGCAGAACTGTGATTACGACGTAGAAAAAGCACAGCGTGGTATTGTTTATATTGATGAGATCGATAAGATTTCAAGAAAATCAGACAATCCATCCATCACCCGTGATGTTTCTGGTGAAGGCGTTCAGCAAGCGTTGCTTAAGTTGATTGAAGGAACGGTTGCCTCTGTGCCGCCTCAAGGTGGTCGAAAGCATCCTCAGCAAGAATTTTTGCAAGTTGATACGTCAAATATATTGTTTATTTGTGGTGGTGCTTTCGCTGGATTAGAGCGTGTAATCAGCGACAGAACAGAAAAAAGCAGTATTGGTTTTTCTGCAATGGTGAAAAGCAAAGACGAAGGTAAATCTTTCTCCGAAGCTGTGCATCGTGTTGAGACAGAAGATTTGGTTAAATTCGGCTTGATTCCTGAGTTTGTGGGCCGTTTGCCTGTAGTGGCAACGCTTTCTGAACTTGATGAAGAAGCTTTAATGACCATTCTTAGCCAACCTAAGAATGCGTTGGTGAAACAATACCAGCATTTGTTCGAACTTGAAGGCGTTGAGCTAGAGTTTACCCCAGAATCTTTGAGTGAGGCCGCTAAACTGGCCTTGGAGCGTAAAACCGGTGCACGGGGATTGCGTAGTATCTTAGAGTCTTCTTTGCTTGATTGTATGTATGAACTGCCAACACGTAATGATGTGGTTAAAGTTGTGATGGATGGCTCCGCTATCCGTGGTGACTCTCAACCTCTGCTCGTACTGGAAAAAGAAGAAGCATCAAAGAACGCCTAATGCTTTCTTACCCATAACTTGTTCTGGGTATGCCCTTCAAAGGCCGGATTTAAGTCTCATCACTTAAATCCGGCCTTTTTCGTTGTGAAGCTTGTAATTTGAACCTTTGACCCTATCTCTTTCGTATTAATCATTTAAATATCAAAGTGCGCTTATGTTGATGCGCCCAGACAGGAAGAAAATATGACAGATTCTTTATCGCTGCCAATGCTGCCACTTCGAGATGTGGTTGTGTACCCACATATGGTGCTGCCCCTGTTTGTTGGTCGAGCTAAGTCTATTGCGGCTCTCGAATCAGCCATGGAAAATGACAAGTTTGTGTTTTTGGTTGCTCAGCAAGATGCCTCCAAAGATGATCCGACTTTTGATGACTTATACACCATTGGTACCACGGCCAAAGTCATGCAATTACTGCGTTTACCCGATGGCACAGTAAAAGTGCTTGTCGAGGGAAGCAGTCGCGCACGACTTGAAAAGATAGAAGAGGTGGAAGGTTTTTCTTTAGGTCACATTACTGAAATTGAGAATAAGGTAGAAGATCAATCTGAGCATGGAGTTATTCGTCATGCTTTATTGAAGCAGTTAGACGAATACGTCGCTGGAAGTAAACGGATTCCCGCTGAAGTCGTTGCGTCGCTTAAGTCCATTGATGACCTTTCTAAGTTGATCGATAACATTACCGGTCACATGAGCCTTAAGCTTGAAGATAAGCAAAAAGTGCTAGAAATTGACTCGTTGACGGGGCGTGGTGAATATCTTATCGGTTTGATGGATGGTGAGCTTGATATTGCTCATTTAGAAAAAAGCATTCGCAGCCGTGTTAAAAAGCAGATGGAAAAAAGCCAACGCGAGTATTATTTGAATGAGCAAATGAAAGCCATTCAAAAAGAGCTGGGTGATATGGAGGACGGCAGCAACGAGCTTGATCAATTGCAGGAAAAAATTGATTCAGTAGGCATGTCCGACGAAGCCAAAGAGAAAGCCGAAGGTGAGCTGAAAAAGCTCCGTATGATGTCGCCTATGTCGGCTGAAGCGGCCGTGGTTCGTGGATACATTGATTGGTTAACTTGTCTGCCTTGGAAAAAACGCAGTAAAGTGCGTAATGACCTGGCCTACGCTGAAAAAGTCTTAAACCAAGACCATTATGGCCTACAAGACGTAAAAGAACGTATTCTTGAGTTCCTTGCTGTCCAGCAGCGTGTGAAAAAAGTCAAAGGGCCTGTGTTGTGTTTGGTTGGGCCACCAGGGGTGGGTAAGACATCGTTAGGCCAATCCATTGCGAAAGCGGTTAACCGCCAGTACGTTCGCATGGCCTTAGGTGGGGTTCGTGATGAAGCTGAGATCCGTGGTCACCGTCGAACGTATATTGGTTCATTGCCAGGGAAACTTTTGCAAAAACTGGCAAAAGTGAAGGTGAAAAATCCACTCTTCTTGTTAGATGAAATTGACAAAATGGGTATGGATCAGCGTGGTGATCCGGCTTCTGCGTTGTTAGAAGTGCTTGATCCTGAACAAAATCATACGTTTAACGACCATTATCTTGAAGTAGATTTTGACCTATCAGATGTGATGTTTATTTGTACTTCAAACAGCATGAATATCCCTGGCCCCTTGTTAGATCGTATGGAAGTGATTCGTATTCCTGGTTACACCGAAGATGAAAAACTGAACATTGCTAAGCGTTACCTCTTACCCAAGCAAGTGAAGTTATCTGGCCTAAAAGAGGCTGAGATCAGCATCACAGACGATGCCTTAATGGATGTTATTCGCTTTTATACAAAAGAAGCGGGTGTACGTGGTTTAGAGCGCGAACTCAGTAAGATTTGTCGTCGTGTTGTTAAAAAGCAGGCTTTGGGTGCGAAAAAAGGGGCGAAATGTGTGGCGGTAACGGCCGAAAATCTTGAAGATTTTTCGGGCGTTCATAAATTCAGCTATGGCAAAGCAGAAGAAAAGAACCAAATAGGTCAAGTGACAGGATTGGCTTGGACATCGGTAGGGGGTGAGTTACTAACCATCGAGGCTGCGGGTGTGGTCGGTAAAGGTCGCCACGTGAAAACCGGCTCTTTGGGTGATGTAATGCAAGAATCGATACAGGCGGCATTGACCGTTGTAAGAAGTCGTGCTGTCGGCTTGGGTATCGATGAAGATTTCCACGAAAAGACCGATTTGCATTTACACGTACCGGAAGGAGCGACGCCAAAAGATGGGCCTAGTGCCGGCGTGGCTATGTGTACAGCGATTGTTTCAGTCTTGACTAAGATCCCCGTAAAAGCGTCTGTGGCCATGACAGGTGAGATTACATTGCGCGGTGAAGTGCTTCCTATAGGAGGACTAAAAGAGAAGTTACTGGCGGCACACAGAGGTGGTATTAAAACCGTGATTATTCCTCAAGAAAACGCCCGTGATTTGAAAGAAATACCCGATAATATTAAGGCAGATATCGACGTTGTTCCGGTTAAATGGATCGATGAAGTGCTGGATATTGCTTTAGAGTACATTCCTTCACCAAAAAAGGTAGAAACCTTACCTTCAGGTGAAAAAACTGTTGATGAACAAGAAACTGTCAGTCATCATTAGGCACATAGTGTGTGTTGACAGGGAGTAGGTTGGGCTTGTATAACTCTCGCTCGACCTTGTTGGTAGGCATTGACACTGTGCCGAAAATAGTAAGGAATCAAGAAAATACTGAAGGGGTACAACGTGAACAAATCTGAATTGATTGATGCTATTGCAGCGTCTGCTGACTTATCTAAAGCGTCTGCTAGCAATGCTCTTGATGCGACTTTAAAAGCCATTGAAGCGGCTTTAGCAAAAGGTGACCAGGTTACATTAGTTGGTTTTGGTACCTTTGCAGTCAAAGAGCGTGCAGCTCGTACAGGTCGTAATCCTCAAACTGGTGAGGAAATCCAAATTAAAGCAGCGAAAGTTCCTGGGTTTAAGGCCGGTAAAGGTCTTAAAGACGCTGTAAATTAATGTTTTTGGAGCAGTAGTTCAGTTGGTTAGAATACCTGCCTGTCACGCAGGGGGTCGCGGGTTCGAGTCCCGTCTGTTCCGCCATTAGACACAAAAGGTGTATTCCATGCGGAATACACCTTTTTTATTGGTAAATTCATTCATTCATGTGGAGGCAGTAATGCTCCAAGATATCAGAGATAAGTCACAAGGCATTGTGGTAAAAATCATTGTCGGTTTTATCGTCGTGACTTTTGCTCTATTTGGCGTTGAAGCCTTGGTTCAAAGTTTTACGTCATCCGATAAAGTGGCGGAAGTGGACGGTGTTGAAATTAGCCGTACACAAATGCTTCAAGGAGCTGAAACACAGCGTCGCCAGTTAATTTCTATGATGGGTGGTCAGGTGAATCCCGCTTTATTAGAAGATAACCTGTTGCAACGTCGTGCACTAGACGAGCTTGTTCAGCGCATCGTATTAGCCAACCAATCTGAACGTTTAGGGTTAGGTGTTTCCGATGCACAGGTTGATGGGTATTTGCTGCAAGCGGAGCAATTTCAAACAGATGGTCAGTTTGATCAAAATAAATATTTAAATTTCATTAACTCTTTAGGCTTTACGCCATTGGCTTTTAAAGAGCGAATCAAGCAGGATGTGTTAATTCAGCAACCTCGAAATGCCATTGCTGGATCTGAGTTTGTTTTACCGTTTCAGGTCAATGACGTCGCTAAATTACAATCTCAACAACGGTCTTATGACTATGTTTCTTTTTCACTGGCGGATGAGTCTGAAAATACCAGTGTCTCTGACGATGAGTTAAAAGCGTATTACGAAGAAAATACGTCTTCATTCAAGTCACAAGAGCAGGTGAAACTTGATTATGTTGTTGTGTCTTCTGAAGACTTCTATAGCAAGGTCAATGTCACTGACGCCGAGCTACAACAAGCGTATCAAGCTTCTATTGCGAGCCTAACACAAGAGGAAAGAGCCGCTTCTCACATTCTGATTGAGACTTCAGAGCGTTCTGATGAAGAAGCGCAAAGTCGACTCGCAGAAGTACAAGCAAAATTAGACGCTGGTGTTTCTTTTGCTGACTTAGCCGCTGAGTATTCTGATGACATTGGATCAAAAGATGACGGCGGTCGCCTTGGTTATATTGAAAAAGGCATGATTGATGAGGCATTTGATAACGCTTTGTTCTCGATGGAGAAAGAAGAAGTTCGTTCTGTGAAAACGCAATTTGGCTATCACCTAGTGCAGCTTGATGACGTTAGTACATCCGATGTGCCCAGCTTTGAATCGCAAAAAGCCACGTTGACCGAAGCCATTCAGCAAGAGAAAGCTCGAGATGCGCTTTTATCGGCTCATGAAGATATTACAGACTTAGCGTATGCCAGTGATAATCTTGATTTTATTGCAAAAGAATATGATGTTGATGTATTGCAAAGTGCTTACTTTGGCCGCGATGGGGGCTCAGACGAGGTGACCAGTAATCCTAGTGTGATTGCTGCAGCGTTTGATGTTGCTGTATTGGAAGATGGCCAAAACAGTGACTTGATTGAACTAAGCGACGATCAAGTAGCGGTTATCCACCTTAATGATCACAAACAAGAAGTCATACAGCCTTTTGAAGACGTGGTTGAAGAAGTGACTTCGATTGTTGTTCAGGATAAAGCGCTGGAGTCTCTACGACAAAAAGCATTGGACGCACAAAACAGTGGCAATATTGCTTGGACATCGGTGACTGATGCACAGCGTGGTCAAGATGAAGTGACGTCTCTTGCTTTTACTATGCCGCATCCTGAAGCCGATAAGGCGGTTGTTGAGGTTAAAGATATGTCAAATGGTGACCTTACTTTGATTCGTTTAACCCGAGTAGACAGCCGTGATGAGGCTGTTCCAGAGGATCAGAAAGCCGCGTATGAGCGTTACTTGAGTCAAACTCAAGCAAGTTTAAGCACACAAGGTCAGCAAGATTATTTAACCAATAATGCAGAGATAGAGCGCTAATTTAAGCGGTATTGTCCTTAGGCGTTCTATTTTTTGTTTTATTCAAAAACCACTTCACGTTAATGTGAAGTGGTTTTTTTGTTTTTAATGGCGATCAAGAAACCAATTATTTGACGGAATGAAAAAAGCTTGGCCTGAAGTAGCACGTGTGTACTTCATAAGATGGTCGGTGTTGCCCTGTTTATCACCTTTCACCATGCTTTCCAGCATCTGGTTAAATATCGCCGGTGTTTTACTGTAGCTGGCAAACATAAGGCCTTTTTCCTTCAGTGAGGCGAACGGCATGCTATGACGCAATATCTCCATCGATTTCCCATTTTCATCCTTTAACGATGTTCGCTTGGTGTGAGCATGCACAGACTTTTGTTCTGACGGGTATTCTTCGTTTGTGTATTTTGTACGACCGTATGTGTCTTCTTGCGTTTTAAGGTCTTGTTGTTGCCATTTATCTAAATCGTGCACAAAGCGCATTAAATTAAAGTAGCTACCTTGTTCAAAGCTAGGGTCTTCTTCACTGACGAGAGCAACCGCTTTGCGCTGTTCGCCTTCAGGGTTCTCTGTACCATCAACAAACCCGGTTAAATCGCGGTTATCTAGGTATTTAAATCCACTTATCTCCTCTACCAAGGAAACGCTTGCCCCCAGAGCATCGAAGAGTGCATTGGCCAACTGGTAAGTGACATCCCGACGCAGTGACCGAAGGTGCATCACCATATCGACATCGGTCGATGGAATGTGAATTTCGTCGCCTTTTATCTCTGGGAAGCGGGCTAGGTGAAGGGGGCGTTGAGTGTCTAGCTCATCCCAAACGAGGTCACTAAAGCCAATGGCGGCGTGCAGCTCGGCTGTTGGGTAAGTGGCTTGAAGATCACGGACTAAGGTAGGAATCTTATTTAACGTTGTCTTAAAAAGGGAGAGGTGATCACGATTGATATTGAATGTGATAAAAAGCGCGTCACTGGACGCTTCAGCAATGATACCAGACTGAAAAGATGTCATTTGAATGATCCTTTTGACTGTGTTGTTTGTTGTTGATGAAGAACCTGTCTATTAAAAGTTAGGGTACAAGTTCTTAAGTTGACTTTCTTGGGAAGGCTTTGCAAAGCCGCTATAGAACTCCTCTAATGCGTCAGCAAGCGGTGCACCGTACCATTCGTGGGCAGGGTTGCTAGAATACATCATCAGCTCGGCTTCCATTAACAGCTGTGTCACTTTGACTGTAGTGAGTCGTTTGATGTCTTCTACACCACGGATTTCACTGTCTCCCCAGCGATGGCGTGCCCATTCGAGTAAACTTGGGCGCAATTGTGCGAGATTATTCGCTCGGCAACAGTTGACAAGTTCTTCGAATGCACTCTGTTCATCTAGCGTATTCAGTGCCGCAAATTCTTCCAGCGTGGGGACTTTTAGATCCGCTTCTGGGCGAGCTTTGCGTTGTGTCCAAGCATTGAACACCCACATCGCCAAAGAGCCCAATGCTAATAAGCCAAAGCCGATGATGGCGTATTCTTTAACAGAGAGTGAGTGACTGACAATTTTAGTGTCATCTGTCACGTGAGAGAGATCATTGGAGCTTGGGCTGTTGTTCTTGTTGGTTGTCGTATTGTCTGTATCGGTTTTTTTTGCCAGAGAAATAGGAGCAACTGAGCGCGTTTGAGCAGGCAGCGGATTGGCCATGCTGGGTGACGATTCGTTTGCACTTGTGGACGAGTTAGTTTCTGAGTCATCGGCAAAAGGGAGGGGCGCTATTTCAATCGGTGCGGTTTTTGATACTGCGGTCTGTAATGCTCTGATTTCTGTGTCCCAATAATCAATGCGTACATCGGGAAGTGTTAATAGGCCCGGCGTGGTAGGTACGACTTCGATAGAGATCGACTGCTGCCCTACAACCCCATCCGAACTTTTTTGCGTGCTGAAGTCTGGGGTCGAAGGGTAAAGCTTGTAATCTCGTGTACTGGCAAAATCAACCGGAAGAATCTGCTCGGGCAGTGCGCCTTTTGCCTTGATATCAATGGTCCAAATAAGGGTATCGCCTACTCTGGGAGATTCGGTTGTTTTCCGGAGACGAGTGTCTATCTTGATGCCTTGACTTGGTAGCCAAGCATTGCCTGTGTAACTGGCTGGAATGGGCAGTACTTGCAATCCTAATGGCTCGCTTTGTACCTTGATCATTCTTCTTCCTGTTGAGGTGCTGACCATGGCTTGAATGCTTTGTGGAGGAAGCATCAATAAACCGCTACGTTGGGGAAACGCCAAGTACTCTCGTGTAATGACTTGGTATTCAGTGCCATTAACATTTTGATAGGTCATTTGATCATCGCTTAAGCGCTCAACCACTAGGTCAGGGTGTGAAGGAACAGAGCGATTGACATTTGTCAGGCTGACGGAAGTCAATAATTCAACGCGAATAATAACTTCTTGCTGCAAATACGGTTCGATATCAGACGTTTCAGCTTTAATGATCACGGGCGGATTGCCATTGCTATCGAGTAATTGAGGTGAGTTTTTGATGACTAATCGAATCGGTTGTGAGCTGTGATCACCGATTTTGATGGGGGGGATTTCGAAGGTGCCTACAGACTTTGGCATTAGGTTAACCACCCAGAAATTTAATGCCGTACTGGTGCCTAAATTAAAACTGAATTGACTGTTTTGACTTTTACCTAAAATAGTAAAGTCTCGCTCTAATGGCGTTAAATCGGGGCCATTCCCTGTATCCGAGAAGTCAGCGCGCAGGGTGAGTTGCACTATTTCATTTTCAATCGAAACGGTTTTATTGAGTGAGGCCGTAACGCTGTCCGCAAACAGCGGTGATGAAAGTAAGGCAGAAAAAGCCAGCAGCATCATGGGTAAAAACACGCGAATGATCGCCTTCTTAGAGTGTTGTGACAGAAAGCATCGCTGTATTACCATGGTTTTTGCTCTTCCTCTTGTGCAGACCGATTGTTGTTACGTCTTTCTTGATGCAGATACCAGAGTTTGCGTTGCAATAGTGACCCTGGATCGTCTTGAATTTGTCTTAGCCACTGATCAAGTGCCTGTTGCTGTTCTTTGTTGAGCGGCGTTTTTTGTGTTGCGTTTTGAGGCGCTTCGTTTGTTTTGCTTTGCCCATTATCCTCAGCTGACGTGTTGTTGTCTTGTTTTTCGTCCTGTTCCGACGCATTTTTTTTGTCAGACTCTGTGTCGGAGTCTGATTGATCCTGAGAAGTAGGAGGACTTTGCTCTTGTTTAGAATCGGAGTTAGACGAATCAGAGGTGTCTTTTGAGTCTTGTTTGTCCTGCTGTTGCTTTTGCTTTTGTTCTTGTTGTTTTACGTAATCCAGATTCTCTTGCGCAGCGTCCAATTTTGGATCGAGCGCTAATGCTTTTTCATAGGCTTGGATGGCGCCTTGAATATCACCCGACAGCGCAAGCGCGTTGCCTAAATTGTATTCTTCTGCTGCGTTTTTATTGGGCAGCGCGCTGAGCGTTTGTATGGTTGACTCGTATTTTTCTAATGCATAGGAAGACGCCGCCTTCCACTTTGGTTGTGTAAAATATTGGTCGGCAGTTTGCCAGTCGTCTTGATTGGCGGCCTGTTGTCCTTTTTGGTCAGAGGTCATAAACCAGTCGAGTGGTGAGGCGGACAGATTCTCCGTTGGCAACATAACGGCAGTGAGCAATAAGCTGTATAACATGCCGCGTCGAAAGTGTAGGGCCAGCCAAAGTAAAAAAGGCAAAGCAAACCAGTGGCCTTGCTCGATCCAATTGATACTTTTGTTTTCTGCTTGCTGAGTTTGTTGGCTATTTAAGGAAGTTTGAGCGACCTGTGAAATCTCATTAGGGCTTAGACGACCTTGAAAAAAGCGTCCCTCTATTTGGCGAGTGAGCGTCTTTAAGGCCTCTATAGGCGTGCTGGGGACAACGTTTTTGCCATTTTGTTTGAGTGTCTGACCATCTGGCAGACGAATAACCGCACCCTCTTTACTGCCTACCGCAATCATATCCACTTTTACATTGTGTGAGGCCAGCAACGAAGGAATTTGAGCTTGATCTTGTTGAGTCAGGTCATCCGTTAAGAGGATCAGGTGCAGAGGCTGTGCCTTGTCTGGGTTTAACGATAGAGCTGTTTTGATGCCATCAGTAAGGTTACTGCCGTAGGTCGGCATAATAATGGGGTCTAACGCCAATAAGAAATGGGTGATGGTTTCTCTGTCTTGGCTAAAAGGGCTGATCACAAAACCTTCACCAGCAAAGGCAACAAGCGCCAAATCACCTTCTTTGCTTTGTGCCAGGATATCGCGAAGCGTCTGTTTGAGTTGGGTTTGTCTGTTGGGTTTGATGTCCGTGGCGTACATAGACAAAGATTGATCGACAACAAAGACCGTTTTCTGCGTATTTTCAAATAGGGTCGTCGGTGCTTGAGTCCAGCTGATGCCCGCTAAACCTACCCAGCATAGGCATGTGGCCAATAAACCAAACCATCTAGTGTGTGTTGATGAGGTGTTTTTGTGTACTAAATGAGCCAATAAATGCGGGTCAACAAACGCGTTGAGACTTTGCTGCGCGGCATTTTTTCTCACAACAAAAACGCTGAGCAATAAGGTTAGAGGTAGACCGATCAACCACCAAGGCCGTGAAAAATGCACGATATCGAATATCGTCATGCTTTATCTCCCTTTTGCCAAGGGCGTGTGCGCCATTGAAAGGTGTTGCGTAGAAAGAGTGATAGAGTTGCACTCAGTAGCGAGGCTAAAGCAAGCCAATGAAATAAACTGGTTAAAGGGCGTTGCCAGATGTCTTCAGAGGGGGTGGGTTCTAGCTGATCCAATGTTTGGTAAATATTCTGCAGTTCTTCTGTACTTCGCGCGCGAAAATATTCACCACCGGTTTGTGCGGCAATGTTTCTTAGTAAGGTTTCATCAAGATCACTGGATGGATTCACGGTTTTGGGGCCAAAAAAGCTTTGCACGACCATACTATCAGCGCCTATCCCAATAGTATGAATACGCACCTTTTGAGCGTAGGCAAATTCGGCGGCTTGTTCGGGTTGAACACGGCCTGCGGTATTGGCGCCATCTGTCATCAGGATCAAGACTTTTTTATCAGACGGTTTGTCTTCTAATTGTTTTATACCCAATCCAATGGCGTCACCAATGGCAGTTTGTTCACCGGCAAAGCCAATCTGTGCTTCTTGAACCAGCTGATTAATGGTGGTGACATCAAAACTTAGCGGAGCTTGCAAGTAAGCTTTACTACCAAAAACAATGATACCGATGCGATCCCCTCGGCGCGCTTGGATAAAGTCGGCCAACACAGATTTTGCGGCTTCCAAACGGTTGGCTGTCTGGTCATTAAGAAGCATATCTGAGACCTGCATGCTGCCCGACAAATCAAGAGCAATCAGCAGGTCACGACCAGATGGCGTGACTTTAGTGGGCTCGCCTAACCAAACGGGCTTGGTCATGGCAAACACCATTAATCCCCATGCACCGATCAGGCAAAACGTGGAGGCTGATAGTCGCTTTAAAGGATGGTTATTTTGTTGGTAGTGTTCTAGCTGACGCGCGTTTTGCCACCAAATAGCATCCCCCTGTGGCGGTGCTTTAGGCAAAAAACGAATCAGTAGAGGCAAGGGTAAAAGCAGCAACAACCATGGCCAAGTGAGTTCAAGCATGATGTTTCCTAATCCAATAGCGAGTGACTTGCACGATGCGTTCACGTTGCGTTTGGTCTAGATCAACGGTTTTACGGTAGGGGCCTTCGATAAATACAGTGCCAAGACCTGAAAACTGCCATTTATCCGGTAATGTTTCGTCCAGTTGTAAAAATAAGGTCACACTAGGTAGGGCGGCTAGGGTGGTTTTGCCTTCGCTTATCAGACAACGGCGCACCAGCTCATGGCACAATAAAATGCATTCTTTGTCGGTTTTTTCAACGGTGGTCTTAGGCAAAAATTGTAAGGCTTCTCGACGATAAGTACGTTTTTTATGGCGACCATAAAACGCCATAAAACCTGTTGCGATGATGAATAATACCAAGGCGAGCACCAGCCAGCTCCACCAGACAGGCGGCCACATAGGAATACTCTCTGGTAACAAGTAGGCCTTGTTGGGTAAATCGATCGTGCTGGCTTCCATTAGCGTAACGCTCCTTGAGACAGCAAATAGCGAGCAATTCGCTCTGGCGGTTCTGACAAATCAAACGGATGATGCTGAATGTCCATGGACAAAAGAGCCTGTTTAAATTGAGTGTTACGGGTTAAAAAGTCTTCTTTGGCGTTTTTCAGACTGGCATCAGACACCGAAAGACGACGGACATTGGTTCCATCTGTCATTTGATAGTGACCGGCAGGAAGCTGAAAAGCCTTGTTGTCAATGACTTGCACCCAATGCACTCTGTTGTGTTTGGCCAGCTTCAGTAAGGCACTTTCTTCATGGGAGTCCCAATACTGTTTGTCCGTTAAAATAATCACGTCTTTGTTGTGCGTACGACTGATAAAGGCGTTGTCGACCCAAATGCTGCTATTTTGATGAGGCGGCGTTGTTGTTCGGTGTTGAAGGCAAGACGCTTCTCGAAGCGAATTGAGCAGTCTCGGCAATTCCGTTTTTTGGCTTTGATGTTCTTGCTCGCCATAACGTATGCGGTACGCCAAAGCGTCACCTTGTTGAATTGAACGCCAAGCGATTAGCCCTGCGAGCTGAAGAAGTCGGGTGGAAATAAAGGTGTGTTGCGTACCAAAGTAGGCATTGGGTGAAAGATCTAACAATAAAAGGCGCTGGTGGTCATTTTCTTGTGCATACAATCGAGTATGAGCCTGTCCGGTACGAGCTGTAACACGCCAATCTATGTGTCGCAAATCATCACTGGCTTGATAGGCACGCAATTCCAGCATTTCCATGCCATGGCCTTTTTGTCGAGACCGACGCTCCCCCACGTTGGTGGCAAAGCGTTTGGCTTTAGGGGCACGGCCAAGATGTTTTGCGTAATGGGCTAAAAGCGAAAAATGTGCGTCATCTAGCTCAGGCGATAGCGGGGCGAGTAGGGGGCTCATCGTACTGTCTACCCAACTTATAACGCAGGAACGTGACTGATTAACCGTTTTAACAAGTCATCGACTGATAATCCCGCTGCTTGTGCTTCGAAAGTGGTTAACACACGGTGACGCAGTACAGGCAAGGCCACCCGTCGGACATCGTCAGGGGTGACAAAATCACGACCACTGAGTAAGGCGTTTGCGCGCGCACAGCGATCTAATGCTAAGGTACCGCGAGGGCTGGCACCGAATTCAATCAAGCGTGTTTCTTTTCCTGTGTCTGCGAGGTAACGCTCTGGATAACGTGTTGCCATAATGAGTTGAACAATGTATTCCTCAACGCTTTCTGACATGTATAAAGACAGTGCTTGATGCTGTAATTGCAAAATATCTGCCGGAGTACAAATAGAAGTATTTGGCCCTGAGAGGGTTTTGTGTAAATCCTGTTGTCTCACTAGGCGCAGTACATCGAGCTCACTGCTGGCGCTTGGGTATCCTAAGTTGATTTTCATCATGAAGCGATCGAGTTGTGCTTCCGGTAAGGGGTAGGTACCTTCTTGCTCGATGGGGTTTTGTGTCGCAATCACAAAGAATAAATCCGCTAAGGGGTAACTGTGATTGCCAACGGTTACTTGACGTTCGCCCATGGCCTCTAAGAGAGCGGATTGGACTTTCGCCGGCGCTCGGTTGATTTCATCCGCCAGCACGATATCGTTCATAATTGGACCGGGAATAAAACTGAATTGGCCGGTTTCTTGTTGGTAAATGTCTGAGCCGGTAACATCACCTGGTAATAAATCTGGGGTGAATTGAATACGTTGAAAACGGCTATCGATGGCACCCGCTAGGGCTTTCGCCGCGGTTGTCTTAGCGATCCCCGGTGGACCTTCGAGCAGAACATGACCATTGGCGATCAAGGCGACGAGTAATTCGTGAGTTAAATCGGGTTGGCCCAGAACGGCATGATTTAAGTGGTCTTTTAATTGCTCAATTACAGCTACCATTGAACCTAGGTTCCTTATACTTCTGTCAAAAAAAGTGTCAACGCAATATAATAGCCTTCATATTATCGGATTCAATTCTTTACGCACAGGGTGTTCTCTGTAAGGGTACTGTAAGCACAGGACGAAAAAATGGCAAAAATTGTATTAAATGTGGCCTTGTCTGCATTGAAGTATGAGGCTATGTACGCAGGGGTCGCTAAAAACCTCGTTGCCAGCAGTGTCGATGGCCGAAAAGTTCAGCTGCCTTTGTCGGCCTTTCAACGTTTTGTCATACACCAAGGGATACACGGTTTTTTTGAAGTGGAATTTGATGACTCAAATAAATTAATCAACGTCACACGGGTTCAGTAAAGCATGTTAAAAAGTCATACGCTTTACCGTGAACTGGTCTGTCGAATGTTAACCGTCTAGGAGTTTTATTTATGTACCAACTTGCACGCTCATTGTTGTTTAAACTGGACGCTGAAGTGTCCCATGAGCTGTCATTGGATCTTCTTGCTGCCACTAGCCGATTGGGTGTGAATAAATTCCTAGGTGAAATGCCCGCTACGAAACCGGTTGAAGTTATGGGGTTACGTTTTCCCAACGCCGTTGGTCTGGCCGCAGGTCTGGATAAAAATGCTGACGCGTTTGAAGCCTTGGGCGCGTTAGGCTTTGGCTTTGTCGAAGTCGGCACCGTGACTCCGAAAGGCCAGTCAGGAAACCCTAAACCTCGTTTGTTCCGTTTGCCTGAGCATGAGGCCATTATTAATCGTATGGGCTTCAATAATAAAGGCGTGGAGCACATGGTGTCGCGCATTAAAAAGCACCGTTATCCGGGCATTCTTGGGGTTAATATTGGCAAAAACCTCACCACATCGGTTGATGATGCCGCCGCCGATTATTTGGCGTGTTTGACTGAAGTGATTCCTTATGCGGATTACATTACGGCGAATATTAGCTCTCCGAATACACCAGGCCTACGCAGTCTGCAATTTGGCGACAGCTTGGCGCAACTTATTTCTCCGTTGTGTGACGCCAGAGATCGCTATCAAGCCGAACATGGAAAACGCGTGCCTTTAGCGGTAAAAATCGCTCCAGACATGACTGACGATGAAATCAAATTGGTGGCAGATACCCTGGTAGACCAAGGGGTTGATGGCATTATTGCGACCAATACCACTCTGTCACGTGACGCGGTTGTGGGCCATGCGTTTGAGAAAGAAGCAGGGGGCCTAAGTGGTGCGCCTGTTCGTGATGCGTCAACTCATGTGGTTCGTGTGTTATCTGAGCACTTAAAAGACACCTTACCGATTATTGGTGTAGGCGGTATTTGCAGTGGTGCGGATGCGGTGGAAAAGTTGCAAGCGGGCGCGCGTTTAGTACAGGTTTATTCGGGCTTTATTTACCATGGGCCAGAATTGATCAAAGAAGCCATTGCAACGACTGACGCGTATTACCGAGAGCGTGATCTAGGCTTATAAGAAAATTGATCGATTTGACATACATTCACTGATATTTAAAAAGTACTTTAATAATGAGCACACAAACACAGACTAACGAGCCAACTCAGCCGCTATATGCTTTGGAAATCACTTGTCCACTTGGCTTGGAAAATGTCTTAGAAAAAGAGCTACACAGCGAAGGGTTAACACAAACCCGTTTCGGTGAAGGTCAGGTTAAGTTAACCACGGATCTGGAGGGGATGTACAAAGCCTGTCTTTGGTCCCGTGTTGCCACACGAGTGATGCTGCCGATTGCGCAATTTAAGATAGAGTCAGCAGACGATTTGTACGATGCTGTGAAGGCAATCCGTTGGTCCGATCATATGTCGGCAACCGATACCATTGCGATCGACTGTCACGGCACAAACCACCATATTCGTAATACACAATTCGGTGCGGTACGTACCAAAGATGCGATCGCTGATTATTTTGTTGAATTATCGGGTGAACGTCCTAGCGTACAAAAGGAGCAACCGGATGTGCGCATTGCTTTGCGAATCAAACGTGAAGTGGTGACGGTAAGTATCGATTTGTCTGGTGAAAGTATGCATCGCCGTGGTTATCGTCAACAAGGCAGCATGGCGCCACTGAAAGAAAACCTCGCTGCCGGTCTGTTGTTGCGTGCTGGTTGGCATAAAGATTGTGGTCTAACGCAATTAATAGACCCTATGTGTGGTTCAGGGACGTTTTTGGTCGAAGCGGCCATGATGTCGTTAGACATGGCGCCAGGTTTAGGTCGTCAATATTGGGGATTCAAAGGTTGGAAGCAACACGATCACCGTTTGTTTCAACAATTGAGCGACTTTGCGAAAAACCGTAAGCGCAATGCCGATGAGTTGGGTCTGCGTTTTCAAGGAACAGACCGAGATCAGAGAGCCATTGCGGCGTCTCGTGAAAGCATTAAACGCGCTGGTTTGGTGGGTATTGTCGACGTGACCATGACGTCATTCCAAGAGCATGAATTTGATATTGATCAGACTAAGCCAGGTCTTGTCATGTGTAACCCTCCTTACGGGGAGCGTATTGGTGATGAGATGGCGCTTATCGCCTTGTATCGTCAGTTAGGTGAATGGGTGGTGGCTCACGCACGTGGTTGGCAGTTTATGATGCTGACCAGTAATGACCACCTTGCTCGTCAGATACCGGTTCGACCAGAGAAGAGCACCCGTGTTATTAATGGTGGGATTGAGTGTCGCGCGTATTTATTCCCATTGCTCGAAGGTAAAATCAAAGAAGATGTAGTGGCGCAAGCAGCGATGACGCCGGGCGCACAGATGTTCGCCAATCGACTACAAAAAAATGCCAAAAAGCTGAAAAAGTGGGTCGAGAAAAACAAAATCCAATGCTATCGCGTTTACGACGCGGACATGCCGGAATACGCTGTTGCCATTGATGTTTATCAAGATTGGGCGCACGTGCAAGAATACCAAGCCCCAAAAAGTGTTGACCCTGAAAAAGCCAAGCAGCGTCTGTTTGAAGTCATGTCAGCCATCCCAACCGCGCTGAATATTGCTGAATCTCAAGTAATATTGAAGCAGCGTCAGCGTCAGTCAGGCAAAGAGCAATATGAAAAACTGGATCAATCGAAACATGAAATGATTGTCGAAGAGTATGGCTGTGATTTCATTGTGAATCTAAAAGATTACCTTGATACCGGCTTGTTCTTGGATCATCGTCCTGTCCGTAAGCTGATACAGGACAAAGCAAACGGCAAACGCTTCCTGAATTTATTCTGTTATACCGCAACCGCGTCGGTTCATGCGGGTCAGGGCGGTGCACGCAATTCTTTGAGTGTGGATATGTCCAACACTTACACAGAATGGGCGCGTCGCAATATTGAGTTAAACGAGTTTTCTGAGCTTCACCATCAGGTAGAGCGTGCAGATTGCATTGAGTGGCTGAAACAAAGTCGTGACACGTTTGACTTGATTTTTATGGACCCACCGACTTTTTCTAACTCCAAGAAAATGGCGGATGTGCTTGATATCCAACGAGATCATGGTGAGTTGGTCCGTTTGGCGATGGCGAGACTGTCGCAAGAGGGAGAGTTGATCTTTTCTAATAACTACCGTCGTTTTGTTCTTGATACAGATCTGGAACAAGAGTTTACGGTGGAGAACATCACGCGTCAGACACTGGACCCTGACTTTGACCGCAATGGCAAAATCCATCAATGCTATGTTATTAAGCATAAACACTAGAGCTGCTTCCTGTCTATAGAATGCCACCCTGTTTGGGGTGGTGTTTTATGGGCTGTTGTTTGTTTTTAACAAATCAAGAATAATTCTCATTTTCTTTTACTGTCGTCGTTTCATTTGCTAGTATGTTTTTAAGCTAACTAGTTGGAATGATTATGAATCGCATCTATTCTGTACCTCTTACTTTACTCTTATCTTTCTTGTTTTCCGCTCAGGCTATTGCTGCTGACAATGATAAATTTAAGGTGATTACAACCTTTACTGTCATCGCTGATATGGCGCGTAATGTTGCTGGAAATGCCGCCGAGGTTGACTCAATTACTAAGCCGAATGCTGAAATCCATAACTATCAGCCCACCCCAAAAGATATCGTACGAGCACAAGATGCTGACTTAATTATTTATAACGGTTTGAACTTGGAGCTCTGGTTTAATAAGTTTTTCAAAAACCTTGATGATATCCCTAGTGTGGTAGTGACCGATGGGATTGCGCCAATGAATATTACTCAAGGGCCTTATTCTGGTAAACCAAATCCACATGCTTGGATGTCTGCGAGCGATGCTCTGGTGTATGTCGACAATATTCGATCTGCGTTTGTTAAGTATGATCCTGAAAATGCCGCTACTTATAATGCTAATGCGAAAGTTTATTCAGAAGAAATTGATGCGGCTGTAAAACCCTACAGATCTATTTTAGCGTCAATTCCTGAAGATAAGCGTTGGTTGGTGACGAGTGAGGGAGCATTTAGCTATTTAACTCGAGACTTTGGGCTAAAAGAACTTTATTTATGGCCTATTAATGCTGATTCACAAGGTACTCCTCAGCAAGTGCGTACTGTGATTGATCAAGTAAGAAAATATAATATCACGGATGTGTTCAGCGAAAGTACGATTTCGTCTGCACCTGCAAAGCAAGTGGCAAGGGAAACCGATGCAACCTATTCAGGTGTTTTATATGTTGACTCTTTGAGCTCTGCTGATGGCCCTGTTCCAACTTACATTGATCTTTTAAAAGTGACTTTAAGCCTGATTCCGTGACTTAAAACCCCTCTCACACCCCTGCAGAGCTGTAATCATACGGCCTGAAGCAGTAAAATGACCACTGCTTTTCGTTCACCCAGACAGTGACTTTTTTCCATGCGCACCTTCAAA
>NZ_JAJATW010000015.1 GCF_020532605.1 Marinomonas algarum | reverse complement strand
TGACTTTATCTCCACGCCCCAAGGTGATGGGTTCGTTAAAGGCAAGCGAAGCTCTGGCTATTTTGCATTAGAAACAATCACTGGCGAAACCGTTCACGCCAGCGCGAACGTCAAGAAAAGCGCAGTTAGAATTAAAGCACGGACCACCACATTAACTCAAAAATGGAGGGTGCAAGCAATTCCTCCTCCCGCTAAAGCAGGAGGTATCCTTGCCTAAAAAATGATGAAGCATAAGTCCTACATTTGTTGTCATGTCTGCTATGACTGGCTCTGAAATAGGTTGGCTTGGTTTTCTAAGTCATCTGGGGATAAGCGGTAAATTCGCATGTTATCAATGCAGTAGGCTCCCTGCTTTTGGTAAAAATCAATTGCAGGGGTATTCCAATCTAAACAACCCCATTCTAAAAACTCACACCCCTTTGACAGTGCATGTTTCGCTAGAAATTGCATCATGATATTGCCTATACCTTGACCCCGTTGCGAGTGTCGAATAAAAAGTGCATCAAGATATAGGCCCGAGCGGCCAGTAAATGCGGAGCTTTTCTGATAAAAATAGGCAAAACCAATATCGACCTCATCATAGGATATAAAAACGGCCTCACCTCCCCCTGATTCTAATAAGCGCTCGATACTCTTAGGTGTTGCTGTGATCTTGTCGGCCATTTTTTGGAATGTGCCCAACTCTTTCATAAAATCTACGATCAGTGTTGAGTCTTTCGGAGAAGCGTGTCGGATAGTGCAAGAAGGATGCGGGGTCGGTATGACGCTCATAATGTTTTTTAGCCTTTATGATAGGTTGATATAAGAAGCAAAACAGTCAGTAAAAGTGGTCGTTTACATTGAAGTATCAATGACAGCGGTTGCCTGTAAGATCACACTTGGACTCAAAATATGCTGACGAATAAGGTCTGTTGCTGTTTCAACGTCTCTTTTTAAGAGTGCGCTAACAAGTGCTTCATGTTCTTTTTTATTTGCATCAAACACAGCAAGGTCAATCATATTTTTCTTTAGCCATAAATTCCGATAGCGAGACGCTTTCTCATACAGGTCAGCTCTGACTTGTAACAGTGCAGATGAACGACAACCTTCAGCGATCGCGGTATGGAAGTCATGGTGATATTGCTCCCAAGTATGTGGCTCTTTTTCCAGTTGGTCCGCGTGAAGTTTCATTTTATGAGCGCAGGCTACAATATTCGCTTCCCACTCATCCCCTCCTCGTTCTATAGCAAAACGAGTACATAGCGCTTCAATTTCGGCGCGAGTCTCATAAATATCAACTAATTCGGCTTTAGAAATGGGATGTACTCTAAAGCCCCGTTGGTTTTCGACGATGACGAGTTGTTTAACAAGCAGTTGTGACAGTGCCTCCCGCAATGGTCCGACTCCAACCTCATATCGCTCCTTCAGTCGAGTCATACGTAATTTTTCACCAGGTTGAAAGTATCCCGTCAAAATATCATGTGTTAATGCCCCTAAAACCTGAGAGGCAGAATTATCTTTGCTGTCAACGCTGATACTTTCATTACTTTTCATTTTTGTGCTCGTTTTAATGTGCTTTAAACCTAAACCATATCAATCTTTTTTTAGCTGTTTGCATTCTATGTGAAGACGTAGAAATAGTTAAGCAACATTCTATAAAATGCTTGACGTTTCGTTTAAATAGATTACATTAGATCAAAATGTAGATGTTTTTATAAAATACAGATGTTTTACTGCACAACAAAAATAACAGGAGAGAGATCATGAGTACAATGATGAAAGAGCACGCTACTGCCACAGAAATGCATGGGTTTTCTGTAACAGATTCCCCTGCTAGTAAGCGTTTAAAAGTTGTTATGCTAGATGAAAAGACGACGAAGGCATTTGCAGAGTCTGTTGCAGAGTGGACGGTGCAAGCCATTGAATACAAGCCGTTTTTGCGTTTTGAAGTAGCGGATCGCCTAGACAAGATCACCAATCAGACTTTGAGTGCCGTACTTAACGATATCATCCGCGACCGTGAAACAGGAGCGTTTTTATTGGATTACGCAGGCGATCCTGGTGTTGGTGATAGCGAAGAGGCGCGTACCGAATTTAATGTGAAATTATCAACCGCTATTTCCCACTTGGTTGGTTTGTCCAACCACGATGCGATGTATGGCCAATACTACGCACGCTTTACAGTACGTAACGTTGACAGTTCAGACAGTTATCTGCGTAAACCTCACCGTCGTATGGAACTGCACAACGATGGAACGTACGTTAATGAGCGTACGGATTATGTTTTGATGCAGAAACTAAAAGAAGAAAATATGGAAGGCGGTAATTCTTTGATACTGCATTTGGACGATTGGGAAGACTTAGAAACATTCGCTAAGCACCCTCTAGCCAAACAAGACATCGTTTGGGGAGCACCAAAGTCTAAAAACGTTGATACTAAGGTTGAGCACCCTGTATTTTTTGAAGAAGACGCTGACGGCAAACCATTGATGCTGTACATTGATCAATTCGCTGAGCCTAGTAATAAAGAACAAGGTAAGTATCTGTATGAAATGGGCGAGTCATTAGAAGCGGAACAAAATTGCTTGTCTGTACCCGTACCTGTGGGCTCTATGCTGGTGATTCATAATCACTTTTGGTTACACGGCCGTGATAAGTTTGTGCCACACCCTGACCTATGTCGTGAGTTGCTTCGTCAACGAGGCCACTTTACCAACTAATGCTTTTGCATCGAAGCAAAGGATGACAATGTAAAAGAAAAACAGCGACTAAGTAACGACTTCGTCGCTGTTTTTGTTTCCATATGATGAAGAATTATCAGTAATTTGAGAGCAAAATAATGTACGATTTTATAATAATTGGTGGCGGTATTGTGGGTGTCTCCACGGCATGGCAACTAAGACAGCGCCACCCAGACAAAAAAGTATTGTTACTTGAAAAAGAGTCGGTGTACTCCAAGCATCAAACCGGCCACAACAGTGGGGTGATTCATGCAGGTGTTTACTATGCACCAGGCAGCATGAAAGCACGCTTTTGTAAGGCAGGTGTGTCGGCGACGATGGCATTTTGCGACCGTAAAAACATACCCTACGACCAGTGTGGCAAGCTTTTGGTGGCGACAACCGATCTTGAAGTTGAACGCATGAAAGCCTTGTTTGAACGCTGTAAAGAAAATGGGCTAGATGTCGAAATGCTCGACGCGACGCAACTAAAGCAGCGTGAGCCAAACATCGTTGGTTTAGGTGGTTTTTTTGTTAAAGACACTGCCATTGTAGATTATCAGTTAGTCACAACTCATATGGCCGAAGAATTTGTTGAGTTGGGTGGTGAGGCCTTGTTAAACCATGAGGTAACAGGACTCACTGAAACTGAAGAAAAGGTCACAGTAGAAGCGCGCCATCAAGGTCAGTTAAAGACGTTTGAAGGGCGTTTCTTGATTACCTGTTCAGGGCTAATGGCCGACCGCACCACCAAAATGCTGGGTATTCCGACGGATTTTCAAATTATTCCGTTTCGCGGCGAATACTATAAGTTACCTGAAAAATACAACGATATTGTTAACCACTTGATCTACCCTATTCCTGATCCAGACTTACCTTTTTTGGGTGTACATCTGACGCGTATGATCGACGGCAGTGTGACGGTGGGTCCTAATGCAGTACAAGGTTGGAAACGAGAAGGCTACGGACGCATTAATATCTCGATCAAAGATGTTGCGGACATGGTGCGTTTTTCCGGCTTCTGGCGTGTGTTGAAAAATAACTGGCGTACAGGCCTCGTGGAAACAAAAAACTCTTTGTGGAAACCGGGTTATCTAAAAATGGTACAAAAATATTGTCCACAACTGAACGTATCAGATCTACAGCCTTATCCCGCCGGCATTCGAGCACAGGCTGTCATGAAAGACGGTTCACTGGTTCATGACTTCTTATTTGCGCAAAGTCCACGTAGTTTGCATGTCTGCAATGCGCCTTCGCCAGCGGCCACATCGGCCATTCCGATTGGTGATTATATTTGTGACAAGGTAGAAGAAGCCGTGAAGTAAGTGTTTACCATTGTATTGATGGGATAGGTATTGATGGCATAAAAAAAGAGCTTCATTTTGAAGCTCTTTTTTTATTTCTATAACACATGGTTCAAAGAGGGCTAATCCATTAGTAGATCAGGCAACCAAGTCACTAGTTCTGGGAACATCATCACCGTGATTAAGACACACAGTTTTAGCAGGACAAAAGGCAAGATGGACTTATAGATATCTAGCATGGTGACGTCTGGCGGTGCGATGCCTTTTAAATAGAACAAGGCGAATCCATAAGGTGGCGTTTGCACAGCGATTTCAATGTTCAAGATCATTAAGATACCAAACCATATAGGATCATAGCCCAATGCTACTGCGATAGGAGTAAAAATAGGCGCACAAATCAGAACAATAATAAATTCATCAATAATGAAACCCAACAACAACATAATCAGCTGAAACAGCATAATGATCACAATGGGCGGTAAACCAAGGTCCTGAGTGAAGCCTGCCACCATGTTTTGCACACCCATTAATAAATGGAAGTTACTAAACACCGACGCACCGACAATGATCCATAAAGCAACACTGACTAACAAGGCAGCTTGCATGCCTGCTTTTTGTACCATTCTTGGCTTAAAGCGTTTGAACAAGATAGCCAACACAATGGCACCAACTACACCTATTGCCCCTGACTCTGTTGGTGTGGCAATACCCATGATAATACTGCCTAGTACGGCAACGATTAGCAGCAAAGACAATAAACCATCGCGTGCGGTCAATAGCTTCTCTTTGGCGGTGGGTAATACATCTGGCACGGCATCAAGCGGTGCACGTTTAGGGTTTAATTTACATGAAATCACCACATAAGCGATTAACAAGACAATAGTAATCAACGCTGGAACAAGAGCGCCAATAAACATCCGTCCGACTGAGTTTTGGGTGGAGGACGCAAACATGATCATGGGGATACTAGGGGGAATCAAGATCCCTAAGCCGCCGCCTGCCATGATGACACCCAAGGCAAGACGTTTATCGTAACCACGCTCAAGCATTGGCCGTAATGCGATACTGCCTGAGGTCATAATGCCCGCGCCTATGATACCGACCATGGCACCAATCATGGAACACACCACGATAACACTGATCGCTAAAGAACCACGAATGCGGCCAATTAACATTTGGCTGGCATTAAACATAGCATCACCGATGCCTGAACGTGTGAGCAGTTGGCCCATATAAATATAAAGAGGAATGGCCAATAAAATAAAACTAAAGTGGGTAGATTCTAAGGTGGTAGGAATAACGTTAAATAAAGCGTCCCCCCACGTTATATAGCCGATGCCCATGGCAATACCGCCCAGCGCCAACCCAACGGGAGCACCTAATGCAAACGCAGCAATGATGCAGACTAATAAAATCCCCGTTAATGCTTCAATACCAATCATGGGTTACCTTCCTGTGTCTCTTGCGATTCTTGCGATGGTGCAAGCAACAATGGCTTACCGGTTATTGCTTGATGAAATGAGTTAATCCAATCACTGGAAAGTTGTAAAATAAGAAGAACACAGGCAACCGTGATCATTAGCCAGTAGTGATGGGTCTGTGGCGCCCACTCACTTTGACGGCGATAATTAAACTCAAGAGCTTCTTCAAATTTACCGATACTCATCTTGCAGATAATAACGACAAAAAACATCGCTAAAGCGAAAGAGAATAAGTTGAAGATGCCTTTAGTGCGTGCACTCACTTTGTTATAGAGAATGTCCACATTAATGTGAGCGCGCTGCTGTTGAGCATAAGCTCCGCCTAAAGCGGCAATATAGCCAAACAGAAACAAAGACACATCGTAGGCCCAGATGGTGGGTTCATCCAAGATATAACGAGAAAAAACTTCAAAGGCTACCACACAGGCTAATACGGGCATAAGATAAGAAACAGAGTTTCCAACGAAAGCCACAACCGTGTGGACACCTAGACAATAGCGTCTAATTGCAGTCATTATCATTATTTTTACCTGTAAAGGTGGGTCAAAAAAACAAAGCGGCTTTCATATAGAAAGCCGCTTTGATAAACGCGGGTGAATTACTGTTGTTCTTTACGTAGAACGTCGATCAATTGCTTGCTGTATTTGTCAGAAGCAGCGTACTCATCTAAAAGACCCATGCCCGCTTCTTTCCATGCGACTTTATCTGCATCACTTGGCTCTGGAGACCATTTAAGCCCTTTTGCCTGCATATCTGCGAGGGCTTCTGATTCCCATAAAATGGATTTAGTCATCTGTTCTTGAGCATGAATGGCAGTAGCACCTTCCACGATAGCTTGTAGATCAGGAGACAATTTTTTCCATGCATTACGGTTTACCACAATAGGCAACACTTGTGCACCAGCTAGCGGTAATGGGTACATGTATTTTGCTACTTCAACGTGGTTACCGTCGCGGTGGTCAATAATGTTAGAACCAATAGAACCATCGATGACGCCAGTTGATAGGCTAGTGTAGATTTCAGACCAAGAAAGGGAAACGGGTGAAGCACCTAAGTTGCGTAAAAATTTACCGTAAGCACCAGGAGCACGAATTTTTAGGCCCTTGAAGTCTTCAACAGACGTGATCGGATCTTTAGTAATGACGTATACTGGTGGTTGTACATATGGGTCGAGCCATACTAGGCCTTGAGAGCCATAGGCTTCTTTTAAAATAGGTGCCCAGCCTTTTTCATGAAACAAGGTAGAAAGCTCACCAACATCGTCTGTACCACCTGGTAGGCCTACTTCCACCACGCCTGCTGGTAATTCACCTGCATGCATTGATTGGAAAGGCGCACCCATCGCAATTAAACCTGTCTTAACAGACCCTAAAATACCTGTTTGACCAACACCTTCTCCGGCATACAGCATCTGTACATTAATGCGACCGTTGGACATGGTGTTAATGTTGTCTGCAAGGTTTTGGTAGACTTCACCGAAAGCTGTGCCTCGATTGTACAGGTTTGCAAAGCGCCAGTTGTGTTCTGCTGCATGTGCTGTAGACGCTACTGCACCTAGGCCTAAAGCGACTGCTAATGAACTCGCCATCAATTGTTTTTTTACTTGTTGAAACGTTTTAATCATAGCATTTCCTCGGTCTTATAAAATTGCACAAAATATCACACATCTATTTATGTTGTGGCTCACTGTCGATACTTTCAAAAAGCATAATGGTGTTAAAGCACACAAAACTCATCTAAAGTTTTGTCGCTACCAAACAATCATAGGCTATAAAAAACTATATAAATCAAACGAGTAGGGAAAGTAGTTGCACGCATACAGTGCCATTAATACCATTTTGGTGCATTTAATATATGAAATAGTCTAATGACTTAGATGAGATATAATGATGTATAGTGTTGAAAACTATGCACTTTATTTGCTTTTTTCGACCTATTTTACTCTATGCTTAAGTGGGTTTTATATCGCACCATAATGGACCACTTGCATATTGAAGCCAGTGACGAGTTGTATTTCAACAGCAATGTTGCCATGGCATCCGCTGGTGTTTTTAATCAACAAAAAATATGGGAGAGCCTTTTAAGAGCAATTTTTTTAACGTTAGATCGTTGATTACAACCAAAGTAACCCAGATCCCTGTAAACTCAAAAATGTAACCTCTATTTATCGGAAGTAGGAAAAGCCATGAGCGTCAAAAATTATTCACTAGGGCAAGTGGGTGACTACGAGATTAAGCAGTTAAAAGTCTTCAAAACAGTGGTGGATTGTGGCGGTTTTTCAGCCGCTGAGACATCGCTTAATATCGGTCGATCGACGATCAGTTTGCATATCTCGAACCTAGAGTCTCGTTTGAATTTGGTGCTGTGCAAACGTGGCCGTGGTGGTTTCTCACTAACAGAAGAAGGGGCAATCATCTATAAGATGACTGAGAATTTATTGGAGTCGCTAGATGCGTTTCGCACCACGGTGAATAATTTAAACGCCAGTTTAACCGGTAAGTTGCGCATCGCCTTGTCAGATAAGGTGAGTTTAGATCCACGCAGTCATTTTCCCGAACTCGTTCGCCATTTCTCTAATGTTGCACCAGAAGTGTTTATTACAACCAATGTGGCTTCGATGACGAACATTGAGAGAATGGTATTAAACGACGAAGCGGACGTGGGTTTTATTCCTTATCATCGTAAGTTAGATGGCTTAGATTACATTCATTTATACAATGATCGTTGTTGTATCTATGCCACAAAAGATCACCCTCTTGCCTCTTTGTCGCTACAAGAACAAGAAGAGCAAGTGGATACCTTCCCAGCGTCTCATGCAGGGCTGAAATATCATGAACAAGCGAGTGAGCAAATTCACCAAATGAAACTGTCTAGTATTAGTTACTTTTATGACAGTCGTTTAGCGCTGATTTTGTCTGGTTTGTACATTGGCTTTTTGCCAGAACAATACGCAGAACCTTATGTAAAATCAGGACGTATTGTGCCCATTGCGGTGAACACTCGCCATTATAATTTGGGGGTTGCGGTTGCAACTAAGAAAACTGCACAGCCAAACAGACCAAGAGAATTGTTTCTAGAAGTATTACACGAGACAGTAAAAGATCTTCGCGCTCCCTACTAAAGCGGTTATGAGAGCAACATAAGTAAAAAAGAAGCAGAGAAACAGCAGCAGAAAAGTAAAAAGCCACCCTACAATGGTACAGGATGGCTTTTAGAAAACTGTTCAGAACAGAACGATGATAGCTTAGGCGAGTGCTTCTTTAAGACATGCTTTAAAGATGTCCATGCCCTCGTCTATAAGATCCATTTCGATGGTTAAAGCTGGCAAGAAGCGAATAACGTTACCGCGAATACCACAAGCGAGCAAAATCAAACCGTGTTTTGCTGCAATAGCAGGCAGTTTTTTAGCAAGCTCTGGGTAAGGTTTATTAACATCACCGTCGTGGACAAACTCAATAGCAATCATTGCACCGGCATTACGTACATCACCGATTAACTGGGGATATTCTGCTTGGATTTCAGTAAGGTGTTTAACAAAGTAAGCCCCTACTTCTGTCGCACGATCACACAGTTTTTCTTCTTCAATGACATCAAATACCGCAAGACCTGCTGCACAACCAACAGGAGACCCGCCGTATGTTCCACCTAAACCACCAGGAACTGGTGCATCCATAATGTCAGCTTTACCAACTACTGCAGCGAGTGGCATACCCGCAGCGATGCCTTTTGCTGTGGTCATTAGATCCGCTTCTACACCGGCCTGTTCATGGCAGAAAAGCGTCCCTGTACGACCAAATCCAGATTGAATTTCATCAATGATCAATAAAATTCCGTGCTCATCACACAAAGCGCGCAATTTCTGTAAGAAGCTAGACGATGCTTTGTAGAAACCACCTTCGCCTTGAACAGGCTCAATTAAAATAGCGGCAACGCGAGAGGCTTCAATATCGCACGTGAAGCGCATTTGTAAATCAGCAAAAGCTTGATCTTCCGTAATACCCAAGTAATCGTTTGGATAAGGAACGTGATAGATATCACTTGGGAAGGGACCAAAGCCAATTTTGTAAGGCGCAACTTTACCCGTTAAACCGAGGGTCATGTTGGTTCGACCGTGGTAACCACCGTTAAACGCGATGATACCAGGGCGTCCTGTATGAGCGCGGGCGATTTTAACGCAGTTCTCTACGGCTTCTGCGCCCGTTGTCACAAAAATAGACTTTTTCGGTGTGTTTCCAGGTGCGGCGGCATTGAGTTTTTCCGCTAAGGCAACGGCAGATTCATAGGGGTTGACCATGACACAGGTGTGAGTAAAGCGTTCCATTTGTGCCAGTACAGCCGCTTTGACTTTTGGGTGGTTATGACCTGTGTTTAACACGGCAATACCTGCACCAAAGTCAATATGACGGTTACCTTCAACGTCCCATACTTCAGAATTTAAAGCACGGTCCACGTAAACAGGTGCCATATTTGCTTGTCCACGCGCTATAGCGGCTTCTTTGCGTTGTTGTAAATCTGCGTTGTTCATTTTCTCACCTTAGTTGATAAGCGACTCTCTGTCATTAGGCTATCAAGAGAGTCAGTATTGAAAAGAGTATTTTGACGAAAGCCAGTAAGGCTTTTAAGCAAGTCCGCCCATGCACAGGTATTTAACTTCGATATATTCATCGATCCCGTATTCAGAGCCTTCACGGCCACTGCCGGATTCTTTTACGCCACCGAAAGGCGCCACTTCATTGGAAATGAGTCCTTCATTGACGCCCACCATGCCGTATTCCAATGCTTCAGACACTCGCCAAGCGCGGGACATATTTTGGGAATAGAAGTACGAAGCCAAGCCAAATGGGGTATTGTTTGCCATGGCAACGGCTTCTTCTTCTGTGGAAAATTTGAACAAGGGAGCAACAGGGCCGAAAATTTCATTTGAAAATATTGCCATGTCTTCTGTCACACCGGTCAAAATAGTCGGTTCGAAAAATTGTGTGCCAAGGCTGGATGCTCTTGATCCCCCGATTAAGACATTTGCTCCTTTATCGACCGCTTCTTTGACCAGCTCTTCTACCTTGTTAACGGCGGCGACATTGATCAATGGCCCAATCGTGACGCCATCAGAAAACCCTTCGCCAGTTTTAAAGGTCGCTACACGTTTCGCGAGCTTTTCTGCAAAGGCGTCATAAACTCCCTCTTGTACAAGAATACGGTTGGCACAGACACAGGTTTGGCCTGCGTTGCGGTATTTGGAAGCAATAGCGCCTTCTACTGCCGCATCTAGGTCGGCATCATCAAACACGATAAAAGGTGCGTTGCCACCCAACTCCATAGAAGTACGTTTGACGGTTTGTGCACACTGAGACAGCAGCAATTTGCCGACGGGTGTTGAGCCAGTAAAAGACAATTTACGAACGGTTGGATGGCCGGTTAACACGCCGCCAATCGCTTTGGCATCTTTACCTACAACCACATTCAACACACCCGCTGGAATGCCAGCCTGATGGGCGAGTTCCGCAAGCGCAAGTGCACACAATGGGGTTTCTTCAGACGGTTTAAGCACAATCGTACAGCCTGCTGCCAATGCTGGGCCCGCTTTACGAGTGATCATGGCAATAGGGAAATTCCAAGGTGTAATCGCAGCCACAACGCCAATAGGTTGTTTGATGGTTAAGACACGCTTGTCTTTGGCAAAGGTTGGAATGACGTCGCCATTTAAACGGCGCGCTTCGTCGGCAAACCAGTCAATAAAAGCGGCACCGTAGGCTACTTCGCCTTTGGCTTCAGCAAAAGGCTTGCCTTGTTCCAGCGTCATTAAAGTGGCTAAATCTTCTACGTTATCAAGAATCAGCTGATTCCAACGACGTAACAAGGTCGCACGCTCTTTTGCAGTACGTTCTTGCCAAGCTTTTTGTGCCATATTGGCTGCTTCAACCGCTTGTGTGGTTTCATCTGCCCCTAAATCAGCAACATCAATCAGGTGTTGGCCATTGGCTGGGTTAGTAACAGGGAAGGTTTTGCCAGATGTCGCTGAGACCCATTCGCCATTGATGTAAGACTGATTTTTTAATAAAGCCGGTTGAGATAACTTGGTTTGCATGAGGTACTCCAAAATTGACAGCAAAGGTTGAGTGAAAAAGTAAATCATGCCACAACCTTGCATGTTTACGTGGCATTGATAGTAGGCAATGGACAGCATTTGAAAAATGCGCAGCAATCAATTCAATGTTTGATCTTATTCAAACATTGCAGAGAAGATGGGCGATTTAGTAAATAAGGCTATATAAAACAAAGGGGGCGTTAAGGTAACATAACTTTTTATGATGACTAGACGAAGCGAACGGCATGCACTCAACCGATACCCCTCTTCCAATGGATAAGAATACACACAACCCAACCTTTCAATGGCGCTTTCTTTCACCTCGTTTTTGGCTCACCTGGTTGGCGGTGTTGTTTGTATTTTGTTTGGCCTATGTGCCTTTTCGATTGCGTGACAAACTGGCGAGTAAACTGGCGCCTTTATTAATGATGCGTAAAAGTGGTCCGTTAAAACGTGCCCGCGCCAATATTGCACAGTGTTTTCCACAGAAAACGCACGAAGAGCGAGAAGCCATATTGCGGGGTAGCTTAGAAACCGCAGCACGATTTTTTCTATCTTATGGTGAACTGCTGGTTCGCAGTGAAAAGTATAAAAAGAAGCGCAATAAGGTAATTGGCGGTGAACATCTTTTCCCTTTACTGGATAAGGGCGAAAACGTCATTACGCTCGTGCCTCATTGCTGGGCGATTGATTACACGGGGTCCATGTTGGCGTCTCTTGGCTATACAGTGACCACCATTATGAAACCACAAAAGAATCCATTGATTGATTGGCTTTTACACACTCAGCGCATGCAGTATGGCCGCGGAGTGGTTTACCCAAGAAGTGCGGGTATCAAGCCTTTTTTGCAATCTGTTAGAAAAGGCCATGTAGGTTATTACTTACCCGATGAAGATTTAGGTGCTCAACACTCTGTTTTTGTGCCTTTTTTTGCCACTGAAAAAGCCACCATGAAAGGCTTAGGCAAGTTAACAAAATTAACCAAGGCGCACATCGTTCCTATGTTGCAAGCGTATAATGCAAAAACAGGGCAATACGAGTTGCATATTTACCCGGCGCTAGAGAACTTCCCCACAGGGGATGATGCGCAAGATGCTGTTCTGATGAATCAAGCATTAGAGCAGATGATTGGTGCGCATACTGATCAATATATGTGGATTTTAAACTTATTACGCAGTCGCCCCGATGGGTCAAAGCTGTACTAATTTTTCTTTTATTTGATGGAGCCTGCCATGACGGCCACGATTACTTCCCCTCAGAATGAGGACATTCAGGCAGTTAAAGCCTACCTGTTGTCTCTGCAAGACCATATTTGTGCCTCGTTAGAAGGCATCGAGTCTGGCACACAATTCCAAGAAGACGCTTGGGATCGCCCTAACGGTGGTGGCGGTCGTACGCGTGTTATTGCGGGCGGCACTGTGATCGAAAAAGGCGGTGTGAATTTCTCCCATGTGATGGGAGATAATTTACCGCCTTCTGCGACAGCGGATCGCCCTGAATTGGCGGGCGGTCGTTTTGAAGCCATGGGAGTGTCTTTAGTGATTCACCCAAAAAACCCAATGGCGCCAACGTCGCATGCCAATGTTCGTTTGTTTGTGGTGTATAAAGAAGGCATGGACCCTGTGTGGTGGTTTGGCGGCGGCTTTGATCTGACACCCTATTACGGCTTTGATGAAGACTGTGTCCATTGGCACCAAACTGCGCACGCTGCGGTCACGCCGTTCAGTGAAGAATATTATCCACGGTTTAAAGCCTGGTGTGATGAGTATTTCTACTTGAAGCATCGTGGTGAGCCTCGTGGTATTGGTGGTTTGTTTTTTGATGATTTTAATGAAGGTAGCTTTGAGCACTGCTTTGGCATGACAAAGGCGATTGGTGATGCGTATACCAAGGCATATTTGCCGATCTTGCAACGTCGTAAAGACTTACCGTTTACCGAGCAACAGCGAGATTTCCAACTTCATCGACGGGGCCGTTATGTAGAATTTAATTTGGTGTTTGACCGTGGCACCCATTTTGGTCTGCAAAGTGGTTTAGGTCGTACAGAGTCTATCTTGATGTCATTGCCACCAGAAGTGCGTTGGACCTACGAGTACCAGGTAGAGGCCGACAGCGAAGAAGCCAAATTGACCGACCATTTCCTAACAGCGAAAGATTGGTTGGGGCTCGCAAAATAATCGTTTTTTGTACGATATTTTTGAGCTTTAAGGGATGTTTTTTCGTTTTTAAAAAGAGGACAGATTTTGGATCAATACGCCGTAGTGGGAAATCCGATTGCGCACAGCAAATCGCCGAGTATTCATGCCTATTTTGCGACGCAAACGCAACAATCGCTAACCTACTCAACCCTTCTGGGTGATGAAGTAGGGTTTGAGCAACAGGTACGAGACTTTTTTCAGCAGGGCGGCAAAGGCCTCAATGTGACTGTACCGTTCAAAGAACGTGCTTACGCCATGTGCGATATATTGAGCCAGCGGGCGAAACAAGCCGGTGCGGTCAACACCTTGTTGCTCAGTGAAAAGGGCGAATTGTTTGGCGACAATACCGATGGCATCGGCATGGTCAGAGACATCACAGATAATTACCAGCGAACACTGAAAAATAAACGTGTGTTGATTCTGGGAGCGGGTGGCGCCGTACGTGGCGTACTTGAACCTATTTTGTCAGCGTCCCCCGCTTCTGTAACCATTGCCAATCGCACGGTAGAAAAAGCCCAAGGCTTGGCCGATCATTTTGATTGTCTGGCGTCGTCTTTTGATGCATTAGAAGGCACGTTTGACATCATTATTAACGGCACATCGGCGAGTTTGTCGGGCAATTTGCCACCCTTAAAAGACGAGCTGATCGGCGATCAAACTTGGTGCTACGACATGATGTACGGCATTGAGCGCACGGTATTTTTACAATGGGCCCATGAACGCGGTGCTGATGGCGCTGACGGTTTGGGCATGTTGGTAGGGCAAGCCGCAGAGGCATTTTATTTGTGGCGACAGGTCCGTCCAAATACAGCCAGTTTAGTAAAGGAAATGCGCCAACAAATGAGGGTGGCATAATTCAGTAGCAATAGGATGGGTAACATGAAAGCGCAATGGTTTAATTCAGTGGACCAAATTGGCCAAGCCAAATGGCAGGCCGCCATCGGCGAAACTCAGTCTCCTTTTGCGCAATTTGCTTTTCATCAGGCGCTTGAACAAAGCAAAAGTATTGGCGATGGTACGGGCTGGTACCCTGAATACTTGCTGGTGATGAACGACGATGACAGTCCGCTGGCCATCGCCCCAACCTATTTAAAAACCCATTCTCAAGGCGAGTTTGTTTTTGATTGGTCTTGGGCGGATGCTTACCAGCGTTACGGTATGCGCTACTTTCCTAAACGTATTTGGGCAATTCCCTTTTCCCCTGTTACTGGGGTGAGACTTTTTTCGCACCTAGACCCTAAGGGTGACGATGTGGCGTTTTCTCATCTCTACCCTGCTCTTGCCGAGTTAATGACCCAAGCGAATCAAGAACGTGACCTTTCCAGCTGGCATTTGCTGTTTGCAAAGCCAGAACATGCGGCGTTATTTGCGTCAAATAAAGATCTGTTGCAACGTATTTCTTGTCAGTTCCATTGGTTCAATCGTGACTACAAGGACATGGCGAATTACTTCTCGCACTTTTCCAGCCGCAAACGTAAAGCGGCACGCAAAGAGCGAGAAAAAGTCGCCCAGCAAGGCATCACCTTAACGCGTACTCTTGGCAACAAGCTGACCGAGGCCGAGATCGATTTCTTTTACCAGTGTTATCAATCCACCTACGCCAAACGTGGTCAACAAGGCTATTTAACGCGAGCGTTTTTCGGTTTATTGGTCGAAAAAATGGGTGATCAGATTGTTTTGGTGCAAGCCTTTCGGGGCGAAAAAGCCATTGCTGCGTCCTGGTGTTTCTTTGACGATCATTCCTTGTATGGCCGCTATTGGGGCTGCCTAGAAGAAGTAGATTGCCTGCATTTTGAAGCCTGCTATTACCAAGGCATCGAATTTTGTCTAGAAAAAGGCTTACAGCATTTTGATCCGGGTACTCAAGGGGAGCACAAAATCGCCCGTGGTTTTGAACCTGTGTTTAGCCACAGCGTGCATTACATCGCCCATGAAGGCTTTCGCGAAGCGATTGGCAATTTCTGTGAAGAAGAAGCCCAAGCAGTGCGTGAATACCACCAAGATACCCACAAACTGTTGCCGTTTAAGCAATAAAAAAGCCCGTATCCAAAGATACGGGCAGCTTTTAAGATCAAACGTCTTTGTGTGGGCCGAACAATTCGTAGTGAATGCGGTCCGCTTCGACGCCGAGTGTCAGCAGTTGTTGTTTGACGAACATCATGAAGCCAACAGGGCCGCATAGATAGAACTCACCGTTGTTCAATGGCAGGCTGTTTTGTATTTCATCAAGCTGCATGTTGCCAGAAAAAACGTTTTCTTCTGAGGTGTTGCCCTGTTCGTACCAAGTGAACACAGATAAATTTAAAGCGTCTTTCTGGCTGTTTACGTGATCTTTGAATGAGTGCTGATTGGCATTCGTACAAGCGTGTAAATAGCTGACGGGTTGAGCGTATTGCTGTTGTGCCAAGGTATCTAGCATGGCTTGCATCGGCGTTAAGCCTACGCCACCAGAGATTAAGACAACGGGTGTCTGCTTGTCTTGGAAGAAGAAGTCACCTGCAGGTGGCATGGCTTCCACTTCGTCACCGACGTTGACATGGTCGTGTAGGTAATTCGACATAACGCCCGCCATCTCATTAGCGCCTTCACGCTTTACGCTGATGCGGTAGCTTTTACCGTTGGGCGCAGTAGACAAGGAGTATTGACGAATTTCATCGTACTCGTTGCCTTTAGGGTGCAATTTCACACCTAAGTACTGTCCGGGAATGTAATCGATCACAGCACCACCGTCGATTGGCTCAAGTACAAAGCTGGTGACCAATTCAGATTCTGGTGTTTTGGATGCTACACGGAAACGACGGAAATCCATCCAACCGCCCGCTTCCGCCGCACGTTCTTTGTACAAATCGTCTTCTATTTTGATGAAGATATCCGCTAATTGACCGTACGCCGCTACCCAAGCCTCTTCTACGTCTGGGGTGAACGCCTCGGGTGCCAATTCACGTAATGTCTCGATAAGATGATGACCCACAATGGCGTATTGGTCCGGCTGAATGTTGAAACTGGTGTGTTTATGGGCGATACGCATTACCGCGCCAGTCAGTACTTCTAAGTTATCGATGTGTGTAGCGTAAGCAGCAATGGCATTAAACAGCGCAGCAGGTTGACCGCCGGTTTTCTGGTGTGTCATGTTGAACACATGTTTGAGTTCAGGATTATGCTGAAACATGCGTTTGTAAAAATATTCGGTAATGGCGGGACCGGCAGACGCCAATAAAGGAATGGTAGAGCGTACTGTGTCTATGTGTTGTTGAGATAACATCATGGTGTCCTTTTTATCAAAATGAGGAAGCGGTTGCTTACTTTATTGATTCTTATATTGCGAAGCTTATGCCAACTATTTTTTATCAATTAAATCAATTGTTTATATTTTTATTAAAACAACAAGAGTCGATATGACTCTACTTTTTCATAGTCAATTTGATTCACTTGAGTCAAAATGACACATACAGTCTTGATACCTGCCATAAATGGATAAGCCCTGATGAATCCGATTTCTAATAACGCCTTACTCAGCTTTGCATTGGATCTTGCCAGTGCCGTGACTCAGCCGAATCGCTTCGAGCAATTGGTGAACGCTATTCGGGCGACGATCAATTGTGATGCGGTGGTTTTATTGACTCGACACCGTGAAGTGCTAACACCCATTGCCCAGCGCGGTTTGTCTGATGATTTGATGGGGCGTCGTTTTATCATTGATGAACATCCGAGATTACAGGCGATTTGTGCCGGTCATTATCCAGTGCGTTTTCCCAGTGACTCGGATCTACCGGACCCCTACGATGGTATGGTCGTCGGTTATGGTGATCATTTGCCCGTGCATTCTTGTATGGGAGTCCCCCTGTATCTGGAGGGCGAATTGATGGGTGTAGTGACGTTAGACAGTATTCAGCCCCATGTTTTTGATCAAATCGACACCCGAGCGTTAGAAATTATCGGCACCATGGCAGCGATGACGTTAAACACTTCTATGTTGATGGAGCGATTGGAAAATCAGTCCCAGCATGCACAAGATGTTCTCAAAGTGATGAGCAAACAGTCGAATGACATGATTGGTCAAAGTAAAGCGATGCAAGATCTTAAGCAGGCGATCCAATTGGTGGCCTCATCCGATTTTGCAACCCTCATTGAGGGAGAGACCGGTGTAGGCAAAGAGCTGGTGGCGCGCTCGCTGCATGAGCAGTCTTCCCGTGCCGATGCGCCCATGGTGTATGTTAATTGCGCGGCCATTCCGCAACACCTCATTGAAAGTGAATTGTTTGGTCACGTTAAAGGCGCTTTTACTGGCGCAGATCGTGACCGAGAAGGAAAGTTTCTCCTCGCCGATGGCGGTACTTTACTGCTGGATGAAATTGGCGAGTTGCCCTTAGAAGTACAAGGCACTTTACTACGGGCCATTCAGAATCAAGAAATTCAAGCGGTTGGTAAAGATAAGGTGAGAAAAGTAGACGTGCGTATTTTGGCGGCGACCAATCGCCATTTGGAAACGGAAGTGGCTGAACAGCGTTTTCGTGCGGACTTATTTCACCGTCTGAGTGTGTTTCCCATTCATGTCCCTGCCCTACGTGAGCGTCAGGGCGACATTCCTTTGTTAGCCGGTTTTTTTGCTGGGCGTTTTCGTCGTAAATTAGGGCTGCAACAGCTGACACTGTCCGCAAGCGCTATTGCGTTATTGGAAGCCTACCATTGGCCGGGCAACGTCAGAGAGCTGGAGCATGTGATTTCTCGGGCGGCCCTGTTTGCTAAGGCTGATGCGGTTAAAACAGAGCAAAAGAGCGGCATTACTGTGATAACACCGGCTCATCTAACAGGGTTACAGATAAATAATCATTCAATAAAAAAGAAACAGAGCAGCGATTCAGACACTGAGGTTCAACAAGACCACTCGTCACAAAATAACAGCGTTGAAACGATTGATTTACGAGAAAAAACAGAGGGTTACCAACGGAGTTTAATTCGCCACGCGTTAGAGCAAAATGACGGTAACTGGACAAAAGCGGCACAACAACTGTCGATGGATCGCGCCAACCTAGCTAGATTGGCGAAACGTTTGGGTATTTATGTGTTGAAAGACATTCGTAGCGAATAGTGTCTTTTTAAGGATGGTTGGCCGCGCTTACTTGGCGAATGCGTTCTGCTGGAAAGGCCAACTTTGACATAAGGTAAGCTTTTAAATCGTCTGGGTAGTGCAACTCATCCAATGTGACCGCCATGCAATCTAACCACATGGCTTTTTCTTTCTCGGTAACGATGAGATGAGCATGGGCTTGTGGCAAACTCATGCTGCCGTATTTTTTAGAAAACAAACGTTCACCCCCCATCCAACCGGATAAAAACGCCACTAACTTATCAATGGTCAACGCCATGTCATCCGGATGCATATCATACAGAGGGCGAAATTCTGGGGTGTCGCCCATGATGCGATAGAAGTTTTCGACCAAGTTTTGTAAGCCCGATAATCCTCCGACCGCTTGCAAGGTTCCATCGGCTTTGCCATAGACTGGCGTTTCTGGAGCGTCCATTTATGAGTTGTCCTGTTTTGTGGGAGAGGTTTTTTTGGCCGCTAATTTTTCTTCTTTTTCACGATCCATTTTAATGGAGTTACGATAACCGCCAAGTGCGGCGAGCGCGCCAATGATCAAGCTCATATAAAGAGGAATCTCAAACAACATGGTAATGCTGATGAAAACACAGCCAACGGCGAGGGCTTCAAGGAAGGGCTTTAATTGTTTTGGCATAGGGCGTCTCCAACAGGATAAAATAAACGCGAGTCTAGCAAAATTCTTTGGCGATGTGCGCAGGATTGTGGAAAAAACCAACACTTATCCCATGCTATGCGAAAAGGGGTCATGTCGTAAAATCATCATTATTCGACAAGTTAGGCTGTGGAAAAGTGGCTCTCACTCTAATGTGGATAATTTAACGCGCTAAAAAGGGGTGTTTTTTGCTCACATGAGGCTATTTTTAGTTTGTTGTTTGAGTTTTGTGAATAACTCACGTTATTTTCCACATAAAAAAGCCAATCGTTATGATTGAGTCATTATTTTTTTATCCACAGGTCATCCCTAATCCGCAAGTGAGTTTCGTGTGTCAAAGTTATCCCAGATCAATGTGTTTCATGCCTTTCGTGAGAACCTTCCGTTAAACACCAAAATTTGGCGTATGGCATGGCCACCTATGGTGGCAAATATCACCACTCCTTTATTAGGTCTGGTCGATACCGCCGTGGTCGGTCACTTGGGAACGGCAACGCATTTGGCGGCGGTAGCGATTGGCGCCAGTATTTTCAGCTTTCTATTTTGGGCGTTTGGTTTTTTGCGGATGGGGTCGACAGGGTTAACGGCGCAAGCGTTAGGGCAAGACGATGAACGTCGGGTGCGTGAGTTGCTTCTACAGTCCGTACTGATGGGTGTGTCTATAGGCTTAATACTGATTGCTTTTAGAGCGCCCTTAATTGACTTAGCCATTGATCTTATGGCGCCCAGTGCAGAGGTAGAGCCTTGGGCGCGTTTGTATTGTGAAGTGCGAATTTTTAGTGCGCCTGCGGTATTGGCGGGGTATGCCCTAATGGGTTGGTTTTTTGGTGTGCAATATTCCAAAGGGCCACTGTGGATGTTGTTGGTGATCAATTTGGCCAACATGGTGTTGGATTACATTGCTGTGTATGGCTTGGGTATGGCCAGTGATGGTGTCGCTTGGGCAACGGTGTTGTCACATTATATCGGCGTTTCGGTGGCGGGTGTATTGGCGTGGCATAAGCTCAAAGGGTTTACTGGTCAAGTTCCGCTGCGAGTACTCGCAAAGTGGCGTGAGTACGTTGCTCTAATCAGGGTCAACCGTTACTTATTTGTACGTACTATTTTGTTACTGCTGGTGATGTTGTTTTTCACGGCACAAGGTGCGCGTCAGGGGGATTCAATCTTAGCGGCCAATGCGGTATTGCTTACCTTCTTATTGATCATTTCCAATGCGTTGGACGGTTTTGCGTTTGCAGTGGAAGCCTTGTGTGGCGAGTATTACGGACGTAAAGACAAAGCCAATTTTAAAAAGGTTATTAAACTGTCGACGTATTGGGCTTTGTTGGCGGCATTGGTGCTAACGCTGATTTTCTGGCTGCTGGGCAACCACATTATTGCGTTATTAACCAGTGTACAAAGTGTGCGAGAGGATGCCGCACTGTATCTACCTTGGTTGATCTTCTTTCCATTGTTAGGGGTCTGGTCTTTTATGTTGGATGGTATTTTTATCGGCACGACCAGCGTGAAGCAAATGCAAAACACCATGATTCTTTGTGTGCTTGGTGTGTTTTTCCCAGTGTGGTTTATCAGCCAAGACTTGGGCAACCATGGATTATGGCTAAGCCAAGCCATGCTGTTTATTGCCAGAGCCGTGACTCTTTATTGGTGTTATGTACAAAACATGAAAAAAGGCGTGTGGTTTAATGAGGTCTAGCGTAGGCTTTTACACCAGACTTTGGTGCTCATTTCGCCTTAGGGATCGCTGTATACGCGTTTCTTCTTGGCGAATTCTCAGCAAATTGTCCTCAACAAAAACCAGATGAGCGTGTGCTGCGGCGCGAGCCGCCTCGGCGTCTCCTGCTATAATGGCTTGGTAAACGTTGGTGTGTTGTTCCATAACGTGCTGTCGGGCCGCTTTCTTTTCAAATAGATTTTTCAAATTGCTGGAAATACTCTTGGCTAACATGGTGTGCAGGCTGCGCAAAGTATGCTGCAAAACGACATTATGAGCCGATTCCGCGATGATCATATGAAATTCAACGTCTAGTTGTGCCTCTAAGGCCAAATTCTGTTTTTGATTGGCGTCCACCAGTTGTTTAAAGCATTGAGTCAGTTTGTTTTTGTCCGTCTCTGTACTGCGTAAGGCAGCATAATAGGCCGCGAGGCTTTCCAAAGCATCGCGGAATTCTAATTGGTCGTACAAAAATTCATCGTGGGAACTGATCAAATCTTGCAGTGGATCAGCAAACGAGCTGCCCAGCTGATCAGAAACATAAGTGCCACCGCCATGACGGCTAAACAATACACCACGTGCCACTAATTTTTGTATGGCTTCACGCAATGATGGGCGAGACACCTCGAAACGCGCTGCAAGGTCGCGCTCAGGGGGGAGCTTCTGCCCTGCGGTAAAGCTGCCTTCCAAGATCATGCTTTCGAGTTCTTGCACTATTATGTCAGAGATTTTGGGCTGCTTGACACGATGAAGGGGTTTAATTGTCATGGCGTTTCCTATCAGTAAATAACGTTACTTGGTCTTATCACATGTGGAACGATTCTTGTTTAAATATTAACCATTATTTTGGGTTGACAAAGTGAAGCCAGCTTCTTAATGTGCCACATAATTAAAGGGTAAATTGGTATGACCAATTTGTCCATGGTTATCAGTTTAAGACGTAAATAATTGTGTTGTCTTCACAAAAATAACAAATTTGCTTGAACGGGCGATGGCCCTTGGGATGTCTGATGAACGCTGCTTCGACGCTAACGGATAAAACCGCATTGTATAATGATATGTATCACGCTCTAAAAAGTGTGATTGACGAGTCTCGATTGATTCAAGACCCACTTCGTACGCTTGCTTATGGCACGGACGGTAGCTTTTATCGACTGATTCCTCAGTTGGTGGTACGTGTTGATAATGAAGACGAAGTTCGCCTTGTTTTAAAAGAAGCACGTGAGCGTGCCTTGCCGGTGACGTTTCGTGCGGCCGGTACCAGCTTGTCTGGTCAAGCGGTGACAGACTCGGTTCTTATGCAGTTGTCGGATAACTGGAAAGGTCATCGTATTCACCAACATGGCCATAGTATTTCTTTGCAACCGGGGATCATCGGTGCGCGGGCGAACCAAATATTAGCGCCTTTTCAACGTAAAATCGGCCCTGATCCGGCGTCGATTAACGCTTGTATGATTGGTGGAATCGCAGCAAACAATGCCAGTGGTATGTGTTGTGGTACGGCACAAAACAGTTATCACACCATTCAAAGTGCACGTTTGATTTTTGCTGATGGTTCTTTATTGGACACAGCAGACGAATCAAGTCGTCTGGTATTTGGAAACCGTCATGCGGATTTGTTGGATACCCTGTCGCGTTTGTCAAAAGAAGTACAAGCTAATCCTGATTTAGCAGAAAAGATTCGTCATAAATATCGTCTTAAAAACACCACAGGTTACAGTTTAAACAGCTTGGTCGACTTCCAAGATCCGTTTGATATTTTATTGCATCTAATGATTGGCTCCGAAGGGACCTTGGGCTTTATCAGTGAAGTGACCTACGAAACCGTGGTGGATCATCCAACTAAAGCCGCGGCGATGATTTTCTTTGAAAACATGGAAGCGACGTGTCGTGCGGTTATGGCGTTAAAAACATCTCCCGTTGCCGCAGTAGAGCTGATAGACAGAGCGGGCCTGCGCGCCGTCGAAGGCAAACCCGGTATGCCCTCCATGTTGTCTTCTTTAGGTCCTGATGCTGCTGGTTTGCTGGTGGATGTACGCGCAACAGATGAAGCGGAATTAGAGCAAACGCTAGCGTTAGTGAAGCAAGCATTAGACGGTCAGACGACATTAGGTGAGATTGAGTTTACCCAAGACAAAGCCATCTATGATTCTTATTGGAAAATTCGTAAAGGACTTTTCCCCGCTGTGGGCGCCGTTCGCCCAGTCGGTACGACCGTGATTATCGAAGACGTGGCGTTTCCTATTGAGCAATTGGCTGAAGGCGTATTAGAGCTGCAAGCGGTGTTTCAAAAGCATGGTTACAGCGAAGCGATTTTGTTTGGCCACGCGTTAGAAGGCAACCTGCACTTTGTGTTCACACAAGGCTTTGACGATCCCAAAGAAGTAACGCGTTATGAAAAGCTGATGGACGAAGTGGCCCAGTTGGTGGCCGTAAAATACAAAGGTTCTTTAAAAGCCGAGCACGGTACCGGGCGAAACATGGCACCGTATGTGGAGCTGGAATGGGGCAAAGAAGCGTACGATATTATGTGGGAAATCAAACGCGCGTTTGATCCACACACCTTGCTTAACCCCGATGTAGTGTTATCGCGCAATGCCAATTTGCATGTAGAAAATTTAAAACCCATGCCGAAAGCCAATGACAAGGTCGATACCTGCATTGAATGTGGCTTTTGTGAATCTTCTTGCCCGTCGAAATCGGTGACGTTAACACCTCGTCAGCGCATTGTGATTTGGCGTGAGATCCAACGTTTGATTGCTTCTGGCGACCAGCCCGAACGCCTCGCCGAATTACAAAAAGACTACGATTATCAAGGTGTGGATACCTGCGCTGGGTGCGGCTTGTGTTCTATGCAGTGCCCTGTTGGTATCAATACTGGTGATTTAACCCGTGAAATTCGTCACGATCGTCATCCAGACAGCAAGGTAGGTTATTGGGTCGCAGACCATTTTGCTGGTGTGACAAAAACGGCAAAAACCGGTTTGTCTGTTGCCGGAGCGGCGCGTGGAGTGCTTGGTAATAGCGGTATGAAAGCCGTCACTTCCGTGATGAATAAAGTCTCGGGTGGCACTGTGCCTAAATGGCATAACAGCATGCCGACGGCAGCAAACAGTATTCCTGTTCGTCAACTGGATGGCGCGCAAAAAGAAGTTATTTATTTCCCAAGCTGTGCGACACGAGTGATGGGCGCTGGTCCTAATGCCAGTGATAAACGCTCGGTGATGACGGTGATGTTTTCTGTGTTGGAAAAAGCCGGTTATAAGGTGACGGTTCCCAAAGACATTGAAAGCCAATGTTGCGGTATGGCGTTTCATTCAAAAGGACAATTTGATGCGGCGCAGCAAAAAGCCAGTGCGCTTAACGCTTTATTGATGACAGCCAGTGACAATGGTCGTATTCCGATTATTTGTGATGTGAGTCCTTGTACCTTGCGTATGCAGGAAAGCCTAGACGATCGTTTGGAATTGCACGAGCAAGTGAGCTTTTTGTCGACCCATGTGATGCCAAGCGTCACGATTCCGAAAAAGCTCAACAAAATGGCTCTGCATGTGACCTGCAGTACCACGCGAATGGGTTTGGCGGATCAGTTTGTTAGCTTGGCGCATCAATTAGCCGATGAAGTGGTGATTCCTTCTGATATTACCTGCTGTGGCTTTGCCGGTGACAAGGGATTTTCGACACCTGAACTGAACGGCAGCGCATTGAAAACGCTCGCTAAGGCGGTAGAGGGTTGTGAAGTGGGCTATTCGAACAGCCGTACTTGTGAAATTGGCTTAACGGAGCACAGTGGTATTGAATACCAGTCGATTGTTTATCTTGTTGATCAGTTGATGCAGCCAGGTGCTGTTTCCTAGACGGTGGTGGGTGTCTCTTTTAGGAAATATGAATAAAGGCTGTATTAGTTATATTGATTTTTGCTAATATTTACCCATTCACTGGTTTATCCGTGTCATTGAAATCACAGCAAGGAAATTTGGAATGAAACATAGAATCGTGTTTGCCATACTTATGTCGTTTACCCTGTCAATCTTTATGTCGGCGTGGATAACGTACGTCAACGTTGGTATTACGGAAAACTTCATTGAATTGTGGCTAAACGCTTGGGTGTTGGCATGGCCGGCAGCGGGTGTTATTTCCTTTATCGCTGGGCCATTTATGCATGGCTTTGCTCAGAAAATTGCCAGCAAACTCTGATATCTCTTCTCTACTGCTTTTTCAGTACTCATAATACACCCCAGTAAAACCGTTACTGGAGTGTATTTTTTTATCGTCTACACGTCATTTTGTGCATCAAAACGCTTTGTAGAAATAGAAGTGGCTCTCCACTCTGTCTAGGTTTTGTCATGCCTTATTGAGAGGCAAGAAATGAGCTTGTCAGAACGCTATAAAGTGTGTGAATAGTTGTCATTTTACTCAGTAAGCGTGATTCCGTTTTTGTGTCTTGTGTGATCGTTTTGTAATCAATTTAAGGATATTGTGAACCAAAACGCGATGCCTGTTATGCGCCTCTTAGACAGCACTAGAAGGCCTTCATAATTCGGTCCTTTTTTGCCACTGTTCCCCCTTCAAAGTCCCGTAGAATTGCTGTTTGCCCTAGTACGCTGACTTAGTGCCTTCACTCTGTAGTGTCTACAAAGTGTAAAGGAAATGATCAAAAAAGCGCTTCCTTTTTGCACTTTTTTTGCAAATTGTTTGATTTTTTAATTGTGCTTATCGGTAAAAGTTTACAAAAAAAAACCTTGATAAACATGCACGAAAATAAATCTACGCTTTGTAAGCTGTGCAAAGTTTGCTATATTCCGCATGTTTTTATTGATATATCGCAAGAAAATAAGATTTTTCTAATATAGCACCTTGATCTACATCGACTGTTAGTTAGAAAGCGCCTGCCAAGACGCCCATTATCTTACTTTTGATGCATTCAATTTAGTGTTTATTACCACTCGCAGAGTGATGATGAATTCTATGAGTTTACATTAAGCGCCTAGTTCGCTTGGCAAACCTGCTCTAGGACATTCTGAGGTTACAGATGAAGAAGAAACTGTTCCAGTCAACGATGGTATTTTCACTTGCACTTTTACTAAGTGGTTGTGATCTTGTCTTGTTCGATTCTAGCGGTGTCACAGGTAAACAAATTGGTGACACTATCCTACTCACGATGGGATTGATGCTTATTGTCGTTATTCCGACGATTTTAATGTCTATCTGGATTCCCTATAAATACCACACTAGTAAGAAAGATGAGTCTTATGATCCTGAGTGGGAACACTCCAGTAAGATTGAGTTTTTTGCTTGGGGTGTGCCTGTCGTCATCATCGTTGTGTTAGCGACAATCACTTATATCACCTCTTACTCACTTGATCCGCGTAAAGAGCTTGTTTCTGACAAGAAGCCTATGACGATTCAAGTGGTTGCAATGGATTGGAAATGGCTTTTCTTGTTTCCAGAAGAAAAGATTGCTGTGGTAAACGAAGTGTCTTTCCCTGTTGATACACCGGTTGAATTTTTGGTGACATCGCAATCTACCATGAACTCTTTTTACATTCCTAAGCTAGGCGGTCAGATCTATGCCATGGCCGGAATGGAAAACCGCATGAACCTTATGGCTCATGAAGAAGGTGAGTTCCGCGGTATATCATCAAACTACAGTGGATTTGGTTTCTCAGGCATGCGCTTTAAAGCCAAAGTAACGTCAGAGGAAGGCTTCGAAGAGTGGAAAGCAGGCGTTAGAGCCTCTGGCCAAGTGCTAACCGATGCTGAATATGATCGCTTAACTGAAAAGACACGTGATCATGAAGTAGAGTATTTCTCATCTATAAATCCTCTGCAATTTAAGAACATTATTGAGTCTTTTACGGGAGCCCAAAATGGTTCAAACTGATCTAATTAAAGATCCCCATGTGTTAACGGGTAAGTTGCACTGGGGTGTCATCCCTTTTCATGACCCCGTGGTAGCGCCAGTTATGTTTGCTGCTATCTTCGGTGGCTTATTGTTGGTTGCGTTTGTGACTTACAAGAAAATGTGGGGCTATCTATGGAATGAATGGTTTACGTCTGTTGACCATAAAAAAATAGGTATCATGTACTGTATTGCCGCGTTGGTGATGTTGGTACGAGGGTTCTCTGACGCTATTTTGATGCGGACCCACCAAGCCCTGTCATTGTCTGATGAATTCGGTGAAGGCTTCTTGCCACCGGAACATTACGACCAAATCTTTACCGCCCATGGCGTTATCATGATCTTCTTTGTGGCGACTCCGTTAATGGTAGGTATCATGAACGTGGTGATGCCATTGCAAATTGGTGCACGCGATGTGGCTTTCCCATTTTTGAACTCGTTAAGTTTTTACTTGTTCCTAGTGGGTGTTTTGTTGATCAACCTTTCTTTGTTTGTGGGTGAATTCGCAGCAACAGGTTGGTTGGCTTACACGCCATTATCGGGTATCGAGTTTAGTCCCGGGGTTGGGGTCGACTATTGGATATGGGCATTACAAATTTCCGGTATTGGTACAACACTAACAGCGGTAAACTTTGTTGCAACTATCCTAAAAATGCGCGCACCTGGCATGACAATGTGGAAAATGCCGGTGTTCACCTGGACGACCTTCTGTGCCAACATCATTGCCTTGGTTATTTTCCCAATCTTAACGGTAGCCATCGCTCAGTTAACCCTTGATCGTTATTTTGATTTCAACTTCTTCACCAATGATGACGGTGGAAATCAGATGATGTGGGTAAACCTAGTTTGGGCTTGGGGTCACCCAGAGGTGTACTTCTTGGTGCTGCCTGCATTTGGTATGATTTCAGAAGTAACGGCTACTTTCTCTCGTAAAAGATTGTTCGGCTATGTCTCCCTTGTTTGGGCGACCATTGCCATAACTATCTTGTCGTTCCTAGTATGGTTGCATCACTTCTTTACTATGGGGTCTGGTGCCAGCGTCAATGCCTTCTTCGGTATCATGACAATGATCATCGGTATTCCAACGGGTGTGAAACTCTACAACTGGATCTTTACCATGTACAAAGGTCGTGTAGAGCTGTCTGCTTCAATGTGGTGGGTAATTGCCATGTTGGTGACCTTTACTGTCGGTGGTATGACCGGTGTTATGCTTTCTATCCCTGCTAACGACTTTGTACTGCACAACAGTATGTTCGTACCTGCCCACTTCCATAACGTATTGATTGGTGGTGCAGTATACGGCTTCTTCGCTGGTTTCACTTACTGGTTCCCGAAAGCAACGGGTGCGAAGCTAAATGAAACGTTAGGTAAATGGTCTGTTGCACTTTGGTTCTTCGGTTACTTCTTTGCTTGGGTACCACTGTACTACACAGGTTTCGACGGCATGACTCGTCGCTTGCAGTACATCGACAACCCAGAATGGCAATTGCCTATGTATGTCGCTTTGATTGGTGTTGCTATGCTTGCTGCTGGTATTGCTGCACAAATTGCGAACATCGTTATCACGATCTACAAACGCAATGAGCCAGGCTACAAAGATGTGACAGGCGATCCGTGGGATGGCCACACACTTGAGTGGTACACAACATCACCACCACAGTTCTACAACTTTGGCGACGTTCCATACATCAACGATCGTGATCCTTTGCTTGATATGAAGCAAAAAGGTACGGCGTACAAACGTCCTGAGAAATATGAGCGCATTCACATGCCGAAAAATTCTTGGGCTGGTCCAGTGATTGGTCTGTTGACTCTACCACTAGGCTTCGGCTTTGTATGGCACATCTGGTGGATGGTCTATGTATCGGTTGCGGCTATCTTCGCGGCTTGGGTCAAGCTGAACTTCGAGCGTGATAAAGATTATTACGTTGAAGTGCCAGAAGTCGAAGAGATCGAAGGTCAGTTCTTGAAGAGTAATGAAGGTCGTCATTATTACTTTGAGCAGCACGCAAAACACTATAAAAAGTGGAAACCGTCAGATCAGAAATAACAGCGCGGTTATTGCGAAATAATCAATGAGCCGTCATTACAGCGCCGCCGTTTGGTGGCGCTGTAATCAGAATTTAAATTTTGGAAGATATTTATGACTGCATTAACTAACGATCATGATCTTCATGACCATGACGATCATCACCATCATGAAGCAGAAGCCGCTGATCGCTACATGTTTGGCTTTTGGCTATACATCATCAGTGACTGTTTGTTGTTTGCTACTTTGTTTGCAACTTACGCGGTTATGGGACAAAACTTCAACAATGAGATCACCCCTTACGAACTCTTTGATTTGGGTTTTGTGGCGGTTGAAACGGCACTCCTACTGTTGAGTAGTTTTACCTTTGGTATGGCAATGTTAGGTGCCAATGCTGAAAATATGGCGAAGATGAAGTTCTGGCTGATTGTCACGGCTTTGCTTGGCTTAAGTTTCCTTGGTATGGAAATTTACGAGTTTGTTCATTTTAGCCATGAAGGGGCAACGCCTCAAACCAGTGGTTACTGGACATCTTTTTATAGCCTAGTGGCAACACACGGTCTGCACGTAACAGCCGGTTTGATTTGGATGTTTTTCCTATTCATTCACTTCAATCGTGACGGGTTTACCAATGCAAACAAAATTCGTTTGGCTTGCCTAAGTTTGTTCTGGCACTTCCTAGATATCATTTGGATTTGTGTCTTTAGCTTTGTTTACTTAAGAGGAGCAATGTAATGTCTTCATCTGAAACAGGTCCAGGCGGACAAGCACACGGTTCAGTAAAAGAATACGTAACAGGTCTTATTCTTTCTATCGTGCTAACAGTAATACCTTTTTACTTGGTTATGACTGGCACTGGCAGCGATGCATTTGTGGTGATTACCATTGTTGTTGCAGCGATTGCTCAGATTATGGTTCAAATGGTGTTTTTCCTACACATGAACGGATCTTCCGAACAAACTTGGTTAACGGCGTCTGCTATTTATTCCGTGTTTATCGTATTGTTCGTTGTTGTCGGTTCATTATGGATATTCGAGCACCTAAACCACAATATGCTAATGGGTCACTAACCTAGTCGAGATAATTATGTTTAAAGACTATGTTTCGCTGACCAAGCCAGGCATTATCTTCGGAAATCTCATAGCCGCTGCAAGCGGCTTTTTCCTTGCTGCGAAAGGCAATATTGATTGGTCTGTGTTGTTGGCTGTACTCGTTGGAACGTCTTGTATCGTTGCAACGGGTTGCATCATTAACAACTATGTGGATCGCGATATTGACCTAAAAATGGCGCGAACAAAAGACCGCGCGCTTGCACAGGGTCGTGTTAGTGTGGCGTCGGCTTTTCTGTTGGCACTGGTTCTTGGTGTCATTGGTTTTGCTTTGTTGCATTACTACACGACGGTGTACGCTGTGCTGTTTGGTGCGATTGGCCTGCTTGTTTACGTTGGGCTTTACACACTAAAGTTTAAGCGTAATTCTGTTTACGGTACCCTTGTGGGCAGCTTGTCTGGCGCTTGTCCTCCTGTTATGGGGTATGTGAGCGTGACGAATGGTTTCGACGCGGGCGCGGCCATTCTGTTATTAACCTTTTGCTTTTGGCAAATCCCCCATTCCTATGCGATTGCTATCTGTCGATTCGACGATTACAAGGCGGCAGGCATACCGGTGTTGCCAGTGAAATATGGTATTCAAACCGCAAGATTACACATGTACGTTTATATCTTCGGTTTTGCTGTGTCTGCTTTACTTTTGGTGCAGCAAGGCTATGTAGGAAATGTTTATGCCCTAGTGATCAGCTTAATGAGCCTGTATTGGATTTACCTCGTAAAAGCTGGGTACAGCGTAGAAAATGAAAAAGCATGGGGTCGTAAGTTATTTGTTTTTTCTATCCTGATGGTGATGGTATTTAGTGTGTTGATTTCGGTCGACTATGTAGATCATGGACAGATGGCATCGGCCTTTATTTCTCACTCTTTAATGGCGACATAATCATGAACCAATCCAAAGTATTAAAAATTTCCATTGTACTGGCTGTTGTTTTTTCCATTCTGATCGTTGTTTTGTACGCAACAACCACGACGCGACCGATTGGTGAAAAGTATAAACAGCTCAGTGATCTTGGCGGGCCTTTTACTTTGCAGACAAAAGATGGACCCTTCTCACTTTCTGACATTGAAGGAAAAGTGGGTGTGGTCTATTTTGGTTTTTTAAGCTGTACTGAAGCGTGTCCGGCATCGATTGGTGTGGTTCAGGCTGCATACAAACAGTTAACCGCAGAAGAGCGCGCCAACGTTCAGTTCTTGTTCATCAGTGTTGACCCAGATCGAGATTCTTTAGACGATCTGTATGACTTTGGTGATTACTACGATAATGATTTGCTGGCGCTGACAGGTACTCAAGAACAAATTGATAAAGTCTCTACGGACTACGGTGTGTTTTTTGAACTTAAGGATCTAGAAGGTTCGGCATTAGGTTACACAGTCGATCACTCCTCGCGTTTTTACATGATTGATAAGCAAGGTAAGCTGTTTACAACCATGAGTCACAGTACCACGCCTAGTGAGTTGGCTGCACGTATTCAGCAACTGCAAAACATGTAAGATCATTCTCAAGCCTTGGCGCCATATAGGACTGTTAGGCGCCGACACTAAAGGACATATTATGAACAGTGCGCGTCGTTTTTTATCCCTTACTGCTCTTGCTTCTACCTTGTTATGGTCGTTGGGTGTGCAAGCTGACACCAAGATGTCGGTTGTCATAGAAGAACATGGCATTCAGCAATGCAAGTTGCCATTACTTTCTATGGCCGATGAAGTCATTGGGAAGAAAGAGCACCGGTTGCATGTGGATCAGCCGAAACAGCATGCGGATAAGTACCCTATCACTGTTGTGGGTGTTATTTCTTACAATGACAGTGATGCTCAAGTTCAGTTTATTGCAGCACCTATGGTAAACGGTGAGTGTGAAGTGTCTTATCAAGAGGCCTTTGCGCTAACAGAAAGTTGCCTAGTGGTGCGTGAGCAAGTCTTTAAAAAGTGGAAGTATATTGGTCGTTTAAGCGACGACAGTTTTTTCTTGCAACATAAGGAGCGTTTGACGAAGAACGCGACATTAACGAGTATCAAGTCTGGCACAGAGTGTTTAGTCACTCGACGTCATAGCGGTATTTAAGAGGGATCATTATGAAAAAAACAATAGCATCGTTACTGATAGCAGCCAGCCCATTGGCTTTTTCTGCTCAGCTAGAAATCAGCAAAACATACTTAAAAGCGAACACACCAGGCAGTGATAACACGCTTGCCTACATGGTGGCAGAGAACCCAACCGATGAAGATGTTCGTATCATTGGCGCAGAATCCACCGCCTCTGAGTTTACGGAACTTCATAGCCATACTATGGACGGTGATCGTATGATCATGCGTCATGAGAAATACATTGATGTTGATGCGGGCCAAACAGTACGTTTTGGACCACATGGCTACCATATTATGCTGATTAATCTAGAAAAACGCATGAAGCACGGTGAGCAAGAGACCATCACGCTAAAATACAATGATGGTACGTCACAAGCTTTCCAATTTAATGTCATTGATCCAAGAAAAGCAGGGTAAGCCCTGCTTTTGTCGATGCGCTTAAGGCTTATGTTTGTCCAGTAGCGCATCAATGCCTTCTCTCGTTACCTTGCCATATAAAGCGTCTACGACGTCACCCTCAGGGGATAATAAATAGGTTGTAGGCAATACGGCGGGTAATGAGAACGGCAACCCTTCCAAAGACGCGGTTTTTAACACGGGGAATTCAATACCGTGACGAGCAATCAAGCCCTTAATATCTTCATTTTCTAAACGATCATAACTGACACCAAACACACGTAAGTCACCGGTTGTTGCAATGGTGTTGAGTTCAGGTAATTCTTCTAAGCAAGGCTTACACCACTCCGCAAAATAGTTGACCAGCGTCCATTTATCACTCTTCCACGGATAAGACTGGCCGGATACGGCATCAAAAGACGGTGTGCTGCGTAAATTCATGACAATGATTAACGTGATGATAGGAATGAGCGCGCATCCCAGCATTTTTAGGGCAAAAGAGGTATTTTTAGTCAACATAAAAAGCTCAAGTAGCGTGAATGAAAAGATAGGATGTTTTGATTTTTAAGGGGTCTATGTGGTATCAAAACCTAATGTCATGATAACCATAGGCACTCACTCGGGCAAGGTGATGCCGAGTATTATAACCAAAGGGGATACAAATGAATGTGCGGCGAGTAAGTTGGGTTTCCATGGCGTTTTTACTGAGTTTTCCCCTCTGCTTTTCTAGCCATGCTCATGCTGCGCTGATACCCGTCAACGTCCCAAGTGTTGCGCCTTCCTCTGAAAGTGGTGTGCCGCTTATGCAGCGTTGTCAGGCGATTGAGACAGAAAAACACCCTAAGTGGCTCGACAATCAGCCGAATGATCTTATTGTAAGCGCGCAGTTTCACCCTCCCAGTAAACGCATTACTACGTCCCACTGCTTAGTGTCTGGTGTCATGTCGAAACGTTTAGGACCCAACGGAGAGCGTTACGAGACACGGTTTGAATTGCGTTTACCGTCTCGCTGGCAATCTCGGTTTGCTTATCAGTTTAACGACAGCCTGTATCAGGCCAACCCCGCTTTTGGCACCGTGACAGGGATGCGTGCCTCAGAGTACGCCATTAACCAAGGGTTTGCCGTGGTGTCCAGTAACAGTGGTTTACCGATTCAGCCATCCAGCCATCCTTTATTGCTTGATCCACAAGCTCGTAAGGATTTGGCGTATGCAGCGGTACAAGGTGTTAACCCGGTAGCGCGACAATTAACCGAGTATTTTTATCAGTCACCGATTAAGTTTGCGTATGGCATGGGGCAAGCGGACGGTGGACGTGTGGCCATGGTAGCCGCGACCCGATTTCCTACAATGTTTGATGGTTTATTGGTGGGCTATCCTGGTTTAAATGCGCCAAAAGCCGCTTTACAGCACCCATGGGACGTTCAGATGTTGAGCCGAGTCAGTAACGATATTCGCCAGTCATTGTCTGCAAGAGACTTAGATTTTTTTGCCCATCAATTGCTTGCTCGGTGTGACGGATTGGATGGGGCGTACGACGATATGATTTTTGCAATCGATGCTTGTCAAAATGTCTTTAACCCGAACGCGTTAGTCTGCAAAAGTGATTTTGATCGTGACTGTTTGGCGCTGGAAAAAGTCGGTGCGCTTGCTCGCATGCACAGAGGGCCACACAACAATAAAAACCAAGCCTTGTACACGGATTGGTTGTTCGATGCGGGCATTCGCTCTGACCATTGGCGACAATGGCGTGTGAACAGTACTGTATCCGCATGGGATGGCAAGCCGATGAGTGTTGCCCTTGGAGCCACGGCGTTGGCACAACTTTATAGCACGCCACCGATTGCCGTAAAGCCCGATATATATGCCTTAGAGTCCTATTTACAGGCTTTTGATTTCGACCGAGATGCCCCCGCGATCAGTGCCACCACTGAGTATTTTACAGATTCCGCCATGACCTTGATGACGCCTCCCAATGTGGCAAAACCAACTCTGACTGCTTTTAAACAGCAAGGTGGAAAAATGCTGGTTTTCCATGGCAACAGTGATCCGGTGTTCTCTGTAAAAGACACCATGCGTTGGTATGATTTTCTGGATTTTGCGTTAGAAGGTCGCGCCCATGAACTAGTACGTTTTTATCGTATCCCCGGCATGGTACATGGCCAAGGCGGTCCCGCTGCCGATCAATTCAATCTACTGTCGCCTCTTATGGCTTGGGTCGAACAGCAAAAAGCCCCTCAGTCGATTGTGGCTGCGACACGTTCAGATAACCCCGATGTGACTGACAGTATGAAAGGTATTACACGTCCTCTGTGTCCCTACCCAAGTTATGCCCGTTACCGCAGTGGTAATCCGAGAGAAGCGTCTTCCTTTCAATGTGTTAGGGTGGCAGAGTAGTGTGATCCTTTCAGAGCTCTGAGCTTCAGCGAGTTTGGTATCGCTTTCCATAAGCTTTGTGGCTAAGGCGGTGTTTTTCATCCTTTCCTAGTACTGTTTAAACACACACGTTATTATGCCAACGACTGATTATGTTTAGGTGCTACCCTATGACAAAAGGGTATGTTTGGAGGCAATATGCGTACAGAAGATCGGCACTTTATCTTGGGCTACGGCAGCTTAATCAATGGCGAGAGCCGTGCAAAAACCGGAGAAACAGGTGACGTTTGGCCCGTAAAATTACACGATTTTGAGCGCCATTGGTCAGAAATGTCGTGTGAGTTTGGCATGAGTTCTGTGGCCGTTGTGGCTGCACCAGGCAGAGCCTGTAACGGTGTACTGGTAGAAGTGCCACAGGATCAGTTTCCTTTCTTTGATGAGCGAGAAGTCGGCTATCAGCGGACTGAGGTCACACCGAGCCAATTGAGTGGTTATCAGCAAGGATCCTTACCGGCTGGCACTTATTGGGTGTATCACACCGATGAAGTTGTTGCTCCTCATCCAGGAAGCCCCATTGCCCTAAGTTATCTAGATGTCATCTTATCGGGGTGTTTAGAGCGCGGTGACGCGTTCACAGAAGATTTTTTAACCCTAACACAAGGCTGGTCTTCCCCTTTGCTCAATGACCGCCCTGCCCCACGTTACCCAAGAGCACAACCTGATGTCCCTACAGAGCGTTTGAATCGATTGCTTGCGCCTGTGACCACCCTTTCTATACAAGAGCTATCTGTTACTTATGAACCTTAATGCCACGAGTCAATTACTGGCGCGCAGCGACGATGCGCTGGTCGGTAAAATCCTGTTCGCCAACCCGGAAGATACTTATCCGCTTGATGTGAGCCAAACTGCAGAAGTGTTTGCATGGTGTCAATCAAAAACCCTTTATGATGCCTTAGCACGTGTTGGATTCTCAGAAGAAAAGCGCGTTTTATCGGCGCAATGGCTCCCTGAGAATGGACAAGATTTTGATCATGTTGTGATCTATCAACCCAAAGCCAAAGAGCTACTCGATTACTTGTTAGCCGCGGTTTTGCCGGTGTTGAAACTCGGAGGGCAGGTTTGGTTAGTGGGTGACAACAAAAGTGGCGTGAAATCGTCAATGAAGCGTTTGGAACAAGGTTTAGACGAAGTCGGTAAGCACGATGGCGCTAAGCATTGTCTGCTTTATACCGGCTACAAACGCCGTGACGCCAAACCTTTTGTGTTTGAGGATTGGATTGTGACATGGCAACAAGACGTCGCAGGGCAAAGTCTGACACTGTGCAGCCTGCCGGGCGTCTTTGGTCATGGTAAATTGGACAAGGGCACAGAGCTTTTTTTAACCCAGCTTGATCAGCATCGTTTTATGAGCGACGTTGCCCATGCACGTTTACTCGATTTTGGCTGTGGTGATGGCATTATTGCCTTGTGGCTGCACAACAAAACGGGGGCAAATATAACGGCTTTAGACGACAGTGTGTTAGCGCTCACTGCGACTGAGCTTACCTTTGCGGCTAACCAAGTGAGCCATGCAGTGACTGTGGTCGCGTCTAATGGTTTAGCCGATGTGAAAGGTCGCTTCAATTACGTAGTGACGAACCCGCCGTTCCATACCGGAGTGAACACTGACTACAGTATTGCAGAAAGCTTCTTTATGAATGTAAAACAGCATCTAACCTTAAACGGTGAGTTGTTTGTGGTGGCGAACGATTTCTTACGTTACCCACCGTTGCTCGATGCCGCTTTGGGCTCCCATACTCGCCTTTATCGTGATAAAGGCTTCGCCATTTACCATGGGCGACAGCCGAAGAAGCGTTAAGTACTCGTATAAAAAATGGCCCTTGTTGCAGCAACATTGTTGAAGCAACAGGGGCCATTTTTTTTAGGTGCGACACGTCAAATCAATGGCGTGTCTTCTTCACTGAAAGCCAAGCTATTTTTTGCTTTTATCCCAGATTTCAAGATCAATTTTACCAGCAACTTCCGGGTAGTCTTTTGGATCAAAAAGCGGTGAATCTGTGGTTTTACGTTGTTTGAAGTAGTCCTTGGTCATCTTCACAACCAAGCCAGACAGCAACAAGATGGCCACAAGGTTAATAGTGGCCATAAGACCCATGGCGGCATCCGCCAAATTAAAGACAGTGGCAACGCTTTCGTAAGCGCCCCAAACCACCATCATAAGCGCAACGACGCGTAAGACCAACACCCCGATCTTGCCTCCTTTTAAAAAGATCACCGCATTTTCGGCATAAGAATAATTACCAATGATAGAGGTAAAAGCAAAGAAGAAGATGGCAATGGCGATAAAGTAAGTCCCCACTGCGCCTATGTGTACCCCCATGGCCTCTTGCGTCAATGGCACACCGGTTAAGGTGGAGCCCGCATCAATTACACCCGAGAGCATGATCATGATAGCGGTCGCCGTACACACCAAAATCGTGTCAATAAAGACCCCAAGACCTTGCACCAAACCCTGTGAAGCAGGGTGATGAGGGTTAGGCGTTGCGGCGGCTGCAATATTGGGTGCAGACCCCATGCCGGCTTCGTTTGAGAATAACCCGCGCTTAATACCATTAAGCATGGCACCTGCGACACCACCGACAGCCTCTTCAAAGCCAAACGCACTTTTCACAATCAGAGCCAATATCGCAGGAACGTCAGATAAGTTAGTGAGAATAACGTACACCGCCACCAACAAATAAATGCCTGCCATTATCGGTACAACCAACTCTGACACTTTCGCCACGGTACGAATACCGCCAAAGATCACCACCCCTGCCAGTACCGCTAGGAAGACACCGACGTAAAGTGGTGGTAAGTCAAAGGCCCCTTCCATGGCACCGGCAATGGAGTTGGCTTGTACTGCATTGAACACCAACCCGAACGCAATGATTAAGGACACCGCAAAAATGGCACCGGCCCAAGGCGCGTTAAGCCCTTTTGACATATAAAATGCTGGACCACCACGCAATTGACCATTCTCGTCACGGGTTTTAAACAGTTGCGCCAAGCTGCTTTCTGCATACGCTGTGGCCATACCAACAAACGCCACCATCCACATCCAAAAGATCGCCCCGGGTCCACCGAGCGTTAAGGCAACAGCAACACCAGCGAGGTTGCCTGTACCAATACGCGATGCCAAACTGGTACAGAGCGCTTGGAAAGGCGAAATGCCACCATGACCGCGCTGACGAGCCTTCAAAACCGAGCGGAAAAATTCAGGCAAATGTCGAATCTGCAAAAACCCCAAACGCACAGTGAAATACAACCCCGCAGCCAATAACCCATAAATCAGGATATAGCCCCAGAAAATAGTGTTGAGAAAATTAATGATGGAATCCATACGGTGTTTCCTAAGAGGTGGAGTGACAAATTTTGCGCTAGCCTAAAGCTTTTCATCAGGGAATCACAGGCGCGGGCATCAAGTTGCACGAAGAATGCACCAATTGAGAAGAATGGCGTACACAGATTGTCTCGTCTCTTTCTATTGCCGCGTGCTACAGCGTGTTTTATGGTTAAATATCAATCAAGACACACAAACAGCCATAGGGATCTACCATGGATTCTGTTAAGGTGTCGCACTTTGAAAACGAGGCCACTTGGGTGGTCTATTGCTTACTTACCTTTAGGAATTGACTGTGAACAACAACGATGTACTACGCCGCCTTCGCTATACCTTTGACCTAAAAGAACTTGCAATTGTGGACATTTTTGCATCGGCTGATGGCGTCGCAACGCAAGAACAAATTACCGCTTGGTTAAAAAAAGAAGACGATGCAGGCTACGTTGAAATGATCGACATTGAGTTAGCCACCTTTTTGAACGGTTTCATCAACAGCAAGCGGGGGAAACGTGAAGGCCCACAACCCGTGCCAGAAAAGCGTCTCACCAATAACGCGATTTTTATGAAGTTACGCATTGCTTTGAACCTGCAAGCCGAAGACATCTTAGACATCATGTCTCTAGCGGAATTTAACCTGAGCAAACACGAATTGAGCTCTTTTTTTCGTAAACCGGACAACCGCCACTACTGCGAATGCAAGGATCAGATCCTACGTAACTTCTTAATGGGCCTACAAAAGCATTATCGCCCGAAGGCTTAGTGTGAAGCGTGAAAGAAAACAGCGAGCCGCCAGACCCAAATCTGGCGGCTTTTTTGTATATTAACGACACATAATGTACAAAGATTGCACTATTTGGCTATTTTATTCGTGCCTGCCTTGCCATATTGACTGTTCAAAATAACTATAAATTTTAGAAAACAGGTCAATATCCTTATGCTTATAAAAAATAAAGTAGCGCTTGCAGTTCTTGCTGCTGGCTTATCTACTCAAGCTTTTGCCCTAGATTTAGGCGAATATAACGGTACGAATGTGAGCATCGGTGGTTACTTAAAAGCCGAAGCCGTTATGAGCAATCCCGATGATGGTGAAAATGTTATAAAAGGCAGTGCCAGCCAATCACGCGTCAACCTGACTACCACTCGCACCGAAGGTGAACACAAGATCAAAGGCTTGGTAGAAGGTGATTTTAGAGGTGCTGGTGATGAGTTCCGCTTACGCCACGCGGCCATCACGGTAGACAATGTGACCGTAGGTCAAACTTGGAACGCTCAGTTCCTTGCGACTGCCCCATTAGACACGCCTATGATCAACTTCTATGGCCCAGGTTTTGGTACCATCGGTGGTAACGGTGCGGTTGTACGCCCAGACTTAGTCGTGCATTACGCCAAAGATGGTCTGCGTTTAAGCTTACAAGACCCTGTTTATACAGAAGCCAGTGTGCCTGATTTAGTGGCGGCTTACACAATGAAAACAGAGGCGGGTCATGCCTTCAATGTTGCTGTCACCGGCCGTGAAGTGGGTACAACAGGTAATGAGTCTGAGTTTGGTGCGGCCTTGTCGTTAGCGGCGAAACTGAAGTTTGGCGATACCAGCCTAACGCTTAGCGGCTTCTCCGGTGAAGGTGTAGCAGTTTATGCAGGTTGGGGTTATAGCGGTGCAGCGGGTGCCAACTCCCTCGCTGATGTTGATACCAGTACCAATGATCTCATCACAACTACCGGTTTCTCAGCAGGTATTACCCAACAGCTGAGCGAGAAATTAAAGGTGAACTTGCGTTACGGTCAAGTTTCAACAGACGAGTCAAGTTTAGCAGACGATACCATGAAGCTGACCACGGTGAACGCCATGTACGCTTATCTGCCAAGTGTTGATCTTGGTATTGAATGGCGTGACCAAAATGCTAAAAGCACTGGCGGAGCAAATAACCAAATCTCCTACCGCCCAGCTGGCCAGCAAGTCGAAGTGATGGCCATGTACAAGTTCTAATACATTCTAAAGAGCAACAATAAGACACACTGTGCTTACCCCTTTTGCTCAGTGTGTCTTTTCCTTTCTAAACAAACAATTAATTCGCACCCATCCGTAATGTTTGTGACGGCAATTCCCCAATCTGCTTACGGTATTGTGCTGAAAATCGCCCAAGATTCGTAAAGCCGTATTTCAACGCCACCTGAGTAACGTTTTTGACACTGTGGTTTGTGCGTAATTCAGAATGTGCATGCTCTAACTTTAACTGACGAATGTAGGCCGAGGGGGTTAAGCCCAACTCTCGTTCGAGAATGTTATAAAGTGATTTCCGACTTATCTGGCACACGTTAATCAGCTCATCGATGGTAATGTCGGTGGTGATATGACTCAGAATATAGTCATGGATACGTTGTACTTGGCGATGTATTGGCTGATTTGTGATTGTGTTTTGCCTAGAGGAAGGCGCAAATAAAGCCAAGATGGCGCTGTTTAATAATTTGCCATAGTAAGTGCGTGCACGCTCCCCAAGCTGTGTTGGGTTTTGCTGTAAGATATCGTTTAGTAAATTAAAGACAGGCCCAGCCATAGGAAACCGTTTTACTTCTGATACCGAGCGCGGTAGGTCGGAAGATAAAAAGTAGCCAAATTCTCGTGCCGTATATTGCAAAAAATCATTAGGAATATTGACCATCAATTTTCTACAGTTTGGGGAGTCGTCTGATACAAATTGACTGCCGGGAGACATGAAAATGCAGTCTCCTGCGTTCAGTATTTGCCCAACAGCGCTTTGTTCACGGCTTTGCCCAGCAAGGACGATTTGTAAGCAGTAGGCGTCTGATGCTTTAAACGTGTTGATGGATTCTTTCGCACCGGTTTGATATTCCAGAAAAGACAAATCACCAAAGACTTTGAAGCGTAACAGGGCAAGTTTATTTTGTGGCGTGTTTTCTAAAAAGCGATACTCACCAATGTGTTTTTTTAAGAAAAAATCCGTCACTATTTTTTCCGAGACATCAATGATTTGCACATCACACGAAGAGAAGTTAAACGTCATATTGGTACACCGAAAGTGAATTATTGTTATAAATCCGTTGTTTTTGGCTTGATTTTCACGTGTCCAAAGCATGTTGAGTACACAGAAAATCAGGCAAATAAACCATAAAGCGTTACATAAATTATTTAATATATAATATTAGTGTAATACTTTTCCGATGTTGGATCATCTTTTTTAAACTTTGGTGAGAGTGTAAAGCCCAAGAGGTGTTTTGAATCATTCATTTTGTGGCGCGAGCGATTTGTTATTGTGACAAATCACTTGAATGACCATGAGCAGAGGCAAAACAAGGCTCTACTCTGTTGCGACCCTTTTCTTTGGCTTGGTATAGGCGTGCATCAGCGGCATCCAGCAGACTTTTACTTGATGGCGAGTCATGAGTGCAAGACACCCCTAAAGACAAGGTGAGGTGGGATCGTATCAGCGAACTTTCATGGGGAATGCCAAGAGAGCTCACACTTTTTCGGATACTTTCGGCCAAGTTAATCGCGTCCTTTAGGTTGGTATAGGGTAGGACAACGACAAACTCCTCGCCACCAAACCGACAGGCTACGCCACCATGGCTGTCGACGATGCGCTGAATCGTGTGTGCCACCTGCTTTAAACCTTCGTCGCCTTGTGGATGGCCGTAGGTGTCATTAAAACGCTTAAAAAAATCAATATCGCAAATGATCATTGATAGAGGCGTATTGGCTTTTAGTGCGTTTGCGGATTCTTTTTTGAGTAATGCGTCAAAGAACCGGCGATTGTACAATCCTGTTAAGCCATCAATAAGGGCTTCTCGCTTAGCGGCAGAGAGCTTCTTCTCTTTACGCAATATCCATAAAAGAAAGATTTCCAATAAGATAAACGCCATAATTGAGAACAGAATATTTACCCAGAATGACCGATTAAAATCCACTATTAAGGGCGTAACATCTTCCCAAATTAAGACAAAGCCTACAGGAGGTAATGTGTTGTCTTTGGTCCCTTGGTAATCAAACAGTGGAAAATAATAAGAAGAAAAATAGCGTCCATCTTCTTCAAAAACCGTGGTGTTATTTTCGATAAATCCCTGATTAATGGTTGTTTTTGCGAGTACAGCTTTGACATCATCAGACGATGAAGCTTCAAGATAATAGTCAATATCCGTATTTTCTCTGAAGTAATTGCTTACATAGCTTTGCCACATGTTTTTTTTGACGTGCTCTTTTGACAGCAAGACAGCGTTCTCAACATTAAAGGTATGAGCAAACAAGGGCAGTATCTGCTTAAAGGATGTACCCACTTCGACGGCACCGACATAGGTTCGCTCGTTGGTTGCTGGGTCGGTGGTCCATACGGGGGAGACGCCTCTTAAGCCACTGTACACACGACCTGTTTCAAACCCCACGTGAGCTGTTTTTTCCGCATTGGTATCAATGATAGTAAAGCGTGTATTGTCCATGCGATCACCAAAGCGGTTGGGTTCATGGACACGCAGATAGCTCAGACTGCCTGGTCCGAGCTGATAGTGTAATTGTCTAACATTGAATTTTTGTACCGTGAGATCCCAGGGCACCTTAACCTTATCGAGAAGGGCTTTTCGCAGTTGACTTACTTTGTCGCTGTGCATGCCTTCTTTTTCAACGGCTTTTTTACCGGCGAGAAACAGTTGATTCAATTCGTCGTTATTACTGATAAAAGTCGACAGTTGCAACATGTTTCGATAGGTCATATTGAGCGTCAGATCAAACTCATTACGGTGATTTTCAGCTTGTTGTAATAAGGTATTTTGTAGAGTCTTGTGGGAGGTGTAATAGTTAATGGCAACAAAAAGCAGATCAATGCATAAGATAATGGCACTGATATAGAGAACGGATCTATTTCTGTGTTTTTCTATGGGTCGATGCTTTTTTATCATGTGAGAATAGAGGCGTTGCCTTTGCTTATTAAGTGACACTTAGAAATAGGAAAGTATTTTGTAACAAAATGTTGCGCTGGTGATCATAGCAAGCAAGTACGCGAATGTAACGCATGTTTACAGAGAACATAAACGCCATATTGAGACGTTTATGTTCTCGGTTTTACCGTTTGAAGTAGAAGGGGAATTTCGCTTTTAAACTGTCTGTGCGCTGAGTGCTCCTATGCGATTTTCTTCTACGGCGTGACAGGCAATCAAGTGATCTTTTTCCTGCTCGTTAGCGTGGTTTAAACGCAAAACAGGCGCTTCGCTGCGACAGCGATCATTGGCATAACGGCAGCGACCATGGAAGGCACAGCCGGACGGTGGGTTCAGCGGCGATGGCAGTTCGCCCTCCAGTTTGATGCGCACTCGGCGTTTTTCTGGCGAGAGTTGCGGCGTACTGGACAACAAGGCCAGCGTATAAGGGTGCTGAGGGTTATTAAATAACTGCTCCCGTGTGCCCTGCTCGACCACCTTACCCAGATACATCACCATCACATCGTCGGCGATGTGTTCCACCACAGACAAATCATGAGAAATGAATACATAGCTAAGGCCAAATTCTTGCTGCAAATCCATCATCAAGTTCAATACTTGCGCCTGAACCGACACATCCAGTGCCGATACGGGTTCGTCAGCAACAATCACGTTCGGATCGAGCATTAAGCCTCGTGCAATGGCAATTCGCTGACGTTGCCCCCCGGAAAACATGTGCGGGTAGCGATCATAATGTTCCGTTTTTAAGCCGACTTTCGCCATGATTTCCAAGGCTTTGGCTTTACGGTCTGCTTTTGATAGCTTGGTGTTAATCACCAGAGGTTCTTCTAAAATCGCGCCGATCTTTTTGCGAGGGTTCAGTGATCCATACGGGTTTTGAAAGATGATTTGAATCTTCTGACGCAGTTTTGCCTGCGCTTCTTTGCTTAACGTCAGTAAGTCTTCACCAAGGTGTGCCAAACGGCCTTCGGTGGGCGTTTCGATCATGGTAAGCATACGTCCAAGCGTCGATTTACCACATCCTGATTCCCCTACAACGGCTAAGGTTTTGCCCTTTTCAAGGTGAAAGCTGATGCCATCAACGGCCTTTACCACAGCGTCGGGTTTAAATAATCCTTGCTTGACCTGATAATGCTGTTTAAGGTTTTCCGCTTTTAAAATTAACTGGTTATCGTTGTGACTCATGCGGCGGGTCTCCCTTCTTTATCCAAAGGCGTGTGGCATTTTACTTGACGGTCAAGGTCGCCCTGATTGATTGGCGCCACGTTACGGCAATGGTCAGTAGCGTATGGACAACGAGGGCTCAGCAAGCAACCGACAGGTCGATCATATTGTCCTGGCACGACACCCGGTAAGGCATCCAGTCGTGCTTTACCGGCCGCGGATTCGGGCAACGAAGCCAACAAAGCTTGGGTGTACGGGTGTTTCGGTGTGCTAAACACCTCGGAAGCGGGGCCTGATTCAACAATTTGACCCGCATACATCACGATAACGCGGTGAGCCACTTCAGCCACTAAGGCAAGGTCGTGCGTAATCAGCACCAAGCCCATTTGTTTTTTACGTTGTAAATCAATCAGCAAATCAATAATTTGTGCCTGAATCGTCACATCCAGCGCGGTGGTCGGCTCATCGGCAATGAGCAAACGCGGATCACAGGCAATCGACATGGCGATCATCACCCGCTGGCTCATACCGCCGGATAACTGGTGTGGGTAATTGCTCAAGCGCGACTCTGGTGCGGGAATGCCCACTTGGGTGAGCAGTTCAATGGCGCGTGCTTTGAGCTCTTTTTTGCTGCCGCCCTGATGCGTTTTCAACGCTTCCATAATCTGATAACCCACGGTAAAACACGGGTTCAAACTGGTCATCGGGTCTTGGAAAATCATTGCGATGTCGGAGCCGGTGAGCTTACGACGCTGTGCTTCCGGCATGGCCTGCAAATCTTGATTCTCAAACGTCAACTGATCGGCACTGACCTTACCGGGAAAGTCGATTAAGCCCATGATGGATAAAGAGCTGACACTTTTGCCCGAGCCGGATTCACCGACAATGCCCAGCACTTCGCCTTCTTCTACTTTGTAACTGATGTTATCCACGGCGCGAAAATTGCCGAAGGTAACGCTTAAATTGTCCAACTGTAACAGTGACATAACAACCTCTCTTACTGTTTCAACTTGGGATCAAGGGCATCACGTAAGCCATCGCCCATGAGGTTAAACGCCAATACGGTGATCAAAATCATCAAACCGGGGAAGGTCACCACCCACCAAGCGCGTTGTACGAATTGCAAAGCATCGGCCAGCATGGAGCCCCACTCTGGCGTGGGTGGCTGTGCGCCGAGTCCCAAAAAGCCCAATGCAGCCATGTCCAAAATCGCGCTGGAAAAGCCTAGTGTGGCTTGTACGATCAAAGGCGCGAGGCAGTTAGGTAAAATGCAGACAAACATTAAGCGCAGTGGACCGGCGCCAATGACTTTCGACGAGGTAACGTAATCGCGAGACATTTCCGCCATGGTGGCAGCACGGGTCAAACGCACATAATGAGGTAAAGAGACAATGGAAATCGCCAAGGCCGCGTTGACAATGCTCGGCCCTAAAATCGCCACGATGGCAATCGCCAGCAACAAGCTCGGCATGGCCAACATGATGTCGACGATACGCATAATGGCGGTGTCGATCATGCCTTTGAAATAACCGGCGATCAGACCAAGCAAAATCCCCATAATCAAGGACGCTGAAACCGCCACCAAGCCCACGGCAATAGACAAACGAGAACCGTATATTAGACGCGACAAAATATCGCGGCCTACGTCATCGGTTCCTAATACAAACGACCAGTTGCCACCTTCCAACCAAGCTGGTGGTAGTAACAAGGCATCACGGTATTGGTCGGATGGCGAATGAGGCGCAACAACGTTCGCAAACATCGCCATAAAGCAAATAATCACAATGACGACCAAGCCAGCCACCGCGCCTTTATTGCTACTAAAATAGTGCCAGAATTCTTGCAATGGCGTCATGGGAACCGGTGCTGTGTGGATGGCATCAGCGGTTTGTGTCGTGGACGTTTTGGTTGAAGTAGTCATAAACGCCTCCTTATCGGCTGTGTCGAATACGTGGATTTACAATGCCGTAGGTAATGTCTACCAAAAGATTCACGACAATAATGATACAAGCGACGATCAAAATACCGCCTTGTACAACGGGGTAATCTCGGCGACCGATGGACTCAATCAACCATTTCCCTATGCCCGGCCAAGCAAACACGGTTTCGGTCAGAATCGCACCAGACAGCAAGATACCGACTTGCAAGCCGATCACCGTAATCACCGGAATCAAGGCATTGCGCAGCGCGTGAATAACGATCACTCGCCATGGTGCGATGCCTTTGGCGCGGGCGGTACGAATGTAGTCTTCGCTTAATACTTCCAACATGGAAGAGCGTGTCATGCGAGCAATCACCGCCATAGGAATGGTACCGAGGACGATACTGGGCAAAATAAGGTGGGAAACCGCGGAGCCAAAAGCGCCTTCTTCACCCGATAAGAGCGAGTCGATTAACATAAAACCGGTGACGTCGTCGATCCAATACACTACGTCGATCCGCCCCGAGACGGGTGTCCAGCCGAGGTTGACGGAAAACACCAGCATCAACAGCAGTGCCCACCAGAAAATGGGCATGGAATACCCGGTGAGGGAGAAGGTCATCACGGAATGATCGACAATCGTCCCGCGTTTGACGGCGGCAAAAATCCCCGCAGGCAAACCAATAAAAATAGCAAAAATAGCCGCACAGGTAGCCAGTTCAATGGTGGCAGGAAATAGGGTTAAAAATTCACTCATCACAGGTTCGCGCGTGATCAAGGAATTGCCTAGATCCCCTTGTAATACGCCACTGACATAATTGAAATATTGTACGTATAGGGGCTGATCAAAGCCGAGTTGAGCGCTTAATTCAGCGTGACGTTCGGCACTGACACCGCGTTCACCGGCCATGACTTCGATCGGGTCGCCGGGAATCAAACGGATAAGGGTAAAGGTCAGTAGAGTGATGCCAATAAAGGTCGGAATCACCAGACTTAAGCGACGAAAAATAAATTGGAACATAAAGGACAGGCTCTCTTGAAATGTGGTGTGAACGAGCCAGCGGCTCGGTCAGCAAAACGCCTGCTCACGTCCCAGCAAGCAGGTGTTTTGTGTCGCCCGAAGGGCTGACTTCCTAACGTCGATTATTTGCTGACGTTGTAGAAGTAGTGACCGCCAAGTGGGTCAATTTTGTAGCCTTTGACTTCTTTACGAACAGGCTCATACACGATTGAGTGTGCCAACGTGACCCAAGGCGCTTCTCGTTTGAAGACGGCTTGAGACTCTTCGTACAGTTTAGTACGTTCGCCTTTGTCAGAGGTTTGTTTCGCGGCCAACAACAGGTCGTTAAACTCGTCATTACACCACTGGGCACGGTTTGATCCGCCAACACCATCACAACCTAGCAAAACATAGAGGAAGTTATCTGGGTCACCATTATCGCCGGTCCAACCAAGCAACACGGTGTCGTGCTCGCCTTTTTTCGAGCGGTTTAGGTATTCACCCCACTCGTAAGACACGATCTCAGCTTTCACGCCCACTTTAGACCAATCTTCTTGCATGATTTCCGCCATACGACGGGCATTTGGGTTGTACGGACGCTGTACTGGCATCGCCCAAATGTTGGTATCGAAACCGTCTGGGTAACCGGCTTCGGCCAATAATTTTTTCGCTTTGACGGGGTCGTATGGGTAATCGACGATGTCTTTGTTGTACGACCACATAGTCGGTGGAATCGGGTTTTTCGCGGCTTTACCGGCACCTTGGAACACCGCATCGATAATGGCGCTCTTATCGGTTGCTAGGCTCAAGGCTTGGCGAACACGCACATCCGTGAAAGGTTCTTTTTGCGTGTTAAATGCCAAGTAACCGACGTTCAAGCCTTCTTGGCTCATCAAATTGATGTTTGGATCGGATTCCATCTGCTTAAGATCGGCAGGATTTGGGTACGGCATCACATCACATTCGCCCGCTTTTAGCTTGGCGTAACGCACTGAGGCATCTGGTGTGATAGAGAACACCAAGCGATCCACTTTTGCACGGCCTTTCCAGTAATCTTCAAAGGCCACATAGCGAATCAAAGAATCTTTTTGGTATTGGACTTTTTGGAAAGGGCCCGTTCCGACAGGATTGATATCAAGCTGTTCTGGTTTGCCTGCTTTCATCAGCATGTCGGCTTGTTCTTTCGAGAAAATGGACGCGAAATCCATCGCCAAGTTGGCAATAAACGGTGCTTCTGGCTGGTTCAACACGAACTTCACCGTGTAGTCATCAATGCGCACGATATCTTTAACCAGTGTGTCCATGCCCATGCCGGTGTAGTACTCATAAGAGCCACCAGAGACGGTGTGATACGGGTGTTCTTTGTTGCCTTGACGATCGAAGGTGAAAATCACATCGTCGGCATTAAAGTCGCGTGTTGGTTTGAAGTCTTTGGTGGAATGAAACTTCACGCCTTTGCGTAAATGGAAAGTGTATTCAAGGCCATCGCTTGATACTTCGTAGCTTTCAGCCAAGCCCGCTTCGGTTTCTGTGGTGCCTAACTTAAATTCCACCAAACGGTTGAACATATTTTTTGAAGTGGCATCAAAGGTGGTGCCAGAAGTGTAAAACGAAGGGTTGAAGCCTTCAGGGCTCCCTTCAGAACAATAAACCAGTGTGGATGCGGCGTGAGCGGAAGTGCCGATTGCGCCGGCTGCCATGAGTGCAAGCGTTAGTTTTGCTAGCCCTTTTTTCATTGTAACTCTCCATTAACGTCATTATATTTCGTGTCAAACACGTGGGAAGTTGAATCAAGGTGTTCGTTTCTTTTGTGATTTTTTTGAGGGAGGCGGGAAGTCGGTTCAGCCCTACGGTTTAAAACCGCCTTGCCCAGATAGCCATCTGAACAAGGCGACCTTGTCTCATCCGTGAGCCCCCTTAGTTGTATTTTGACAACCTGGTCAACAGACCCTCAAAAAACAACCTTCTTGAAGAGTACTCAAGGCCATTGAAATCACCAATCGAAATAACGACACAGCCTATACGTGGAATGAATACAGAATACGCATAACCCAGCGTAAGGCCTGCTAATAAAGGCTTACAGGAAAATCGACGCGTAAAGAATGTGTAGAAAAAGTGCGTAGAATTTTTATATCAGTAAAAAATAGAAGTGGTTAAATCGGTGAACAACGATATTTAGAGTATTTATGGCGAGCGGTTTCATGGTGTACACCTCCCTCTTTTTATAACAATAAGGGAGGTGTAAAAAGTCGTTGTTAGGCTGTTTGATCAACGTCTTTTTTATCAAAAGCCTTGATCAGTACCGAGGTGTCTTGGCGGCCATGGCCTTCTGCCATGAGGTCTTGGTAACTTTGATCAACGGATTGGGTTAAGGGTAATGCTAGCCCCATTTCTTTTGCTTGGGCTAGGCATATTCCTAAGTCTTTATGCATCCACTCAATGGCAAAGCCAAAGTCAAATTCGTCTTTCGCCATGGTTTCGCCACGATTTTCCAGTTGCCAAGAACCGGCCGCTCCATATTTTAATGTATCGACCAATTTTGCAATGTCTAAGCCCGCAGTTTGTGCGAAACGTATGCCTTCGGATAAGCCTGATAAAACTCCGCCGATCAGAATTTGGTTGACCATTTTTGTCAGTTGGCCGTTACCCACGGGGCCCATTAAGCGAGTGGCTTGAGCGTAGCAGTCAAGTATCGGTTTCGCTTTGTCTAGATCACTTTGTTCACCGCCAATCATCACGGTTAACACGCCGTTAACGGCGCCAGCTTGACCACCGGATACCGGTGCGTCCATAAAGAGAAAACCACGCTCTTGTGCGACTTGATGGAGTTCTTTTGCCACTTCAGCGGACGCTGTGGTGTGATCAATAAATAAGGTGCCCGCTTTAGCCTGTTGAAAAGCACCTTCTTCGCCTAAGTACACAGCACGTAAGTCGTCATCGTTACCGACACAGGTGAGCACAATATCACCGTCTTTTGCAGCAAGAGCGGGCGTCGGAGCCGATGAGCCCGCGTACTCTTTACACCAATTTTGAGCTTTTTCTGCTGAACGATTATAAACCACAACAGAGTGTCCAGCTTTACTGACATGCCCTGCCATTGGGTAACCCATGGTGCCTAATCCGATGAAACTAACTTTCATTGTGTGTGCCCTTTTGCTGAGAATAAAGTGACCTTACACCCTAATGGGAGGCAGCAAAAAAGCAAGGAAATTAATGCGCTGGAATTAAGGTAGAGAGTTGTGAAAAACGCACCCAGTCACCCGCTTCCATGTAAGGGGCGTGCTTTAGTGGTTGATTATAAACGTAAATCCACCCTTTGCCATAAGGCGAAAAAACCCGCTTGCGTAGAAAAACGGACGTTTCCGCATTGTTAGGATCATAACCCTCTAAACGATCCAGTTCTTCCAATGTGGTGTCTGGAATTTTATACCACTCTACTCGAATACGTTCAGTGTTCTCGTGGGCTGGCACGATGGCCGGTGAACCGCCTAAGTCGTGCATGCTGAATCCAGTTAACCACCCCATCCCGATGCGCCTGCCTGTCGACAGCAAGGTGTGGTCGTTGAGTCCTTCTCGTAAGGTGCCATACACGGCAACAATTTGGTAATTGGCCATCATAACTCTCTGTTAATGAGGTTGAAAATTGTACGATGCCTTGATGACGGCGTCATTTCAAGCAACGCCATCGTACATTACGCCTTGATGACAAAACCTTGAGACTATCTTCACACCTGCAGCCTCCGGTTCGCCAAGTAACGAAAAGAAACCTTTGTCAAAGTCGTTAAGCCTTACTAAGATGCGTGCTCTTTTTCAACGCATTTTTTAAGGACAGAGAATGGACTACAGTCTATTTACCGTGAGTTTACTGATTGGTACGGGATTTATTGCCGGGATTATTAATACGTTAGCCGGTGGAGGGTCGAATCTTACTTTGCCAGCTCTGATGGTGATGGGCATGCCCGCAGATATTGCCAATGCAACGAACCGTGTCGGGGTTTTCTTACAAAATGTATCCGCTACGGTAGGGTTTCGTAAGGCAAAAAAACTGGATAATGCGGACATTTTACCGGTGATGATTCCCTCTCTATTAGGCGGTGTGGTCGGTGCTTTTGCGGCAAGTTACGCGCCAGAGACCTGGCTCAAACCACTGCTATTGAGCGCCATGATCGGTATGACGGTGATTATGATTGTGCGCCCTACTTTGATTGCGCCACCAGAAGGCACTATCCCTTTCAAAGTGACTGAGAAGCCCAGCGCGTGGGTCGCATTATTCATTGCCGGTGTGTATGGGGGATTTGTGCAAGCTGGCGTGGGCTTCATTCTTATTGCCGCACTAGCAGGCACATTACGTTATGATTTGGTGCGTACCAATGCACTTAAAATGGTTTGTACATTAGGCTTTACGGCATTGGCACTGGGTGTGTTTATTTGGAATGACCAGATCCTTTGGGTACCGGGACTGATCTTGGCGTCGGGTACTATATTTGGCTCGTATTTAGCCGTAAAGATGGCGATTAAAGCCAACCCTAGTCATTTAAAATGGTTTTTGTTTGTTATGACAGTATGCGGCAGTGCCGCGGCTTTGCTAACAGACTAAGCAAAAATAGTCATAAGGATAAGACATCAAAGCAGAAAGTAGACCACGGCGTTGGGAGCCAATACCGTGGCTTTAAGTCTAAACTTTCTGCGCTATTCTTTCATTTTATCAACCATTTCGACGAACCTTGCTACCCCAGAGGATATCTCTGTGAGGCCATGGGACACTTCGTTGATACTCTCCTGACCATGCAATGCAATGCCATTAACGGAACGTAAGATGCCGTCCATGTCATTGATCAAACGGTGGTTGTTGTCGACGACTTCAGTGATTTCGGCTGTGGCGGCAGCGGTAGAGCTGGCCAGCTTACGAACTTCGTCGGCAACGACAGAGAACCCCCGCCCTGCTTCCCCAGCGCGTGCCGCCTCAATCGCCGCATTCAGAGCCAGTAAGTTCGTTTGATCCGCAATAGAACGAATCGTCACAACAATATCGGCAATATTCTTAGACTGTGCTTGAAGCTGTTCACCCGTTTCCGCAGCGACTCGGACTTTTTCTGCAATTTCTGCAGAAGTGCGAACTGAAGCGTCTAATATTTCCACCGCGTTTGAGGAAACCTGACTGGTTTCTTCGGATGTGGCCGCAGCAAGCTCAATCGCCAGCATGGAATTATTGATGCGTGTCGTAATGTCTGCAGCAAATTTAATGACTTTTGTAACACGGCCTTTGTCATCAAAAATGGGGTTGTAGGTGGCCTCTAACCAGACGACCTTGCCGTCTTTGTCAAAACGTTGAAAGCGCCCAAAGGAATGCTGGCCACGGGACAGATCCGCCCAGAAATGAGGGTTTTCACGATAGAACTTATCATCACAGAAGATTTTATGTTCCTTCCCTTGAATTTCTTCAAGGTCGTACTTCATAAGCGTTAGGAAGTTGGTGTTGGCGTAAAGAATTTTACCTGTTGGATCAAACTCAATCATCGCCATAGAGCGATTTAATGCTTTTAGAACGGCATTTTTACTTTCTAGCGAAGATTGAATGTCTGTAATGTCGTTGGCAATCTTCAAAATCTTGGTGATACGACCATCATGATCGGCAACAGGGAAGTAACTGGCTTCTAGGTGAATGGGTTGTTTGCTTTTGGTGAAACGCAGGAAAGTACCGTTTTTGGCCTCGCCCGCTTTTAAAGCGCGCCAAAAATCTTTGTATTCGGCTGAATTGGCGTATTCATGGTCACAGAACATGCGGTGATGTTGGCCAATGACTTCTTCAGCGCGGTATCCGACAATGTCTAGAAAAAGTGTATTGGCGTCTAAAATGATACCGTCAGTATTAAAGCTGATACAGGCAGTATTTTGTTTGATGGCGGCAAGTTCTGCACTGCATTGATTCTGTCCCGTTTCTTGGGCATTTTCTTTCTTGGTTTCTTCGGATTTTCGTTTAAAAAACATGTTGGCCGCCTTTTGTAACGGTTTGTAGTGTGCCTAGATAGTAGTTCATTATGCGAAGCATTAGAACTAAGAGATGCCACCTGGTGTGATTAAAGTGTGGTGTAACGCATAGGTTAGCGACGTGAAAAAGCGCCCTAAATAGATTTGTCCCTCTCTGTAATGTCACTGTCATCTTTATGCTTTTTACTTTATGTACAGTCTAAGGTAACGATAGTAGGGAAATGTTATGTCCTCAATCCCAGTGGTGTTGACACTTCAGGAGCCGGTGTCTTTTCTTCTGAACGAAGTGGAAACACACTGCCATCTGGTGGCGCTCTTTTTCAGCTCCAGCTCGATTACCTTGCTGCCTAGCTTGCGTGGTCGACGTGGTTATGTACAAACATTACGTGAAAAAGCCGACTTGGAAGTCACGCGGTTATTAGCACAACGCAAAAACAACAGTCGTTACCATGCTCAAGTCACCGGTATGCATGCGTTGGCGTTAGCGCTGGAAATGATGACCAAGCACTGTTTCGACTGTGTCAGAGAAGGCACCTTGAGTGCAAGTTTTGAGCATCCAGCGAAAGAGGAAGCAGGCAAACTGGTCAAACGTGTTCGTCGAGCATTGCGCTTAGTAAAAGCCGGTTTGGCCGACAATCGCCGTCGTACAGGGATCAAGTTAGGACGTCGCACTCACAAACTGCTCGCCAGTTATAACGATTTACAAAGCAAAACCTTACAGGCGAAAGCAATCTTAAGCGACGATCAGCTGCAAGCCGCCGTACTCAGTAATCTTGGTGTGAAGCGTCTTATTGAGCAACTGAGTGTTGTGGGCGATGCCTTAATCAAGACCGATTTGGGTCAGGTCGCTAACCTTGATAATTACCCACATCTGTTAGACAGCGCGAACAATTTGAACTACCACTTACGAGATTTAAAAGTCCGGCGTTTGGCATTAACCCGTTCAGGCAGTGCCATTGCCGCGATTACTCACAAGGATCAATCGGGCAAAAATGTGTTAGCAGTCTATAAAGAGGGCGACCGTGCTAAGATCGATGAAGAAGTAGCTGGCGTCAACCATTGGCGCAATATCGATCCTAAACTGGCACCGAGTGTGCTGTCACAACAGGGCGATTCCGATGAACAGGCGTCGTTACTGATCGAGCATATCCCTGGGAAAACCTTAGAAGCTCTCTTACTTAATGGCGACCAAGACGGCACTCAGGCCGCATTAAAGGCGTTGTTTAAGACGTTAAATCAAACTTGGAAAGCCAGTTTTACCCTAGAAACGTGCAACGCCAATTTCATGAAGCAACTGCAAAAGCGCATCGGTGACAGTCGCAAAGTACACCCTGAATTTTTCAAAGAAGAGGAGCGTATTTGCGGTTACGTGAGTCGCGGATTCGACGAATTAGTACAAGACGTTGCCAAGCAAGAAACCCTATGGCGCGCGCCCTTTTCCGTGCTCACGCATGGGGATTTTAATGTCGATAATGTGATTTACGACGACGCGGAAAAGCGCGTGTATTTTATCGATTTGCACCGCGCTGCTTACTTTGATTATGTGCAAGATTTGTCGGTGCTCATGGTGTCGATTTATCGCTTACAAGTATTGAGCGGCGACACGCGAACGCAAATGATGGACAGCGCCAAAGCCGTGTATCGATTTGGTCAGCGCTTTGCTAAACGCCAGCAAGACGACCGGTTTGAACTGCGCTTAGCCGCGGGGTTGGCGCGCTCGTTTGCGACCTCGACGCGTTTTATATTTGATAAAAAACTGGCCTCTCGTATGCATTTGCGAGCGCGTTATTTGCTGCACAGATTGTCCAGCTTAACGCCCGAACAGGCCCAGACATTTACCCTACCATTAAAGGAACTGTATGTTGAATAAGCCACGAATTGGGGTCATTGGTATTCCAGGAAAATGGTCGACAGAAGTCTTGGCGGATCGCTTAGAAGAGCGCACTGGCTTTCGTGCGGTGATCGACATGAGCCAAGTGGAACTGCGCCTCGATACTCAACAACTTATGTATCAAGGGTTGGATCTGATGACCCTCGACGGCTTGATCATCAAGAAAATCAGTGAGACCTATTCCCCCGCCACAGAAGATCGCATTCATTTGCTGTCTTACGCAGAGCGTGCCGGCGTCAAACTGTTCAGCCCGACCCACAGTGTCGGTAACTTGGTCAATCGCCTAAGCGGCACCCTCGCTTTGCAACAAGGCAACATCCCTATGCCGAAAACACGCATTACTGAAAGTGCTGAGCAGGCGTTTGCAACGGTACGGGAATTTGGTTCGGCGATTTTAAAGCCCCTGTATTCAACAAAAGCGCGTGGCATGATCATATTAACTCCCGCCGACAGTGACGAGGTGGTACGAGACGCCTTAGAAAAATACCGCCATACCCAAAGTATTTACTATATTCAACAAACGGTGGAGCTCGATGGTCGAGATCTCGGCATGGTCTTCATTGGTGGTGAGTATCTGTGTACTTATGCCCGTGTTGGCAATAAAGACGCTTGGAACACCACCATCAACAGTGGCGGCAAATACGAATTGTTCGAGCCCGATGCGGATTTGATCGAACTGGGGCGACGCGCTCAATCTTGCTACGATCTCAGCTTCACCACGGTCGACATCGCCCTGACAAACCAAGGCCCTGTGGTGTTTGAAGTGTCTGCGTTTGGTGGCTTTAAAGGCGCCCTAGAAGGATGCAACATCGACGCCGCCAGTGCTTACGCCACCTATGTTTTACAGTCATGTGGCTTGTCGGAGGGAACACAACCATGATCAAAGCCTTATTAAATTTACCTCATGTGGACGACGCTCTGAGTCGCTGTACTAACACGATTCAGCTGGCGTTTGCGGATTTGAGTATCACAGTTCATTCTAATGAAACCATGTTGCTTGCAGGGATCGCTGATTATTACCGTAGCTATTTAAAGTTACCCACCACGTTAAAGCTACCCGCCACGTTAAAGCAAACCACCGCCCCCACCACGGCACTGCAGGTGTTTGCCATAGAGCAAGACGCGGTGGGTGAGGAACTTAATTGGCTCGACGTGCCGCGTGAAGCCGGTAAGCAGGGACGAAAAGAAGGCTACCTTGATGTGGAAGGCGGTCGCTGGATTAAGAAATTCAAAACCGGTATGGTGTTTTTGCAACGCCCTGATCAGGTCGTTGCAGTGGGACCTTGTTCAGCCAATGTGGCACAAATCATCAATTTTATTAACAACCAATTTTTGAACCACTATTTGCGCCAAGGATTCTCTTTAGGTCATGCATCGGGCTTCAGTGTAAAAGGCGAAGTGACCGCCATAGCGGCGGGCTCTGGTGGTGGTAAATCGACGCTGATGCTGCGTTGTTTGGAAAACCCAGAGCGAAATTTTTTAACCAATGACCGGATTTTAATCAAAAAAACGGCTCAGGGTACCGCCACCATGGGGCTGGCTAAGTTACCCAGAGTGAACCCTGGTACCTTGTTGCACGCGGATCGCTTGCGTCATATTTTGCCCGAAGCGCGCCAAGCCGCATTACGCGAGATGCCACAAAGCGAGCTTTGGTCATTAGAAGAAAAATACGACGTGCAAATTGAAGACGAATACGGCGCAGATCGCGTGTGTTTGACGGGGCATTTATCGCGCTTGGTTATGTTGGATTGGTCGTTAAACAGCCCTGAACCAACGTGTTTGGAACGAGTTGATCTGGCCACACAGCCCGATGTGATCGAAGGATTACGCAAGCGTCCAGGGCCTTTTTACCAAGACAACGAAGGCGTATTTGCAGATTTGAACGCCATAGATTCAGTCGCTCATTACGCTGATGAACTGGCGAACGTAACCGTGTATCGGTTGACGGGCAAAATCGACTTTGATCGCGCGTATGAACTGATCGCTGCTTTGGATCCAGCATGATTGCTTTTATCCGCCACGGAGCATACGAGCAATTAAAGAAGGTACCGAGCGCCCTACAACCCTTTCCGTTGACGCCTGAAGGGGAACAGGAAGTGCGGCGCCAAGCGAGGGCGTTTGGGGCGTGGCTAGCGGAGCAAGGCTTGCGTTTAGAGGCTCAAGTGGATGCCTCGACTTTGTTGCGTGCATGGCAAACAGCAAGCCTCTATGTGGAAGAGTTGAGCGAGTTTTTTGACGACGCGCCTATGATCGCGTCTTTTCCTGCATTGTGCGAGCGCAGCGTGGGCGCGGTGGCCAACTTGTCGATTGATGAAATAGAGCGCATTTTAGCGCTCGATCCAAGATTTGATGCTCCTCCCGCTCATTGGAAGTCTGACAGTCATTATTGCCTGCCATTTGATGGCGCGGAGTCCTTATGGCAAGCGGGCGAACGGGTGGCCAGCCACGTACGGGGCTGGCAACAGCACGCTGGTGATAACGGCCGTATTAAGCTGTTTGTTGGCCATGGCGCGTCAATACGACACGCGGCTTGTCATTTAAATGTCATAGAATTTTGCGATATTAAACGGCTTAGCATGTTTTATGGTCATCCTATTGTGTTTGAGTTTATAGAAGGGAAACCCACAGTGAACTGTTTTGGTGACTGGAAGCAGCGTCAAATTCATGATGTCCCTGACTGATATTTTTACACAACACGTGATTTGCACGCCCACATTACAAAGGTAATTAACCGATGAAAAGTCCTCTCCCTTGTGTTTTCGATCACCCTAATCACGCGGACATTACGACTCGATTACCGAGTGAGTGGGCACCGTGGCCGCGGGACGACAGCTCGGTCAATCATCATGTGTTGTCCACGAGTAAAACGCCATCGCGGTTTAAAAAGAACAAGCTACGCTGGCCAAAGCGCCCCGTCGTGTTTATTTCTGATCCCCATGCCGATGCTGAGGCATTCGAAGCGTCTCTCATTGCAGCGGGTGTGGCCGAGCGTAAGAAAAAAGCCGCTTTAGGTCAGCTGACGTTAACCAAAAAAGGGCGTCGCACCGACATCATAGTTGGTGGTGATTGCCTCGATAAGGGACCCAGTAATCTCACCTTACTGCGCAGCGTGAAGCAGTTGTACAAACTCAAAGCTCGCGTGACCTTACTGGCGGGCAATCATGACTTGCGTTTGTTGATGGGTTTGTTGGCGCTGGCGCGGAAAAAAGACATAGGCAACCAGCACTTTTTTGTCCGCATGGGCAAAAAGGTCGTGCCCTTGTTTCGAGAAGTGTTTGACGAGTATCTAGCAGATACTAAGTGGGACAAAAAAATTCCCGACGAAGATACCTGCCGTACGTTGCTGTTTCCTGGCGATGATTGGTTCAAAGAGTTTCCTTTTCATGCGGCGGGCTTTTTAACCGTAGAGGGTATCGATCGTGAAGTGCGCAAAATGGCATCGAAAAATCACAGCTTTGAAAAACACTGCTTGGCAGCGGGGTTGAGTTTGCGTCAGGTGTACGCTACTTCGTTGAAATGCCAGCAGTTATTTTTACACAAAAAAGGCGAGTTCAACTGGTTCTTCCGCAAAATGGCGCTGGTGGCAAAGCGCGGGTCTTTTTTGTTCTTGCACGCTGGGCTTGACGACAGTATGGCGCAAATGCTGCTCAAAAATGGTACCCAATACGCCAATAAAGCGTTTCACCGTAATTTAAAGCGCCGTGATTTGTTCAGCTTTTACTACAGTTCCATTGCCAATACCTTTCGTACCAAGTACCGCGACGCAGACTTGCCTTTGACAGCGCGTGGCGTCGATGCGATTCATAAAGCTGGGATTCATGTGGTGGTACAAGGCCATATTAACCGTCAGCAAGGACAACGTGTGGCGATCAAAAAAGGCTTGGTACACGTGGAAGCCGACATTACGTTGGACTCTCATTCTCGTAAAGTCGAAGGGTTAGACAGCTATGGTATTGGTGCAACCTTAATTGACAAAACCACTGGCATTGTCGGATTGAGCTGTGATTATCCAACGGCCAAAGTGATGAGTGCGAACGAATTAAAAGGCATTTACGAGTAAATGGTATGAAATCAAAAACCGAATTCAAATACGAAGCGTTACTAGACACCAACGATATTCAAGATGTGTTAAAAGCCCTTTCGAAAGGTCTAGGCAAAGGTAAGCTGGCGTTCAGTGATGAAAAAGAAGGGACGCTTCAGTTAGATCCTAAGGGGTTGATGCGACTAAAAGTGACGGCGTCGGAAGACGAAGACAGCCAACAGTTTGACATCAAAGTACGTTGGGAAAAACGCCCTAAACGCCTGAATAAAACGGCGCCGAGCATTCGATCATAGTATTTATACGGTCAGTCAGTAGAAGATAAATACTGATACACTTTTGTGTCGTTCTGAACTTTTCCTGTTTTAATATGTTAACACCGACCCCCAAGCAATTGACGAATCTCTCGCCATTGCTCTATTTTAAAAGGGTATCGAATCGACATAAACGCAAAACACGGAGGTCACCATGTACAAACGACTATTATTGATCATTGGTTTGTTATGCTCGTCCGTGTCTTATTCTGCAGGGTCGTCTATTAATGAATTGAATTCTTGCTTGGCGCTGGTCGATTTTGTTGACATCAAGTTGTCTGAGTTTAGCCCGAATTACGACCCGCAAGACATTGCTGTCGTTCACAAAGGCCTATTTATGTACAGCCGTTTCTTACAAGATGAGGTGATTACGCCAAAACTTGTGCACATGTATGGCGGCAATAAAACCCAAGCGAGGCTGATGCAAAAACTCTTCGATCGACAACGCAAAACCTTTTTGCTCCATCTTAATGAGCGCTATACCGAACAAAAACTGTTCACTGAGTACGCGGATAGTATCAATCAGTGTCAGATTCGTAACCCCGTTCGAACCGAGGCGACAGAAGCACTGGGTCGTGCACTTGATACGATTAAGCGCATGATAAGCACTCGTCCTCTAGCCTAATAGGGGCGGTTAAAACCCACTTGGCTGATCGATGAGATCGGCAGTCGATAACAGGTGCTGCTCGTTCAAGTAATTCAGCAGTTCTGTATTCACGTCATGTTGAATATTGGGCAGTCCTTGGTTGCCAAAAATTCGATTGATTTCAATCACGTAAGGCACAGAGCCGACCATGGCGATGTCGAATCCGGCATGGTTGATGTCCAACGATTCGGCGAGGAAGGTCACGAGATCCTGGGCTTCTTTGGGGATCAAGGCGACTTCCACCTGACCACCTTGGCTGATGTTGTTATGAAAGCCATTATCTGACTGCAAACGCCAGTAGCCACTGACAATTTTATTGCCCACCCAAATAACGCGCATATCACGATCAATTGGTAAATATTCTTGTGCGTACAGCACGTCGGTTTTTTCTACGTAATCACGCCATTGGCCAATGGTGTCGATCAAAAATACCCCATTGCCCATGCTGCTGCGCGGGATTTTGGCCACAAAGGGCGTGTGCATTTCGTCCCAAATTCGCTCGGCTTCATAGGGCGTATTGGCTGCGATCAAGGTGTACGGGTGTTGTTGATGTGCGACGGTGTTAAAAGTACGTGTCATCTCAATTTTGTCATGGCCAATTAGGTAAGACGCCATACTGGGAAAAATACGTTTTTTGAGGCCACAGGTGAGGGCTGTCAGTTGCCAATATTGTGGGAACAGTAACCAATCTGCCGCTTTAATTTCCTCTAAATGGTCGTACATCGCTTCGGGTTTTATGTAACGAACGTGAGGTAAGTGGAGCGTTCTTAGGGCGTCAAAAGAGATGATTTTCATGGCGTGTTATCAGTTGCTAAACAGGCCGCGATTGTGCGGCCTGTTGCACAAAAAAGAAACTCTTTTTTGTGGGTTTTACGGACTATTTTTGTAAGCATCTGGCACTTTGCGCAGGCGTCGAATCGAGTCGAAAATCAGTATGGCTAAGGCCGACCAAATCAACACAAAAGTAGTAAGCTTTTCTGAACTGAGAGGCTCGTCGTAAAGAAAAACCGCCAAGAAAAACATCCCCGTTGGGCCTATGTATTGAAAGAAACCGAGAGTCACCATGCTGACCCGGTTGGCCGCCGCCGCGAAACACATAAGTGGCGCCATGGTCACTGGCCCAGCGGCAAACAATAACCAGTTAACGCTGGCGCTGTTGTCAAAAATATTCGAGGTTGGAGACGGGCTGAGAGTCAAATACATCAGGGCAAATGGCAACATGATGGCCGTTTCAATCGCCATGCCGGTAAAGCTATCAACCGCTATTTTCTTACGTATCAGGCCATAAAAGGCGAAGGTCATGGAGAGTGCCAAGGCGATCCAAGGGAGCGAACCAAATTGTATGATCTCAAACACCACGGCACAAAAGCACAGCAATACCGCGGCTTTACGAATGGTATCGAGCTTTTCCTTAAAGAAAATCACCCCCAATAAAATACTGATCAGCGGGTTAATGTAATAACCCAAACTGGCGCTGAGCATTTGGTTATTTTGCACCGCCCAAATAAAGGTGCCCCAGTTGAAGCCAATCAGGGAAGTGGACACCAGCATAGCGGCCAAAATTTTAGGGGATTTTAAGACGGTGACCAGCGCCTTGCTGTAGCGCAGAATGAAAATAAGCGCTAATACCAATAAAAACGACCAGATAACACGATGAGCCAGAATTTCTTGAGCGGGCACAAACGACATTTCTTTAAAATAAATAGGCGCAATGGCCCATAAAGTAAAGGCCGTTAGGGCATAAAGAACACCACTCTTAGAAGAGGTTTGCATGATATCTATCCTAGCTGGTCAAGATTTGTATTGATTGCAGAGTGTAGCTTAATACTGGGTAAACGGTCAGATTTTTGTACTTTTTAGGGTGTTCAAAAGTCGATTTATTATTGCCTCAGTAAGGGGATGGGTTTAGAGTTAGTTACGTAAATTTACATTAATCGAACTTCGGGGCGGGGTGAAATTCCCCACCGGCGGTATTTTTTCTCGGATGACCTCATCCAGTTAAACAGCCCGCGAGCGCCTTGTGATGTTTCTTATGATATTGAAACAACAAGGGTCAGCAGATCTGGTGAGAAGCCAGAGCCGACGGTTACAGTCCGGATGATAGAAGATCGACCAAGCTTTTAACGCGCCTAGCAATGGGGGTGTTCATGTGTGCTTTTTGAAAGCGCAGTGCTTGGTACTATTCGTTCTCATCACCCCTGTGCATCTTATTCATTGGAGAAAACCAAGATGGCAGGAACATTCTTTATCATGATCGCGTGCTTTACGTGGGCGCTTGATACCTTAATACGCTACCCCTTACTGGGCGCTGGCTATTCTACTTTGCAAATCGTTCTTATCGAACACCTTACCCTCGTGTTGTTTGTCAGTCCTATGCTGTGGCGTTACCGTCATGTGTATCGCCATATGTCGATTAGCGGCTTTTCAAGTTTGTTTTTTATCGGTGGCATTGGCTCGGCCATGGGTACCTTGGCTTTCACGGAAGCTTTTCAATACTTAAACCCTACCGTGGTGATTTTATTGCAAAAACTCCAACCCATTGTGGCCATTTTGCTGGCGTATTGGTTGTTAAAAGAGCGTATTGAAGGGCACTTTGTTCAGTGGGCTGCCGTGATTTTGTTGGGCAGTTTTGTCATGATGTGGCCAGACTTGCGTGTATTGGGCGACGCTCAATGGCACTATTCGAGTGACACGGTGAGCTTGCTAAAGGGCTATGGTTATACTTTGATTGCCGTAACCGCATGGGGCGCGGCCACCGTGTGTGGTAAATACTTATCGCACCAACATATGCCAGCGAATGCCATTATGTCCGGTCGATTTGTCGCTGGATTATTGGTGCTTCTGCCCATGGCGTTGGCGCAGTCAGACAGTTTGTCCATCATGACTTCAGTAGACCTGAGTCTTGTTGTTGTTATGGCCTTACTCAGTGGTTTTATCGGCATGTGGTTTTATTACCAGGGATTGAAAACCGTTCCTGCGCAACTGGCCACGTTGGCCGAGCTGTCCTTTCCCGTCTTCGCCGCCGTCATCAACTGGGTTTTCTTAGACATGAGCCTGACCAGCTATCAAATTATCGGTGGCATGATGCTGATACTCGGTAACATTGGATTGCGCATGAAAGAACTGAGAAGAACAGACTTAAACCCAGTAACGCAGTAAAAAGGCGATCGAAATGGTCTATAGCGCACAAAAACGCACTAGGTTGACGAGCTTCTTTGTACCGTAAGCGTTAACTCAAAACCACAGGCCTGGGCGTATTTTGATAGCGTGGACCAGTTAGGGTTTGCGTTGCCTCTCTCTAATCGACTGATGTTACTTTTTTGAGTATGCATTTTTTCTGCTACTTGTTGTTGCGTCAAGCCAGCTTTAATACGCATGCCAATCAGTTGATCAATGAAGTGAAATTCGTTTTCGAGCTTCTCATATTCAGATTTCACGTCAGGATTTTTGAGAGCTCGTTGTTTCAGGGCTTGAAGACTCATTGTTGAACCTCTTTTTGTCGTTCACGAGCAAGTTTGAGCTCGTTTTTTGGTGTTTTTTGAGACTTTTTAATAAATACATGCAATACATGAATACGGTTGCCTTTGAGGTAGCAAAATAAACCTCGTCCAATCCCTTCCTTGGCCTTGGCTCTTATCTCAAATAGACCGTCACCCATGGCTTGCGTGTGTGGTGGGCCTAAGTTGGCGCCATACTTTTCCATTAATTCGAGTAGTTTAATCATCCGTGCCTGAACCTTAGGCGGCATATTAAGGATTTGATCTTCAACACCCTCATAAAAGTTTATTTCCCAGTCCATAGGTATCCCTTTGTGAAGTTATCATCTATGATAACCTTGCTTGTTGTGGCTGTCTAATATTTAATCGATAAAATCATTCGTCTTTGTCTTCCCATAAACTTCTTTTTTTGTTCCGCAAATGGCCGCTTTTGTTAAGCGGCGTTTGCTTTAGAATGGTTATTTTTTGTCCGTAAGGTCAATGTTAATCGCCTCTTCATAATGTTGATGGCTTGTGTATTAAGGAAGCCTGATGCCTCGTTCTTCGTCTTTTTCATCGGTTGCTGAGCCTAAAACCCAGTGGTTAGAAGTGATTCTGCTGTGGATCGCAGGGGTGTCTGCGGCGATGCAGTTTGCTAAGTTTTCGATCTCGTTCGATACTCTGTTGTCCCATTACGACATGGGCGCTACGTCCACCGGTGCGGCATTGTCAGCTGTTGGGTTGGCGGGGCTCATTTTCGGCGTATCTGCCGGTATGATCGCCAGCCGTGTCGGTTATTTAAAAGTGCTGGTGGGTGCCTTGTTACTCGGGGGCACCTTGTCATTGATCCAGTCGAGATTGCCCTCTTTTGATTTTTTATTGATAACCCGTCTGTTGGAAGGTTTTTCTCAGTTGGGTGTGGTGGTGACCGCGCCAACACTCATCGCCAAACTCAGTGCTCCCCAGCACAGATCCTTAACCATGGGTCTATGGGGGACGTTTTTTGGTGTCGCGTTCGCGGTGAGTGGTTGGATTGGTAAAGGTTTACTGGATAACTTGGGGTTGCAGGCGGTGTTTTTAGGTCACAGCCTGTTGATTTTCACCATGGGCATCGTGCTGTTTTTCATGTTAAGAAAACACCCTGTATTGAATTTATTGCCTGTCACCGGCACTCAGGCAGGCTTTTTGACGCAAATGCTGCAAGTGTATCGCAATCCTCGTTCCCTGTTACCAAGCTGCGTATTTCTGTTTTACACCTTCACATTGGTCTCTGTGTTGACCTATGTCCCGAGTCTGGTGGGCAATGCCTCGCTGACCGCTTGGATGTTGATTGTCCTGCCGCTGGTCAGCACCTGTGGAACCTTCTTGGCAGGCGCCATCGCGCAATATGTCATGAAGCCTCAGCGGGTTGCCCTGCTGGCGTATTCAGGGGTGGCGGTAGGCATCAGTTGTGCGTTTGTGATGAGTGGCACGGCGTGGATATTTTTTATGGCGATTGGCGTCGTGGTGTTGTGCTTAGGCATGGTGTCTGGCTCGTCGCTGGCGATGATTCCAATCTTGGCACGCAGCCCCAATGAGCAAGCACAGAGCTATGGTTTGTTGGCGCAATTTGGCAATCTAGGGGGAACGATTGGGCCTCCTGCGTTTGCGACGGCCATTGCCACATACGGTTTATCTGGCTTAGTGGTGCTTGTCTTGTGCGTGTGTGTATGCGGCGTGTCTTTTAGTGTGTTGTCAGGTCGAATTCAGACCGCTTCTTAATATGGCCCTCTCTCTTTTTATCTGCGCTTTATTGGTGAGCAATAAAAAATATTTTATGAGTGTAAGAATCTTGGCCTCTGTTGAGTCTAACCCTTATACAGTGAATAAATGAGTTTATTAGTCTTGAGTTGAAAAGCTCTGCGGGAGTGTTAGTAATGAAAAAGTCGGGTTTGTTAATCGTCATTGCGGCGCTCATAGTAGGTTTTTTCTACTTTGATCTGCACCAGTTGTTAACGTTAGAAGGGTTGAAGTCGGGCCTGACGCAGTTTGAAGCTTGGCGCGCTGAGAGCCCCTTATTAGTGGGTGGGGCGTTTTTGCTCCTGTACGTCATTGTCACAGCGTTGTCTTTGCCAGGGGCGGCGATTATGACGCTGGCCGCAGGCGCTTTGTTTGGCTTAGGTTGGGGCTTGTTGATTGTGTCGTTTGCCAGCACCATCGGTGCGACCTTGGCGTTTTTAGTGGCGCGTTACTTGTTACAGGAAACGGTACAAAAGCGGTTTGGTGATCGTTTAAAAGCCCTCAATGACGGTGTGGAAAAAGAAGGCGCTTTTTATCTGTTTACCTTGCGATTGGTGCCCTTGTTTCCTTTCTTCTTGATTAACCTATTGATGGGGTTAACCACGATTCGTGCGGTGACCTTCTACTGGGCAAGCCAGCTGGGCATGTTGGCGGGCACCTTGGTATTTGTTAACGCCGGTACGCAACTTGGGCAACTTGAGAGCCTGTCGGGCATTTTGTCGCCGTCTTTGCTTTTCTCCTTTGTGTTGCTCGGAGTATTCCCTTTATTAGCGAAAAAACTGCTGAATGTCATCAAGGCGCGTCGCGTTTACAAAGGCTTCAACAAGCCAAAAACTTTTGACCGTAACCTGATTGTGATCGGTGGCGGTGCCGGTGGTCTAGTGAGCGCTTATATTGCCGCGGCGGTCAAAGCCAAGGTGACGTTAGTGGAAGCCAATAAAATGGGCGGCGACTGCTTAAACTATGGTTGTATTCCCAGCAAAGCCTTAATCAAGAGTGCGAAAGTGGCGCAGCAAATGCGTCATGCTGAGCGCTACGGCCTAAACAGTGCAGAGCCGACATTTTCCTTCAAAAAAGTCATGGCGCGAGTGCATGAGGTCATCAGCAAAATTGAGCCTCATGACAGCGTTGAGCGCTACACCAAGTTGGGTGTGGATGTGGTGCAAGGCTACGCGACCATCGTCGACCCTTGGACGGTAGAGATTAAGCTAAACGACGGCGGCACTCAGCGTCTTACCGCGCGCAGTATCGTATTGGCGACAGGTGCACGTCCGTTTGTGCCGGATTTACCAGGCTTAAACGACGTGGGCTATTACACCAGTGACACGCTGTGGGAAGAGTTTGCCAAGTTGGATGCGCCGCCAAAACGTCTTGTGGTATTGGGCGGTGGCCCGATTGGTTCTGAATTGGCACAGAGCTTTGCTCGATTGGGTTCGAACGTCACGCAAGTGGAGCGTTCTGAGCGCATTATGGTGCGAGAGGACGCAGAAGTCTCGGCTCTGGTACAAGACAGTATGACCGCCGATGGCGTGACGATTTTAACCTCTCACAATGCCATTCGTTGTGAAAAAGACGGTGATGTGAAGCGTCTGATTGTTGAAAAAGATGGCGCGGAAAGTGTGATTGAGTTTGATGCTTTATTGTGTGCGGTGGGCCGTCAAGCGCGTCTTGAAGGCTATGGCTTGGAAAACATTGGTGTGGAAACCAAACGCACCATAGTGACCAATGATTACCTTGAAACCTTGTTCCCGAATATCTTTGCCGTCGGCGATGTGGCGGGGCCTTATCAGTTTACTCACGTGGCGGCGCACCAAGCCTGGTTTGCCGCGGTCAACGCCTTGTTTGGTACCGTGAAAAAATTCCGTGCAGATTATCGGGTGATTCCTTGGGCGACGTTCGTTGATCCAGAAGTGGCGCGGGTAGGCTTGAGCGAGCAAGAAGCCAAAGAGCAAGGCATTGCCTATGAAATGGTGCGTTACGGTTTAGATGACCTTGATCGAGCCATCGCCGAAAGCGCCGACAAGGGCTTTGTGAAAGTGTTAACCGTGCCGGGTAAAGATAAAATCTTAGGTGTCACCATTGTGGGTGAGCATTCTGGTGAATTATTGGCGGAATTTGTACTGGCGATGAAACACGGCCTAGGTTTAAACAAAATCTTGGGTACGATTCACACTTATCCAACGTGGGCGGAATCCAATAAATACGCAGCAGGCGAGTGGAAACGCGCACATACGCCAGAGCGTGTATTGGCGTGGATTGAAAAATACCACACTTGGCGTCGAGGTTAATGCCATGAAAAACTGGTTGATGACTTTAGTGGTGTTGCTTGGGTTACAAAGTGGCTTGGTCAGCGCGGCAAACGCGTTTGATCATTCTGCTTGGAATGCTTTATTGCAGCAGAATGTGTATTTGATTGATGGCGGCAAAGCCAGCCAAGTCGATTATCAAGGTTTTGCGGATAACAAGGCATCGCTGAAACGTTATTTAGACCGTTTGGCTCAAGTGAGCCAGACGGAATTCGACAGCTGGCCTAAAAACGACCAGCTGGCATTTCTAATCAATACTTACAACGCCGCAACGGTTGCGCTTATTCTGACAGAATGGCCAAATATTGAGTCGATCAAAGACCTGGGCAGCCTGTTTCGCTCCCCATGGAGCAAGGACGTTGTTTCTTTGTTGGGTGAAGAGCGTTCGTTAGATGAGGTTGAGCACGAACTGATTCGTGGCTCCGACCGTTACAACGATCCACGTATTCACTTTGCGGTGAATTGCGCCAGTATTGGTTGTCCTGCCTTGGCGAATCAAGCCTTTCAAGGCGATAACCTAGACCGTTTGCTCGAAACACAAACAGAGCTTTTCTTAGCGGATCGCAGCCGTAACCGTTTGAATGGCGACACATTAGAGCTTTCCTCTATTTTTAAATGGTACCGTGAAGACTTTGAGAAAGGTTGGAAAGGGTATGATTCTTTAGAAGCATTTTTGAGCGACTATGCCAACGCATTATCACTGGATACGGCAACTGTTGAGTCACTCGAAAAAGACGCCCTCGACATTGAATTTCTTGAGTATGATTGGTCGTTAAATCGCGTAAAATAGCCTCTGATGCATCGTAAATAACAAGGAGAAAGCATTGGACAGTGCATGGGTGGTGTTAAGTCTCGCCGGTTTGATCACGGGGTTTTCAAAATTCTCCGTGGGTGGAATGGGGCTGCTGATCTTACCCATTGTGATGGTGGTGTTTCCCGGTCCTGCAGCGTTGGCAGTGATTTTGCCGCTTTATATTGTCACCGATATCATGGCGGTCTTCAGTTACAAAGCGAAAATTGCTTGGTCGGTATTGGCGCGTTTTTTACCCTTGGCTTTTTTGGGCATGTATCTAGCGAGTCACTTTTTGGCGAACATTGATCAAGACCAGTTCGTGCGCTTTTTGGGTGTTATGATTATTGCGATGATATTGCTGGGTTTGTACCTAGACTATCGACCCACTCCTTTCATGCGTAAGCCGCTTGCCGCGTATTCAATGGGGTTTCTAGGTGGCATTGTCACCATGATGGCCAATGCGGCAGGGCCGCTGTTTAGCCTGTTTTTATTAGAACAAAAACTCAAGAAAGAGACCTATGTGAGCACTCGAGCGTGGGGCTTCTTTATTATCAATATGATCAAACTGCCTTTTTATTTAAGCCTAGGTTTACTCACAGTGGAAAGCACCAAAGCCAGTCTGTACGCCTTGCCAGGGCTGTTTATCGGTGCGTTTGTGGGTTATCACTTTCTAAAAAAGATTAACCCGGTGCAATTCAAATGGTTTGTGAGAATCATGTCCGCCATTGCCGCATTAAAATTATTTTGGGAAGCCTAAAAGTGTTTGTGCCATCCACTGTTGGTGGGTAACAACCGTTGCGTACAAAAGTTATACAAATAATAGGCAAATAGTGTGCCCTGTACTTTTCGGATGCCATGGTTACGTTGTAAAATTGCGTATCATCAAAATAAAGCATCGTGTGAGCGATAGAATTAATGGACTAACTATGAGATGTCATCAAACTCCGAAGGCCAACTTAGAAGATATCTTGGATACCTTGCCGATTTCTGCGATATGTTCTGATACCGAAACGGGAAAAGTGACCCATGTGAACCCGAGTTTTTGTGAGCATTTTGGCTTTGTGTTTGATGATATGACCACAATGGAGGAGTGGTTTGGCCAGGTTCTGATTGAGCCATATGAATTTTTTCAGCGTGTAAAACCGTGGATGTCACAACACACTGGTACGCGCTCTTCAGCCACACTCGATACGACCTTACTGTGTAAACATAGAAGGCAAAAACGCGTGAGCATACGCTTTACCCTATTAGGTGACACTAAGATTTGGTATCTGCGCGATACAACCGATCATTGGGTGGTCGAAGAGCGGTTAAAAGTACGCGGTGTGATGTTGGAAATGGTGGCGAAAAGTTCCGCATTGTCCGACATATTGAACGTGATCGTGTTGCAAATTCAAAAAGAAAGCCCGCAAACCGTGTGCAGTGTGCTCTTGTTTGATAAATCAGAAGACCGCTTACGCTTAGGGGCGGCACCGGATTTACCCGACTTTTATAACCAAGCGATTGATGGTGTCAAGATAGGCATGAATGTTGGGTCTTGTGGCACCTCCGCATATCTGAATGAACGTGTTGTGGTGGACGATATTGCGGCTCACCCCTATTGGCAAGATTACAAAGCATTGGCCGCACAAGCTGGGTTAGCGGCCTGTTGGTCGGACCCGATTCGTTCTTCAAAAGGCGAGCTATTAGGAACCTTTGCGATTTATAAAATGCAACCAGCTCGGCCAACGGAGGGAGATTTCGAACTGATTCAGTTTGCCAGTAATTTGGCGAGTATTGCGATTGAGCATTTTCGTACCCAAGAAGCGCTGGAACACATGGCGTATTCTGATCACCTGACGGGGCTTGCGAATCGCGGCGCTTTTTTCAATAAGTGCGACATCATTCTGAAAGACGCGCTTGATAAGAAGACGCCCATGTCTGTGATTATGATGGATATAGACAACTTTAAGCGCATTAATGATCAACATGGCCACGAAATTGGTGATCTGGTATTACAAAGCTTGGCAAAAGCCTGTTTAGCGGTATTGCGGCGCAAGGATTTAATGGCACGCATCGGTGGCGAAGAGTTTGCTATTTTATTGCCTGAAACCGACAAAGAGGAAGCCTTAATCATTGCCGAGCGCGTCAGGGTGGCGATAGAAAAAGACACCGTGGTTGACCGCCATCATCAGTTAATACCCTTTACCGCTTCCCTTGGGGTGACGTGTCGGTCGAGTGGCGGCTGTTTGACCGATAAACTACTCAGTCGAGCCGACAAAGCCCTTTATCAAGCAAAAGCCGATGGGAAGAATCAGGTCGCCTCGTTGGATCCGTCATAATGTCATCGCGTGAACACAGTAAGACGAAAAATTACCTAGGGGCTTATTCACCACAGGTGCAACAACAGGCCCAGCAGTTACTTGATAAACATGCCTCTGGTGACTGGTTGCTAAAAAAATACCCAAGTGCCCACCGCTTGAATGCACCACGTGCGTTATACGATTACACCATGGCGTTGAAAAATGACTTTATGCGCAGCTCCCCACCGATCAGCAAGGTAATCTACGACGATAAAATTCACATCATTCATAATGCGCTTGGTTTACACACCTTTGTATCGCGCACGCAGGGCAATAAGTTGAAAGCGAAGCATGAGATCCGCGTCGCCTCCTTGTTTCGACGATTGCCTGAGCCATTACTGAAAATGATTTTGGTACACGAACTTGCCCATCTCAAAGAAAAGGATCACAACAAGGCGTTTTACAAGCTGTGTTGTTACATGGAGCCGGATTATCATCAGCTAGAATTTGATTTGCGCTTGTATTTGAGTCACCGAGATCGATTTGGCGATCTATGGTGAACAGAAACAAAAACAGAAAAAAAGACACAAAAAAGGCCGATTTTCCCTACGAAATCGGCCTTTTTTGTGGGATGAGTACAACGCGTTTTACTAGGCGTTGGCGAGGGAGAAATCGGGTTTAATGGCGGTGATTTTCTTGGTCAAGTACGCCAACAGCATACCGTACAGAGGAATAAACAGCCCCATACTGATGATCAATTTAAAAGCAAAATCCGCCAGTGCAATTTCCTGCCAATGCTGCGCCATGAAAGGATCGACGCTCTGATAAAAAGCGATACCGAAAAAGGCCAACGTGTCTAAGCCGTTACCCAACAAGGTCGACGCCGCAGGGGCAACCCACCAAGCTTTGAGCTGGCGCAAACGGTTGAATACTTGAATGTCCAACACTTGACCCAGCAAGTAAGCTAACAAGCTGGCAATGGCGATACGGCCAACAAAGCTATTGTAGGTGGTGAGTTCCGCGAAGCCTTGAAACGCCCCTTGGGCAAAAATCACCGACAACACATAAGAAACAAACAAAGAAGGAATCATCACCAAAAAGATGATTTTACGCGCCAGCGCGGCACCGAAAATACGTACCGTGAGATCGGTGGCTAAAAATATAAAGGGAAAGGTAAACGCGCCCCAGGTGGTGTGAAGGTCGAAAACCGTAAAAGGGATTTGTACCAGATAATTGCTGGATGCAATGACTAATAAGTGAAAAAACGCAAGGTAGCCAAGGGCTTTACCCTGTTGTGCCGGTGTGAACGTACTCATAATGTGACCTTTTTCGTTTGATTGGGGTGAGGGAACCCAACTGTGTCTGTAATGATATTGGCACCGCTTGAGCGCAAATGCCAAATGCGGTGCAAGATTATACAGTAAATGCACGATGAGAAAAGCGTTCTGCTTTAGTCATCGTCGTCTGTGCTGTTGATGCGCGCCAGTCTCTCTTGTTCTTCTTCAAAGGCTTCTTGTATTTCCTGCAGCACAGAATCCACATCCGCCGCCTCGGTGGGCTCTTCAAAAAGCCCGGTCAGCTCTGTGGTGGGGGTTAACTTCCCGGCTTCAAACAGCGCCCATATTTCTTTGGCGTATTGGGTGTCTAAAAGATCGGGTGCAGACATGCCGTAATAGTTACGCATGTTGTTCACATCCCGCTCAAGCATCCATTCGGCGTTGTTGTTGGCGGCCGCATCAACCGCTTGAGGCAGGTCGATAATGACCGGACCATGGGAATCCACCAGCACGTTAAATTCAGACAAATCACCATGAATTAACCCGGCGCATAACATACGCACTATGTCTTTGATAATGGTGTCGTGATCGCGTCTGGCTTGTTCTTCTGTCAATACCACGTCGTTAAGGCGAGGGGCCACTTCACCGTTGTCGTCGGTGATTAGTTCCATCAATAACACGCCATCAATACAACCATAGGGCGTTGGCACACGGACACCGGCGTCTGCGAGCTTGTACAGCGCGTCTACTTCAGCGCTTTGCCAGAGTGTTTCTTGTTCGTCACGACCAAATTTAGAGCCTTTTTCCATCGCGCGCGAGCGACGGCTGTTACGAACTTTGCGGCCTTCACGATATTGCACGGCCTGTTTGAAACTGCGTTTTCCGGCGTCTTTATAGACCTTGGCACAGCGAATGTCATCGCCACAACGCACGACAAAAACGGTGGCTTCTTTGCCACTCATAAGCTGGCGTAACACATCGTCAATGAGGCCATCTTCGATAAGGGGTTGTAGTCTTTTTGGAATCTTCATACGGCTCGTTATCCTATTATCGGCGTCGTCTTGGCGATTTTTTGCTTTTTGGGCTCGTTTGTCCAAGCGCTTGGGCGCGGAGTGTCTTTTTGGACGGTTCACGCTGTTTGGGCGAACGAATGACTTTGTCTAAATCCGGTTCAAAGCCCGGTAACCACTGCACCACAAAAGGGGTGCCAATGAGTTTTTCAATGTCTGTCAGCAGATAGCGCTCTTTTTCGGTGATCAAACTCACAGCGAGGCCGGTTGCACCGGCGCGGCCAGTTCGACCGATCCGGTGAATATAATCTTCGGCATGGTAAGGCAATTCGTGATTAATAACATAGTGTAACTGCTCAATATCGATGCCTCGTGCTGCCACATCGGTGGCCACCAGCGCACGAACCTTACCCGCTTTGAAATCGGTTAGGGCACGATCTCGTGCGCCTTGGGATTTGTCGCCATGGATGGCTTGAGTGGCGATACCGTCTTTAAGCATCTCCTTGGCTAACGCGTCGGCACCTTGTTTGGTACGGGTAAAAATGAGTACCTGCTGCCAGTTTTTTGAGCCAATCAAAAACGAAATAAGCGCGCTTTTGCGGTCGGCATCAACGGCATACACCGATTGTTCCACTTGTCTGGCGGTGGTATTACGGTTATCAACTTCGATGAGTTGTGGGTCGCGTAGCAAGGTTTTGCTGAGCGCAAAAATATCGTCATTGAAGGTGGCTGAAAAGAATAGGGTTTGGCGTGAGTCGGGTAGCTTCTTAAGAATACGCTGGATGTCGATAATAAACCCCATATCGAGCATACGGTCGGCTTCATCGAGCACCAAGGTGTCCAGTTGGCGCAAATCGATTAAGCCTTTCATCAGCAATTCCAGCAAACGCCCGGGCGTCGCGACTAATACGTCACAGCCTTTTCTGAGGGCGTCCAATTGCACATTAATACTGGTACCACCGTAGGCCACCACAGAGCGAATGGATAAGGGCGCGCTGTATCTTTCGAAACTGGCGTGGACTTGTTGAGCCAACTCCCGCGTGGGTGTGAGCACCAACACTCGAATGGCCTGTGTGTCCTTATCTAAAAAAAGGCGATGCAGTAAGGGCAAGGCGAAGGCAGCGGTTTTTCCCGTACCGGTTTGTGCGCCTGCCATGAGGTCTTTGCCCGCTAACACCGCAGGGATCGCCTGTTGCTGAATGGGCGTGGGCGTTGCATAGCCCAAGGTGGTGAGGTGATCAAGAAGGTGTGAATGAAGTCCTAACGACGCAAAGCTCATGGAGGTCCTGTTTAATGGGTAAAATACGGTAATGCACAATACAAGGTAAACGGCTAGTGTAGCCGAAAACACCATGAAAGAAAGAAAAAGCAGACCTTGTGATAAGGTCTGCTTTTGTAGGCGTACTTATGGAGAAGTACTTAGAGGGGGACGTTTGGAGAAAAAGTTAGTGCGCCATTTCGTACTTCATGACCAATTCATCGCGTTTTTTCCAACGTGTTTGCTCTTCTTCTGTGGCTTTGGGTGAAAATAAACCAAGCTGTGCGTAGATCAAACCGAGTATCGGCGAGATCCAGCAAGCGAACGCCAACGGAATGTAGAGTAGGTTTTCAAAGTTACCGTCACCGATACTCAGCCCCAATGCGCCAATAACAAAAGCCCCCCCAGCGTTCCAAGGCACCAACGGTGACACTAATGTACCGCCTTCTTCAATCGCGCGAGACAGGTTAAGCGTGGAGTATTTTAAGCCACGGTACACAGGTGCATACATACGACCCGGTAGAGCAATCGACAAGTAGGGGTCGCCTGCGACTAGGTTGGTCGCGACAGAGGTTAACGTCGCCGAAGTTTGTACACCTTTAAAGCTCGACACCTTGCTCATGATGGCACTGATGATGGCTTCAAGACAGCCCGTACGTTCCAGTGCGCCACCAAAACCAAGGGCAATCAAAATCAAGGAGATGGTCCACATCATTGATTGAATGCCGCCACGGTTTAGCAAGCTATTAATCGCGTCTGAACTGGTGGTGATGGAATAACCGCTGTTGGCGTATGTAATGATGTCATGAATGCCCGCACCTTGGGTAAACACCGCCACAATCGCCCCGGCAACCACACCCGCAAACAAAGATGGGATCGGTGGCATACGGCGTACGGCAAGTGCAATTACCACCAATGCTGGCGCTAACAACCAAGCGGAAATTTCAAAGTTATTTTGCAAAGACTGGGTAATGGCGGTAATACGCTCGAAGGAGCTGTTATTACTGTCGATCATGCTGAACCCAGCGACCAAATAAATTACCAAGGCAACCAACATGGCAGGAATGGTGGTGGGCATCATGTTTTTAATATGAGAAAACACATCTGTGCCTGTAACGGCAGGCGCAAGGTTAGTGGTGTCGGACAAAGGTGAGATTTTGTCGCCAAAAAAGGCACCAGAGACAACCGCGCCCGCTGTCCAATACATGGGAATCTCAAACCCGGCACCAATCCCCATCAGAGCAAGACCAACCGTACCGACTGTGCCCCAAGATGTCCCCAAAGACACGGAGACCACAGCACACAACAACATGGCGGCGGCCAAGAAAATCTGTGGTGACAACAGGGTTAGGCCATAATAGATCAAGGTGGGTACCGTACCACTGGCGATCCAAACACCGACCAACATACCCACCAGAATCAACACCGACACGGAGGGCATAGAAACGTGAATAACGTGAAAGATCCCTTTTTCAATCTGTTTCCATTTGAGACCCTGTTTGATGCCCACCAGTGCGGTCAGCGCCAAACCAATGGCCAATGGAATGTGAGGGGTAAAATCGCCAAAATAAAAAATTTGAATACCGAGCAGAACTAACGTGAGTACGACAGGCACTAAAGCCAGCGCTAAGCTGGGCTTTTGTTCCTCTTTCTTGTCTGTATGGACCGTCATATTGTGTTCCTTAATGTTCTTTTTTATGGGAGTACGCAGGTGTAAACAGCAAACACATTGCTTGTCTTACACTTTGCTTACATAAAGTTGTAGCAAGAAAAAAAACGTAATTCACAAACAGGTCGTAATACTTTGTATCAACAATGTGAACGTCCATCGATCCTATATTGCTCAGCCAACGTCATAAAATCCGCTCTAGAATGAAGGGTTCAAACGTCTTATTGGTATGAGGTTATGAGGAAAAAGCCTATGAGATGCCTGGTGCGACAGACATAAGACGCGGTTTAGAAAAGCGACTTGCTTTATTCTTGTGCGTCCTTGCGACGGAATCCTAGATTGGCAGCGATGAGGTTAAGCGTTCGGTTTAAAAGCAATGGCTTTTATGCAGGTTACTGTCATTGCGTGATCGTGGCTTGCACCAAGACAGAACGTCATCATAAAGGGTGACTTATTATGTACCACAGCGGAAAGGCTCAAACGGCGTATTGGTAAAATGGGGAGGCATACACCGACCTACCTGTGTCAAAAAGAGCAACAGCGCAAGAATGAAATGAAAAAAACATCAACCGTCGTTGATATCTTGGGGCGTCTGTTTACATTTTGTTGATGTTATATCAAGCAAGGCCTTGGGTTATCTTTTGGAAAAGGAATTGCTATAGTCATTTTATTCGTTAAAACAACGCCTAACAGCAATGAACATTGCTCAGTTTTAAACAGAACATAATCAGAATACCGCGTTCATCCCCTGGATGACTCCCTTTTTACTTTTAGCAGTATCTAGCCATGTTAATGTCAGACATTAAAATCCTCGTTGTTGACGATTCAATCGTGACGCGAGAAACACTCGAAAGCTATTTTGCCGCCGAAGGTTACACGGTATCCGGCGCTGAAACCGCAGAAGAAGCCGAATTGCGTTTAAGCGAAGAGACTTTTGATCTTATTTTGTTGGACATCCGCTTGCCGGGTAAAGATGGCCTGACGCTCACCCGAGAGCTGCGTACCCGCTCCGAAGTTGGCATTATTTTGGTCACCGGCAAACAGGATGAGATTGACCGTATTATAGGCTTAGAATGCGGGGCTGATGAATACGTCAGCAAACCCTTTAATGCTCGTGAAATCTTGGCGCGGGGCAAGAATTTGATTCGTCGAGTACGTAAACAGCGTGAACTAGAGAAAAAACCTGCAGACGAGCCGGTATTGCGTGCCATTGGGACTTGGCAACTGGACACCGCACGTCGTGTGTTAATCAAATCTGATCGCAGTGAGAGTCAGCTAACAGAAGGCGAATGCCAATTATTGTTGGCGTTAAAAACGCACGAAGGCACGGCTTTGACCCGTGATCAGTTAATGGATCGCATTAAAAATCGTACTTGGAACGCCACTGATCGTACCATTGATGTGTTGATTGGCCGGATTCGTCGCAAGTTAAGCGAAGACCCTCTCTGCCCTCAGGTCATTGTCACCGTCCACGGCGTGGGGTATTTGCTCAGTTCCGTTGCGGAGAACAGCGCCCCAGAAGAGGGTGTATGCGAGTCTCTTTAAAAAGAGCAGCGGTTGTTGTTATCTTTTTTGGTACCTCCTTTTTAGCACCGGGGCTGGGACTCGCACTGGCACAAGAGTCAACGCCTTCATCGGTGTCTTCTTCTGGTGCTCTTTCTTCCGGTGCTCTTTCTCCTGATGCTTTTTCTCTAGGTGATTTGTCCACCATGACGGTGCGAGTGTGCGGTAACAGTGCGTATCCTCCCGTGTCTTGGGTTAACGCAGAGCGCCAGGCGACCGGAGTGAATGTGGCGGTGATTAAACAGCTTCTAGAACCGCTTGGGGTCACGGTAGACACCTATCAAGACAGCAACTGGCGGCGCTGCTTAAAAGAAGTGGAATTGGGCAATATTGATATGTTGTCTGGCTTTGATACGGCGTCACGCCGTGCCTCCATGACGTTTCTCACCGAGCCCTTGGTGCGTGAAGACATTTATTTGTACTACCCCATCGACCAACCACTGACATTTAAAGGGTGGGACGCGCTTGCGGGGTTGCGTGTCGGTGTTTTGATGGGAGACAGCTTCGGCGATGCGATTGATGACGCATTAGAAACTTACCCAACCTTAGAATACGTTTCCACACAGGCGCAAAACCTGCGCAAACTGGCGAACCGTCGCCTTGATGCTGTGCCCATGGGCAAATTATCAGGACAACTCGATCTACAACGTTTGGGGTTGCTAGGCAAAACGGGTCACGTACAAACGGACGTGACGGATTTTTGGTATTTGGCGATTTCAAATCGTTCGCCCTTATTGCCTTGGGTGCCTTTTTTAAATCAACGTTTGAGTGCCTTGTTAGCGTCTCCAGACACCATACCTGAGTTGTTGTCGCGTTATCATACCCTGTATTTGCGCGACGTAGGGCTCAAAGACAGACATCAACGAGAACCGTAACTTCATGCCATTATTGTCTAAATTGTTGGGCTATAAACAAGCACACCCATTGGCCCATCGTATCTTTATTCGCCTTTTGTCCTTGAGTTTATTATTGGCGCTGATTTCCACCAGTATTCAGGTATTCAATGAATATCGCCGTGAACACGCGTCAATACAAGAGCAAACCGACTACATTACCTCGTCTTACATGGCCGGTATTCGTAAGAGCTTGTGGGATCTAGACAGTGAGCAACTGACGTTACAGCTTAAAGGGATTTTAAACTTTTCCAACGTTAATATGGTGACCTTGCATTCGCAAGATTGGCAGGAAGATATTGTGGTGGGCGCACAAACCGCTAGGATGAGCAATGATCAAGGCACGCACCTACCGATTTATTACACCAACAGAGCAGGCGATGAAACTGAGCGTTTGCTGGGAGAACTGACGGTGTACCATGACCTCGCCGCTATTCAGGATAAGCTTTTGAGGTCTGCCATTGAGATTGCGCTATTTCAAAGTTTACTGGTATTGATCAACGGGGTGTTTTTGTTGCTTATCGTGCACTTTATGGTGACACGGCATTTGGAATACATGGCCCGCTACACACGCACCATCAGTGCCGGTAACTTACACACTAAGCTGATATTGCCCTATAAACGGCAACGTACTGGTCGCGATGAAGATGAAATCGATTCGGTGGTCAATGCAATGAATGACATGCGCGAAGCGATTTTGTCTGACATCAAGCAAAAAGACGCCATTGAAACCGAACTGCGCTTTCATCGAGACAAGTTGCAAGAACAAGTGCGGCGTCGTACTCGACGTTTGCAAGGCGCGAAGGAAGCCGCTGAACAAGCCAATTTGGCGAAAAGTCAGTTTCTCGCCACCATGAGCCATGAAATCAAAACCCCGCTCAATGGTATTTTAGGCATGGTAGAGCTTTTGCAGCATCAGCCACATCCACCACAAGATGCTGAAAAGCTCTCAGCGATTTACCAATCTGGTGAGGCGCTATTGGAAATCCTGAATGGGCTGCTGGACTATGCCCGCCTAGAAGAGGGCATGTATAGCCCCGAAATTCGAACCTTTTCAGTGCGTGAGCTGGTACGGTCGACGAGCCTCTTATTCACAGCGCAAGCGCAGCAACAAGACACCCAGCTGACGGTGCATTTTAGCGAAGAATTGCCCGATACCTATCAGGGAGCCGCCGGTGCATTGCGGCAAATTCTCTCGAACTTGGTGTCGAACGCGATTAAATTTACGCATCATGGCACCGTGACGGTGTCTGTTTCCACGAGTGATGCCCACCTAGATCAAGCCTCCGGAGTGTTAATCGAAGTAGAAGACACCGGGATTGGTATGCCAGACAGCTATCTGGCCAATATGTTTGAACGTTTTAGTCAAGCCGATGACAGCGTTACACGGCGCTTTGGTGGAACGGGGTTAGGGCTGGCGATTACCGCGCAATTGGTGCGTTTGCTCGAAGGGGAGATCGGCGTAGAAAGTGAGGAAGGCCGTGGCAGTGTGTTTTGGTTTTATCTACCGCTTATTGCGTTGGATGAGGCGTCTTTACCGGTTGTCTCCCCGACAGTAACGGAGACTCGCATGGCGCCTATGTCGATACTCTTGGTGGAAGACACGCCGATTAATCAGGCCATGACCACAGAGCTACTAGAGCAAGACGGCCATACCATTACCTTGGCAAAAGATGGTTTGATGGCGCTCAAAAAAGCCAAGCAAGACGCCTTTGATTTGATTTTAATGGACATTCATTTGCCCGCCTTGAGTGGTTTAGACGTTGCCGATCAAATTCGCCATGGTGATTCGATCAATGCCACAACACCGATCGTTGCGCTGACCGCTAATGTCTTACCTGGCAATGTGAAACAGTGTCACGACGTGGGGATTCGTGCGGTGATTCCTAAGCCGTTTAAGCGTGAACTGCTGTATCAAGTGATGGGTGAGCAACTCAATCAACAGACTCAGGTGGCGATTGATCAACAAAGCGATCAGGGCATTTTAAATGTGAGTTTGGTGCACTCGCATTTAACCGCGCTTGGGAAACAACGCCTGCAAAGGCTGGTGTCTTTATTTGTGGTGGCGATGGAACAGGGCCTTGATGAGTTGGATGAGATGAATGAGCAGGGGGATGTGTATGAGTTGGCCGATATCACCCATCGTTTGGCGGGTGACGCCGATGCGGTGGCCGCTCAAGCCTTGGCAACGGCGCTTAGAGACATTGAAAAGCGTTGTAACCTTGCGATTCAGACCAGTGGCCAGATGACCAGTCAAATTGCCAAACAAGGCAGTCTCAACGATGAGATTGCTGCACTAAAGCCCCTGTATGACGAGAGCTTGTCACACTTAAATCGCATTATAAAGCGTCATTAAAAACGATCAACGCGTAAGGCATCGAGCGGAATCGTTTCGGGTTTTTGTTGGATCTTATCCATTAAGAGCTCCGCGGTAATGGCGGCTTGAGTAATGCCTAAATGCTGATGGCCGAAGGCAAACGACAAGCGTGGAAAGCTTGGGTGCTGGTCAATCACGGGAAGTGAATCCGGCAATGAGGGTCGATGTCCCATCCATTCACTCGATTTTAGATCGGGTTTCTCGAACAATTTAGGCAGTAAGCCTTTGGTGTGTTCGCGTAACACTTGAAAGCGTTTTTTAATAGGGGGTAGCTCTACGCCACCTATTTCACTCATACCCACTGCGCGCAGTCCCGCACCGAGAGGCGATAACACCAGCTTGCGATCAGCGGATAAAATCGTGTGATGAATGCGGGTTTGATCGTCGGGAAAGGTCACATGGTAGCCTCGTTCTGCTTCCAGTGGCACATCCAGCCCCACCTGTTGCAATAAACTTTTGCTCCACACACCACCACACACACTGACCTGATCAAAGCGTAGGGTCGAGGTTAAGCCATCGTTGCGCATTAGGTCTACATTCACTTGATCTTGCTCGGGTTTAAGCGCGGTGACCCGGGCGGTAATAAAGTCGCCGCCTCGCTGTATAAAGGCGTTGAATAAGGCATGACACACTTGATAAGGGTCTGATAACCGATGAATGTCAGGAAAGAACACCGCATGGCTAAGGGACGCAGACAGTTCCGGTTCCAATTGCTCAAGGGCGTGACCTGTAACCTGTTCACAAGCAATGTTATAGCCTCGCATCTTCTCGATGAGTCGATCCGCTTCCTCTAGACCTTTTGTGTTTTCCCAGACCACGAGGTGACCGCCCTTGATCAGTAAGTGTTCTGCCCCTATGTCACTTAACGTGCGTCGCCAGGCTTCCACAGCCGCTTGGTTAAGCTGGTGGATCATCTGCGTCCCCCGCTGTGCGGGTTCGGCTTGAGAGGCTTTTAAAAAGCGCCAATACCAAGGTGCGGCTTTGGTGGCGTATTTGAGCGGTGTACAGATTGGCCCTTTGGGGTTAAGCCACAGCTTGGGCGCGGCGCGTAACACATCGGGTGTGCCAAGCGGGTCGATCACCTCGGTGGCTAAGTAGCCAGCATTGCCATACGAAGTGGATTTGCCCGGTTCGTTGGAATCGATCAGGGTGACGTGGAAGCCAGTGCGTTGCGCCTGTAGCGCGGCGCATAAGCCGACCACACCGGCGCCGATTACGGCAAAGCGCGTTCCTGTTTCTATAGCGGTTACCTCGGCACACTGGGTCATGATTACGCTTCCTGATAGGCCAACATAGCGGCGGCGAGATCTTCACGGGAGTCGCCGACGGATTTAAACAGAGTCATAGCGCTTGCTGGTTCTGCTAATGCGTTTCGACCTTGATGAGTATTGCCACACAGCTCGGTCAATTCGGCATGAATGTCTTGCTCGGTGATGGCGCCTTGTTTGATCGGTAAAATCAAATCCCCCGTCTCAGCCAATGCACCAGCACGGGTATCAACAAAAATCGCTGTGGTCTGCATGGCCTTGTTATCCACTTCGCGCATGGTTGGGGTGAAGCTGCCGACTAAATCCACGTGTACGCCGGGCTTTAACCAGTCGCCCAGTAGAATCGGTTCGTTGGCTAAAGTGGCGCAACTAATGATGTCCACAGCGCCAGCAATGTCCGGCAACTGCTCGGTGCGGCAAACTTGGGCGTCTTGTCCTTGCGCGCGTAATTCGGCAACAAAGGCTTCGGCATGGGCTGGGGTTCGATCCCATACCCAGATGGTTTTGATAGGACGAACACTGCAGTGGGCAGGCACCAAGTGGTGTCCCATACGACCCGCTCCCATCATCAATAGGCTGCTGGAATCGGCACGCGACAAATACGATGAGGCCAATGCCGACGCGGCGGCGGTACGGATTGCGGTGATCACATTGCCGTCCATTTGCGCTAAGGTTTGACCGGTTTTGCCACAGCTTAGCGTATAAAGACTGGTCAAACCGGGCAGGTTACGGGCGCTGTTGCCTGGAAACACACTGACTTGCTTAACGCCAAGGTATTGCCCTTCGATCCATGCTGGCATCAATAGCAGGGTGGCTTGTGGCTCGTTAGGGACGTCGATAAAGTGATGATGACGAACGGGAGAATGAACGTCGGCGACAAAAATGTCGCGCAGGGCGGCGACGATCTTTGGCCAAGTTAAACGGGCGCGTAACGTATCTGCGGAAATCTGCATGGTAAAGGCTCCTGTGGTTTGCCAGAGAAAAACGAATGTCTTTATCCTAGCAAAACCGTGTTGTGTTGAGTTGACTCAAACTACGACACAATATGCCAAAGCTATTTCATTGTGTTTCGCTTTTTAGCATAGGAAGGAAGCGAATGAACTGCTATAACAGGGTATGTGATTTTATGGTGATCGAGTCTGATTAACGGTGGCATGATGCAAAGTGGAATTCGTCGAAATGTTATTGCCACCCAACAGGGTGAGCATTTGCATGCGTATTCACAAATACTGATTGGCTGGCAGGGTAGGATGTCCTGTGAGTTAGCGCAGTCTGGCCGTATTCTAACGCGCGGTCAATTTGCGCTTGCGCCTAATGACATGCCACATCTCTTTACCGGTCATTCCACCGATTGTGAATTGCTGGTGGTGGATATTCAGCACCAAGACCCCTTGATGAACTACATTACCGAAAGCGCCGGCGTGTCTACAGATGCCTTGTTATCGTCGCCTCATTTTTCACAATTTCCACTGGAGTTGATGGGCTGTCTGGCCTACACCGCACAACAATTGCAAGGCGCAACCGAGCAGGTACGTCGACGAGTGAGCACGCAAATGCTGCCGATGATACTGCTGCAAATCACCGATATTGTGACGGAACAAAACACCGCGTGGCAAGGTGTTGCTCACCAACGTTTGGATCTTAACCTGCTGCATGGCTTAGTCGATGGTCACCCTGAGCGTACTTTTAACAACGCTTGGCTGGCGCATTATTTCAACATGAGCGAAAGCCATTTTTATGTGGTGTGTCAGAAACAATTTGGCATGAGTCCACAGCATTATCTGTTAAAGCGCAAACTCCAACAGGCACAACAGCGCCTGCAAACCACCTCAACACCTATCGCGCTGGTGGCAGAGCATTATGGCTTTTCCAGTGCTTCGGCGTTTTCCCGTGCTTATAAGAAACACATGGGCTGTTCGCCAAGGCAAGTCAAAATGTAATAAACTGTAAGTAAATGAAACTGGATTGTAACCATGCGTTACATATATAAGCTGTTTCCCGCTACCCAAATATGCTTTATTTAAGCATTGCCTTATGGTGTGTTTTTTGCTCATTCTGGGTGTCAAATTGTGTGGCTATTCTGGTTCAGCTCAAAAGGGAGGGTGAGTGTTGAGTATGTCTATTAAGTCTCGTTTTCTGCTATCAACCACTCTTATTTTGCTTCTTACTTGTTTTTTTTCGTGGCTGTCTATGCGCGTTCTCGCGGAAGACATTATTGTCAGCTGGATTGAGCGTTACGCTGAAAAACAAGTCCTGTACGACAAAGAACGCACCTTGTCGCCCTTAATCCAGCAGGTCAATCTCTCAGAAGAATTTGCTAATTTAGATTCCCTCAAAGCCTGGGCGAAACAGCCCGACGACGTACAGCTCAAGCAAAAAGCATTGGCTGATACGGAAGCATTTCGTGGTCGTTTTGCCGATGATTCTTATTTTATTGGCTTAAAAGGCAACAATCATTATTACTACAGCGACGGCGTTTTGCCGCCTAGTGGCGACCTGTATCGTTACACGCTGGACAGTGCAAAAGCGTCAGATGACTGGTTTTATCAGATCATGGCTGCCAAGTTAGACATGCACCTCAATGTGAATCCAGACGTTGAGCTTGGGGTGATTAAACTGTGGAGCGATGTGTTGATTCGTGACGGCGACGCCATATTAGGCGTGGTAGGAACCGGTTTGGATTTGTCGGTGTTTTTAGCGCAAATGGTGGAAAAACAAGATATTTACTCAGCCATTGTGTTTACCAATTACGAAGGCTCTATTCAGTTGCACAAAAAACAAGAGCTGATTGATTACGCTACTATTACCAAGCAAGCTCAAGACAAAAAGCTCATCTTTTCTTTGTTAGACGATATTGAGTCCCGTGAGCGACTGCAAAACACCTTTGTGCTGGCCAAATCACACCCTAATCATGTGAAAACCACAGCGGTGTACCTCAACGGTGTGCGTCAGCTGGCCAGTGTGGTCTACATTCCAGAAATTGATTGGTTTCAAACAAATTTCATTGATATTGATAATTTCCTTCCTCTTACAGAGTTTTCTGGCTTATTACTGATTTTCTTTGTCAGTTTGGTGTGTGCTTTGATCGTGTTTTATGGCTTGTTAACGCTGATTGTTACCAAGCCTTTGGAAGAGCTGAGTTTGTCTATTCAGTCTTTAGGAGAAAAGCGCTATCGAGCGCCGCTATTGAGTTGTTTCGCAGGACCTGAAATTAAACGATTGGTACACCAATACGAAACGATTTCACGGTCTTTATTGGAGCATCAATCTTCTTTAGAAGCGAAGGTCGAGGAGCGTACCGAGGCGCTCAATCGCTTAGCAAAATTAGACCCCTTAACAGAACTGTATAATCGCCGCGGGTTTGAGTTGTTTATGGAGGAATATATGCAAAACTGGCACGAGAAACGCCAATCATTTGGTCTGATCAACGTGGATGTAAACCGTTTTAAAGCCATTAATGATCACTATGGTCATGCGGCGGGTGATCGTGTTTTACAGAGTGTTGCCGCACATTTGCTGAATTTAGTGGGGGATCAAGGTGAAGTGGCGCGCTGGGGTGGCGACGAGTTTCTGATCCTTTTAAAGCACGCAACAGATCACAGTGTGGCGCAACTGACTCAACAATTGTCTTGTCATGATGACGCGCCTGTTTTAACCATAGGCGACGATGATATCAAAGCAACTTTCAGCGTGGGCAGTGCATTAATACAAGAAAACGACACCATAGACGATGTATTTCATCGAGCAGACAGCGCCATGTATGCCATGAAGTTTAGCATTATGCCTGTAAGCCCCCTGACTTCTAGGCAGGGGATATAAGGGCGAAGCCGATAGGCTTCTAATCAGGTCTATTTTGGTCTGCGATGTAACCTTTTAAAATATCGATACTTGCCCCTCCGCAACTGCCAGCAAAGTAACTTCTCGCCCAGAGTGCATTTTTCAAATAAGCGGGTGGCTCAAGCTCTGGGTGATACTGCTTCATTTTTCTGCTGCTTACACCTTTTAAGCTGTTCACTAACTTCGTAAGCTGAACTTTTGGTGGGTAATTTATC
>NZ_JAJATW010000014.1 GCF_020532605.1 Marinomonas algarum | reverse complement strand
ATAAGTCCCCTAAAGAGCCGTTCGAGACTAGGACGTTGATAGGTTGGGTGTGTAAGTGCTGTGAGGCATTGAGCTAACCAATACTAATTGCTCGTGAGGCTTGACCATATAACACCAAAGTGGTTTTGGATGATAAGAGAGAAAGACTCAAGATCATCACAAAGAAACACATAATACGATACAAACCAAATCGGTTTAACCTTGATACACGTTATTTCAAAATGAATTGTTAAAGATCCAAGCATGTCTTCGCGTGTTTTGGTTAGCGAAAGCCACCAAAACGAACGCAAAAAGAATTGCTTGACGATCATAGAGGCGTTGAACCACCTGATCCCATCCCGAACTCAGAAGTGAAAAGCGCCATCGCCGATGGTAGTGTGGGGGATCCCATGTGAGAGTAGGTCGTCGTCAAGCTTTAAACACGAGAAGCCCTGATAGCATACGCTGTCAGGGTTTTTTTCGTTTTGTACTTTTTATGCTGTGACTTATAAATAGCGTGAGAGCTTAAAGTCAGCGCTTTTCAGAAGGAGTAATACAGACGATTGCTTCGATACTAATAACATAGAGTCTCAAAGTTTTCACAGAACGTGTATTTTTATTGATAATGTATTGAAAGAAGAAAATTAAAACATGAGGCAAGGGGACATTTCCGCCGCATCCTTGCAGCTCAGGTTCATCATGAAAGGTGACAGAGCCTCCATCTTGGAGGTAGTGGCAAGTCCTTTTGCCCTCTGTCTGATTTATAATTTAGTATAAAATATGAACGATTACAACCTTAAATGATAAAAAAAATGATGTTTTTGTGCTATTTTTTGGCTTTTAGAATATTTATTTTGGCTTCTGTCCGTTCTAATAAGGAACCAAAGCGTTCTAATTCATCAACAAAGTGATCAAACTCTATTTTACTGGGCAGTAATTGACTATCAGTTTGTAGGTGTTGAACCAGTTGCATGCGTAAGTTAGTGGTGAACTCCTTACTCCATGACCACTGAGCCCGTAATAAGCGAGACAAAGTCGCCGCCGGTAAGTCGCCAATATAGTCAGCAAGTAACCCTTCCCAGTCTAGGTCAAAATTTTCCATGACTTTGTGCAGTGTCATAAGTGCTTGCGCATTACCTTGAATACGCAAGTCACCATCAAAGAAGCCATCTCCGTCCAGTAACTTACGATAGGCTGAACTAGGACCTTGTACGAGCGTATCTAATCTAGGATCAAGCTCTATTTCTTCTAGGCTTTCTGGCTTGTCTAGCATGACACCGTGTTCGAGGATATGAATTTGAAGGATAAACGAGAAATCCTCTATAAATAGATAGACCTTTTGACCAGATAGCTTACTTAAACGGTTTTGTGAAGGGGAATCTTGTTTCAACGCGAGATTGATTGCTGCTTCAATCGTGCTGAGTGCGGATAAGCTGAGTGAACCCATGAGAAGTTTACCTATGACAAATATTAAAGCTGATGAATCTGAATAGTGGAAGTTTCCCGTGTCTGGCCTGCCTTTTCAAGGCGATCAAGGTATATTTGCCAAAGTTCATTGTAGTTTTTACCTATATTATAAAGGTACTTCCATGAGTATAGCCCTGTATCGTGACCGTCGTCGAAGGTGATTTTCAGGGCGTAATTTCCTGCGCCTTCAATATTTTGAATGGCGACTTCTTTTTTTCCATACTGGAGAATTGGAACTTGCTGTCCATGTCCTCTCACTTCGGCTGAGGGTGAGTGCACTCTCAAAAATTCAGCACTTAACCGACATGTTAATCCATCAGAAAAAGTGAGTGCCAACTCACGAGACTTTTTATGATAATGAATGTGAGTTGGCGTAGTCATGTTTGTCCTATATTGATTATTAAAGGATGTATTGGCTCAAATCTTCGTTTTTGACGATCTCGCCCAGCTGTTCGTCGACATACGCTGCGGTAATATCAACAGTCTGTTCATTAGGCATGTCACTTGCTGAGTAAGAAATTTCTTCGAGCAAGCGCTCTAGAACAGTATGAAGACGACGGGCACCGATATTCTCTGTACGTTCATTCACTTGGAAGGCGATCTCTGCAATGCGGTGAATGCCTTCCTCGGTGAAATTAAGGTTAATTGACTCTGTCTTCGCCAGTGCGACATATTGCTTGGTGAGAGAGGCATTTGGTTCCACTAGGATACGCTTAAAGTCTCCGACTGTGAGTGCATCGAGTTCAACGCGAATAGGCAATCGTCCTTGTAACTCTGGGATTAAGTCAGATGGCTTAGAAAGATGGAAAGCGCCAGATGCGATAAACAAGATGTGGTCCGTTTTGATCATGCCGTATTTTGTGCTTACAGTACACCCTTCTACCAGTGGTAGTAAGTCGCGTTGAACCCCCTCGCGAGACACTTCACCACCGCTGCGATCTGAGCTTTTGGCAACCTTGTCTATTTCGTCGAGGAAGACAATACCGTTTTGTTCAACAGCATCTACCGCGCGCGCTTTTAGTTCATCTTCATTGACTAGTTTTGCAGCCTCTTCATCACGAACTTGACGAAGTGCCTCTTTTATTTTCATTTTACGCTTCTTGGTTTTTTGCGCGCCTAGATTTGAAAACATATTCTGCAATTGGCTGGTCATTTCTTCCATGCCGGGCGGGGTCATGATTTCAACTCCCATTGGAGAGTCTGCAAGATCGATATCAATGTCTTTATCGTCTAATTTACCTTCACGTAGTTTTTTCCGGAAGCTTTGACGTGTACTGTTATCTTCAAGTTCTGGGTCACCGCCACGAGCTGGAGGTAACAGCACATCAAGAATACGGTCTTCGGCAGCATCTTCTGCTTTGTGGCGTAACTTACTGGTCTCCTGTTCACGAAGCATTTTTATAGCCATTTCGACAAGGTCACGAATAATAGACTCGACATCACGACCAACATAGCCCACTTCAGTAAACTTTGTGGCTTCTATTTTGATGAAAGGCGCGTTAGAAAGTTTAGCCAGGCGACGGGCAATTTCTGTTTTACCGACGCCGGTAGGGCCTATCATAAGAATGTTTTTTGGGGTGACTTCAGCACGCATGTCTTCGGGAAGTTGCATGCGGCGCCAACGGTTACGCAATGCAATCGCAACAGCACGCTTGGCTTTCTGTTGGCCGATGATGTGGTTGTCTAAGGCGTTAACCGTCTCTCTTGGGGTCATACTACTCATTAGGTGGGTACTCTTTTTAATCTGTAATGGTGAAAGCTATCAATGTTGACCGTTTAGGCGGATTTATCTTCCAATTGAGGGTCTATCGTGATCTCTTCAATGGTCAAACTGTGATTGGTGAATACACAAATATCCGCTGCAATGTTTAGACTTTTTTCGACAATGTCTTGTGCTGTCAATTCGGTATTGTCAATCAGAGCTCGTGCTGCTGCCTCAGCGTAGTTACCACCTGAGCCTATTGCGAGTGCTCCGTGTTGTGGTTCAACGACATCACCTGTCCCTGTAATAATGAGTGTGCTGTCTTTGTTTGCGACGATTAGCATGGCCTCTAGTTTGCGCAGTGCTCGATCAGAACGCCAGTCTTTTGCTAGGTCGACAGCGGCTCGAACAAGGTGCCCCTGATGTTTTTCAAGTTGCCCTTCAAAGCGTTCAAATAGAGTAAAGGCGTCGGCTGTACCGCCGGCAAAACCAGCGATGACTTCACCGTGATATAAACGGCGTACTTTACGTGCATTACCTTTCATCACAGTATTGCCCAAAGAAACTTGTCCATCACCGCCTACGACGACTTGGTTGCCTTTGCGTACAGTTAAAATTGTTGTCATGATTTACTCCCGTTTCGATATTATCAAAATGGGGGCGTACAAATGGATTTCAAGGAAGAGTCTGGTTAGAAAACAAAAGGGCATGTTAGGGGAAGGGTAGGTGAAAAACAAAAAAGCATGTTAGGGGAAGGGTAGGTGAAAAACAAAAAAGCACACAGAATACTTGGATCGTCTCTGTGTGCGTTCACTGTTCAAAAGTGCTTTTTATTGAGGTTCTTTTTTCACTCTATAAGAGTAGGGTGAAATGGACATGGAGACGAGCTTATCCTCGGCACGATTCATGTTTGAACGTGATTCATAGGGACCGAGTATAACGCGATACCATGGTTGTTCATTTTTCCCTATGGTTTTTCGTACGCTAGTTTCCACTAGTCCTGACAAAATTAAGTTGGCCCTCATTCGGTCAGCATCTTCTGGGTTGCGGAAAGAGGCGGCCTGTAGCATGTAGTAAAAGTCTTGTTCGCCCCGTGGCGTTGATTGGTAAGCGTCTACATGGCTAGTGTCTACTTCACTGTCTTGCAACAACTGATAAAACTCAAAGGTGTCTTTTTTAGGTGTCACGATTGTGGGTGTATCAGCGGCTTTTTTGACAGGCGCGGGGGGATTTTTCTTCTCTTCTACGGGTGTGCTTTTCAGTGTTGTAGAGGGGGCAGATGACGGTTTTGGTGCCACCTTGCTCAGTTGTATGAGCCCATAAGTGAAGGTAAGCAACAAAGCTGGCACAAGCAGCCATAACCACCATTTAATTTTACGTTTTTTAGGAGGGGGAGTGCGTCGAGTCGCCCCTTTTCTTGGGCGACTGTTTTTGGTGGCGATTTGCATCGGATTAAACATAATTTGGGCTTTTAGCAGTATCTTAATAAATAGAGCACATTATGCGGGGAAGATCAGTAAGTTTCCAGTGGATCTACATCGATCGCAAAACGAATACGATGCTGACGAGTAGACTGTTCTAACCAGTCGCTCATGAGTTGTGTGGCATGATGTAAAGGCGCTCTTTGTGCACACTTAAGTGAAATCAGTGCTCGATGCTGACCTGCTTTTCGAACAATAATCGCAGCATACGGCCCAACCAAATACACGTCTTTCGAGAACAAAGGCTCTAGGTCGTTTCTCATGGCCGATAACAGTTGCATTGCTTCCTGCTCATTGGTTGACTCCGCTCTTACGATGACTTGATGGAAAAAGGGCGGTAAAGACAATGCTTTTCGTTCTGCTAATCCTTCAATCGCAAAATGCTCATAGCCAAGAGTGCACAAACATTCTATGGCGGCATGGTCTGGGTGATAAGTCTGCAACAACACATGACCGGATTTTTGCGCGCGTCCCGCACGACCTGCGACTTGAGTTATTAACTGAGCGGTACGTTCCATGCCTCGAAAGTCAGAGGAAAATAAGCCTGCGTCAGCGTCCATAATAACGACCAAGGTGACATTGGGAAAATGATGCCCTTTTGCGAGCATTTGGGTTCCAATTAAAATCGCTTGATCATGTTCGTGAATTTTTTGCGTGAGCTTTGCCATTGCGGACTTACGCTGTGTGCTGTCCCGATCAATACGCAATATTGGCACGTCTTTAAAGACGGTGGCGAGCTGCGTTTCGACTTGTTCCGTCCCTTCTCCTACGGTGAATAACTCTGTTGATTGGCATTCAGGGCAGGTGTGTAGAAGTGCTTTTTGGGTATCACAATGATGACAATGTAATTTGTTGGCGCGTTTGTGTACGGTTAGATTGACATCACAATGATCGCAGGCTGCGATCCAGCCGCATTGGTGACACATTAATGTGGGAGCGTAACCTCGACGATTTAAAAAGATTAGGACTTGTTCTTTTCGCTCTAGGCATTGTTTTATACTGGTTAATGCGTGTTCACTGAAACCATGAAGTAAGTGTTTACCTCGAAGGTCAATGCGTTCCATTACTGGTATATGTGAATTGCCAGCACGTTCTCGCAGTTTGAGCCATGCGAATTTTTTCTGCAGGGCATTCGTGAGGCTCTCAAAAGATGGCGTAGCAGAAGCCAGCAAGACAGGAATATTTAATGCTTGTGCACGCTTAATGGCAAGATCACGCGCGTGATAACGGAATCCTTCGTGTTGTTTATACGAAGTATCGTGCTCTTCATCAATCACGATGAGCCCAAGATTGGGGGCAGGAATAAAAGCAGCCGACCGTGTACCAATAATAATTTTTGCATGGCCACTGGCCGCTAACAGCCAAGCATCGAGGCGCTCCCTGTCGCTCATATTGGAGTGCATTAAAACAATCTCAGTATTAAATCGCACTTCAAATCGCTTGAGCGTTTGAGGGGTTAAACCAATTTCTGGCACCATCACGAGGATCTGCTTTTCCTCTTTGATCAGGCGTGACATCACTTGAAGAAAGACTTCGGTTTTACCGCTGCCGGTTACGCCATCTAACAGGGTGACATTGAAATGGTCACGAGCCTCTAATAAATGATGGGTCGCATGAGTCTGTTCGGCATTAAGTGTATGGGGAACCTGTGTTTTGTGAGCATGCATTTCGCCGCCTTTATGAAAAGAGCGCGGTTCCCGATGTAATAATCCTTTTTCTTCTAGGCTTTTGCCTGCCGTAGGGGCGAGGTCGAGTACGGAAGCGGCTTGCTGGCTTAAGCCGTTGGGGTGTTGTTGTACTGCTTTTAAAAAGTCTTGTTGGCGAGGCGCCCGATTTAACTGTTCAAGAGGTAAGGCTTTGCCCTCTGGGGTAGCGAACCACCAATGCTCAGTGCGAAACTCCGCTTGTTCGCCCTTACGCAACAACACGGGCAGTGCATGAAAAATGACATCGCCAATGGGATGGTGATAGTAGCGTGCGGCCCACTCGCATAAAGCCATTAATTCTTCTGTGATGACAGGGCGTTCATCAAGCATAGCGGTTAGTGGTTTAACTTGTTCTGGATCCCAATCACTGTGTTCGCTTAATGCGACAATGACACCGAGCCGGCTGCTTTTACCAAAGGGAACCTTTACTCTCATGCCGGGTTGCAATGAATGACGCAGTGCAATGGCTTTGGGTACCCTGTAGTCAAAGAGAGTACGCATCGGCACAGGTAAGGCGACTTTAATAAAAGGGAAGGGGGTTAACATCGCCTCTGACATACGTTTGATTAGACCTTGTTTAATTCATTGAAATCATACTAACAAATAGGCGACCAGTGTACGCTAGAGTCCCATCCAGGTGCGAGTGGGGATTTTCTAAAAGAAGCCCCATAAAAAGGTTGCCGATTAGCGAATAGACGCCTAAAATACGCTCTTCTTGGATCCACTGTACAATGTCTGTACAACGAAACGTGCGGTGCTTGGCGAGGTTGTTGTTATGCAACGGCCCAGATAATTTTCGATCAAGTGGCGGCACACCAAACTTTAAGGTAACTATTATGCAAAAAGATATCCACCCAAATTACTCTGCACTTACTGCAACTTGCACATGTGGTAACACATTGAGCCTTAACTCAACTGCAGGTAAAGACATGCACCTTGATGTATGCAGTAACTGTCACCCTTTCTACACAGGCCAACAAAAAATGTTGGACACTGGTGGTCGTGTCGATCGCTTTAACAAGCGTTTCGGAGCACGTCGTACGACTAAGTAATTGGTCTAATGATGTTTGTTTTACTAAAAAAGCGTCGAGTTTTCTCGGCGCTTTTTTTGTTTGTGGCACTTGCCTATTCTATTAGTGCCAGTCATGCAGACCCGCTCCGATCTTCTGACTTGTGTAGCGCGACAGAGGCATTGGAATTAGCGAAGATTGAACGCGTTGTCGATGGGGATACCATTCACCTCGAAGATGGGCGTAAAGTGCGTTTAATTGGATTAGACACTCCTGAATTAGATCACAAGAAAGGCCTACACGAGCCTTACGCATTAGCAGCCAAAAACTTTCTTACAGAACACTTAGATCATTACGTGTACATACAAAAAAGCAAAAGCGACCGTGATAGGTATGGTCGATATTTGTACTATCTTTTCGATAAAGATCGTATTTCATTAACGAGTCAGTTATTATCTGAAGGACTCGGTTATCGTATTGCTGTGTCACCTAATTTGGCATATCAAGACTGTTTTATTGCGTCTGAAAATGCTGCAAGACGCGCACATAAAGGGTTATGGCAGCAACCATTGCAGTGGCAGCCAAAAGCTGGTTTTGCAATCTCCCGTGTCAACATCACTTCCGTTACTCAGAATCGAGGAGGCTGGTGGCTAGAAACCAATCAGGATCTAGTGATCAACCTGCCAGCGAATACAAGTCACTATTGGCCTGCTCAAAAGGTGTTTTACCTTGAGGGTAAAGCGGTTGAAGTGCGAGGCTGGCAACATCAAAGAAAAAGCCGACATTCAAATTTTGCATCTTGGGTTCTTTCCGTAAGACACCCAAATGACTTATCGGAACCCTTCGTTCAACGTTAAGGCTCCGGCTCGAATCCATACATGATAGGATATTCCTATGGTTTTGTGCTTTAAAGAATACGGTAGATCGACTATTCTGGTTACCCAAGATCATCAGGTATGGCTTTCGACGCTTTTGTCGGCTCGAAAAACTCAGCCTAATTTGGCTATCATAAAACTAAATAAAAACACCAAATAGATGGAAGCACCATAATGGCAGAAGATATAAAGCAAGCGGCACTGGATTACCATGAACATCCAGTTCCAGGTAAATTAAGCGTTACCATTTCTAAACCAACCGCCACCGCTCGTGATCTTTCTTTAGCGTACAGTCCAGGTGTGGCAGAGCCTTGTCGTGAAATAGCAAAAGACCCAGAGAATGCCTACCGTTACACTGGTAAGGGAAATCTTGTGGCCGTTATTTCAGACGGTTCGGCAATTCTTGGCTTAGGAAACCTCGGGCCTTTGGCCAGTAAGCCGGTAATGGAAGGTAAAGGCGTGTTGTTTAAGCGCTTTGCTGGTATTAACTCGGTGGACGTTGAGGTCGAGTCAGAAAGCCCACAAGCCTTTATCGATACGGTAGCACGTATCGCTAATACTTATGGCGGTATTAACCTTGAAGATATTAAGGCGCCTGAGTGTTTTGAAATTGAACGTCAACTGATTGAACGTTGTTCTATCCCCGTTTTCCATGATGACCAACACGGTACTGCGATTGTAACAGCAGCAGGCCTGCTTAATGCACTTGAATTACAGGGTAAAAAGTTAGACGAAGCGAAAATCGTATGTCTTGGTGCAGGGGCAGCGGCAACGGCATGTATGAAATTGATTATTGCCTGTGGTGCTCAACGAGATAATATTTTTGTATTGGATCGTAAAGGGGTGATTCACTCTGGTCGCGATGATTTAAACCAGTTTAAGTCTATGTTTGCTATCGAGACAGATAAACGCACACTTGACGATGCGATGAAAGACGCGGATGTGTTTATTGGTGTGTCTGGTCCTAATTTATTGTCAGCAGAACAGTTGGCTTCGATGGCACCGAATCCTGTTGTGTTTGCTTGCTCTAATCCAGATCCAGAAATTGATCCTGAATTAGCTCGTGCGACGCGTAGCGATCTTATTATGGCAACGGGTCGTTCTGACTACCCTAACCAAGTGAATAATGTATTGGGCTTCCCATTTATTTTCCGTGGTGCTTTGGACGTGCGTGCGACCAAAATCAACGAGGAAATGAAAATTGCAGCGGTGCATGCACTAAAAGACCTTGCTAAAGAAGAAGCGCCTGCGGATGTTGTTGAAGCTTACGGTGGAGACGCACTTAACTTTGGTAAAGAATACATCTTGCCGAAGCCAATGGACTCTCGCTTGCTGAATGTCGTTTCGGCGGCCGTTGCTCGTGCTGCAGTGGACTCAGGTGTGGCTATGTTGCCTTACCCTGACTTTTACCCATTAGAAAGCATCGATCATTTCGGTGCCTGATCGCTGAGTTTCAATAAGTATTCGTGATAAAAAAGGCGACTTCATGAAGTCGCCTTTTTTGTTTCTGTATTTTGTCGGTCAAAACAGATTTTCAAGTATATTATTATCTTGCTGTTTGTCCTGTGCTTCGTTGCGAACAGTATCGACCGCCGATGGTAAGTTTACTTGGCGTTGTTGTGGTACATGTTCTTTGCGGAATACTTCAAAAATGGCATTTTTTTGTCCTGGCAAGGCCCGTTCACCTGTGTCGGGGTCAATTCGAACCGTAACAAGTGAGGAGGGTTTGTATACGGTTGCTGAAGGCGTGTTAGCTAATGCACTGCGCATATAGTTGATCCAGGTAGGCAGAGAGACTGAGCCGCCCCATTCGCCACGCCCTAAAGACGAGGCATTATCAAAGCCACTCCATACGGATGTGACTAGCTCCCCGTTGAATCCCGAAAACCAAGCGTCTCGACCATCGTTTGTTGTTCCTGTTTTACCCGCAATGTCGTTACGTTGTAAAACGCGTGCGCGGCGACCTGTACCATATTTGATCACATCTCGCATCATGTCATAAATGATGTAAGCCACTTCAGAATCAATGACCTGCGGCGCTACAGGCAAACTGCGAATACCTTGGTCGGTATTGAAGAGCGCCATTTGCTGTTCATCATCAGGCGATTTATCCAATAATGTGCAGGTGACGCACACGGTAACGGGGTTGGCTTCAAACAAAACGTCGTCGTTACGGCCAATAACCTTGTTGATCAAATAAGGCTGTACTTGATACCCACCATTTGAAAAGACGGCATAGCCCGTTGCAATTTGAAGCGGTGATAAGTTGGCACTACCAAGGGACAAAGATAAATTATGTGGCAACTCATTAGGATCGAATCCAAAACGACGCAAAAAGTCTAGAGTCGGACGGACACCGAGCTCGTCAAGTAGACGCACTGAGACGATATTCTGTGAGCGATACAAGGCTTGGCGTAAACGTGTTGGGCCATAAAATTTACCACCATCATTGGTAGGACGCCACGCTGACGCTAAGTTTGTGTCGTTAAACACCACAGGGGCATCGTTAATAATACTGGCGGCAGTGTAACCACGACTTAGGGCACTGGCATAAACGAACGGTTTGAAATTTGAGCCAGGTTGACGTTTGGACTGGGTGATGCGATTAAATTTATTCTCATAAAAATTAAAACCACCAACGAGAGCTTCAATGCCACCATCTTTGCTGTTGAGAGAAATGAGGGCACTTTGCACCGTGGGCTTTTGCGCTAACTGCCACCCTAAATCTGCATCAGGGCGTAGACGAACGATATCACCCGGTACTAACACATCGGCCACGGTAGAGGGCGTTGCACCTTGGGAGTCTTCACTTAGATAAGGCTTTGCCCACTTTATTGCATCCCATACCAGCGTTGTGCGTTGACCATCGGCTAAGCGCATGTCTGCTGTTGCCTCTGTGGTACTTATAACGAGAGCGGTCTGCCAGTCTTTAAATCTTCCGATATCTTGCAGCGCACTTTCTTGTTCTTCGAGTGGCGCATCGATAAGGTCCACACGGGTCTCAATCGAACCACGATAGCCATGACGTCGATCGTATGCCAATACACCATTAAACACCGCTTCGTTAGCGGCTTTTTGGCGTGCGGCATTAATCGTTGTATAGACCGTCATCCCTGTACTGTATAAGTCATCACCAAACGTATCATACAACTCTGAGCGTACCATTTCGGCAATATAATCTGCTTCGATGTCGGGCATGATGCCGTGATTCTTTGCTGTAACAGGAGATTCTACCGCCGCTTGGTAAGCAGGTTTATCGATCATGCCTAATGACAACATACGTTGCAAAATCCAGTTGCGACGAATCAATGCACGGGAAGGGTTAACAACAGGGTTAAAACGCGATGGGGCTTTGGGTAAGCCAGCGATCATCGCCAATTGAGCTAGGTTTAACTCGGCAAGGCTTTTTCCATAGTACACCTGAGCGGCGGCTTCAAAGCCGTAAGCACGGTTCCCAAGATAGATTTTGTTCACGTAAAGTTCGAGGATTTCGTGTTTGCTCAGTTCGCGCTCCATTTTTAGCGCAATGAAAATTTCAGTGAATTTTCGGGTATAAGTTTGCTCGAATGATAAGAAATAATTTCGTGCGACCTGCATGGTGATGGTACTGCCACCCCCTTGCTTTTGCCCTGTGGTAATAAGCTGCATGACTGCGCGTCCTAAACCAAGAATATCGACACCGGGGTGGTGATAGAAATTCGTGTCTTCTGCCGCTAAAATTGCGTCTTCTAGCCCTTGAGGGATCTCGTTATAGTCGATTGGCGTGCGTCGTTGGTCGCCAAACTCTCCAATGAGCTGCTCATCAGCGGTATAAATTCGTAAGGGAATTTTAAGCTCTATGGTTTTGAGTTCTTCGACAGAAGGGATGCGGTCTTTTACGTTGTAGTACACAGCATAGGTGATGCTTGCGGCACTAATTGCCCCTAAAAGACCGAGAATAAGAAGAATTTTGAACGTTTTAACCATATAAATCTAATAAACACTGAGATAAGAAAAAAGCATTATACCTAAGATGGTTACATAATAGGCGGTTAACTTTGCACCAAATCGTGTTATCTTGGGAAAAACAACACAATAGACTTGCTCCCTAGAGTGAACTAAAAAAACACATTGCTTAGTATTTCAAGGATGAATGATGAAGCTTATGTCTCCCTATTTTGTGGCGTTGTATACGCCACAGCATTGCGTACTCTATACCTCCCTAGAGGCATCAAAGACGGTGCTTCCTAGTAGCGCTAGCGATAAAGACGACCATGATAGATTTCTGGATTATGCCACGTCGCCAGATCCTAGCCGTCTAGCCTCTATTCAAGACACCGTCTTTTTTCACAATAAGAAACAGTCCTTTGATGCGCGTTTCAAGACGAAGCGGTTGATAATACGAGTACCTGATGACTGGCTCTCAGTCTCTTCCCACGCCATCGACCATGTGATCCCTGCCACTTTGTTGCCGATGGCTGCACTCAGTTACGCGGCGGAAGCGACGTTTCTGCCACCAGACGCTATTTTGCTGAGTCAGCAACAAGAAATCATGGCGGAGAGCGCTGCAAATTTAACGGTGTTTGCTTGTTCTAAAGAGTGGGCTAGGCAGTTAACAAAACCGTTTAAAGATAGGGCAAAACACAGCTTGTTGGTTCCAGAAAGCCAGTGGTTGGCGATGTCCGCTCTGCCGCCAAGAAAGAAATGGCGGGCTTGTCTATCGTGTGCTTTAGTGCCTTTTCAATCCGATAAAGTGCAACGTCAAAAAGCACGGCGCCTATGGATCATACTCTTACTTGCTAGTCTATTGATCAATACCGTTGCCGCCACATCATGGCTACTGTTTCATCAGCGCTCTCATCAAGCGATCGCTGCTCAACAAGCGTTCGTCAGTCATCAAGATGATGCTCTTTCACTTTCTCGCGCCGACGACTTTATTGAGCCTGTGTTATCACTGACACAAGCGCTACCACGCTCGGCACAACTGATAGAGTTTAACGCTGAAACAGATCACGCTTTTCTGCATATGAGGCTACCTAGACAGGGCTTAAAAGACCTTCAGAGCAAATGGCAGAAACAATACCCTAAATGGCAATGGTCGATTGATATACAGAAAGTGGATTCAGCCGGTTCTCCGTCACAAACGGAGGTTGTGCATGCGCATATCACAATATTGGCAGGCCAATAAGTCGGTTTGGTTGCAGATTAAGCTGTCCACATTAGTTTTACTGTTATTGCTTCAAATAGCGGCTTGGTATCCCTTTCTATCCGATACGTATCAGCAGGTCATTCGTCATGAAAGACAAAAAGCCAATGCGCAACAGCTTAGCCGAGATCGACAAGTGTATACAGCGGCATTGCGCAGTGTGCAGTTTGGTGAAGCCCCTTGGTTGTCACATCATGTCGTGAAGTCAGCAGAAACAAACCTTATCCAATGGCACGCTAAAGGGACGGCATCGCTGACACAATGGCGCACTATACTGGAAACAGTGGAAACGCGTTTTGCCTTGATACTACGGTCTGCGTCTTGGCGACACTTGAATAATGGCCACTGGCGAGGGGAGTTGATGTTTGATGTGACGTTTCCAACTCAGAATCGCCCTTACCATGACTGGTTGCCTGTTAGGTTCAACAAGACGCGATTTTTGCCCCAGGACTGGCAACTCAAGTCTGTCATGCGTCGACAAGGCACGCTGTCAGCACTGGTTATGTATAAACAACAAGCTTATTGGGTTCAGCAAGGAAGCTGGTTGCCCGAGGTTGGGCTGGCTGTCCGTGAGGTGTCTTTCGATGGTGTTTCTTTTTATGCGGAAGAGGGACCCGACCTTATTTTAACCAGGAAGCCTGTTGGAGGTGTGCATGACTCAGTACAACATTAAAAGAGTCTGTCAGATTATTTTGCTTATATTGATGATTCGCCCTGCTATGGCGATGGATGTGTATTTTGACGCTCAGCCACTGCAAGATGTGTTGCCTTGGCTGGCTTCAAAGATGAATGAAAGTGTGGTGATTAGTCCGGATATTGACGAGACATTAACCTTGTCAATAAAAGATGCGACCTGGCATGATGTTATTGAGGCCATTGCCAAACAGCCTTCGATCGCCTTGACGTGGCAAGGTAATGTCGCCGTATTAATGCCGGCTTCGGCAATAGGGACGCCTGCTGTTGATCAAGAGCAATTATCAACGTCTTGCCCTCAAGCTTACTGGGTATTAAAACATGCGAAGGCCGACACAGTCGGTGAACATTTGAAAACGTTGTACCCTTCATTGTCCCTTATTGTAGATCACCGAACCAATTCAATTATCACCTCGTCATGCGAAGACTATGGTGACATAGAAACGACTTTAGCTTGGCTAGACACACCACTTAGGCAGATTGAAATCAGTGCTCAAATTGCACAAGTCAGCCGAACCGCCCAATCGCAATTTGGTGTCAATTGGCAAGCCAGTTTGGCCGATGGTGTTCGCTCTTCTTTAGGTGGCGCGATAGATCTGGGTGCATTAACGCCTTCAGCAGGGTTAGATTTTGCGGTTGGAGGTCGCTCTGGCTTACTCGGTTTTACGTTGGATATGATGGAAACGGATGGTTTGGCAAAGGTCATGTCTGCGCCTAAAATTGTGACGTCGGAAGGCCAGCCTGCGCGCATTGAGTCTGGCACAGAAGTACCCTATCAAACCGTTAGCGACGATAAGGTTAGTGTTGAGTTTCGTCAGGCTGCGTTGTTACTAGAAGTGACACCTTTTGTAAAAGACGGTGAACGCATTTTATTATCACTGAATATTAATCAAGACTCTGTCGGCGATTTGGTGAATGGTGTGCCCAGTCTGAATACTAACCGGCTCAAGACCCAGGTCGTGGTGAAAAACCAAGAAACACTGGTATTAGGCGGAATTTTCCGTGAAGAACGCTTTGAATCAGAAAGTAGGGTGCCGTTTTTCAGTGCTATTCCTGTAGTGGGTCGCCTGTTCAAAAGGCGTTTGGAACAGCAAGAAAAGGTTGAATTACTTGTATTTATTACACCAAAGCTGATACAAATGACTGTTAACTAGGCCGCAGTCTAAATCTGCTTCATTCCGATGTAACTGAATACAATGATAAAAGCCCCCAATATTATTTTAGTAGGCCCAATGGGCGCAGGAAAAACGACCATAGGTCGCCTGATTTCTCAATCAATGGGAAAAGAATTCTATGACTTGGATAAGGTCATAGAAGACAACGCTGGTGCCGACATTCCTTGGATTTTTGAACGTGAAGGAGAGGACGGTTTTCGTAAACGCGAGACCCAAGCCTTAGAAAGCATGATTCAGTCCGATGCCGGTGACTGTGTCATCGCCACTGGCGGTGGTATTGTGATGCGTAAAGAAAACCGAGACATTTTACGAGAAGGGGCGCTGGTCATTTACCTTTACGCTTCTGTTTCTCAACAATTGTATCGTACCTCTAAGAGCAGCCATCGTCCCCTGTTGCAGACGGGAGACCCCAAAGCAACGCTAACCAAATTATTCGAAGTTCGTGACCCTCTTTATCGAGACGTGGCAACTTTAGTCGTAGAAACAGATGCTCGCCATCCGAGGTCAGTGGCCAACAAGGTGCTGAGTACGATTAAGCGACATCTTAGTATGGAGACCTCACTATCCTAATGCGTACATTAACCGTTGATCTTGGCGATCGTAGCTACCCCATCTACATAGGGCATGGCATTCGTGAACAAAAAGCCCTTTTTGATGATGCGATTCAGGGTAAGCAGGTCATGATAGTCACTAATACGACTGTTGCTCCTTTGTACCTGGATGCCATGGTGGCCATGTTATCTTGTGACTATAAAGTCGACACTTGTATTTTACCTGATGGCGAGGTGTACAAAACACTGGAAACCTATGGGTTGATTATGACAGCGTTGTTGAACGCTAAGCACAATCGTACGACGACCGTCATTGCCCTTGGCGGTGGGGTGGTCGGTGATATGGCGGGCTTTGCTGCGGCGACTTATCAACGTGGTGTTCCCTTTATTCAAGTGCCAACCACGCTATTATCACAGGTAGATTCTTCTGTGGGGGGTAAAACGGGTGTGAATCATCCGCTTGGTAAAAACATGATAGGAGCGTTTTATCAGCCACAGGCCGTTATCATTGATACGCAAACCTTGTCTACTTTGCCGCCGCGTGAACTGTCCGCAGGCATGGCGGAAGTGATTAAGTACGGTTTGATCTGCGATGCGCCCTTCTTTGATTGGTTAGAGCAAGAAATGTCAGACCTAATGGCGCTGGAAAATGAGAAAATCAGCGATGCTATTTACCGTTCTTGTTTGGCAAAAGCTAAAGTGGTTGCTCAAGATGAAAGAGAAGGCGGTATTCGTGCGATCTTGAATTTAGGCCATACCTTTGGTCATGCCATTGAAACGGAAATGGGCTATGGCAACTGGCTTCATGGTGAAGCCGTCGCTGCAGGCAGTATGTTAGCCATCGATTTATCTTGGAGAATGGGCAATGTGACTGAGCAAGATGTCAGTCGATCTCTGGCCTTGTTCCAAGCTGCGGGTTTACCCGTATTGCCCCCAGAAAGCATGACAATAGACAGCTTTATTGAGCGTATGGCCCTGGATAAAAAAGTCCTTGATGGCAGTTTGCGTCTGGTATTGTTAGCCTCTTTGGGCGATGCCATGGTGACATCAGACTTTCCCATGAGTGATTTTACAGCAAGCCTATCCGATGCGTTGGAAGCGAGTGCTCAAGCGAACTTGGCTTAATTCTGTTTAGAATAGGCGATGATCTGTTGGTAAAGGCCGTGTTGCTTTTACCAACATTACTTTTTGAAGGATAAGATATGTCGAAGCCAGACTTTCAGTTTGACCTAGAGGATGCGCTGAACCAGCCCTCGAAAGCAACGCTGAGGGATCCGTTTGGCTCGAAAGACGCATCGGTGTATTTTGCATCGGAAGAAGGCAATCAGCAGTTAGCACTGCTAGAACATTTAAGTCGCTACAGCAGCTTATTGTCGGTGGTTCAAGGACCGCAAGGCAGTGGTAAAAGTCGCTTTTTAATGGAGTTTGCTCGCAACCAAGACGACACCACTATTGTCAGTCATGTTAAAGCCTCTATGTTGATGACGGCGGGGCAGTTGTTGCAAGCCATTTATACCGGTTTTTCTGGACACTTTAAGCAACCGCCCAACGAAGCGACTTTTGGTCCGTTATTAAAGTTTGCTCATGATTTGGACGAAAAAGGTCAGGCCGCCTTGGTGCTGATTGATAACGCCCAAGAGTTGAATACCGATGCGGTCAGTATGTTGCTAGACATGATGTCTTTAGCAACGGAAAGCCAAACGGTGCCACATATTGTGCTGTTCAGTGAATATTCGGTAGCCCGCAATCTTGATGCCTACCAACGTTCTCGTTATGAGCAGTTGAGCCATTCTTTTACCCTAGCGCCTTATTCTTTAGAGCAAACACGGGCTTATTTATTGCATCGTGTGCGTGCGGTGGCGGGTGGAATTAACTTGCCCTTTAATGACAAGCAAGTGACGCAAATACATCAAGAGTCGGGTGGGTACCCCGGACAAATCAACAAAATTGCCCAAGCAATGATGGGCAATGGCGAGATGCCTAAATCTTCAAAGTTTCGTATTAACTTTGCCATGGGTTTTCCTCTCGCGCACATGGCACTGTTATCGGTTGTGATGTTAGGAATTCTGGTGGCTGTTTTGTTTTCTGATAAGTCGGACACAACAAACAGTGCCAGTAATCAAACCACCAATGCTATTCCCCTAAGTCCACGACAAGGGCAGTCTTCTGCTGAAACCATTGCACGCATTGATGCAATGCAGCGTCGAATTGGACAAGAAGGTGACATTATACTGCCTCCTATTCCTACGGGCAGCTCTGTTCCTACCGGCAGTTCTGCCCCCGCGGTACGTGAAAACAATACCCAGCCGGTGGCGCCTTCTGCTCCTGTATCACCACCGATCTCCACCGCCCCTATTCGTTCAGAAGCGCCTGCGCGCGTGGCAGCTCCCACCACAGTGGAAACGCCAGCGCCTGTTCAAGCGGCAATCAGCACACCGGTACCCACAGCCCCAACACCCAGTGCACCTGCTGTTGTGCAACGAGACCCTTTTGATAAAACCGATTGGTGGCTCTCTCAAAGTCCAACACGTTATACCCTGCAGTTATTGGGTACCTATAATCAAAAAACCGTCAGCGACTTTATTCGCGATCAGGGCAGTATCGATGCTTTTGGCTATTTTACCTCGAAACACAATGGGCGAGATTGGTTTGTGGTGGTGTATGGCACGTACCGTAATCGAAGTGAAGCGATTGCTGCATCGGAAAATTTACCAAGGGATATTCGAGCATTAAACCCTTGGGCCAGAAGCGCACGTGGCATTCAGGAAGACATTCGTAAAGCGCAATAAGATCAGAATAATAGACTGAGTTCGCCACGCAATAAGCCGTGAAAAAGGCTTTTCTCAGGTTTTTTTTGAGCAAAATAAAAAAATTAAGTAAAAATCACTGTAATCCTCTGAAAATTCACAATGAACAGCAGAATTTTCTGTTTGTAAAAACTCCAGCCATAGATAATTCTCTAAGTCCTGCTTCTGTGCCGCTAAAACTACGTTAAAAAACGCCAAAATAGCTTAAAATGCCTCTCCGTCAATTTGAGTCGCGCCTTTCCTCGGAGTAGTATGATCACCAAATTTAGTGGTTCCTGCGTAATTAATAGTCATTATCAATAACGAAATGTCTCGATTTCCAGAAAATCAAACCACCTAACAGTCGAATTTATCTGATTACTTTTTCTACGTTTCTATAACGAATTTTTATTTGTGGGAGTTGGTGTATGAATGCAGGCCTTTATCGTCCTGGCGAGTTCAAAGACAACTGTGGCTTTGGTCTAATTGCACACATGGAAGGGCATACCAGCCATGAGTTGCTTAAGACAGCAATCGAATCTTTGACATGTATGACACACCGTGGCGGCATCGCTGCCGACGGAAAAACGGGTGATGGTTGCGGACTTTTAATTCAAAAGCCGGATATGTTTCTGCGCGGTGAAGCGCAAACCTTATTTGATCACACTTTGTCTGATCTTTACGGCATTGGTATGGTGTTCTTGGATCAAGACGACACCTTAGCGAGCGAACAGCGTGACGTGTTGACACAAAAGCTAACAGACGAAGGGTTAAACGTCGTTGGCTGGCGAGAAGTGCCTATTGATGCTTCGTGTTTGGGTATGATTGCTGTTGACTGTCTGCCACGCATTGAGCAGGTCTTCGTTGACAGTAACCGTATGGACGCGCGTACCTTTGCAACGCGTTTGTTCGTTGCTCGTCGCCAAACAGAATTGGCCATGTCGCATTACGAGAACTTCTACATCTGTTCTCTATCCGACAAAGTATTAGCCTACAAAGGCTTGATGATGCCAGTAGATTTGCCTTTCTTCTACAAGGACTTAGGCAATGAAAAAATGCAAACTGCGATTTGTGTTTTTCACCAACGCTTCTCGACTAACACCTTGCCAAAATGGCCACTGGCGCAACCTTTCCGCATGTTGGCACACAACGGTGAAATCAACACGATTGAAGGTAACCGCAACTGGGCATTGGCTCGTACCAGTAAACTGCGTACGCCATTGATTCCTGAGCTACAAGACCTTCAACCTTTGGTGAACTTAACCGGTTCTGACTCCTCGTCCATGGATAACATGTTGGAAGTATTGGTTACCGGTGGCGTGGATATTTTCCGTGCAGCGCGTTTGATCATTCCACCAGCGTGGCAAAACGTTGAAAACATGGACCCAGAGTTGCGTGCTTTTTACCAGTACAACTCCATGCACATGGAACCTTGGGATGGCCCAGCCGGCTTAGTGATGACCGACGGTCGTCATGCGGTTTGTATGCTAGACCGAAACGGCTTGCGCCCAGCGCGTTGGGTCGTGACCAAAAATGGTTTCATTACCTTGGCATCTGAGGTCGGCACCTACGGCTACAAATCGGAAGATGTGGTGTCCAAAGGTCGTGTAGGCCCAGGTCAAATGCTGGTGGTTGATACGCAAAATGGTGAGATTCTGCACACAGATGACATAGATGAGCGTCTGAAGTCTATTCACCCGTACAAAAAATGGTTGAAGCAAGAAGCGATTCGCATGGAATCCTTGTTGCAAGAGTCGTCCCTTGAATTCGAACCTTTCACCAAAGACGAAATGTCAACGTATCAGAAGATGTTCCAAGTGTCTTTTGAAGAGCGTGAACAGATTTTCCGTCCTCTCGCTGAAAGCGGCCACGAAGCGGTTGGTTCCATGGGGGACGATACGCCGATGGCGGTAATGTCGAGTCAAACTCGCCCAGTAACCGATTACTTCCGTCAAAAATTTGCTCAGGTGACCAATCCTCCAATCGACCCATTGCGCGAATCTGTTGTGATGTCTTTGGAAACGTGCATCGGTGTAGAGCGTAATTTATTTGAAGAAACGCCAAAACACGCGAACCGCATTATTTTCTCATCGCCTGTTGTCTCAGCACGTAAATACAGCCGCTTGTTGGAGCTTGATGATCATCGCTTCCGCATGGTGCGTTTGAGCACAAACTACAACCCAGAAAACGTCTCTCTTGAAGAAGCGATCAAAGCGCTGCAATTAAAAGCCGCAGAGGTTGTCCGTAACGGAGCGGTTATTCTGTCACTGACAGACCGTGATATTCAGAAAGGCTTTTTACCGATTCCAGCGCCGATGGCAGTGGGTGCGGTACACCATTATCTTTCTCAACAGGGCTTGCGTTGTGATTCGAACATCATCGCCGACACCGGCTTTGCTCGTGATCCCCATCAGTTTGCCGTATTGTTAGGCTTTGGTGCAACGGCCGTTTACCCTTACCTTTCCTACCGTTTGATCAACGATATGATCGACAAGGGCGAAGTATTGGGTGACCCAATTGCTTGTCATGTGAAATACCGCAAAGGTATCAATAAGGGCTTGATGAAGATTATCTCCAAAATGGGGATTTCAACGATTGCTTCTTACCGTGGTGCACAGCTGTTTGAAGCGGTTGGTTTGGATACAAAAGTCATCGACTTATGTTTCAAAGGCGTTGCAAGCCGTATTAAAGGCGCGCGCTTTGAAGACTTCCAAAAAGACCAACAAACCATTGCAGACAATGCATGGAAATTGCGCAAGCCAATTCAGCAAGGTGGTTATTTAAAATACGTCCACGAAGCTGAATACCATGCGTTTAACCCTGATGTGGTGCGCAACTTGCAAACAGCCGTGGGCAGTGGTCGCTTTGAAGATTTCACTAAGTACGCTGAGTTGGTCAACAATCGTCCTGCGTCTATGTTGCGTGATTTGTTTACGCTATCAGAGTCGGCCAAAGCGATTGCTTTGGATGAGGTCGAATCCATCGATACTATCCTACCGCGCTTTGACTCTGCCGGTATGTCACTGGGGGCCTTGTCTCCAGAAGCCCATGAAGCGTTAGCGCAAGCGATGAACGAATTGGGCTGTCGCTCAAACTCAGGGGAAGGTGGCGAAGACCCAGCACGTCACGGCACAGAGCGTCGTTCTAAGATCAAACAAATCGCCTCCGGTCGTTTTGGTGTGACACCAGAATATTTGGTCAACGCGGAAGTGCTGCAGATTAAAGTCGCACAGGGCGCGAAACCGGGTGAAGGTGGTCAGCTACCGGGCGGTAAAGTAAATGGTTTAATTGCACGTTTGCGTTATGCCGTGCCAGGTGTGACCTTGATTTCACCACCACCGCACCATGATATTTATTCTATCGAGGATTTAGCGCAGCTGATTTTCGATTTGAAACAGGTGAACCCCGATGCCCTTGTTTCGGTGAAACTGGTTTCTGAGCCGGGTGTGGGTACGATTGCTGCGGGTGTGGCAAAAGCGTACGCCGATTTGATCACCATTTCCGGTTACGACGGTGGTACCGCTGCATCGCCGATTACGTCGATTCGTCATGCCGGTTCCCCTTGGGAATTGGGCTTGGCTGAAGCGCAACAGGCACTTCGTTCAAACGATCTGCGCGGCAAAATTCGCCTACAAACAGACGGTGGTTTAAAAACCGGTCTAGACGTGGTGAAAGCGGCGATTTTGGGTGCTGAAAGCTTTGGTTTTGGTACGACACCGATGGTGGCCATGGGTTGTAAGTTTTTGCGTATCTGTCACTTGAACAACTGTGCGACTGGCGTAGCCACTCAGGATCAAATGTTGCGTGATGAACACTTCATCGGCACGGTAGAAATGATCAAAAACTTCTTCCGTTTCATGGCGGAAGATACTCGCTTGTGGTTAGCAAAATTGGGCGTGACACGTCTGCAAGACTTGATCGGTCGTACGGATTTGCTCGCAACATTGCCAGGTGAAACAGACAAGCAACGTAATCTGGATCTGACGCCTATTCTACAAAATGATCTGATTCCAGCAGACAAGCCACAGTATTGTGTGACGCCTCTGAACCCTCCTCACGACAAAGGCCTATTGGCACTGAAAATGTGGGAAACGATCCAAGATGCGATCGAAGAAAAAGAAGGCGGCGAATTTGCCTTTGATGTGACGAACTGTGACCGTTCTATCGGTGCACGCTTGTCCGGTGAAATTGCCAAACGCTATGGTAACCAAGGCATGGTGGATGCACCGATTACGCTGAAACTGACCGGCACAGCAGGTCAAAGCTTTGGTGTGTGGAACGCAGGTGGCTTAAACATGTACCTCGATGGCGATGCCAACGATTATGTGGGCAAGGGTATGACTGGCGGTAAGCTGGTAATTCGTCCGCCGAAAGGATCTGCTTTCGAGTCACAAGACTCTGCCATTATCGGTAACACCTGTTTGTACGGTGCGACGGGCGGTAAATTGTTTGCCGCCGGTACAGCGGGTGAGCGCTTTGCGGTACGTAACTCAGGAACGCACACGGTTATTGAAGGCGCAGGCGATCACTGCTGTGAATACATGACCGGTGGTATGGTGACGGTGTTAGGTAATACGGGCTACAACTTCGGTGCTGGTATGACAGGTGGCTTTGCTTATGTACTCGATTTAGACCGTACCTTTGTCGACAAATACAATCATGAGTTAGTGGAAATTCACCGTATTGGTACAGAATTGACAGAAGAGTATCGCTCGCACTTACGTTCGGTTATTGAAGAATACGTTCGAGAAACGGACAGTGAATGGGGTCAAGAAATCCTTGAGAACTTCTATGACTACATTGGCAAATTCTGGCTAGTGAAACCAAAAGCGGCCAGCTTAGGTGCGCTTTTGGCGAGTACTCGTCAACGTCCGGAATAAAATACGCTGTCATTGCGTGGGGTGGAAAAATAACACGCCCCACGCGCTGAACGAATCAGTCTGACCCATTTGAGAGAAGTGCCGCTTGCTGACAGGTGGCCAAGGAGATAGCAGCTTATGTCTGAGCGCTTGAACAATGCATTTCAATTCGTCGAAGTAGATCGTAAAGATCCGAAGAAAAAGCCTTTAATCACTCGTAAGGCGCAATTCGTCGAAATTTATAAGCCGTTTGAAAAAGACGGTGCCCAAGACCAAGCACATCGTTGTTTGGAGTGTGGTAACCCCTACTGTGAGTGGAAGTGCCCTGTGCATAACTACATTCCGAACTGGCTGAAATTAGTCAGTGAGGGCAGTATTTTAGAAGCCGCTGAGTTAAGCCATCAAACGAACTCATTGCCTGAAGTCTGTGGTCGTGTTTGCCCACAAGATCGTCTGTGTGAAGGCGCTTGTACGTTAGGGGAAGGTGGCTTCGGAGCGGTCACCATTGGTTCTGTTGAGAAATACATCACGGATACGGCGTTTGCTCTAGGCTGGCGTCCTGACATGACAAACGTTGTGCCAGTGAACAAAACCGTGGCCATTGTGGGGGCTGGCCCTGCCGGTTTGGCCTGTGCTGATATTCTAGTGCGTAACGGCATTAAACCGGTGGTATTTGATAAGTACCCTGAAATTGGTGGTTTGCTGACCTTTGGTATTCCAGAGTTTAAGCTAGAGAAAAGCGTCATGGCACGTCGTCGTGAGATTTTCGAAGAGATGGGTGTGGAGTTTGTACTGGGTACCTCTGTCGGTGACGATGTCCCATTTGAGTATGTACTAGAAGAGTACGATGCGGTTTTCCTTGGCATGGGCACCTATAAATACATGAAGGGTGGCTTCCCTGGGGAAGACCTTCCAGGTGTTCACGATGCGTTAGACTACCTGATTTCTAACGTTAATCATTGCCTAGATTTTGAAGAAGACGAAGCCGATTACGTGAACCTAAAAGGCAAGCAAGTGGTTGTCTTAGGGGGCGGTGATACGGCCATGGACTGTAACCGTACGGCGATTCGTCAAGGCGCGAAAAGCGTGAGCTGTGCTTACCGTCGCGACCAAGAAAACATGCCAGGTTCTCGTAAAGAAGTACAAAACGCCAAAGAAGAAGGCGTGCAGTTCTTGTTTAATCGTCAACCTGTGGAAATTATTGGCGACGGCAAAGTGGAAGGCATCAAGGTCGTTGAAACCAAGATGGGTGAGCCAGATGAGAACGGCCGCCGCAGTGCTGAAATCGTTGAAGGCAGTGAGCAGATTATTCCTGCTGACACCGTACTGATCGCTTTTGGTTTCCAAGCCAGCCCTGCGCCTTGGTTTGAAAAGTTTGGTATCAATACCGATGCCCGTGGTCGTGTTGTTGCACCGAAGAAAGCCAAATATATGTACCAAACCACCAATGAAAAAATCTTTGCGGGTGGTGACATGGTGCGTGGTTCGGACTTGGTGGTGACTGCGATTGATGAAGGTCGTAAAGCCGCCGAAGGCATTATGGACTTTTTAGACATCTAGGATCCTCGCTTAGAAACAGAAAACGCCAACAGGGTGACCTGATTGGCGTTTTTTTTGTCGCGTTTTCATCTAAAAGTGAGTCGGAGAACGTATGCTTTACATCACTTTATAACAGTAGGTTTTATTATGTTCTCATTTCTTAAGTCCGACCCAGCGAAAAAGCTCAACAAAGAATATGGCGAACTCCTTGAAAAAGCCATGCAAGCGCAACGCGGTGGAGACATCCGCTTGTATTCTGAATTGACAGAACAAGCGGAAGCGGTAAAAGCCAAAATCGATGAAATGAAGCGTTAAAGACGTCGCTATGCCACTTCTTTCACCGGAGGGCGAATCAAGGCCAGACTTTCCTCAGCAAAGCCCGTACCGGCTTCGGTGTAAAAGTTAAATACGTTATCAATGCCACTGTTGATCAGAATATCGCGTTCATCTTGGTAGCGTGCAATGGCAGCGATTTGTCCGGTGTAGTTGGCTTTGCGCAGTTGGATAGCCACATTGGTGGTGTCTTCAGCGGCGGGTAAAGCCAGCAGTACCAAGCGAATCCTGGAGGTATCTAGGCGTTCCCAAAGGTCAGCGTCTTCGCCATCGCCATAGAAGACATTTTCGTTGTCGGCTTGCATCTGCTTAATGCGATTGCGGTCGGCGTCCATGCCAGCCACGATATTACCAACAAATCCTTTTAGAGAGTCAAAGGCACCGCGTCCGACTCGACCTAAACCAACGACTAAAATGTCAGAATGAACGGGTTGAGTAAAGCGGTCTTCTGGTAAGCAGTTAGGGCTTTCAAAGCGACGGATGGTTTCTTTGTTTTTACGGTACATGCGATGAACATTGCGATACAAAACACTGGTAATAACAAAAGAGAAAGAGACGGCCAACGCCAATACAACTAACCATTCTTTGGCTAGCCAGCCGTTAGCGACACTCAAGGCCACGACGATAAGGCCAAACTCACTGTAGTTAGACAGTATCATGGAGGATAAGAAAGATGTTCGACCGCGAAGCTTCATTTTGGTTAATAGAACGAAGAAGAAGGCAAACTTCACTAAGATGACTAAGGTGATGATTAAGCTGATGCCTATCATGCTGAGAGTGGGTAATGCGGTGAAGCCTATGGACAAAAAGAACCCAATTAGGAACAAGTCTTTAAAGTTCATTAAGGACTTATTCAGTTCATTGGCTTTAGGGTGTGAGGCCAATAAGATACCAAAAATAAGGGCGCCCAGGTCGCCTTTCACCCCCACAAGGTAAAATAGCTCGTAACCGCCCAAGGCAAGGAATAAACCGGTCAAAGGCAACATTTCACCGTGACCGGCTTTGTCTACTACCTTGTTGATAACCGGGCGAAGAAACAGCAGGGCAAACAGGCCTAACGCCCAAATAGAGGGGACTTTACCTGTTGCGGCAACGAGAAAAACGACCGCAACAATGTCTTGCATAACCAAGATACCCAGCGACAACTGTCCGTGACGTGTCTTTAATTCGCTGCTTTCTTCGAGTAGCTTCATAACACAAACGGTGCTGGAAAAACTCAATGCAAAGCCAACTAAGGCTGCTGTTTTGAAGTCGAGTACCCCGAAATAAGGCAAACTCAATGTGCCTAGCAGTAAGGCAATACCGGCAAAAACGAGGGTGGAAATGCCCATGTGGCTCAGGGTAGATGCCCACACTTCTTGCTTGAGCAAGTCTTTAACATGGAGCTTTAGGCCAATACTGAACAGCATGAGAGTAATACCGATATTTGCCAACGCAGTGAGTGTGTTGCTGGGTTCTAGCCCAACATAGTTGAGTAAAAACCCGGCCAATAAAAAACCGATTAACGGTGGCAAATTAATCAGCTTGACCGCTAATCCACACACGAACGCAAACAATATCCAGATAAATTCCATACAGTCCTTCTAAATTGATGGGGTAGAGTAAGATAAAATGATCATACGAAATTTGCGTGATTCCTGCAGTAGCAAATCCTGAAAGCGAGGGGAATATTTGACATTTGTTTGTTCTTATCGAGATTTTTTGAAAAAGGCCTTAGCGTAAGGTCTGTTTATTCGTCGTTAAAACACATTAAGAGGTCACTATGACACATCAAAAATTGACACAAAAAGACATCGTTGATGCGCTTCAGACATTGACAGAGTGGACGTTTGAGGAGGAAAAGTTAACACGAACTTTTGTGTTTAAAGACTTTCAGCACGCGTTTGGTTTTATGAGCATGTGCGCGCTGTATGCAGAAAAGCAAGATCATCACCCAGAGTGGTTCAATGTATACAATAAGGTAAAGGTGCAGTTAACCAGTCATGATGTGTCTGGTGTCTCCCAAAAAGACATCGATTTTGCGAAGAAAATGGATGCCTTTGCCGCAATAAACCAGATGAATTAGTGCGTGAGGATAGCCGCCATGAGCTGGCTAGACGTGGGTACCAAGCCAACCTTTAAGTCAAAAGGCGCAAACACCTTGTTAATAATGTCAGCCGTGTAGTTGCCCTTGTCGTTTTCGATTTCAGACAGTGTTTTGCGTGAGACACCACAGAGTTTGGTGTAAGCGTCTTGGCGAATGCCTAACACACCGACGCGAAGTGCTTTGAGCGCTTCGCCTTGAGTAATTTCGTCAATCAGTAAGCGTTTAATGATTTGATTCACGGCCACCAATTGCTCTTCTTTCGACATAGGCGACAAGGTTTTAGACGCTCTCTGGCGGTTTGGTGGTGCCTGAGTGTCTTGATCCGCGGTGTGGCGTACTTTTAAAGTCTTCTCAAGTGTGGGGGCCGCTTCTTCAGACACACCGGTTAAAGAGGGATTCACCTTTAACGGTGAGTTGGCTTCAAGAGTCTCTTGCGGTGTTAACGAGGACGTGATGACGTTCTTTTCTTTGTCTTGTTTTTTCTTTTTCAGTGCGCTTTTTTTGGCCTTCACCTTGTGCTTTTTTAAAGGTTGCGCGCTGTCCAGTTGGTCTTTCATCTTCATTTCATCATCTCCTGTGATTCTATGAGTGCTTACATGCGTTTTATCAGATGAGCGTACCGAGGTAATATGACAGATAGGTAACGATAGTCAACCGCTCCCAGCGTGTTTTTTTGAGTATGAGACAAGGCGTCAAACTCTTTCGTCGTCGCGGGTTAAAGCGTCCATTTTGACGTGGCTTGGACACTGCTGAGCAGAGCGCGTTTGGCTTGTTCAAACTCTTCCGTAAAAGGCAGATTTTTGCGATACACCAGATAAATAGGATAGGTGAATTCTGCGGCGTTAGGCACCTTATATAAAGTATTTTCCTTGAGGTGTTGATCAACAACTCGGGTGCGGAAATAGCCGTTTCCCCCTTTTGCAAGTAAGTACTTCAGTGCCATTGGCCCTAGAGAAAATTGTGTTGCGGTACGGCGATTGTAGGGCATACAACGATCAAACTGCTGGGCAAAATCGTCTCCCCAATCAATAAAGACATCAGGAGAAAAGGCTTTGCTAGACGCCACGTGAATCAGCTTTTCTTCTGCAATTTGTTCAACAACTAGGCCTGTAAGGTAGCGCGGACTGTGGACAATAATGGCGTCGATAACGTGTTTTTGGAGAGCGGAATACAAAGCATCTGTTGACGACACATGACTGTTTACCTGCCAGTGAGGCACAGCGTGCTCTAAAGCCAGCAACCAGTCGATTAAAATAGGGTTCCATAAGCTGATTTCTCCTCCGACATTTAAGGGGTATAAGCTCGGAAATTGGCTGTGTCCACTGATGCTTTTGGCTTGTTCCCATGCTTCTAGCATAGCTTGGGCCGGTTTAACAAAGGCTTCTCCTTGGCGAGTCAGTTTGGCGCCAGCTCGGTTGCGCGTGAAAAGCACGCAACCCAACGCGGATTCCAGTGTCTGCATACGCGCTGTCACCGTGGTCTGAGTGACATGCAACCGCTCGGCCGCGCGAGCAAAGGTGCCGGAGTGAAGAATTTCCAAAAACGTTTTCGCTTGTTCAATGTCCATCTTTTTAAATGCAAAATAATTGCATTAATACCTCATTTTAATTCGTTATACATGCACTTATTTTAACCACTACAATTCCCATCTGACCAGCGTCATTCTTTTTATCTAAATGGACGGGATTCTCCACATGTTGGCTTCTTTTTACCGCACTGCCATCGGTTTTATGGGCGTGACTCCAAACAAGACATCGCATACGGAACGCGTTATATCGAGTTCAACCGCTTGCCTTGCTCTGATAGGGGTATTTTATTTTTCGAGTTTATTCTTGTCGTTACCCGATTCTCTGTTGGTGGTGTCTTCTATAGGCGCCAGTGTTGTTCTGCTGTTTGCGGTGCCTCATGGCGCATTTTCCCAACCCTGGTCTTTTGTATTTGGGCACGTTATCTCTGCGGCGATCGGGATCAGTTTTTACCAATATTTTGGCGCTGCCTTTGTGGTTGGAGCAATGGCCGTTGGTGTGTCCGTCGTTGTGATGCACTACCTTAATTGCTTGCATCCACCGGGTGGGTCGACGGCATTATCTTGTGTGATTGGTGGCAGCAGTATCCATGATTTGGGCTATGAGTTTTTACTGTATCCCTTGTTGCTTAATTTACTGGTTATGCTGTTACTCGCCTTGGTCATGAATAACGTATTTCATTGGCGACGTTATCCGGCTTTTTTGATGAAAAATCAGCATAAAGATCATCAAGAGGGATCACCTTTTGAACTAGAAGATCTCTACAAGGTACTTGAAACGGATGATGTGGTGATTGGTATCAGTGCCGAAGAATTAATGCACTTATATGACGCTGCCCGCGAAAATGCCAAAGATCGCCATCGTCATTAGGCGCATCCATTGAGTATGACGGCTATTTAAGAAACAAAAAGCACAATGTCAGTTGGCAGTGAAACAAGAATCGACTACCTTAGTGCACATTATATTTTGATTGAGGTTAATTCGTGGCGACAAAGCAAGATGTGCTCTCTTTGATTGAGCAGACTTACCCAACGCTGTCTCCGTCAGCGCGTTCCATTGCCAATTACCTGCAGCAAAACCCTTTGGCGATTGTCAGTCAGACATCGGCTGAAATTGCGGAGAAAACCCATACGTCGAAAGCCACCGTGAGTCGCTTTTTTCGTCAACTGGGTTACGATTCGCAACAAGGGGCGAAGCAGGCGCAATTGGCCTTGCGTGAAAGTGGCGTGCCTGTGTTTACTCAAGGGTCCTCTTTGGATCAGACCGCACAGGAGCTAAAAAACCTGTCCCTGACGTTTGAGGGATTACGGCCTGAGTTATTAAATGACATCAGTGAACAGCTAGCACAAGCCAGTCGAGTGACCTTAATTGGCTTTCGCAATGCCTACCCACTGGCGCTGCATTTTCGTCAGCAACTGCAACAGGTAAGACACTCTGTACGTTTATTACCTCAACCAGGGCAAACGCTGGGAGAAGACTTACACGACATTCTGGAAGACGAGGTCATTGTTTTACTTGGTTTTCGTCGTCGTACGAGGCAGTTCAAACAAATAGTGACTGCACTTAAGGGACGTAATACCGTACTGATTACCGACCCAACCGGTCAGGTGTACAATCAGCAAGTGTCCCATGTACTGGTGTGTCATCTTGGTAACGAAAGCCCGTTTGACAGTTATGCGGCGCCCATGAGTTTGATTTCTATGCTGTGCAATCGTGTCTTTGGGGTGCTGGGGGAGTCGGCGAATCGACAAACTCAAGCCATTTCCCACTTGTATGAAGTGTTAGACGAATTAGAGCCATAACCATTATCAAAATAAAAAATCACAGAAATGCCTTGTTTCAGTTGACAAGGTTTTGAAACAGTTGTTTCATGTGTTCTGATTCATCGGAGGATATATGAAACATTTCATTGTAGAAAGTCCCTTTCTTAATGTGTTAGAGCGCAGCGAAGCGCCTCTAAAATTTTGTGATGCCTTGCAAATAGAAACACCCAGGGCAATGATGCCTCTGGATAACTTGCGCTTGGCGGTGAAAGATTTGTTTCATATAGCCGGACTGCCGACCTCCGCTGGCAATCCGACGTGGCTGGCAACTCACGCTATCCCAGACCAAACCGCATCAAGTGTTTCAAGTCTTTTGCAAGCGGGTGCGCAATTCTGCGGCAAAACCATCACAGACGAACTGGCTTACAGCTTAAACGGTCAAAATATTCATTACGGTACGCCTGAAAACCCGCTGACCCCCGATCGTTTGCCTGGCGGGTCTTCATCAGGTTCCGCCATCGCCGTTGCAAAAGAGCTGGCTGACATTGGCCTTGGCACCGACACCGGAGGCTCTATTCGAGTCCCCGCCAGTTACAACGGGTTATTTGGCTTACGGCCTACTCATGGGGTGATTGCGATGGACAACATGGTGGCGTTAGCGCCGTCATTTGATACCGTTGGCTGGTTAACGCGAGACCTTGAAACACTCGAACGTGTCGCGGGTGTCCTACTTAAACACGCGCCCGCAGTGGCATTTGATCAGGTATTGATTGCTCACAACTTAATAGAGCATGTTGCCCATCACTCAGAAATCACCGAGCAGCTTGCCCACTGGCGTGCCCAAGGCTTACTTCTAGGTGAAACGGACATCGTCATTGATGCTCAAGCGTGGCAGACCAGCGATACGTTTCGTACCTTACAGGGAGCTGAAATTTGGCATCAACATGGTGATTGGTTGTTTCAAGTGACACAAGCGGCGAAAAAACCGAATGCCGACAAAATCGACCTTCCAATCTTTGCCCCTGATATTCAAGCGCGCTTTGAGTGGTGTCAGACCCTAACGGCAAAAGACATTCAAGCGGCACAACAACAACGACACAATTTTACCCACTGGATTGAAGAAAAACTCACCAACGCGGTCTTGATGATTCCCACCACACCGGGGTTGTCTCCACGATTTGATGCCACCAGCGACGAGTTGGCCGCGTACCGAAATCAACTAATGGATCTCACTGCTATTGCTGGTCTTGCGGGTTTACCGCAACTGCATTTGCCGACCTGTACCCTTGATGGCGCACCGTGTGGTGTGTCATTAGTCGGGCCAAAAGGCAGTGATCTCGCTCTTATCGACTTTGCAAAACATCTAATGGAGTAGTTTCCTGTGAACAATAATAATGTACAAAACAGTGACCTAAACAACCCCCAAGTCGCTTTTACAGCGCCACATTTTAAAGCGACACAAGCTGGGCAAAAGATCCTTGAGCGGGGTGGCACTGCGATTGAAGCCATGGTCGCGGCAGCGGCTACTATTGCTGTGGTTTACCCACATATGAATGGTCTGGGTGGCGATGGTTTCTGGTTGATCAGTGAACCTGGCAAGGCGCCAGTGGGCATTGATGCGTCGGGTAAAGCCGCCGAATTAGCCACATTGGACTTTTACCATGGACACGACGCTATTCCAGCACGTGGCGGTAAAGCCGCCTTAACCATGGCGGGCGCCGTGGCTGGATGGCAAGAAGCATTAGCCGTCAGTCACGAATGGCAGGCAGTGTCTAATGCACAAAACCTTCCTTTATCAACTTTATTGGCAGACGCCATTGCATGGGCAAAAAATGGCAGTGATGTCACCAAAACGTACGTCGACGCCAGCATCAAAACCTTTACCGATTTGGCGGATGTTCAGGGGTTTGCAGGGAGTTTTTTAAAAGGCGGCAGTCTCTATCAGCAAGGTGACACGCTGAGATTGCCGACGTTGGGGGATACTCTTCAACAGTTGGCTGAAAAAGGCTTAGACGATTTTTATCATGGTGATATTGCGGCACGATTGGCAAAAGACTTAGCCAGCGCAGAGTCACCTATTCGTCTTGCTGATTTTCACTCTTATCAAGCCAAGCGGGTCGAACCACTGCAAGTGACAACGGGCGCGGGTACCTTGTATAACTTGCCCGCCCCAACGCAAGGCATTGCGTCCTTATTGATCCTTGCTTTGTACGACAAACTCTACACTCAGGGAAAAACCGCCACTGACATGGCGCATTTGTTAATTGAATGTACCAAGCAGGCGTTTATCAAGCGTAACCAGTATTTGACCGATGAATCTCGTTTGGCGCTGGAACTGTCCTCTTTATTGGACGACGAGCAACTGGAAAAAATGTGTCATGACATTGCGTTAGAACGAGCGCAACCTTGGCCTCACCAAGCCAAACATGGCGACACCATTTGGATGGGCGCCTGCGACAATCAAGGCCGCATGGTTAGTTATATCCAGAGTCTGTATTGGGAATTTGGCAGCGGTGTGGTTAGCCCATCGACGGGCATCGTGTGGAATAATCGCGGTTCATCGTTTTCATTGGAAAAAGGGTCTTTGCAAGAACTGGGTCCGAATTTAAAACCGTTTCATACCCTAACCCCGGCGTTTGCTGAATTGGCTGACGGTCGTCGTATGAGTTACGGCACCATGGGCGGTGAAGGCCAGCCACAAACCCAAGCTGCGCTGTTCAGTCGTTATGTGTATCACAAGATGCCACTGGACCAAGCCATCAGTGAAGGCCGTTGGTTGTTGGGTCGAACATGGGGGGATGTGAGCCACAACCTAAAAGTAGAACAGGATTTTGCTGACGTAGCAGCGGACGAATTAGTTGCCCGTGGTCATGACTTAGTGGTGATTGAGTCCCGCAATGAGCTAATGGGTCACGCCGGTGCGATCGTGTTGCATCAGGACGGTCATGCGGATGCAGCCACCGATCCCCGTAGCGATGGCGCCGCTTTAGTCGGCCAAGCGTGATAAATCGGCTATTATTAGCGTTTTACTGAGTTTAGGAGCACATAGAAGATGTCATTTATAATGGAAAACTACAGCATGATTCTCGCCATGATGGCGACGGGGGTTGTAGGGGGTATTTTAGCGGGTTTACTAGGCGTTGGCGGTGGCATTGTGATCGTTCCCGTGTTGTTTTTCTTGTACCAAGGTCTAGGGGTGAGCGCCGATACGGCGATGCTGGTGGCCACAGCGACCTCGTTGGCGACCATTATTCCGACTTCGATCAGTTCGATCCGTGCTCATAATGCGAAAGGCAATGTGGACTTTGATCTACTGAAGCGCTGGGGCTTGTTTATCTTTTTAGGCGTGATGATTGGTAGTTTCATGGTGACGCGCGTTGATGGCGAATGGCTGACGTTATTGTTCGGTGTGATTGCTACCTTGTCGGCGATCAACATGTTACTGGGCAAAAAAGACAGTGTGTTTCAGTCTTTACCGGGCAAAGCGGGTCAAGGTGTGATGGCGACCTGCGTGGGCTTTTTCAGTTCCATGGTGGGCATTGGCGGTGGCACGCTGACCGTACCTATGCTGACGTTTTGTAATTACCCTGCCCATCGTGCTGTTGGCACCGCCGCTGCAGTCGGCCTGATTATTTCGTTACCTGCGGCACTGATGATGTTGATCTTTGGCCAAAGCCCGATCGATTCGCCGTTCGGTACGGTTGGCTTGGTTAATTTGATTGGTGCGGCTTGTATTATCCCATTAACCGTTTTATTTGCCCCTGTTGGCGCGGGTTTGGCCCATCGTTTGGACGCCGCCAAATTGAAAAAAGTGTTCGCAGTGGTGCTTATATTCACAGGCGTCAAAATGCTTTATCAAGTGTTAAGTTAGGAGACCAGTATGCAACCCATCTCACTGCCCCCACGATTGTTAATGGGCCCCGGTCCAATCAATTGCTATCCGCGTGTATTGACGGCCATGTCGACCCAGTTGGTTGGTCAATATGATCCGGCAATGACGGACTACATGAACGACACCATGGCGCTGTATCGTCGTGTGTTTAACACGCAAAACCAGCAAACCTTCTTAATAGACGGTACATCCCGTGCGGGCATTGAAGCGGCCTTGGTGTCTTGCTTAGAGCCGGGCGACAAGGTATTGATTCCGATTTTTGGTCGTTTTGGTCACTTATTGGCAGAGATTGCAGAACGTGCTGATGCAGAAGTACATACCATCGAAGTACCGTGGGGTGAGGTGTTTGATCCGCAGCAGATTGAAGACGCGATTAAAAAAGTACAGCCTAAATTGTTGGCTGTGGTGCAGGGTGATACCTCGACCACCATGTTTCAGCCATTAGAAGAACTGGGGACCATTTGTCGCGCTCACGATGTGCTGTTTTACACCGACGCGACAGCATCGATTGGTGGTAATCCGTTGAACGTAGACGAATGGCAAATTGATGCGGTGACGGTGGGTTTGCAGAAATGTCTGGGTGGGCCGTCCGGCAGCGCACCGATTACACTCAGCGATCGCTTTGTGGAGGTGGTACGCAAACGCGCCCATGTGGAAGCAGGCATTCGTGACGCTCATCATGAAAGTGCGTCTGGCTTGCGCATCCGTTCCAACTATTTTGACTTGCCAATGATCATGGATTACTGGGGCGAAGAGCGGTTAAATCACCACACAGAAGCCGCCACCATGTTATTTGGCTCCCGTGAATGCGCGGTGCAATTGCTTAGCGAAGGGCAAGATGCCGTGTTGTTGCGCCACCAATTAGCCGGCGATGCCATGCTAAAAGGGATTCAGGCGATGGGCTTGAAGCCGTTTGGTGATTTGAAGCACAAGATGAGCAACGTAGTGGGCATTCACATACCGGATAACGTTGACGGTGAAAAGGTTCGACATGATTTGCTTCACTTATTCAACATTGAAATCGGCACCAGTTTTGGCCCGTTGAAAGGCAAAGTCTGGCGCATTGGCACCATGGGCTATAACGCCCGTCAAGATGCGGTATTGCATACCTTGCAGTCCCTTGAAACTGTTTTGCGCCGTGCCGGTTTTGTATTGCCAGCAGGCGAAGCGGTAGACGCGGCCATGTTGGTTTATGCAGGAGAAAGATAATGACAGATTACGGCAAACTCGCTCAGCAAGTAATGTCTCGTTGTGACGAGCTTGGCAGAATCAGTCAATCCGATGCCTATTTGGATCGACGTTACCTTACCCCAGAGCATCAACGCGCTAATCAATTAGTGGGCGAGTGGATGATGCAAGCGGGCATGATCACCTGGCAAGACGAAGCGGGAAACTTGTGCGGACGCTTGGAAAGCAAGGTGCCTAATGCACCCCGTTACTTGATTGGCAGTCATTTAGACACCGTGCCAAATGGTGGAAAATACGACGGTATGTTGGGAGTATTAGCGCCGATCTCCTTGATTCAGGCGCTCACAGAGCAAGCCATTGAACTGCCATTCCACCTTGATGTGGTGGGTTTTGGTGATGAAGAAGGCACACGCTTTCGTTCTACCTTGTTGGGCAGTCGCGCTCTGACGGGTAAGTGGCCAGCCGAGTGGCGTCAGGTGCAAGACAGTGATGGGATTCGTTTACCCGATGCGCTAAAAGCCTTTGGTTTGGACTTCGATAAGGTCAAAAATGCCGCTATTGACCATCAGAATTTGTTGGGTTACTTAGAGCTTCATATTGAGCAAGGCCCGGTGCTAGAAGACGAAAATTTACCCGTTGGCGTGGTCAGTGCCATTGCCGGTGCAAAACGCTTTGATTTGTCGGTAAGAGGCATGGCAGGTCATGCGGGTACGGTGCCTATGAATTTGCGTCAAGATACTTTGTGTGCGGTCAGCGAAATGATTTTGGTCGTCGAACGTGTTGCCCAACAATATGGCATTGTGGCAACGGTGGGACAGATTAATAATCGACCCAATGGCGTCAACGTGATTTCAGGTAATACTCAGTTTTCCCTGGATATTCGCAGTGAATTTGATGAACAACGCGACGCTGGTCTTGAGCAAATCATGACGGAAATTCATGCGATTGCAGGCCGTCGTAACGTGATACTTGAGATAGAGCCAACCCACTCCGCGACCGCAGTGCATTGCGACGCCACATTGCAAGGTGCCCTCAGGAGCGGCATTGAACACGCCGGTCATCGAGTACTGACCTTACCTTCTGGTGCAGGACACGACGCTATGGCGATTGCCGACATTTGCCCTGTTGCTATGTTGTTTATGCGGTGTGACAGAGGCATTAGCCATAATCCGGCGGAAGCGGTGATGACAGACGATGTAGCGGTGGCCTTGGCTGTATTGAATCATACGCTACAGAACTTGGCATAACGGTTCGTTTTTGTTCCTTGAGCTTTTGTTACATTGGCGCTGACGTGCCGAGGAACGAGACAATACGCAAGGCAAGGAACGACATGGACGCTTATACGCTTATAGCAGAAGCGATAACATGAGCACCTTTTGACCACGAAAAATAGAAGGATATTCGATGAAGTTCACGCGTATTTTTAACGACGATCAGGGTAAGAGTCACTTCGGTGAGTTAGCGATTGATGTTCGTGATGGTGGTCCGATTGGTTTCCTATCAGAGCGGTTTCCTGCAGGCGAGATGATTTTCCGTGAAACCCCGAGCGATTACGACTTTAAATGGCATCCAGCGCCGCAGCGTCAGCTTCTGTTCATTATAAAAGGCCGTTGTGAATTTACCGTATCGTCCGGTGAAACGTGCCAGTTTGGTGCCGGCGATGTGATCTTGCTAGAAGACACCGAAGGCGAGGGTCACTGCAGTAAAGCGTTGTTTAACGAGGTAAGGCACTCCATCTTTGTGACCGTTCCAAAGGACGTTATTTTCAATGCTGCATTGATCAGTAAATAAACACCTTATTTGCTCTTTTCTTAACCTTGTCTCCATTTTGTCAGAGAGGGATGTGTTAGAGTGGCGACTACATAGCCTACTGGTTCAGTTTGCTGTAATCGATGACACAGTCTCATGCCCCCTATTAAGAGAGTCTAACCATGCAAAACCTAACGCAAGATGGACAACAGCTCGTCAATTCCCTTTCCAGTCGTTATAACCTTAGTCAGGATGCCGTTATGAGCATGCTTATTGCGGTGAATAATGGCGGAGGGTCAATGGCGCAATTTTATTGCCCTGAGCTGGGGGGAGGCGGTCAATGGATGCGTGGCGGCATGACCATGGTAGGCGATATGTTTAACTATGGTTTAAAGTCGACAGTGGACAACCTGTGTAATGAACTGTCTAACGGATTGGCGACGATGCAAGTGTTTGTGCCCGCCCCACAAGGCAGTTTATCGAGTAACCAGTGGTGGCCGAGTGAGCTTGGTCAGCCATTTAGCAGTGGTGCGCAAAACAGTACGCGTTACGCGATCTTCCCAAATCGCTTGGCGATTGACCTGAACGGTCAGGTGACGGTGTACGATACATTAGACAACAATATAAGTGGTATTGGTCAGCAACAAGGGGGTAATGATTCCCTGACGTTTTCAAGCCAATACGGCACCATCGCGGTGAATAGTCTGCCTGTGGTGTCCGGTGCAATGCCGACACAAGCGCCCAATACCACAACGCAAACGAGCTTTACCCAATCGTCACAGAACAACTTTATGGAAACGCCCCCGATAGCACCGCAAGAGATTGTTTCTTTTCAGGGTGCTTCGCCAATGAGTGCGGCATCGTCTGTTGATGAGGTAATTCAGCTGATTGAAAAACTGGCGAAATTGCGAGATATGGGGGCAATCTCTGAGGCAGAATACAACACGAAGAAAACCGATCTGTTAAGCCGTATTTAAATCTTTTTTGCAACAGAAGAGACACGGTAAGAAACAAAAAAGCAGAATAAGGAGGTCTTATTCTGCTTTTTGCTTTTTGTGACAGGCTGAATATTAGGCTTTAGCGATATCGTTAAAGGCCTGATACTGAGACAAATAGACTTTACCGGTGAGGTGCTTCAAGAAGCCACTGCGTTCAAGGTTGTCCATAACAGGGCCTTTCACTTCAGAGAAAGACAGTTTTATATTCAAGGTTTCAAGTTGCACATTCAGCGCTTCTAACATCTCCAACGCACTGTAATCAATTTCATTGACCGCACTGCATTGAATAACCACATGGGTAATGTCTTTGCGTTGACTGATGGCATCGACCACGTAATCTTCGAGGAAGGTCGCATTGGCGAAAAACAAGCTTTCATCAGGGCGTAAACACAGTAAGTTCGGTGATGTTTTGACTTCATAGCGCTTCACATTACGGAAATGCTCGGTGCCATCGATAAGGCCAACTTCTGCTACGTGTGGCTTCGAAGTACGGTACAAGTGCAAAGCAATGGACAGGATCACCCCAGAGGCCACACCCACTTCCACGCCCATCAACAAGGTGATACTGATGGTGGCAAAAACAGCATAAAAATCGCTACGAGAGAACTGCCATGTTTTCTTCAGAATAGAGAAATCCACAAGCGTCATCACAGCAACAATAATGGTGGCTGCCAAGGTGGCCTTTGGCAAAAAGTACAATAAAGGCGTTAGCAACAAGGAGGCGATCATGATGCCTATGGCTGTCATCACACTGGCCAGCTGAGTAACCGCACCGGCATCAAAGTTGACAACAGAACGTGAAAATCCGCCCGTTACCGGAAAACCGCCTGATACACCAGAGGCGATGTTTGCGGCACCTAAGCCAATCAATTCTTGGTTCGGTTTGACCTTCTCACGACGTTTCGCCCCTAATGTTTTCCCAACGGAGATGGACTCCACATAACCGATAATAGAAATCATCAGAGCAGGCAATGCCAAGGCTTTGATCAAGTCTAAAGAGGGCAATGTTAGACCCAAGGTCGGCAAGCCAGCAGGAATATGCCCCGTTATCGCCACGCCATGGGATTGTAAATTGTAGAAGTACACTATCGCCAAACTGCCTGCAACACCCAAAATAGGCGCTGTTTTCGCCAGCGAACCCGCCGCAGACGGTGATGCCTTCAACATAAGAAAGACACGCTTCGCATAACGACGTGCAAGCAAGAGGAAGGTCACTACAGAGGCACCAATGGCAAACGTAACGCCATTAAATTCCCCTATGCTTTCCACCATGGTGGCCAATAGTTCAACCACATTGTCACCGTGAGCAGAGACTCCCAAGATGTGTTTAAGCTGGCTTAGTGCAATGATGATACCGGATGCAGAGATAAACCCTGAGATAACAGAGTGCGATAGCAGGTTAGTGACCATGCCCAGTTTCATCGCCCCCATGATGATCAGCATAGCGCCTGACAACATGGCAAGCGTGATGGCACCGGTAAGGTAGCTCGCTGTACCTTGCTCAGCAATCACGCCCAATGAAGTGGCCGTCATCAAAGACGCCACCGCAACTGGCCCGACTGACAAAGAAGTACTGGTGCCAAACAAGGCATACAATACTAAAGGCAAAATACTCGAATATAAGCCAACTTCCGGTGGTACACCGGCCAACATAGCGTAACCAAGCGACTGAGGAATCAGCAACATGGTGACGATGAAAGCCGCGGTAGCGTCTTGGCTAAATTGTCCGCGGTTATAGCCTTTTAGCCAAGACAAAGCGGGGATGAAACGTTCCATGATCATGGTGTGACTCTCATTATTTACGCAATTGGGGTTTAACAAACCATTCGTGACCTTTTAACATGCCACGCCAGTAGAAGGGAGGCAAAAGGTCTTCTTTTAACACCCAAGCGAGATAGGTAGGTTTGGTGCCATCGTTAAGCCACTTTGGAAAAGTTGGCAGTAATTTTCCACCAAAACCAAATTCCGCCAATACAATTTTGCCACGCTCTACGGTCAGTGGGCAGGAGCCATAACCATCGTATACTGCGTTTACTGTGCGGCCCTTCATGGCTTCTACAATGTTGTGGGCTGCCACAGGAGCCTGTTTACGTACTGCCGCCATGGTTTTTGCATTCGGACTGTTCGTCACATCGCCCAATGACCAGACGTTTTTAAAGGTCGTGTGTTGTAAGGTTTCTTTGTCGATGTCCACCCAGCCTGTGCTGTCGACCAAAGGACTGTTACGAATAAAGTCAGGCGCTGTCTGTGCCGGACACACGTGCAACATATCAAACTCGGTTTCAACAACAGTGGCTTCACCGTCTTGGTCTGTGGTGGCAAAGTAGGCTTTTTTATTGGGGCCATCAACCTTCACTAGGTTGTGTCCGAAGTTGGTGTTGACCTGGTATTTCTTGATGTATTCTTCTAGGGAAGCGACATAGTCTTTTACCCCAAATAGTACTGCGCCGGCGTTGTAAAAAGACACATCTAGGTTGTTCAGTTTGTCCTTTTTGAACCAGTGGTCACACGACAAATACATGGCTTTCTGCGGTGCACCAGCGCATTTAATTGGCATCGGTGGCTGAGTAAAGACGGCTTTCCCTTTATCAAGTTTTTGCACTAACTCCCAAGTATAAGGCGCCAAGTCGTAAAGGTAGTTAGAAGTGACCCCATTTTTCCCTAGCGTCTCTTTTAATCCTTCAACAGAGTCCCAGTTCAGCTTAATGCCAGCGGCAACGACAAGGTGATCGTAGGAGAGTTGTTTGCCACCTTCTAGGCTGAGTGTGTTTTTTTCTGGCGCAAATGTGCTGACAGACTCTTTAATCCAAGTTGTGCCTTTGGGGATAACGTTTGCCATGGTACGACGTGTGCTGGCGATGTTAAAAACACCTCCCCCAACCAAGGTCCAACCTGGCTGATAAAAATGGTTGTCTGCTGGGTCAACAAGACAAATATTCAAACTCGCTTGACGTTTGAGTAGGCTCGCCGCGGTTGAAATGCCCGCTGTACCGGCACCAACAATTACAACATCGTAATGCGTTGCTGGCTCTTGTTTAGCGGCTTTGGCATCTTGTACTGCTTGCCAAATCAAGCTAGAGCGATTACCCGTACGACAAAACGCGTGGGCATTGTCTGCATTTTCAATGGCCTGTGCGAATTGGTTAACGTGTTCATCGGTCATTTTTCCGCCAGAAAAGGGGATATGAATGGCGTCGATATGTTTCGTTTTAGCCAGAGCCGCCACGTCAGCGAAGGCAAGCTGACCCTCTTCTTCTTGGTCTGGACGGTTACAGATAATGAGCGTCACCCCTGCGTCAGCCAGTGTGTTGACATCGTCTAACGTAATTTGCTCGGACACGGAGTATTTTTCGGTGATTTGTTTACGTAGCATGCTTGTTCTCTCATTTTATAGTTAGCCTAATGAGGGCTCATTAGGCTATTTTTTTATTGAGCCACATGATGGGGCCATGTGGTTTTGAGACCTTAAGTAACGCGATTTAAATTGCTTTAAATCGCGTTTAAGGGATTATTTGAAAGCATTAAGTGGGACTTTTAAGTAAGACATACCGTTCTCTTCTGGCTCAGGCATGTGACCTGCGCGCATGTTAATTTGAAGGGAAGGTAGAATCAAACGCGGCATAGCCAAGGTGCTGTCACGCTTCTCGCGAAGCTCAATGAAGGCCGCTTTGCTGATGTCTTTCTTAACGTGGATGTTTTCTTCACGCTGCTTCTTAACGGTTGTTTGATACTCAAGCTCACGGCCATTTGGGCAGTAGTCGTGACACATGAAAATACGAAAATCATCAGGTAGCGCGAGGATTTTCTGCACAGAGTCATACAAGATACCGGCATCACCACCTGGGAAGTCAGCACGTGCAGAGCCTGCATCTGGCATAAACAAGGTATCCCCAACAAACACCGCATCGCCTAACACATGAGTGAAACACGCTGGTGTGTGGCCTGGTGTGTGCATGGCGGTACAGGTCATTTCGCCAATTTTGAATTGCTCGCCGTCTGTGAACAGGTGATCAAACTGTGAACCATCAATTAAGAAGTCGGCCCCTTCATTAAAAATAGTGCCGAATGTTTTTTGTACGGTCTTAATGTCAGAGCCAATGCCAATTTTGCCGCCCAGTTTTTTCTGGATATAAGGCGCTGCAGAAAGGTGATCGGCATGAACGTGGGTTTCAATCAACCATTCCACTTTAAGTTTGTGGTCGGTTACATAAGCAATAATTTCATCAGCGCTCGTGTTAAAAGTACCACCAGACGCGTAGTCAAAATCTAATACACTGTCGACGATGGCACAGCTGGACGATGCTGGATCTTTTACAACATAGGAAAAGGTATTGGAATCTTTGTCAAAAAACGCCGCGACGTTAGGTTGGGCGATAGGATGGGTTGTCATATGTCACCTCATTAATTAATTTTTCCCAGATAGGGCATCTATCTGAGATTTCAATACTGTACTTAGAGCAGAAAGCGTGCCAAAGGTGTTGAAAATAAAGTAAGTAATTGATTTTTAAAAACTAGTTTGGTGTTTAAAGGGATTTTGTTTAAATTAGAACTGACTAATAGCGCGGTTTATTGCCATATATGGCGTGGTTTTTGACATATATGGCACTAAGTGGGGAAGGCAAAATGGGCTGCCGGTTTCCTTGCAGCCCCCCATTATTTACAAAGTATTAACGGAATTTAAACTGTCGGATTTTATTGCTCAGTGCGTGGCTCATATTGGCAATCATGGTACTGCCATCGGACACTTGTTGAGCATCGATCAGTACTTTTTCGGAAACCGTACGAATACCAACGATGTTTTGATTGATTTCCTCTGCGACAGAGCCTTGCTGTTCGGCGGCAAGGGCGATTTGATTGCTACGAGCGGAGGCATCGTCCACCTGTATCAGCATGTCTCTTAACTTCTGGGCGGCAAGGCGCATACGCTCGGCACTGCTTTCTGCTTGCAGGGTGCTGGAGGCCATGGAAGAAGAAGCTGCTTTAGATTGTTGCTGCAATTTCTCAATAATAGCGCTGATTTCCACGGTAGAGGTTTGAGTACGACTGGCGAGAGAGCGAACCTCATCCGCAACGACAGCAAACCCACGGCCGAGCTCGCCTGCTCGGGCGGCTTCAATGGCGGCATTCAATGCCAACAGGTTTGTTTGTTCGGAAATGCCTTCAATGACCCCCAGCACTGAGTCAATGTCAGTGGTTTGAGCGAGCAGTTTGACAATCACATCATTGGCGCCAGCAATATAGTGCGTCAGTTTTTGAATATCGCTGTCGGTCGTGTTGAGGTCTTCGCTACTTTGACGAGTGATGGTTTGTACTGTTTGTGTGGCGCTGGCGGTGTCCTTGGCGTGCTGTGCCACATCGCGGATAGAGTAAGACATTTGGTTCATTGCAGTGGCAAGCAATTCCACATCCTGAAATTGTTTGTCCATACCTTGTTTGGTGTTTTCGCTGTTGCCCTGCATTTGCACACAGACGGCTTGCAGTTCACTGATAGCATGATCGACTTCAAGGAGCGTATCGTTGAGCGATTGAGAGGCTGAGTTGGCAGCGTCAACAAGCACGCCGATTTCATCGCCTCGTTTCATGTCTAACTGCTCTGTTAAGTCACCACTGGCAATGTGTTGAAGGTGGTTTGTTACTATCTTCAAAGGGCGGGTAATGTTGTGTACAACAACGATGCTAGCAACCGTTGCAAACACAATCAGCAATAATTCAATAACGGCAGACTGTGCGACGGCTCGCCAGAAAAGGTCGGTTACCGAGCTGTAAAAGACGCCACTGCCAATCACCCATCCCCATGGTTTATAGCCTTTCACATAGGAGACTTTGTCCTCTGGTTTGTTTACTTGCGGGCCTTGATAAGCGTAGTTAACATACCCTTCACCTTGTTTTTTTACCGTATCGACCATTTTCTGCCAATGAAATTGGCCTTCAGCGTCGGTGGTTTTTGCCATATTTTTCCCAATGATGCTTGGCTTTAAGGGATGCATAAGCAAAGTGGCTTGCATGTCATTGATCCAGAAGTAGCCGTTATCACCAAACCGTAAGGCAGCGATGGCTTCCAGTGCGGATTTTTTCGCCTTTTCTTCTCCAATATATTGCGCCTGTTGGCCATAATGATTAACCAGAGAATACGCGTTATCCACTTGCTCTTTTACTTGTTGCTGGCGTGCGTCTAGTAATTGATTGTAGAGTTCGCTGTAGGTTGTAATAGTAAAAACGAGCAGTAAGGTGACGAGAGTCGCAATTAACCCCCAAAGCTTATAACGGATTTTGATGGAACTCAGCGACATGTAACGTCCTTTTTTATTATTTGGGCAAATTATTAGGTGCATTTATAGGTGGCTAGTATGAAGGGGTAATGGCGTTTGAAATTTGATATATATCAATAAAAAGACAGGCATCTTGCTATTTTGTTAGTATCTCAAGACGGTCATAAATTTCCTGGTGGGGAGTCACAATGCAATATTCGATTTTGATAACGGGTTGTTCGAGTGGTATTGGTTTAGAGGCGGCGAAAATGCTTCAAGACCGGGACTTTTTAGTGGTGGCCAGTTGTCGTAAAGCCGACGATGTTGAGGCGTTAAAGGCGCAGGGGCTTCATCACGTTGTGCAATTAGACTTGTCTGATTCGGCCTCTATTGCCAAAGGGTTAGAAGAAACGTTAGCGATAACTAATGGCGAGCTATTTGCCTTGTTTAATAATGGTGCCTATGGGCAACCGGGTGCTGTTGAAGATTTGCCAGTTGAGGCGTTGAGAGAGCAGTTCGACAGTAATGTCTTTGGTACCCATGAGTTAACCACTCAGGTACTAAAATTAATGTTGGCGCAGGGGTTCGGTCGCATCGTCAACAACAGTTCTGTGCTTGGTTTAGTGGCCGCACCGTTTCGTGGTGCTTACAACGCCAGTAAGTTTGCTTTGGAAGGCTTAACAGACACCCTGCGTTTAGAGTTAGCCGATACCCCCATTAAAGTGAGTTTAATCGAGCCAGGCCCGATTGAAAGCCGCTTTCGTGCTAATGCTCTGTTGGCCTTGAAGCGTCATATTGATGTCTCAAAGAGTCGCCATCAGGCGGGGTATGTTGAGGCTATGGCAAGATTGAGTAAAGAGGGGCCGGCATCGTCCCATACTTTGCCAGCGAGCGCTGTGGTGAAGAAACTGCTGCATGCTTTGGAGTCCAATCGCCCTAAGGCACATTATTATGTGACCGTGCCAACTTATGCGGCCGTGCTCATGAGACGTTTTCTACCAAGCTGTTTGCTCGATCGGGTTATGCGCAGTCAAGGTGGCTAATGCATAAGCGATAGAGGCGTCGATTACCTCTGTTTTTGATCGTTTAGTCTTGCTTATTTAGCCAATGAGTAATGTGGGATAAGTAGGCGTCACGGGCAGGCTTTGGTGATAGGTACAGATCGTGAAAGCCGCCTTGAATAACAGCGACATCTAGGTTCTGAAACGACTGTTGAGCGGCGTCTTGCATGCTGTCGACATCCAACACGCCATCTCCTTGACGCGTTTCCTCTGGCGTGTTTTTTCCTATGGTGCTGACCTCTGAGCGACAGAGTAACGTGGGGATTGAGAGGCTCTGTTGTGCTAAGTGGCGCTGGGCGCGAATGACCTCGCGTAACCAATGAAAGGACAAATCAAACCCTTCAGCGGGTTTCCAGTCCAAGCGATAATCCCATTCCCCACCAAACTTTGTGTGTAAGGTCTTGGCGTATAACGTGACCTTGTTAGCGCGCAACGACGAAAATGGCAATAACGAAACCAGCATACGAATCGGCCAACTAATACGGTTAAGCACCGCAGGGGGAAAAGGTAAGGCCAAAAAAGGGCTGTTTAAAATCAAACCGCTAACATGTGGAAACGCTTTGCGGTAGTAACTGGCCCGTTCTGGTAAAGCGTAAGGTTGAGCCAAATAGGTTGCTGCGACTAAACCTCCCGTTGAATGTGCTACTAGCGTGACGTCATCGACACCGTCTTCTTTCATTGTTGCTAATGCAATGTCGATGTCTTGTCCATACTGATCGATCGAATCACACCAGTTGGGCGGTGTAAAAGGGCGAATGGAGCGACCATAGCCTTGTAAATCTAAGGCGTAAAACCGATACCCCAAGGCAATAAAATGCTCAGCGAAACCGGTCTGAAAAAAATAGTCCGTATAGCCGTGGATATACAGAATACTCTTATTGGCCTTAACATTGCCAAGGTGATGGATCAGTGTGGTGTGGACACGCTTTTTAGGGTCTTGGCTGTGTGTATCAGAAAAGGCAAATGTCCGAGTTCGAAAGTCTGGGCCCAGCAGATCTTCCTCGTCGCCGACGAGTGTCCAGTGTTGTCCTATGGGTAAGCTCATAAAGGCGACTTAACGGTCTGGTCAGCAGGCATGGTCTAAAGGCGTTGTCATAGCGGTGCCTATTGAAAAATAGCCTCACCCAGTTGATCAATGGTGAGTTTGGCTTTGCGTAAGGTAATTTCGACGCATTGACTGTGGCTACCGATCAGGTCAGAACGAATAAAGTTATGTGTCTGAAGGGTGTCGTCTTGGCCTTTGGTGATGGTGGCGGCAACACGAAATTGTCCCGCATCTTTGATGGGCGCAGGCACAATGGAAAAACCTTTGTATTCAACCGCTTCTTCAGCGGGTTCGGGTGTTGTTTCTGAACCGGAAAACAGCCCTTTAAGGCCAGATAAAATTCCCATGTGTGTCTCCTCGTTTAATCAGGTAAGTGGTTTGCAAACAATGCTAATCGGGCTATTTTTCGGGGATTTGTTGTAATAGTCAAATAACATCGTATGATTCGTTTTTTTATCAATAAGAAGAGCTGATAAACATGAGTAACATGCAGGTAAACAACCCTTTGCACGGCGTTAAACTGGAGCAGATTGTCACTGAGTTGGCGGCACATTATGGTTGGGAAGAATTGTCTTTTCGTATCAATATTAACTGTTTTAAGAGTGATCCTTCGGTGAAGTCCAGCTTAAAATTTTTACGTAAGACCCCGTGGGCAAGAGAAAAAGTAGAAGCCTTGTATATCAACACTTTTTGTTAGTGTGCCTTTGAGGTGTCGTCGCAGTGCACCATATTGCGGCCCTTGTGCTTGGCTGAATAAAGGTTTTTGTCGGCGGCTCGCAGAAAATCCCGAAACGTTTGGTCGCGATGCAGCGGAGCAACACCAATACTGACCGTTACTTTTATTTCTTGCTCTTTGCTGTGGAAAACCGCGTCTTCAACGTGTTTGCGTATGGCCTCTGCAAAATTCAGCGCTTGCTGAGCGGTGTGTTCTTTTAAAACGATTAAAAACTCTTCTCCGCCAATTCGATAAACAACATCGCTGTCAGCGTAAAGGTGCAGTAATTCCGTCATTTGTGCTAAGACCGCATCGCCTACATCATGGCCGAATGCGTCGTTGACTCGTTTGAAAAAATCGATATCGATGATTAATAAGTGGGTATCTTCTTGCTGTTGTTTGGTGAACGCTTTATTGAAATCATAAAAAAACAGCTTGAGAGCATGACGATTTCTCGCACCAGTAAGTGGGTCTTGAAAGGCCATCTTTTGTAAGGAGAGGTCTCTAACAAGGTATTGTTTTTGGTAGAGGTAGCAGATTAAGTACGATAAAAAGTAAGTGATTAAAAAATTGGTCACCGCACGCCAGGCGATGTACGCATCGGTGTCAGATTTGAAGAATAAAATGACTGCGGCAGGAATCGCAAAGGCAATGCTGTAAATAAGGGCGGACTTTGTGCTGGTCAATAAACAATACAGGGGCGGTAGGAACAGCAGCCAGAAAACGGACCCAGCCCTTAAATCGGCAAAGAAAAATACACAAAATATCACGGTGGTGATCGACAGCAACAAGGCAACACTGTGCCATGTTTTTACGCTGTCTCGATAGACATGATAAAAACAAAAAAGATTAAATCCTCCACAGACGATTTCAACAACACCTAGTAATGGCTGATGCAAAATCAAAAAATTAACTGCAGCAAAACACCACATAAACAAACCACTGATAAGGCTTAGCCACTTATGCAGCATGGCTTTGGTTTCGATAAGGCTTGGTGTGTATTTAGCGTGCATTAAATGTGTGTCTATAGGTCAAGAAATGAATGATGTTTATCGTGATGTATCATCGGCTTAGGGCAACATGATAGACCTCATTTTAGTAATAATGTGTCATCAATAGCAATAAATTTGCTGGCGGCACCTATTAAGGATTGCGCACTAAGCGGTTCAACCCCATACACTTCGACCTCTGTGTGGTACTTTTTACGCAGTGTTTTAGCCAACAGATCAAAGTCACCGTCACCGGAAACCAGTACCAGTGTGTCGCTGTCTTTGCCGTATTCGATGCCATCAATGGCAATGCCCACGTCCCAATCGCCTTTGGCGGAGCCGTCAGAGCGTTGAATAAAAGGCTTAAGTTTGACCTCAAAACCGATGGCTCGAAGAATGTTTTGAAATTGTCGTTGTTTTTCATCGCCACGATCGGTGGCGTAGGCAATGGCTTTGACCACTTGACGCTCTTGTGTGACCTGTCGCCAGAATATGTTGTAATCAAAAGAGCGCCGAAAGGCTTGTCTTGTGGTGTAATAAACATTTTGTACGTCGACTAAAATCGTCACAGTTTTCATGCGGTTCCTAATAAAGCCTCAACATGTGAGACGCGGCAAAAGAATAAACAGAGGCGCTACGATGCGCATGCAATTTAAAATCATTGTCTAAATAAAAATGGAGTGACTGTGTATGTCCGGATTTGAACCTGATCCTCGTAATACCATGCGTGAAGATAACGCAAAGAGCAATGTGATTGTGTCTTATGTGTGTATGTTACTGGGTATTTTTACCGGCGTATTTTGGTTGATTGGCGCGATTTGGGCGATGGTCAAAATCAGTGATGCACGGGGCACCTTGTACGAAGACCATTATGTAAACATTATCAGTACGTTTTGGTGGGGGATCTTTCTCAGTGTCGTTGGCTTGTTTTTAACGCTGTTTTTTATTGGCTACTTTGTTTTATTGGGGGTGTGGATCTGGTCCATCTTTCGTATGGTGAAAGGCGTGGCGCGGGCAACGTCAAATCAATCTTATCGCCCTATGTTTAATCCTTTTACTTAACTGTTTATTCCGCTGTGAGGGTCATTTTGCTGCGGCGATAAAGTTGCTCTTGTTCTGAAAAGTGCATCAGTTGTTTGATGCTGGTGGGTGTTTCTGGCTCAATGAACAGGGTTAATGTTTCGGGTTGACGTAAAAAGCGCGTTAGTGCGTTTGCTATTTCGTTGGCTTCTTTGGACTCTTTTGGCGCCAGCCCCATTGCTTGACTGACTAATCGGAATCTTTTTTGCGTCTCCTGTGAATAATCGGCTGATTGTGGCGATTGCGACGAAGAAGGAAAAAGGTGACGGATAAGTCCAGCTTCTTCGTATTTGAGCATCAGGCGATGAAGCTCGATGGTTTCACCGTACAGGCTCAACATGGCTTCTGGCTGACCAAGAGCAAAAGACGCCAACAGATCTGAACGTAATTCCGTTAAAGACAGCGACGAACTGAGTACATTAATATGCGATTCTAGTGTCACCTTGCCCATGTCTTTGATGTTTACATGAAGCTGGGTGATGAGTTCATTGGCGTCGGTGTGTGAAGATAAAGAGCCTTTGCCTAATAATGTGTCTACGCCAGCCGCTCGCATGAGGTGTCCGGTGTCACGGGATAGATCTGCAATGGAACTTTCCTTGACCCAGAAGTCTATATCTAGATTAGGGTGCGTAAGAGGATAGTGGTTGAATGAAATCCTCGCAAAATGCAACCAAGGTGTGACAACACTTCCTACGCGGACATTCTCAAAGGACGGCGTGAGTGTAAAAGGGTCAAAATGCACACTGTCGTAATGCACTAGTGAGGTTAAGCCAGCGCGTTGTAATTGTTGTTGAAAAGCGTCTTCGGCGTATTTTTTGCCAATATATTGAATACCAAAAAGTGCAAATACGACCACACTGGCGGTCAGAAGACAGTAAATAAAGACATTACCCAGCCAGGTTTGCAGTCGAGACGTTGTATTCAAGCGAATAGTCCGGTAAATAAGTATATTAAAGTAAAGAAACCAATCAGTTGAGCGCGATTTTAGCGGATAATAGGCGCTTTGAGCAAAGGTTTACCCTTTACCTTCAATAACCCCTCACGTTTTACATTGAATTGACCTTTTATAGGGCTTTTTAACAAGGAGTGTACTATTTCATCTTTGATTCCCTCGCGAGAGGACTTATGGTTTTTGCCCCTCGGTGGCACAGGCGAAATCGGTATGAACATGAACCTTTATGGTCATGACGGCCAATGGCTTATGGTGGATTGTGGTGTGTCGTTTAATGAACCACTCGTGAGTGGTGACATCAGTACATCTGAAGTAGTGTGTGCTGATCCACGCTTTATTAGTGAACAGAAAGAGCGTCTAGCAGGCATTGTGATTACCCACGCCCATGAGGATCATGTGGGCGCTTTGCCGTTTTTATGGCGACGTTTTAAATGCCCTATTTACACCACCGCGTTTACTGCAGAAGTGTTGCGTCGCAAGTTGGCACAAGTCGGCTTATTGGATCAGGTGCCTATCATTGAAGTAGACGATAAAGAGACCAAAAAGATTGGCGTGTTTACGGTGAAATGGTTTGGCCTAACCCATTCTGTGCCAGAGCCTTATGCCATGACCATTGAGACGCCAGCAGGACGACTCTTTCATACCGGTGATTGGAAAATCGACCGTCACCCTATGTTGGGTAAAAGTTTTTCATCGACGGCGTTCAAAGCGCTCGCGAAAGAAAATGTACTGGCCATGGTATGCGATTCAACAAATGCGTTAAAAGCGGGTTTTTCACCCTCTGAGCGAGATTGCTACCAAGGGCTGCTGCAAACCATCGCGGCAGAAAAAAATCGTGTGGTTGTCGGCTGTTTTAGCAGTAACGTGGCACGCTTGGTGGCTTTGGGGCGGATTGCCAAAGAGACAGGGCGCTATCTTGCTTTAATCGGTCGCTCCTTGATCAACATGGTCGGTGCAGCGCGTGTAACAGGGCATTGGCCGGAGGATATCCCTATCATAGAGGCATCGCATCTTGGCTATTTACCCCGTGAAGAAGTATTGGCTGTGGTGACTGGCAGCCAAGGAGAGCCCAGAGCCACATTGAACCGACTGGCGGTGGATAATTGCTTTGATCTGAGCCTTGATGCAGATGATTTGGTGGTGTTCAGTGCCATGCGCATACCTGGCAACGAACAAGCGATTGACCGTTTGGTGTCACAGTTTAAGGGCCGGAAGATTCGCACCCTGCAAGCTCATGATACTGAGTTAACCATTCACGTGAGTGGGCATCCTTGCCAAGAGGAACTTAAGCAACTCTATACTTGGGTTCAGCCTCAATTGGCCATTCCGGTTCATGGCGAGCCTCAGCATTTAGACGCCAACGCAGATGTGGCCAAGTCAAGCCATGTACCTGACCAGTTAGTAGGGCGCAACGGCGACCTGTATCAACTGGCACCGACCGTCAGTATTCGTCGTCAAGCGGTTAAAACAGGGCGTATCGCGTTGTTACGTTAACCTGTTGTTAATGACATGCCCTCAAAGTGTGGTGCGAAGACGGTTTTTGAGGTTTGCCCCGGAATCTCTTTTGCCAGTTTTGGCACTAGGTAGCCGGGTAATTCGGCGGCGACTTTGCCCATTAACCGTTGAGCCTCTTCGACAGAGAGATCAAAATGGGCTGCGCCTTCTACCGGGTCAAGGGTGAACATGTAATAGGGCAGAATGCCGGCCGAAAATACCGCTTCGCTTAAAGCCACTTGTGCTTCGACGGTGTCGTTGACGCCTTTCAAAATAACCCCTTGATTCAACAGTGTCACGCCAGCGTCGGTCAGTTTTCTGGCCGCATTTTTTAATTCTGTATCCATTTCGTTGGCATGATTGATGTGCCAAACCATGATGATATCGAGGCGACTGGCTTGCATCCAATGGATCATCTCATCGGTAATGCGAGCCGGTATGACCACCGGTAGCCGTGAGTGAATGCGCAGACGCTTTAATTGCGGCAAGGCTTCCAATTGTCTGACCTTTTTTATCATCAGGGCATCTTTCATCATAAGAGGGTCGCCGCCACTGAGAATGACTTCGTTCACGTCTGAATGGGCCTGTAAATACTCGATGACCGATTGCCATTCAGCTTGCGCTAACTGGTTGTCGCCGTAGGGAAAGTGTCGACGAAAGCAATAGCGACAGTTGATCGCACAGGTGCCTGTGGTGATGACTAAAAGACGACGTTTGTATTTGTGTACAATGGCCTTTTGTGGATTATGATCGGCTTCTTCTAAGGGGTCTTTAGTGTAGCCCATGACGGGCAGCATTTCTGTATTTTGAGGCAGAATTTGTAACAGGAGGGGGTCGTTGACATTGCCGTGCTCTATACGCGACAAATAGGGTCGAGGCGCTAGCAACTTAAAATGTTCGTGAGCCTGGTGACCTTCTGGAATCAGAGAGTCAGGCAAATCAAGGTGGGTGATTAACTCAGGCAGCGTGGTAATAGCTTGAGCCAGGTGTTGTTGCCAGCTCAAGGAGCTCTGAGTGGCGTTGTCGACAATCTTGATTGTCGAAGGTGTTTCGAGTGTTTGAATAGGGTTCACGTCAAATATCTGCAAAATTGTCTTCAATTGGGTTATGATAGCGCCAACTTTTTGGCCGTAAGGCCAGCGGCTCTTAAAAATATAAGACTGACATAATACGCCAGTCGGGGCCTTTTCTCTAAAAATATACTGTGAGGATATATGGCTAATATTTCTACCAGCGATATGCGCACCGGCGCAAAAGTACTTGTTGATGGCGACCCATGTTCTGTCTTAGAAAACGAACACGTTAGACCGGGTAAAGGTCAGGCGTTTAACCGTCTTAAATTACGCAACCTGAAAACAGGTCGTGTATGGGAACGTACTTTTAAGTCTGGCGAATCTCTAGAAGCGGCAGACGTTATGGAAACCGACATGGAGTACTTGTACACCGATGGTGAGTTCTGGCACTTCATGGCGGTAGACGGTTCTTTTGAACAACATGCAGCCGATGAAAATGCGATTGGTGACACGGTGAAATGGTTGAAAGAGCAAGAGAAGTACGTTGTGACACTCTACAATGGTGCACCGCTTGACGTGACACCACCCAATTTCATTGAGCTTGAAGTAAAAGACACCGACCCAGGTGTAAAAGGCGATACTGCAAACGGCGGTTCAAAACCCGCTTATTTGGTGACGGGCGCCATGGTTCGTGTGCCTTTGTTTATCAATATTGGTGAAATACTACGTGTTGATACGCGTACGGGCGATTACGTGTCCCGCGCAACAGGTAAGTAAATCACGGTTCAACCTGTTTAAGTGTTAAATAATAGCGTCATTTTGGGGAGCCGAAATGGTGCTATTTTTTTGTCGATACTTGGTGTTTTCTCCTTATTTTTTGCGATTTTCGCGTAATATAACGAATCAATCTAACCAATCTTCTATTCGGTATGGTCATGCAATTGACTAAATAGACAAGACTATTTAATGTCGCCTCCATTGCCAGACTGAGTCTGCTCACCGCGTAATAAGCCGCCACATGCGAATGTAATCCTCAGGAATTTTGATGATAGAAATAAAACAGGTAAATAAAGTCTTTTACCAAGGGAAGCGTGCGATTAACGCGCTCAGCGACATTAATCTCAGTATTGCTGAGGGGGCGATATACGGTGTGATTGGGTCATCGGGTGCGGGCAAAAGCACACTGATTCGCTGTGTAAATTTATTGGAGCGTCCCACTAATGGTCAGGTAGTGGTAGACGGGACGGATCTCAACACACTTTCTAATCACGATTTGACTCTGGCGCGACGTAAAATCGGCATGATCTTCCAGCATTTTAATTTGCTGTCTTCTCGAACGGTCTTTGACAACGTCGGATTGCCACTTGAGTTGGCGGGTACGGATAAAAAAGCCATTAAAGCCAAAGTCGATAGTTTGCTGGAATTGGTAGGGTTAGGGGATAAAAAAGACACGTATCCGGCCAATTTAAGTGGTGGGCAAAAGCAGCGTGTGGCGATTGCTCGTGCGTTGGCGTCCGACCCTAAGGTCTTATTATGCGATGAAGCGACCAGTGCGTTAGACCCCGCCACAACACAATCCATCCTCGATTTACTGCGTAAAATAAACCAAGAGTTTAACCTGACGATTCTGCTGATTACCCATGAAATGGCGGTGGTGAAAAGCATCTGTAGTGATGTGGCGATTATTGGCGACGGTAAGCTGGTGGAGCAGGGCGCAGTGGGCGATATCTTTGCCCATCCCAAAACGGCATTAGCACGCGAGTTTATTCGCTCAACCCTCGACCTGTCGATTCCAGCCGATTACCAAGCGCGTTTGAGTCATGCTAAAACCGCCACGACGCACCCTCTGGTGCGTCTTGAGTTTACGGGAGCGTCGGTGGATGCACCGATTATCAGTCAGGTGGCCCGTGAATTTCATTTAGACATCAGTATTTTGAGCTCCAATATGGATTATGTGGGTGGCATCAAGTTTGGTCTCATGTTGGCGGAGTTCTTTGGTACGCCGAGCGCCACTGAGCAAGCCATTGCCTTCTTGAAAGAAAACAAAATTGATGTGGAGGTATTAGGCTATGTCGCTTGATTCTGTTCTCGACTGGTGGGTAAACAATGACCGCCTAATTGATTTACTGGTGTCGTCCCTTGGTGAAACCGTTGCCATGGTGTTTATGGCGGGTCTGATTGGCTTTTTGTTTGGTATTCCCTTAGGTGTGTTGCTGCATCTGACGAAGGAATCGGGTTTGTTGAGCAATAAAGTGGTGAATAAAGCCTTGGGCATAGTGGTCAACATTGGACGCTCTATTCCTTTTATCATTTTGCTGGTCGCGATCATTCCTTTTACACGCATGCTGGTGGGGAGCTCGATTGGCACCGCCGCGGCGATTGTGCCTCTGGCGATTGCCGCTACTCCCTTCATTGCCCGCCTTATCGAAGGGGCGTTATTGGAAGTGCCAGCGGGATTGGTAGAAGCGGCTCAAGCGATGGGCGCAAAGCCAAAGCAAATTATCTTAAAAGTGCTGCTGCCTGAAGCCTTACCCGGCATTATCAATGCCGTCACGATTACCCTGGTCACGCTAGTGGGGTACTCAGCGATGGCCGGTACTGTGGGTGGCGGTGGACTGGGTGACGTCGGCATTCGTTATGGTTACCAGCGGTTCGATGCGGTGGTCATGATGATTACGATCGTGATTTTGGTGGTACTGGTTCAAATTATTCAATCCATTGGTGATTACTTGGTCAAACGCGTTGACCATCGTTGATCGGCCAAAATAAATCAGCAGGGTATTTTTACTACGAATGTATCTTGTGAATAACGGTCTTTAAACAACATATCAAGGGCGACCCTTGATCAAGGAGAAAAGTAATGCGTGTTAATCTTAAAGGGCTTTTTGCGGTAACGGGTCTGGCGGTGTCTTTGTTGCTGGCGGCATGTGGCGAGAAAGAAGCAGACATGAACAAAATCACCGTAGGCGTCATCGCAGGTTCGGAAGCACAAGTGGCGGAAGCGGCGGCGAAAGTAGCCAAAGACACATACAATTTAGACGTGGAACTGGTGATTTTTTCGGACTATGTGACGCCTAATGCCGCGTTAGAAGAAGGCTCTATCGATGCCAATGCTTTCCAGCACAAGCCATACCTTGACCAGCAAATGCAAGATCGTGGCTACGACTTTGCTATTGCAGGCAACTCGTTTGTTTACCCGATTGCGGCTTACTCCAATAGCATTCAATCTACAAATGAGTTAAAAGACGGCGATAAAATTGCGGTTCCTAATGACCCAACGAACTTAGCGCGTTCTTTGATCTTGTTAGAGCAGCAAGGCCTGATTACTTTAAAAGAAGGGGTTGGCCTTAAAGCCACTGTATTGGATATTGTGGATAGCCCAAAAAATCTCGATATTGTTGAACTTGAAGCGGCGCAATTGGTTCGCTCTATGGACGACGTCGCGCTTGCGATCATTAACACAACCTATGCCAGCAACATTAACTTGTCGCCAGAAAAAGACGGTGTGTTTGTCGAAGATAAGAACTCGCCTTACGTGAACTTAATTGTGGCGCGTAAAGACAATGTGCAAGCGGAAAATGTGAAGAAGTTTGTTCAGGCGTATCAGACGGAAGCGGTTTACCAAGCCGCTATGACCGAGTTTAAAGATGGCGTTGTAAAAGGCTGGTAACGCTCTCATCTCTTTCTAAACCACGAATCTAAAACACGGATCTGAAACACAGATACCCAATCGATTATTCTGATCGATTGGGTATTTTTTTATCTCACGATCACAAAGCCCGCCACTTTCTCTGATAAAAGCGCGTGATCTTGTTATCCTGCCATTGGTAAAGATAGAGCCAGTCGTTATCGACCAGATGCCTTACTAACTCGTGCTTGGCGATGATATCCGCGATGGCCTCCTGTGGCGCGTCTATATACACCGCCAGTCTGACCGGCGTATGCATCCAGTGTTGTCCATCATGAATGGATTGCTTTGACAGGCCGATACGCAGGTCGCCACCGTTGCCTTCGAAGACACCTATGCTTCCTCCGACGGCATTGTGGAGCACCTTATCGCCGCTGCCAAATTTGAAGTTGTCCGTCACTGATAGATTGTATTGCATATTGATCCAGTGACTTACCAACATGGGAGCAGTGATTATTTTTTCCAAAGTGGTGAAGTCGTGATCGAAACGGTCATCGTAATCGTGTAGAAAACTGCGTCCTTTCAGATTAACTTTGCGCGTTTTATAACGTGGTGCAATGATAAAACTGTGATTATTCGCTAGCCCCCATTCTGGGCGAACTTGTGACCAGTCATTGGCGCGTTGAATAAAGGCCTTGTTTCTAGCGGCAGCAGAAAGATGGGTTAGAGCTGGGTCTAGGGTAGCGGCGCGTTCTTTTTGGGCAGCGTACATGGCGTGTGTGAACCATCCAGAAAAGGCGGCATTGGGTTGATGATCGTAGCAGGTCAACTGATCCGTGGTGGTGTTATGCATTGCCGCGATAAATTGCGTCTGAGGTGGAATGTTTGTTCCCATTTGACTGAGCAATGTACGCACTGATGGATCATTTAACAGACTGGCTAGAACTTTTACATTGACCTCGCCACTTTGCCCACCGCAGGCGCCGCATTCCAGCCCTGTCGCGTGAAGATTATTACTGGTTTGGCTACCATGGCCGACCAGCAACACCGTCTCGGCGTAATGTTGAATCCCCATAGTGGTTAAGATCCCCATCGCCAAATCGGCCTTATCTTGATGGGTGAGCGTCACGCCTTGCTTGCTTAAATGCCATTGAGTGTGAGGCGCGAGGCGGTCAACAGGATTATCTTGCCTCTTTGGAAATAAGGTTTGTTTAAACATTTTGAAGGCGTACCACCATCCCATGGATTCCACCATAGAAAAAGAAGCGGGTGCGGCGTGTCCCCAACGGTGCCAGCGGGCTTCTTGTTGCTGGTGGTGAACGTGTTTGTCATTACTGTGTTGTTCTGTGACCTGGATGCTTGGTATCAGCAAGCCGGGTAACTGAGGGCGAGAAAACTGACTGCCTTTGGCGTGATACTCAATGGGTAAGCCAAAGAACCCAGCAAAACCAAAGGTTTGGATCCTATCCGATTGCTTTTCTAAGGCTCGACGGAAAATTTCTGAGCGAACATCAATACAGAAAATAGCCTGTAGAACAGGAGGAGTAATTGTGTGTGGTGGCGCGGACAACAAGGTTTGGTGGAGCGTGTTTTGTTCGCTTAACTCCAGCGCCATCGCCCATATTTTCAGTGACTGATTAGCGACATGATGCTCATTAATGAGTTCATCTATTTGCAGACATTGTTGTTGCCAATGTCGCTCTACGGCTCTGAAATTGGCATTGGATGTGTCTTTTAGGTAACGCCATATCACCCAATCCCATGCCATTTTAATGGCTAATAGAGACTCGACCTGAGGGTCTTTGGCCTCTGTTTCTTGTGTGCTTTTAGGCGCAAAGCCATCTAAATAAGCGAGATAGCTTCCCCAGCCATTAATGTCTAATAATAGTGAATGAGCATAGATGGCCAATGACTCGGTTTGCAGAGCCAATTCTTTGATCATCAGGGCAAAAAGCTCATCCTTATTGGTCGGTAAAGAACGAAAGTAGTCCTTAAGATTGGATTCCCCCATCAGGATGCTTAAACCCTTGTCTTCTGTGGTGATTTCTAGCCAGTGCGCATAGAGGTCTACGTCTAGGTTTGCGCTTTTTTGTCGTAATGTTGGACTTTGTTCTTGATAGTGTGCAGCGCAAAACTGACTCACTTGATGGGTGATTTCGTCATGCCAAGACATCTTATTCGTAGGGCGATATTGGTCGGCAATATCGGCAATGTTATACCACTGACGGGTCAGGTTAATCGGCTGAGACAGACGTTGAACGAGTGCATCCGTTTCGGTATCGAACTGATAATGTCGAGCCGCTTGAGCAAGAGCATTCAGTTGAATACGCCCTTGTTCAAAGTAGGAGGCATAGGTAGTAAGCGGTAAGTGAGTTTTGATGCCCGCCAGCGCGGACAACTCATCACACACCTGATCGAAAGGCCTAGCAATGTGTGACCAAAGTGGGTTGACTGCAATGAGCTTATCCAATGGCCAATTTGGTGCTATTTTCGCGGCGGCATCGGACAAGCACGCTTTATGTTGCGCAGACAATGGAGCAGAAGATGAAAGTGTCATATAGGCTCCTTAACGGTCGTTGGCTGAGTGAGAATAATGGGGGGCATTGTGTTGGTCTTTGGCCCGTGCTGGTAAGGTGACAGGCCAGATTCTTAAGACAAGGCGTGTTAACCATTCATCTAGGTATAAGCCAGCAAACAACGTGATGGAAAGCCGTCTTACCCAAGACAAATGTACTTGGTAATGCAGTAAAGCATTGATGATAAATAACAGGCTAAACAGCAGTATTGCCCATAGATCCGCTAGGGAAAACGCATCGGTGTGGCCAATGTGGGTAATAGGAAACATCACTCTCACAGTATCTTTTAGTGTGGCGTAAATGACGCATAGAAAAATACTCACAACACAGATAGACAATAATGACGGGGCGTGTTCTGAGGCGCGCCATTGAAGCACAAGCAGGCTGATGGCTAGGGCCAGCAACCACCAAGTACTGAGTGCGCCGTCAAAACCAAACAGTGTACGTACCAAGAAAACGCCAGCGGTACTAAGCGCAATAACAGAAAACCAAGCAGTTAAAGTGGGTTTGTTTTCAGACAGTCGACCGTTAGCGGACGCGCCGGACAGTGTAAGGCGAAGCGTGTCGTTAATGGCGTTGCCTGAGTTTAAGAAAGAGTAAGCTTTGTAAAATGAGTGAGCTAATAAATGCAACAAAACCAGTTCATACAAGCCCAAGGCGAACTCCATCAGCATCAACCCCATTTGAGCGCTGGTTGACCAGGCGAGTCGAACCTTGACGCTAATGCGGGTGGTCATAACAAGCGCACTGGCCAGCGTTGACAGCCCGGAGATCAATAACAGCAACCAAATCGCGTAGGAACTTTGTGCGACTAAGGGGGCAAACAGTAATACCAGATAGCCGCCTAAGTTGATCACACCCGCGTGCAGCAGCGCACTGATTGGCGTAGGGGATTCGACGACCTGAATCAACCAACCATGGAAGGGCAGTTGTGCGCACTTAATTAAAGCAGCAAGTGCAATAAGCGTTGCAGCGATGTGGTCCGTGTTTGAAAGTTCGATATTGGCATCGGCTTGTAGGGTAAGCGTATTTAAAATGTCGCTGATGTATAAGCTACCGTGTGTTTGATACAAGAGAACAAAGGCGACCAGTAAAGCCAGCTCGGCGAGGCGGGCCACGATGAATTTTTTATGGGCAGCAAGAATGGCGCGTGGGCGGTCTGGGTAAAAGGTCAGCAGATTATGCAATGACAGGCTGATGCCGAGCCAGCCCAGCCAAAAAACCACCAGATGATTGGATGTGACGGTCACCGACACCGAGGCCAGAGTGAACATTAACCAGCGATAATAGCGTTTGCTGCGTGTTTGCCCTGCCATATAGTGACGAGAAAATGTGATCAGTACCCAACCCATGATGGTGACTAATCCAAGCATGATTTGGCTAAGGGAGGTGTGACGAATCCAATGTGAGGCTTGCCAAGCATCAGCAAACACGTAACTAATGGGAAACATCAGTAAAAAAATCATCAGCAGAGAACGGCTTAACCAAACGGCTTTTTGGGGCACCGATGCGGTGTTCGTTCGGCCCGCATACCATCCTCCTAAAAAGAACATGATAGGGATAAAAATAGGCAAAAAACTCAAAGCAACGAGAGGCACGCATTGTCTCCAAGAAGAGGGATAAAAGAAAAAAGCATTATGACCCTTGTATTTTGTTAATAAAAATACATATATTGAAAGTTATTGTTCTGTTTTATTTATGTAAAAATTTGTTTTAATAATCCGTAACGGAAAAGTTCGGTTTAGGCTTGTATAAGGTGCGCAGTGAGTCGATTAAATTACCATCATTTGTATTATTTTTGGCAGGTGTCAAAAAGTCCAAGCCTGACGGAAGCCGCTGAAAAGTTGCATATTTCCCAATCCGCCTTGTCGGCGCAAATTAAGCAGCTAGAACACAATCTTGGTGTGGCTCTGTTTATTCGTCAGGGGAGAAAGCTTGTTTTAACCGATGTGGGACGTCGAGTCCTAGCCTATGCGCAAGACATCTTTAATACAGGGGAAGAACTGGAAAACTTTCTACAAAAAGGGACGGCAAGCACCAATCAACATATTACGCTGGGCGTGCAGAGTAATTTGTCGAGAAATTTTATTGAAAGCTTTATTGCCCCTTTATTGCAAAGTGATAATGTCAGCTTTTCCCTTTCATCACGAGGGATCACTGACTTACTTAATGGACTGGTGAATCATGAGTTAGACTTAGCGTTAACAAATCGCCCTATTTTAAGTGAAAGCAAAGAAACCACTTGGCAGAATCAACTGGTGGCGCGTCAAGCCGTGGCAATCATTGGTCCCTATGGTGAAAAGCCGCCGTTACCGTTTCCCCAAGGGTATTCGGATAAAAAATGGATTGTACCAGGGAAAAATACCGACATTCGTTCGGCGTTTGAGTCTTTTTGCGCCACGCATCAGTACTATCCAGATATTAAAGCGGAAGTGGATGATATGGCGATGTTGCGTCTTTTGGCGCGGGACAGCGGCTATTTGTCAGTGCTTCCGGCCGTTGTGGTTAAAGATGAAATTGAATCCAAACAGCTAGAAGACTATGAACCTATACCCCAGGCGTTTGAAAGTTTTTATGCCATTACCGTCCCTCGTAAATTTGCCGCTCAGTCCGTGTTAGACCTTATCAATACGGCCATGACAACCTACTCGGTTGAGCCATAAAATCACGATAAAGACCCACAAAGTAATGAATCTAAGAGGCACTGATGTCATCACCATTAGCATATTATCAAGCGTGTTTAGCCCGTCATGAGGTAACCTACGACCCGTCTCAACAGCCTGCTTTACAAGCGCTCAATCGTCTTTATCAAGATATTGTGACGGAGAAAAACCGTCATGACCATGAGCCAATCAAAGGTGTGTATTTATGGGGAGACGTAGGACGTGGTAAAACCTTTCTGATGGATGCTTTTTACAGCGGTCTTCCTGATGGTGTTGCCTTACGTTTGCACTTTCATCACTTTATGGCGCGATTACACCGTGAGCTAAACTTGGCATTTGGTCAGAAAAACCCGTTGAAAAGCATTGCAAAGCGTCTAGCATCAGAGTGTCGAGTATTGTGTTTTGATGAATTTTTTGTCTCTGATATTGGTGACGCTATGCTGCTAAGTGGGCTAGTTGACGCCTTATTTGAGGAGGGAGTGGTGCTGGTGGCGACGTCAAATATCGCTGTAGAAAACTTGTTTCAGACACAGCTGCAAAAGGCTCGCTTTACCCCTACGATTGCCTTGTTAACGTCTCACCTTGAGTGCCTTCACCTGACAGGCGAAGCGGATCATCGATTACGCCATACTGACACCTCGCCCATTTACTTTATTAAGTGTAAAGCAGATGAATCAGGATGTTTAAAACGCTTCACAGAATACGCTGAGGGAGTGTTTTCCACTGAGCCCTTGCGTGTTTGCCGTCGCTCGATTGACGTGATTCGAGTGGCAGAAAACATGGCTTGGTTTGATTTTTCTGCGTTGTGCTATGGTCCAAGATCTTCTTTGGATTACATAGAGTTAGCGCAACAATACCCCATGATAATGATCAGCAATATCCCTGAACTCAGCAGTGAGCCTTATGAGCACATTAAAGCGCGGGGAACAGAAGATGGTGCGGTCGGCTCAGGAGAAACAGGTGAGCGTGCGGTAATGTTAAGTGTAAATGATGATGCCGTGCGGCGTTTTATCAGCTTGGTGGACGAGTGTTACGACCATCAGGTTGTGCTGGTGTTAGAAGCGGACGTTGAATTAGAGCAGCTTTATACAAATGGCATCTTGTTGTTTGAGTTTCGCCGAACCTACAGTCGTCTAATTGAAATGACGTCGCACTATTATCAAGGTTTGAGAGCAAAGCGTCGTCAGCGTGAAAAGTATTAAGAATGCTTGATAAAACAACAAGGTACGATCACTATGAAGTGAAGGGCCATAACGGCAAAACCTATTGATAATAGAACATTAACAACAGCCCCAATAAAAAGAGGAGGGCGATCATGCAGAATGAAGATCGCGTAGATGCGTTAGTTGCACCTAGAGGTGCTTTAGAAATGTTATCGCAAGATGAAATGGCGCGCTTGTCAGAAGAGTCCGGCCCATTTCATGACTTATTTCACCGTTGTGCGTTGGCTATTTTAAATTGTGGCAGTGACTCTGATGACCCACAAGCCGTAGCAGATGAGTTCAACGATTTTGAAATACGCATTGTGCAACAAGAGCGCGGTGTGAAATTGCAGCTGAAAAACGCCCCAGGCAGTGCATTTGTCGACGGTAAGATGATTAGCAGTGTACGAGAAATGCTGTTCAGTGTGCTGCGAGACATCATTTTTACCCAGCACGAATACAGTTTAGACAGTGGTTTACAAGGTGCGAGCTCAGCGAAGTTGACCAACTTGGTGTTTGAACTGTTGCGTAACGCCGATGTGTTTCGTCGTATTCAATCGCCAGACATGATTGTTTGTTGGGGCGGCCATTCCATTGCTCGTTATGAATACGATTACACCAAGCGTGTTGGCCATGAGCTTGGGTTGCGTGAATTGAATATTTGTACCGGCTGTGGTCCCGGTGCAATGAAAGGGCCAATGAAGGGTGCGACAATCGCCCATGCGAAACAGCGCACCAAAGACGGTGTTTACCTTGGCTTAACAGAGCCTGGCATTATCGCGGCGGAATCACCTAATCCAATTGTGAATCAACTGGTGATCATGCCAGACATAGAGAAGCGCCTTGAAGCCTTTGTGCGTGCTGGTCATGGTATTGTGGTTTTCCCTGGTGGCGCGGGCACAGCGGAAGAAATCCTCTATATTTTAGGGATTTTACTGCACCCTAAAAATACGGATTTGCCGTTTCCTCTGGTGTTCACCGGCCCCAAAGAGAGCGCGGCCTACTTCGAGCAAATACATGCCTTTATTGGTGATGTGCTGGGTACGGAGGCACAAAGTAAATATCGCATTATTATTGAAGACGAAGTGGAAGTGGCTCGGGTCATGAAGCAAGGCATGGAAGACGTTCGACAATACCGTAAAGCGCACCAAGATGCGTTTTATTACAATTGGAAATTGTATATTCCCGAAGAGTTCCAACACCCATTCGAGCCAACCCATGACAATGTGCGTAAGTTAAATCTGAATTTTGATCAAGATACCCATTTGTTAGCAGCGGATTTACGACGTGCGTTTTCGTCCATCGTGGCAGGGAATGTAAAAGTACAAGGCGTGGCGCATATCAAAGAATTTGGCCCGTTTGAAATTCACGGTGATAAGGCGTTACTGGCGAAATTAGACGCACTTTTGCAAGCGTTTGTTGATCAGCAACGAATGAAGCTGCCAGGCAGTGCCTATGTGCCTTGTTATAAGGTCATTAGTGAATAGAAAGTGTGGTAATAAACATTGAAAAGGGCTTCATCTGAAGCCCTTTTTTGTACTGTGTAGCGCTTTTTTAGACATCGTTGGTTTTCATATGCTCCACATGACGATGAATCAGTTGCCCTGAAATAGTGGCCAGATTGGGTGTATGGGGTAGATCGTCTATCGGATACCAGTCTGCTTCATCGATTTCACCCGGCGCGGGGGTGATTTCTCCGCTGTCGTAATCCGCAAAGAAGCCGACCATGAGCTGATGAGGGAAAGACCAAGGCTGGCTGTCCACATAACGAATGTTAGAGACTTCTAATCCGACCTCTTCACGAATTTCACGGGCAACGGCTTGCTCCAGTGTTTCGCCGGCTTCAACAAACCCCGCAATGTTACTGAATTTGCCTTTTGGAGCGTTGATGCCCCGTGCCAGCAGTATCTGATTGTCCTTGCGAATAGACACAATGATGCAAGGGGAAATCCTTGGGTAATGTCTTAATTGACACGATGGGCAGATCTTAGCGTGTTCTTTAGGGTGCTTTTCTGGCATAGCCGTGCCGCATCGACCGCAGAATTGATGGTCTCTGTCCCACGTTGACAATTGATGAGCACGGCTTAGCAGCAGGTAATGAGCTTGATCTTGTTCGAACAGCAACTCGCGTAAACTCGTTTCAGTAAATCCTTTTGGCACCGACTCAAAACGACAAACAAATATATCTTTTATCTCATCTTCCTGTGTTTGCCATTCACCGCAATAAACGGCGTTCATCTTGGCATTAGGTTGAAAGTGTGTAAAAGGAATCAAGAATTGATCTTCTGCTTCGACCAGTACCTGATTGCGATGTAAAAGGATGTAGAGTGCGTCTTGGTGAGGAAGAGGGTGCGTCTGCGTGCCAATGTTTAACATGTTACTGCTCGGTTACAACGAAAAGAATTACGCTAACGCGATCGCCTGTAATACGCAATAACTGAAAAGTGGTAACTGGAAGACAATCGTCGACAGATAGAATTATTAGGCAGTTGCTAGAGAATTTCACCCTTTAAGGTGAAGTCTTCAAAAAGAAAGCGCTTTAATCTTTGCTCAATCTGTTCTTATTTGTGCTCTTTGTGAATTATTAAAGGATTTATACGATGCTGCGTTCTTTATTTATTGTGTCTTTGGGTCTGTCTTCTTCCTGCTTGTATGCCGCCGATGAGGTGTTTGACCCTGCTAGCGTGTCTTGTGCCTTAGAGGCGAGTGACTTTAAAAAAATGTATATAGGCGAGAAAGGCAACTATGAATGGAAGAAAGGCTTAGCGCAAATATCTCAAAGCACGGGGTTCTTTAATGTAGAAACCTTGTCTCCAAGTGGTCGTAATGCCTGTCAGGTAGAGCTTAGTCAGCATCAGTGTTTGACCATGCTTATGGATGAAAATTGGGAAGATAAGTTCGGCACAAACTCAGGTACGTTTAGTTGTGTGAATTTGCGTACAGGAGAGGCCATTCCTGCGGGAGACTTGGCGTATCAAAATGGCGTGCAAGAGCGCATGATCAAAATGCGTTGTCCACACGGTACGGATATTTCTGAATGCAGTAATGACTCGAATAGCAAACGAGGCAATGATTTTCGCGCGCAAGTGTTAAAGGCAAATAATCTAGAAATGGAGTCAGTTTGTGCTGGCTATATTCGTGAACCACGCTACTTTACCGGTGGTAAAGTAGGAGATAGAGCAATGTGTGCCCTGACCAATCAACAGGGTGAGGCGCTGTACAAGGTGATTATTCCGATGGAGTATTCACATGCCCAGCCGCTGAAAAAGCTCGACGGTACTTATGTTTCTTATCGACCAAAAGAAGTGAGCATTGACACCAGTAATCTAGCAGCCAGTGAGGCGCTCTTTATGCAGGAAACGCCTTTAGGGGACATGGTGTCAGGTAATTCGGAAGAGATTCTAGCGACTAGCATGCGTTGTACGTCTGCTATGTTTGGTTTGATGAGGGGAACAGAGGCGACAGTGGATGAAATTGAAGAGGTACTCAATATAACCACGGCTCGAATAAGCCAATGGAGCGCGACCAAAGGTGTGCTCATTCCAGGTGATGAGGGCATTGATCAAGCGACTCGACTTTACAACTTAGCCGAATATCATTTGAATCAGATTGCCAGCCAGCAAGACGCAGCAATGATACAAGCGGATACAAAAAGCTGTGTTCCACTTTTTCAGCAGACAGGACTTTTCTAAACATTGTTTTCAGTGAGAGGCTTGTCTCGATAAAGGGTAGCTGATAAAAAAGAATGTCAATTTTATCATGCCTTAAGAGCTGCTTATTTGATGACACCATCTTCCCACTTTCTTCGAGAGCACCCACTAGCTGAGTCTTTGCGCCGCGAGCTTCATCAAACCTTTATAAAGGAGATGACCTCGCGGATGCCCTTTTCTCTAGTCGTTCTGGTAGCAATCGCGTTTTTCTTTAGCAAGGCTAACTCGTTGACATTGATGTGGTGCTGGTATAGCGCTGCTGCTATCACCGGTCTTTTTTCATTCTTTGTGTTGAGTCTTCATCGTCAGGTATTAAAGCGCAGTGACGATTATTCGTATGCTCAATATCAACGCTGGTGCTTAGTGGTTTACTTTATTGCTTTGCTTTGGGGGGGTTATACAGTTCTGTCGCGCTGGTGTTTTTCCCTAACGCAAATGAGATTGAAATTATTACGGTGGTGATTGTTTTAATCTTGAATGCGTCTATTCCTTCTTTAACCAAGGGCAACGACCCTTGGATATACATCCTTTTTGTTGCGCCTGTTTTTGCTTGCTTTACCTGGCAAATTGACTATTTGGAAATAGAGCAATATTGGCTGCTTACTATTATGCTGCCAGTCGCTTGTGTTTGCTTGATTGTGTTTAGTGTGATGACACATAAAGAGCAGATGGAGCATACGGTATTGCGTATTCTCTATAAAGAAGCAGAGCTAAAAGCAGTGGAAGCGACCCTTGATAAAACGCGTTTTTTGGCTGCAGCGAGCCATGATTTACGCCAGCCTTTACAAGCCACTCAGATGTATTTACAAGGGGTATTGACTTTGCCATTGTCGGCTCAAGCGGAAGCCTTAATTAAGAAAGCCAAATTAGCCTCAGTCGATACTAATCATTTGCTTGATAAACTATTAAATCTGTCTGCCTTAGATGGAAAGGGGATGACAGCAAGTATGAGCCTTTCACCGTTACGGCCTGTAATAGAAAAAGTGGTGGATCAGTGTCTACCATTTGCCCAGCAAAAAGGGCTGTTGTTAAACGTAGAAAATATGGAGGTGAGTGCGTATTTTGACGAGTTGTTTTTGCAACAAATTTTGCAAAATCTTGTGTCTAATGCCATTAAATACACAGAGCAAGGTGGTATTTCTATTTATGCAGAGCAAATTGAGCAGCACCTTATAGTGTCCATAAAAGACACAGGAATTGGTATTTCTAATACAGATCAAAAGCGTATTTTTGATGAGTTCTTTCAAGTACAGACAGAAGGGGAAGGTCAGGGGCTTGGGTTATCAATTGTAAAGCGTTTGTGTGCATTGCAAGGCATCGCACTGTCGGTTTCATCTTGTTGTGAAAAAAATGGTGGCAATGAAGCAGACGATTCATGGGGCACAGTATTTACTTTATCCTTACCTCTGCATGAATCTAACTGACGAGAGTTTAGTGTCTGGACAGCAGATTCAGTCCACGAGCGCGGGTAATGCATTGGGAGCGATTACTCACATTGAGCTTGTCAAGCATGAGGCGAACATGGGTTTTTATGGTGTTTTCACTTAAGCAAAGCTGATGGGCAACTTGCTTAGTGGTAGCGCCTGATTCAAGCAGTTGCAGAATGTGAATCTGGCGCTCGGTCAATAAGGTTCGGCTGCTTTCGTAATGCTCAAGCTGTTGTTGATGATGTGGAGAGCATACCCAAGACTCACCATCGGTAATGCGATCAGCGAATGCGAGAATGTCGGCTGCGTCAGCGTCTTTGGTTATGTAGCCCCGAAGACCGAGCTTACGCAAAGCTAATGCTTTTTGGGGTTGAAAAGTGGCTGAGCATATCATCACGTTATCTATTTCTGCTTGCTTTATCTGCATGTACAACTCTTCGTTGATGCATTCAGGCATCTGTAAATCAAGAATAATAAGAGAGTAGTGAGTGTGCTGTAGGCGTTTTATCGCTTGGTCGGTTGTTGTTGCTGTGTCTATTTTGAGTGAAGGGCGTAGAAGAGATAATACGATGGATAGAGCGTCAGCAAACATAGCGTGATCGTCTATTAAAAGCCATCTGATACGTTCAGAATGAAGAGCGTTCACTTTTTCATAGACCTTTACGGAAGTTAATCATTGCAGCGAAAAATAAGATATTAGCGGTAATTAGAGTGAGACGCCAGTTTGTCTTTTCAAATGTCACTGTGCATCCTTTAAATGCATCGCGTAGAATATTAACCAACACAATACTCAAGGAAGTAACATGTCGTCTAAATCTTATCTTGCAGCCCTCATAGGAGGCGTGATGTTAAGCGCATCTACACAAGCGCAAGACTACCTGCCAGTTCTGCAATATCACCATGTGAGTGATACCACACCGAGGTCTACCTCTGTGACACCGGAGGAGTTTGCCGAGCACATGAATTACCTACAAAGTGCAGGCTTTCAGGTGGTTGATTTGCGAAAAGCGTTAGATGACCTGAAAGCCAATACACCATTACCCAGCAAAGCGGTTGCGATTACGTTTGATGATGCTTATAGAAACATTTATCAATCAGGTTTTCCTGTGCTAAAGGCCAATAACTTTCCATTTACGGTGTTTGTTAATTCAGGTCCTGTGGAACGTAACAGTCGTAGCTTTTTGAGCTGGGAGCAGATGAGAGAAATGCAAGCCGTCGGCGGAGTGTTTGCTAATCATACGGAGAACCACCCCTATATGCTTCGTAAAGCGGCTGATGAGAGCGATGATGCGTGGTTGGTGCGTATGTCTGAAGAGTTAGATGTAGTCGAAACGGCGCTGATCAAGCAACTTGGCGAATCACCGAAGATGTTGGCTTATCCTTATGGTGAATCCATCCAGCAGATTCGTGATATGGTGAAAGGCAAAGGGTTAATAGCATTCGGCCAACAATCGGGAGTAATCAGTGCAGAGTCAGACTTTCAGAACCTGCCTAGATTCCCTGCTTCAGGCCCCTATGCTCGCTTGTCCACGTTAAAAACGAAGCTAAACTCAAAGCCAATGCCTTTGTTAGCCGAAGAGGCGGGTGGTGACTATGCAACAAGTCAGCCTGTTTCTATTCGGTTGGCGTTTAAAGACGGACAGTATCGTCTAAAAGACCTGGCGTGTTATGTCTCTGGACAGGGTAAAGCGACGCTGGATTGGGTCTCTGATAAAGAGGTTGTTGCAACGGCCAGTGAAGCGTTTAATGTAGGTCGTGGGCGTATTAACTGTACCATGCCTGATCAAACAGGACGCCAGTATTATTGGTATTCAAATGTCTGGATCCGTCCAGGTGCAGAACAGGTCTATATGAGCGAAAAAAGTTAAGCTTTTTTTGAAAAAAATGTTGCACTGAAATTTCAAATCAGTATTATACATCTCGCTCGCAACGGAGGGGTGGCAGAGCGGTTTAATGCACCAGTCTTGAAAACTGGCGTAGGTTAATAGCCTACCGAGAGTTCGAATCTCTCCTCCTCCGCCATTTATTAAATGGTTGTTGTAAGTAAGATAAAATTAGTTCCTCGATAGCTCAGTTGGTAGAGCAAATGACTGTTAATCATTGGGTCACTGGTTCGAGTCCAGTTCGAGGAGCCATCGGAGTATAGCGCAGTCTGGTAGCGCGCCTGCTTTGGGAGCAGGATGTCGGGGGTTCGAATCCCTCTACTCCGACCATTATTTTATCATCACCATTAGTAATGGTGGGCGTAGCTCAGTTGGTAGAGCTCCGGATTGTGATTCCGGCGGTCGTGGGTTCAAGCCCCATCGTCCACCCCATTACTAGATAGTTGGGTCGTTAGCTCAGTTGGTAGAGCAGTTGACTTTTAATCAATTGGTCACTGGTTCGAATCCAGTACGACCCACCAACTATCTCTTGTTATATCCTGCACTAACCTGATTAATTCCTCGATAGCTCAGTTGGTAGAGCAAATGACTGTTAATCATTGGGTCACTGGTTCGAGTCCAGTTCGAGGAGCCATCGGAGTATAGCGCAGTCTGGTAGCGCGCCTGCTTTGGGAGCAGGATGTCGGGGGTTCGAATCCCTCTACTCCGACCATTAGTTTAGAGTATAAAAATTTAAGCAATTCATGAGCGGGTCGTTAGCTCAGTTGGTAGAGCAGTTGACTTTTAATCAATTGGTCACTGGTTCGAATCCAGTACGACCCACCATCTTATCCTCCCTGTTATTTCCTTCCTTTTTATTTGATTTTCTCTTATTAATAAAATCTGCTATCTGCTATCTGCTATCTGCTATCTGCTATCTGCTATCTGCTATCTGCTATTGATTTGATTACCTACGATATTTGAGGTGATAGTGGCTGGATTGAGTGGTGTGGAGGTGAGCGAGGTGTTGTGATGGGATTAGATTTAGAAAATGTGGATAAGTCTGTGCTTAAGGTGTGGTTTTATCCAAAAAATACAGCGTTTATATCTTTTGAAATATTTTATGGGTGAGGTTTTAACAATATATTAGAAGATGTTTAACATTAATTTTAGATAAAAATTAATGGTGGAGGGAGGTGGATTCGAACCACCGAAACTTTCGTGGCAGATTTACAATCTGCTCCCTTTGGCCACTCGGGAACCCCTCCACAGCAACGCGACGTATAGTATACGTCGCGTATGACTATGTAAATAGTTTTTATGATTTATTTAATAATTTTTCTAGCTTCGCTTTCATACGCTCTTCTGGTGAAAGGTTGTCATATTGAGTGTCTTGCTGAGGCGCTTGCTTAGCGACTTTTGGTTTGCTCGCTTTGGCTTTGTCATTCGACTGCTCTGAAGTGCGTTGCTTAGGTTTTGCTGAGCGTTGTTGAGTGGGCTTATCTTTCCATGGACGAGACATTGTAGTCTTCGCTTTTTTAGGCAACATGGATTCAGGTAAGGCCGGTTCGTTGTTAACAGCAACTCCCTCTAGATCGACTCGTGGTTGCCCAGTCAAAAGGCATTTTTTATAACGATCTGAGCGTGTGTAAGCTGCTAGTGCACGTTTTTGCTTGCTGGCATTGAAATCATCATCGAGCACCATGTCCTTATCAATGCCTACCTTCAGCGGCTTAGGTTGATTCCAATCAAACGCTTTCGGATAACGGTCTTCAAGCATTTTAATAAGACGACGGTTGTTCTTCTGGTTCTTTTGACGTTTTCTTTGTTCTGGTGTCAAAGTCACCGTTGCCGTCTCTGTCGCTACTGCTGTATCACTTGGCTCCTGCGCACTAGTGTCTTGGGTCTCGACAAGTTTGCCGTCTTCTTGCAAGCCGTTAAGCTCAGGTTGTTGTGTAGTCATGTAATCAATCTGTTCTGTTGTCGTGGTAGTGGTGCTGCTATCAGCATGCTCGTGCAATACATCATGACGGTGTTGTTCAACGGTGTCTGATGGTACTGCTTGCTCAGTGGTCGACGTGATGTCCAGTAGATCAAGAGAGTCTTCTATATAAAGCTGCAATTGATCTTGATTGGACTGATCGGCCATTTGTTGCAATAAGTCCATTGAGGTGCTGCTTTCAATGGTAGAGGGGGCAGAGCCCTTTAATTCTTGTATTTCCTCGTGGGCATCTCTTAGCTGCTGGGTTAGCCAGTCAATCTTTGCTTCGAGTTTGGCAATAAGTTGTTCCATAAAAACACAAAGCTCAATTTTTTAATGGTGTCAGCGGAATACTGGGTGTGTTGCTGGTACCAAGCATTTCTCTGCGCTGATCATCATTTGGCAGAGTGACGGAGATAGCATTACCGTTTGGCCACCAAACAAAGGTTATTGTGATTAGAGTGCTGGCAACAAAAATAGGAAAAAAGTTCATTTTTTAAAAAGTCAGTCCGGCGCCAATCATAACGTGTCTATCGTAGGTTTCACTGCTGCTGTTTAATATTCTTACGAAGACATCTAAACGTGATGCATCAGAGGTGGCTACACGAAAGCCCGCTTCTGGATAGAAGACAGTATCGTCTAAAAATGAAACGCCACCGCCGAGAAAAGACCACATAGGGATGCCTGGGAATATTTGAAAGGCCGGTGTAGCACTGTAAAAGCGAGACCCTAAAGAAACAGAGCTTTCGAATGTTTCACCGATAACAAAAGAAAACCCACCATAAAATGAGATATTTTCTGGTAGGGTATATTCCATTGAGGCATCAAGAATCGAGGTGACATTTTTTTGTCCGTCTGCCGTATCAGGACGAGCAGCAGCGGACTGAAAGCTCACTAAACTCGCAATTTGTCCTTCAGCAGACGCATTCGCACTGAGTAAAACTAAAGCTGCAAGTAAAAGTGGTTTCATTATTTATTATCCATCTCGTTTAAGCGGTTCAGCATTTGAGAAAGAGAAGATTCCCAATTTGATTGCTGCTCTTTTGTTTGATTTAAGCTAGTTTGCATGTCGTTTTTCTCTTCACTTAGCTCGTAGTTTTGCATTTCTAATTCAGAAATACGAGTGCGAAGGGAGCTGATTTCGTCAACGGCTTCGTTGATGCGTTGTTCTAGGTGATGTAATAATTCATTGTTCATTGTATTAATCCTAAAAAATAAAAATGGCCGTTAATAAGTCGACGTCTTATGTTAAGTTACCAAGCGATTACGACATCTTGTTGCTGAACATTTAATATATGTGAATCAACAACCAGTTCACCCACTGAAAAGTTTGGTTGAACTTGCTTGATTGTAACACTGATATTGGCATTATTCAGCTGAGTTTGCGCCGATTGAAGTTGATTAAAGACCTCATATCGACGATAAACATTAAATTTATCGCCTTGTTTGACGCCAGCCAAAGATCCCGCTGAAATATGAATACGATTACCTTCAGTGCGAAAGATATTGGCGATAAAAGGTTGGCAGCGTAACTGGTCACTGGTGTCGAGAGCACTTTCTTTTAAGGCTTGAGCAACCACTTTACCATAGTGAACAGTCCAGAACTTTGCGCTGCCAAAGCCAACTCTAGCATGGTCAGAAATATCCCAATTGCCGATTTCACTGTAGCGGTGCTCAAAGAGCAATGCACCACTGAATCCGTCGTAAATATAAATATCAACAACAAAGTTACGTTCTTTATCTATTTCCGTATCACTGTCGAGAGCATTGTATTTATCGTCTGGGAAACGTAAGTACAGCTCGCCGATATCACGAATAACCCCACTGACAATATACTGTACGCCAAGCTGTTCACTAATACGGGTTACATTGGTCAAAGAGCCATTAATGTTGGTTGAAGAAGGTGCGTTAATAAGGTCAGGGTAAATCGCAATATTAGTGGCGGTCAGAGCTCTTAAATAGCCCTGTCGATTAATGGCCTCAGCCAATTTTTTGGGAAGTTCGCGGGAGATGTTGTTGAGTCCACCTAGCCTTGCCTGTTGTGGTGACTGTAATTCAAAGCCAGTGACACCAACGGTTTTTTTATAATAGCTGGTCGGTCCGGTGCTGCATTGAGAGTCGGGGGTGACTTCAACGCGGGCTAATACACGTAAAAAATCCCCTTCTTGCTCTTCAGAGAGAATGCGGGCTTTTTGAACATACCCAGAACTGCGAATGTCGAGGCTGGATTCGAGTTCGCCATTAAGGATTTCATCTTTTACATTGACTCTGGAGCCAGATTCAAGCACGGCTTGCTTTATTGCTTGCTGTGTTGCCCGGTAACGTGCATCCACTAGGTCACCATCATAAATAATGGCTTGACCTTCCGCATCAACACTTTTTGCAAAAGTGGTAACGGGGAACAGCAAAAGTAGGGTCAGAAATAACGCGTGAAAAGGCATCAACATGGTTATTTTTATTCAATGCTATAAAAATTAGTGGTGGGTGTGGAACTTTGAGCGTTAACCGTTCTATACGCTGGCGATACCTGACAATTTGGGTCATTTTGTAGGCTAGAGGAATTTAAACACTGTCGAAAGTTTTCTTGCAGTGCCATTTCCACAACGGTTTCAAAAGTGCCGTCTTCGTGTTCTCTTTGTGATACCACTTTTGCGCCGATTAAATACGCATCAACGTAGGTTCTTAATTCATCGTTTTGCAACACCATGTTGCTCAATGAACTGGAGCCATCAATTTTCAAACCATATACTCGTTCTGACAGGTTTCGGTAAGCGTCCAACATGGAGCTACGAAGTGTCATGATGCGTGCCTGTGATTGAGAAAGGCGTTTACTGGTAATAAGCGCAGCGTATCCGGTTGCTGTGACGATGATAGGCTCTTGTTTGATCACTGCAACCGTATTGACTTTAGCTGTGGTTGGCTGTGCGTAGTTTGTTGCTGTATTGCCGCCAACAACATTACCATTACAGGGCGCAACAGACGTACAAGGCTCTCCGTTCTCGTTATACTGAGCCAAATTCTGACAGCCACTTAGAATGAGTGCGCCAATGGCAATAAGAAAAATGTGAAGTGATGATGTCATCATTGTGCCCTTAATCTTGGAGATCCAGTCGTTGGAAATCACAGTATGCATGTTTAAACGGAGTAAGCCGAGTGACTCAAGCGCCTTTTATCGTGGATAATATCATTGTGCCATGGCTTTTTGTCATGTTTTGATCTTGTGTGTTTAATGTGATGTCTTAATGTACAAAATGTAAACTATTTGACGCCTAGACGTCCATGATTGGCGATATAAAAAAGGCTTTTTCTTATTCTTCGGTGTGTATTTTTCAATAGAGTGTTGCTGATGTGTTTGTTACGGTTTTATAACGCGTATGTTGAGTCATAGAAAAATCATTCATATTGATGCAGATTGCTTTTACGCGTCGATAGAAATGCGTGATAACTCAGACCTCCGTACAATTCCTATCGCGATCGGTGGCTCATCAACCAATAGGGGCGTGCTGGCGACGGCGAATTATTGCGCTCGTGAGTTTGGCGTACGTTCGGCTATGCCAACTGCGACAGCAAAAAGGTTATGTCCCGATTTATTGGTCATTCCAGGTAATATGGCGAAATACCGTTTGGCGTCCGAACAGATGCAGGCCATTTTTCGTGATTTTACGGAATGGATTGAGCCTTTGTCTTTGGATGAGGCGTACCTAGACGTTACAAACTCAAGCCACTTTCAAGGCAGTGCAACGCGTATTGCGAAAGAAATTCGTCTTCGTATACAGCAAGAGGTTGGTATTACGGTGTCGGCCGGTGTGGCGACCAATAAGTTCTTGGCAAAAGTGGCCAGCGATTGGGATAAACCTGATGGTTTAACGGTGATTCCACCAGAAAAACAGGCGGAGTTTGTATTGGATGTGCCGGTGAAGTGTATTTCAGGGATAGGCCAGGTGGCACAAGAAAAGCTAGCTAAGCTGCATGTTTTTACCTGTAGAGATCTACAGTCAGTTGATTTCCATGTTTTGCAAAAACAATTCGGGAGTATGGCTTTTCGGTTGTCTCAGTTTGCATTGGGGATAGATGATCGTCCTGTTAGTGTGTCTAGAGAGCGTAAAAGTGTATCGGTTGAGCATACCTACCCCCAAGATCTACCGAACTTAACGGCTTGCCATTCGGTATTACCCCTGTTGTTGGTCGAGTTGAAAAAGCGCATGGCGGGCAAATCGTACGAAGCTCAATTGAGTAAGTACTATTTAAAGGTAAAATTTAACGATTTTAAGCAGACAACGGTTGAGAGGCCGATTAAGAGCAAACTATCCGACGATGTGTTTGGCGAATTATTAAGAGAGGCTTTTATGAGAGGGGACCGTCCTGTCCGACTGATTGGAGTGGGTTTTCGCCTTACCCCTGTGTCTACTCAGCAAATTCCATTGCCCTTTTAGCGCTTGTTTTTCGAATCATAACCTGCCTGCTGTTTGTCTTTTTTTATATTGGCCCATATGTCGAGCAAGTAATGCCAATGTGCTAGGCTAATAACTATTTTTAGATTTTATATATTGGAGAGCAAAAATGACTGATTTACTCCCTTTTGTGTCCGTTGAGACCAGCGATCAGCCTGATGCCGCGGTAATATGGTTACATGGTTTGGGATCGGACGGACACGATTTCGAATCTTTGGTGCCCGCTTTGTCTTTGTCACCGAACGCTGCGATTCGTTTTGTTTTTCCTCATGCGCCACGCCGCCCAGTAACAGTGAATGGGGGAATGGCGATGCGGGCTTGGTATGATATTTATGAAATGACTTTAGATCGTAAAGTGGACATGGCGAATATTGATGAATCTTGTCAGCAGATCGAACAGCTTATTCAAGTGCAACTCGATCAAGGGATTCCAGCAAATCGTATCGTGCTGGCAGGTTTTTCTCAGGGGGGCGTGATTGCTTACCAGGTCGCGTTAAGAACGCAGCATATTTTGGCCGGTGTGATGGCCTTGTCGACTTACCTTGTTGCGGGTGAACAGATACCTTCTGCGAAAGATTGTGTTAACGGTCATACCCCTTTTTTGATCCACCATGGCACACAAGATCCTGTGGTGATGCCAACGTTAGCGGTGAAGGCAAAGGATATGTTGAGCGAAAAAGGCTTTTTAGTGGAGTACAAGACGTACCCTATTCCTCATTCTGTTTGCCCTGAGCAGGTGGACGATATTTCTCAATGGTTGAACACCGTGTTGGCATAATGTTTTTGTCATTTTTATTGGTTATAAATGGGATGTGATATGTCTACTACAGCAATTTTAATACTTTTATTGAGTTCTGTTGCCGTGATGGCTGTGTCGGTGTGGTTTATTGTGCGCCAGTTGAAGCAAAATAAAGTGCGAGAAGAACGTATTAAAGCCGGTGAGGCGCGTTTTCATGAAGAGCGTCAAAAGAGGATCGACAGTATTCAAGTCTTGTTAAAAGTCGTTGGAACGGATGAGTTAGGATGGATTGAGGCCAGCATTCGTATCAAACACTTATTAGATCAATTGAGTGTGGATTTGTCTGACCATGAAGACATTTCAGCATTCTACATTTTAACTGAGAAAACGTTGCACATCCCGACCCATGAACAGTGGAGCGAGTTGCCAAAACCGGCGCGAATTAAATTTCGTCTCGAAATGGATCGGTATGAGACGGAACATGTCGAGCACCTAAAGCGCGCGCAATCTGCATTGCTTGCGCATCGTTTTTAATCGCTTGTGTTGGCACTGTTTGTTTCTGTTACCGTCTGCTTTGTGTTGTTACTGTCGTTGATGGTATTTTTTATTCGCCACCAATCAAAAGTGCCTTACTATAGAATGACACAAGATCAGTGTGTGTCGCTATTAGAGAGAGCCACTGAAGAGATTTTGCCAGAATATGAATGGCATGCCTTTATCGGCATGAGTATTCGGGGTAATCCTGCCCTAGAAACGTTAAGAATGCAGTGCATTGCAATTGACGAGGAAGGCATTAAAGGAACGCATAAGGTTAAGGGGCAGGCCTGCTTGTTGTTTAATCAACAAGGAAGAGTGCAACTAAGCGTACTGCTTGATGAATGGCAGCATAAAACAGACTATTTGATCTGATGAGTTTTTAACCACAAACATTTTTAACCACTAACTAAGCATAAGGCTTGAATATTATGAATGAAGAAATAACAGCGTTGTTCGACCAGGGGGTAGAATGGCTTCCTGTACTTGTGGACAGCGCTATCAATCTAGGCATTGGCTTGGTAGTGTTTTTTATCGGCAAATACATTGCAGGTAAAGTTGCTCAGTGGTGTGAAAAACGGTTATTAAAAGCTTCTGTGGACAAAGCGGTTGCAGGCTTTGCGTCTAGTATCCTATATGCCTTGATGTTCGCGGGTATTGCACTAATGGCTTTAGGGCAAATTGGTGTTGAGACCACTTCTTTTATTGCTATTTTGGGTGCAGCGGGTTTGGCTGTTGGTCTTGCGTTACAAGGCTCATTGTCAAATTTCGCATCAGGCGTGTTGATCATTTTATTACGCCCGTTCCGTTCAGGTGATTTCATTGATGCTGGCGGTCAAATGGGCACGGTGAATCGTATCGAGTTATTTCATACTTACTTGAAAACACCGGACAATCGAGTGATTATCGTACCAAATTCGTCAGTCATGGACGGGTCTATCGTAAACTTTTCTCGTGAGTCGACGCGCCGTTTAGATCTTGTTATTGGTATCAGTTACGACGCTGATATTCGTCTGGCGAAAAAACTGATGGAAGACATTGTGAACGCGGATGAGCGTATTCTGAAAGACCCAAAATGTTTGATTGCGGTGTCTGAATTGGCAGACAGTTCGGTGAATTTCTTCTTACGTCCTTGGGTCGCGTCTGCTGATTACTGGACAGTACGAGCCGATTTGCTAGAAAAAATCAAATACACCTTTGATGAGCAAGGTGTGGGTATTCCTTACCCACAAATGGATGTGCACGTTCATAAGCAAGAGTCTTAAGGGCGAGTGTTGATCGCGTGTTTCTAGTCAAAAGCTTTTTATAATAGCTTTTGAAAGTGAATGCCGCCGGAGGTGAATCTGGCGGCATTTTTGTTTCACTGTCGTTAATTTAAAAAGTGATGTGTTATGAGTCGATATCGTCCTCCGTCTCCACCCAAATCTGCCTATATCACCGAGGAAGGAGCGCAGCGTCTGTTGGCAGAGTTAAAATATCTCTGGAAAGAAAAACGTCCCGCTGTCACTGAGACCGTTCGCGAGGCCGCCGCGCAAGGCGATCGCTCTGAAAATGCAGAATATCAATATGGTAAGCGCCAATTGCGGGAAATTGATCGCCGTGTTCGTTATCTTGAAAAGCGTCTAGAGGCTTGTACCGTGGTGGACCGCTTTCCAAGTGACCAGTCCCGCGTATTCTTTGGTGCTTGGGTGACGCTAGAAGACGAAGAGGGTGATACCAAGGAATACCGTATAGTTGGGCCGGATGAGTTAGATCATCATGCAAGCTATATTAGTATTGATTCACCCGTCGCGCGGGCTTTGCTAAAAAAGCAAGAAGGGGAAGACGTTGTGATTCGCCGTGCGGAGGGTGAGAAGGTGTATTACATTGAGGCGGTGGTTTATCGAAATGTGGCGGTATGACCATTCGCTATGGTATGGCGCAATGGCAGCATCCTGCTTGGGTAAATTGGTTGTATCCGAGTTCGCTTTCCTCTTCTCAGCGTATTGGTCGATATTCTGAATTTTTCTCCAGTGTTGAAGTCGGCAGTACCTTTTATACTCAAGTCGAGTCAGCACAATTACGACGTTGGTTTGACGTGGTTACGGATGATTTTCAGTTTTGCTTCAAAGCACCGCAGACGGTCACTCATCGATTACTTGATCGATCTTGGAGAGACATTGAACAAGACTGGCTGGTTTTTATGGCGTCACTCGAGCCACTCTCCAGTAAGCTCGGTCCGACCATGCTGCAATTCCCTGCTCAGTTGGATGAGAAGAGCCTAGATTTTGTGTTTGCGCTTTGTGATCGATGGTGCTTACCGACATCCTTATCGGTTGAAGTTCGCCACCTCTCTTATTTTGACAAAGCCGAGGTGGAAAAAACACTGCTAACGGGGTTGGCAGGGAAGGGCGTTAATCGAGTCATCATGGATTCACGCCCTGTTTTTTCTACAGAGGCTTATTGTGACAGTTTGGTTGATGCTCAGGCTAAAAAGCCCCGCGTACCTTGTCACCCTGTTGCAACCGCGCAACATCCTGTTGTCCGCTTTATTGGCCATCCCGATTTGCCACGCAATGACTCTTGGTTAGATCAATGGGCGGAAAAATTAGCACAGTGGTTGGATCAGGGATTATCACCGTTCGTTTTTGTACATTCATCGGATAACATAGCGGCGCCTACCTTGGCGCGCTCACTGGATCAAAAAGTACAACAACATCGACCTGGTTATCAGCCTGAACTGATCTTACCGAACAGCCAAGAGCAAGTGAGTTTGTGGTAATGAGCGACCACTTATTACGGCGTTAAAGGGGAGGGTTAACCGTATGTGTCGGAATCGTATTTTTTGATAAACACATGACGATTTGCTCAAGGCAAATTCTTTTTGCGGTCAATATCGACTCTTCTGATAAGTAACCGATATGAGGGGTTACAATGACATTGTTCATATTGACCAGTTCACTGCTGTAGTTCACTTCGTCTGTTAATACGTCCAGACCTGCAGCAGATATTTTCCCTGTTTTGAGGCAATCGATTAAGGCGTTTTCTTCTATTAGCTCTCCACGAGCCGTGTTTAACAGTATCGCCCCTTCCTTCATTTTGGCAAAGGTGTCAGCATTCATCATATGTCTGCTGGACTCAGTCAGTGGTGTATGCAAAGACACGATGTCCGATACAGACAATAATTCATCCAATGAATGGCAGGGTGTGATACCCATTGAACGTATCTCGGCGTGCTCTTTTGTTTTGCTAAAGCAAACAACGTTGACTCCAAAGCCTTTTAGCATAGGAATAAGCGCTTGAGGAATAGCTCCTAAGGAAACCAGTCCACATGTTTTGCCTTGTAATTGAGTCATGGGTTTTTCTGGTTTGCTGTGCCAGTCTTGATTAGTCACTTGCTGGTTATAAAATCGAATATGACGACTCAAATTCAACAGCAGTGCCATAGCATGGCTTGCTACTTCATAGGCACAAAAGTTGGGTGTGTTGGTGACATAGATGGATTTTTTCCTGGCAGCCATCACGTCTATTTCGTTATAGCCAACACTTTGCAAAGCGATAATCTTTAAATTTGGTAAACGGCTGAGTGTGGCTTCATCTACTTCTGTATACTCCAAGGTGAGCGAATGAGCGGTTTCAACATCAGCAACGAGATCCTGCCCCGTGGTTTGTATTAGCTCTAAATCGGTTATGCCCCATTGTGCTAAAAGCTCATGCTCGTAGTTGAGATCGCCAGGCATGTTGTAATACATAACTTTCTTTTTCGATGACATTTTTAAGCCTTTCTTGTACAGCATGGGTAAGATAACCCCTTATATTTTAAGGGGTTATTGCATTGATTGAGTGCTATTTAGCCTTTTTTACTCATCCAGTCACACAATTCATGTAGCATCGCGGAGCAAGCATTCAGTTGCTCTATGGCAACAAATTCATCAGGTTTGTGACCTTGCTCCATGCTTCCCGGCCCACATACTAATGTGGCCACGCCAGCTTCATCGAAGAGGCCGCCTTCGGTGCCAAATGCCACTGTCTCAAACTCTGTGCTGTTGCTCCATGATGATAACCACTGTGCAAATTCAGATTGAGGGTCTGTTAGTAGAGGCGGGTAGGCCGCGAGGGACTCAAATTGGATGTTGGATTTGTCATGAACAGATTGCATAGCAGGCTCTAAGGTACTTGCTGCATAATGCTGTAATTCATTAAAGGTATGAGTCACGTTTGTCTCAGGTAAGTAGCGCATTTCAATATCAAACGAGCAATGTTCTGGGACAATATTTAACGCTGCTCCACCTTTAATAAGGCCGGTTTGTAAGGTGCTGTAAGGCGGATCAAAACGGTTGTCTAGGTGTTGCTTCAATGGCTCAGATAATTCAGTGAGCTTGTGAATCAACTTGGCCGCGTATTCGATAGCATTGACGCCTTCCGGCGCATAAGCGGAATGGCAAGCATGACCTTGTACATTACAGCGCATAGCGACCTTGCCTTTATGACCATACACAGGCTTCATGCTCGTTGGCTCACCAATAATGCACATGGCGGGCTTTTCGGCGGAAGCGCGAATATGATCGATTAAACTACGAACTCCCAAGCATCCAACTTCTTCATCGTATGAAAAAGCGAGATACAATGGCATACGTAAGTCAGTGCTTAGAAATTGGGGTACGGCTTCTAATACGCAGGCAATAAATCCTTTCATGTCGGCGCTGCCACGCCCGTAACATTTTCCGTCTTGTTCGGTGAGTTCAAAAGGCGGATGAGTCCAAGCTTGGCCGTCCACCGGCACCACGTCAGTATGACCTGACAACATGACACCGCCGTCACCGTCTGGCCCAAGGCGTGCGTAAAGATTCGCCTTGGTGCGTTCGTCATTGAATACGAGGGTAGACTCCAGACCCAGCTGACCCAAGTAATCTTGAATCAACTCAATGAGTGCAAGGTTCGACTCACGACTGGTCGTGTCTAGCGACAACAGCTGACTGAGCAGTGAACGAAGTGGTGTGGAAAGTGTCGTGTTACTCATTGCCAGGCACACCGTAGCTAGGGGCTTCACGTGGATCAAGAGCGCGAGTCACGTAAGCTTGCATTTGTGGTTCGTAATCTTTCCACAGACTTGATAACTGTGCGATTGGGTCTTCTTCTGCCCAATCTACTCTTAAGTCAACCAGAGGCCAAGTATAATCGTCGACGACTTTGACCGCCGCAGAGTGAACAGGACCCGCTTCCCCGCCATGATCAATACCAGCGGCCAAAGCAGTAATTAAACGACTCGTGAGCTCGCCTGTTGACGCTTCGAAGGCATCGACCATAGCGTCGATTACATCGGTCTTGGCCAGCATGTTACCCGCTGCAACACAATGGGCTGATTGCACCATGTTGTGAATGCCTAATGTTTCTGTACCACTGAAACAAGCGCTTTCCCCTTGAGGGTTTATCACAGTGACCTGGCGATACGCGCTGAACTTATCATTAGACAACGCAGTTTTAAGGGCTTTATCAGGCGTCAATCCTTGCTCAAGGTTTTCGAGGACTTTTTGGCCTAAGGCCGGCAGCGTAATATTTTGGCTGGATACAGCGCCGACGCCCGCCATAAGCCATGGGCAGCGTGCGCCCACAGCAATGCTCGATGAGCTAATAGCGATACCCAGTTGGCCCGTTTCTGGGCAATACGCCGCAATAGAAATAGTCATAACGTCTCCTAGTCTTTTTCGTCTGGAATAACGGCGATCACGTCGATTTCGACCAGCCATTCTGGTTGTGCCAATCCTGATACAACCAAGCCTGTAGAGATAGGAAAAACACCTTTTAGCCAACGCCCCGCTTCTAGGTAAACCGCTTCACGAAAACGTGGATCCGTAATGTAGGTTGTGGTTTTCACAATGTGAGACATATCACTGCCCGCTTCTTCAAGCAGTTGTTTGATGTTCTTCATTGCTTGTTCAGTTTGTGCTCTTGGATCACCAAGACCGACCAGTTCACCATCAAAGTTGGTGCCGATTTGACCGCGGACATACACTGTATTACCCGCTACAACCGCTTGGCATAGGTCATTATCGAGAGACTGATTTGGGTAGGTCTCTTTGGTGTTAAACATTCTGATACGAGTATGTGTTGGCATGATTACGCTTCCTGTGTCGTTTCGTATTGTTGGTATTGGCGTTGAATGTTGATTTGGTCAGCGATGTATTTTGCATCGTGCCACACCCCCCAAATAAACGACGATCCGCGACGAGATAACCAAGGCAGGCCTAAGAAATAGATACCTTGTTCGCTAGAGACACCGCGATGATGCTTGGGTTGGTTGTTTTCATCGAAGGCATCGACTTTTAACCAGCTGTAGTCCGTAGCGTAGCCTGTTGCCCAAATGATGGTGTTGATGCCTGCTTCTTTCAAATCCAACGTAAAAGTAGGGTGCGTCATGCAATCTGGATCTGGTAGTAGGTTGTGGGCTTCTGGCTCTTCAGGTAAATCCAATCCATTAGCAAGAATATAGTCATCAGCGCGTGATAAGAGGGATAAGTAGTTCTCATCACCAGCGCGAATATTGTCTGCTAAGTCATTAGAGAAGGTCACAGTATGACCCTCAAACGATGCAGTACGACCTACTAGGTTTAGTCCTTGTGCTGCCAATTCGCGGAAATCAATGGTTTTACCGCCATGTGCACCACTAACGGCAATCGTAACATGCTCTTTACCCGGCTCTGTCGCAGCAGCATCCCATAGGCCTAATACACCCAACCACCATACGAAGTCGCGGCCGCGGTAGCTACGAGGTGGACGATCGTGTGGCCCTACGGAAAGGTAAACGTCTCTGCCTGCACGTTGTAGTTCATCAGCAATTTGTACCCCAGAAGAGCCAGCGCCAACGACCATGATACCGCCTTCTGGCAGTGATTCAGGGTTGCGGTAAGCGGCTGAGTGAATCTGATGAAGATCTTCTACCGTTGGTACAATAGCCGGAATGATCGGTGTTTGGAAGGGGCCCGTTGCTGACACGAGGTGTTGTATTTTGTAGACACCTTCTGATGTAGTGACAGTAAACCCACTTGTTTGATCGTTTTTGACCACACTGAGTACTTCAACGCCTGTTTTGACGGGAAGATTGAAATGGTTGACATACTCATTAAAGTAATCAGCGACCTTGTCTTTGGGGACAAAACTGTCTTGATCCGCATCTGGGAAAAGCATACCGGGAAAACGGTCATGCCACGCTGGGCCATTTGCGACCAGTGAGTCCCAACGACCGCTGCGCCATGCTTCGGCTACGCGGTTCTTTTCTAGAATAAGATGTGGGATTTCCAGCTTACTTAAGTGTTCGCTCATGGCGATACCGGCTTGTCCAGCGCCAACGATGAGCGTATCGATTTCAATTATATTTGCTGTCATGTAAGTACACCTTTTTATACTAGGTTCATGCCGAACGTAAAATGTTCATTAAAAGATGATTTAAGAATATGGCAGCAAATAGTCACAGTAAATTATTATAAATATACGAACTAAATAGGAAAAATATTTTATAAGGTTGTTTTCCACTGTTTTTTATTGTTTCCCATTATATTAATTTTTAGAGGTATTTTTAGAGATGTCTAAATCATATTCTCGGCAAAAGTCCATAAATAAACGTGCTGGTAGAGTGGGTTCATTGTTTTTTAAATAAGCCATAATTAAGGCCGAGTCTTCCATATCGTCTTCTATTTCAACATAGGCAATTTCTTTTCCATCATAAGTGATATGTGTGCTGGGTCGTGTGACTAATAAAGAAAATCCTTGGCCTTGACCCACCATACATCTCACCATTTCAATAGAGGGAGAAGTATAGGCAACCGTCGGACGCAGGCCTTTTTCTGTAAATAAACTCAAAAAGTAATTTCGGCTTGGAATAACATCCAGCAGTATCATGGGCTCTCTGCTTAACGCCACTAAACTGACGGTGCCTTTTTGTGCCAGTGGGTGATCAACCGGTAATAAAGCATAAGGCTTGTGAGGCGCGTTAAGGGCTTCCTTACGAATGGAGTTGCCGAGCTCTAAATCGTATAAAAAGGCTAGGTCAAACTGGCCCCGATGCAATCCCACCATAATCTCATGCTGCTGCCCATCATGGAGCTCTATCTCTATATCTGGGTAGATCTTTTTAAAGCCTGCGATAAGCTTTGGAATGTATAAGGGGGCAACCGATTCAAAGCTGCCAATGGAAATCTTGCCGCTGGCTTGCTCGCCGTCACCTAGGGTGTTTTGTTCAAATTCATGAGACAAGCGCAGTAACTCTCTCGCTTTATCATAGAACCGTCGGCCATCAGGTGTCAGGGAAACGCCTTGGGCGTGGTGACGAATTAATAGCTGCTGACCAAAGGTGTATTCCAAATTTTTAATGGCAATAGAAATAGAAGGTTGCGCGATGTGCAGTTTCCTTGATGCTTCGGCGATGCTTTGTGTTTCCACAACAGTAGAAAAATAATGCAGTTGTTTGAGTGTGAAGTTTTTCATGTTCGTCCTATCTAAAAAATATTGTCAGTTTCCTATTTCACCTATTTTTTAACTAAGCAAAGTGTGTGCCATAGACTATTTTCTTTTCGTTACCTTTTTAGAGTGACCTATTATGGTGAACGCCATTCGATTTTTTTAATAGAAATATCATGGTAAAGGAGAGTTATGCATCATTTTGGGTAGGGCTGACCTTTTTTGGGGCGAAATGTTGTTAATAATTCAAACTAGATAGTTTTTTTAAAACTAGAAGAAAAGAAAATAATAATTGCCTCTGATCTATATCTCGACACATAGTAATTGCAGAATTTACGAACAAAAGCGTTTTAATATTCAACTTTTTTATTTTATATTTTAGTTTTCGTTAAGGTGGCAGTATATGGTGTTTGATTGGAGTTACATGGCAAGTTTATTCAGCCTATCTGACTTTTGGGTAGCGAGCTGGATGGTTGTTAAACTCAGTGTAGCAAGTTGGATAATTGGCATCATTTTCGGTTTTATTTTAGCAATAGGAAAACAATCTAAATTTGTATTATTTCGTGGAGCATCTAGCTTCTATATTTGGTTGTTTCGAAGTATGCCATTATTGGTATTGCTTATTTTTGTTTATAACTTGCCTGTGGTATTGCCAGGATCCGGAGCGTTTTTGGCTGACCCATTCTGGGCCGGCTTAATTGCCATGGTGATGTGTGAAAGTGCTTATATTGCTGAAATTCATCGTGGTGGATTATTGTCTATACATAAAGGTCAAGGCGAGGCCGCTCAAGCATTAGGTATTCGTTTCGTTGGCGCTCAGTGGCTCATTGTTATTCCTCAAGCAATACGTGTTGCTCTGCCTGCACTCTCTAATGAGTTTGTTGCTATTGTTAAGCTGACTTCTCTGGTTTCAGTTATTTCTTTGACGGAGATCTTGATGGTGGGGCAGCGTCTTTATACACAGAACTTTTTGGTGTTAGAGACCATGGCTGCCGTTGCCGTGTATTACGTCGCCATTGTAACCATATTTGATTTTATCCTTAAGCGGTTGGAAAACTATCTTGATGTCACTAAAGGTAGCAAAACTCGTCAACCTTCTGACGAGTTCATTGCCGAAGTCAATGCTGCGCCAGCATTACCTGTCACCCCAGCCGTTGAAATTGATGGGCCTGCTTTACAGGCAACGAAATTACACAAGGCTTATAACAATGTAGAAGTGCTCGGAGCCGTAGATCTGAGTGTGCATTCCGGTGAAGTTATCTCTGTTATTGGGCCATCCGGCTCAGGAAAAACAACATTAATTCGATTATTAAATGGTCTTGAAGAGTTGAATGAAGGTGAAATCAAAATCAATGGTCAGCCATTTTTGAAATTACTGAAACATAGCAACAGCAAGTCACAAATAGTGGAACACGTCGAGCATAGAACTAAGATCGGAATGGTGTTTCAAAGCTTTAACCTCTTCCCTCATTTAACAGTGCTTGAAAACTTATTGCTGGCACCTCGCTACCACAAGATGGGAACGAAAGCTGAATTAGAAATGCAAGCTTATCAACTACTGAACAAAGTCGGCATGTTAGATCATGTATGGAAATACCCGCATCAATTATCGGGTGGGCAACAGCAACGAGTTGCGATTGCACGAGCACTCATGATGCGTCCTCAGATTATGTTGTTTGATGAGCCAACATCGGCTCTAGACCCTGAAAAAGTTAACGAAGTACTGCAAGTGATTGAAGACCTCGCTCGTGAAGGCATCACCATGGTGATTGTTACTCATGAAATGAACTTCGCTTTCAAGGTGTCCGATCGAATTGTATTTATGGAAAAAGGGCGGGTGGTTTGCGATGACACGCCTCAAGAGTTACGAGAGGGTAAAAACACCCGTGTTGAGACCTTCTTAAAAGACGTTACTTTGCACTAATGACAAGATAAGAATGGAGAGCAAAATGATTGAGCAATGGCAAATAGATAAATATCACGAACAAGGTTTTTTAGTGATTGAAAATGTACTCACAGCAGAGGAAATTTCAGCATTACAGAACGAATTTGATGGCTGGGTAGAAGAAAGTCGTCAGCATCAAGCGCCTTGGGGTGAGACATTAGATGGTCGAGCCCGCTTTGATATAGAAGGCGATCACAGTGCAGATCATCCTTCGTTGCGCCGAATTACATCACCTACTGAGATCTCTGAAATTTATAAAGAGACAGCATTGAAATCAAGAGTGGCGCAGATTGCAGGTCAACTGATCGGTCATCATGGTGCGCGTTTACATCATAGTAAGGTGAACTCTAAATTGCCTCATACGGCGACCCAAGTGAAATGGCATCAAGATTTCCCATTTACGCCACATACTAACGATGACCTTGTTACCGCGTTGTTAATGGTTGGGGAAGTGACACTAGAAAACGGACCACTTCAAGTGGTTCCTGGCAGTCATAAAGGGGAGCTCTTCTCCCATTGGCAAGACAATCGCTTTACAGGCACTGTCACAGAAGAAGTGCAGCAAGCGCTGTGTCAAAATCCTGTTTCTTGTTACGGCCCAGCCGGTTCTGTGTGCTTTATGCATTCTCGTTTACTGCATGCTTCTAGTCCTAATGAAACTGAGCTGCCACGCACTATTTTTATCAACGTCTATGCCGCAGAAGATGCTGTGCCACTAGGCGAAAACCCATTGCCTAGTGTGCATACCGGGGAAATTGTGTGGGGTAAAGAGAGTGGCGAAACACGCATCACCCCAAATACATTGCGTTTGCCGACAAAACCCAAAGGCGCTTCCTTCTTTGTACAGCAAGACGGCACCGATGCCGCCATGATGTAAATACAGGCAATTCAATTAAAAAATGACTCAATAAACTGAAGAGAGTAAAAATGTTTAATTATACAAAGAAATTAATGACTCGTACTCTGGCTGTTGGTGTTGTGGGTGCGGTGTTTTCCCTAAGCTCTATGAGCGTCATGGCATTTAAAGAGCCTGGTAAAATTATCGTCGGGTCTGACGTTACGTTTTTTCCATATGAATATATGGAAAACAACAAACCGGCGGGCTTTGATATTGAGTTTTTAGCTGGCTTAAGCAAAGTGATGGGTAGAAAGGCAGAGATCATTGATACTCGCTGGGCTAACTTGATTCCAGGCCTACGTGGGAATCGTTTTGATATCCTAGCCTCTGCGATGTACATCACCGCTGACCGATTGAAAGTGATTGATCTGGTTCCTTATTTGAAAACGGGTGATTCAATCTTAACCGTGAAAGGCAGCGGTTTTCAGCCAAAAACACCTGAAGAACTTTGTGGTCATAGTATTGGCTCCATGGCAGGTACGGGTTGGTTGCAGGAACTGCGAAAGGTATCGGTTGAGTATTGTGAAGCAAATGGTTTAGAGCCAATGCATATTCGTGAATTTCCAACGGACCCACAAGCAACCCAAGCTATGCTATCAGGCTCTGTAGAAGCGCAAATGACGGATGCTGCAGTGGCTAGTGGTGTGGTTGATAAACTTCGTGGTCGTGTCGTTATCTCATCAGACACCTTAATTTACCCAGTGTTAAATGGATTTGGTATTAAAAAAGGTAACGATGAGGTGAAAAATGCTTTAGTAAAAGGCATAGAGGAATATAGCAAAACACCAGAATATGATGCTTTGTTAAAAAAATATAATTTCCAAGCACCTACTGTTGAAGACATTAAAACGATAATGCCAAAAATCTAAATGACGAAAAATGCACATAGAAGTAATTCATGTGCATTTTTATTTGGGTGAATTTTTTAGGTTGAATTGGTGCTATCAGGAATAGTGCCAATGCCGCCATGATGTAAATACAGGAAACTTAATTCAAAAACGATTCAATAAACTAAAGAGTTGTCCCTGAATAACTCTCAACCTATTGAATTTATTGTGTTTTTATTAGATAGTTTATGTCTAAATCTTGCTGTAAATACAGTGTAAGGCCCAAAAAGTTGCAGAATCGGTGAGTTTTATGAAGC
>NZ_JAJATW010000013.1 GCF_020532605.1 Marinomonas algarum | reverse complement strand
AGGTGCGCATGGAAAAAAGTCACTGTCTGGGTGAACGAAAAGCAGTGGTCATTTTACTGCTTCAGGCCGTATGATTACAGCTCTGCAGGGGTGTGAGAGGGGTTTTAAGTCACGGAATCAGGTAAAAATAAATGAATAAAAAATATTTACGCGGGTTTAAAAGTGAGAGAAACACCGTTTAAACAATGACGCAATCCAGTAGGTTTTGGACCATCTTCAAAAATATGGCCTAGATGACTGCCACAACGACGACAATGCACTTCTGTACGCGTCATAAAGAAACCATTGTCTTCTTTTGTCGCAACAGAGTTCGGTAAGTTGTCATAAAAGCTTGGCCAGCCCGTACCACTCTCATATTTTGTCTCACTGGAATAGAGTGCCAGATCACACCCTTTACAATGATAATGACCTACGCGCTTTTCCGCTAACAATTTACTGGTGCCTGCACGTTCCGTTTTTTCTTCACGCATCACCTTATATTCAAAGTCAGACAATTGGTTGCGCCATTCCTTTTCTGTACGAGTGACTTCAAAGTCTGATTCTGAAGAGGCGGCAATCGCTGATACAGACAAGGCCTTCACAGCTCCCATCATGCAAGCTGTCCCCATTAAAAAATGTCGACGATTCATACTTTTCTCCTAATCATTGGCTCTGTAGTTGTTTTTATATACGACAAAGACGGTCTTTGAGTTTCAAATAAGCCACTGCCCAGATAGCTTCAGCTGATCATTTGCACAAAGCACGTATAAAAAAGGGGAAGCCATCGCCGCTCCCCCTCTTATTTCATATCCTTTCTAAATCATATTAGACTTGCTTATCTTTTTCTTCTCTGGCTTTAGCAAGCAATAAGAATCGTTTGTGGATTTTACGTGTGGCGAACCAGACCCCCCCTACCACGATGGGAACAGACAGCCCAATCACCAAGCTTTTATCAAACTCCACGCCCTTGTCATAAACAGCCTCTATTAAGAATTTTAACAAGCCAACACTGTAGTAACTGATTGCTGCAACAGACAAGCCTTCTACGGTGTGCTGCATTGCCAATTGAATTTTAGAGCGTCGATCCATAGAAGTCAGCAACTGCTGATTTTGCGACTGTATCGACATTTCCACTTGCGTTCGCATCATGTCAGACACTCGATCGATGCGCGTAGACAAGCTTTCCAGGTGTTTATCTGCTGTGTTACAAGTTCGAACCGCAGGTGTTAAACGACGGGTCATAAATTCCGTAATGGTCAAGTGGCCCGACACTTCATCTTCTTTTAATTCGCTCAAGCGTTTAAGGATTAATTCATGATATGCCCGTGTGCCACTGAACCGATAAGAACTTTTTGCCCGTGCCGCTTCAACCCAAGCGGCCATATCAATTAACTCGCCCAATAACCTCTGTTCGTCCGAATCTTCGCTAGGATCAGATAAGCTCGCTGTCGTCCGGGCAAGCTTCTCATCCATCTGCATCAACTCTGCGTTGTATGTACGCGCCATCGGAAGTGCAATCATTGCCATCAGTCGATAGGTCTCTATTTCCACGACTCGCTGGACCATACGACCAAGCTGACTGTCACTCATGTGTTTGTTATAAATCAAAAAGCGACCACAACCATCGCTGTGTAACTGAAAGCTGGTCCATACTTGAGCATCACCATTTTGTGGTCGACTGCCGACAAGCCGCATCCCCTCAAAGTAGCGCTTGACCAATCCAAGGTCAGGCTCTGGCGTCGAACGTGCATCTTCAACCACCACATGAAAAGCAGCAATGGTTTTGCCCGGTAACGTCGACAACCAATCTAAAGGCAAACAAGATAACGCATTATGCTCAAACGGCGTTTCTGAAGTCGCCATCTGAGTTTGCGTAATCATATAGGACGTAAATTCAAGGTGATTGTCACGTCGAATTTTAAAGTGCCCAAAATCCACTTCAAAACACACGCCATCTTCGTCGGGTGCCACGCAATCAAAATAACCGTACAGAGAACAAAAGTGCTCAAACTCTGCCTGTTTTTTTTCCGGACCAATCATAACGGCAAGACAGCTTACTTTCGCTGGACTTGGCAACACTTGAAACGGACGCGAATGCAATTCAGCATACAAAACATCGCGTAAAGGGTGTATGTCTAACCCATACGCATTCTTACTCCTAGCCACTGAGTTTTCTCCCCTCATTCTTGATATACTCTGATAATTAGAACACTATAAGCAGCCACCAGCACGTCCATGAGTATGATAAAAAGCCTGTTAACGAGTAGCTTCTTTCTCTTCGCAACCACCAACATGATCAACGCCCATGGCAAGGACCTTATTGCGTTTGGTCAGGCCTGTTTACTAACAGAAAAACACGTGCAACAAGCACAACAGCAATTAGAACAAGAACGACTTGGCACTCTTCGCTATCAAAAAGACGACACAAAACAGCAAACAGAGCAACAAATACAGACCTACCAGCAAGAAAAAGAAGCACTCTCTGAAGCAAAAAAAGAGTGTGCTGCAAACGCGGCGAACAGCGCCTATTGTCATCGAGTACGCAGCCGAGATAACGAAATTACTTACATGATCAGCAAACTGGATGCTGTTTCTATTGGCACATCTGTGGAACAGACGCTAACAGATAACCTATCCAATCAGTCTGACTATGCGCATCGTAAAAAAATCGTCGACCAAGAATACGCTCGTTTTATCGCTCAATGCCGAGATTCTGATACGCATTATGCTTTGCTTCAAGACCCAACGGCTTACGCAGAAGTCTGCATGAAACCAAACGCTCAACACACCATTACATGCTCGTTTTTTTAGACTGATCGACAATAATCAATTCATCAACAGGAAAACCTAACGCCGCTGCTTTTGCTAACAGCTCGTCTATTACTTCTTTCGGCATTTGAGGAGTGCGAGATAATAACCAGAAGAATTTTCGATTAGGCCCCGACACCATGGCATATTGATAATCCTGTTTGTCTAGCTCAAAAATCACGTACGCCCCATAGAATGGCCCAAAAAACGACACCTTCAAATGCCCAATATTCGCTGACTCCACAAAGTACGCCCGACCGTCAGCTTCTTTCCACGCTTGTTCTTCTTCGGAATAACCTCGGTTCAGTACAGCGACACCACCGTCTTCTTGTAAGGTGTAAGTGGCAGAAACTTGAGACAAGCCCTTTTCAAAAGAATGATTTTGACGGGCAATTTCATACCAGGTGCCCAAATAACGCGACAACTGAAAATCCTCCACTGGCGTAATACCCTTGGGTGCGCTGGTACAACCGAACAATAATACGGTTAATAAAATCACCACACTGCTTTTCATTTCATAGCTCCTTTTTATGTAACTTACCTAGGCCCTTATGGCCACGTCATCGACACTCAATACGGTTTTGGCATCGGTACGCTCCATGATTTTTACTAACGCTGATTGAATAACTTCATCCTCACGAACATCACGCTCTCCAGTAAAACGCTGCTCCTGTGGTGACGCTCCCTCCTCTGCAACAAAGGTCACAACCACCTCTGTGGCTAACGCTGTGTCTTCACCAAAGTACGCAATAGAAAATTGTGGGTAGCCCTTAAAGCCCATTTTGGCTTTTTTTGCGATACGCTTTTTTGATTTTTCTAGATTCATGGTACTGACCTACGTGTTGTCGTAAATAATGAATTGAGATTAAACCACAAAGTAACGGATTTTTATCTGACTTCGTCATGCTGTCTTTTACAAATACCGATGAATTCGTAAAATTTCCTGTCAGAGAAGTTGAGCGTTTTTGTTATTCCTTTACCGCAAAAATCCTTTTACGCTGTGGGATGGACACAATGATAAAAATAATAACAGGAGTAAACCATGCTTAGCACAGTGCAAATTAAGGTCAGAGGTTACCATCTAGATCTATTTAAACACGTCAATAACGCACGTTATTTGGAGTTTTTAGAAGAAGGACGGTGGGACTTTTTCGAACAGGTTGGCGATGGTGCCGTTTGGATGCAAGACTATGTCTGGCCGGTCGTGAACATCAATATTAACTTCAGAGATCAAGCCGGCTTTGGCGATTTATTAGAGGTACAGACGCAATACACCAAAATCAGCCAACGTAGCATTACCATGAAACAAACCATTGTGAACGTTAACACGTCTGTAACGGTTGCAGACGCCGATGTCACATACGTCTGTTTCTGTAAGGAGCAAAAAGCCGCCATTCCTATTCCAGACACTCTGCGCCTCTCTATTCAAAAAGCACTTGATGAAGTCGCTTAAAACCTAGCACTTAATTTTAAACACACCGCCTCTGTTCGCGAAAAATGAATGAACAAAGGTGACTTAAAAAAGTGAATAAATAAAAAAAGCGAGTGGGCTCATCACCGCACTCGCTTTCGTATTGCATATTCATCTTATCGACGACTTACACTTTGAATTGACCCAAAGCCGTCGCCTGCTCATTCGTAATGCTCACCATGGTTTCACACAGATCCGACTGCTCTTTCGCTGCACTAGAAACAGACTGACTGATATCACGAATGTTTGTGGTGTTACGGTTAATTTCATTAGAGGTCGCACTTTGCTCTTCCGCTGCGGCCGCAATTTGCACCGTCATTTCGTTAATATCATTAATACTTAAACGAATGGCTTCCAGAGATACTTTGGCTTGATCTGCAATTTTCTGTGTTTCATTGGCGTCTTCACGGCTTTCGAGAATCACTTTCTCGGCACTACGAACGCCCGTTTGCAGTTGCTGAATCATTTTATTAATCTGCTCTGTCGACTCTTGAGTCTTAGACGCCAACGTACGCACTTCATCAGCCACCACAGCAAAACCACGACCTTGCTCTCCCGCGCGCGCGGCTTCGATCGCTGCATTTAACGCCAAAAGGTTCGTCTGATCAGCAATATCCGTAATAACGGTTAAGATGGATTCAATATTGTTACTGTATTCAACCAATTGATTAATCGTTGTAACAACATTCCCCATCTGATGCGTTAAATGCGCAATAGAGTGCGTGGTTTTATCAACAATCACTTCACCGTCTTTCGCAGCTACGTCAGCGTGGCTCGCACGAGAGGCTGCTGTTTGCGCATTATCAGCCACATCATTTGCCGTTGCAGACATTTCATGCATCGCCGTCGCTAACTGATCCAGCTCTGTTAATTGGTTGTACAATTCAGCCGACGAACGCTCTGAGGAAGCGGCGGTTTTGTTCGTATTGTCACGTACGCTACTAGAGCGATTTTTCACTTCGCCAATCAGGCCTTGTAAAAAATGAATAAATTTATTGAATTCTACTGACACCTCACCAAACTCATCGTTACTTGTCACGTCCAAACGCTTGGTCAAATCGCCCTGACCACCATTGATTTCTTCCAATGAATTACGTAACGCATGAAGAGGTTGTAAAAGGCGTGTGACTAAAACGTACAACACAACGGAAACAAGCAAAATAGCGATTAACGTACCAAAGAAAGCAATCCAGCCAAACTCACGCACCGTTGCAAACAGCTTGTTCTCATCAAGCACAACACCCACATACCAATCAGCACCGTATAAGTCAGTTAAGGGGCTAAAAGAAACCAGTACAGACGTACCATCTTTGAGTTGGTTCTCAACAAGGTTATTGGATGATATTGATGTGTTTTTTTCTAACAGACTGGTCAGTGCTTTGCCGTTTAAATCGGCATTAGGGTGACTGATAATGTTACCTGACTTGTTCACCAAAAAAGCATAACCAGTATGATCAAAACTTAACGTATTAACCGCTTCCGAGACAGTTTCTAGGCTAAGGTCACCACCAAAAGCACCTTTAAAAATCCCTTTGTCCGAAAAATTTGCTACGACAGAAATCAGAATTTCACCGGTTGTTGCATCGCTATAGGGTTCCGTTAAAACCGCTTGTTGATGTTTTTTAGCAAGATCATACCAAGGGCGCTCACGACCGTCCCAGTTCGTTGGGTTCCAACTCGGATCGTTTGTAATAGGCAAGCCATCCTTTGCTAACCCGCCAAAGAGAATTAAAAACTCATCATCATAAATAGGCGTATCAAAGGCGTTTTGAATTGTCTCGTCGCTAAAGTCAGCATCAATCGTTTGTGCCAAGGTGTTAATCAAGGCGACTTTTCCACTTAACCAGTTATTAATTTGTTTGGCTAGTGACTGACTGGTTTCTTGTGTACTCGTAACGGTCTTTTCATAAAGTGCCGATTTAAGCGTGTTGTATTGCAACCAAGAATACGTCGAAAAAGCGAGCGCCACGACAATGGAAGCCGAAAGAACGACCTTATGAGATACCTTCATTTTAAATTACCTTTATTGAGTAAAAATATCTGACGCAATAAGACAAACATCAAATTTTGGATGAATTTATACCAGCCACCTGCAAATCGCTACCTTTTCATGAAAGTTTTTACTCACAAGAAAAATTATCCGACATATATCAAAAAAACCCACACTCTGATTAGAATGTAGGGTTATTTTGTTGGTAACACCTAATGGGTCATATTCAATATATAACGCTTAATCACTACGTTTTTGATTTAAGAAAGATCAAAACGATCAAGCTCCATGACTTTCGTCCAGGCTTGTACGAAATCCTTCACAAAGCGTTCTTGTGAATCGGAACAAGCATAGACTTCAGCAATTGCGCGAAGTTGTGAATTCGAACCGAAGACCAAATCGGCACGGCTTGCCGTCCATTTGATCTTACCTGTGGAACGATCGCGACCTTGAAACTCGTCTTCCTCTTCTGAGGTAGCAAACCATTTGGTGCCCATGTCCAACAAGTTTACAAAGAAATCGTTGGTCAAGGTTTCTGGCTGATCCGTGAACACACCGTGTGTAGAACCCCCTGTGTTGGCATTAAGCACTCGCAAGCCACCGACTAACACCGTCATTTCTGGTGCAGATAGGGTCAACAATTGCGCCTTGTCCAATAACATTTCTTCCGTGGTCACTGTGTAACGGCCTTTTTGGTAGTTACGGAAACCATCGGCGACAGGCTCAAGCACTGAAAAAGATTCCACATCCGTTTGCTCTTGCGTTGCGTCAGTACGACCTGGTGTGAACGGCACCACCAAGGTTTGACCCGCCGCACTGGCGGCTTTTTCAATGCCCACACCGCCCGCTAGAACAATCAAATCGGCCATAGAAATCTGCGCAGCAGACGCACTGTTAAATTCTTTTTGGATCGCTTCCAATGAACTCAACACGCTCGCTAGTTGCTCTGGCTGATTCACTTCCCAGTCTTTTTGTGGTGCAAGACGTAAACGCGCGCCGTTAGCACCACCGCGCATGTCTGAACCGCGGTAAGTAGACGCTGAAGCCCATGCAGTAGAAACAAGTTGCGCCACTGACAATCCAGAGGTCGCTAACCTACTCTTCAATGTCTCAACATCTTGCTCTGTAACGTGAGGCTCAGTCGGTGATGGAATCGGATCTTGCCAAATCAACGTTTCTTTTGGCACCAAGGGCCCTAAGTAACGCGATACCGGCCCCATATCACGATGAGTTAATTTGAACCAAGCACGAGCAAATGCATCGGCTAACTGGTCTGGATGTTCGTAAAAACGTTTCGAAATCGGCGCGTAAATTGGATCTTCACGTAATGCGATGTCCGAGGTAAACATCATTGGGGCGTGACGCTTAGACACGTCGTGAGCATCAGGCACACTATTAGAACCTGCGGTGCCTTTTGGTGACCACTGCCACGCACCCGCTGGGCTCTTAGTCAATTCCCACTCATAGTCAAACAAGTTTTCAAAGTAACCATTGTCCCATTTGATTGGATTTTTCGTCCAAGCGCCTTCTAAACCACTGCTAATTGTATCGGCACCATTACCTGTGCCTTGCGAGTTACTCCAGCCAAAACCTTGCTCAGTAAGGCCTGCTGCTTCAGGGTCATCACCCACTTGTGATGCATCGCCAGCACCGTGCGCTTTACCAAAGGTGTGACCACCCGCAATCAATGCCACTGTTTCTTCGTCGTTCATCGCCATGCGGGCAAAGGTGTCACGAATATCACGAGCGGACGCTAAAGGATCCGGCTTGCCATCTGGGCCTTCTGGGTTAACATAAATCAGCCCCATCTGAACCGCGGCTAATGGATTTTCTAAATCACGATCGCCAGAGTAACGGTCGTTTTTACCGCCACTTTCTTGTAGCCATTCGCCTTCAGCTCCCCAGTAAATGTCATCTTCTGGTTCCCAAACATCCACACGGCCACCCGCAAAACCAAAGGTTTCAAAGCCCATAGATTCCAATGCACAGTTACCCGCTAAGATCATTAAATCTGCCCAAGAAATCTTGCTGCCGTATTTCTGCTTGATAGGCCAAAGTAAACGACGCGCTTTGTCTAGGTTGACGTTATCAGGCCAGCTATTCAAAGGCGCAAAACGCTGTGTACCCGATGTCGCACCGCCACGGCCATCGGCTGTACGGTACGTGCCGGCACTGTGCCAAGCCATACGAATAAAGAAAGGACCATAATGGCCGTAATCTGCTGGCCACCAATCTTGAGAATCTGTCATTAGAGCGAACAAATCTTGACGAAGCGCTTCTATGTCCAAACTATTAAAAGCCGCTTGATAGTCAAAGCCTTCACCCATCGGGTTAGACTTAGCAGAATGCTGATGTAAAATTTTCAAATCCAACTGATTTGGCCACCAGTCTTTGTTAGAAGTACCACGACCGGCCGCTTGGCTCGCGCCAGATGCGCCGTGGTTAAAAGGACATTTACTTTCGTTAGACATATTACTTCTCCTGCTGTGACTAAAACGTTTGTTTTTCGTCGTTGTATTCAATGGCTATAGTTATAACCTTGAAAATAAACACCAACCAATTAATAAAAGCTAAGAAGACCATAGTAGAGTGACTTACAAAGTGCTGCGGTGCTCTAAAAGGTCACGTTGAAGTCACCTTTGTCACAGCCTTTTGACGTAACCCGTGTGTGAATTGAAGTGAAGTGTACATTCGACAATTAAAAACCCCGCTGTTTAGCGGGGCAAAGAAAAAACAAGAAGGGGAATTTGTTTATATTCGCTCAAACACCGTCGCGATCCCTTGACCCATGCCAATACACATGGTGGCCAAACCCAACGTCGCATCTTTTTCGTGCATCACATTAAGCAAGGTAGTCGAGATACGCGTCCCCGAACAACCAAGCGGGTGACCCAGTGCAATCGCACCACCATTCAAATTGACTTTCTGATCCACCAAATCGATGAGTTTCAAGTCTTTTAAAACAGGAATAGACTGAGCGGCAAACGCCTCGTTTAACTCGACAATGTCAATATCAACCATGGTTAAACCCGCGCGCTTGAGCGCTTTTTTCGACGCTGGTACCGGTCCATAACCCATGATCGCTGGATCACAACCCGCTACGGCCATGCTGCGTACTTTAGCAATCGGTGTTAGACCAAGTTCTTCGGCCTTTTGTGCCGACATCATCAACATGGCTGACGCGCCATCCGACAGCGCCGACGAGGTACCCGCGGTCACCGTCCCAACTTTTGGCATAAATACCGGTTTTAAGCCCGCCAACGATTCCATTGATGTCTCAGGACGAATCACCTCATCGACTTCCACAAGGATTTTATTGCCCTCGGAGTCATGACCTTCTATGGAGACAATTTCGTTGGCAAAACGCCCCTGTACCGTTGCCTCATGAGCCAAACGATGAGAACGCACAGCAAACTCATCTTGTGCTTCTCGGCTAACGCCGTGCATCTTACCCAGCATTTCCGCCGTCACGCCCATCATCATAGAGGCTTTGGCCATGTGCTTTGACAAAGCAGGGTTTACATCCACCCCATGCATCATGCCAACGTGCCCCATATGCTCAACGCCTCCTACAACAAACACATCGCCTTGGCCGGTCATGATCGCTTGCGCCGCCGTATGAATGGCCGACATAGACGAACCACACAAGCGGTTAACGGTTTGCGCCGCGGTGGTAATAGGCAAGCCTGCCAGTAAAGACACAGCCCGTGCCATGTTAAAGCCTTGTTCCAACGTTTGATTAACGCATCCCCAGATCAAGTCTTCCACCTCATTCGGGTCAACGTTTGGGTTACGTTTGAACAACGCCTTCACCAGCCCAGCGGATAAGTTTTCCGCTCGAACATTACGGAATACGCCATTTTTTGTCTTGCCCATTGGTGAGCGAACCGCGTCAATTATAACAACATCATTTGGATTCAGTTTCATAAGATTCTCCTCTAGCCTTTGGGGTTATGCGCCGTAGTAAGTGTGATTATTCTTCGCCATCTCGCGCATTTGCGCGGTTGGCTCATACAACTTACCTAGGTGGCTGTACTTGTCTGCAAGCTCACAAAACGCTTGCAGCCCCATTTGGTCTAGGTAGTGCATAGCACCGCCGAGGTAAGGCGGGAAACCTATGCCATAAATCAAGCCCATATCCGCTTCCGCCGCTGAGGCGACAATGTCTTCTTCCACGCAGCGAACCGTTTCGATGCAAAGTGGAATCATCATACGAGCAATAATGTCTTCTTCTGTCAGTTCAGATTTTGACTGGACCACAGGTGCTAACAGTTCGTTAATATCCTCATTGAAGATTTTCTTCGGCTTGCCCTTACGATCCGCTTCATAGCTATAAAACCCTTTGCCATTTTTCTGCCCAAAACGCTCTAGTTCAAACAAGCGATCCACAGCGTTTTTACCTTCGTGCTTCATACGGTCAGGAAAGCCTTCTGCCATGACCTGATCCGCATGAAAAGCGGTATCCACCCCAACCACATCCAGCAAATACGCAGGCCCCATTGGCCAACCGAATTTCTCCATAGTTTTATCGACCACTTGGAAATCCGCACCTTCTTGCATCATTAAAGAGAAACCGGCGAAATACGGGAACAAGACACGGTTGACCAGGAACCCAGGACAATCGTTAACAACAACAGGAGTTTTGCCCATGGCTTGCGCGTACGCCACGGTTTTTGCAATGGCGGCCTCACTGGTTTTTTCACCACGAATCACTTCCACCAATGGCATACGATGAACAGGGTTAAAAAAGTGCATACCACAGAAGTTTTCAGGGCGTGTTAAGCCTTTTGCCAATTCTGTGATCGAAATAGTCGACGTGTTAGAGGTAAGAATGGCATCGTCAGCGATCTTAGTTTCCACTTCGGCTAATACAGACTTTTTGATTTTGACGTTTTCCACGACCGCTTCAACCACCAAATCAACGTGTTCAAACTCTCCGTAGGTCAACGCTGGGACAATGGCGTTCATCGCTTTAAAGGCTTTTTCTGTGGTCAGACGACCGCGCTCAACTTGACCGTTAAAGAGTTTATTCGCTTCACTTAGACCAAGATCCAATGCTTCTGGACGAATGTCTTTCATAATAATCGGCGTGCCCTTGGAAGCCGACTGATAAGCCACACCGCCCCCCATAATACCAGCACCCAATACCGCCGCTTGTTTCACTGGCGTCGCACTTTTCGCGTATTTACCCGCGGTTTTCTTAATTTGCTGATCGCTCAAGAAAAGGTTAACCAAGGATTTCGCCACAGGGCCTTTGGCCAATTTCACAAAGCCTTTGATCTCTGTTTCGATGGCTTTGTCCATCTCTTGACTGATGCCTTTTTCAATGGTTTTGATCGCGGCCATTGGTGCTGGATAATGTTTACCCGCTTTGGCTCCGACCACACCACGTACTGATTCAAACACCATCATTTTTTCAATCGGTGAAAACACCATGGGCGCACGCAATTCATCGCGGCGAGCATGGTAATCCAGCTTGCCGTCCATTACTTGTTGGATCAAATGACGAGCCGATGCTTGCACCTTCACAGCCGGAACGACCGCATCAACAGCCCCATCTTTTAAGGCATCGGCGCTGCGTTTTTGTGCGCCGCCACATATCCATTCACACGCATTGTCGGCGCCAATTAGGCGCGGCAAACGCACTGTACCGCCCCAACCAGGGTAGATTCCCAGTTGCGTTTCTGGCAAACCAATTTTGGCAGAATCCGCCATCACACGGTAATCACAGGCTAAAACCAACTCCATACCGCCACCTAAGGCAATCCCATTTATTGCAGCGACGGTAGGACAAGAAAGATGAGAAATGGCATTAAAAATAGTGTGGGCATGACGCAGTTTATCCGTTAACTCTTCATCTTCTAATTTAAACCATGAAGTAAATTCAGTAATGTCCGCGCCCACAACAAACGCGTCTTTTGCACTGGCAAAAATCACCCCTTGCAAATCATCGATGTGTTGCAATTTTTCAACGACAGTGGCCAGCTCGCCCAAAGTCAAACTGTTAAATTTGTTAACCGATTCGCCTACCAAATCCAATGTAACCGTGGCAATGTTGGCCTCGTCAAGCGTGACTTTTATGGCTTGTCCTTCAAATATCATACGGATCTCCCGTTCTTATTATTTTTCTTTGGCGCTTACGATCAACCGCAACACGCTTTTAATGAATGACTAAAGAGACGTTTCTAGCTCTGGCACGGCATCAAATAAATCCGCCACCAAACCATAATCGGCCACATTAAAGATGGGCGCTTCCTCATCTTTATTAATCGCAACAATCACTTTTGCGTCTTTCATACCCGCAAGATGTTGAATCGCACCAGAAATACCGATGGCAATATACAAATCCGGCGCAACCGTTTTACCGGTCTGCCCTACTTGTAGATCGTTTGGTACAAAGCCCGCATCAACCGCAGCACGAGAGGCACCGATCGCGGCACCCAATTTGTCTGCTACACCGTCTAACAAAGCGAAGTTTTCACCACTTCCCATACCTCGACCACCGGAGACAATCACACTGGCCGATGTCAATTCAGGACGATCCGATTGAGCGACCTGCTCTTTTACAAAGCGACTCTTGTTGGACTCAATAACGTGCGCTAGTGGTTCACTGACAGCATTGCCGCCTTCGCTGGAGGCTGCATCAAATCCTGTGGTACGAACCGTGATGACTTTCACCGCATCGTTACTTTTTACGGTCGCAATGGCGTTACCAGCATAAATAGGACGCACAAACGTATCAGGCGCCTCCACTTTAATCACATCAGACAACTGAGCCACATCCAGTAATGCCGCCACACGTGGCAAAGTATTTTTACCGGTTGTCGTTGCAGGCGCTAAGATATGACTATACTCACCAGCCACTTCAACAATCAATTTGCTGACATTTTCTGCCAATTGGTGTTCATACACGGCATTGTCTGCCACCAACACCTTGCTCACTCCGGCAATATTACAAGCGGCATCTGCTACAGCCTGACAATCTGCCCCAACGACCAAAACATGCACATCGGAATGAATATCAAGAGCAGCTGTCACCGTATTCAAAGTAGCCGGCTTTAAAGATTTGTTATCGTGTTCTGCAAGAATTAATACACTCATGACACCACCTTCGCTTCATTTTTTAATTTATCGACCAACTCCGCCACAGAGGCAACTTTCACACCACCGGAACGTTCAGCCGGTGCGGCGACAGAAAGCACCGTGACGTTTGAGCCCACATCAACGCCTAACTCGGCAGGTGTGGTGACGTCCAGTGGTTTTCTTTTGGCTTTCATAATATTGGGTAAAGACGCGAAACGCGGCTCATTAAGACGTAAGTCTGTGGTGACAACCGCTGGCAAGGTCACCAACAGGGTTTGTAATCCGCCGTCGATTTCACGGGTAACCTGCGCTTCGCCGCTTTCGATAACCACTTCAGAAGCGAATGTCGCTTGAGGATAATCCAACAACGCTGCGACCATTTGGCCTGTTTGATTATTATCAGAATCGATGGACTGTTTACCTAGAATAATTAAGTCAGCGGCTTCATTTTGAGCAACCTTGGCCAGCAGCTTTGCCACACTCAAAGAATCTAAACCATCTTCGGCGTCAACTTGTATGGCTCGATCGGCGCCCAACGCAAGCGCCGTACGCAATGTTTCCTGACAGCTTTTTGCGCCCACGGAGACCACAACGACTTCTGAAGCAAGGCCTTTTTCTTTTAATCGAACCGCTTCTTCCACGGCGATCTCACAGAAAGGGTTCATCGACATTTTTACGTTCGTCAAATCAACCGCCGTATTGTCAGGCTTTACACGTACTTTGACGTTGTAATCAATGACGCGTTTTACGGATACTAAAATTTTCATAAAACCCTCTTTTTATTCTTGTTTTATTGTTTATAGCCGCAATCTGAATTGTGCTTTGCGATAGGTCTCTATACTAGATTGAGGTGAATTTTCATCAATAACAAAAAAGCGCCACTTAACTGACAAAAATATTCACTTGCCCAGTAAGAAGCGCTTTTTTAACGAATGTTAAGTCTTATTTTTGACGTGATAAAAAAGAAGAGAAAGCATAGGCTGCTTCATTTGAGCTTAGTCGTGCTTTGAAAAGACGCCCTTCACGTAATAAGGTGTTTTGCACCTCATCTTGAATAGAGGATTTTAATAACTTTTTGCTTAAAGCCACCGCCTCGGTTGGCAACGCCGCGACTTTTATTGCGTAATCAAGCGCTACTGAGTAGGCTTCACCGGCCTCACATAGATGGTTAATGAGCCCCATTTGATGAGCCTGCTCCGCCCCTATCACGTCACATAGAACCAGTACCTCAAACGCTTTTGGATGACCTAACAACCTAGGCAACAAGAAGCTAGACGCCGCCTCTGGCACCAAACCCAGTTGCACAAAAGGAAATTGCAAACGTGCCTCTCGAGAGGCCAATACAAGATCACAATGTAACAACAAGGTCGCTCCAACCCCCACGGCTCGGCCTTCTACACCGGCGATAAGGGGTTTTGTATAGGTACTTAGCGCTTTTAGAAAAGACAAAATCACATCGAGTTTTTCTGGCTTTTGTGCAATATGAATAAACTCGTTGATGTCATTGCCAGATGAGAACTCACCACCCAAACCGTAGATCATGGTCGCCTTTATGGCATCGTCCTGCTCTGCTGACGATAGCAATGCCGTAAGCGTTTGATACATAGCCAATGTAATGGCATTTTTCTTATCCGCACGATTTAGACAGATAACTTGTACGCCCGACACCATGGTCTGTGTGACAAAATCACTCATGATGTGACTTCCTCTTCACGTAGCGCACGACGAAGCACTTTCCCCACGTTTGTTTTAGGCAACTCTTCTTTGATTTCAAAGTATTTTGGTACTTTATAGGCCGCTAAGTTTTCTTTGCAATAGGCTTTCAAGACTTTATTGCTTGGCTCACTCGCTCCTGCTTTTAAGACAATAAACGCTTTTACCGCCTCGCCCGTTTTCTCATCTGACACACCGATCGCAGCAGACTCTAAAATGTCAGGGTGAGATGACAGACAGTCTTCCACTTCCGTCGGATAAACATTAAAGCCAGATACGATAATCATGTCTTTGGCACGATCAACAATTTGCAGGTAACCATCAGGGTGTTGCATGGCAATGTCACCGGTGATTAAGAAACTATCGTCGGTCATCACTTCCTTGGTCGCCTTTTCACGGTTCCAGTAGCCCTTCATTACCTGCGGACCACGAACGCACAACATGCCTGACTCCCCTTGTGGTAAAGCGTTTCCATTCAAGTCTTGAATTTTAATGTCTGTATTAGAAACGGGTAAGCCAATAGTACCAATACGCTCTTTGCCGATAGGGTTAAACGACACAACAGGAGACGTTTCGGTTAAGCCATAACCTTCCACAACTTGACAACCTGTCACTTTTTTCCATTCATCTGCTGCTGCATGGGTTAACGGCATCCCCCCTGAACAGGTCAACTTAAGCGTGGAAAAATCCAGTGTTTTAAAATCAGCGTTATTACACAGACCAACAAATAATGTGTTTAAACCTACAAAGCCCGTAAACGGCCACTTTTTAAGCTCTTTCACAAAACCGGGCAAATCTCTTGGATTGGGAATCAATATGCTGTGCGCGCCCCGTTCAAGCAGGGTCAAGCCATGGATCAAGAACGCATAAATATGGTAAAGCGGCAAGGGAGCAATGTACGTTTCAGACCTTTCCTCAAGAATAGACTCCAATCGTGAGCTCAGTTGACACATATTTGAAAGCAGATTGGCGTGCGTTAGCATGGCCCCTTTCGCGATCCCGGTGGTGCCCCCCGTATATTGCAGCACGGCAATCTGATCCGATTGACTCACCACAGGAGTCACCGATTTACCTTTGCCCTTTGCCAGCGCTTCATTTAATGAAAGGGCACTGGGCAGATGATAAGCCGGTACCATTTTCTTCACATACTTCACCACGGAATTGACTAAAACGCGCTTAACCGGCGTATGGAAGTCTGCGATTTCCGTAATAATTACATGTTTTATCTGGGTTTTAGACAATATCTTTTCAACATTGTGCGCCATGTTAGCGAACACAACCAACGCCTTGACTTCGGCATCGTTAAATTGGTGTTCTAATTCTTTGGGCGTATAAAGAGGGTTGGTGTTGACCACAATTAAACCCGCCTTAATCGCACCAAACAGTACCACAGGGTATTGAATGACGTTTGGCAGTTGAATGGCAATACGATCGCCCGGGTTCAAGCCAGTATCAGACTGGAGATACGCGGCAAACTGATCGGATTTTTCATTCAGTTCACGGTAACTGATTGTGCGGCCTACGCTGGTAAAAGCCGGTAAGTCGGCGTATTTCGCCGTTGCTAACGCTAAAACGTCCGTTAAAGACTGGTAACCATAAGGATTGAGCGAAGCAGGTAGCTCACTACCTGGTGCTGGCGAACGGTCTTGTGTGTTGTATAGTGGCGTATCCGCTGTCATAAACGACTCCAATTATTTTTTTTATTTCGGAGAATGAAAAACAAAAGCTCAACCGCATACACTGACGTTGAGCTTTTAGGTTACCAAGCATGACGATATCGCTTAATTAGGAAAAATTTGCGTCAGCTTTGTGGCGAGCATAATATCGCCATCGGCGCGTATACGGCCCTGCATAAAGGCCGCCATACCATCAAGCTCACCACTCATTACCTCTTTAAGCGTTGCAAGGTCCATACTTAACGTAACGGTCGCATCGTCGTGCTCACCTTCTGCCATTGTGCAAGATCCATCCTCAATACTTAAGTAGTAATCGTCTGCATCTTCTAAGTCAAACTGAAATACCGCTTCCATATCGTCTGCTTCATTTGCATCAAAGCGGACTAACATCGCATCAAACACTGCTTTTGATTCACTCATAACCTTATCCTATTATTGTAATTATTGCTCGCACACGGGTGTGTGTGCGAATGTTTGTTTGTGTGTCGATTCGTTATTGTGTCATTCGTCGTTTAGTTAAGTGTTCAGAAAAAGAAAGTTATCTTCTTCCATGGCCAATAGGTTCTCTGCCCCTGACAACATTGCCTCAGCATGGGCACGTGTACGAGGTAACAAACGTTCATAGTAAAAAGTGGCGGTTTGCAGCTTGGCTGTGTAGAACCCCGCTTCTTCTGTTCCCTCGTCCAGTTTGGTTTGTGCAACAACCGCCATGCGTGCCCAGAAATAAGCCAATACAACGTACCCAGAAAACATGAGGTAATCGACGGAGGCCGCCCCTACTTCTTCTTTATTGCGCATTGCCTTCATACCGATTTTAAGCGTGATATCGCCCCATTCACTGTTTAATTTATCCAGTGCCGTCATGTAGGGCTTCAGGCGCTTGTTGCCTTTGTGTTCTTTGCAGAACTTATGTACGATTTTTGTAAAGCGACGTAGCGTGGCACCTTGCGTCATCAAAACTTTACGCCCTAATAAATCCAAAGCCTGAATGCCTGTTGTGCCTTCGTACAACATAGAAATACGACAATCACGAACGTTTTGCTCCATTCCCCACTCAGCAATAAAACCATGACCACCAAACACTTGTAGACCATGGTTAGCGGATTCAAAACCGGTTTCAGTTAAAAACGCTTTCGCAATGGGGGTCAGTAATGACATCAACTCATCGGCTTCTGCCTTCTCAGCATCGGTGCCTTTTTTCGTAGTATCCACCAGCATAGAGCAGTAATGAATCAGCGCACGCCCCCCTTCCGCAAACGCTTTTTGTGTCAGCAGCATACGACGTACATCTGGATGAACCATAATGGAATCAGCGGGTTTTTCTGGGGATTTCGCACCCGACAAGGCGCGCATTTGCAAACGATCTTTGGCGTAAGCCACTGAGTTTTGCAGCGCCCACTCAGCATGAGCAAGACCTTGCAATGCTGTGCCGATACGAGCGGTGTTCATAAAGGTGAACATGCAATTCAAGCCACGATTTGCTTCACCAATTAAAAAGCCTTTTGCGCCATCAAAGTTCATCACACAGGTGGCATTACCATGTATCCCCATTTTGTGCTCAATGGAACCGCAAGACACTTGGTTTCGATCGGCCATCTCGCCAGATGTATCGACATTGTGTTTTGGCACAATAAACAAAGAAATGCCCTTGGTACCCGCTGGGGCATCGGGTAAACGCGCCAATACAATATGGACAATATTCTCCGCCATATCATGCTCACCGGCAGAAATGAAAATTTTCGTGCCCGTGATCGCATAACTGCCGTCGTCTTGTGGCTCTGCTTTGGTTTTCAGCATACCCAAATCTGTACCACAATGGGGTTCAGTCAAACACATGGTTCCTGTCCACTCACCAGACACTAATTTTGTTAGGTAGGTGTGCTTTTGTTCCTCGGTTCCATGCAATTCAATGGTATTCATAGCTCCGTGGCTTAGCCCTGGATACATCCCCCAAGACCAGTTAGAGGTGGCAATCATTTCCGTTACCATCATGCCGAGCGAATCGGGCAACCCTTGCCCTCCCATCTCTTCAGGATGTGACAAAGACGGCCAACCGCCTTCGACGTATTGTTGGTAAGCTTCTTTGAAACCGTCTGGCGTGGTCACGACGCCGTCTTTGAATTGACAACCTTGTTGATCACCCACACGATTAATTGGCGACAGAACGCGCTCAGCAAATTTTGCCCCTTCTTCAAGAATGGCGGACACCATGTCTGGCGTCGCTTCTTCTGCACCCGCCAAGTTGGCATAATGCGTTGGAAAATCGAGAACTTCTTCGGTGACGAATTTAATATCACGGAGCGGTGCTTTGTATTCAGGCATGATTTAGACCTCTTATTGTTTTTATAATCTTTGTCTGGGATGGAACAATTTATGCCTGAAAGGTTCGTTCATTGGCCACTTTTGCTCAATAACAAAAGTGGCCAAAGTTAATGACAAAATACACCAAGCGATTTTAATGGCTGGGCTTATTTGACCATAACAATGTGTTTAACCGAGTGTATTGGTCGTTGGCGACCAATACAAATTAGAGAGAAGAGGAAACGAGAACGCGATTACAGAGAGATTGAACATCCGTTTCCCAAGCGGTGTCTATATCCCCAATCACCTCCATACGACTTGCCCCTTTGCAGTTTGCATGGGTTATCGTTGCTTTGCCTTGTGACATATTGACAAACATGGCGGGGATAGGGACCTCTGACGCTTCTTGGGTGCAGACCGATAACGCAAACATCCCTTTTAATCGATAAATGCCCGGTAGTGCCGCTAAAGCGTCGGAGAAAGCGAGAACATCCACCTCTTCAAACACATCATTTTGTGCCCATAACCAGCCTAACACCTTCATACCATCTTGCTGTTTTTGGTAATACCAGCCGCCATCATGTTGGCCGTCAGCGCTCTTTATATCAGTGCGATTAGCATTATCAACGTTAGGCTCAAACTGCCCTGTTTCTAATAATGAAACCGATTCATACCCCCTGTGATAGACGCTGGGAACTTGGTCCAAAGCGTGCTTCTTTGCGATGTGTTCGAACAGTGAGTGGTTACGCTTAGAGGAGGTAACGTCTGCCAAGCCTAAATCCAAACAATTGATGTTCAGACCCAAAGGATGGCGATTAAATACCGTCGGCGATTTGGTAACGGAAGGTTGTTTCAAACGGTCTTGCAATGCATCCAAATCTTTATCCGAATAACGCTCCATATGACTCAGCACAATCGCATCGGCTGAGTCAATTTGGTCATTATAAATGTCGTGACAAGCATAGCGCGGATCTGACAAGGTGGTTGCATCCAGTACACAAAATACGCCCGTCAAGAGCAACACATCTCGATACATTTCACTGCGTAGCTTTTGAATGATCTGCTTGGGGTGACCCAGCCCAGAGGGTTCAATAAAAATACGATCTGGATTATGTTGACGTATCAGTTGGTTTAGCCCTTTCTGAAACGCAGCCGACGTTGTGCAACAAACACACCCACCTGCAACCTCAGTAATCGCCACCTCTAGATCCGCGTAGAACACACTGTCTAAGCCAATATCACCAAACTCATTGACCAAAACCGCCCATCGTTCATTAGGGGGAGCTTGTTCTAACAGGTGACGAATGAGCGTTGTTTTGCCCGCGCCTAAAAACCCTGTCACCATGGTGACTTTGATTCCTTGATAGCGCATCGTAACCCCTTTGTGACAGTGAATGAATCATTGTTGCCTCTTTTATTAAACGCATTTAGGCAACCGATTTAAAAAGTATAAGCAAAGATAACACTGGTTGTCGCGTCTGTTTTCTTTTTATCGCTCAATACCTTGCTGTTATGTGTAATGCTGTACGCCGCCTTCATGCTTAAATCATCACGTAGTTTGACGCTGACTGACGTCTCTGACTTTGAGCGCGTATTTTTATTGGCTTGCAAAGCGGCTTCTGTACTGACCATTTGCTGAAACGTAGAGGTTGGGCTGATAACGTACTCGTATTGCAGTTCAACATGGGCGATAGCGGATTCTTCTTTGTCACCGTCGTCTGTTTCGCTAAAAGAATAACCAGGACCCACGCTGTAGTCTAGTGCGGACTCTTCATTCTCAAATGCCCGTCCTGAATAACCTACTGATACCGTATTCTGGTATTCATAGCCGCTGAAACGGTCTCCCGTGTAGGAGCCATAAACGTAGACAGAACTGTTATCGCCACTCAGTTTATAATCACTTTGAGCAGACAAAAAGACCTTCTGTGCCGTTGTGGTGGTTTCAGTAGCACCTTCATCGCGACCACGCTTGTATAGAGTATCAAGCTGATATTTGGTCTTCCATTCTTTAAAATCTTGCTGAACGGTCGCTTTACCCTTTAAAGCGGAGCTTTCTGTGTTACCTGTGATCGCAATGATGCCCAATTCTAATTCGGCACTAAGAGGCTCTAAAGGAGGGCGAGACTTTTCAGCCAACGCCAGTGGTGCTGCAAAAATAAGCGTGGTGGCCGCCATAGAGTGTAAAAATGTCATATTACTGTGTTCCTCTTTCGCCATAAGACTAAGAAGTTATTTTTGCATTGCTACTCAAAAATCACAGTCAAATTAGTGCTAACTATATGAATAATAATGAATAAAAAGTTCAAGATAGCTGACAATTAACTCGTCTCACCAACACCTAAGACGGGGTCTTAGGGCGTACTTTCACGTTGTTGTTTATATCCTTACTTTGGCAAATTAACGCATCGCCGGCATTGGCTCGATCCGACTTTGCCAGTCGATCATACAAAAGCACATTCACAGTCGCGGCTAAATTCATACAACCCACCGTCGGCACAAACACGACATGGTCGGCGCGATCTACCACTGCTTGATTGATGGTGCCATCTTCCGGTCCAAAAAGGTAAAGCGCCTTCGCGGGGTGCTGAAACGCAGGTAATGGCGTTGCGCCTTGAATCAAGTCAACACATACGATCTGAGTCTGAGCGTCCACACCCTCCAGCAGAGCCATGGCGTCGTTGCTGTTCATGCTTAACAGAGGAATAGTCTGACTCATTTTTTTCGTATCCGTCGACATTTTCACCGCTCTGTCATAACGCTGCCCTGTGTACAACACTTGATCTACTTGGTAACAACCCGCCGCCCGCATCACTGCCCCAACATTCGTGATACTTTTAGGATTAATGAGCCCTATAGAAACGGTCGTATTTGGCATGATATGTTTTCTCAATCGAATCAAAAATAATGGCCATATTATAGCACTACTGGGCCACTCACCGATCAACAGAACACGCAACCGGTTAAGTTAAGGGTTTTTCGTAATTTCTCTCCCATAATGATGACATTTTTTTTATACTTGCCGGCGAATTCGTTAGCTGACCAAATAATCAGCTTTCTCTTTTAATCTCGATGTTGACGCCGTGTTGTTCTTTCCCCTCAAGAGCAATGCGATACCGCCCTCATCGTTGCATCAGTCAATAAGGCACTCCTATGCTCGAACGTTATTTCCAACTTAGCGCACACAATACGACCGTGCGAAACGAAATCGTGGGTGGTATCACCACCTTTTTAACCATGGCGTACATCATTTTTGTTAACCCCTCCATCTTAGCCCAAGCAGGTATGGATGAAGGCGCGGTGTTTGTCGCAACCTGCCTTGCGGCCGCCATTGGTTGTTTGATCATGGGGCTGTATGCCAATTACCCTATTGCACTCGCGCCTGGAATGGGGTTAAACGCCTTTTTTACCTATGGTGTCGTTTTAGGCATGGGGTATTCTTGGGAGCAAGCACTGGGTGCTGTTTTTCTTTCAGGTATTTTATTTGTTTTTATCAGTATCTTTAAGATTCGAGAGTGGGTGATCAACGCCATTCCCTCCTCGCTGAAACTCGGTATCGCTGCGGGTATCGGCTTATTTTTAGCGATGATTGCCTTACAAAATTCCGGCATCATTGTTAAGAACCCAGCCACCATGGTGTCTTTGGGTGACTTGTCGTCTCCTTCTGCTATTTACGGTCTGTTGGGCTTTTTTGTTATTTGTGCGTTGGCGTATTTGAACATCACCGGCTCAGTGATGGTCGGTATTCTGTTTGTTACCGTATTGTCGATGCTTTTTGGCCACAACAGCTTTAACGGGCTAGTGTCTATGCCGCCTTCTGTAGCGCCTACTTTTATGGCAATGGACATTGAAGGAGCGTTTCAAATCAGCATGTTAAGCGTGGTGTTTGCCTTTTTCTTTGTGGATCTATTCGATACGTCTGGCACCTTGATTGGTGTTGGCCAACGGGGTGGATTATTGGACAAAGACGGCAAACTGCCCCGCCTTAAAAAAGCGCTTTTAGCCGACTCTGGAGCAACCTTAGTCGGTGCGGCGGTGGGTACATCGTCTACCACCAGCTACATTGAAAGTGCATCCGGTGTGGCAGCAGGTGGCCGTACTGGGTTAACCGCGGTTGTCGTTGCCTTATTGTTCTTATTGAGCTTATTCTTCGCGCCATTGGCAGGGTCCATCCCCGCTTACGCAACAGCGGGTGCGCTGATGTATGTCGCCGTATTGATGACCAGCAGTTTGGCTCATGTGGATTGGGATGATATCAGTGAAGCCGCGCCTGTTTTAATCGCTGCCTTTACCATGCCATTAACCTACTCCATTGCGGACGGTATCGCGTTGTCTTTTATCAGTTATGCGGTGATCAAACTACTGTCTGGGCAAGGTAAAAACGTCAATATCGCTGTGTATTTATTAGCGGCGCTTTTTATCGCAAAATTCTTTATTTTCGTCTGATTTTAAAAAACTCCCCCTCTATTGAAAGCAGAAACAAGCATCGCCTTGTTTCTGCTTTTTATTGCGCCCTTCTCACTGTTTTTTGCTTCGCAAAACATCCGCCTTACTATATGATTCGCCCTCTTTTTTTCACTGCATAAGCGATTCAAGCATGTCTGACAATGCGCTCTACACAGATCTATCTGGCTACTACGACTTGATGTGTGCCGATATCAATTATCCCGCGCAAAGCCACAGTGCCCATCGCTTCCATCAACTCTTTGGTAACCAGGGCAAACGCCACCTAGATCTAGCGTGTGGCACGGGGCCACATATTGAATACCTTCAACAAGAAGGCTACCTGTGCAGTGGTTTAGACATTAATCTACCGATGTTGTCGCTGGCAAAGTTGCGTTGTCCAAACAGTGAGTTTTCACTGGGGAACATGTGTGATTTTAGCGTAGACGACCCTTTTGATCTGATCACCTGCTTTTTATACTCTATTCATTACAGCGGTGACACTGCACAGTTACAGAGTTGCCTGAACAGTGTTCACCAAGCACTGAATACCGGTGGCGTGTTTTGTTTTAACAGCGTTGATAAAGACCATATTGATAACCAACTCGCGGCCAAGCACAGTGTCAAACAGGGTCAAGACTTGTTTTCGTTTGGTTCTTCTTGGCATTACTCTGGCGAAGGGGACAAACAGACCTTAAAACTGAGCATCGAAAAGACACATAACAATGTGACTGAACGATGGGTTGATGAACACAACATGGTTGCAACAAGCTTTGTCACTTTACAAGGCTTACTCGCCCCCCTGTTTGATGTACACCTCTTTGAACATGAGCACGATAAAATACAGCCCTGGGGCGGACAAACAGGAAACGCGATCTTTGTTTGTGTTAAAAAATAAGATGGGGGTTGGAAAATAACAGCGCCTGACCTTAAGCCATGGCTCGGTATTTTAAAATTAACTGAACAATCTCATGGTCACTGACGGAAGAAGACAGTGATTCATTGATCGAACGACGTTGAGGTAAGCGAATATTGAACCTACTTTTAAGCAAGCTCACCACCTGCTTATCTGAATTGGGGTCAAAGGTTTGGTTGGCAAAAATACAAATACGCTGCAACAAAAACTCTTTTGTTGAATGAATCATGGTGTTCCTATGAAGTAATAACAGGGTAACAATTTACTCATCGTTATAAAATAAAAATTGAGTAACGATGAGTCTTAATATGAGCCGAAAAGACCGCCTTGTCTACCCTTGCTTTTCGATGTAAACAATAAATTACACACTTAAAGGCAAGATTACTGTCACCTGCAACCCGCCGAGAGAACTTGACGAGGCTTCAATGGAGCCTTGGTGCTGCTGAATCGCATTTTCAGCAATGGCGAGCCCCAAACCGGTGCCACCACTGTGACGATCACGCGCCGTTGAAACGCGATAAAAGGGGCGAAAAATAGACGCTAACTCCTCTTCAGGCACACCCTGACCGTCATCTTCGATTTTTAGTATCACCTCACCCGATTGGATCATTGCCGTGATATTCACCTGATGCGCACTGTAATGAATGGCATTGCGTACGATATTTTCAATGGCGCTAACCAACAAGACGGGCTGACAAAGTATCGAGCCGCTGGGCATCACATTGACCGACAGCACTTTCCCGCACTGCTCGGCCTCGAAACGACTGTCTGACAACATGGTGTCAAACAAGTGAGACAGCGCTTTTGTCTCTCTCTTAATCTGACTATCGAGTTGCGTTCTTGACAGCTCTAGCAACTTACCAATCATCTGTTCAAGACGCTGTGCTTCGGTATCAATCCGAGTTAAATCGCTGCTTTCACCCAGTCTACGCCATGCCAATGCCTGAGCCATACGCAAACGCGTCAAAGGAGAGCGTAATTCGTGGGAAATATCAGATAAAAGGCGTTGTTGCCGATACATCATCAAATTGACGGCTTCAACCATTTGATTAAAACTTTTGCCGGCTTGGCGAAACTCAGACGTGCCTTTCTCTAATTCTGGGTCTGGTTCAAACACCCCTTGCGCTACTCGTTGAGCGGCTTTTTCCAGGCGTCGTGCGGGCTGGCTGAGTGCCCATGACAACCACAGCAATAAGGGTGTACTGACCAACATTACCGCCAACATCAAACGAAAAGGATGATCAAATAACTGCAACAAAAACAGCGGAGGCTCGTTCCATCTGGTGCCGAAGTAAATGAAATAATCTTTTCCTGCCAGTGTGATGGGCAAAGGACCGGCAAGCAACATCTTGCCATACAATTTTTGTTGCGGCGCTTTTGGGTTATCCATGATGGACACAAAGTTACGCAATGAACGGTAACTCATGTCAGGCCGACGCGGCGGCGTAACCATGTTGCCGTCTGGATCGGTGATAAAAAGTCGCTGCTTACCCTTTTCTGAACCAGGATACACATTGTTTTCAATGCGTGCGAATATGGTTTGAACATTCAGAATATGGGAAAAATGCTCTTGTACGAGGTCACGCACTTCCACCATCCGCTCATAACGGGGTGCCTCAATATCACGCGTTTTACGTGGATCAAAATGTGGCAATGTCAGCATAGCCAACACGACCAGAAACATGGTGAACCAAAAAATAGCAAAGATGCGCCCATATAAACTGGTGATTTTCGGCATTATTTTAGGCAGAGCCATCACTCTCCCTCCACCAACAAATAACCACGGCCTCGTAGCGTCTTAATTCTCGGCTTACCACTCGGCCAATCCGGTAATTTTTTTCGCAAATTTGACACGTGCATATCAACCGCACGATCAAAAGCCGCTAAGCGTTTCCCCAGTACATCCAAACTCAGCCCTTCTTTTGTCAGCACAATGCCCGGGTGCAACACAAAATGATGCAATAGAGCAAACTCTGTGCTGGTTAAATCCAACGCTTCGCCATTACAGTAAGCCTCGACACGTCCAGGGTACAAGGTAATATCGCGATAATTAACACAATCGCTCTGGGTACTGTTTTTTGTGGTTTGTGTGCGCCGCAAAATAGCACGGATACGAGCCAATAATTCTCGTTCACTGAAGGGTTTAGGCAAATAATCGTCTGCCCCTAACTCCAAACCCACCACGCGGTCTATTTCATCGCCCTTCGCCGTCAACATTAATACAGGGACCTGCCACTTCTGACGTAACTGTTTTAAGGTATCAAAACCGTTCAACTTAGGCATCATCACGTCCAACAAGACCAAATCAATGGCATCACTCATCGCTTCTAACCCAGCGATACCGTCGTAAGCCGTTGAAACGGTACAGCTTTCAAACGACAACACTTCTTTTAATAAATCACTTAATTCAATGTCATCGTCGATAATTAAAATATGAGGCATCGGCTATCTATCCTATTTTTACATACTGATTTTAGCGTCACGTTCGCCACCAGAAAAACAGCATTTTACGATTAAACTGCCTCTACTGACGGCTCTTTACGATACTTTACTTTACCAAGACATCGATTTACCCAGTAGCTTGTATTCTACTTCCATGCCTTCAACACACGACGTTGATTTTAACTTTTCTATTTTACTTTATTCACCAAACCGAAAAGGAAACTCTGATGAAAATGACCAAAAAACTGATTCTTGCCTCTGTTGTTCTTCCCCTTGTTATCAGTGCAAACAGTGCTTTAGCCGGTGGAAAAGACCGCGATCATGAGTGCCGTCCAGGTCTTGACCGTGGCATCATGCACGAATTACAACTCACTGATGCACAAAAACAAGAATTTAAAGCACTGCGTAAAGCCGACCGTGCAGAACAAAAAGAACACCGCAATCGGAAACCTGAGCAACGCGATGAGATGCGTGAAAACCGTATGGCTGCAATGAACGACTTATTGCTGGCGGAAAAATTTGACCCAGCAAAAGCCACAGAAATGGCACGAAGAATGGCAGATAAACACATTGAACGCCAAGTGGAAATGCTGAGTAAACAACACAAAGCACTAAGTATATTGACGCCAGAGCAAAAAGCACAATACATTGAACTACAACAAGAACGCATGGAAGACTGCGGTGATCAAAGACCTCATCGTGAAGGCAAAGGTCGTAAATAATACATCGACCTCAATGATAAACGAGGCGATATAGTCTCGTCTTTATGCACCGTTTCAAAAGAGACATCCTCCAAAAAGGTGACGAATAAGTCACCTTTTTAGTGTCTTTTCCAAATTCTTGCCACGGCTCTATCGCTGCCTAGCAACCCTACAATTTCGCATACCACCCCTGTTATACCAAACAAAGCAATGGGAACAATGCCTGCCATTTCACCGGTCATCATGGTAACAGCAAGAGAAATTGCAGCAATTAAGAAACACAACAACCCCAACACGATCAGTATCAGGCGGTGCGAAGGCTTGTAATCGTAATCCCCTTGGTGCGATTCAAATAGACCTAAAATCGGTGCACATAATTTTTGTAAACGTTCTTTCACGGAAAGTCTCCTTGTCTTACTTTGCGTTACTTCACTTATCATAAAAAAACGGGCTAATACCTGCGCATTAACCCGTTCTAGAAGACTGACTATTCCCTTGGAATACAAACAGCGATCGGCTGATTAACAGACTTTTGTTAACCAATTATGGGTATCCGCTGTTTTGCCCCACTGAATATCATTTAATGTTTGACGCAGCTTTTGCGCGATAGGCCCTGGCTCACCAGATCCAACTTGATACTCTTTGTCTTCATGAATAAAAGTGCCTACGGATGTCAATACAGCCGCTGTGCCAGACAACACCGCTTCCACCTCAGGTTTCGCGGCGCGTTCTAACAGTTCAGCCACGGTTAAATCTCGTTCTGTCACTGTCATGCCCAAATCAGCCGCAATGGTTAAAATAGAAGAACGAGTGACACCATGTAGGAAGCTGGTATCCAACCCTTTAGTGATGATTTCATTGCCATCAATTAATAGGAAATTAGCGGCGCCTGTCTCTTGAACATCACCATTTGGGCAAAACAATATTTGATCTGCTTGCACTTCTGCTTTGGCTTTCGTGATCGGCCCCAACGCGCTGGCGTAATTACCGCCGCTTTTAATCATGCCCATGTGTGGCGCACAGCGCATGCCGGTTTCGTCTAACAGCAAACGCAACGCTTTAGCACCACCCGTAAAGTAATCACCAACGGGAGACAATAAAATATACAACATGGAAGTCAAAGAAGGGGCCGCCGCTTTGCCTACTGCGGCTTCTGTCCCAATATGAGTAGGACGAATATACATAGACCCAGGTGGCTCAGGCACATCACTGGCGTATTCAGCCATGATGTCTAAAATCATCGTGGAAACTTGTTCTTCATCAATGGCAGGCAAAGACAGTAAACGACTACTTTGAGCAAGACGCTTAATGTTTTGATCCATTCGAAACACGTGCACACTGCCGTCAGCATGACGAAACGCTTTCAACCCCTCAAAACAAGTGCTTGAGTAATGTAAAACGTGGGCACCAGGATGCAGCTGAATGCTGTCTGATGAGACAATATTTGTCTCTGTCCACTGAGTATTTTCGAATGTTGTTAATGCCATTTTAGGCATGAACACGCTACCAAAAGCCGCCATTATCGTTTCCTATGTTGTTAAGTGAGTACGAAAAAGCCAACCTACAAGACTGACTTCATCAGGGCTACGCCTACTATTGACCACCCAATTTTTAAGATAGTAAAACGGAATGCTGTGCGAAGGAAGTAAATCCTCTAACCAAAATCATACAGGCATACTATTTTCGGTATTTTGATAGAAACGAGGTTTACTAAAGGTTTAACAGGATAAGAGCAGGCTAGGTGTTTGCAGCAATAACAATTTTATCGCCACCATTGTTTTTTGCCTTGTACATGGCTTCATCTGCAGCCTGAATTAACGCCAGTGGCTGTTGACCATCTTGAGGATAGCGTGCAATGCCGATGCTGGATGCCACTTTTAAATGTATGCCATCTACAACAAAGTCTTTGCTAAATTGCGCTCGGATTTTCTCAGCTACCATGGTGATGCTGTCAACTTGGCTGGCGCCATTTAATATGACTAAAAACTCATCACCGCCCAAACGCCCCACTGTGTCTGTTTTGCGCACGCATTCTGCTAATCGTTTGGCAATTTTTTGCAGGAATTTATCACCTATAGTGTGCCCATGATGATCGTTCACCTCTTTAAAGCCATCAATATCAATGAACATCACCGACAAGTCTGTACGCTTTATATCGGCAAGTGTTATGGACGTTCCTAGACGATCCAGCAATAAGGTACGATTTGGTAACTTAGTCAGGTCATCATGTTGAGCGGCATGGGCCAACAACGTTTCCATTTTTTTACGTTCAGTAATATCGTGGGCGACCGCAATAATGACTTGATGTTCTTCTGACCATCTCGCCGACCACAATACATTGATCACACGACCATTTTTGTGAACCCAACGGTTTTCACACTCAGGTATAATCTTTTTTACGATGATTTCACTTGCTTTTTTAAGTGTCGATGCTCTGTCTTCTTGGTAAACCATATCAATCATTGGCTTACCAATTACTTCTTGTGGCGCATAGCCAAACATTTGTTCAAATGCCGCACTGACAAACACGAACTCTCCGGAAAGATCTAACACACAGACAGGGTTAAGCATTAACTCCATCACATCAGCTAAATTGGTTGACAGTTTTTTGTCCATAAAAACATTTCCAGATAAGTAAATTTCGTGCCGCTTCGTTTAAAAAATACACTACAAGACCAGCACTAAATAAGCATTATGTTAACACAGGGAATCAAACGTCTATTGCTAGGAACCGGTAAAGGTTCCCTTTTAGAACAGAAAAAAGCAAACATTGACCATTAGGTTAACTTTGATACTTGACAATTTTAGCACTTTTCTACGAGGGTGACCGACTATTTTAAAAAAAAGATCACTTTCCCGCCTGTTTCCATTTAAACGGGATTTTTCCTTTCAAATAAGAAAAGTAGTATAAATCTTTAATTCTCACCGGAAATACGGCTACCTACTGCAGAGGTTTGATCTTTGTACTTCGCATCAGCACGCTTGTTATAAGGACGGTCAGCAGCACCTGACATGGTTTCAAAGTTAATCGCCCCTATGGTCATACCTGGACTTAAAGCGATTGGCAGCTTACCACCATTCAAAAATTCCAACACAATACCACCGCTCCAACCGGGATCAATTCGATGTGCTGTTACGTGCACCATTAAACCAAGTCGCGCCAAAGAAGAGCGTCCATCAAGCCAACCAACCAAATAGTCTGGTACGGTAACCGATTCTTTTGTCACCCCTAATACCAATTCACCAGGATGAATAAAAAATGGCTGGCCGTCGTCTACTAAAATTTCTTCGCTCATCACCGACTCAATCACTTTACTCAAATCGGCTTTTGAGCTGCTTAAATCGAGGTAGGGCGCTGGGTGACCTTGAAATACTCGAAACGAATTACCAAGCCGTAAATCCACAGACACACCACTAATAACGCTGTTATCAGGACGTGGCTCAATGACAATGTCACCTTCATCAAGGGCTTTAATAATATCTCGGTCACACAAACGCATGGTTTTTCCTTAGTCGTCACTCATACCTATGGTCGGCATGGTGAATGAATGGCTATTAAGTGGATCTTGCTGAGCGGCAAGAGTAGCACCAAGCTTACGAGCAATCGACCCATAAATAGAGGCAACATCGCTCTCAGGTGAATTTTCTACTATCGGTGTCCCGACATCACTTTGTTCTCGGATAGATAAGCTCAGAGGCAACTTACCCAGCACATTAACATCGTATTCTTTAGCAAGACTTGCCCCGCCTGCATCGCCAAAAATCGCCTCATGATGACCACAGTTTGAGCAAATGTGCGTGGACATATTTTCCACTACACCCAATACAGGAATCTTAACCTTATGAAACATTTCAATACCACGACGAGCATCTAATAGCGCAATGTCTTGCGGTGTTGTTACTATGATGGAACCCGCCACAGGAACTTTTTGCGCTAACGTTAATTGAATATCGCCCGTACCGGGTGGCATATCAATAAACAGATAATCCAGTTCATTCCAGTCTGTTTGTGTCAGTATTTGCATCATAGCGCCTGTCACCATAGGGCCACGCCACACGACTGGCGTATCCTTAGTGGTCAAAAAGGCCATCGACATCACTTGCACACCGTACGCCATAGGTGGGATAAAAAATTTATCATCACGCACTTTAGGTCGCGTACCCTCTTTAAAGCCCAGCAGCATGCCTTGACTTGGACCGTAAATGTCGGCGTCCAAAATACCGACTCGCGCGCCTTCTTTGGCCATGGCCAGTGCTAAGTTAACCGTTGTGGTCGATTTACCCACCCCGCCTTTTCCTGACGCAATGGCGATGATGTTTTTCACCCCCTTCAGACCGGCGATATTACCTTGTGTTGGCTGTGCTTTAATCTCTGCTTCAATATCAAGAATCAACTCACGTCCATCGTGTTTAATCGCTTTGATTTTCGTTTCCAACGCCGCCTGTTCAGACTGTGCTGGATAACCTAATGTCAACTTGACATGAACACGTTCACTGTCACTCAAAACCTGCCAAACATTGCCATAAGCTTGCCCTTGGTTATCGTCGATCATGGCTTCAAGTTGTGTCTGTAATTGCGCGTCAGATAACGGTGTGTTGGTTTGATGGTCGTGGGAGTGCATGGAAAGATCCTCATACGGCCTGACATAAGGCCATTAACATACTGAATTATATCTTCTAGTGTGGGGGCAAATGATGGAAAAGCAAGCCAACCCCTTGCACACAGAAAGCTGGTTCTTATAATGACGCCTTCTTTGAAACGATAACGGTACTCTCGTTCAAGCAGGCTATCCATTAGGCAAGTTATCTGTTCGTCATTCGCGCCTAATTCTTGATAGAATATTCGATCTTTTTTAATCCAGCAGGCTTATCAAAAATGGCACAATCGCAACGCAAAATTTTAGTCACCAGCGCCCTACCTTATGCTAATGGCTCCATCCATTTAGGGCATATGCTGGAACACATCCAAACCGACATCTGGGTGCGTTTTCAAAAAATGCGCGGCCATCTTTGTACCGCTGTCTGTGCAGACGATGCACATGGCACCGCGATTATGATCAAAGCCGATCAGCAGGGCATAACCTCAGAAGCACTCATTGATGGCGTTCGTCAAGAACACATGACGGACTTCAACGATTTCCTGATTGGTTATGACAACTACTATTCAACGCATTCTGAAGAAAATCGCTATTTCTCCAATCGTATTTACACTGCCCTGCGTGACAATGGCAAAATCGCTGTACGCTCTATTGTGCAAGCTTATGACCCTGAAAAAGATATGTTTTTGGCAGACCGGTTCATTAAGGGAACCTGCCCAAAATGCAAAGCAGAAGATCAATACGGTGATAACTGCGAGGTCTGTTCTGCGACTTACACGCCAATGGAGATGATCAATCCTCGCTCTGTTTACTCCGGTGCGACGCCAATCGAAAAAGAGTCTGAACATTACTTTTTCAAACTGCCTGATTTCCAAGAGTTCCTAGCAAAATGGACACGCAGTGGAACGTTGCAAGACCAAGTCGCCAATAAACTGTCTGAATGGTTAGAGTCTGGTCTCAAAGAATGGGACATCAGTCGTGATGCGCCTTATTTTGGTTTTGAGATTCCTGATGCACCCGGTAAATACTTCTACGTGTGGCTAGATGCCCCTATTGGTTACATGGCAAGTTTTAAAAACTTGTGCGATCGTACCGAAGGATTAGAATTCGATGACTACTGGGCAAAAGATTCCAGCGCCGAGTTGTATCACTTTATCGGTAAAGACATTATCAACTTCCATGCCTTATTCTGGCCAGCAATGCTGGATTGTGCCGGCTACCGCACACCGACAAAAGTCAATGCCCATGGTTACGTCACGGTCAATGGCACCAAGATGTCTAAGTCGCGTGGCACCTTCGTGAAAGCCCGCACTTACTTAAACCATCTTGATCCACAATATTTACGCTACTACTTTGCGGCCAAATTAAATGCCAGCGTCGACGACATTGACCTAAACCTACAAGATTTTCAGCAACGTGTTAACTCGGATGTGGTCGGCAAAGTCGTCAATATTGCCAGCCGAACCGCGAGTTTTATCGGTAAAAAGTTTGACGGCCAATTAGCCAGTCATGTCAGCGAAGCAGAAATCATTCAATCTTTTGTCGACGCTGGGGATATGATCGCCGAGCACTTTGAAAGTCGCGAATATGGTAAAGCGATTCGTGAAATTATGCGTCTTGCCGACGTTGCTAACGAATACATCGCGGTGCAAGCCCCTTGGGTGTTAGCAAAAGACGAAGTGACCTTGCCGAAAGTGCAAGAGGTCTGCACTGTCGCCTTGAATCTATTCAGTATTTTGGCGACTTATCTAAAGCCGGTTATGCCGAAAATGGTAGAAGATGCCGAAGCCTTTTTGGGTAAAGAGCTAACATGGAATAACCGCAGTGAGTTGTTATTTGGCCGTACCGTCAATAAGTTTAAGCCTTTGATGGCACGTATCGAACAAACTCAAATCGACGCCATGATCGAAGAAGGTAAGCAAGAAGCGGAAGCGGAAGCCGCAGCAAAAGAAGCCGCGCAACCCAAGACGGTTGAAACAGAACTGGATAAAGAACCACTTGCAGCCGAAGTCACTTTTGATGATTTTGCCAAGGTTGATTTGCGCATCGCACTCATTGCCAAAGCGGAACACGTAGAAAAAGCCAACAAACTGCTTAAATTGACGTTAGACATTGGTGGCGAAACACGCACTGTTTTCTCAGGTATTAAATCCGCTTATAAGCCAGAAGATCTTGAAGGCAAGTACACGGTAATGGTTGCGAATTTGGCGCCACGCAAAATGAAGTTTGGCTTATCAGAAGGCATGGTATTGGCAGCAGGACCGGGCGGTGAAGACATTTATTTGTTAGAGCCGCACAGCGGAGCGAAACCGGGTCAACGCGTCATGTAATACGAGGCTAAAATAGTGTTTAGCAAAAAAAGACGCTGATCTAGAACCATCGAAAACACGTAACTAAACCGAGCTCATCTTGATAAATGAGAAAAAATCTCAACAAGATGGGCGTTGTTTTGAGCAAGCTAAAAAAGCGTGACGGATATAAGCGTAACGCTTTTTACATATTCCAAATAAAACTAAAAACCTCAGTTATTTAGTTTTATTTGGAATAAGAAGATAGGTATAGTGACCTCATCGTCGAATGACAGTCGACAAACCACTAAAAATGCATTCACGACTCATACATTAACCGCATACTTTGGACTTGAGATGACTGAATATCTCCTGATACTGGTCAGTACTATTTTGGTCAACAACTTTGTACTGGTACAGTTTTTAGGGCTTTGCCCCTTTATGGGTGTTTCTGGAAAACTGGAAACTTCCATTGGTATGGCAATGGCGACCACCTTTGTTTTAACGTTATCCAGCCTTTGCAGTTACTTAACCTATACCTATATTCTGCAACCCTTTGGTTTGGAATATTTGCAGACCATTTCTTTTATTCTCGTGATTGCCGTCGTTGTGCAATTTACAGAAATGGTTGTTCATAAAACCAGCCCTCTACTCTATCGAGTACTCGGCATTTTCTTACCTTTAATCACAACAAATTGTGCGGTACTGGGTGTGGCTTTACAGAACATCAGTAAACAAAACGGCTTTGTTGAATCGATCCTCTATGGATTTGGTGCCGCGGTCGGTTTTTCTTTTGTCCTCATTCTTTTCTCTGCCATGCGTGAACGCATTAACGTAGCGGATGTGCCCGTTGTGTTTCGTGGTTCCGCCATCGGTATGATCACTGCTGGGCTGATGGCCCTTGCTTTCATGGGCTTTACTGCCCTTGTACAGATTTAGGAGCCAATATGTTTACTGTCTTATTGGCCATTGGCATTCTTGTTGTTCTATCACTTATTTTTGGTGGCATCTTAGGCTACGCCAAAGTGCGTTTTCATGTGGAAGGCGATCCTATCGTTGACCAGATTGATGCATTGCTGCCTCAGACTCAATGTGGCCAATGTGGTCACCCGGGGTGTCGACCTTATGCCGAAGCGATCTCAAACGGCGAAGCCATCAACCACTGCCCACCAGGCGGACAAGCGACCATTCAAGCCTTAGCCGATTTGCTCGATGTGGAAGCCATCCCGCTAGACGGAGACCATGGTACCGAAACCGCGCAACGTGTTGCCGTTATTCGTGAAGATGAATGCATCGGTTGTACAAAATGCATCCAGGCCTGCCCAGTGGATGCTATTTTGGGTGCCGCAAAACAAATGCACACCGTGATTGCCGATGAATGTACCGGTTGCGACCTTTGCGTTGAGCCCTGCCCTGTCGACTGTATCGATATGGTGGATGTTGGTATTACAGCAAAAAACTGGTCTTGGGATAAACCCCAAGGCGTAGCAGCACAGTCTCTTAATATCATTGCAACCGACCGATCTACGGAGGTATCTCAATAATGCAAACAGCACAGGTATTCTCTTTTCATGGCGGCATTCATCCAGAAGAAAATAAAACACAATCCTTGCAGTTACCTTTGGGGAAGCCAAGTCTACCAAAAGAGTTAATTCTGCCGCTGAGCCAACACATAGGCCAAGCGTCTGTTCCACTTGTCGCCATAGGCGATCAGGTCTTAAAAGGTGCGCCTATTGCAGCAAATAATGGTTTGTTGAGTAGCCATTTGCATGCTCCCACGTCGGGCACTATTACGGCCATTGAGTCACGTCCTATTGCTCACCCCTCTGGCCTGAGTGATTTGTGCATTGTCTTGCAACCCGATGGCAAAGAAACCTGGACAGAACTCAAACCCCTCCCCAACTGGCAACAACTCGATGCCACCGAGGTAATTTCTCACTTGGCCGATATGGGCATAGTGGGCATGGGTGGAGCAGGCTTTCCTACTCAAGTGAAACTGCAAGGGGCACATAAAAAGCCCTTATCACACTTTATTATTAACGCCGCAGAATGTGAGCCCTATATCACCTCTGATGACACCTTAATACGTGAAAAAACACGCGAATTGGTATTGGGTATTGAGCTGTTCCAACATCTGGTTCAAGCCGAGCAGGTTACGATCGGCATTGAAGATAACAAGCCCACTGCCATCGCGGCATTAAACAAAACCCTGACTGAATGTAACAGCAAGATACAACTGGTTGTCGTGCCGACTAAGTACCCTTCTGGCGGCGAAAGACAGCTTATTCAACTGTTAACCGGTCAAGAAGTGCCCAGTGGACAGTACCCTGCAGACATCGGCATTCTATGTCAAAACGTCGGTACCTGCGTCGCCGGCTACGAAGCCGTCTACTTAGGCAAACCCCTCATTTCCCGTATTACCACCTTGACGGGAAAAGCCTTAAACGCCCCTCAAAACGTCGATGTCTTGCTTGGTACGCCCGTTGCGCACTTGTTAGCCTACGCCGACCTACAAGAGAAGCAGTTAAACCGCTTAATTATTGGCGGCCCCATGATGGGCTATACACTCGATTCTGCTGCGGTACCGATTGTTAAAACAACAAACTGTATCTTAGCCGCCAACAAAAAAGAATTACCCGCGCCAGCGCCAGAACAAGCCTGCATCCGCTGTGGTATGTGTGAACAAGCGTGCCCCGCCAGTCTGTTACCACAACAATTACTCTGGTTTAGTAAAAGCCAGGAGCTCGAAAAAGCCGAGCATTACAATCTTTTTGACTGCATTGAATGCGGCGCCTGTTCTTACGTTTGCCCGAGCAGCATTCCCCTTGTGCAATACTACCGTCATACCAAAAGCAGTATTCGGGATGCTCGCGAAGCCGCCGTCAAGTCAGATCTGGCAAAACAACGTTTTGAAGCACGTAAGGCGCGACAAGATGCAGAAGCAGCTGAAAAAGAAGCAAAACGCCTAGCGCGTCAACAGGCCTCGGCCAGCAAAGCCGTTCAAACGAAGAAAACAGCGCCAGCAACAAAAACCACGGAAAAATCGGCACTCAATGCAAGCAACAGTGAAGCCGCGCCTCAAATCAATGACACCACTAAGAAGCTGAAAGTGGATGTAGCCATTGGTAAATCCAAGCTGAAAAAATTACAAAAACAGCTAGTAGAAGCACAGGAAGATGAACGACTTGAAGACATTTCAGCCCTACAGCTGCATGTCTCTGAACAGGAAAAAGCCTTAGTCGAACTGGAAACCGAACTGGCGAAAGCGGTCAAGGCCAACCCGACCAAAAAGCCCAGTGATACACCAGACAACTCCGTCGAGAAAGCAAAAGCGCCGGCTAATGATGCGCTGAAAAAGGCCAAGATCGATGCCGCCATTGCAAAAGCAGCGGTTAAAAAGGTTGAAAAAGCGCTGAAAAAAGCAGAAGAACTGCAAGCACCAGAAGTAGACGCGATTCGTCAACAACTTGCAGACGCCAAAAAACGCGCCGATGAGCTCGAAAAAGTATTAGACAATCCATCACCCTCAACGCCGCCAACGGAACAAAAACCGGCCGTATCCGCCGCACAATTAGACCTTGCCAGTCAGGTCAAAAAAGAGAAAATCGCAGTGGCGCTTGCCAAGGCAAAAATAAACAAACTTAACAAACGTTTAGCGAGCTCACCGGAAGACGCCGAAACGGTGTCAAAGGACATTGAAGCGGCTCAACAGCAACTCGTGCAGGCCGAAAGTTTATTAGCCACCTTGATTGAATCACAACACAATTCCCAAGAGACATCCTAAACATGGCCCTATTAAGAATCACCTCACCCCACACACAACGTGCAGGACGACGCACCTCTTGGGTGATGCAGATGGTTATTTACGCCACGCTTCCTGGCATTATTGTGCAGACTTGGCTCTTTGGCTGGGGAACAGTCATCAACCTCGCCATCGCAGGTGTGGCCGCGCTGTTAAGCGAAGCGGCAATCTTAGCGATGCGACGACGCCCTATACGCTTTTTCCTACAAGATTACAGTGCACTTTTGACGGCCGTATTACTGGGCATTGCCTTGCCCCCCACCGTCCCTTGGTGGGTAACCGTGACCGCTGTGTCTTTTGCAATCGTATTTGCCAAACAAATCTATGGCGGCTTAGGTAATAACCCTTTTAATCCCGCCATGGTCGGATACGCGATTGTATTAGTGTCTTTCCCGGTTCCCATGAGCCAATGGTTAGGCGTATCTAGCGTGGTAGCGTCAGGAGAAATGCTGTCGTTCTCTCAAAGTCTGCAGGCTATTTTCCACCAGCTACCGGTGATCGACAGCTATACCATGGCGACGCCATTAGACGGTTTCAAACACAAGGAGCTACTCGACAGCCAAAGTGCTTTTGAGACGCTTCCCGCTCTGCAAGCGGCCAGTATAGACAGTTGGTTATGGGTTAATCTCGCTTACTTAATGGGCGGTCTTGCGCTGCTTTGGTTGCGCATCATTACTTGGCATACGCCAGCGGCATTGTTAGGTGCTTTGCTGGTCATGTCTGGGCTCTTTTATGTGTTTGATACCTCTAATGCCGCTTCCCCCTTTTTCCACCTCACTACTGGGGCAGCCATGTTTGGTGCCTTTTTCATTGCAACAGACCCAGTTTCATCTTGCACCAGTAACCGCGGTAAACTCATTTATGGAGCAGGCATTGGCATCTTGATTTACATTATTCGCACTTGGGGGGGATACCCAGACGGCGTGGCATTCGGTGTTTTGCTGATGAATTTTGCCGCACCATTAATTGACTATTACACACAGCCTCGAACCTATGGGCACAAAAAAGCCAAAACCGGTTTAAAAATAGGAGGAGATCACTGATGGAATTACTCAATTCTATACGACGTAACAGTCTGGGGTTGGCTATTTTTGCGGTTCTCACTGCGGGGCTCATTGCGGTCACCCAGCAACTTACCAAACAGACTATCCAAAATAACATTTTAAGTGCTCAAATCGCCGCGTTTAACGACATCTTACCGGCGGATATTTACGATAACGACCTAACTGAGGACACGCTGATTCTTGAGGCGGACCCTTTACTTGGTAACGAAGCGGGCACCAAGATTCACATTGCGAGAAAAAACGGCAGCGTCAGCGGTATCATTTTTGAAACCATTGCCCCTAGTGGTTACAACGGTAATCTAGACCTACTGGTCGCCATTGACAAACACGGCGTCGTCACCGGCAGTCGAGTCATCAGCCATAAAGAAACCCCGGGATTGGGGGATAAAGTCGATCTAAAAAAATCCGACTGGATCCTGAGTTTCACTAATACCTCTTTGCAGCAACCGCCATTAAAAGCATGGGGCGTTAAAAAAGACGGCGGTGAGTTTGACCAATTTACTGGGGCAACGATTACGCCACGCGCTGTTGTTCGCGCGGTAAAAAACACCCTACTTTATTTTGACCAACACAAAAGCACGCTACTTGCGTACTAGGATAGCGCCATGAGCACGAGCGAAGAGACTGCCGTCAACCTTGATACAGACGACACGGCACAAGACAATCAACCGAGCGCAAATTACGCGGATATTATTTACAACGGCATCTGGAAAAACAATCCAGCGCTGGTTCAACTGCTAGGACTGTGCCCTATGCTGGCCGTGACCAGCACCGTCGTCAACGCTTTGGGGTTAGGCTTAGCCACTCTAGTGGTTCTCGTCGGTTCAAATATTGCAGTATCACTGATTCGCAATTACGTCGCAGATGCCGTTCGCCTACCTGCCTTTGTGATGATTATTGCCTCCTTTACGACCTGTATTGAACTTATTATGCAGGCCTACACCTATGAGTTGTATCAGATCCTTGGTATCTTCATTCCTCTCATCGTGACAAATTGTGCCATACTAGGTCGAGCTGACGCTTTTGCCAGTCGCAACCCTGTGCTGCCATCGGCATTAGATGGCTTTATGATGGGGCTCGGATTTATGGCCATTCTCGTTGCCCTCGGTGCAATGCGTGAATTGATTGGTCAGGGCACACTGTTTTCTGACATGCAGTTATTATTGGGTGAAGCGGCCATCCACTGGAAATGGGTGGTGTTTGATGACTACCCTAATGTACTTTTTGTTGTGCTACCACCGGGCGCCTTTATTGGTTTGGGCTTATTAATTGCTGGAAAGAACTTTTTAGATGAGCGAGAAAAACAGCGTATTGCTGCTCAAAAAGCCAAAGATGGCCCAAGCAACTCAAAACGCGTTCGAGTAACCGGTCAAGTAAGCTAACACTGACACGGCGTTTCTCTCTTACCCTAGAAGAAACGCGATCTTATTCAGCAAAAGGCAAAAACAAAGTGAATAAACAAAAGCGCCATGAGATTTTTTCACGCTTACGGGCAGAAAACCCCAACCCTGTCACAGAGTTAGAATACAACTCGCCCTTTGAGTTATTAATTGCTGTGTTGTTTTCTGCTCAAGCAACCGACGTCAGCGTTAACAAAGCCACGCGCAAACTCTTCCCCGTAGCAAACACACCTGAAGCCCTGTTGGCACTTGGTGTGGATGGGTTAAAAACCTACATCAAAACCATTGGGCTGTTTAATGCCAAAGCAGAAAATGCCATTAAGACTTGTCGAATACTGATCGAAAAACACAACAGTCGCGTGCCCGAGACTCGAGAAGAACTGGAAGCTTTGCCCGGTGTAGGCCGTAAAACCGCTAACGTCGTGCTAAACACGGCTTTTCGTCAAGTTGCTATGGCCGTTGATACGCATATTTTTCGCTTTGGTAATCGAACAAAGGTAGCACCGGGGAAAAATGTTTTAGAAGTGGAAATGAAACTGCTGAAGTTTGTCCCTAAAGAGTTCTTATTAGACGCTCACCACTGGATGATACTCCATGGACGCTATATCTGTGTTGCCCGTAAACCCAAATGCGGCGCCTGCATTATAGAAGATCTGTGCGAGTTTAAAAGTAAGGTATACGAGTGATCGTTTAGGCACAAAGCTCCTATGCTTTGCGCCTGCTTGCTGTTCGTTTTCTGTGTCGTCGTCTTTAGCCTTTAATTTGGCACACCACTTCACCGCCTTGAAACACACATAGCTCCCCTTCGTCCATTTGCTGCCACGTTTCATCTTGCGTCAATGGCTGAGTGGCAATCACCGTTACCACATCCTTGTCTGTCGTCACCTCTTTGAAGTCAATGATGACGTCTTCATCCGATAGGCTGGCCTTTTTAAAGGGAGCACGACGGGTAATCCAATGCAGCTTGGTGGTACAAAAACAATACAGTCGATGCCCATCTGACAACATCATGTTAAACACACCACGACTTTTTAATTGTAATGCCAGCTCAGACAAACGCTCAGAAAGTGCGTCAAGAGAAGGTTCTGTTTGGCCAAACTGAACTTGAAGTTGCTCAATGATCCAACAAAAAGCTCGCTCAGAATCTGTTGTTCCAAGCGGATGATAACGCTCGATAGGCAAGGCGTCAGCCTGTTCAAGTTGACCATTATGTGCGTATGTCCATGTTTTACCCCAAAGAAGGCGATTAAATGGGTGGGTGTTTAGCAGGCTTACCGCACCGACATTCGCCTGACGAATATGACTGATCACAATGTCACATTTTAGCGATGCATGACTCATCACTTCAGCCATGTCAGAATCCGCACTAGGACGAGGGTCATGGATTTCCCAAACATCGCCATCTCGATACATGGCCATTCCCCAACCATCTCTGTGTGGTCCAGTTCGACCACCTCGAGCTCGCAAACCCGAGAAACTGAAACAAATGTCTGTTGGCACGTTAGCACTCATGCCCAATAACTCACACATACTTTTACTCGTTTTTTAATGGAATTTATTGTTTACGGCGTCTAAAAACAAAGAACACAACGGTTAGAAGGACTAGAACACCAAATGCACCGGCCACCTTGTACCCAATACTGTGCGACGACGGGGTTGACTCAGCATTCAGCGGTGCTTTTTTTACTGAAAGGGATGGATCGGCTATTTTCTCTGACTCAACGCTCTGCGCCTCTTCTTCACTGACTAGGGTGAAGCTCGGTGAAATTTGGACCGGATTGACATCATTATCCACGGACAACGCTGAACTAGGCGCTGGCATTTTTTGCTCATTTCCGTCCAAATACACTTGTGGCAGACCCGCACCTTGTCGCTGGTAACGCCATTTTGGCGCTCTGTACTCAAATATTTTTTCCTTGTCTGATACGGTTTGGCCTGTCAGCACCGCTTCAACTTGTACATTTTCACCTGAGGTCACTGGAATGATTTTTTCCCAATGACCTTGTAGCGTCAGCGGCATCACTTCCGTGCTTTTCGTACCGTTATTGTAAGTCAAGTGCAGGTGAATCTCTGAGCGCAATAGGTCTAATGTGTCGCTGGTCGGCTGTGCAGAAAAGACCACAAAATCATCGCCGGATTGCTTTCCACTCAACTCAATCGCCGGGGCAACGGTAAAAAACTGGCTGGATTGTCGAAAAAAGCCTTTTCCACTGATCCCGGTCACCAGCTGATAAGTGCCCGTGGTATGGATGCCTTCTAACGTATTTTCAAAACGCCCCGCGACCTGATCAAGGACGCCATTATAAACCACGTCTTTGCGCTCTCCGTTGAGACGGATAAGACTCTGCGTCACCTGTACACCAGACAGTTGCGACGCTTCGGTCACTGGCTGGTTATTGCGTAATAGACTCACTGATGTGTCGATAGGAAGATTTTCAAACACCACTTCTGCCACCGGTGCAGAGCGTATGCCAAGTGAACTGCTTACCGTTATACGTGTGCGATTAAGATCAACATTCTGAACCTGCCAGTCACCTTGCTCGGGATCAGAGATCGTCACCAAGGTAAAATATTCAGAACGAGCGACCTTGATTTTATCGCTTTCTTGCAAGGCTAATTGCTGGCCTGTTGGTGTGATCCATTCCGGTTCTATTCCTACATCATGTAACGCCATGAGCGTCATAGAAGTCACCGCATCGTCTACCCAAAAACGGTTATTGTCGAGGGGTAACTCATCGTTAGGAATCACTTGAGAGGCAATAAGCGATAAGGTATCCAGCAGTTCAATAGGCAACGCAACTTCGGTGTGAGTTGCGTCAGTGCGCAGTGACATAGCCTTTAATAACGCTTTGTCGGTATAGCTGGTCATGGAAAGAGTGTGCAAATGAATATCGCGCAATTTCAGTTCATCGGTTAATTCCTGAAGAATTCGCTGACGAGAGGCTTTATTGACATTATCGTCAAGACTGATATCAACAAAACCGTCTGTAACAAGAATCCAATGTCGATCAACCTCTAGCGACAAACTCTCGGAATCCGGTGTTTTGAGTAAAAGTCGCAGTATGGCTTCAAGGTCGGTCTTCACATCTTGAGTAACGTAATTATTGATGGAACGCGATAAGGTTGCTCTGGTGTCGGCCGTGACAACGGATTCCGGTAATAATACCCTGGGGGCTTCACCAAACAACCACACTCCCAGTGTTGTTGTTTGCTCTGGGGCAAGCTCAGACAACAGATTAATGGCTTCAGAGGTCAGTTTGTCTGGGTCACTGGTCTGCATACTGCCTGATGCGTCTACAATAACTCGAAATTGGGTGTCAGCCATACTAAAGGGAGCCCAGACAGAGAACAGCACTGCTAACAGCAACACAATCTTCATTTTCAACCTTTTCATCTTGGTAGATCCCTTAAAATTGCGATGCATACATCAACAGCACCTAGGCCTTATTCGTTCATATCATAAGGTTCTGGCATCCCATGAACCCATTTGATGACGTGAGTTTCCCATTCCTCTTCAGGAACCGTGGATTCATTAACCGCATAATGCTGTACCGTCAGACCTTGGCGTAGCATTTCCTTATTGCTACCCACGATGAGAGGGTGCCAACTCGGTAAATCACGTGTTTCATGCAACACTCGATAACTGCAGGTATCTGGCAGCCATTGAAAGTCATCAATCTTGTCTGGCGTTAAGGTAATGCAGTCAGCAACCTTGGTTTGTCGTGTTGCGTACACCTTGCACTGACAACTGTTGATATTAAGTTGCTGACAGGACAAATTGGTGTAAAAAACCTCTTCGGTTTCATCGTCTTGTAGCTTTTGCAAACAGCACTTTCCACACCCGTCACACAATGACTCCCACTCAGCCGGCGTCATTTGCGTTAGCGGTGTGGTCTTCCAGAAAGGCTCATAACGCTTAGCGATCATAATTAATAAACGGCTTCTGTCGGTGTTTTGTACAGGTCGAGTAGGTAGTCGTCTTTTGCTGGCGGTAACTGCAAGTAAAAACCTTTTTCTTTTATGCCTGCGATCACGCTGTCTGGGTTCGCACGCGCCAGCTTACTTTCACTGGTTAGTAGCATGGTCATCGCACTGATCCCTTTACCGAATCGTTTTATCAAGTCATCAGGAATGTCTTTTAAACCGATTTTCTTTTCAACATAAAGGTACATACCATCGTGTTTCGAAGAACGAAATACTTCAACAATTAGGTGTTGCTTCATAATGCTCTCTTGACGTTGTTGCGTCGTTTAAGATGTTTTAAATTTTTCTAATACTGGGTTAACAATGATGTCGCGACGCCAACCTGTCATAGCAGGATTACGCCAGTCAATGGCCGTGCCATCGAATAAATGACGCACGATTGGATCGAGTAATTTTCGTTTCATCATGGCTTCTGGCGCAATACTTAGAGCATTGGCTTTTTCCCTAACAAATGACTTAATCTGTTTGGTCAACTCACCCGCTTGCGATGGTAATGGTGCTTCTAGAGGCAGCTGATATTCGTCAGCAGACAACTCATTCACCAAGGCCACTTTTTCTAAAATACGCTCGCCGTATAAACGATGTTGACGTCCGGTTAACTCTTCTGCCTCTGAAATCGCTTTATGATGCGTTGGCATCAGTTTACTCAGCGACCACAGGGTTCGATCTTTTAGAATTTGGCCTTTCGGGACATTTTCTTGACGGGCTTGCTCATCGCGCCAAATAAACAACAAACGCAACAAAGTGAGGCCAGCCGGCGATAAACGCCATGCAGTTTTGACCCCATCCCAGTTCTGCTCAGGGTCTGCGTTCATTTGGTATTGCCACTTAAGAGACTCTGCGTCTTCCAATACCCAATCTAGCATGTCTTTTTCTTGCAAACGCGCCACTTGCAATGGGTATACCTTGGCCAAATACACCACATCTAACGCGGCATAACGTTGTTGCGCCTCGGTCAGCGGACGCTGTGTCCAGTCGGAACGAGTCTCGTCTTTGGCCACTTCAATTTTTAAATACTCATGAATCAACTTCACATAACTGAGTGACCATTGGGCACTGGCGTAGGCTTCGCCAATTTGTGTGTCGTAAAAGGGTATCGGTAACACCCCCAATAACTGATCAAATACGTCCAGATCTTCTGAGCAAGCATGAAACACCTTCATAACGGAAGGGTTAACCATTAGGGCACGTAACGGAGACCATTCATCAATGTTCAATGGATCAATGAGTACCGCTTTGTCGCCCTCACTGATTTGAATCAGCCCTATAATGGGAAAATAGGTACTGCGGCGAATAAATTCCGTATCGACCGCAATGACTGGGAGCTGTGCCCAATAGTCACACCAACTTGCCAAAGTGTCATTGTCCGCAACCCATACAATGTTCAGAGCATCATCTTGATCATTCATACTAGAGTGTCTTCCGTCCCTCAAGCGCCAGCGCCAGAGTGTTGCCGTCAACGTATTCCAATTCGCCTCCCATAGGGACACCGTGGGCAATACGACTGACGTTGATATTCAATGTTTTAAGTTTTTCTGCAATATAATGACAAGTCGCCTCGCCCTCTACCGTGGAGTTGGTAGCAATAATCGCTTCTTCCACTGCGTTATGTTGCACAAGTACTTCTAGGCGATCTAAACCCAGTTCTTCTGGGCCTATGCCATCAATGGGTGATAAATGCCCCAATAACACAAAGTAACGCCCTTTAAAGGTGCCCGCCGATTCAATGGCCACCACATCCGCGGGCGTTTCCACAATACATAAACGCGTTGCATCTCGTTCAGGGTCTTGGCAAATATCGCATTCTGATTCTTCTGTCAAAATACGACAACTGGAGCAACGCCCAACCTTATCAAGCGCCTCCCGCAGTGCATTTGCCAATCTGTCTGCCCCTTGATAATCGCGTTCTAACAAATACAAGGCCATTTTTTGAGCAGATCTTGGCCCTACACCGGGTAAACAACGCAATGATTCTATTAGCTCTTTAATTAAGGGACTAAACAAGATTAACTCCTAGAACGGCATTTTAAAGCCAGGTGGTAAAGACATACCTGCCGTTGCTTCCGCCATTTTTTCTTTTTGGCTTACTTCGATATTGCGCACCGCATCGTTAATTGCAGCGGCGACCAAGTCTTCGAGCATTTCTTTGTCATCGCCTACCAGTGAATCGTCAATCGAAACACGCTTCACATCATGACGGCCTGTCATCAAAATTTTTACCAGACCTGCACCTGACTGGCCTTCCACTTCCATATTCGCAACTTCTTCTTGGGCTTTTTGCACGTTTTCCTGCATCTGCTGCGCTTGGCGCATCATGTTACCCATTCCACCTTTAAACATATCTTTACTCTCCAAATTAAGCTTTAACTTTAACTGTATCATAAACCAATTGTGCGCCCATCGTCGTCGATAAGGCCTGCACAACCGGATGGGAATTTAAATGTTGTATGGCCACTTGCAACGCTTCAGCTCGCTTGCTTGCGGCAAATTCTTCTGCAGTCACGCCGCTAGTATCTTCAACCGTATCAATAATCAACGGCACCGCGACGGCGAAGAAATCGCTCAACACACTTTGAATTTGCTCATAACGGGTTTGATTCAGCATGTGCCCGTATTCTAACGGTACCTGTAAACGAATGCCTTGATCGCTTGCGTCCACCAAGCTGGAGTTCATCACTATATTTTGTACTAGCCCTGTCAAACCCAATCTTGGCGCCACCAGCCACCAATGCTGCATGGTCAACTCTCTAAAGTGCGTCAGATTCGGCATAGCCATACCCAGTGCAGGCTGAGCCACGGTATCCGGCACTTTTGATAAGCGAGATTCAATAACGCTTTGGTTCTGAGTCACCTCTTCCGAGTCCTGATAAGATTCAGATAAAGCACTCTCTGTCGTTGACCCTAGAGCATTAACAAGGTCAGCGGCAGGATTAAAAGGGTTCGACACCTCAGCAATCGCTTGCTCCTCAGCCTCCTCTTCGTCCACGTCTTCATCGTCGGCTTCGTCAATACTGTTATCAACCAAAGGGGAAGCATTGACAACAGGAGACTCTGATATATGGGTATCAGGCTGGCGACTTTCAATGGGGGCATCTTCCCAAGGAGGTCGCTCACTTGCCTTTGATTCCATCGCGTCGGCTGCATCGCGCGCGTCAGCTGCATCATGCGTGTCAGCGTCCTCGATCTGAGACATAGGAGTCGATTCTGCCACAGGCGAGACAGACGGCTCCGCCGCAGGAACTGGGGGTGGAATTATCTCGGGGTCTGGAGCAGACACTGAAACGGGAGCGGTTAGAGTGGGTGTCGTCTCTGGCTCAACCGTTTTTTTTTCTGCTTCTACGCGAGGTTCTGCCTCTTGATTGGTTACTGTCATCGGTGGCGTGGGACGAAATGCGATCAATCTAAGCATCAGCATTTCGAAGCCCGCACGAGCAGAGTGCGACAAAGGCAAATCACGGCGTCCGATTAATAAACTTTGATACATCACCTGAACTTCTTCAGGGTGAATGCTCGCTGCCATTGCCTGAATACGTGACAAATCACCTAGCTGGTCAACTAACGCACCGGGCACCTGCTGCTCAATGGCAACACGATGCAATACATCTAATAGGCTGCCACAAATTGCGGCATAATCAGGCTGATAATCAGCAAGCGATTCTATACGAGACAGAACTTCTGCTGCGTTTTTTGCCACAACTGACTCTAGTAGATCCAACACTTGCGATTGATTCACCAACCCGAGCATGGCCGTTACACCGGATTCAGAGATCGTGCCATTGCCAAACGCAATGGCCTGATCTGTGAGACTCAACGCGTCCCGCATACTGCCGTTAGCGGCTTGACCTATCTGCCAAAGTGCGGGTTGGTCAAAACTGACCTGTTCAGTCTTTAATACAGTTTGTAAATAGTCCACCACACGCTGAGGTGACATATTTTTTAGATTAAACTGCAAACAACGAGATAATACGGTAACAGGAAGTTTTTGAGGATCAGTCGTCGCCAGCAAAAATTTAACATGGGCCGGCGGCTCTTCCAGTGTTTTCAATAACGCATTAAAAGAATGGGTAGACAGCATGTGCACTTCGTCTATTAGATAGACTTTAAAGCGGCCACGAGTAGGAGCGTATTGCACGTTTTCCAATAACTCTCGCGTGTCTTCTACCTTGGTTCTTGATGCCGCATCCACTTCAATTAAGTCGACAAATCGTCCTTCAGCAATCTCGCGGCAACTGTCGCATGTTCCACAAGGTTCTGGCGAAATACCATTGGTTTCGCAGTTTAAGCATTTAGCAAAAATACGCGCAATGGTCGTTTTGCCCACACCCCTTGTTCCCGTGAACAAATAGGCATGATGCAAACGCTGTTGACGTAAGGCATTAACCAAGGCCTGAAGGACATGATCTTGCCCAGCCATTTCAAGGAAGGTCTGTGGGCGCCATTTGCGTGCTAAAACTTGATAACTCATGATGGATACTGGCTAGTGAAAAGCGGTTTTTCATTGTACGGCAGTAAGAGACATTTCGAAACCATTCTGACGCGATGAAGCACTCGGTATTGGAACGAAACTGTAAAAAACCTACAACGGCTTTTATGATGGGAATCAATTGCTTACTTTTAGAACAATTTCCTCAGCGCACCCAATCACAAGACAGCGCTGAGGAGATAGATAAGTAAATAAATAAATATTAGCTGGCTTTTGCTTCGCGGATCAAACGTTGACGCTCTTTCTCTTGTGCTTTTTCCATACGATGTTTTTCGACAGCATCCGACACTTCTGCGCCAATATGCTCTTCGCCACGAGAGCGAGCAAGCTGAACTTGGCGCTCACGCTCTATAAAGCGCTGACGCTGTTCATCCGTAAATTTATCAATACAATGCACACAGCTCACACCTTGAACATAGTGCTCGCTTTGCTTCTCTTCTTCGGTGATCGGCATACGACAAGCATGGCACTGGTCATACTCACCTTTTTCTAGATCATGATTAACTGAGACGCGGTTATCAAAAACAAAGCATTCGCCTTCCCACATAGTCTCTTCTTTTGGCACTTCTTCGAGGTATTTTAAAATACCACCTTCCAAGTGATACACCTCATCAAAACCCTGCTCAAGCATGTACGCCGTAGACTTTTCGCAACGAATGCCACCGGTGCAAAACATGGCCACTTTTTTCTGCTTCGCAGGATCCATGTTTTCTTTTACATAACCAGGAAATTGACGAAAAGTATCCGTTTTGGGGTTAACCGCATTTTTAAACGTACCAATTTGCACTTCGTAGTCATTACGTGTGTCCACCAGCATGACATCTGGATCAGAAATCAGCGCATTCCAATCCTGCGGTTTGACATAAGTCCCTACAGAACGCTTTGGATCAATCCCCTCAACGCCCATGGTGACAATCTCTTTTTTCAACTTCACCTTAGTACGATAAAACGGCATATCTTCATCGTAAGACTCTTTGTAACCAATATTCTCAAGACCAGGTTGTTGATCCAGCCAAGCGAGTAATGCATCAATGCTTTCTCGCGACCCAGCAACGGTGCCGTTAATGCCCTCACTGGCCAACAGTAAGGTGCCGCGAATACCATGGGTCTCCAATGTGTTTAATAAAGGCTCTCTTAGCGCTTCAAAATGCGGTAGCTCAACAAACTTATACAAAGCACAAACAACAACTTTAGACATTCTTTTCTCCTATGCGATCTGGAACGTAAAACCAGAGCAATTAATTTAGGCGCGCATTATAGAGATTAACCCTGCTTTTTTCGAGAACGTCGGTTTAAAAAAATGAACCGCGCTGTGAACCAGCCAGAAAACACAGCAATTTATTGATCTGGATCAAGCACCGCCCCAGTCGTATTATTCACTCTAAACCAACCTGCAATGCTGTGACGCGTGCGCCTAGACACAATGACCTCATGGTAAAAGCATTCGCTCAGGAAAACCGCCATACGACCTTTTTTTGGAAAAAAGCGTCCGATTTCGATGCTTGGATTCTTTTCATCATAGATCACCAACTCTCCCCCTTCACCGTCTTGCCAGTCTTCATTGAGATACAAAATAGTGGAAAGAATACGTGTACTCTGCCCCTTAAACGCATCTAAATGCTTTTCATAGAACGCCCCTTCTTCATAGCGAGCAAAATGCGCCTCATAATCAAACAAGCCCAAAAACAATTGACTGTTCAATGCCACCCGTAACGCCTCCATGGTCGCTAAAAAGTCAGTGCGAATCACTGTGTTAGGGTCAATCCATTGAATGTAGTCTCGACGGGCTTCTAAAACAATTTGATGATCCTGCTTACGACCCACACCGGCTTGGAGCATGTCAACACTGCGGACACCTTCAACCTCATTAACAAGCGCTTGAGTAAAGTCGGTTGAGAAGAAATCGTCTTGAACACTCCACCCTTTGGTTTGTAAGTCTTGCAATAAGTTCGCAAACGGTTCAAGGCGACTAAACGCGGGAATGGTGTTTTCAATATGAAGTAAGCCAGATAAGGTAGCATCAGTAGACATGGATGGATTAATCACCGTTAAAAAGGCAAAATCGCCTAAGGCGCCATCATACTGTAGCCAAGCCACTGACACACTAAGATTTGAAATCATCATCACAATGAACCAGACATTCCAGTTAAGAGACTACCAGCACCAAGCGGTTGACGCCGCTCTCAACCACTTTCGCCATAGCCATGACCCTGCGGTCATTGTTCTTCCTACTGGTGCAGGCAAAAGCTTGGTGATTGCAGAACTGAGTCGACTTGCGCGCGGTCGCGTTCTTTGCCTCGCCCATGTCAAAGAACTGGTCGAACAGAATCATGCGAAATTCTTAGCCACCGGGGCGACTGCCGGCATTTATTCAGCGGGATTAAATGAGAAAAACAGCCAAGCCAAAACGGTTTTTGCCAGTATCCAATCTTTGTCAGCAAATTTAGACGCTTTCACCAAGCCAGCCAGCTTAATCATTATTGATGAATGCCACCGTGTTGCAATGGAAAGCAACGGCCAATACCACAGCGCTATTGAGCACTTTCGTCGTCTGAACCCTAGCGTAAAAATTTTAGGGTTAACCGCCACACCTTACCGTTTAGGTACTGGATGGATCTATCAACATCACCACCATGGCTACACAAGACCCTGCCAGCAAAGTTTTTTCAAACATTGTATTTTTGAACTGCCGTTACAGCACATGGTAAAAAAAGGCTATTTAACACCGCCCATTCACTATGATGCCGCCATTGCTCACTACGATTTTAGCTTGCTCACAGAGAGCCTAGATGGCGAACAAGACACCGACGACATTGCATTAAATGAACTGATTCACAAACACCCAAGAGTCACCAAAGCCGTCACTGAGCAAATTCTGCAACTCAGTGAACATCGTCAGGGAGTGATGATCTTTGCGGCATCAATCGATCATGCAGAAGAAATTGTCGGCTATTTACCGGCTGAACAAACGGCATTGATAACCGGCAACACCTCTCTGCCACAACGCGACAAACTGATCCTTGCGTTTAAGGCCAAGCACCTTAAGTTTTTAGTCAATGTATCCGTACTCACAACCGGCTTTGACGCCCCCCATGTAGACGTTATCGCCATATTGCGTCCAACCCAGTCCATCAGCTTGTTTCAACAAATTGTCGGTCGTGGGTTACGCCTTAGCCCAGGAAAAAAAGACTGCTTAATTTTGGATTACACCAATAATGGCTACAATATATTTCAACCTGAAATAGGAGAAAAGCGCCCTACACAAGACTCGGTTGCTGTCCAAGTACACTGTCCTATTTGTGATTTTGCTAATACGTTTTGGGGTCGAAAAGACAGTGATAATAAGGTCATTGAGCACTTTGGGCGGCGCTGCCATGGACTGGTTGACACAGAAGAGGGTGAGCAAATTCAATGTGAACATCGCTTTCGCTTTAAACGATGCCCGCATTGCAATGCAGAAAATGACATTGCGGCTAGACAGTGCCAACAATGTGCCGAAAAATTGATCGACCCTGATGATTTATTGAGAAGCGCACTAAATTTAAAAAACAACAAGGTTCTACGTTGTTCTGGCATAGCAACACACATTGACGCAACCAACAAAACCGTCAAAGTCACCTATCATGATGAAGATGGACTGACTTTATCCGAAACTTTTCGCTTTCACTATAAAAAATCTCGACAATCTTTTAACCATAACTTCGGCAAAAGACTGGCCAATGGAAGCCAACCGATAGAGTTTGACAGCGTAGAAGACATTACTCGTTTTGTGGATTATTTACCTTCCCCAGATTTTGTTATTGCAAAGAAGCAAAAACAACACTGGCAGGTGACGGAACGTTTGTTTGACTATGAAGGCCCTTTTCGAAAGGCTAACGAACAGAAGTAATATTAGGCATTTCTGAACGTGTAAGTGCAGCCGACAAGTCTCCCATAAAAGACTCTATACGCTGTGCATTCACCCCAAAATCGCCACGCCCTACTCTTGAACATGAGCGCATATCCACTTTGACACGGTCACCATCAACATTAATCAAACGAATAACAACATCATCACGAAAACCAAAAATGGGTGTACGAGCGGTCGCTTCAATAATACCTGCCGCCGAATATCGAGCAACGATTTCCCAGCCTCGGTCTTGAACGAGTTTCTCAGCAAACTGATAGACCTCAGATTTTTCCTTGGTAGAAAACAGCGGCTTAACGTTAGGGTAATGCGCTTTTTGAATAGGTGCCCATTCAGGATTGTAGTAAAGGTCATTTTCCTGAGATTTTCGAATAAAATTGACATTTAAGTACGCGGGAGGTTGCTTAGTATCCGTTGTGATATCGCTGATGCTTGGCAGATTAATACGCTGAACATAAAAGCCTATCCACATTAAACTGTAAACAACCGACACAATAAGCACTAAAGAAAAGAATCGTTTATACGCTGGATTTTCTTCCTTAAAACACATTCGTAGGGAGATCGCTGCCAACACAGACAAAAATAGAGAAGCAAAAACACTTTTACGCAGTAAAGAAAAACCTGTGGAAGGTTCAAAAAGCCCAACTCGCACACCGGCAATAGAAATGAACGCCATACACCCAACCAACATAAGCAAGATGTATAAAACCGGAGAGATATAACGACTCATAGAAAACTCATAATGGAAAAATAATATCTCACACCTTATCGCGACTTGAGAAAAACGAACAGAAGCAACAGCTTGGAATGTTTGCATTCCTTTGTATTTGCATATTTTCTGTAAACTTATCCCTATAAAGACGACAAAATAGTGGACTTTGCTAACAAAACAACACATTTCTCAGCCAGCAAAGCCCTCTTAAAACACCCTCTTTTACACGACATTCAATTTATAAAGAACAGCACGAACACCACTTACTTCGTATTCTGAATGCATTAAATTCGTCATCTAAAATAGATGTCATTAGACTAAAACACTCTATATAGCAAATTTGCCCAACCACTTGAATGAAATTGAGCCGCTTGCTTCTTCTTTCTACCCACTAAAACCGGGCCATTATCTAAAAACAAAAACGCCTTCCAGGTTCGCTTAAACACTCCCCAAGTGACCTCAAACACCAGCCCGCTATGACAGCAAAAATACACCTTAGTATCGTCGCCCCACGTCTCAAAATGCGCTAAAAAGCCATCAGGCAAGTTACTTTCGCTACTGTCCCACGCTTTTTCCCACGATAATTTCCCTTCTATCACCTGAGCAGCCTCTTTTTTAGGCCAATCTTGGATTGTGAAGTGATCTGGGTGCAGCTGATCAACGCTTATATAGTCACGCCAAATTTGCTCGGCAGCAGACTCGGTTAACAGATGTATCTGAGCAAAGTCCTCAGCGTCAACCTTGGGATCTTCCCGTTTAAATATCCAACGCTTTGAAAAAGTCTCTATTGACTGGTACAAATCCTCTCCTTAATAGGCTAGCTGGCCAAAATGAGTAAAACAAACGCTTTAAAACCTTAAACCAGTGCCTATTACTTAGACAAAGACTGAAGTTGCTTCAATAAGCTTTTTGGTATTTCTTTAATGAGCAAGGTGCCGGTATCTGGATCGAACGCTATCGACTCACCTAACAAATCGCTGTCAAAGCTCATAGTTAAAGCACGGGAGCTGCCAGACAGTCGAGTCAGCTTTTTTAATGCAGCTTTTTCAACAAAGATTTCTTTTTCCATTTTAAAGTGATCAGAGTCTGCGATCTCTAGAAATTTATTAGCCTGTTCAACCGAAAAGCTAGACGCAACGTGATCTGCAATGTCTTTTATGGCAAGCGGCTCTCGCTCTTCCGCTTTCGCTTGGCATTGCTCAGACACCACCTTCTTAAACTCATTTGCCTGCTTCACGGGTATCGCTTCAGACTGACAGAAAGCGGTTGTTAGATCCACTAACTTACGCGTTTCCTTCGCCGCCACTTTGGGTTCGTCACAGCCAATAAATTGAGTGAAATAGTCGCTTTCAATCTTGGGCGCACGACCAAATCGAAAAGCAATATATCGTCCTTCGTCACCACTTTGCCATGCTGACAAGTTGATCCGCAGTGACATATGCAACTTTTCCATCTCGATTTGTTTTATCTGCGACAAACTTAAATCCGCACCAAGGCCTATACCTTCTTTGCGCTTCAACATCACGATGTATAAAAAATGCGTACCGTGAAGTTCATAATGGTTGAACCAAAGAAGGCCACCAGCCGCTTCTTCAACTCCCTCTAAATACGTTAAATAGTTCGCAGCGCATTCTTTGGAAAATTGTGCAAAATCGGTAAAGTGATCGTTGTCAAAGTATTTCGTTAAAAGCACAGGAAGCTGTGCCCCTTCTTGACTGCCCTGAGGATTAGCAAAACGCCCTGTGCTCATACCAGAGCGGTTAAATAAATTCGTTACCTGTGCCGACAGCGTCTCAGCCTGATCATCAACAGGGTTTTCATTAGGGCGTGCAATTAAAATGGCTTTACGCTCGCCTTCTTGTTTTTGAACCTCATGTACTATTAAGTTGCGAATAGACACCAGCCACCTCTTGCGTTTACTATGAATGATTAATGGTTATTTTTTAACCCACCATCAACTAACAATAAAATCTTGTTCGCATTTAACATTATGATAAAACCTAAAACAACAAAGAGAGAGACTCGAAAAGAGCTAGAATCTTTGGTAGATCAATTTATCAAAAAAAATGGCTCGATCCAGCAAGTCGACATGGGAGAATCCGGTTTAATTGACGGCAAGTATAACACGAGTCATGTGGGCTTTAGTGAGCCTAAACAAGACAGAACACCGCTGAACCATGTGGTTGCCGCCATCCATCAACGTAAACATAGTAAAACCGCTGTTCAAACAGCAAAACCTAAAAAGCCTAAGAAAAAAGTCGTTTACGATGATTTTGGTGAGCCGCTGCGTTGGGTATGGGAAGAATAAGCAGATAAAAAGAATCTAATGATCCCTGTGTTGAACTTAGCTTGTGTTAATGTACAAATACCATCCACATAAATCGATTTACTTTAAGGATTTTAGATGTCTATTCGATACCTACATGCCATGATCAGAACGGATAAGCCCGAAGAAAGCCATCACTTTTACACTGAAGGTTTAGGGCTGATTCAAACTCGACGCATGGACAGTGAAAAAGGCCAGTTTTCGTTAATCTATTACGCAACAAAAGAGGGCGAGCCAGAAGTTGAGTTGACACACAACTGGAGTGACCGCTCATACGAAGGTGGAGATCAATTTGGCCATCTCGCGTTCGAGGTGGACAACATCTATCAGGCATGCGAACAACTTCAAGCCATCGGTGTCACAATTCTGCGCCCACCTCGCGATGGTCATATGGCTTTTATAAAAGATCCTAATAATATTTCTATTGAGTTATTGCAAAAAGGCGACGCCCTTGAAGGGAAAGAACCCTGGCTATCAATGGAAAATACAGGCTCTTGGTAACATAAAATTACAAAAAGACCGATAAATTAAACAAGTTTACAAAAAGCTGATAGCTTTTTTGAGTGATTCTTCTTAACCTATAAGTCAATATCAAGGCAGAGGTCACGCAGTCATCATGAAACCACTCTTTAAGGTTCTTAGCTTTATAAGTGTTCTATTCTTAATGGCAACAGCTCAAGCGGCTGAAAGTTTGTATGCATCTAACGTCCAAGTACGCTTGTTTGATGCGGACAAAGACGGTGTTATTGATGCTAGGGACCTATGTGCTGACACCCCTGTTGGAGCCGCTGTAGACAATCAAGGTTGCTCCAATCAAAGCACTAAGCTTTTGTCTGTTGAATTAAATGTATTGTTTGATTCTGGCAAGGCTGACATCCAGCCTCGCTATTACAGTGAACTCAAAGAATTAGCTGATTTTTTAAAGGCTAACCCAAATAGCACTGTCGTCATTGAAGGCCATACAGATAACGATGGTTCAGCTGACATGAATTTAGACTTATCTCAACGACGCGCTTCTGCCATATCCAATGTCTTAGTAGACAGTTTCAGAATTGCCTCGGGCAGAGTGAAAGGTATTGGTTACGGTGAGAGCCGCCCAATTTCGGACAACGAAACGCCTGAAGGAAAAGAAATGAATCGACGCGTTGTCGCAGAAGTGTTTGCCAGACAGCAGTTTGAAAATAAACGCTGGACTGTCTATAGCGTGGATGAAGCCAAAAATCAGGCTAATACGAGTACTGCTCTTAATCGTCGTTAAAAAAATAAGCCACAGTGTCATTCTCTACTGTGGCTTATCAAATAGACTTATTATCTACTTTGACTGTTTACTTTGAATTTCTTCAATTAAGTCATCGATTCTTACAACAACTTCAACACTGGCTGTTTCCATCATATCAAGATGTTTCATCATTTCGACAATATTGTCTGACTCTGCCGCCTGCAGAGCAGCACGACCTGCATCATGCACAGTTTTGTGTGGAGACTCGATTGCTTTAAAATGATGAGAGTTAGCGTAATGCTGACTGCCGTATCCTTCGTAATACCATTTACCCAACCGACACTCTGAATGTGAGTTCACTTTTTCTGCAAAGGATCGTTGATCTATCTTCTCATACACATCGTTTTTCCATACTGCATGGTCTAATTTAACCGTGTTTAGGAAAGAATACGTTGCGGCCATGCCAATGACTTTCTGCATGTGATCAGAGCGTTCAATCACACTATCAACGACATGATCAATCTGCGTCGAAGAAGACGAGACGTCCATAGCACTGGATTGACTTTTATCAACCATCCCCTTTATCTTGCTCGTTTGCTCAATAACTTGGTTGACTAAGCTCTCTACCTGCTCACTGGCAATGTGTGTTTTACTGGCTAAAGATCGTACTTCGTCGGCGACAACAGCAAACCCTCTACCTGCAGTCCCCGCTCTTGCTGCTTCTATAGCAGCATTAAGCGCAAGCAAGTTCGTTTGATTTGAAATTTCTTGAATCGTTGACACAAGTTGACTGATACTCGTCGCTGTTTCATCTAGGACAGTCGCTGCTGTCATACTTGACGAAGCTTGGTCATTGATCGTTTCTGCTCTCTCCCCCAATTTTGTTAAGGCTTGATGAGTCTGATCAAACATAACATTGAGTTCTTTTAAGGATTTACGCTCGTCAATGAGCTCTTGAGCGCTTTCAGCCAAGCCTTTTCGAATAGCATCCAGCATATCCCCACCTCGCAAATAGTAAGAGAGAATCTCCTCTTTTGCCTGAGCACTGCTTGCCATGAGTCGCATACTGGCTTTTGTCTCAGTAAGCTCTTCTTTTAAATTATCAACAAGCTTTTGATTCGATTTACGCTCTTCTTCTAACTCTTTCCTTAGCGCGTTAATCTGCTTTTCCAATGATGAGCGAAAAAACATACCTTCTCCTAATTAACCTGCATTATTTTTGTCATGACTACAGCATAACAATATCAAGATTAAATGTACGAATTAGCATCAATAAAATTGAGTTATATCACTAGTATGTAAAGAAAAGCCAGCGTTGAATGCTGGCTTTTACGAGTCCTTCAGGAGGAACAAATGTTGTTTCTCTTAACGGTTAAAACGCCACATTTACACCAGCCCAGATGATGCGCCCAGCCTGGTTGAACGCTTCATCAGTTGGGTAGCTGAAGTCAGAATTACCCGCTTTGTTTAAATGTTCGGCATAAGCCTTATCCGTGAGGTTATCGATACCGGCTCGGAATTTAACGTTTTCGGTATAACGGTATTCGGTATTGATATCCATCGTTGTGAATCCAGCAGATTCGCCGAAATCTACCCCAACTGCATTACCCTTATTTTCAGATATACGGTTTTGCGCCGCCACCATTCTCAGCACAGCACTCGTTGTCCAATCTTCATTTTCATAAGTCAAACCCAGTTTAGCTTCCAGTGGAGAAATCTGCGGCAATGGTGCATCGTTATCTAAATCTTTACCCCAGGCGTACGCTAAAGAGGCATTAGTGCTCCAATTTGGAGTTACTTGATAACGTGCACCGGTTTCTGCACCGGCTATATGAGCGTCTACATTGCCAGCACTGGTTACATTATTTGTGAATTTCTGTGGATCACCAAAAATAATATAGTCTTGTATAACCCCCATGTAACCAGAAACCCACCAGCTCACATTATCACGCTTATAGTTTAGACCTGCGTCCAGCTGTAAAGTTTTCTCTGGGTTAATATCACTAAAGGCTTGACCGGAATCCATCGTTGCTAATGTTGGCCTAATTTCCCAATAATCAGGAAAGCGTTCTGTGTAACCCAAACCTATGTAACTGGTTGCTGACATAGAACTAAGGTCTCTTTCGAAACGAGAGAAGCCGCTGATCAAGGTATCCTTACGAGTGTCACCTGCAGTCTTACTCGTAGCAGTTTCATCTGTTGCACTGATATGATCAAGGCGTAAGCCAGAAACCACTCTGTCATCATTATCCATAAATAATGTTAGCTCAGAGAACACGCCCACCTGCTCTTGCGAGTAGTCTTCAGTACCATTTTTTCTATGCACTTCTTGCTTTGCATCTAGCCCAGCAACAAGACTTTTTGTGTCCCAATCAAATGTCGAGGCCACACGACCACCGGTCGTTCTACGGTCAACCTGCATATTTCTCACTTTAGTACCACTGCTTCGGGTACGCAAAGTCGTGTTGTCCATTACATGATCGGCATAGCCATAATTAAGCTGAGCTTCGATCTTGCTCCAGTTTTGTGACATGTTTTTCTTTTCAAAACGCAGAGCCGCAGTTTCCCGTAAGAATTTAGAACCGTCAACCGCACGTCCAGCGTACTCGGCGAAACCATCACCACGCCCCACTTCAAGTTCGATTAAGGTATCTTCGTCTGGCGTAAGACCGAGCGCAAAATTGGTATTCCATTTCTCCCATGAAGAAGCGACTTCATCACCATTACCATCTTCGTAACTGTCTGACTCCGCTTTGTTCGCTCCCACACGAACATACCCCGTTGAGTTACCTACAGCACCTTCTAACGCTCGGTCAAAACGGTTATTACTGCCCACCATGGCACTGGCTTCAAAACGAGAATTTTGCTTCGAAAAATCTTCCTCTTTGCGCTCAAAACGGACCGTCGCAGCAGAACTACCGGGCCCCCAAAGAACGGTTTGTGGTCCTTTTACAATCTCCACTTCATCATAGGCCGTAGGGTTAATGTAAGAAGTCGGGTTATCCATTCGGTTAGGACAAGCCCCCAACATTTGAGCGCCGTCCGTAAGAATGACCAAACGGGAACCAAACATGCCACGGAACGTTGGGTCGCCATTCACCCCCCCGTTACCGACCGAGGAAAAGCCTGGAATTTGTTTCAGGGCCGCTGCACCGTCAGTGGCCGACTCAATGGCCGCTGTTTCGGTCAAGTTAACCTTGGTTTGAATGGGGGTGTCTTGTTCAGGCGCTGTAACGACAATAGCGTTCGCGGTGAATTCTGACAGTTCAGTATTTGCGTACAAACTCTGACCGAACAAAGCAACTGATACAGCAATCGGCGATAAAGCATATTTTGCTAGACGAGTTGAATTTCTTTCTGGCTGAGTAAACGCCTTACGTACAAAATTAGACATAAAATTATTCTCTACTTAAAGATGTAAATGCAATTAAAAATAATGATTTAAGTCAGGTGACGTGGAGGCGCTCGCTTCAATGCGAGTAGGAAAAGAGTATCCGAACGAAAAGCGGCTCGAACCCATTGCTTGGATCTTTGCGATAACGAAGAAGAAACTTCCTTTATAATCGGTAAATGATTAATAACAAGAGGAAAATTATGATTGAGCTCGCAGTAACCACATCGTTCGTCCCAAGCCATACCGTCCATACCAGCATGATGCATGGACATTCCTGCGTGATGATCTTCATGTGAACTATCGTGGTGATGTGACGACACCATTTGTGCTGCAGACGGCATTGTATGCATCAGCAGAGGTGACATAGTCGGTGTTTTTATCTGCGCAACTAAAGGCCCTAGAGTCAGCATCAAGATGGCAAACAAACAAATATAGGCAATGATAGCCGGTTTTATTCTTATAATATTTGGCATTGTGGTTTTTGATAAACTTTTTGGTAAACAATATGATAGCCGATAAACAACAGACATTCACGACTTTGCACAAGTTATCTGTGTGTAACACATATGTTTTGCTGCATCTTCTTTACCCTCAAAGAATGGCAACGTTTTCATTCTGATTACGCAATCTCTCAGACAATTAACATGCCTTTCCCTAATGTCGGGTATAATATAGACTTTACCTTATTGAAGCTGACTCATGTCAGGTGCTCTCTAATACAAGGTGCTATGCTTAGTTTGTACGCGTTTATTATCAGCTTGAGATCTCTCTGCTTAATAAAATAAAAGGTTCAAATGTCTGTTATTCAACTATCTGTTACCCAACTAAAAGCGCGGCTGTGCTGGTTTTACCTTATTTTCCTCTTCCCAGTCTTGCCTGCAAACGCCTCCATCCCTCTTGCGAACTACTTTAATGACACTTGGTCTACCCAAGATGGCCTCCCACATAACAGCATTAATGCAATCGCTCAAACAACGGATGGTTATTTATGGTTTGCTACTTGGGAAGGCGTTGCACGCTACAACGGTCGTGAATTTCGTTTTTATGAACGCTCAGATAAAACAGGAATTGTTGACTCAGGTACACGTGCACTTGTTAGTGATGACCAAAATGGTCTATGGGTGGCTGGCGCACGCGGCGGTATTACCTACCACAAAGATACAAAATGGTACCCACAGCCTGTCGCAAAAAATATGGTCAACCATGTCCTAAAAGACAGTGAAGGTGGCTTGTGGATTGCCACTGAAGGATTAGGGGTATTTCATCGTCCTCACTCCATAAATCAAGGTCAGCAGGACAGTGAATCTTGGTACTTAGAGAACACTAGCGCCTATCGTTTATTAGAAGATAAACAATCACAAATTTGGGCGGCAACAGAAAAGGGACTCTTCCGTTTAGACAAAAATGCTTCTCATACACCTTCCACGAATAAGAAATATGAGGACGTCTTTAAACAAAATGGTCTGCCTGAAAAAAGGGTGTATTCCGTTATTGAATTAAAAAATGGTAGCCTCCTCATAGCGACGGATAAAGGGGCTTACGTATTAAAAAATGGTCGTGTTTCTTTATTACATTCAGAGCTTATCAATGAAGCGATCAGTGCCCTTATGGAAGACGAAGAAGGTAGCCTCTGGTTAGGAACCATCAATAAGGGTGTGTTCAAATTTCATGACGGTGAAATAGAAAATCTGAATGCAGAACAGGGCCTGCCGAATAATCGTGTTTTATCTATGCTTCAAGATATAGAAGGGAGTATTTGGATTGGTACAAATGGCGGTCTCTTAAGACTACGCAGTGCCCCCTTTACTACATTTACATCGGAGCGACAGCTGGTCGGTGACTATGTTCGCAGCGTGATCAGTCTAGACAACGACACCGTCCTAGCAGGATCAAGTGAAGGTCTTAGCTTGATTAAAAACAATAAAGCACAACCCGCTTTAGATAATAGTGCTACAAAACTGTCTGTTCTTAGTTTCGCAAAACGCAACCAAGGCGGTGCCTGGGTAGGAACCTATTTAAACGGTCTCAAGTATTGGCAGGATAATCAGCTTTTTGACTATCTTGATCAAAATAGTGGCTTACCTAACAATGAAGTTCGAGCGATCTTAGAAGACAACCAAGGCAATCTATGGATAGGTACAACTAATGGATTGGTAAAACGAGATACCGAAGGACACTATCAAGTACTGGGGCGTGAACAGGGCTTGCCAGATGAATACATCATGGCGCTAGCTCGAGACAATCGAGGTCAACTGTGGGTGGGTACTGGTGTGGGTGTAGCTGTTTTAAACGATAATGGCTTACAGAATATCCCCATCCAATCCCAAGAAGGCGCCGCCTATGCATTTGGCTTTTGGATAGAACCAGGATTTGTTTGGATTACCACTGACCGTGGGTTGATTCGCTATCGACAACGTGACGGTCAGCTTAAACTGATAGGACGATCCGCTGGGCTACCAATCGATAAATTATTCCAAGTCGTTTACGACGGAGATGACGGTTTATGGCTTACCAGTAATCGTGGTATCTGGCGCATAAGTTACGAGTCCGCACACGCGGTTGCAGATGGCAAGCAACAAACAATCGCCTTTGAGCACTTTGCAGAAGATGATGGCTTAGCGAGCGCCCAAGCTAACGGTGGCTCTAACCCTGCAGCAACTTCCACGGACAATGGAAAAGTTTGGTTTGCCACCGCGAAGGGCGTATCGACAATAGACAGTGCTCTTGCATCACAAAAGACCGCCCTTCGTTTACCTATCGTCATAGAATCAGTGTCAATCGATGGTCATAACATCGACTTTACTGAACACAACGAATTACCAGCCAGTACTAACAGAGTCACTATCAATTTCGCTGGACTTGGCTACGTGATGTCGTCACGTATTGAGTATCGGACTAAATTACTCGGCTTCAAAAGTGATTGGGCGCTTAGAGGGAAAAATACTGTTGCCGAATACACTAACCTTGCACCGGGCGATTACAAATTTGTTGTCAGTGCTCGCTACCCTTATAGTGACTGGCATAATGCGGATCAAATAATCGAGTTTCGTGTTTTACCACACTTTTGGCAACGACTCAGAGTGCAAGTTGCTTTTGTCTTATTGGTTATTATTTTAATGGTTGGCCTTATGTATTGGCGACTACACAGCCTTAAACAAAGTGAAGTCAGGCTTAAAGCAATTATTGAAAAACAGACACACACCTTACGTCAGACATCAGAAGACTTTCAACGCCAAGCAAACGAAGATGAACTCACAAAACTTCCAAATAGACGTGCATTCGATCGTCTTCTAAAAGAAAAGTTTGAGCAGGCAAAACAGAATAATACGTCCTTAGTCATGGTCATTATGGACATAGATCACTTTAAGAAAATTAACGACAACTACTCCCATTTAGTTGGTGATAAGGTCATTCAAGCTCTTGGCAACGAGCTTTTGCAGCTGTCTGCACCTGATGTACATGTGGCGCGTTGGGGAGGAGAAGAGTTCACTATGATCATAGAGGGTCTGGAAGCGGAAAAGGCATTTGACTACTGCGATAGTATACGCCAAAGAATTGCCTCAATTGATCATAGCCATCTATCAAATACCTTAAAAATGACGGTGAGTATGGGAGTCGCTTTTGCTCATCAAGTCGGGCACTATGAGGACTTGATTAGGTTGGCAGATCAAGCTCTCTATCAAGCAAAAAACGATGGTCGAAATTGTGTTCAACTATGGCGTACTCAAAAAAATAACAACCGTACTTAATACGCCCTCCTTATCAAACACTTATCTCACCACAAAAAAAATCCCCGCCTAAGCGGGGATTTTAAATTTCTAGTCCGTAAAACGGTATTACCAACCAGTAATTTCTTTCAACGCTGAACCAATATCAGCCAAAGAACGAACTGTTTTTACACCAGCATCTTGCAATGCAGCGAATTTCTCGTCTGCAGTACCTTTACCACCGGAGATAATGGCACCAGCATGACCCATGCGCTTACCTGCAGGCGCTGTAACACCAGCAATGTAAGAAACAACAGGCTTAGTCACGTTAGCTTTGATGTAGGCTGCTGCTTCTTCTTCTGCAGTACCACCAATCTCACCGATCATTACAATCGCTTCCGTTTTAGGATCGTTTTGGAACAATTCTAAAACATCAATGAAGTTTGTGCCTGGAATTGGATCACCACCGATACCAACACAAGTAGACTGACCAAAACCAGCGTCTGTTGTTTGCTTAACCGCTTCATACGTCAAAGTACCGGAACGGGAAACAATACCAACTTTACCTGGTTTATGAATGTGACCCGGCATGATACCGATTTTACACTCACCTGGTGTGATAACGCCTGGACAGTTAGGGCCAACTAGACGTACGCCAAGCTCATCACACTTGACTTTACAATCAAGCATATCAAGTGTTGGAACACCTTCAGTAATACAAACAATCAGTTTAATACCAGAGTTAGCCGCTTCAAGAATGGAGTCTTTAACAAAAGGCGCTGGTACATAAATAACAGACGCTTCAGCACCTGTTGTATCAACAGCTTCTTTTACTGTATTGAACACAGGAAGACCTAGGTGAGTTTGACCACCTTTACCCGGTGTTACACCACCAACCATTTTTGTTCCGTAAGCAATCGCTTGCTCAGAGTGGAAAGTACCTTGGCCGCCAGTAAAACCTTGGCAGATGACCTTTGTATCTTTATTGATTAATACAGACATTATTATTTGCCCTCCGCAGCTTTAACAACTTGCTCAGCGGCGTCTTTCAAACTTACTGCAGCAATAATATCTAGATTTGAATTAGCCAACACTTCACGACCCAATTCAGCATTTGTACCTTCTAATCGAACAACAACAGGAACGTTAACACCAACCTGCTCTACTGCACCGATAATACCTTCAGCGATCATGTCACAACGGACGATACCACCAAAAATGTTTACCAAGACAGCTTTTACGTTACTGTCAGAAAGAATGATCTTAAATGCTTCAGCAACACGCTCTCTCGTCGCACCACCACCAACATCTAAGAAGTTAGCTGGCTTGCCGCCGTGAAGGTTAACAATATCCATTGTGCCCATCGCTAGACCAGCACCATTAACCATGCAACCTACGTTCCCGTCTAGGGCAACATAGTTTAGTTCCCACTTAGCTGCATCTGCTTCGCGTTCATCTTCTTGAGATGGATCGTGGAACTCTTGCATTTTTTTCTGACGATAGACTGCATTACTGTCGATGCCAATTTTGCCGTCTAAGCAAAGCAAGTTACCTTCAGAAGTAATCACAAGAGGATTAATTTCCAACAAGGCAAAGTCATAGTCATGGAACATTTGAGACAAACCAAGGAACACTTTTGTGAACTGTTTGATTTGAGTTGGATTTAAACCCAGTTTAAACGCAAGCTCACGAGCTTGGTAAGGCTGAGCACCAACTAAAGGATCAATGATAGCTTTATGAATAAGTTCAGGCGTTTCTTCAGCAACTTTTTCAATCTCCACACCGCCTTCAGTAGACGCCATGAAAACTACGCGACGAGTAGAACGATCTACAACGGCACCCAAGTACAATTCGTTCGCAATGTCTGTGCAAGACTCTACAAGAATCTTAGATACTGGCTGGCCATTTGCATCTGTCTGGTAGGTAACAAGGTTCTTACCCATCCAGTTTTCCGTAAACGCTGCCACTTCTTCAAGAGAGTTAACAAGCTTAACACCGCCCGCTTTACCACGACCGCCCGCATGGACTTGGGCTTTTACTACCCACTTGTCGCTGCTGATTTTCTTTGCTGCTTCCACAGCCGCTTCCGGCGTTTCTACCGCATACCCTGTAGACACAGGCAAACCATATTCAGCAAAAAGCTGCTTGGCCTGATATTCATGTAAGTTCATTATTATTCTTCCGTTTGTCTAAATGGTTGACATATGCTCTGCCCTCATGGCAGAAATTACCGGCGTCATGCCGGCAAATCTATTTATTATTAACGTTTTTTACGATTTGCAATATGAATAGCGTGATTATCAACCGCCAAGGCTGCTTCATGTACTGCTTCACTGACCGTTGGGTGAGCAAATACAGTTAAAGCAATATCTTCAGCGGTAGAGCCAAACTCCATCGCGATAACAGCTTGTGCGATAAGATCAGCCGCATGACTACCAATAATATGGCAACCAAGGATACGATCTGTTTCTTCACACGCAATCATCTTAACAAAACCATCGGTGTCATTGGCTGCCATAGCACGACCAGACGCCGCAAATGGGAATTTACCCACTTTAAATTTAATGCCTTCTGCTTTCAATTCTTGTTCATTTTTACCTACCCAAGCAAGCTCTGGGTGTGTGTAAATGACAGAAGGAATGCAATCATAATTCATTTGTGCTTTATGGCCCGCAATAATATCTGCAACCATCACACCTTCTTCTGATGCTTTGTGGGCCAACATAGGACCACGTACGATGTCACCAATCGCAAATACACCCGGTACAGATGTACGGCACTGCTCATCTACAAACACGAAACCGCGCTCGTCAAGCTTGACACCAGAGTCATCAGAGAAACAACCTTGAGTGAAAGGCTTACGACCTACTGCAACAATCAACTTATCGAAAGTCTGCTTCTGCTCTTCACCTTTTGCATCAAGGTAAGTCACTTCAACTTCTTCACCATTGATCTGGCTGCCCGTAACGCGAGCACCAAGGCGAATATCTAAATGTTGCTTTTTAAAGATCTTAGCCGCTTCTTTTGCGATATCTTGATCACAAACACTTAAGAAAGCATCTTGAGCTTCTAACACAACAACGTCAGAACCCAAACGAGCCCAGACAGAACCTAACTCAAGGCCGATAACACCTGCGCCAATGACACCAAGACGTTTTGGCACTTCACGGAAATTCAATGCACCTTCGTTATCAACAATGATGTCTTCAGTACGTGGCGCTGGCGGAATGTTTACTGGCACAGAACCTGTTGCCAAAATAACATTTTCCGTTTCTAGTACTGTCACAGTGCCATCGTGGGCAGTGAATTCCACTTTCTTGTTTGCTAGGACCTTACCAAAACCTTCAAAGCTAGTAACACCATTTGCTTTAAAAAGACCCGTAATACCGCTTGTTAATTGGTCTACAATTTTGTCTTTGCGATTAACCATCGCATTAACATCCATTGCAACATCACCAACACTGATGCCATGAACACCGTAAGATTCTTTAGCGTCATGATATTTGTGCGAAGAATCCAAAAGTGCTTTAGAAGGAATACAGCCAACATTCAGACAAGTGCCACCTAAGCGAGACTTATTGTCTTTGTCTAACCATTTTTCGATACAGGCTGTTTTTAAACCTAACTGAGCAGCTCGGATTGCAGCGACATAACCACCAGGGCCACCGCCAATTACAACAACATCAAATTTATCAGACATAACAGGTCCTATTTTTCAGTAAAAACAAAGCGGCATTGGGATAAACACCGCTTAGCATTCAATTCATACACTTAGTTTGGTATGAATACTTAGATTTCAAGCAAAAGACGAGCTGGATCTTCTAGCAAGTCTTTAATTGTCACCAAGAATTGTACGGCTTCTTTACCATCGATCATACGGTGGTCATAAGACAAAGCCAGATACATCATAGGTTGGATGACAACTTGACCATTAACCGCCATTGGACGATCTTGAATTTTGTGCATACCTAAAATGGCAGTTTGAGGTGGATTGATGATAGGCGTAGACATCAAGGAACCGAAAGTACCGCCGTTAGTGATGGTGAAAGTACCACCTTGCATATCTTCCATACCAAGCTTGCCATCACGGCCACGCAAAGCGAAATCCATAATAGTAGACTCAACGTCCGCAAGTCCCATCGCTTCAGTGTTACGAAGCACAGGCACCATCAAGCCACGATTAGTTGATACGGCGACACCAATGTCTTGGTAACCGTGATAAACCATGTCATTACCATCAATTGAAGCATTGACCGCTGGGAAGCGTTTCAGCGCTTCTGTTGCTGCTTTCACAAAGAAAGACATGAAACCAAGCTTAGTACCATTATGAACTTTCATAAATTCATCTTTGTACTTTTTACGCAGTTCCATGACAGGGCCCATGTTGACTTCATTGTAAGTCGTCAATAGCGCAGCTGTTTGTTGAGCATCAACTAGGCGCTTCGCAATAGTGGCACGAAGACGTGTCATAGGAACACGTTTTTCAATACGACCATCAGAGCCAAGTGGTGGTAGAGCAGCAGGCGCTGCTGGTTTCGCTGCGGCCGCTGGTGCGGCTGGCGTAGGAGCTTTTGTTTTCATTGCTGCCTCAACATCTTCTTTTGTGATACGACCACCTTTGCCAGTACCTTTCACTTGATTAGCGGTTAATCCCGCTTCAGCAAGTGCTTTGCGTGCAGCAGGACCTGCAACAGCATCGTCATCAGACTCGGCAACAGGCGCAACCACTTCAGCTGGCGTCGCCGCAGCAGAGCTCGATGCACCGACCAAGAAATTAGCCAATACTTCATCACTTAGTACAGTATCACCTTCAGCCTTGATGATATCGCCGATAACACCATCTGCTGGTGCAACCACTTCAAGAACAACCTTATCCGTTTCAATATCAACGATGTGCTCATCACGTGAACAAGCTTCACCAGGCTGTTTGTACCAAGTCGCTACAGTACCGTCAGCGACAGATTCTGGGAAAGTAGGTGTTTTAATTTGAACAGACTCAGACGCTTCTGTTGCAGGCGCCGCTGCTTGAGCTGGCACAGCCGCAGCAGCAGCAGCAGGTGCTGCTTTCTCCTCTGCCGGTGCAGACGCTGCCGCACCAGACACGAATGTCGCTAAGACTTCATCGCTTAACACAATGTCACCTTCTGCTTTCAATACTGTTTCCAGTACGCCATCAGCAGGAGCAACCACTTCAAGAACGACCTTGTCGGTTTCAATATCGACAATATGCTCATCTCGTGAACAAGCTTCGCCTGGTTGTTTATACCAAGTAGCAACGGTTCCGTCTGCTACGGATTCTGGAAAAGTAGGTGCTTTAATTTCAATGCTCATTTTATACCCTTATCTCTTTGATAGGCTATGGTACTAGCCAACGATGGCGTCGTTAACCAGTGCTTCTTGTTCTTCAACATGGATAGACATGTAACCAGCCGCTGGTGCTGCAGACGACATGCGACCTGCGAAACGGATTTTCAATTCTGGGTACAGTTTTTCCAATACTCGATTCATGCGGTGACGGTTAGCATGCCAAGCGCCTTGGTTTTTAGGCTCTTCTTGACACCATACCAAACTCTCAACATTTTTATACTGTTCCAACTCAGATTCAAGATCTGAATATGGGAATGGGTATAACTGCTCCAGACGAATCACAGCAACGTCTTCTTTTTGCAGTTCTTCACGACGATTGATCAAATCGTAGTAGACTTTACCGCTACAAAGCACAACACGTTTCACTTTATCAGCAGTGACAGTATCAGATGACTCTGGCAATACCGTTTTAAAACTGCCTTCCGCTAAGTCTTCTAACGTCGAAATTGCTTGCTTATGACGCAACAAACTCTTCGGAGACATGATAATCAAAGGACGACGCATAGGTCGGATCGCTTGACGGCGGATGATATGGAAAATCTGTGCAGGCGTTGTAGGGACACACACTTGAATATTGTATTCCGCACACAACTGCAAGAAGCGCTCTAAACGAGCAGAGGAATGCTCTGGCCCTTGACCTTCATAACCATGAGGCAACAACATCGTTAGACCACATAAACGGCCCCACTTATGCTCACCACTGGTAATAAACTGGTCAATTACCACCTGTGCACCGTTTGCAAAATCACCAAATTGTGCTTCCCAAATAACAAGGCCTTTTGGTGATGTACTCGCATAACCATATTCAAACGCTAATACGGCTTCTTCTGACAAATAAGAATCATAAAGGTCAAGAGTTGGCTGATCTTCAGATAAATGTTTCAGAGGTACATAAGTACTGCCGTCTTTTTGGCTATGAATAACCGCATGACGATGAGAGAAAGTACCACGACCTGAATCCTGACCCGTAATACGAATTGGGTAGTCTTGTTCAAGCAAAGTAGCAAAAGCAAGTGTTTCAGCATAACCCCAGTTAAGTGGTAAAGCGCCTGCCGTCATCTTATCGCGATCCTGGTAGATCTTCTGAACTTGACGCTGAACAACCACACCATCAGGCACATGCGTCAATTTCTTAGCGACTTCTTGCAATTTAGCTAACGGGTAAGATGTATCACCTGCTTCCGTCCACTCAACACCAAGATAAGGCTTCCAGTCAACAAATGCGCCCGTCTGTGATTCAAGCACAAGACTTTTTGCAACATGGCGACCATTATCTAAATCTTCACGGTTTTCGTTGACCATTTGATTAGATTTTTCTTGCGTAACAACCGACTCAGCAATTAAGCGCTCAGAGTACAAAGTACGCGTTGTTTTCAACTTATTAATAACGCTGTACATCAACGGCTGAGTACCAGAAGGCTCATCTGTTTCATTGTGACCACGACGACGGTAACAAACCATATCGATAACAACGTCACGACCAAACTCATAGCGATAATCTAATGCGAGTTGAGTAACAAATAAAACGGCTTCAGGATCATCACCATTAACGTGGAAGATTGGCGCCTGAATAATTTTCGCAACATCTGTCGCGTATTCAGTTGAACGAGAATCTTCTTGACGGTTGGTTGTAAAACCAACTTGGTTGTTGATAACAATATGGACCGTACCGCCCGTGTGATAAGCACGAGTCTGGGACATCTGGAATGTCTCCATCACCACACCTTGACCAGCAAATGCTGCATCACCATGAATGGAGATAGGAACAACGGTTTTACCTGCTACATCTTTACGACGGTCTTGACGAGCGCGTACAGACCCTTCAACTACAGGCGAAACAATTTCTAAGTGAGATGGGTTAAAGGATAAAGCAATATGTACTTCACCACCCGTTGTCATCACATTAGAAGAAAAACCTTGGTGGTATTTTACGTCACCTGATGTATTAACCAGTTTTTTACCTTCAAATTCGTCAAACAAATCTTTCGGGTTTTTACCAAGAGTATTCACCAGTACGTTTAATCGACCACGGTGAGCCATTCCGATCACAACTTCTTTTGCACCAAGTGCACCAGAACGTTGGATCAACTCATTAACCATAGGGATCAGACTTTCACCGCCTTCAAGACCGAAGCGTTTTGCGCCTGGGTAACGGCTAGCAAGGTATTTTTCTAGACCTTCTGCCGCGGTTAATCTTTCAAGCAAGTTTTCACGGGTTTCTTGGGAGTATTCAGGACGGGAGCGTACTGACTCTACACGCTGTTGCAACCAAGCTTTTTCTTGGGTATCAACAATGTGCATAAACTCATAACCAATGCTTCCACAGTACGTTTTTTCTAGTTCAGACACTAGCTCACTTAACTTAAGGTTTTCTTTGTTAAAAAACAAAGAACCTACATTAAATGATGTATCTAAGTCAGCACCCGTTAATTGATGATAACCCAGATCTAGATCTGCTACTTTCTCACGTTTTAGCAATCCAAGTGGATCAAGCGTTGCATGCTGATGCCCGCGAACACGGTAAGCATTAATCAGTTGCAATACATTGATTTGTTTCTGCTCATGGTCAGAAGTCGCTGCAGCACCTACTGAAGCAGGCATAGCGCGGAATTTATTCTTACCAATCTGTAGAAATTGTTCTTGAATTACGGAATGGGGAAGATCAGTTGATTGTGCTTCACTTATGCGAGGCAATTGGTCAAAACATTTTCGCCACTCTTCCGACACTGAGTTCGGATCGACGAGGTAGCTTTCAAACAACCCTTCTACATACTCCAGGTTTCCACCTGAAAAATGAGAGGTGCTCCACAGCAACTCCATTAAACTTTCGTGCATTCTCGATCACCCTTATGTTCGAGCCAGCTACCGGGGTCCCGGTATTAATCTATGATAAGATCAATCATTTTATCAGGCCCGTAAGGCTATAAAGCCTCGATTTTTTGTGTATTTACCGCTATTTTCGCCCTTCCATGTTCAATACTAAACCACCAAAAGAGTTTTCTTTCAAAAAAGTCATACTCTTTAAATCCGTATTTACTAAGTTGATGATTTTTCTTTGTACATCCATGCTCATGGAGGTCGAATTTTAAATTCTTTTTGTTGCATTCTCTAGATCAGAATATGCAAAAATGGCGGCATTGAACAAAAATTCAAGCCGCCAACTCTGTGATCTCGTTAAAAAATCTTTAAGGACCACGAAAGCATTATTACGTTGCGTTTTGTAACAACATGGTACGAATATGACCGATTGCTTTTGTCGGGTTCAATCCTTTCGGACAAACACTGACACAGTTCATAATACCATGACAACGGAAGACACTAAATGGGTCATCCAGATCGCCAAGACGATCTTGAGTTGCGGTATCGCGACTATCAGCCAAGAAACGGTAGGCCTGCAACAAACCTGATGGACCAATAAATTTATCTGGGTTCCACCAGAATGATGGACACGCTGTTGAACAACATGCACACAAGATACATTCATATAATCCGTCAAGCTTTTCACGCTCTTCCGGAGTTTGCAAGCGTTCTATTGCTGGTGCTGGCGCATCATTGATCAAATACGGACGTATTTTCTCATATTGCTTATAAAATTGACCCATATCAACAACAAGGTCACGCACAACAGGCAGACCTGGCAGAGGACGTAGAATCAACTTGCCATTTTTCACAGCTTCAGAAACAGGTGTGATACAAGCAAGACCATTCTTACCAGACATATTCATACCATCAGAACCACACACACCTTCACGGCATGAGCGACGGTAAGAAATCGTCGTATCTTTTGCTTTAAGCAGATTCAATACATCAAGCACCATCAAATCTTTACCTGCTGGTAGATCGATTTGATAATCCTGCATGTAAGGTGCATCATCCTTTTCAGGATTGTAACGATAAATACTAACTAACATTGATACAACTCCTTAGTATGATCGAATTTTAGGTGGGAAAGCATCCATAGTTTTCGGCGCAAAGTTAACATCACGCTTAGTCACTTTTTTGTCCGCTGGATGGAAAATAGAATGCTTCAACCAATTTTCATCATCACGTTCAGTAAAGTCATTACGTGCGTGCGCACCACGACTTTCTTTACGAAATTCAGCTGGAATCGCTGTTGATTCAGCCACTTCCAATAGGTTTTCTAATTCCAATGCTTCAATTCGTGCTGTGTTAAACGCCTGACTCTTATCTGCAAGATACAAGTTTTCTACACGAGCGCGAATCTCTTTAAGCTGAGCCAAACCTTTCTGCATGGCTTCGCCATCACGGAATACACCGAAATACAATTGCATAACACGTTGAAGCTCTGCACGTACTTCAGCAACGTTCTCACCGCCAGTCGTGTTATTTAGACGATTCAAACGTGTTAATGCTTCATCGATATTAGTTTCATCAGCATCTAATGACTCGAAACCTGCATCCAATGATTTTTTAACTTGCAGACCAACAGCACGACCAAATACAACCAAATCAAGCAGTGAATTACCGCCCAAACGGTTAGCACCGTGAACAGATACACAAGCCGCTTCACCACATGCATACAAGCCATCGATGATAACATCTTCGCCTGCTTCATTTGTTTTAAGCGCCTGACCACCGATGTTCGTTGGAATGCCACCCATCATGTAGTGACACGTTGGGATAACAGGAATCGGCTCTTTCACTGGGTCAACGTGTGCGAAAGTACGAGAAAGCTCAAGAATACCTGGCAAACGCTTATTAAGCGTTTCTTCACCAAGGTGATCCAATTTCAGAAGTACGTGATCACCATCTGGACCACAGCCACGACCTTCAAGAATCTCTAAAACCATGGAACGAGCAACAACATCACGACCTGCTAGGTCTTTTGCGTTAGGCGCATAACGCTCCATGAAACGCTCGCCGTCTTTATTGATCAGGTAACCACCCTCACCACGACAACCTTCTGTTACTAGTGTACCGGCACCGTAAATACCCGTTGGGTGGAATTGCCACATTTCCATATCTTGCATAGGGAAACCTGCACGCAAAGCCATACCAACACCATCACCCGTATTAATGTGAGCATTCGTTGTTGATTGGTAAATACGACCAGCACCACCTGTCGCAATAACGGTTGCTTTCGCTTTTAAATAAACCGTTTCACCGGTTTCAAGACAGATAGCAGTAACACCGACAACAGCACCTTCGTTATTTTTCACAAGATCAGTTGCATACCACTCGTTAAAAAACGTTGTACCGCCTTTTAAGTTACCCTGATAAAGGGTATGAAGCAGTGCGTGACCTGTACGGTCAGCAGCGGCACAAGTACGTGCTGCCTGAGTTGGGTTATCTGGACCTTTTGACTGACCACCAAATGGACGCTGATAGATACGACCCTGCTCGGTACGTGAGAATGGTAACCCCATGTGCTCAAGCTCGAATACTGCTTGTGGACCGACAGAACACATATATTCAATTGCGTCTTGGTCACCGATGTAATCCGACCCTTTTACGGTGTCGTACATGTGCCAGCGCCAATCATCATTTGGATCGTCACTTGCTATCGCACAAGTAATACCACCTTGAGCAGAAACCGTGTGTGAACGAGTTGGGAATACCTTAGTAACACACGCCGTGTTTAAACCTGACTCTGTTAGTTGAAGTGCTGCTCGCATACCTGCGCCACCACCACCAATAACAATGGCATCAAAAGAAATAGTACGAATATTTGCCATTACTTATAGCCCCCAAAGAACCTGAATACCCCATACGATGTAAACAAACATTGTAATACCGCATAGAGATTGAAAGAAAAAGCGTGCACCTGTTGCTTTGATATAATCTGTCGAAATAGACCACAGACCAATCCACGAATGCATGCCAATTGATAAAAGCACCATTAGACTAAAAACGCGCATCCAAGTTGCTTCATGTAATGTACTCCACTGATCGTATGTTAGATCAGGGTTTAGTAACAAAAATCCAACCATAAAGATCGTATATAAGGATAAAACAATGGCAGACACACGTTGAATCATCCAGTCATAGAGACCAGAACGACCAAAGCTTGTTACTTGAGTTACCATATCCACACTCCTGCCAGTACAACAAGCACAGCAGCAATAGCTATATTTGCAATCGCTGCTTTACGCCCACTGTCTAATTCTTCGAAGTACCCCATGTCCATAAACAAGTGTTTCACACCTGCAACAAAGTGATACATCAAAGCAGAAACCACACCCCAGATAATAAATTTTGCTAAGAAACTTGTTTGCAGTGTATTAGCCACTTGATCAAACCCTTGCTGAGACGCAAGAGACAGGTCAAATATATAAAACAAAAACGCAAGTCCTACAAAAAGAATAATCCCCGTAACACGATGAAGAATAGACACTACAGCAGTAGCGGGCATCGATATTGTCAAAATATCAAGATTGACTGGTCTTTTTTTATTCACGATTTTATACACCATCTTTAAACGATTGAATGGTCAATCACGATTTATTACCAACGATCTATGTGCGAGCCTCACTTATAAAAGTGACAACGTAAAGACATAGACCTATATTGAAAATCTCATCGATTTGCAAACAAACAATTAAAAGCGACTCTCTTCTAACCATCAGCATCAACAAATCAATAAAATCGTCTAGGCGGTAATTATAGACCAGCCAAAAATACTAAGACAAATAGACTGAACAAGACCTTTTCAATGATCGCCATTCAGGAAATGAATGCACCCATAAACGGAAACAATAATGGTATAAAATTACATGCTTTTACCTCTCCCAAAACGGACATTAAGTATTATAATTCATACACTTATATGATATTTTTGTTTGTAAACGAGAGTGTTAAGCATTTCTCTTTGTCAGATTATTACAAGATTTAAATCACTAATATGAAAAGAGCCCTGTTTAACTAGATTGACTTTTACTGGTTAGAAACAGTATTTTTTCCGCACCTTCTGGGCTAACCAGTGTCATGATAAGGTGTATTAGCCTCGAACCAGTATACGAAGGAGACAATAAATGACTGATAAAAAAGCGCTACTTACAGTGGATGGGATCGATAAAGCGATCGAACTTCCAGTTCTTTCAGGTACATTAGGTACTGATGTTGTGGATGTTCGTGGATTAGGTGCAAATGGCATATTTACTTATGACCCAGGCTTCATGTCTACGGGTTCTTGTGAATCTGCTATCACTTATATAGATGGTGATGAAGGTATTCTTTTGCACCGCGGCTACCCTATAGCCCAACTTGCTGAGCATTCCGATTATTTAGAAACATGTTACTTGTTACTTTACGGAGAGCTTCCTAACAAAGAACAAAAAGCAGAGTTTGATGCTATGGTTGGAAAGCACACCATGGTCAATCAATCTATGCACAAATTTATTGACGGTTTCCGCAATGATGCCCATCCGATGGCCATCATGTGTGGTCTTGTTGGCGCCCTATCTGCGTTTTACCAAGATAGCTTGGATATTACTAATCCACGCCATCGTGAAGTTGCTGCATTCCGTCTTATTTCGAAAATGCCAACGCTTGCTTCTATTTGTTACAAGTATTCGAAAGATCAGCCCGTTATGTACCCACGTAATGATCTGAACTATGCCGAAAACTTCTTATACATGATGTTTGCAACACCATGTGAAGACTACAAAGTAAACCCTGTCTTTGCTAAAGCAATGGACAAAATCTTTGTATTGCACGCTGACCATGAGCAAAACGCTTCAACTTCAACTGTTCGTTTGGCCGGTTCTTCAGGCGCTAACCCATTCGCGTGTATTGCTGCAGGCATAGCTACGTTATGGGGACCAGCACACGGTGGTGCTAACGAAGCCGTACTTACAATGCTTGAAGAAATTGGTGATGTGGAAAACATTGAAGAGTTTATCGCGAAAGCCAAAGATAAAAATGATCCATTCCGTTTGATGGGCTTTGGTCATCGTGTTTACAAAAACTTCGATCCTCGTGCGAAGGTAATGCGTGAAACTTGTGATCAGGTATTGGCAGAACTGGGTCAATCCGATGACCCATTACTGAAAATTGCTAAGCGTCTTGAGCAAATCGCTCTTGAAGATCCTTACTTTGTAGAACGTAAACTTTACCCTAACGTTGATTTCTACTCTGGTATCATCATGAAAGCTATCGGCATTCCAACTAGTATGTTTACCGTTATCTTTGCCATGTCTCGTACTATTGGCTGGATTTCGCACTGGAACGAAATGATCAGTGGGCCATACAAAATTGGCCGTCCTCGTCAGCTGTATGTAGGTCATCCACAGCGTGACTACCCGACTGATAAGTAAACCTAGACACACCGTTTAGATAAAAAAGCCGCATCAAATTGATGCGGTTTTTTTGCATTCTACAGACAGGTTGATCACTCGTCCTCTTCAACAATCTCCGTCACGGTTAAGTGGCCGCATCTCACGCACTCCCCCTCAATCCATACCCTGTCTTTGCTTTCATATTCTCTTGGATTCGTCATTCCTAGGTCCACCTCCATACACTGATTGCACCATGTTTGAGATAAGAAGTCTTTTTGCTCTTCCGTTGAGCGGGCAGTGAAGTCACGCTCAATCTTTGTTTCTTCTAGCCTATCTGACATTTATTACACTCCACTATACTGATACGATACGATACGATTGGCATCCGGATCTAATGCATTTAAAGGGGCACTAAGTAGCAATCGACTTAATGAAATACTATTAAATAGCTTTTGTTTGTCTCCATCTATACTGACAACAAACTCAACTCTCTGCCCTTCAACTACAGCCACAGCCACGTCACGTACAACACTAATACTTTCTAAATAAGACTGAATTTTATTTAAAACCTGAAAGGTGGGTATACCAGCCACTTGAACAGTGAGAGACTTAGTAGAAGTGTCACTACGAACGGATGCGTATCGAGAAGAGAACACACTGGCTAAGCTCAAGCTTGCTTGGTCAAGTATGGCTTTCGTTGTCTCACCGGTTAAAGTCACTCGCTCTGACTCCCCATTTTTTAACATCACCAATAGATTTCCGCTCACATACCCTGGGTATTCATTAACTTTAATCGCAGCAATAGAGTCCGTTTGATAACGCTGACTGGCTTGACGAATGTTATCCTCAAAAAGTCCCCATACATCAGACGCCGCTAAGTTTCGCTGATCCACTTCATCGAGTAATGGCGCATAAATAGGAATGCCAACATCTGATGCCGTCACAGCAAAATCATTTAGCAACACCGAAGGTGCATTTGACCCTGAAAGCCGACGCACACCATTTGTTTCACTTGCCAACCAGACTAATACTGAAGGCCTATTATTCCCCCAAACAGGCAAATTATTCTGGGATAAAAAACGGTCAATCGATTCCTGATAAAAAGTCACACTTGTTCGCTTACCTGTAACAAAGCCATCACCCTGTGGCAAAAGCTCACTCAGCGCTGTCACAGAATGCTGAGCCACCCAGTTAGGCGCTAATTTTTTTGCTTGCCTCAACACATCCCCTGTAATTGCTTTCTGATTTCCTGACACTTTGATCAAAACACGTTCAGCCGCTAAACCAAACGCCTGAGTCAACATCTGAGACTCAGGTCGGGTCACTGGCAAGTCAATATCGGCACTGTAAAGGCCATTAACAGGAACGGCTTGAGCCGGCAAAATAAAAAAAACACTGATGAACACTAAAAATATACGACAATTCATGGCCTTTCCTTCGTTTATTCGCCTATTCTACTGTCTTAATCATAAAGAACCATAGCCCTAATGCGCCACTATGTTAAAATGCTTTTTTTTCCTCGTACCATGATAGGGCATAGGCAATGACCAAATCGGATAAACCATCCATTAGCTATAAAGACGCTGGCGTAGATATCAATGCTGGCAATCAACTTGTTGAACGTATTAAAGGCGTAAGCAAAAAAACTCGTCGCCCTGAAGTTATGGGTGGTTTGGGTGGATTTGGTGCCTTAACTCGCTTACCAACAAAATACAAAAACCCTATTTTGGTGTCTGGTACCGATGGTGTGGGCACGAAACTTCGCTTAGCGATGGACCTAAATCAACATGACACCATTGGTATTGATTTGGTCGCCATGTGTGTTAACGATCTTATTGTAGCAGGCGCCGAACCTCTACTTTTCCTTGATTACTACGCAACGGGTAAGCTAGACATTGATGTTGCAGCAAATGTAGTAACAGGCATTGGCGAAGGCTGTTTACAAGCAGGTTGTGCATTGGTTGGTGGTGAGACTGCTGAAATGCCTGGTATGTATCACGACGGTGATTATGACTTAGCTGGTTTTTGTGTGGGTGTCGTAGAAGAAAATGACATCATTGATGGCACAAAAGTAAAGGCTGGCGATAAGCTGATTGCTCTTGGCTCTTCTGGCCCGCACTCTAATGGCTACTCTTTGATTCGTAAGATTCTTGAAGTCAGCAAAGCCGACCTAAACCAAGATATTGATGGCGTTCCCCTCAAAAATGCCCTAATGGAACCAACGCGTATTTACGTAAAATCCATTCTTAAGCTAATGGAAAGTGTCTCTGTAAACGCGCTGTCTCACATTACAGGCGGCGGCTTACTTGAAAATATCCCTCGCGTTTTACCAGAAAGTGCTGCGGCACGCATTGATGCAGCCAGCTGGAAACGTCCTGCTGTATTTGACTGGCTACAAGAGCAAGGTAATGTTGAGCAAGAAGAAATGTACCGTGTTTTAAACTGTGGTGTTGGAATGGTGTTGGCAATCGATGCAGACAAAGCAGATGAGGCCCTTACCATTCTAACTGCAGAAGGCGAAAACGCTTGGATCATTGGTGATATTTGTGATCGTAATGACGGCAAAGACGTGCTTATCTCTGATTTAGAGATCCAGGCATGAGTTTTCCCATCGTTGTCTTAATTTCTGGCAGCGGCAGCAACTTGCAAGCTTTGATTGATCAAAGCTTGCAAGGGCAATTAGATGTGAAGATCCGTGCGGTCATCAGCAATAAAGCTGACGCTTACGGACTCGAACGAGCCAAAGCGGCAGGCATTCCGACTCATACGCTTAACCATAGACTGTTCGACAGCCGTGAGGCGTTTGATACAGAGCTGCAGCAAATCATCGATCAATATTCGCCAAAGCTTGTTATTTTAGCAGGCTTTATGCGTATTTTGACGGAGTCGTTCGCTCGCCATTATGAAGGTCGAATGCTTAATGTTCACCCTTCTTTATTGCCTAAGTTCAAAGGTCTAAATACACATCAGCGGGCCATCGATGCAAAAGAAAATGAGCATGGTGTCTCTGTTCACTTTGTTAGCGCGGAACTGGATGCAGGCGCCGTGATTATTCAAGCCAGTACAGACATCGCCCATGATGAAACGGCAGAATCTTTGGCTAAAAAAGTACACTCACTGGAACACATCATTTACCCTCTTGCGGTTAAATGGCTCAGTGAAGATAGAATCACCTTCCATGATGGAAAGGTGTCGTTTGATCAAAAAATACTCCCTGAAAGTGGGATGCGATACAACGAAGCACTTAAATGATTTAGGAGAAAGCATGAGAGTTCGTAAGACCCCTCTATTACTACTGGCTGTTTTTATGAATTATCCTACGCTTTCTTTTGCTACTACTGAGCCACAACCGTTATCAAAGCCGCAATCAGAAACCAAGATACCTTCAGCTCAAGACAACTTCTTACTCCCCTACTCTGCGGTATACAGTACAGTCTGGAAAAAAGGTATTAGCCTTAAAGTCAAAGGAAAGCAGGCTCTATCAAAACTGGATGGGAACGACTGGCAGTTTGTCTTCTCTGCAGACAGCATGTTGGCGTCACTTTATGAATCTTCTATCTTCCATGTCAAAGATCACCAGATAATACCCATCTTATATGAGTACAAAACCTCAGCACTGGGTAAAAAAAGGTCTGCTATTTTGACTTTTAACTGGGAAAAAAATCTTGTTAGAAATGACATAAAAGACAAACCTTGGAACTTGTCAATCAACCCAAACACGCTGGATAAACTCTCCATCCAATTACAAGTAAGGCAAGATTTAAAGCAAGGCAAGAACGACTTTGACTACCAAATTGCAGACGGTGGCCACATTAAAAATTGGCACTTCAGACGCCTACAGATGGAAACCGTCAATACAAAAATTGGCCGATTCCCTGCTATCAAAGTCATTCGTACTGACAATTTGGGAGAGGGGAAAAAGACAGCCTTTTGGTTCGCTCCGACTCATGATTATTTACTTGTAAAGCTTGAACACACTGAAGATGGCGAGTCTTACCAGCTTGATATTGAATCACTCAGCCAACCTTAATCCGTTTGCCAAACCTTGAGAGCAATGTAATCACACTAACTCTGAGGGCGTGTTAACGTTTAATAACTCCGCGTCACACTCCCAAAAAACCGAACGACTGCCTATAGTCTCGTAAAAAGCCATCACCCGACAACGAGATTCTTCTTGAAGAAATCTCCTAAGTGCCAACAGAGCAGGAGCAACCGGCAAAATGGCGTGCAAAGGATGTGACCCAGAAGCACTTTTCAAAAAGACGATATCGTCAGGGAACGCTCGACTTGCTTCTTTTAGCGTCGCAAACGCCGCCGAGCTTATACGTGGCGTATCACAGGGAGCGATCATCAGATGAGAGGTTTGAGCGTAAGTAAGACAGGCCACTAGCCCAGACAAAGGCCCTTTATCTTGATACTCGGGGTCGTCTTTGATGACATGAAAACCAAGCTCTGCGTAGTCGTCAATATTACGATTGGCATTGATAAACACATAACCCGCAGTCGCCAGCAACGCCTGGGCCACCCACTGCGCCATGGGCGTATGCTGAAACAATAATAACCCTTTGTCATGACCGGACATTCGCTCCGCTTTGCCGCCCGCCAGCACCGCCGCGGACAATGAGATAAACGCCATAGTGCTTCCTAGTTAAAAGATGCAATCGTTTAATGCACAACTTGCTCACTTAAAAGAACTACATGAGGCTGCCCATTTCAACGATCTTTGAACGAACCTAGATACGTCCAGCTAATCCTTTAGGGGAACTAGGCAACGTGATCCTGCTGCACAAGCAAAGCCAATGACAACCTATCTTTGGTGTTAGTTTTCTTGAAAATAGACGTTAAATGCGCCTTCACCGTTCGTTCGGTAATATCCATGTCTAATGCGATCTGTTTGTTAGACTGCCCTTGAGCAACATGTTGCGCCACACTAAGTTCACGCTCTGTCAATTCATCTAACACGCTCGCTGAACTTTCCTCTGCACGCGCTTGGCTCGAGGACTGCATAATAAGCTGCTGAATAAAAGCTTTACCACCCCAGATTTCACCTGAATCTACGACAGACAACACGAGATCTAACTGCTCTTTACCAATATAGGGAGCGCATTGCCCGCTAACACCAACAGAGAACAATCTCAACGCCGCTGACTGACTAGAACGATTTGGAAACACTATAAATTTTTGCTTTGGAAAAGCGGCCCGCAGAGTTACAACATGCTCAACTTGCTCAGAAAAAGAAACATCATCAAGATAAACAAAGCAATGTGAGAAAACCGACTCCTGTGACAATAATTTGGCTGACGTCTCTTCAAAAGACTCAACTCTAACCATCTCTGCACCAACATGAACCACCTTGTTCCAGTGCTTCCAAACAGCAGTGTCTGTATTCCAGCATAAAATTCTCAAATTAAGCCTCACGCTTTTGATTTCATTCACATTATTTAATGTGACTTCTTATTTTCACGTATATTCGGCATTTTTTTTGTTAAGTTTTGTTAACAAAAAGATCGTTTCAAACAAAATTTGTAATCAACGTTCACGTAATGCATTTTGTTGTGCTTTTAAAATAGGTTTTAACAAGTAATCTAACAGTGTTTTCTTACCTGTAAGAATGTCTACTGTTGCTTGCATACCAGGAATAATCGGCAAAGGCGCTTTCTCAGTGCCTAAATAATTTTTATCCGTACGAACTCGCACAAGGTAAAAACTGTTGCCCTCTTCATCTAAAATGGTGTCAGCACTGATGTTTTCAACCACGCCTTTTAAACCGCCAAAAATGGCAAAGTCATACGCCGATAACTTAACAACTGCACTGAAATTAGGTTGGATAAAACCAATATTTTCTGGACGAACCTTAGCCTCTATTAACAACGTATCTTCGATAGGAACAATCTCCATCAGATTCATACCCGGCTTGATGACACCACCAACCGTATTAAGCTGAATCTGTTTAACAATTCCTTTAACAGGGGATCTTACCTGAGTCCTAGAGACTTTATCTTCTAATGACACACTGGCTTCTTTCAATTGATCGAGCTTACTTCTTACACCAGTTAAGTCTTCTTGAGCTTCCGCTTTAAATTGTGCATCACTTTCTGCAAATTTACTTTGCGCTTCTTTCAGGGCAGAACGTGCTCGAGGAATAGCCAACTGCGTGGCTTCTAAGTCCCCTTCTAATTGATTAAACTCACGTTCAAGCTGTAAAAGCTCTACTCTCGACACTGCGCCTTGTTCGTAAGCAGGGCGCGTCAAATCTAACTCTTCTTTTGAGAAAGCGTAACTGCGCTTCAAATTCTCAAGCTTAGCTTGTAACTCTACAATTTCTTGCTTCTTCTGCTCAATTTGCTGCTGAAAGCCAACCTGATTCACACGCAGTGACTCTAAGCGACTTCGATAAAGATCCATCTCTCGCTTTACAACAAGCGGATATTGCTCATTCACTTCTTGATCGAAAGAAGGCTCAATGCCATAGGATTCTGCTTGAAGTCGGACAGCACGCACCTGCAGGTTAATAAACTCTGCCTGTTGTTCGCGTAATGAAGACAGCGCCTCCGTGTTTTCAATCGTCATCAGGATTTGACGTCTGTCAACCACTTGCCCAACCTGAACATTGATCTCTTTTAATATGCCGCCTTCAAGGTTTTGAATTTGTTGAACTTGGCTAGAGGGAATGACTTTTCCTTCCCCTACAGTCACTTCATCAAGTGTGGTGTAATGCGCCCACACGAGTGCGGTTGTAACAAAAACAAAGATGACCCAGAGAATAATGCGCCCCCCCCTTGGGGTCTTTAGCATCAATGCAGCGTTGCGGTCAGTTAAATATTCTAAATCATGTTGTGAGACGGACTGCTTATTACTCATCATTAACTGACCTTTAATTTGCCTTGACGAAGGGCTTCATGCACCTGTTCTTTTGGACCATCGGCAATTAAACGACCGTTGTCCATAACGATAATACGATCAACCATATCCAACATAGACGCTTTGTGAGTAATCAAAATAAGCGTTTTATCCTTTATCCCTTCCATCAATCGACGCTTCATTCTGGACTCTGTCGTGTTATCCATTGAAGCTGTCGGCTCGTCAAGAATCAAAATTGGCGGGTCAAACAACAGTGCACGAGCTATTGCAATACTTTGACGCTGTCCACCGGACAACAAAGCACCTCGTTCACCCACATTACTGTCCAAACCGTTGGCTTTGCGATTAGCAAATTCAGCAACACCTGATAACTCAGCAGCTCGAATGATGGCATCATCTTCAACGTAAGGAACGCCCATCACAATATTGTCTTTAATCGATCCGTAAAACAAACTGACATCTTGAGAAACAGCACCAATGTTGCGTCGCAGATCCGTGGGGTTAACCTGTCTCAAGTCAACGCCATCTATTCTAACCGCGCCCTTTTCCGGCACGTACAGACCCGTCATCAGTTTCCCTAGGGTTGACTTGCCTGACCCAATACGACCAATAATAGCCACTTTCTCACCTTCTTTGATGGTGATATTAATGGCACTGACAGCGGCCTGTTCTTGTTCTGGATAAGAAAAATCTACCGCATCAAACTGAAAGTCCCCCTTAAATAAGGGACGGTGAACAAATTTTACCGTATCAGGCCTTTCAACCGGTGAAGACATGATCTCATTAAGCGATGAAAAAGCTGTTTTAGCCTGATTGTAGCGTGTGGCCAAACTTGCCACTTGAGCCATAGGGCCCAACGCACGGCCTGTTAACATAACACAAGCAACCAGTGCACCCATGCTCATATTACCTTCCGCAATTTGATAAACCCCCACAATCACAATAATGACCGTGGTGAGCTGTTGAGCCACCATGGCAAAAGACGACGATGACTGCGATAGCTGACGTGTTTTCACTCCCCAATCAGCAATGTTTCCTACCGCATTTTCCCATTGTTTTTGCATGACACCTTCAGCATTGTTTAATTTCACACTCTCTGCGTTATAAAGGCTTTCAATCAAGACGGCATTTTTTTGCGAAGCGGTCTTTTGACTTTCCTCAATTGAGCGACGTAAAGGTATTTGTATAATAATGCTGTACAGCACAATTAAACTGATTGTCACAATAGGAATATAACCAACTGGCCCACCAATGAGCCAAATCACCCCAACAATCAGGAACATAAACGGAATATCCACCAGAGTGGTTATCGATGCAGAGGTGATAAAGTCACGGATACTCTCAAATTCCTGAAGATTTTTAGCAAAAGCACCGACCGATTTAGGACGAGAGGCCATGGTAATATTGTTTACTTTTGAAAATATAGAAGCAGAAATCAGAATATCGGACTTTTTGCCTGCAATATCGATAAAATAAGCCCGTAGCGTACGTAACAAGAAGTCAAACAGGTAAACAACAGCCGCACCTATTGCCAATACCCAAAGTGTATCAAAGGCATTATTAGGAACGACCCTGTCATACACATTCATCACGAACAAAGGGCTTGCCACAGCAAATATATTGATCATCAATGAAGCAATGAACACATCACGATAAATACGCCATGAACGTGAGATAGTGCCCCAGAACCAATGTCCCTTTTTCTGCTCAGCGTCCTCTTTATGCTCCGATCGCTTATCAAACTGATATAGTGGACGTACGAAGAAACAATAGCCAGTATAAGAGGCGTCCAATTCTTTTATGGACATAGAGACTTCACCTTCACCCGATTCAGGTCGAAGTAACGTGGCAATGCCTTTTTCTTCATCAACACTTAAAAGTATACAAGCCTGCTGATTGTCTAGTAGCAACACGGCTGGCATTACCATACCTGGGATTTTACTTAGAGTACGCTTTACAAAACGAGAATTGATACCAATACGCTTGGCAGCCCGCTTAAAAAGCTCTGGCGTCATCGCATTATCGGTAATAGGAAGCCCAGCAGCGATACCATCTGCCGTATGAGGGTTAAAAAAATACTTACTCAACAACACCAGGCAATCTAATAAAGGGTTGGGGTACTCTAATGAGGCCCCCTCTATACGCCATTGCTTTTTGCTCTCATTTGAGCTTACTTTTTCATCAAACTCTTCCTTGATAGCGTCCGTGCCATTATTAGCGCTTTCCAAAGATGAAGCGCTTTGTACTGAGTGGTCTTTTTCAGACATACTCTGTGTTCCCCTAAGCTACTATGGCGGTTTGCCTTAACTGAAGATCAAAATCATGTATATAATACAATAAGAATAGTGTTTATTGAGTGACATGGGAAGGGTAATCACCTTCAGAACCAATCAAGTCCTTTTAAGGAAGTTACTATGTTGTATGCAAAAACAGATAAAGACGGAACCATCATTGATGTTGCAACGTCACAATCAGAAGAGTATGCCTTGCTGGTTGCGCCCAATGACCCCCATGTCTCTGAGATATTGGCAAAAAAATTCGTTGCAGAAGGTACAAGCACTCAAGATATTCTAAATGAGTCTGATATAGAGCTTATGAGGATACTGGAAGACCTCGTCGATCTTTTAACAAAAAAGCGCCTAATACAATTTACAGAACTTCCTGCTGCCGCCCAGAAAAAGTTACTTGGGCGTAAATGGGTTCGTGGCGTTCATACGGGGCATGAAGAAGGTCTTATTATGGAAACCGACAATATTGCCGGGATCGATGAAGACACGCTCATTTAACTCCCCCCCCTCTCTTGAGTAAGGGGGTCGTTTTCCTCCGTAAATACGATACCTAAAGAACTTGAGTACGTCCTACATAGAATCCTTGAGTACCGCTCACATCAAAGCGCTTCAGCGCAGTGAGCTGCTTCTCACTCTCTACACCTGTTGCAATAACATCGATGTTTAAACTGCTAAACATTTTGCATAATGTATGCATAAAAAAGGATTCAGACTCCTTTCCAGCTGCCATTCTTGTGTAAGACGAGTCGACTTTTACGTAGTCCGGCATAAGAACCTGTAAGTATTGAAACGCAGAGAACTGCTTACCGACGTTATCAATACCAAACTTCACTCTTTGCTTCTTAAGTAATTGAGATAACTGCTTGGCACTGTCCTCTTCCGCTAAGACACCCTGCTCTGTTATCTCAAAAATTAAGCGCTGACTGACGGTTGCTGGTAATGCTTTGAGTGTCTTATTTAACCACTCTAAAAAAGCCGGTTGAGTATAAGAAGAAACCGACATGTTTACCGTTAGGGGTGCTCTTTGTCCGTTGGTTTTGAGTATATCGATTACTCTGGTGATAATAACTTGGTCTATTTGGCTTGCCAGCCCCATTTGCTCAGCAAGACCGATAAAAAATCCCGCATGATATTCCTTGCCTTGATATTCAAGCCCCATAAAAATTTCTTCATGTAAAACGAGGCTCTCTGACTCTATGCTCACCACTTTTTGCTTTTTCAGTATGAATGAACGAGCTTTAATCGCTTTATCAAGGATGTTTTTCCAATCTTTTCTAGAAAGCAAAGAATTATTAACAGTGGTCAATTCCATAACCCTGTGTGCATTTGCCCCTTCATGCTTCGCCTCTCGTAATGCAGTGTCTGCTTGAGACATTGCGCCTGAACGCTCAACAGATCCATCAATGGTTACCGCTCCTATATTGGCCACCGCTGTCGAATAGCTGATACCAGCATCGTTCAACGTCACCAACTGTTTCATCAGATCATCAACAAACAAGGTTAATCGATAATGATCAAAGTTAGGAATCAGTAGGATAAAATCAGCGCCTGACAAGCGTGCTAGAATCCCAGATGACGTCACCGCAGATGACTTCTCCGATAGAATATCCGCGACAGATTGAATAAACATATCAGCTGACTCATAGCCGCGTTCATTGTTTAACTTACCGAGGTCCAACAAGCTCACCATGATGAGGCCGTCTGTACCGCGTTCACTTTCTGAAAAATGGGACTTCATTTGGCTTTCAAAAAAGTTACGGTTGCCTAATCCACTAACGGAATCTTTAAAGGCTTTTGCTTGCAGCCATTGCGCCGTAGCGACTTCCGACGCGAATTCTTTTTCTAATTTATCGGCCATACGGTTCATCGATAGTACAACAGACTTAAGCTCACGCGTCTTAGGCACATTGGTCATTTTAATAAACTGCCGCTGTTGAATCGCCTCCGCTTGTTTTTCCAACTCAACAAGAGGTCGAAACAAGTAACGCAATGCCACACTGCCTAACACGAGAGTAAAAGCACCAATGATGAAAAAAGAAATCAACAAATCCCGTGTTGCTAGCCACAGTTGATGATAGCCATAACCCGCACTGCCTGTGACATAAACCTGACCAAGCTCACTCCAACCGCTGGAAATAACGGCTTTGGCCACTGGTACCTTAAAATCGATAAGCTGCACAAACCAAGTCGGCACACCCTCTATTTTAGTGGGGTTTGTACGAATGATATTTTCATCATTGTTGTATACATGAACCCTCACGTTAGAGAAATAACCACTATCAAAAACAGCATTCACACTACTCTGGACAGAAGCGTAGTCTTCAAACGCCATAAAGTCAGAAATAGACATACTCAAAGACGTCGCTGAGTCTTGTGTCGTCGACTCTAGCTGACTAATCAAATACCCCTTGGTTGTGTTAAAATTAATCCCCATCACCACAACAAGCATCAATGAAAAAATAACAATTATTGTGATCATCAATTGGCGGAACAGCGTCATCCAAAGTTCTCCTAATTTGTCATCGTATTAAAACGATCATTTAAATCTGTCCACAGGCTCAGACGTGATGAGCCACCAACTAAAACACCACGACCTTTTTCTTTCGATAACCACAGGCTTTCTGCATTAAAAGAATAAATAGGCAAAAGATCATTACGTTTAGAGGCCGGTTTTAACTCTTTATCAAGATTGTCCAGCAACACAGGAATGGAAGTCGGTTTATGGTAATAGGCAAGTACCATATGATGCTGGTTCAATGTTAAAGCCTTAACGTAAACCAAACGCAGCTTCTCGTCCGGCACCCCCATTTCACGGAGGGTAAAATACTTTGCAATGGTAAAGTCTTCACAGTCACCCGCTTGCATACCTAAAAACTCAATCGGTGTTGCCCAATAATCCTCTTGCTTCCACAGTTGGATATCGTCAACAAACTCCATTTGATTGAAGAAGCGATTAACTTGAGTGAGCTGATCAATAATTGGCATTGCCTTGGTATCATCTATTAACTTGCGCCAAGCAAGAATTCGCTTTTCGGCATTGGCACCGTATATCTTTGCGACTTGCGCCGCCAATTTTTTATATTTTGGGGACACATCAGCGTACAGCCATAAAGGTGGCAAGCTGCACAATATAAGTAGTGCACAAACCATCGGTTTACGATGTGTTAAAGCACTTAAAAGATATGACCACCGTTTTTTCACTGCGCCATCACTGACTTTTTTGCGTGTTGGTATTAAAAGTGGCAAGCTGCTCGGCAGTGGCTTCTGACTGATATTTTTGCTTCCAATCCGCGTAAGGCTCGCCATAGACGTGCTCACGAGCTTGTTCATAGTCTAGATTCACACCTTGTTTTTCAGCTTCTGCAACATACCATTTGCTTAAACAGTTACGGCAAAATCCCGCTAAATTCATTAAATCAATGTTTTGAACCGATTTATTGTCGTCTAAATGCGCTAAAAATCGGCGTAAAACCGCGGCTTCAATCTCTGTTTGTTTTTCCATCGTTACTGTCTCTCGAGTCTGTTAACACTGTGTGGGTATTATGTTGATGCTCAGATGGCTGTTGTCGCCACTGCCATTGCTGCGCTTGTTGCATAAAACGTCGCAACGGTTGCATGTCATTATTGGACACCTGTTCAATAGCATACGCGCAGGCTTCAAGGGTAGAAAGTGCCTGTGTACTTGGCGACTTACGAATACGGTATTCTCCTGCCGGAGCGAAGGAAAAGCAAACCGATTGAAATGACTGCAAAATCGCGTAAGAAAAATACCATTTTTTTGCTTTTCGCCAAGTCGCGTCCAAAAAAATTAACCCCTCTATTTGCCTCTTATCAGAAGCTGGCAGAGATTCAATAGAAAGCGCGTTGTCACTGGGAAAAACCAAACGCCACCTTATTCGGTCAAGTGACTCTAACGTGTGCACCATGATCTGTTCATTTTCTATGACAATACACCGTACAGAAGGCAACGCTAAACTTAACAGTGACACCGTATTTTTAGCGTGCCGCCTCTCTTTAGGGTCTTGCAGAACCAAAATCTGTAAAGGCGTTGCCAATTTAGGTCGCCACGGGCAGACGCACATAACACTCAAAAAGTGACAGTTTTCACAATAACATCTGCTGCTCACGGTCTAAGCGCCTTTTTCATCACTCTTTTTTGTCTACTTTTATTCGTACAAACGGAATACTAAACCAGTTTTGCAAGGTACGCTTTGATGACGTTATCCCAACCTAAATCTAATGACTCCACCGTCAGCGCATGACCGATCGATACTTCCGTGATATTGCCTGGCGAACACAATGCCTGGATGTTTTGTAAGTCTAAATCATGACCTGCGTTCACGCCTAAACCGACGTCTAACGCTGCTTGCGCGGCCGTCTGATAGGATGCAAGTACAGATTCAAACGATTCGTGTCCGAAGGCGTTAGCGTAAGCCTCAGTGTAAAGTTCTACACGGTCTGCACCAACGTCTTTGGCCAGCGCCATATTGTCCGCATCCGGGTCCATAAATAAAACAACACGAATCCCTTTTGCTTTTAACTTGGCAATAATAGGACGTAGCGCATCTTGATCACGGGCAAGATTCCAACCATGATCCGATGTCAGCTGATTTGGATCATCAGGCACCAAGGTGCACTGATGAGGCTCTACTTCCAATACGACGTCTAAAAATTGCGCATCCGGGAACCCCTCAATATTTAACTCTTTTCCTGGATAGCCTTTCAAAAGCGCTTTTAAATCATGAGCATCTTGATAGGTAGCATGGCGCTGGTCTGGTCTTGGGTGAATCGTTAAGCCAAATACACCAAGCTCTAGAGACCTTTTTGCCATGTTCACCATATTGGGGTAATCACGTCCGCGAGAATTTCGGAGCAACCCTATTTTATTTAAATTAACACTTAAATGCGTCATGACATGCCCTTCGCTAAAAAAATTTGCTTCATTATAAGATAAACTCACCAAAAGCTTCACTAAAATACCCAACAAGATACGGTTCGCGTTCGTATATCACTCATTAGCCTATGATAAACTGCACCCAATAAGAGGAATGACCATGACATACGAACCCTTCCAAGCGATATATGCTCGTGCCGCTCAACGCCATGGTGGCAAAGCAATGCTAGAAAAACGACTGAGTCGTCCACTCGCCCCATCGATTATTAGACAACAAGGCGATGACCGTTGGCTCGCTGCCATGACCCAAAAAATCTTTCAATCTGGCATTAACTGGCAAGTCGTTAGAAACAAATGGCCTGGTTTTGAGAGTGTATTTTTTGGTTTTGATATTGAAAAAATGCTGCTCATTCACGATGAAATGTGGGAAGAAAAAGCCAAAGACACACGCATTATACGAAATTTTGGCAAGGTGATGACTATTCGAGAAAATGCACTCATGATTCATGAATGCCAAATACAGCATGGATCATTTGCTCAATTTATCGCTGACTGGCCAAGCGAAGACATTATTCATTTGTGGGCATATTTGAAAAAACAAGGTGTCAGATTGGGAGGCAATACTGGCCCCTACTCTCTCCGTGCCATGGGAAAAGACACCTTCATGCTCACTAGAGATGTAGAAGGGTATCTGCGCCACCATGGTATTATTACCACAGGCAGAGACACACAGGCGGCATGGAAAGCAGCACAGGCAGCCTTTAACCACTGGCATGACGAAAGCAAACGATCCTATACCGAAATTAGCCAATGCATTGCATTGAGCATCAACTAACCCCAAAAACGTTGAACCGTAACAACACATTGATTTTAGGAGTAAGCATGGCCGATCTTCGTATCGACATTATTGCAGACCTTGTCTGCCCTTGGTGCTATCTAGGCTACACCCGCCTCAAACAAGCCACCGAACAACTTGGCGATGACTACCGTATAGACCTACGCTGGCAGCCTTTTGAACTTCACCATGATATACCCACCGATGGAGTTGATCGTGAGACCTATTTAGTAAAACGATTTGGCAGTGCAGAAAGACTGAACGAAGCGACTCATGCCTTGCAGCAGGTTGGAATCGAAGCGGGTATCGCTTTTAACTTTTCAGAAAAAGATCGCTTACCCAATACGATACTCGCGCACCAATTTGTCCTTGCCGCAACAAAGTGCAATCTAGCGACACCGTTTGTATTGGCCGTTTTTCATGCGTACTTTACGGACGGCAAAGACATTGGAAAAAGCACTGTGTTAAAAGAAATCGCTCAGACTGTGGGCATGCAAACCGCTGATATTGACTATGCAGTAAGCTCTAAAGCAAAAACACTGGTTGAAAAGAAGTTAGCACGTCTTAACAGTCTTGAGATTAACTCTGCTCCGACCTATGTGATCAATGATAAATTCATGATTCAAGGCGCCCATGATGCCGAATCTTTTTTGAAAGTACTGAATGACATTGCCAAAAAATCAGCATAGCTAAAAAAGCCCTTTCTCATACGACAAGGCCTAATGCTGGTATCACAGTATTAGGTTTTGCTGTTAAATAAAAAAACTATTAATAAAGCCAAACAGATAAAATTAAAATTGTTGATAATCATTACCATTAAAATTAAAGTCTATTTATAGGCATTGATAAGAGTGATTTTCATTTATGTATATTTGTATCTGTAATCGAGTATCTGACAAAAGCATCAAAGCGTCGATTAAAGAAGGGGCGACAACAATGCGAGAACTCTACAAAAAACACAGCATTGGCAACCAATGTGGTAAGTGTTGTGGGTGCGCTAAAAAACTATTGAACAGTGAGCTTATCAAAGTGGCAGACGGCCAAGCCCAGGTTGCATAGATTAGTCTGACTGCCTCGCCTAAAACAATGAGACTACTACCAAGTCGTCCCTGAATAATGGCGTTTCAGACAAGAAACGCCATGGTATTTTTAGGCTTTTCCATTAAAAACGTTATTTTTAGCCATATGCGCTGTAAAAAAGACCCAAAATATTGGGCACAATAAAGCCACTTTAGTAGCTTACGCAGGTTCTGACCGCAGGCACTTAAGATCACATTAATCGCATCGCCTAGTGTTCCTTTTAAGAAGCATCGTCTGAGTTTTCCATCGGATTTCAGGTGTCCTATGATGGGTTCTACACTATTTCTTCTTCCCATCCAGCGCTTTTCTTTCTTGGGTATACCGCGCTTTTGACCCGCAATTAATATCTTAATATCTTCTACGCCCGATCCTTTATATCCTCGGTCAACAAAACAGGTTTCGGGCTTTCGGCCAGTGAGGGTTTCTACTTGTTGAAGTTGATCTTTCAAAGTATGCCCATCATACGGATTACCAGGATAGCTTCTTGCACCCACAATAAAAGACTCTTTTGCGGTAACGGCTATGCTGGCTTTTACACCAAATTCGTAGCGTTTATGCGCTTTGCCTTTTGATATGCAGTCCACATTGGGTTCATGCAAGCTATACAATTTGTTTTTGCTCTGGCGAGTTTGTTTTAGTAACCGATAAGCTTGGTTGAGTGTGTCTTCCTGTTTTTGGGTGAGTGTTAACGCCTGTCGACTGACTTGCCGATCAATATCTCGCAGGACTCGCCCTAAAAAACCTTTTACCTGCTTAAT
>NZ_JAJATW010000012.1 GCF_020532605.1 Marinomonas algarum | reverse complement strand
ATAAGTCCCCTAAAGAGCCGTTCGAGACTAGGACGTTGATAGGTTGGGTGTGTAAGTGCTGTGAGGCATTGAGCTAACCAATACTAATTGCTCGTGAGGCTTGACCATATAACACCAAAGTGGTTTTTAAAAACACATAGAATTACGATAAAGCATCAGCAATGATGAGAAATCGGTTTAACCTTGATACACGTTATTTCAAAATGAATTGTTGAAGATCAAGCATCCTATTCGCGTGAAAACGCAAACAGAATTGCTTGACGATCATAGAGGCGTTGAACCACCTGATCCCATCCCGAACTCAGAAGTGAAAAGCGCCATCGCCGATGGTAGTGTGGGGGATCCCATGTGAGAGTAGGTCGTCGTCAAGCTTTAAACACGAGAAGCCCTGATAGCTTATGCTGTCAGGGCTTTTTTCGTTTTGTACCCTTCACACCCCTCACTGTAATACTCAAAAAGCCCCGAGTGCTGTAGCAGTCGAGGCTTCAAAAAATCACTGTTTACTTAGCTATTACGACGAGCAGCAATCTCTTCTCGACGTACGCGTTGTGCTAGTTTGTCTAAAATACCATTAATGTATTTATGACTTTCAGTGGCACCAAAGCCTTTTGCCAGTTCAACGCTTTCGTTAATGGCAACACGGTAAGGAACATCTAAACGCTGAGACAGCTCAAATGCGCCGATACGCATAATAGCTAACTCAATAGGATCTAATTCACTAAGAGGGCGATCCAGCAATTCTTCGAATAAACCGTCTAGTTTCTTAGCACTAGCCGTGACACCCTGTAGTAATTCGCGAAAATACAACTTATCGCAAACACTCATTTCCTGGTCTTCGTTCATAACGAATTGTGTTTCTATTTCGCTAATCGCAGATTGGTTCATTTGCCATTGGTAAACGGCTTGTAATGCTAAGCGACGAGAAGCACTGCGCATCTGCGAACGTGAAGGTTTCTTTTCCTTACGTTTTGATGCTGGGTTCTGATCGTTAGTTGTTTCCACTTCGCTCATTTTTTGCCTCAATTATCCAGACAACGTTGCTTTACGTTTCATCTGTTTGGAAGTGTCCCTGATGTGAAGCGTCGTACAAAAAGTGGCTTAATGAAGCACTCTTATAAGTCGAGGCTTTATGTTCAGAAACACAAATATAGGGTAGTCACTTGGGCGGCGAGTATAGCAATTTTTATTCGACGTTTCTCGACAAAGTACGTTTTATATTCACTGGTAAAGAAATTTCTCACAGTCTTTTTATTAAATCTAAGAGCTGTAAGAAATAACGGCCTTTTGTCGAGAGTTTTATTTAAAATCAGTTGTCTTCTTCTAAGTACGTTGGTAAGTATATTAAACGGACATCTTGCCCAACCTGACGAACAGATTTCAGTGTTAGCTCTACTGCTTCATCCATGCTTTCTAATGGAAGGGTGAATAAGGGACGAGCGCTTGAGCCAAGAAGTTTCGGCGCCATATAAACGATGATTTCATCGATTAATCCAGCCTGTAAAAAGCCACCCGCCAATTCAGCGCCTGATTCCAATAATACTTCGTTAATTCCGGCGTCCGCTAGCTGTTCCATTGCGTCCAGTAAATCGAGTCTTCCGTCATCTCCACGAGGAGAAAAACGCACAGTGACACCTTTTTTACTGAGTGCTTCCAGATGTTCTGCTTCCACTTCCTCTTCGACACTAAATAGCCAAGCTTGTTTGGTTGGATAAAGAATTTTTGCCTCTGGGACAATTGATAAAGCGGTATCCATAATGACTCGAAGGGGTTGGCGTACCTCCTTAGGATCAATGTCTTGGTCTTTGTTATCAATACGTACTGTCATGCTGGGATTGTCGGCTAGAACAGAGCCTATACCGGTTACAATCGCATCGCTTTGGGCGCGTAAACGCTGCACATCTAAGCGCGCGTCTGGTCCAGTAATCCACTGACTTTCACCGGACTCCATTGCGGTGCGACCATCTAGACTCATAGCAAGTTTTACACGCACATAAGGAAGCCCTTCGCGCATGCGCTTAATAAATCCTGGGTTAAGCGCTTCACAATCGGCTTCTAAAATAGGCCCAATGACTTCAATACCCGCCTGTTGTATTTTTTTTAGGCCGCGGCCTGATACTTCTGGGTTAGGGTCTTGCATGCCGTAAACGACACAAGCGACGCCAGCCTTGATGAGTGCGTCTGCACAAGGTGGGGTTTTCCCCTGATGACTACAAGGCTCTAGAGTGACATAAACCGTTGCACCGACAACATCTTGTTGCTTTGCATCTGCAAGCGCATTGACCTCTGCATGGCCCTCTCCGGCTTTGGCATGAAAACCTTGCCCGATGATGTTTTGGTCTTTGACGAGAACGCAGCCGACGCGAGGATTAGGGTGCGTGGTATAGAGGCCTTTTTGAGCTAATTGGATTGCCTTAGCCATCCAATATTCGTGGTTATAAAGCGTCATAATTTGTCTTCTTTTGTTGCATCTGAGAGTGAGGCGTTGTTATCAGCGCAGTGGTTTTCTAGGTGATCGAGCGCATCGCGGAATTCGCTAATGTCTTTGAAGCTTCGATAAACAGAAGCAAAACGTACATAAGCGACTTGATCAAGACGTTGTAACTCTTCCATCACTGCTTCGCCTGTCCATCGAGAAGGAAGTTCCCGTTCACCGGTTGCTTGCATTTTTTCTTTGATTCGGGTGATGGCGGTTTCGATTGCTTCGATACTAACAGGGCGCTTTTCAATGGCCTTAATAATGCCTCTTCGAAGCTTGTCGTCGTCAAAGGCTTCTCGGCTACCATCGCTTTTGATCAGTTTGGGCATCTGCAATTCAGCGACTTCGAAGGTGGTAAAGCGTTCTTGGCATTGGTTACAAGTACGACGACGGCGTACTTGAGCGCCTTCTGAAACCAGCCGAGAATCGACTACTTTAGTATCTTGAGTTCCGCAAAAAGGGCATCGCATGGTGCTTCCAATATGGCTAATTTGGTGTAAGAATGCCTCGAATAAGGCGATATTTTTCGTCTCAAATCATACCAATCCCTCTGTCATATAGCTACAGAGCCTAAGAGGGCAATAAGGATCGCTATGCCGTTTGCTGAATTGTCAGGGTTAGTTGCTGCGTTGTGTTGGACGATTTCAAGCTTAATGGCACCGGGGCTGATACAGCGTTTTGGCACCATGCGTTTCAATACGCTGCGCATTGTTATTGCGAGTACGCTATTACTGCTTATTAGCGTGATGACTCAACGCTTTAATACTGCATTATGGCAACACGCTGACATCGTGATGTTGTCTGGATTATTGGGTATCTTCATCGGTGATACGCTGTTATTTACAGCTGTGCATCGGCTTGGGCCACGCCGTACGGGTGTGCTGTTTGCTACGAACGCGCCTATGTCGATTGTGTTGAGCTGGATGTTTCTTGATGAACAACTGACACTCGAGCAGCTATTTGCCTGTAGTGTGGTGTTATTAGGCGTTGTTATTGCCATTCTGTTTGGAAAACGAGGGAATACCCATGCTTGGGAGCAAACGAAAGGCAAGTTAAGTACAGGGGTTTTATTTGCACTCGGCGCCGCTCTAGGTCAAGCCAGTGGCGCGTTGCTCAGTAAACCTGCTTTGTTGGATGGCGCCGATCCGGTTGCTGTTTCTGCTTTGCGTGTGGGAACGGGCGCTGTTGCCTTAATGGCAGCTTACATGTTGTTTTATCGACATAAACAACCAACCGATGCCGTCCCCTTTGCTCAGTTAACTTGGCGTGATGGCGCTGGCATGATTGTCTTAGCGACCATTGGTATGGTCATTGGGATGAGTGTTTTGGTGTGGGGGGTAGGGAATGCAAATGTTGGCATCGTGACAACCTTATCTGCTGTGGTGCCCGTTTTACTTTTGCCCGGTCTATGGATCACGACGAAACAACGGCCTGCTTTAGGGGCGTGGATTGGTGCAACCTTAGTGGTAGTTGGTGCGTCGCTGATCATTCTGCAGTAACGAGAATTGTGCTATTGTTACCGCACTTTTTAGGCACAATATTCATTCATTTTTATTACTCATAGGATAAGTTGATTCTTTATGGCTCAGTTTGTATACAGCATGAATCGCGTAGGGAAAGTTGTTCCACCTAAGCGCGAAATTCTTAAAGACATTTCTCTTTCATTTTTTCCTGGTGCCAAGATTGGTGTGTTGGGCCTGAATGGTTCGGGTAAATCCACATTATTGCGTATTATGGCAGGCGTTGATACCGAGCATAATGGTGAAGCGCGACCTATGCCGGGAATCAAAATCGGTTATCTAGAGCAAGAGCCTCACCTTGACCCTGAAAAAAACGTGCGAGGCATTGTTGAAGAAGCGTTTGCCGATGTCATTGATGCTATGGCGCGCCTGGATCAAGTTTACGCAGAATACGCTGAGCCCGATGCCGACTTTGATGCGTTGGCGAAAGAGCAAGGTCAATTAGAAGCCCTAATTGAGGCAAAAGAAGGTCACAATCTAGAGCGCGCACTAGAAGTGGCCGCAGATGCACTTCGTCTTCCTCATTGGGACGCAAAAGTAGAACATCTATCTGGTGGTGAGCGTCGTCGTGTCGCCCTTTGTCGTCTATTGCTAAACAAGCCAGACATGATCCTACTAGACGAGCCAACCAACCATTTGGATGCGGAGTCCGTAGCTTGGCTTGAGCGTTTCTTGAAAGATTACCCAGGCACAGTGGTCGCTATTACCCATGACCGTTACTTCCTAGATAACGCGGCGGGTTGGATTTTAGAACTTGACCGTGGTCACGGTATTCCATACGAAGGCAACTACTCTTCTTGGTTGGAACAAAAAGACGCGCGTCTAGCCAGCGAAGCGAAGCAGCAAGCTTCTCACCAGAAAGCCATTAAATCGGAACTTGAGTGGGTGCGTCAAAATGCCAAGGGTCGTCAGTCGAAATCAAAAGCACGTTTGGCTCGCTTTGAAGAGATGAATTCTCAAGAGTTCCAAGATCGTAACGAAACCAACGAATTGTACATCCCACCAGGACCTCGTCTTGGCTCAAAAGTGATCGAAATCGAAGGCGTTAGCAAAAGTTTCGAGCACAAGATGCTGCTAGAAGACTTCAACATGGTCGTGCCACAAGGCGCGATTGTGGGGGTTGTGGGTGGTAACGGCGCAGGTAAATCGACTCTGTTCAAAATGGTCGCAGGTATTGAGCAGCCTGATACCGGCTCTGTTACGCTTGGTGAAACCGTACAGCTTGCTTACGTTGATCAAATGCGTGAACTGGACGGTGATAAAACAGTCTTTGAAGAAATTGCCGACGGCCAAGACATGATCACGGTGCACAATTACAAAGTGCCGTCTCGTGCTTATATCGGTCGTTTTAACTTCAAAGGGTCAGATCAACAAAAACTCGTTAAGCACTTGTCTGGTGGTGAGCGTAACCGTTTGCACCTTGCGAAATTGCTTAAAGAAGGTGGCAACGTCTTGCTATTGGATGAGCCGACTAACGACCTTGACGTAGAAACATTGCGTGCTCTAGAAGACGCGCTATTGGCCTTCCCAGGTGCCGCGATTGTTATTTCCCATGACCGTTGGTTTCTTGACCGCATTGCCACGCATATTTTGGCATACGAAGGCGATTCTAAAGCGGTCTTCTTTGAAGGTAACTATGCAGAATACGAAGCCGACTACAAACAACGTACTGGCAACGAAGCGACACCAACGCGTATCAAATACAAGCGTATTGATGCGTAGTAGCACTGAGTAAAATGGGTGAAGGAAAGCCGCTATCGAGGGATACGCGGCTTTTTTTGTACATAAAGAAACTGTGAATGGTATTGGGCCATCTTGTATATCTTGTTCTGCCGTATCTTACATAAGTTTTTTCCCAGCACGTTTACAGCGTTCAGAGCAGTATTTTACTTGAGGCCAATCACGTTCCCATTTCTTACGCCACGTAAAAGGGCGCTGACAAACAGGACAGGTTTTTTCAGGTAGATTTGGTTTTTTGTGTGCCATGGTTGCTGTTAATCATCAATGTTGTAATGGAATTTTAGTGAGCTGTCGCGCTCTGAGTCATGTGTACTTTACGAAAAGAAAGCGAACCTGGTTTTGTCTGGCTCCTTTTCGATCTTTGTTCCTGTAATATGCGCCGACTGTGGGTGGTTCAAGATGAACATTCAGTCATCAGTCACAGTAAAATAGAGAAAGGACAATATTAAATGGCGAATTTTAATACTCATGTTACTGTGGCGGCTGTGCTCAGTGTGCCTTTGGCTGGTGCGACCTTTGTACTGGGAATGGCCAGCATGAATGACGCTGTGCTGTATGCCATAGCGGGTACCTTTGGCGGTATGTTACCTGATATCGATGCCGACGAGTCCATTGCTATCCGATTGGTGTTTCGTTTGTTTGGCGCATTAGTGGCCGGGTTAGTCGTCATGACTTGGTTACATAGACTGCCTCACTGGGAAGTGCTATTTTCTGCTGTTACGGCTTATATTCTTGTTCGTTTTCCAGTGCGGTGGGTGTTTGAAGCGTTGACGGTGCACAGAGGAGCATTGCACAGCGTGCTAGCAAATTTGATGTTTGCTGCTGTGTCGGTGCCTATTGCACATCATTTCTTTCATTTGTCAGAAAAGACTGCATGGGGTATCGGTGGCTTTATTTTTATTGGCGCCACCATCCATTTAATACTCGATGAAATGTACAGCATTGATCTTTCTGGTATGCGGATAAAACGTTCGTTTGGTACGGCATTGAAACTGACAGACTGGAGTGAACCGCTGGCGTCATTAGTGCTGGTCTTTGGTTGTGTCATTGGCTATTTTTTTAGCCCAAGCCCAGAGTATTGGTTGAATACATTAGGGCAACTGCTGTCCGCTGCCGTTTCTGATGGGTTGCATTATTTTAAGTGAATAAGAGGTAAAGATGGATAAACGAGCTTTAGTCATCTGTTTGAGTGTCGCGGGTATGGCATTGTTCGGTTGCCAGTCTCAGCAACAGGCCACTGACGCCACATTGCATACACCCGACTTGCAAGGTAACTGGCAGGTAGAAGACATTGACGCCGGTGGTGTGATTGATTTTAGCCAGCTGACGGTACAGTTTCCACAAGAGAGCCGAATCAGTGGCTATACAGGATGCAACCAATACACTGCTGCGTTAGAGCAGAATGGCAACCAACTGACAGTGTTACAACCGGCTTCTACTCGTCGTTTATGTGCCGAGGCTATTTCGATGCAAGAGCAGCGATTTTTAGCCGCATTAAATGCCGCGGCTAAATTTCAGCAACACCCCAATGGTAGCCTGACTATTTTTGATGCGTCAGGTGACCAGCGTTTGACTCTTATGCCGATAACATCAAACGTCAAACAAGCTGATGGAGAGTGAATTTTCTAAAGTAGCTATCAGCTCTTCTAGCATAGTGAATAGAAAACAGTGAATCAGGTTACTTTAAAGTAGTTAATATCGTGTTTAAGCGTTTCTGATAACTGCTGCAATGCTAAGGTTTCACTCGCATTAGTTTGTAACGCCAGGCTGGTCTCTTTTGACATATCCGCCACTTTTTGGATCTCGTGATTGATCTCTGAGATAGTGACAACTTGCTGTGACGTGGCGGCAACGACTTCAAGTACTTTTGCCAAAGAGTCTTTAGATTGTTGCTGAATATCGTTCAATAGAGAGCTGGCTTCATTGGTTAATGCTAGACCATTTTCGACTTGTGGAACGGTGGCTTCCATGACTTGCACCGAGGCTTTGGTTTCCTCTTGAACTTGCAGAATCATTGTTTCAATGTCCGCCGTCGCATCACCCGTGCGTTTGGCTAGATTGCGTACTTCATCGGCGACCACAGCAAAACCGCGACCTGTTTCGCCGGCTCTAGCGGCTTCGATTGCCGCATTAAGCGCTAGCAAATTGGTCTGTTCTGAAATACCGCGAATCACATTCACAATATCACCAATACTGTGAGTACGAGCCTCAAGTTGGTTTACTTGTTCCACGGTGGCTTTTACGGTAGCGGATACTTTTTCAATTTCAGTCGCCACTTTTTGTACCGCAACTTGGCCTTTTTTCGATAATTCAGCGGTGATGTTGGAGTTGCTCTCGGTTTCGCGTACGCGGTCAGATATTGCATTAATGCTATTATTCATTTCCATCAGTTTGCTGACGGTCGAGTTGGTGTAAGTCAGTTGATTATCAGCAGAGATGAGCGATTGATTCGTACCGGAAGCCACTGTCGCTGAGCGTTGTGATAGCTCAGACGATGAGGTGATGATACTGTTTACAATGGTCACAATCTGCTTTTGCATGACCTCAACTGAGGACATTATGCTGTCTGGGTAATGAGAAGAAACCGGGGTCGTCAAATCTCCCTTGGCTATTTTTGCAATCACATTGGCCGCTGCATAGGGTTCAGCCCCTACAGAGTTCTTGATACGTCGACTGATCAAATACGCCACGCTGAGACCGATAAGAATCGCGGCACTGGTCAGAGCAATCATCCAGTTTTGAAAGGAGCCAGACACCTGTCGCGTATCAATGGTAGCGACTTGATTGGCTTTTTCCTCAAGATTGATGAAGGCGTTAATAGCGGCTAACCACTCAGTGAAAGCGGGCTTTGCATCATCTAATAATAGGGCGTTGGCCGCGATCATATCATTACTCTTTTTTGCCTGAATGACTTGAGCGATAAGCGGTAAGGTCTTTTTCTCAATGCGTTGTATGTCTTCGTAGAGCGCTTTTTCTTGCGCTGACATGGGCAGTTTGACTGGCGTCAACTTCTTCGCTGACTCTTGATAAAAGCGATCTAACTCAACAATATCGTCTAAAGCGGTGTTGAGCTCCCTCTCGTCTCTTGCTAAGACAACATCGCGAACGGCGATAGCTCGATCGTGCACACTGCCACGGAAGTTAATAGCGTAGCGCTGCTTCACAGAATTCACATCGGTGATTTGTGAAATGGTGGTATCGATAAAATTGACTTGATTGATAGCGATCACGGCGATAATGACGGTCATTATCAGTGTGGTGCCAAAGCCAATGATGAGGCGAGAATTAATGGTCATAATAGAACTCTGTCATAAGTGATAAAAAGTGACGCAAAAGCGTATTGGGGGCTTAGCAAACTCTCGACAGCGTCCTTGTTATTATCATTTTTCAGCATGCTAACCAGGGCGCTGAGTATAACGCTCTAACTAGTGACACGGTGCGTTTATTGAATGATTGCTACAAAATTACACATTCAATGAAATCACTTGCAGATGAGTCTGTTTAGGGTAGGTTATCTTCTTAATTCTTCATGTCACAGGCTTACACAATAGCTTACTAACGGACTGTTTGCTGTTCATCTATTGTCGATGAGCTGATGTTCATAACATGCCTAGCGACATGTGGATGAATCGGCGTGAGCCCAGATTTCATTCCAAGCGGTTTAAATACTTTATCGATAATACTCTGAACCTGACGACTCTTGTCTTGTTCAATATCTGTTAAAGTGCGACGGCTGACGCCAACTAACTCTGCATAGCGAGTTTGAGAAAAACCAAGCACTTCTTTACGAAGGCGTTTTAACATCTGTCCTTGGGTGAGCTCACCTAATATATGCTGTTGTAGAAGCTCTACTAATAAAGCTTGGCGTTGTTCTGCTGTCATGCTCATAAAAGCCCCCAACGGGTGAGTTTTGTTTCTAGCCATTTGACTTGGATAACCTCTAGAATTCGTTCAGGAACCCCCTTTGCTTCCAAGCGTTGCTGTAAACCAATTAGTCGACTTGCTGTTTGTTTTAATGCCGATAATGAGTTTTCATTCGGGCATAAGTCGCCAAGTTCTTCAGTGATAGATTGCCAGCGGTACTCTCCGCCTTCTTCAAATGGAGGCCCCCATTTTGTTGTTCTAGTAACACCTTCAGGATCTACTTTCATTGGTGCAAAATCATAAATAGGGGATAGCCAAATTTCGCTAGGCTTTTTAAGAAGTGCGGTATTACGACCATGATTATCAGAGTTTCCAAAAGCAATGTTTAGTAGGTCACGTGTTAACCATTCGCAAACAAACCGAGTAGTATCAAACTCTACTGATTGTCTTTTTAGCAAAGCGCACACAGAACGGATGACATCAAAGTGATTAAGGTAGCTTCCCGCCGGTTTGTTTAATACAGAAAAAATAGATTCCAAGCCGTAGCGTTCCCAGTGGTGTTTATTCCAATGAGTATCAAACCTTGGCAGCCAAAGAGAAGGATAACGACTACCTTCGATTAGCTTCATTTTCTCTGTACTAATTGTATTAAATCCCATATTCGTTAATTCATGATAGAAGTGATATTCCGCTCGTAAAATATCGCAATCGTCTTGTGTCTTTCGACCTCGTGGGAATTTCACTAAGTAATGCCTATCGGCAATATCGTGTTGCTCTTGAAAGGTATCAATCCAGACTTCATCTTGCTCAGAACAGCGCAGTAATAGCTTGGGTGCTTCGCCACCTGCACCAGTCGCACCCCCACTAATTGCTCCCATTTCTTGAGCGTATTCCAGAAAGTTTGAATCCCGTTCGACCACATCATTTAAATGAAACTTACGAAGGTGAAGGGTAGAATCAGCAGGTAAGCTGGGAAGCGACTCTTTAACTCTCAAATTGCCAACAGGTGCGATAGTGCCTTTTTCTAATAGAGCGGTATCTTGTTCACCAGCAGAAAGTCCTTGAAGCCCCCAGGAATCGATTAGATAACGCCGAGCTGCGCCAGCGGGAACAATGTCTTCTAAAAAACCAAACCAACGATCAGCTTCATGTTCAATCATAATTTGCACCGGTAGCACTAAGCTACAAGCGTGTTCATCATTACAGTCTAACCACTCGACAGAATATTCAAACTCATAACCAAGGCAGCTTGGGCTGGCACTCCCTTTTTTAGGGTGGAGTAGCTTCAATGTCGCGATATCGTGCCATTGCTGTTGAGTCAGAGCTTGAATAGTGAGTGTTTTCATCGAATACCTATGTGAGCATAGTTTTGCTCATTATAGTCTTTATAAGATGATTTTGAGAAATAAATTGCTCAAAAATATCGTATAGCGTTATTTTTGAGCATAGTATTGCTCGTTTTGGAAAGGGGGCCAGATCCCTTAAAAATAATATCCATGTTAATTGCTACCTGATTTGGTATTTAAGAGATCTGACCTCTTTTTAGTCCGAGCGCTTAATGTGCTTCGTCCCAGTTGTCTCCAATTCCAGCTTCGACCAATAATGGCACGTCGATTTTGCTGCTGTTTTGCATGACGTCTGTGATTTTAGCCTGAGCTTCTTCTAGGTCTTTTTCCGCTACTTCAAAGATCAATTCATCGTGCACCTGCAGGATCATTTTCACGTCTAGGTCGGTGTCGGCGAGCCAGTTGTGCATTTTGATCATGGCGCGTTTGATAATGTCGGCGGCGGAGCCTTGCATCGGCGCATTGATCGCGGTGCGTTCGGCGGCTTGGCGCATCATGGCGTTTTTTGCTTTGATGTCTGGAAGGTATAATCGGCGGCCGTAGATGGTTTCCACAAAGCCTTTTTCTTTCGCGCCTTCGCGGGTGTTTTCCATGTACTGCTGCACGCCTGGGTAGCGCTCGAAATAACGCTGAATGTATTTCGCGGCTTCTGGGCGGCTAATACCCAGTTGCTTCGCTAAACCAAACGCTGACATGCCGTAGATCAAACCAAAGTTGATGGCTTTGGCGCGGCGGCGTTGTTCTGTGGTCACCTCATCTAACGATACCTCGAAGACTTCCGCGGCGGTGGCTTTATGCACATCGGCGTCTTTGGTGAAGGCATCAAGCAAGCCTTTATCTTGGGACAGATGCGCCATGATGCGCAGCTCGACTTGCGAGTAATCGGCCGCAACCAGCTTGTAGCCAGTGGGTGCAACGAAGGCTTGACGAATCCGACGACCTTCAGCCGAGCGGATCGGGATGTTTTGTAAGTTCGGATCGGTAGACGACAAACGCCCTGTAGCGGTGATCGCTTGATGGTACGAGGTATGAATACGGCCGGTTTTCTGGATCATTTCTGGCAGTTTATCGGTGTAAGTAGACTTCAACTTAGACAGAGTACGGTGTTCCATGATCAAGCGTGGTAATTCATGATTTTCAGCCAATTCTTGCAAAATGGGCTCCGCCGTTGATGGCTGACCCTTTGGCGTTTTCTTAATCACTGGCAAACCTTGTTTTTCGAACAAGATGACTTGCAGTTGTTTGGGTGAACTCAAGTTGAAGCTTTCACCGGCTTGTTCGTGGGCTTTGATTTCCAGCTCTTGTAATTTACCGGCGATCTCTGCGCTTTGGGCGTGCAACAATTCTGGATCGATTAAAGCGCCGGTTTGTTCCATTTTCGCCAATACCGGCACAAGAGGGCACTCGATGTCATTGAAAACACTGACGAGGCCAGGTGTTTTCTCGACTTGTGGCCAAATAGCTTGGTGTAGGCGCAGGGTGATGTCGGCGTCTTCGGCGGCATAAAACGCCGCTTGCTCTAGGTCGATTTCGTTAAAGGTTTTTTGCTTTTTGCCTTTACCCGCAAGTTCTTCAAAGCTGACACAAGTATGATCGAGGAATTTTTTCGCTAGGGTGTCCATGTCGTGGCGGGAGCTGACGGAGTTGTACACGTAGGATTCCAACATGGTGTCGTAGGCGATGCCGCGCAAGGTGATATCGTAATTATTCAGTACATTCGCATCGTATTTTAAATGCTGACCCACTTTGGCTTGGTTCTCGTCTTCGAGCCAAGGTTTGAGTTGTTCTAATACCCAATCACGGTCTAGCTGCTCGGGTGCGCCTTCGTAATCATGGGCGAACGGCACATACGCCGCGACACCAGCCTCTACCGAGAAAGACACGCCGACCAGTTCGGCGGCCATGTAGTTCAGGCTGGTGGTTTCAGTATCAAAAGCGGTGAGTTCGGCATTTTGAATTTTTTCTAGCCAGGCCGCGAAGGTCTCTTTGTCGAAGACGGTGGTGTAATTCACCTCGATATTCGATGCAACGGGCGCGGCCGCTTGGCCATCGTTGTTCGCAACGGTGTCGCTGGCGTCTTCAACACTGGGTACTTTATCTAGATCGCTCAACCAAGTTTTGAATTCCATCTTGGCGAACCATTCTTTCAGCATATCTTTGTCGGCGTCGCCGTTTTTTAACTCAAGGGCATTAAAGGGCAGTTCAACATCGCATTTAATGGTTGCTAAGGTGTAAGACAGCTCAGCCATGTCCTTGTTGTCGGCCATTTTCTTCGCCAAGGTTTTCGATCCACGAAAGCCCAGTGCGGCAATGTCGTCGAGGCGGGTGTAAATGGTTTCAATGCTGCCCAAGCCTTGTAACAAGGCTAACGCGGTTTTCTCGCCGACACCCGGTACGCCAGGGATGTTATCGACTTTGTCGCCCATTAAAGCCAAATAATCGATGATGAGTTCAGGCGGAATACCAAACTTGTCTTTCACGCCTTGAATGTCCATCACCGTGTTGTTCATAGTGTTGACGAGGGTGACTTTGTCGGTGACCAGTTGCGCCATGTCTTTGTCGCCCGTTGAAACGACGACCTCGCGGCCAGTTTCGCCCACTTGTTTGGCGATGGTGCCGATCACGTCGTCGGCTTCTACGCCGTCAATAATGACCAGCGGCAAGCCCATGGCTTCAACCATGCGGTGAATCGGCTCGATTTGTGGGCGCAAGTCGTCAGGCATAGGCGGGCGTTGTGCTTTATATTCGCTGTAAATGTCGTCGCGAAAGGTTTTGCCCTTGGCATCAAAAATGATCACCATGGGAGAGTCTGGGTAGGTTTTTATCAGGCTGCGGATCATGCTGATCACACCACGGGTCGCGTTCGTTGGGTGTCCCGTGCTGGTGCTCATCGGGGGAATCGCATGGAACGCTCGGTATAAGTAAGACGAACCGTCTACCAAGATCATGGGAGTTTGAGTTGTAGAATCCGTAGCCAAAATAGAACCTCTTTATGAATCGGCGATTATTGGCGTCTATTCTAAGCATTATCGAGGCGTTTTTCAGTCCTAATTCGGTAATGATTTCCCGCATTATGACTTGGTAGGGGTAAAATTAAGACGGTTCGAATTGACCTTTTGCTGCTTATTGTGGAGCATAGGCGCTTCATTATTCGCGTTATTTTTTGATCATAAATTAGGTAGCACAACTTGGCAGTTTACACATCCCTTTCAGACTCTGACATGCGGGCCTTAGTGGCTGATTATTATTTAGGTGAACTGGTCTCGTTCCAAGGTATTTCTGGTGGCGTTGAAAACACCAATTACTTTTTAACCACGACAACCGGAAAGTACGTGGTGACTTTATTTGAAGAATTTGAGTTGGAAGAAGTGCCGTACTTTTTGGATGTGGTGGCACATTTAAAACACAAGGGCTTTAACGTGCCTGCGGCTCTGATTGATATTCATGGCGAGCGTCTGCGCGAAGTAAAGGGTCGCCCGGCGATCATTGTGGACTGTTTCCCAGGTGGCGAGTTAAAGGGCACGGATGAAACGTCTTGCCGTCTAATGGGGGAAGCCTTGGCGAAGTTGCATATTGCCGGTGAAGATTTCCCTGAGCATCGCGACAGTCACCGTGGTGTGGCTTGGTGGCACAAAACCAGTCAAGCGATTAAAGCTGAATTGGAACCGGCGCAAGCTGAATTGTTGCAGTCGCAAATTGCGGCGTTTGATGACTTTATTGCTCAGCATGGTGATTTGCCTAAAACGACCATTCATGGGGACTTGTTCTATAACAACACCCTGTTTGAAGGCAATACGTTATCCGCCATTATTGATTTCTATAATGCCTGTTACTCTTGGGCCATGTACGATTTGGCGATTGTCGTGAATGACTGGTGCTCTGACATGAGTACCGGTGAATTGGATCAAAACAAGTATCGTGCGTTATTAAAAGCCTATTTGCATGAACGCGATGTCACACCAGAAGAGGCTGAAGCCTGGCCGTATATGTTGCGTATTGCGGCACTGCGTTTTTGGTTGTCACGTTTAGAAGCTTGGCATGGTGCGAAGCATGACCCTGAACGCTTGGCACAACAACACGATCCATTGGAGTTTCAGCGCATTTTAGAAGCCCGTGTGCGTTTTGCACCGGCACTTACCGTGTTTTCATAAATAGGCGTAATATGATGCGAGCTTGGTTGTGGTCTGTATTGCTTGTGTGCCTGCCGGTAACGGCAACAGCGCACCCCCATGTTTGGGTGGATTCTCAATATCGCGTCGTGGTGAACCAAGCCACTTTACAACGCCTAGAAGCCACTTGGAGTTTAGACCTTTTTACATCGGCCAGTTTAATTGCTGAATTTGATGTGGATGGTGACGGTGAGTTTATAGGGCAAGAAAAGATCGACATGATTGAAGTGATGAAGAGCTTTGATCAATACGGTTACTTTATTAAATTGCAGCAAGACAACATGGCTGTGTTGCCCAGCAAGGTCAGCGTATTAGATGTGCGCATTCGAGATCAGATGTTATGGATTCGTTTAGGTATAGAGTTACCAACCGGTGTGAATCTTGCAACGTCTACATTGAGTCTGGCGTTTGGTGACGATGAATTGTATTTCGCCATGGAGCCTTTAGAAGAAGGTTTGGTGCGTTTGTCGGGTGTGCTCTCGGAGACTTGCACGCCAATAGAACGTGAAGCAACGGAAACATCGGTCGCCATGTGGGTAGATTTAAGCTGTCGATCTTAGGTTCAGCGGTGTACGCCTTTTTACAATAACGATTTTGGATAAGCAGTTAGGGATGAGAAGTCAATGTTGATGTTAGAGCATTTCCAATGGTTGCCTTTTTTGGCCGCGATTACCGTTTTGACCATGAGTCCTGGCGTTGACACAATTCTTGTGATGCGCAATGCGGCAGCGGGAGGCTGGCGCTTAGGTTTTCTGACCAGTTTAGGCATTTGTATGGGATTGTTTGCCCACGCAACGGTGTCAGCATTGGGCTTGTCAGTGATTTTACTTGGTTCTGCTGGGCTGTTTACTGCGTTTAAGCTCGCAGGGGCGGCGTATTTGGTGTATTTGGGTGTGCAGGCGATTCGCAGTGCCATGAACCCCGTGGGCATGACGTTTAAAGACGCCAGCACAACAAGAGGGCTCACCTCGTGGGGAGGCTTTCGTCAGGGTATTTTGTCGAACGTATTAAACCCTAAGCCGATTATTTTCTATATGGCGTTTTTGCCGCAGTTTATCGACCCAAGCCATTCGGCGTTGGGACAATCTCTGTTTATGGCCACGCTTCACTTTATCATAGCGATGGCGTGGCAAACCTTTCTGGCGTTGATGGTTCATAAAGCGCGAGTATGGCTGGCACGACCAAAAGTCGCGCTGGTTATGGACAGCTTAACCGGCGTATTGCTGGTGGGCTTTGGTGTGAAACTCGCATTGAGTCAACGCTGATCGCGTGATGATGTGCTTTTCTGGTCATTTTTCTCATGAGTTTATTGATTTCTACCTGGATTAAGTTCTTTTTTCTATTTGCGCCGTTTTTTGTGTTGTCGATGTTTTTGGCGTTGACCCGTGGTGAGTCGTCCGCCTCCCGCCGACAGGTTGCGAATAAAGCGATTATTGCATCGATTGCCATCTCCATTGTGCTGTTGTTTTTTGGCGGCAGCCTGTTTGCTGTTTTAGGTATTACATTGGATTCTTTTAAGATAGGGTCCGGTATACTTTTGTTCCTATCGGCTTTGAGTTTGGTGCGTGATGGCACTCGTAATCATGCCGTCGGTATGCCCAGCGAAGAACGGGATGATGTGTCGGTGGTGCCGCTTGCTGTCCCGACCATCATTGGTCCTGCGACGATCGGGACGATTTTGGTGTATGGCGCAGAGCTACAAGGTTGGGATTTACTGATTGGCTTAACGGGTCTTCTGTTGGCGCTGGGGACACTGGCGCTTATTTTGTACTCGGGCTCTTTAATTGAAAAAATGCTGGGTCGGACAGGGCTCAATGTGTTGTCGAAAATTACCGGTCTGATTCTTGCTGCCATGGCATCACAAATCTTCATGAGTGGCGTAATAGGCTTTTTGCAGCCTGTTACGGGAATTCTGTAGCTCAGGCATTTTTGGGCTGTGCCTTCTCCTTGGTTATTCATTGTTATATCATAACAAAATTATATATCCCGTTTGGTGTTCCTGATTATGCTCAAGTGCGTCTCGTTTTTACTGTTTACCTGTGTGTGCATCAGTGCGCCTCTTCATGCGGCGGACGGTATCGCCTCCTATCAGGACTTTATTCAATGGGTATTGGCACAGCAAGCTACCTTTCATCGTGAATTGGTGACCTTGGTGCGTTCTATTAGTCGAGAAGGCAGTCCTGCCTTGTTATGGGGGCTAATTTCTACCAGCTTTTTCTATGGTGTTTTTCATGCGGCAGGGCCTGGGCACGGTAAGGCGGTGATTTCCGCGTATATGCTGGCCAGCAAAGCGCCGTTGCGCCGTGGTATTGGTTTGGCGTTTTTGTGTGCAGGCGTGCAAGCCGTGATGGCGGTGCTGATTATTTTGGTGCTGAGTCAGGTGTTTTCGCTGGCGGGCAAAGCGATGAAAATCAGTCAGTTCTTCGAAGCGGCTAGCTTTGCCGCGGTCGGACTTATTGGTTTATGGATGTTAATGCGTTTATTACGCGGCAAATCCAGCTGTGGACATGATCATACAGATCATCTAGGCCATACAGACTCGTGTTGTAATCATGCTCATCATGATGATGCGCAGGCTGACGAAGCTCATACAGCGCGTCGTGGTATTTGGGCGATGGTCGCTGCGGTGGGCATTCGTCCTTGTACAGGCGCTGTGCTTGTATTGTTGTTTTCATTGAGTGCAAACATTTTTATTTGGGGGCTCGTCGCGACGTTCGCTATGGCATTGGGTACTGCAATTACCGTCGCTACTTTGGCTGCGGTGAGTGTGTTTGTTCGTGATACAGGGTTTGCCTTGAGTGATGAGCATCAGGTATGGCGTCAGCGGGTGACCCGTTCTTTTGGTTTTGTGGCCGCGTTGGCGTTAATTGTCATCAGTGTGTCGATGATTTGGAGTTACATTAGTAACGCAGGTAGGGCTTTTTAATGACTCATAACGATTCAGATACACATCATAATCATAATCAGTGCATTAAAACGGCACTGGCAACGGCAGAGTCCTTATGTGCTGCGCAAGGGCAAAGGCTGACAAAAGTGCGTCGACGTGCTTTGGAGTTGATTTGGGAAAGTCATCGACCTTTAGGAGCGTATCAATTATTGGCGAAGTTGGCAGAAGAGGGCTTTAACTCAGCACCGCCTACGGTATACCGTGCGTTGGACTTTTTGCTAACCGCTGGGCTGATTCATAAAGTGGAATCAATGAATGCGTATCTTGGTTGTGCTCATGCTGACAAAGTGCATAAAGGGTATTTTTTGATCTGTGATCAATGCCATAACGTGATGGAATTTGATTACCAAGACATTCATTCAGCACTGCGAGAAAAAGCGGCATTACAGGGTTTTGAACTGCGTTCTGAGACGATTGAGTTAACGGGGCTGTGTGCGCGTTGTCGATCGGAGTCAACCACTGGAGCGCAAATATGAGCAAGCAACTGGTGGCGTTCGACAAAATTGGCATCACGTTCAATGATCGTGTTTTGCTAAATAACATCGATATGGCGATTAACGAAGGAGAGATTGTCACCCTTATTGGTCCAAATGGCAGTGGTAAGAGCACGCTTATTCGTACCTTGCTGGGATTGCAGGAGGCGACGTCTGGGCAATTGTTTCGACATAAAACATTGCGTATCGGTTACATGCCGCAAAAGCTCCATATTGATCCAACATTGCCTCTGACGGTGAAGCACTTTCTTGCATTGGTACGAGGTGTCGACAAAGCGCAAATTCTTCCCACGTTGGAAAAAGTCGGCATTGCTCATTTGTTGAATTCTCAAGTGCATGTGTTGTCTGGCGGGGAAACGCAACGCGTGCTATTAGCTCGGGCGTTGCTGAATAAGCCCAATTTACTGGTATTGGATGAGCCGGTGCAAGGTGTGGATGTCAATGGACAGGTAGAGTTGTACAACCTAATTGAGAGTATTCGTAACGAACTAGGCTGCGGCGTCTTGATGGTGTCTCACGATCTGCATTTGGTGATGGCGAAAACCGATACCGTGGTGTGCATTAATCAACATGTGTGTTGTTCTGGCAGCCCACAGCATGTGACCAAGCATCCGGAGTATCAAGCCTTATTTGGTGTGCCAGGCGCGGATGAGTCGATCGCCATTTATGCCCATCAACACGACCATGTTCATGATGAGCACGGTGATGTGTTGTCTGCCAACGATAAGGCAAGCAACAACACTGCGCCATCGTCTCACGCAAACTGTCATCACGCCTAGGTGGGCGGTTTTTTTAAACCGTTTTTCACGTAATAACACAATAAGACCCTTGTTTCGTTTGGAGTTGGTAAAACCATGTTAGATCTTTTGTTCAGAGCCTTGATCGGTGGGTTAGGCGTTGCGGCTGTTGCTGGACCGTTGGGGGCGTTTGTGGTGTGGCGACGTATGGCGTATTTCGGCGATACATTAGCGCATTCCGCGTTACTGGGCGTTGCCTTAGGTTTTTTATTCGACATTAACCTGAATTTGGCCATTATTGTTTTGTGCGTGGGCTTGGCGCTGGTGTTGGTGACCTTACAGAAAAAACACATTATTGCGACAGACACACTGCTGGGAATTTTAGCCCATTCGTCCTTGTCCTTAGGTCTGGTGGCGGTGAGTTTTCTTGACAACATTCGCATCGATTTGATGGCCTATTTGTTTGGTGATTTGCTGGCGATCAGTCAAACCGATGTGTATTGGATTTATGGGGGTGGTTTAGCGGTCATTGCCCTATTAATTGCCTTTTGGAAACCACTGCTGGCAATGACAGTGAATGAAGAATTGGCCAAGGTAGAAGGCTATCCCGTTGAGGCGATTCGTTTATTATTAATGTTGCTGGTGGCCTTGGTAATTGCCGTGGCGATGAAAATCGTCGGCGTTTTGTTGATTACCTCCCTGATGATTATTCCTGCCGCCACGGCGCGCAAGCTCTCAAATACACCGGTGCAAATGGCATCCATTGCCAGCATGCTTGGGTGTTTGTCAGTGTGTGGCGGCTTATGGGCGTCTTACCAGTGGGATACGCCAACAGGGCCCAGTGTGGTGGTATGTGCGGCGTTTTTATTCCTTTTCGCGTACACCTTGCCTTTTAAACGATTAAGTTAGTTTTCGTAACAAAAGTAGATATCTCTTCGTCTAATGTGTTTAGATCAAGTCATAGCAGACGCCATGATTTGTTCTTGGCTTAATCATAGATAAGAGGTGTATTAATGCTGGGTTTTTCTAGTATTCGGGGTCGTTTAAGAGCCAGCTATTTGGTGTTGATCGCCTTGTTGGTCTTGGTGGTGATTTTATCGGTAAGTCGTTTTCAACTGATGTCGGGCAACATCCGTAGCATTGTCGATGAAAATGCCGCGTTAGTGGAGTTAACCGGTGAGCTCAATGTGGACGCTGAAAGTCTAGCAAGTCGCTTATTGTTGCTGTTTGTCTTAGAAGAACGTGATGCTCGTGTTGCCATTTACAAAGAAATAGATGCCCGTAATAAAAGCCTAGACGACAATCTGGAAACCATGTCCAGTTTGGTTCAGTCCGAACAGGAAGCCAGCATCATTGAAGGCTTAAAAGCCCAGCGCAAAGTCTATCAAGCGGCATTACAGGCGACGGTTGAAGCGCTGGAATTTGGCGAAATCGACAACGCCAAGCAATTAATGGCAGGTTCCACTCGGGACGAACTGCAAACCTTTCTTACACAAACCAAAGCGTTGGGTGAATACGAGCGCAGCATGATGCAAGCGAGCCAGCAAGAGGTCTTATCGGAGTCTGATTGGGCCATTGGGTTGATCGTCAGCGTGGGTGTGTTGGCTATCTTGATTGGTATGGCGATGTCGATGTTGATCACTCGCAGTATTGTGCAGCCATTAGACTATGTGATGACCTTGTTGGATAAATTTGCCCACGGTGATTTATCGCAAACCATCACGACTGAGCAAACCGGTGAAATTGGTCGTTTACTCGACAGTGTAAAACGCATGCAAAGCAGTTTAGCGGGCGTGATAGACAAAATCGATAAAAGTGCCAAGACCGTGGTGGGTGCGTCGCATGAGATTCGCGCCAGCGTCGCCGATGTGAACCAAGGTTCGAACACTCAAGCCGTGATGGCGAGCGACATTCAGGGTTCGGTGAGTGAGCTGTCTAATGCCGCGCGAGTGATGGCGGAGCATGTGAGTATTTCGCGTAATTTGGCGGAGGCGGCCCACGATTTGGCGAAGCACGGTAAGCAAGTGATTACCTCAGCGGCGACGGACATTACCGAGGTAGCGGCTTACATTGAGGAAACCTCCCATGCGGTGGCAGAATTAAACGAAAGTGCCAGCACAGTGACAGAGTTTGTCAACAGCATTCGCAATGTGGCAGAGCAAACCAACTTGTTGGCGCTGAACGCATCGATCGAAGCGGCTCGTGCTGGTGAAAGTGGTCGTGGTTTTGCCGTCGTCGCCGATGAGGTGCGTAATCTGGCGACCAATACCGCCGACGTTACAGCGTCTATCGATAAAGTCATTACCACGATTAGCAGTTTGTCATTGCAAATTGCCAATGAAATGGCCAAAGGCCAAGAGAAGATGCGTCAGGGTGTGGTACAGATTGAAGATGTGGTAACGCCGTTGAGTCAGTTAGAGCTGGATTCGGCCAAGTCCTTGAGCAGTCTGGACGACTTGTCTGGTTTGGCGCAGCAACAAGCCAGTGAAGCGAATGATATTACCGAGCATGTGACTCGTATTGTGGAAGTGACAGTGAGCAATGAGCAAACGTCTAAGCGTTTGAGCAAACTGACCGATGCCTTGTCGGGAGCAGCGGATCAAACGCAAGAAGCGACCTCTACCTTTGTGTTACCGTCGGCTTCTCACACCTCTTAGTTTCTGTTTCCCACTTTGTCACGACACCGTAACGCTTCGTTATGGTGTCGTGTTCTGCGTTTCTTTTTCTTACTCTTTGTCCATCTCTCAATCACTCTGCTTTGATTGTTTTACTCAACAGCAGATGGTCTAAGGAAAACAGGCCTGCGCCGCGGTACATCAACAAGAGCGCAATGGCCAACCACGTTCCGTGGGTTGGGTAGGCGTCTGGATAGACTAAAAACTGAATTACCAAGGTCATGCTCGCCAAACCAAACGCCGCAAAGCGCGTGAAAAACCCCGTCAGAATCAAAATAGGCAAGAGGTGTTCGGCAACCGTCGCTAATAGAGCAGCAAGGCCGGCCGAAATGACAGAGAGATTGTATTCGTATTCAAATAAAAACAAGGTAGATTCTTTAAGTTGTGGCCAGCCTAGTTTAGCCTCCATGCCAATCAGATCAAGAGAGAACCCTTCTATTTTTGTTTGGCCAGACTTCCAAAACACCGCCGCGATGGAAAAACGTGCGATGAACAGAATCAAGGATTCCGGTATTTTTTTAAAAATGCTATCTGACAGTCGCAGCATGGAAGTAATCATGTGATTTCCCCTTATTAGTGGTGTTATGGTGGGCATGTTTAGGTCTAATGACGCTTAGTTAATGTGTGTTAACAACCGCCATTCAATGAGTTTGGCTAGGCTAGCGCCGAGATCAAAGTGTTCATCGTCGGGAATGGCATCGCCCAAAGCCCGGCCTTCCAAAAGGCGTTTTATAAAGACCACCTTAGCCGGGCTGATCACGCGCAATTCGGCATATAAGCCAGATTTTGCCAGTAACATAGACTCGTGTGTGTTGAGTGTTAGCGTCGCGATGGTGCTGTGTTGTTGATTCTTATGGGCAAGATATAAGCTACCAATGGCAAAATTCGACACGACCACTTGTGTACTCGGGAGCAATGACAATTGTAAGGTGCCTGGATTTGCTACTTGGGCAAACGCCATAGAAATCTGCTCGTGATCAAGCGTTGGGTATTCTGCCGTGTGAGTGAGCGTCAATAATTGCTGTTCCAATGCGGCCATGTCGGCCAGAAAAGGTACGCTGTCTGCCGGAGTAAAGCTACGGATAAAGTCAGCAAACCCTTGACCGTAGTCGCTGATTACCGGTGACGTGGGAAGGTTACTTTGTACAAATTCACGAGCCATGGCGCGGAAAAATTCATCGCCGACCAGTTGTTGGGTGACGGGGAAAATATCCGCTAAGGCGTCGATCAAAGAGACAAACACATTATTGCGATACACATTGAAGCGTACATGCTTTTCTTCATCCGTTTGACCTTTGATCTGCGGATACACCTGGTCATCTTGATGCAGCAAGCTAGCCGCAAATTCTTCATGCATGGTGTTGTCCTCGCCTGATGCGGCTGCGTACCTGGTTAGCTTGCTGTACCTCGGCTAATAACTGTTCAAAAGGCGGCAGGTTGCCATCTCTTTCAATGAGCGTTGGGCGATCGCCCATGTGAGCGAGAGCGTGTTCATATAATGCCCACACTTGATCGCACACGGCTTGATCGTGGCTGTCTATTTTGAGTGGCACACTTGGGTTCGGATCGAGTGTGTGGCCCGCTAAATGGATTTGTCCTACGGCCTCGGTCGGGAAGGTGTCTAGGTAATCGTATGGATCGGCCTGACGGTTAAAGCAAGACACCTCGACATTGTTGATGTCGAGCAATAAACCGCAGCCACTGCGTTTTACCATGGCGGCAATGAAATCAATTTCGCTAAGGTCACTGTGGTTAAATTCAAAATACGTGGCAGGATTTTCAATCAGTACTTGGCGTTGAAGCGCATTTTGTAGTTGATCAATGTGATCGCACACTCGCTGCAAGGTGCTCTCGTCGTAGGCGACGGGCAACAAGTCGTTGAAAAAGCCCTGATCGTGGGTGGACCAAGCAAGGTGTTCGGAAAACACCGCAGGCTGAAGGTCGTTGACCAGTTGCACCACGCGCGCCAAGTGTGTTTTGTCTAACAGTCTTTCGCCACCGATGGATAAACCAACGCCATGGGCGGTGATTTCATACTGTTCGCGAATTTTATATAAATAATGTCGAGCAGGGCCGCCTTGACTCAGGTAGTTTTCGGCGTGAATCTCGAAGAAACCCAGCGCAGGAAGTGTGTTTAAAATCTCGTGGTAATAGGCCGGTTTTAAACTCACACCGGAGGAGGATAGAAAGCCAGAAGACGCCGTAGCGTCTTGGCTTGGTTGCGCGAAAGAAGGCATGTGTGTTGCCGTCTTAGAAAGCGTTTAGTTGGCCGTGGCCAGTTGAAGAGGTTTCAGAAACGGTGTCTGTACAAGTGCCTGCTGGTACAAGTTTCCAAGCATTGGATTGGTAATCGGTTTTTGATGTGCCCGCACAAGATGTTCCTGGACCTGCGGCACAATCATTTTGCCCTGCTAAGGCAACGCCGTAACATTTTTCTTTACTGGCCGCCTCTGCTGGTGTTGTTACTGCAACAGCAGAAAGGGCGATAGCCGTACCTAGAGCAAGAGAAAGCGTTGCTTTTGTGTTTTTCATTGTCAGAGCCTCATGTTTTAATAAAGGGAAAGTCGATTCATAATTGTGTTACAAGTTCTTTGACGTTACGGCCAAGGAGTTTATTACACAATAAACTCAACTTTTTTTGTCATGCTGATCGTTGGACCGAATATAGGCCTTGGATAGATCCCTTAAACTGCCCATTTGTTTACCAAATAAACGACAAGGGGGACACATTGTCGTGTGCAATGTCAGCGCCATTTTTTCTTTGGCACTCAAGGGGCGGTCTAACTTTTCCGAGAGCATTTGGGCTGCTTGCTTACAGTTCATCATAATTTATGATTTCTCCTTTCCGAACCAGTCGTCTTCTAAACACTCCCGCAAACGCAAGCGGGCGCGATATAGAGTGACATTGAGGCTGGTGACCGATACGCCTTCGTTATGACAGATCTCGGGCGTTTCCATTTCGAGAAACTCCCGCATCATAAAAAGTCGACCGTATTTGGCCGGCAGAGCCTCTAGACAGGCATCGAATATTCGCCAAAAGTGTTCGTTTTCTACACCGTGATCTGGCTGATCCCATTTTTTGGGACGTTCGTCCTTTTGCCAGTGACCATTTTCTTCGAATAAGTGCTCGATGAGAGCATCACCATTAAGGTCTACCCCATCTTCTAACTGGCTGGCGACCACATGACGCTTTTCCTTGCGCAGTAAGTCGATGACCTTATTCTTTAATATAGAAAACACCCAAGTTTTGAAAGCCGACTGTCGGGCAAAGCGATCAATGTGCTGATACGCCGACAGCATGGCTTCTTGCACCGCATCTTCCGCTAATTGACTGTCCCGCACCTGTAATCTTGCAAACTTCAGCATTTGCATACGTAATTCTTCGATAAAAGTCCCATCTCGAAAGAGGTGGCTGACTGCTGAAGAATCCATTTCAACAGAGAGGGTCTCATTTGTCATTGAAGCCTCAAAGCGTTAGCGGTTATATGACGACCTTGCATGACGATTTCTTACAAGGTCTCTGCATTATTTTTTAATGATTTTATTTAAGCCCATCGGATTCAGCGAGGTATTCATCTTTTAATTTAACGTAGTTCAGTCCTGCGTATTGAAAATATTCAATCTCTTTTTTGTCTAGAGGACGTATCTGTTTAACAGGGGATCCTAGGTACATATAGCCAGACTCAAGACGTTTGCCTGGTGGGACTAAAGAGCCCGCGCCGATGATGACTTCGTCTTCGATCACGGCGCCATCAAGAATCGTGGTGCCCATGCCGACCAAGACACGGTTACCGATGGTACAACCGTGCAACATCGCCATGTGGCCAACGGTGACGTCGTCGCCAATGTTAAGTGGGTGTCCTTCAGGTTTGTAGGTGCTGGCGTGAGTGATGTGTAAACAGGAATTGTCTTGGATGCTGGTGCGTGCTCCTATGGTGATGCGGTGCATGTCGCCACGAATGGCAACCAAGGGCCAAACGGAGCTGTCTTCGCCTATGGTGACATCGCCAATAAGAACCGCGCTGTCGTCTACCCATACACGATCGCCTAATTGTGGTGTTTTACCACGGAATATTTTCATCACCATAAACCCTCTCTTTTTAGACTGTTTTTTTTATATAAAGGAAGAAACTATTGCGATAATAGTCACAGACGCATTGAAAAACGCCAAAGACCACCTATCTTACTAAACAAAGTAAAACTATTTTTGCGTCTTATTTTGTCTTGTTAAGGCGACAGAGTAAGAAGGCAAGTGCCGAATTCAACGCCTTAACGTTAGATCAAAGGATACCATGATATGCCAGAGTCTGTATGGGACGCGACCAGTTTACCGAACTTCTCCGATGTTGATGTTGCAAACATTGAAGCGGATTTAACGGCTCTTTTAAAGCGTAACCAAGAAGCCATTGATGCTTGCGTGTCAGAAAACACTCAGCCAACCTGGGACAATTTGGTGCTGCCATTAGACCAACTGCATGACGACTTGAACAACTTTTGGTCGCCGATCGGGCATTTAAATTCTGTTAAAAACACCCCTGAGCTGCGTGCAGCATACAATGCTTGCTTGCCAAAATTGACTCAGTTTTATACAGATTTAGGTCAAAACAAAGCCTTATATCAGGCGTACAAAGCCTTAGCCGAAAGTGATGCGGCGAAAGCGTTGAGTGTGGCGCAAAGTGAAGCGTTAACACAGACAATCCGCGACTTTGAATTGTCCGGTGTGGGTTTGGAGGGCGAAGCCAAGACTCGCTACGGTGAAATCAGCCAACGCTTGTCTGAATTGGGCAGCCAGTTTGGTGAGAATGTATTAGATGCCACACAGGCATGGAGCAAGTTAATTACCGACGAAAGCGAGTTGTCTGGCTTGCCAGAGTCTGCTCTTGCTCAAGCGCAACAAATGGCCCAAGCCAAAGATCAAGAAGGTTGGTTGTTTACACTGGATTTACCTTCCTATATTCCAGTGATGAGTTACGCCGACAATGCTGCATTGCGCGAAGAAATGTACCGCGCTTACGCCACCCGAGCCTCGGATCAGGGCGGTGATATCAAGTTCGATAATGCTCCCTTGATCGATGAAATCTTATCGTTGCGTCATGAAATGGCACAGATCTTAGGGTTCGACAACTACGCAGAATTGTCCGTAGCGACCAAAATGGCGGAAAACGGCCAGCAAGTGATCGACTTTTTAGAGACATTGGGCAAACAGTCTAAGGCGTCTGCAGAAGACGATTTGGCTCAGCTTAAAGCCTTCGCCAAAGAAGAAAATGGCGTCGATACGCTTAACTCGTGGGATATGACTTATTACGCAGAAAAACTGCGTCAGTACAAATACAGCATTTCTCAAGAAGAATTGCGCCCGTACTTCCCGATGAACAAGGTGTTGTCTGGTTTGTTTTATGTGGCACAAACGCTATTTGGTGTGGACATTCGCGAAGAAAAAGACTTCGATACTTACAATAAAGACGTGCAGCTCTTTACTATCAGTAAGGATGGTGAAGATGTATCGCGTTTTTACCTTGATCCGTACGCTCGTGAAGCGAAACGTGGTGGCGCATGGATGGATGCATGTCGTACTCGCCGCCGCTTGAGCGATGACCGTCTACAACTGCCGATTGCGTATTTAGTGTGTAATTTTACGTCACCGATTGGTGACAAGCCTGCATTACTGACTCACGACGAAGTCACCACCTTGTTCCATGAGTTTGGCCATGGTCTACATCACATGCTGACACAGGTCGATGTATCGTCTGTATCCGGTATTAATGGTGTTGCGTGGGACGCGGTGGAGTTGCCAAGTCAGTTTATGGAAAACTGGTGTTATGAGCCTGATGCTTTGGCGCACATTGCCGGTCATTACGAAACGGGCGAGCCTTTACCACAGGATTTACTCGATAAAATGCTGGCGGCGAAGAACTTCCAGTCAGGTATGCAAATGATGCGACAGCTGGAGTTTTCTCTGTTCGACTTCCGTCTTCATATGGAATACGAAGCTGGTCTATCTGTACAGGCAATGATCGATGATGTGCGGTCAAAAGTGGCGGTCACCACACCGCCAGCGTTTAACCGCTTTCAAACGAGCTTTTCACATATCTTTGCGGGTGGTTATGCAGCGGGCTATTACAGCTATAAATGGGCAGAAGTTTTGTCGGCCGATGCGTTTTCAAAATTTGAAGAAGACGGTATTTTCAATACCGAAACAGGCGCGCACTTCCGTGATACTATATTAGCAAATGGTGGTTCACGTTCTGCGGCAGAACTGTTTGCAGAGTTTCGTGGTCGTGAGCCAAGCACTGAGGCTTTACTAAGACACAGTGGTATTGCCGCGTAAGTAACGAAGAGGTAACAAGGTTATGACAGAAAAACGCTTTATTGCAGGAGCCGTTTGTCCCCGTTGCAGTGAAATGGATAAAATTCGCGCGTGGCGTGATGACAATGAAGAAAATCAGTACCGTGAGTGTATTGCCTGTGGCTATACCGATGTTCAGTCAACGGTTGTGCAAGCTCAGCCAACAGAAATACCGACTCGGGTAAACACACCTCACAGTAGCGCACCGGATACGGAAGAGGTGGTTATCAACTTTATCCCGAATCCAGGTATGACGAAACACTGATCTATACGAACAATAGACTTGGTACAGTATGGAAGAATGGTGTTCATTAAAACGGATTCTCTGAAGAGAGAGTCCGTTTTTTTGTATCTGCAATTAGTCATTATCGGCGTACCCACTGCCAATAGCGCTGAAAGGCATGTCTAGGTTGAGTTCGGGTACCTGTAGGCCAATCCAAGTTGGGAAGGTGTTGCTGTTAGGGCCAGGAAATACCGTGTATTCGTTTGCCCAGGGGTAGCGTTTTACCGCATCACGAATTTGTGGGATCAGTGTTTCGGCTCTTGGGCCAATTACAGACAGTACTTTTTCTGGTTTTGCACCAAACCAATAGCGATCGGGGGTTGTGGTTGTGTATTCAGACAGTGCGGGTAAACCGCGTTTTACTCGCCATCCGGTGACTTCATAAACGGTATACTTTGTTGCATTGGCCTCTTTGACCGCTACCCAAGTATGTACGGCAAACCAGCCTCGCCAGCTAAAGGCATCCGCCGCGTAAAATTCAATGACCGCTGATTTTTCCTCATCAGGAGAGGGGGCAATGCCAGCAGGCTCTCTGCTTGCTGTACGCCAGTCGTTATTAGAAGAGCAGGCACTGAGCGAGAGTGCGATCAATAGAACCCCTAGGTACTTAACCATATGCGTTTCCCTTTTTGTATTAATGCGAGTCGTTGTCACATTGAACTTTTTATATTGAACAGTCGAAAATAAATAATATGAGTGGAACTGATAGGAAGTACAAGTGAGTTATTGCGTATTAAGTGAGGAAACGGCCCCTCTAAGGAGGCCGTTTTTAAGCAGGTTAAGTCAATAAGGGCGAGTGTGTGCTAATCGTCCATTTGTGCTTGGTCGACAATATGGCTGTCGCCAATGTCTTTTGGCAAGATGAGGTTTAAGGCGATCGCAACGATGCCGCATAAACTGATACCTTGCAGGCTAAATTCACCAATCCCAAATGCCATACCGCCAATACCAAAGACCAGTGTGACACCGACAATAACTAGATTACGTGACTTATGTAAATCGACTTGATGTTTAATTAGGGTGTTGAGGCCAACGGCTGCAATGGAGCCAAACAGTAAGATCATGATGCCGCCCATGACGGGTAAAGGAATGGTTTGCAACGCAGCACCAAGCTTACCGACCCAGGCTAAAACAATAGCGGCAATGGCCGCCCACGTCATAATAACCGGATTGAACGCTTTCGTTAGCATTACTGCGCCCGTCACTTCGCTGTAAGTGGTGTTTGGTGGCGCGCCAACCATTGCGGCAGCCATGGTCGCCACGCCGTCACCAGTGATGGTGCGATGCAGGCCAGGTTTTTTGAGATAGTTTTTCCCGGTTACGTTGGAGATAGAAAGTATGTCGCCAACATGTTCAACAGCGGGAGCAATGGCCACAGGCAACATAAAGAGAATGGCGTTAATATTAAATTCTGGTGCAGTGAAGTTGGGTACCGCAAACCAAGCCGCATTTTGAATGGGTTCAAAGCTGACTAAACCAAGAAACAAGCTCAAAACATAACCAACAAAAATTCCACCAAAGACAGGCAGCAGTTTCAACATGCCTTTAGCGAACACACTGATTAATACCGTCGTTAATAGGGACGCCAGCGCGACCCAAATGGCTTTGTCGCCATCCACTAACTGCACAGAACCGTCACCACTTTTGCCTAATGCCATATTAACGGCAACCGGAGCAAGCCCCAAGCCGATCACCATAATAATAGGACCAATCACCACAGGCGGTAATAGCTTGTGAATAAAGTCAGCGCCCTTGATACGAATAATGCCGCCCAACAGTACATACACTAAGCCAGCCACCATGAGCCCCCCCATAGTTGCCGGAATGCCCCAGGTTTGAACGCCATACATAATGGGAGCAATAAAAGCGAACGAGGAGGCAAGGAAAATAGGCACAGTGCGACGTGTGGTGAGTTGAAACAGTAAGGTACCAATACCGGCACCAAACAAAGCAACATTCGGGTCAAGCCCGGTGAGTAGAGGAACAAGCACAAGCGCGCCAAATGCAACAAACAGCATTTGCACGCCTAATACGGCATTTTTCATGGTGGAGATCCTTTTGAATTGGGGTGGTAGATTTACGTTACTAAGATTTTATAGGCAACAACGGGGAAGTGTCAGTTTTTTTGTCAGTTTTCTATTGGAATCTATGGATTGTTTACGTTATCTGAACACTTGAACGCGGTGCAATTCGCTAACATAAACAGCAACTTTTAGCCGATAGAGTGTCTGTATTATGTCTATTCACCATTCAACCCGTGTTTATAACGCGGAGACTTGCAATATGAGGCAGGCTGGCTTGCTTCAACGCACTTTGCTTCAACGCACTTTGCTTCAACGCATTACTCGTCGTTCTTTTCTCGCAGTGAGCGTGTTGTTTAGCTTAACAGCCTGTGCGTCTACTGCTCCTTCAACCAGTGCAAAAGCGCCCATTCAGCCTAAAGAAGGCGAACAGTTTGATTTTGCTTGGTTAAAAGGTCAGGCACGACAGCTCGCCACCTTGCCTTATCAAAGTCATCAAGGCGAATTACCAGAGAGCCTTCAGCGCCTTGATTGGGACGATTATCAACAACTGCATTACAAAAAAGAGGCGGCTGTGTGGCGAGATGAGCAATCAGAATTTCGTACAGAGTTGTTTCATCTAGGATTAGGGTTTGATACACCCATTCGAATGAATGAGCTTGAAGAGGGGCAGTCCACACCGATTCCTTATTCTGCCGATGCGTTTGATTACGGTAAATCACAGGTTGATGGCGATGCACTGCCTAAAGATCTTGGCTTTGCGGGTTTTCGAATGCAGTTTGCAACTGATTGGCAGCGGGATGTGGTCGCGTTTCTAGGGGCAAGCTATTTCCGCGCAGTAGGGAGCGAAATGCAATATGGCTTGTCTGCACGTGGGTTAGCGATCGACACAGCCATGTCTCACCCAGAAGAATTCCCGATATTTACCGACTTTTGGCTAGAAAAGCCGACCCCCGGTTCGGATAAGGTGACGGTTTATGCCTTAATGGATTCTCCGAGTGTCGCGGGGGCATACCGCTTTGATATGACCCCTGGTGAACCCTACACTATGAAAGTAGATTCAGCGATTTATCCGCGTAAAGCCATTGAGCGTTTGGGCGTTGCGCCGATGACCAGCATGTTTATGATTGGTGAAAACGATCGCCGTACTAATTATGACTGGCGCGCCGAAATTCATGACTCCGATGGATTGGCGATGCAAACGGGTCAGGGAGAGTGGATTTGGCGTCCGTTAGGTAACCCAGAGCAGTTGCAATTTAACGCTTACAGCGATGAAAATCCAAAAGGCTTTGGCTTGTTGCAACGGGATCGAAACTTTGATCATTACCAAGACGACGGTGTTTTTTATGAGAAGCGTCCAAGCCTATGGATAGAGCCAATAGGAGAGTGGGGCAAAGGGTCTGTGCAATTAGTGGAAATCCCAACACTGGATGAAACCTTTGACAATATTGTGGCTTTTTGGAACCCAGCGTCCCCTGTAGAGGCAGGGCAAGAGTTGCTTTACAGTTACAACATGTATTGGGGCAGTCAGCCACCAGTGCAATCCAATCGTGCCCGTGTAGTCGACACTTTTACGGGCATCGGTGGCGTGATTGGTAAGAAGCGTGATTATTACAGCAAGCGATTTGTCATCGATTTTGCCGGCGGTTCCTTGTCTATGTTAGGTCAAGATACCGAGGTAAAAGCGATTATTACTTCATCAGCAGGACGCACGGAGATTGAGTCTGCACGACCTCTTCATTCTATAGAAGGATATCGTGCCATGTTTGACCTAGTGCCACCCAGTGGGGAAGAGGCATCAACCCCCATCAATTTGCGTGTCTACCTAGAAGCGAATGGCCAACCTTTGACAGAGACTTGGCAGTATCAATGGGTACCGCCAAAAGAGGAAGATCGCGAACTGCATAACGCAGGGCATCTGAAATAGTGCTTTTCATGTAATGGATCACTCAAAACGCTCGATAGTGCCTATCGGGCGTTTTTTTGTTTCTATGGTGGTTGGTTTCACGAATCTTTAAGGTTGTTGATAGCGCATAGGCGTGAGGGCTCGCCCTTGGGCGGTATAAGCATAAAATCGGCTTTTCAAATCTTTAGGCAACTGCTCAGCTAAGATAGTATTAAAGTGATTTTTGGTATAAAAAGGCACAAGGTGCGTGAGCGCAAAACAATAGCAAGACCGTTCCGCTAGGGCTGTTTGGATACCGCTGAGTAAATGGCTGCCCAACCCTTTGCCCCTGTAATTGGGCTCTGTCACCATGGCCGTGAGTAACTGAGCGTTTTTCGATTGTTTGAGTCGTACAGCGCACAAAATCGTCCCTTTTTGTTTAATTACCCAAATAGGGTCTGCCTTATTCGGTTTGCCACTTGGATAGTGAGCTTGATAAAACTTCTTGGCGAGAGGAAACCAAAGCGAAGGCACTCGTTCGGCATCTGGATAGGGCATAGACATAGCTTGGATGTCCTTCAAATCATGATAAGACGACTATTATTGAAAAAATACAAGAGGAAGGCAAAGATGCAAAAAAACACCCTGCGATCGGGGATTTCCTTATTGGTACTGCCTTTTTTATTGGTGGTCAGCACATGGGTTATAGCACAGCCTTCGCCTTCAGAGAATGGGACAGTATTAGTCTATAAAAAGGGCGAGTCTTTTACTCAGTATAGGCAACGTGCTCATGATTATGTTTTTGAACGAAAGGTGTGGGTTAATGAGAGTAACAAGCAAAGAGAGCTGTCTGCTGTCTTGCCGTTTGAGTTGTTGCCGGACACAGAGCAGTGTGCTGAACCAGCAAAGGCGGGGGTGATTCTGTCACACGGACTGTCAGATTCACCCTTTTCAATGCGTGATATGGCGTATGCTCTACAGGCAGCTTGCTACCATGTTCGGGTAGTGTTGTTACCTGGCCATGGTACCCGAGCAGAAGACTTATTAGATGTACATCGAGAGGATTGGCGTGCCACATTTCGTTCTGCTGCGGATCAATTCGGCCAAGAAGTAGACACACTGTATGTCGGTGGTTTCTCAACCGGTGGTGCTTTAGCGGTTGAATACGCATGGCAACATTCGGATCGTGTTGCGGGGGTGGTGTTGTTTTCCCCGGTGTTTAAAGTCAACAGCCGCATAGACTGGCTGGCGCCCTGGTTGGCTTTGGTGAAAGACTGGCTAGATCACCGACCTAGTGATGATTTTGCTAAATATGCTTCAATTCCAGTGCCAGCGATTGCTCAAGTTTACCGTTTAGCAAAAGAGGTGAGAGCTGAGCTGGTGGATAACCCAAGCGATTTACCTGTCTTTATGGCCCTGTCTGAAGAAGATAATACCGTGGACTCCTCTGTATCACAGACGGTTTTCGAACTTGGAATGATAGGAGATAAGAGCCGCATGGTTTTGTACAGTCAGACACAAAATAGCCAAAAAAACGATCGACTTACTGTGCAAAACACTTATTGGCCTGAAGATAATATTTTGGGGTTATCGCATATGGCGATTCATGGGCATCCTGAGAATCCGTACTATGGAGCAGAAGGCGAATATCGCCTTTGTGGTTGGCATGCTACAAATGAGGAGCGGTACCAAGTCTGTCGGAAGGCAAAAGATAACTGGTTTGGTGAACACAGTGATGCTTTATTTGATCAAGGTAATCATGCAGCACGCATTTCGTGGAACCCACATTTTCATGCATTGATGCAAGAAATAACGCTTTTTTTGCAAACGAATCGATATAATTAACGGACAAAATGACCATTGGAGAAAATTAATGCAGGCGGTTTTGGCTTTGCTAAGTGACAACGAGTTCCACTCAGGTGAAGAGTTGGGTGAAGCACTGGGGGTTACCCGTGCAGCCGTTTGGAAGAAGCTGAAAAAGCTAGAGTCGATCGGTGTGACTGTGCACTCTGTGAAAGGGCGCGGCTATCGATTGCCATCACCGGTTGAGCTTTTATCGCCCGCAAGACTAAGAGGCTTAGGAGTGCCGGAGTCCGTCGCCTTAGATCTGTCATTTGAGACACCATCAACGAACACGGAGGCAAAAAAATACATTGATCAGGGAAAACCGTTGCCTGTTTTAGTGTCTGTCGAGCGTCAAACCCATGGTAAAGGTCGTCGTGGTCGGCAATGGGAGTCAGGCGTGGCAAAAAATCTGACCTTATCGTTTGCATGGCGGTTTGATAATGGCCCTAGTGTCGTGGAAGGGTTGAGCTTAGCGGTGGGTGTTGCGATTGCTCGTGTGTTGAAGCGTATGGGTATCCCGAATCCTGGTTTAAAGTGGCCGAATGATGTGCAAATCGACGGGCAAAAAGTCTGTGGCATTCTATTGGAAATGGTGGCGGATCAAGATGTGTGTCATGTCATTATTGGTATAGGTCTCAATGTAGAAATGGACGATGCTTTAATGGCTCACGTCGACCAGCCTTGGACAGATTTGCTCTCGCGTTTGCCTACTCGACCAAGTCGTAATGAGATTCTTGCTGATATTACTAATGAGTTGATTGAGGTGTGTCAACTGTTCGAAGAAGGTCGTGGTATGAAGCACTTCCAACACCATTGGCAAGCGTATGACGTACTGTTTAATCAGCCGGTGACGGTGAGTACCTTATCCCAGCAGCGACAAGGTATTGCACGCGGTATCGATGACAATGGTGCTTTATTGCTGGAAGCAGAAGGAGAGTTGGTGGCATTGCATGGAGGGGAAATTAGTGTCCGACGCGGATAATATACTGATTGTAGATGCGGGTAATACACATATTAAACTGACCGCCTTTAAAGGCGACAACGTGCTTTGGGTGAAGCGTTGTCAGGATGATTCTGTTGTTAATAGCACAATGGGTGGGTTTGTGCCGCAAGCCATTTATTTGGCCAGTGTCCGTTCAGAGGTGCAAAGTATCGCATTGCATACAGAGCTACAAACTCTGTTCCCTCACGTAAAAAGCCTTAGATTAATGACTCAAGCCATGGCTTGTGGTGTGCATAATGCTTACGTAGAACCGGCTCGGTTAGGTGTAGATCGCTGGTTAGGCGTCATTGGCGCACATCATTGTATTCAAGGTGGTGCGGTGGTAGTTGATGCAGGCACCGCTATTAAAGTGGATGTGGTCAATGATGCAGGCGTTCATCTGGGTGGGTACATTGTCCCTGGTCTCTCCATGATGGAGAGCGCGTTGCTGTCTAACACAGCACGTATTCGTTACGACGATACTGAGGTGGTGTCTGGTCATGGCTTACCTGATTCAACGGCGAGAGCAGTCACTGAAGGATGTTATGAAATGGCGCTGGGTTTTTTAGAGCGTGTGTATCGTCAGTATTCCGATTTTACTTGGGTTGTGACAGGTGGAGACGGTCAGTCTTTACTAGAACATCTAGGAATTCCGGCTCTGTGTGAGCCTCATTTGATTGCGATTGGGGCGAAATGGATGGGTAATGAATGCATGAGGGAGGGGCAATGAAGTGGCTTTTTTTGTTTGTGGTGTTGTTAAATGCGGGCTTTTTGAGTTGGCACAGTTTTATTCAAGATCAACCCGATGTTAAACAAGAGTCTGTGTATGGGCCGCCGGTGAGTGAGAAAGTGTATCTTTTATCGGAAGAAGCGAGAGGTCAAGACTTGGATCGTAGCCAGGTTCAGTCTTCCAACTCAGAAATTGAAAGCGCTTTAAATAAGGCGTTAAATGTTGCAGCGAAACAGACATTTTGTCCTCGTATTGAAACAGAGAAGCTACAGGATAAGCTGCGCATCGTTCAGGCCCTCGATAAGGGTGGCTGGCCTTATCAGGCGCGAGAAATCACTGGGAAGCGTGCGAAATATTGGTTGTACATTGCAGCACCGAAAACACCGGCCATCGCGGAAGATATTGTTAAAGAATTGGCGACAAAGTCCATTGATAGTTTTGTGATCAATCGTGCAGAAATGAAAAATAGAATTTCGCTTGGTTTATTTTCTTCGGAAGATCGAGCGAATCAGGCAAGAATTCGCATTCAAAATGATTCTGGCTATCCTGTTGATGTGTATGAACATATGCGTAATGTTTCTATCCAGCAAGTTGATGTTCGCCAAGGTGTGAGTGAAGAAGATTGGCAAACATTCCTATCTCAGTTTGATCTAAGCAAGATGGCAATAAAAGTAGAAAAAAATGCATGCTAGTGCTTGCAATTGAGAACGCGATTCATATAATGGCTCCCACCTTTTGGGGTGTTGCGTTGTAGCGCTGAGTTCGTGGAGGGGTTCCCGAGTGGCCAAAGGGAGCAGATTGTAAATCTGCCACGAAAGTTTCGGTGGTTCGAATCCACCTCCCTCCACCAATTGCGGGTATGGTATAGTGGCTATTACCTCAGCCTTCCAAGCTGAAGAGGCGGGTTCGATTCCCGCTACCCGCTCCAATGCTCACGTAGCTCAGTTGGTAGAGCACACCCTTGGTAAGGGTGAGGTCGGCAGTTCAAATCTGCTCGTGAGCTCCAGCAATTCTAATGCAAAAGATGGGTGGGTTGACCGCCTTTTTTATTGTCTGTTTTTTGGGCAGATACCCTTGCTAAATTTAGCTTGTTTCGGTATCATCCTCCGCCCATACGAATGTAGGCCAATAGTTCAATTGGTAGAGCACCGGTTTCCAAAACCGGCTGTTGGGGGTTCGAGTCCCTCTTGGCCTGCCATTTTTCGTATCCTGTTTCTTAGTTAGGGATCACCTGAAGTATGAGTTCGAGTACTGAAGCTCAAGCATCTCGCGGAGATGTGTTTAAGTGGGCGATTGTTGTTCTGCTAGTTGCGGTAGGCGTGATTGGTAATAACTATTTTTCTGCTGAGTCACTATTGTATCGCTTAATCGCTATCTTGGTGTTAGCTGGTGTCGCTGGTTATATTGCACTGCAAACTGTAAAAGGTCAGTCTTTTTTTACTTTAGCTAAAGAAGCTAAGACTGAGATTCGCAGGGTTGTGTGGCCAACCAGACAAGAGACTGTGCAAACTACTTTAATAGTGTTGGCGGTTGTTATTTTTATGTCTCTCGTGCTGTGGGGGGTGGATTCGCTCCTTGGTTGGATCGTTTCCTCGGTAATTAGTTAGGAGTTGCTCGTGACCAAACGATGGTATGTAGTACAGGCGTACTCAGGGTACGAAAAGCACGTAATGCGTTCGCTGATTGAGCGAGTGCAGGTTATGGGGCAAGAAGAGAATTTTGGTGACATCTTGGTTCCTACCGAAGAAGTGGTAGAGATTCGAGATGGCAAAAAGCGTAAGAGCGAAAGAAAGTTCTATCCAGGTTATGTTTTAGTGCAGATGGATATGAATGATGACTCTTGGCATTTGGTAAAAGGCACTTCTCGTGTGCTTGGTTTTATTGGTGGTACGGCAGATAAGCCTTCACCGATTACAACGCGAGAGGCCGATGCCATTCTTCAGCGTGTCAGTGATGGGGTTGATAAACCTCGTCCAAAAACCTTGTTTGAAGTGGGTGAAGTGGTTCGTGTTAATGAAGGGCCTTTTGCAGACTTTAATGGTGTGGTTGAAGAAGTGGATTATGATAAAAGCCGAATCAAGGTGGCAGTGCTTATATTTGGGCGCTCTACTCCAGTTGATTTGGAATTTAGTCAGGTTGAGAAAGCCTGATTTTGTTGAACGGGTAGCCTTCGGGCGGTGACCCAATTGGAGTTAAGAAAATGGCTAAGAAAGTCCAAGCTTATATCAAGCTACAAGTTAAAGCGGGTCAAGCGAACCCAAGTCCACCAGTTGGTCCAGCACTTGGTCAACATGGTGTGAATATCATGGAATTCTGTAAAGCGTTTAATGCTAAAACACAAGGCGTTGAGCCAGGTCTTCCAACACCTGTTATCATTACTGTATACAGTGATCGTAGTTTCACCTTTGAAACAAAATCGACTCCTGCAGCCGTGTTGCTTAAGAAAGCAGCGGGTTTGAAGAGCGGTTCTCCACGTCCTAACACTCAAAAAGTGGGTACGGTTACTCGTGCTCAACTAGAAGAGATCGTTAATGCTAAGCAGGCTGATTTGACTGCTTCGAATATGGACGCAGCAGTTCGTACAATTGCTGGTAGCGCACGCGCTATGGGTCTAGAAGTTGAGGGTGTGAACTAATGGCTAAATTGACTAAACGCGCTCGCTTGATCGCAGAAAAAGTAGAAGCAACAAAACTGTACTCTGTAGAAGAGGCTGTTGCTCTTTTGTCTGAGCTTTCTACTGTTAAGTTCAAAGAGTCTATCGACGTTTCTGTTAACCTAGGTGTTGACCCACGTAAATCTGATCAGGTTGTTCGTGGTTCTACTGTATTGCCTCACGGTGCAGGTAAAGACGTTCGTGTTGCTGTATTTGCACAAGGTGCAAATGCTGAAGCAGCAAAAGAAGCTGGCGCAGATGTTGTTGGTTTCGAAGACTTGGCTGAGCAAGTTAAAGCCGGTAACCTTGATTTTGATGTTGTTATTGCTTCTCCAGATGCAATGCGTATCGTTGGTCAACTAGGTCAGGTATTGGGTCCACGTGGTCTAATGCCTAACCCTAAAGTTGGCACAGTAACACCTGACGTTGCAACAGCCGTTAAAAATGCTAAAGCAGGTCAAGCTCGTTACCGTACAGATAAAAACGGTATCATCCATGCTGCAGTTGGTTCTATTGAATTCGCTGCGGATGCTGTCCGAGGTAATCTAGAAGCACTTTTGGCTGACTTGCGTCGTGCTAAGCCTGCTTCTTCTAAAGGTGTTTACCTGAAAAAAGTAGTCTTGTCCTCTACAATGGGACCTGGCTTACAAATTGATTTAGGTGCACTTACTTCTGTAAAGTAAGCATCTAAATTATGCGCTTTGGGGTCTGCCTTCGCTGAGAAGTGTTGAGTAGGCCGTCAAAGACCGCAGGAACCCTTACGGGTTTAATAACAACGTTGAAAAACGTATGTCCTGCGCAGATGGTGTGGCCCGATTCAGATTAACTGGATCTAACTCACCAGCAAGTACTTCGAGAAATCGGAGAGTTGGTAAAAAATAGGGGAGTTATCTCCCTGCTAATCCAGGAGAAAACCAGTGGCATTAGGTCTAGAAGACAAAAAAGCCATTGTCGCCGAAGTTAGCGAAGTTGCTAAAACTGCGTTGTCTGCAGTCGTGGCTGATTCTCGCGGTGTTACCGTGGGCAGCATGACCGCACTTCGTAAAGAAGCGCGTGAAGCAGGTGTTTATGTACGTGTAGTACGTAATACATTGGCTCGCCGTGCAGTGGAAGGCACTGACTTCGAATGTCTAACTGAGAGCTTTGTTGGTCCAACGTTGATCGCTTTCTCTAACGAACACCCAGGTGCGGCTGCTCGTTTGTTGAAATCTTTCGCGAAAGATCAAAAAGAGTTTGAAGTAAAGGCGTTGGCGTTCAACGGTGAGTTGATCCCAGCTGGCGACATTGATCGTTTGGCAACACTGCCTACATACGACGAAGCAATTGCGAAACTGATGAGTGTTATTCAGGGCGCAACAAGCAAGTTTGTACGTACTCTTGCAGCGGTTCGCGATCAAAAAGAGCAAGAAGCGGCGTAATACGGTATCCCGTATCCCTTCTTGATAAATATTTTGTTTTATTACCTTCGGGTAATTTTAAGAATGCTAGGAATCTGAGTCATGGCTCTAACTAAAGAAGATATCATCAATGCAGTAGCAGAAATGTCTGTGATGGACGTTGTTGAACTAATTTCAGCAATGGAAGAAAAATTTGGCGTATCTGCAGCAGCTGCTGTAGCTGCTGGCCCTGCTGCTGATGCAGGTGCTGCTGCTGAAGAACAAACTGAATTTGACGTTGTTCTAACTGCTGCAGGCGATAAGAAAGTAAATGCAATTAAAGCTGTTCGTGCAGCGACTGGTCTAGGCTTGAAAGAAGCTAAAGCTATCGTTGACGGCGCTCCAGCGACTGTTAAAGAAGGCGTGTCTAAAGAAGATGCTGCCGCTCTTAAAGCAGCGCTTGAAGAAGCTGGTGCCTCTGTCGAAGTCAAGTAATGATACTTGTATTTCCAGATTTCGACCAATAGTCGAAATGGCTGGTGACATTATTGTCACCGGCCTTTTTGGGTTTCTAAAACTCAAATAAAACTTAAAGAATTTTCACGTGGGAGATAATGCTCCCATATATGGTAAGGCCTGATTTGGGCCTTTTGCGTCAATGTGCACAAGCTGGGGAATGCTGATGGCTTACTCATATACTGAGAAAAAACGTATCCGTAAGGATTTCGGTAAACTGCCGCCCGTTTTGGATGTGCCATACTTGCTGGCAATTCAGCTTGAATCCTACCGTAATTTTCTGCAAGAAGGCAAAAGCCTAGCAGAGCGTGGGGAATTAGGTCTGCATGGGGCCTTTAAATCTGTCTTTCCAATGGTCAGCTTTTCCGGCAATGCGGCGCTTGAATACGTCGATTACCGTTTAGGCAAGCCAGTCTTTGATGTTAAAGAGTGTCAGTTGCGTGGTGTTACCTATGCAGCGCCTCTGCGTGTTCGAGTTCGACTCATCATTTATGATAAAGAGTCCTCTAACAAAGCGATCAAAGACATTCGCGAGCAAGAAGTCTACATGGGTGAAATTCCACTCATGACAGACAATGGTACCTTTGTTATTAACGGCACCGAGCGTGTTATTGTTTCTCAATTACACCGCTCTCCTGGTGTGTTCTTCGATCACGATCGTGGCAAGACTCACTCTTCAGGTAAATTGCTACACTCTGCTCGTATTATTCCTTATCGCGGTTCTTGGTTGGACTTCGAGTTTGATCCAAAAGATTGCGTCTTCGTTCGTATTGACCGTCGTCGTAAATTGCCAGCAACGATTTTATTGCGTGCTTTGGGTTATGGTACAGAACAAATCTTAGATGCTTTCTTTGAAACAACACGTTTTTACTTACAGCGTGATGGTTTTGAGATGGATCTTGTTGCTAATCGCCTTCGTGGTGAAACAGCATTATTTGATATTGCAGATGCAAACGGCGAGTTAATCGTTGAAGAAGGCCGTCGTATCACGGCTAAGCATATTCGTGTTATGGAAAAAGCCGGTTTAGAGCGTCTTTCCGTACCGCTTGAGTACATGCTTGGTAAGGTGACGGCGAAGAATCTTGTTCATCCTTCAACGGGTGAGCTGATTTCTGAAGCAAACACTGAATTGTCTGTTGATCTACTAGAAGCACTTGTTGCATCCGGTATCACAGAAGTAGAAACACTTTATACCAATGACTTAGACAACGGTCCGTTTATTTCGGACACGCTTCGTATTGATCCAACGAGTAATCAATTAGAAGCCTTGGTTGAAATTTACCGCATGATGCGTCCTGGCGAGCCGCCAACGAAAGAATCTGCTGAAGGTTTATTCCAGAGCTTGTTCTTCTCTGAAGATCGTTATGACTTGTCCGGCGTAGGTCGAATGAAATTTAACCGTCGCTTAGGTCGTGATGAAGATACTGGCGCGGGCATCCTTGATAATGATGACATCGTTGCTGTATTGAAAACCTTGCTGGATATCCGTAACGGTAACGGCATGGTGGATGATATTGACCACTTGGGTAACCGTCGAGTTCGTTCTGTTGGCGAAATGGCTGAAAACCAATTCCGTGTTGGCTTAGTGCGTGTTGAGCGTGCCGTGAAAGAGCGTTTGTCAATGGCAGAAGCGGATGGTCTTATGCCGCAAGACTTGCTTAACGCGAAGCCTGTTGCCGCAGCGATTAAAGAGTTCTTTGGCTCTAGCCAGTTATCTCAGTTTATGGACCAAAACAACCCTTTGTCTGAAGTGACACACAAACGTCGTGTTTCTGCATTGGGGCCGGGTGGTTTGACTCGTGAACGTGCTGGTTTTGAGGTACGTGACGTACATGCTACGCACTATGGTCGTGTTTGTCCGATCGAGACACCGGAAGGTCCAAACATTGGTCTGATTAACTCGTTGTCAACTTATGCGCGTACGAATAGCTACGGCTTTCTAGAGACGCCTTACCGTAAAGTTATCGACGGTAAGATGACAGATGAGACTGTTTATATTTCGGCCATTGATGAAGCGAAGTATGTTATCGCTCAGGCGTCAGCAAATGTTGATGCAGAAGGCCGTTTGGTAGATGAGTTGGTTCAGGTGCGTCATATGCATGAAACCACTCTGATTCCGAAAGAAAAAGTAAATCTAATGGACGTTTCTCCTCGTCAGGTTGTGTCTGTAGCGGCGTCGTTGATTCCGTTCCTAGAACACGATGATGCCAACCGTGCCTTAATGGGTTCGAACATGCAGCGTCAGGCGGTACCAACACTTAAGGCTGATAAGCCTGTTGTGGGTACAGGTATGGAGAAAAATGTCGCGAAAGACTCTGGTGTTTGTATCGTTGCTTCCCGTGGCGGTGTCATTGAGTCTGTTGATGCGAGCCGTATTGTTGTTCGTGTTAATTCAGAAGAGACGATTGCCGGTGAGGCAGGTGTGGATATCTACAACCTGACGAAATACGTGCGCTCTAACCAAAACACCTGTATCAACCAACGTACTTTGGTGATGAAAGGTGAAAAGGTCGCTTCTGGTGACATCATGGCCGATGGTCCTTCTGTTGATATGGGTGATTTGGCATTGGGCCAAAACATGCGTATTGCCTTTATGCCTTGGAATGGTTTCAACTTCGAAGACTCGATCTTAGTATCTGAGCGCGTTGTTGAAGAAGATCGTTTCACGTCGATTCACATACAAGAACTGACGTGTGTGGCACGTGACACCAAGCTTGGGCCAGAAGAAATCACTTCTGATATTCCAAACGTAGGTGAAGGCGCTCTGTCCAAACTGGATCAATCTGGCATTGTTTATATCGGTGCTGAAGTTGAGCCAGGCGACATCCTTGTTGGTAAGGTAACACCGAAAGGTGAAACTCAGCTAACGCCTGAAGAGAAGCTTCTGCGAGCTATCTTTGGTGAGAAAGCGTCTGACGTGAAAGACACGTCACAGCGCGTTAAGACTGGTACACGCGGTACGGTTATCGATGTGCAGGTCTTTACTCGTGATGGTATCGAGAAAGATGAACGTGCTAAGTTCATCGAGAAATCTCAGCTTGATCAAGTTCGTAAAGACTTGAACGAAGAGTTCCGTATCGTTGAAAAAGCGACCTTTGAACGTTTGGCTGAAACACTCGTGGGTCAGCAAGCGGAAGGCGGTCCAAGTTTGGCTCGCAACGCGATTATCACAGAAGAGTATCTAGCGAATCTAGATCACCCTGAGTGGTTCAAAATTCGTGTTGCTAATGAAGAAGCGACCGAGCAGCTTGAAAAAGCACAGGCGGCTTTGATTGAGCGTCGTAAAGAGCTTGATGCTAAATTCGAAGATAAGAAACGTAAATTGCAAACAGGTGATGATCTTGCGCCTGGCGTTCTTAAAATCGTTAAAGTGTATGTTGCAATCAAACGTCGAATCCAGCCTGGTGATAAAATGGCCGGTCGTCACGGTAACAAGGGTGTTATCTCTAAGATCATGCCAGTTGAAGATATGCCGTATGACGAGAACGGTGATCCCGTTGATATCGTGTTGAACCCGCTAGGTGTTCCGTCGCGAATGAACGTAGGTCAGGTTTTGGAAACTCACTTAGGTGCTGCTTCTAAAGGTTTGGGTCGTAAGATCAATGAAATGTTGGCAGTAGAACGTGAGAAAGCAGAAGCCGTTGCAGAACTGCGCAGCTTCCTTGACGAAATCTACAACGGCCACGAAGGCGACTTGAAATGCGCTCGTACTGAAGACCTAGACAGCTTTACAGACGAAGAGATTTTGACTTTGGCGGGCAACCTTAAAGGTGGCGTACCAATGGCATCTGGTGCTTTCGACGGTGCAAAAGAAGCAGAAATTAAACGTATGCTTCGATTGGCTGGCATTAATGAAAGTGGCCAAGTTAAGTTGTTTAATGGTCGTACTGGTGATGCTTTCGAGCGCCCTGTAACGGTTGGTTACATGTACATGCTTAAGTTGAACCACTTGGTTGACGATAAAATGCACGCACGTTCTACCGGTTCTTACAGTTTGGTTACTCAGCAGCCACTGGGTGGTAAAGCACAGTTTGGTGGTCAGCGTTTTGGTGAGATGGAGGTATGGGCACTAGAAGCATACGGTGCCGCCTACACGCTACAAGAAATGTTGACGGTTAAGTCCGATGATGTGAATGGTCGTACGAAGATGTATAAAAACATCGTCGACGGTGATCACAGAATGGAGCCTGGCATGCCTGAGTCCTTCAACGTATTGGTTAAAGAGATTCGTTCTCTTGGTATCGATATTGAGTTGGAAACCGAATAAGCACGAATCACATTTGACCTGCTGGGGAGCAAGACTCCCCAGCCTTATGAGTGGGGCGAATACTACATGAAAGACTTATTAGGTCTTCTAAAATCACAAGGACAATCTGACGAGTTTGATGCGATCCGCATTGGCTTGGCATCACCCGATATGATTCGTTCATGGTCGTACGGTGAAGTTAAGAAGCCGGAAACCATCAACTATCGTACGTTTAAACCAGAACGTGACGGTTTGTTTTGTGCAAAAATCTTTGGTCCTATTAAGGACTACGAATGCTTGTGTGGTAAATACAAGCGTTTAAAACACCGTGGTGTTATTTGTGAGAAGTGTGGCGTTGAAGTGGCTCTGTCGAAAGTGCGTCGTGAACGCATGGGACACATTGAGCTTGCTTCGCCAGTTGCTCACATTTGGTTCCTAAAATCGCTTCCATCACGTATCGGTCTTATCATGGATATGACGTTGCGTGACATTGAGCGTGTTCTGTACTTTGAATCTTTCATTGTGATCGATCCAGGTATGACAACGCTTGATAAAGGCCAGTTGCTAAACGACGAGCAATATTTTGAAGCGCTAGAAGAATTCGGTGACGAATTTGATGCCCGTATGGGTGCTGAAGCGGTTCAAATGTTGTTGCGTGATCTAGACATGCCTGCTGAAATTGAGAGCATGCGTGAAGAGCTAAACAGCACAAATTCTGAAACTCGTATTAAGAAGCTTTCTAAGCGTCTTAAGCTGGTTGAAGCATTCTATCATTCTGGTAACAACCCAGAGTGGATGGTACTGGATGTATTGCCTGTTCTTCCGCCAGATCTTCGTCCATTGGTTCCGCTTGAAGGCGGCCGTTTTGCGACGTCTGATTTGAACGACCTTTACCGTCGAGTGATCAACCGTAACAATCGTCTAAAACGCCTACTTGAGCTTTCTGCTCCAGACATCATCGTACGCAACGAAAAGCGTATGTTGCAAGAGTCTGTTGATGCTTTGCTTGATAATGGTCGTCGTGGACGTGCGATTACAGGGTCTAATAAACGTCCTCTGAAATCTTTGGCTGATATGATCAAAGGTAAGCAGGGTCGTTTCCGTCAGAACTTGCTAGGTAAGCGTGTTGATTACTCTGGTCGTTCTGTAATTACTGTAGGTCCATCACTGCGTCTACATCAGTGTGGTTTACCTAAGAAAATGGCACTTGAGCTGTTTAAGCCATTCATTTTCTCTAAACTTGAACTTCGTGGCATGGCGACGACGATCAAAGCAGCGAAGAAAATGGTTGAGCGTGAAACGCCTGAAGTGTGGGATATCCTTGATGAGGTTATCCGCGAACATCCAGTGATGTTGAACCGTGCGCCAACACTTCACCGTTTGGGTATCCAAGCGTTTGAGCCTATGTTGATTGAAGGTAAAGCAATTCAGTTGCACCCATTGGTTTGTGCGGCTTACAACGCTGACTTCGATGGCGACCAAATGGCGGTTCACGTTCCGTTGACGATTGAAGCGCAGCTTGAAGCCCGTGCTTTGATGATGTCTACGAACAACATCCTTTCTCCAGCAAACGGTGAGCCAATCATTGTTCCGTCGCAGGACGTTGTATTGGGTTTGTACTACATGACTCGTGAGAAAATCAATGCCAAGGGTGAAGGCATGGCGTTTTCTGACATCAAAGAAGTACACCGTGCGTATGGTGCGAAACAAGTTGAATTGCATGCCAAAGTCAAAGTTCGTATTAGCCAAGTGGATACAACGTTAGATGGCGATAAAGTACCTTCGACGTTTATTGCTGATACAACTGTAGGTCGCGCGCTGTTGTTTGATATTGTGCCTGATGGCCTACCGTTCTCTGTGGTTAACCAAACCATGAAGAAGAAAGCGATCTCGAACTTGATCAACGAGTGTTACCGTAAAGTTGGCTTGAAAGAGAGTTGTGTCTTTGCTGACCAATTAATGTACACAGGTTTTGCTTACGCGACAGCATCTGGTTCTTCTGTTGGTGTGGATGACTTTGTTATTCCGCCAGAGAAAGTTGATATCATTGCGAAAGCAGAAGCGGAAGTAAAAGAAATCGAATACCAATATGCTGATGGTCTTGTAACGCAAGGCGAGAAGTACAACAAGGTAATCGATTTATGGTCTCGTACTAACGAAACCGTTACTGAAGCCATGATGAAAAACTTGGCGAAAGAGACAACAGTCAACAAAGCGGGTGAAACGGTTGAGCAACAATCCTTCAACTCCGTTTATATGATGGCTGACTCCGGTGCCCGTGGTAGTGTGGCTCAGATGCGTCAGCTTGGCGGTATGCGTGGCTTGATGGCGAAACCAGATGGTTCCATCATTGAAACGCCGATCACTGCGAACTTCCGTGAAGGTCTTTCAGTACTTCAGTACTTTACCTCTACTCACGGTGCTCGTAAGGGTCTTGCCGATACAGCATTGAAAACCGCTAACTCTGGTTACTTGACGCGCCGCCTTGTTGATGTTGCACAGGATCTAGTAGTCACTGAAATCGATTGTGGTTCGACAAACGGTATTTCCGTTGCGGCTATGATTGAAGGTGGTGACGTTGTTGTTCCGCTAGGTCAGCGAGTGCTGGGTCGTGTGGTTGCGCAAGACGTGATTGATGCGAAGGGTGACTTGGTTCTTTCTGCAGGCACTTTAATTGACGAGCATGACGTTCGTACTATTGAGGCGGCCGGTGTGGATGAAATGATTATCCGTTCTGTAATCACTTGTGATACTCGCCATGGCGTTTGTGCGAAGTGTTACGGTCGTGATTTGGCTCGCGGTCATCAAGTGAATATTGGTGAAGCGATTGGTGTTGTGGCAGCACAATCCATCGGTGAGCCTGGTACACAGCTGACGATGCGTACTTTCCACATCGGTGGTGCAGCATCGCGTGCATCTGCGGTCGATAGTGTGCAAGTGAAGAGCGCAGGTACCGTTCGTTTCAATAAAATGAAGAGTATTGAGCGTCACACAGGTCACCTTGTCGTTGCTTCTCGTTCTTCAGAGCTGGCCATTGCTGACGAAGCGGGCCGTGAGAAAGAGCGCTACAAGCTACCATACGGTGCGGTATTGAGTGTTCGTGAAGGGGATCAAGTGACAGCGGGTCAAATCGTTGCTAACTGGGACCCACATACACACCCAATCGTATCTGAGATGGAAGGTCGTCTTGAATTCAGTGGTATGGAAGAGAATGTCACTATTCGTCGCCAATCTGACGAAATGACTGGCTTAACGACCATTGAAGTGATGGAAGTTCGTGATCGTCCTGCTGCAGGTAAAGACTTGCGTCCAATGATTGCCGTGGTTGATGCAGAAGGTAATCCTGTGTTGATTCCGGGTACAGATTCACCTGTACAGTACATGTTGCCTGAGAAAGCGTTATTGAGCTTAGATCACGGTGCAACCGTTCAGACAGGTGAAGTGCTAGCGCGTATCCCGCAAGAGTCGATTGGTAACAAAGATATTACCGGTGGTTTGCCACGTGTGGCAGATCTATTTGAAGCACGTCGCCCGAAAGATCCTGCTGTTATGGCAGAGACAAGTGGTGTGGTGAGCTTTGGTAAAGAAACAAAAGGTAAGATTCGTCTCGTTATTACCCCGCAAAATGGTGATGATCCAGTAGAGACTTTGATTCCAAAATGGCGTCAGATCAATATCTTTGATGGTGAGGAAGTGGAAAAAGGTGAGATTATCGCCGATGGCCCTCTAAGCCCTCATGATATTTTGCGTCTTCAAGGTGTAGAGGCATTAGCTGATTACATCACCAATGAAGTGCAAGAAGTTTACCGTCTACAGGGCGTTGTGATTAACGATAAGCACATTGAAGTTATCGTTAACCAAATGCTGCGAAAAGTGGAGGTCGGTGAATCTGGCGATACGGATCTTATTCAAGGTGATCAAGTTGAGTACACTCAACTTCTAGATGCCAACGAGAAAGCAGAAGCAGAGAGTAAATTCCCTGCCAAGTTTGAGCGTGTGCTTCTAGGTATCACCAAAGCTTCTTTGGCTACAGAGTCCTTTATATCAGCCGCTTCCTTCCAAGAGACTACTCGAGTCTTAACAGAAGGTGCTGTAACTGGTAAGAAAGATCACTTACGTGGCCTTAAAGAAAACGTTGTTGTAGGTCGCTTGATACCAGCGGGTACAGGTTTGGCATACCACAATGAACGCAAGCGTAAGAAAGAGCTTGCATTGGCAGCAAAAGAAGGAAGTTCAACAGTAAGTGCATCCGATGTGGAAGAAGCATTGAGTGCCGCACTGAAAGACTAGATATTTGTTGTTAAATCGCAAGGGAGGTGATTTTTTAGTCGCCTCCCTATTGACTGTTTTATAGGCGCAAATTACACTTGCGCCTCCTTAATTTTGGCGATTTCCGCCATAAGAATTGGATTTGTGGAGCTTGTCTAATGGCAACCGTTAACCAGTTGGTTCGTAAACCACGTAAACGTAAAGTGGCAAAGAGTGACGTTCCTGCGTTACAAGCTTGTCCGCAACGCCGCGGTGTCTGCACTCGCGTATATACTACTACTCCTAAGAAGCCTAACTCGGCTTTGCGTAAAGTATGTCGTGTTCGCTTGACTAACGGCTTTGAAGTAACTTCCTACATCGGTGGTGAAGGTCACAACCTACAAGAACACAGCGTTGTGCTGATTCGTGGCGGTCGTGTAAAAGATCTACCAGGTGTTCGTTACCACACAGTACGTGGTAGCTTAGATACTTCAGGCGTACAAAATCGTAAGCAAGGCCGTTCTAAATACGGTACTAAACGTCCTAAGTAAGCATAAGCTACTTAATACATCGTTTAGACATAATTTTTTAATACAGTAAGGCCGAGCAATAATTTGATTGTCTCGGGCGAACCTGAAGAGGATATTGCAATGCCTAGAAGACGCGTTGTCGCCAAGCGTGAGGTCCTTCCGGATCCTAAACACGGAAGCCAACTTCTTGCTAAGTTCATTAACCACGTAATGGTTAGTGGCAAAAAATCTGTTGCAGAAAGCATTGTTTACAATGCACTTAACACTGTTGCAACACGTGCTAAAACTGAAGAGCCAATGGCTATCTTCGAAAAAGCACTAGAATCTATCCAGCCTATGGTTGAGGTTAAATCTCGCCGTGTTGGTGGTGCGACTTACCAAGTCCCTGTTGAAGTACGTCCAGCTCGCCGTGCAGCTTTGTCTATGCGCTGGTTAGTGGATGCTTCTCGTAAGCGTGGTGAAAAATCCATGGCTTTGCGTCTTGCAGGTGAAATCCTAGATGCTGCTGAGAACAAAGGTTCTGCTGTTAAGAAACGTGAAGACGTTCACCGTATGGCAGAAGCTAACAAAGCATTCTCTCACTACCGTTTCTAATTACCCCCAGAAGGATACACAGTGGCACGTAAGACCCCTATCAACCGCTACCGTAATATCGGTATTTGTGCGCATGTTGATGCAGGTAAAACGACGACAACTGAGCGCGTTCTTTTTTATACTGGTTTGTCTCATAAAATTGGTGAAGTGCATGATGGCGCTGCAACAATGGATTGGATGGAGCAGGAGCAAGAGCGTGGTATCACAATTACTTCAGCGGCTACAACATGCTTCTGGAGTGGGATGAATAAACAGTTTGACGAGTACCGTGTTAATATTATCGACACGCCAGGACACGTAGATTTTACTATTGAAGTAGAGCGTTCATTGCGTGTGTTGGATGGTGCTGTTGTTGTGCTGTGTGGTTCTTCGGGTGTGCAGCCTCAGACAGAGACAGTATGGCGTCAAGCCAATAAGTATGAAGTTCCTAGAATGGTATTCGTCAATAAGATGGATCGTACTGGGGCCGATTATTTTTCTGTTGTCCGTCAGCTTGAAACTCGCCTTGGTGCCAATGCGGTACCTATTCAGATTAATGTCGGCGCTGAAGAAGATTTTAAAGGCGTTGTTGATTTAGTCTTGATGAAAACAATAATGTGGAATGAAGAAGATCATGGGATGACGTTCTCACTTGAGGATGTGCCTGCTGATCTGCTTGATGAAGCGTTAGAGTGGCGTGAGAAGATGGTTGAGGCTGCTGCAGAAGCAAACGATGACTTGATGGAGAAATACCTTGAAGAGGGTGAATTAACCATCGAGGAGATTAAGAAGGGTTTGCGTATCCGCACATTAGCTAACGAGATAGTGTTGGTGACTTGTGGGTCAGCCTTTAAAAATAAAGGTGTGCAGGCCGTTCTGGATGCAGTTATAGAATATTTGCCTTCACCGCTTGAAGTAAAAGCGATTGAAGGTACGCTCGAGGATGGGGAAACCCCTGTTGCAAGAACAGCTGATGACGAGGCTCCTTTTTCAGCGTTAGCTTTCAAAATAGCAACAGATCCTTTTGTGGGCACTTTGACATTTATGCGTGTGTATTCTGGCATGCTGAAATCAGGTGATGCGGTGTACAACTCTGTTAAGCAGAAGCGTGAACGTATTGGCCGTATGGTTCAGATGCATGCAAATAATCGTGAAGAGATCAAAGAGGTATTAGCAGGTGATATTGCTGCTGCTGTAGGTATGAAATTTGTTACTACAGGTGATACGCTTTGTGATATGAACGATGTCGTAGTGCTTGAGCGTATGGAGTTCCCTGAGCCCGTTATTTCGGTTGCTGTCGAGCCTAAGTCTCAAGCTGATCAAGATAAAATGGGTATTGCGTTGGGTAAACTGTCGCAAGAAGATCCTTCCTTTCGTGTGGAAACGCATGAAGAGACGGGTCAAACAATTATTTCCGGTATGGGTGAGCTGCATCTTGATATTCTTGTCGACCGTATGCGTCGTGAATTCAAGGTTGAGGCAAACATTGGTAAGCCCCAAGTCTCCTATCGGGAAAAAATCCGCAAAGAAGTGGTGGTTAATCACAAATTTGTGCGTCAATCTGGTGGTCGTGGTCAATACGGTCACGTCGTAATGAAATTGACTCCATCTGATAAAGATGGGCTCGAATTTGTTAACGAGATTGTTGGTGGTGCTATTCCTAAAGAATACATCCCTGCAGTAGAAAGGGGCGTTTCAGAGCAAATGAAGAATGGCGTTATTGCTGGTTACCCTTTATTGGGTATGAAGGTGGTGTTATTCGATGGTTCATTCCATGATGTTGACTCTAATGAAATGGCCTTTAAAATTGCAGCTTCTCAAGGCTTAAGAAAAGGTGCAGCGGATGCTGATCCTTGTGTTCTTGAGCCTGTAATGAAAGTGGAAGTTGTGACTCCTGAAGAATACATGGGGGATGTGATGGGTGACCTGAATCGTCGTCGTGGTCTTGTTCAGGGGATGGACGATTCCCCGTCAGGGAAGATTATTCGTGCAGAAGTTCCTTTAGGGGAGATGTTCGGATACGCAACTGACGTGCGTAGCTTGTCGCAAGGGCGTGCGAGTTATGCAATGGAGTTTGAGAAATACGCTGAAGCACCGGCTAGTGTGGCAGACGCGATCATCAAAAATGAAGATTAATCATCATACTTACTAATTCTTAAGGTGTATGTATCATGGCAAAGAGTAAATTTGAACGTAATAAACCGCACGTTAACGTTGGCACAATTGGTCACGTTGACCATGGTAAAACAACCCTAACTGCAGCATTGACTCGCGTATGTGCAGAAGTATTCGGCGGAACCGCTGTTGCTTTTGACGGTATCGATAATGCTCCAGAAGAGCGTGAGCGTGGTATCACTATCTCTACTTCACACGTAGAGTATGATTCTCCAACTCGTCACTACGCACACGTAGACTGCCCAGGACACGCCGATTATGTTAAAAACATGATCACTGGTGCTGCTCAAATGGACGGCGCTATCCTTGTTTGTGGTGCGACTGACGGCCCTATGCCTCAGACACGTGAGCACATCCTTCTTTCTCGCCAAGTAGGTGTTCCATACATCGTAGTTTTCCTTAACAAGTCTGACTTGTTGGCTGAAGACTGTGGCGGTGCGGATTCTGAAGAATACGCAGAAATGCTAGAATTGGTTGAGATGGAACTACGTGACCTTCTTTCTGAATACGACTTCCCAGGTGATGACACTCCAATCATCCCAGGTTCTGCTTTGATGGCATTGAACGGCGAAGACGACAATGAAATGGGTACTACTGCCGTTAAGAAATTGGTTGAAACTCTAGACGAGTACATTCCTGAGCCAGAGCGTGCTATCGATGGTGCTTTCATCATGCCTATCGAGGACGTATTCTCTATCCAAGGTCGTGGTACGGTTGTTACTGGTCGTGTTGAGCGCGGTATCATCAAAATTCAAGAAGAAGTTGAAATTGTTGGTATCGTTGATACTACAAAGACAACTTGTACTGGTGTTGAGATGTTCCGTAAGCTTCTAGACGAAGGTCGTGCTGGTGAGAACTGTGGTATTCTTCTACGTGGTACTAAGCGTGAAGATGTGCAGCGTGGTCAAGTATTGGCTAAGCCTGGTTCAATCACTCCTCACACTGAGTTTGAAGCTGAAGTGTACGTGTTGGGTAAAGATGAAGGTGGTCGTCACACACCATTCTTCAAAGGCTACCGTCCACAGTTCTACTTCCGTACAACTGACGTAACTGGTGCTTGTTCTCTTCCAGAAGGCGTAGAAATGGTTATGCCTGGTGACAACATCCAGATGACTGTTGAACTAATTCACCCAATCGCAATGGACGAAGGTCTACGTTTTGCGATCCGTGAAGGTGGTCGTACAGTAGGTGCTGGTGTTGTAGCGAAAATCATTAAGTAATAAGTAGTTAACTTATTCTATTTGATGTCGAAAAGGCCACTCGCACTCCGAGTGGCCTTTTTATATTTGTGGCTTATTTTGTTTGTTCTGGAATTGGTTACTTGACAACCAGTTTTCGAATGGCTAATATTCGCCGTCCTTAAAAAAGGATAGTGGTTTAATAAATGTACAGTTAAGCCATTAAAACATTGTATTTGGAGTTGGAAATGCAAAGCCAAAAAATCCGTATTCGTTTGAAAGCGTTTGATCATCGTCTGATCGATGCTTCAACACAAGAGATTGTGGACACAGCGAAACGCACAGGTGCGCAAGTACGTGGACCGATTCCACTTCCTACTCGCAAAGAACGTTATACAGTATTGATTTCTCCACACGTAAACAAAGATGCGCGTGACCAATATGAAATCCGTACGCATAAACGTGTTCTAGACATCGTTGAGCCAACTGAAAAAACAGTTGATGCTTTGATGAAGCTAGACCTTGCGGCAGGCGTGGAAGTACAAATTTCTTTGGGTTAATCACTCAAAGTATTGGGGTGCGAGAACCGGCTGGTTATCAGTCGGCTTATGCACAATAGTGGAATGATCTGGAATGGTCAGCCGTAGCGGGTGATAGCCCCATACACAACTGGCAAATGAGGTAAAAAATGACTATTCAATTAGTCGGACGCAAAGCCGGAATGACACGTATCTTTAATGAAGAAGGTGTATCCGTGCCAGTAACCGTCATCGAGGTTGAACCGAACCGCGTTACTCAGGTGAAAACAGCAGAAACTGATGGCTATCAAGCTATTCAGGTTACTGTAGGTTCTCGCCGTTCGAGCCGTGTAAACAAAGCTGCTGCAGGACATTACGCAAAAGCAAACGTTGAAGCAGGTCGTGGTTTGTGGGAGTTCCGCCTGGCGGGTGACGAAAAAGAAATCAATGTTGGTGATGAGCTAACTGTTGCTGATTTCGAAACTATCCAAGTTGTTGACGTAACAGGTCAATCAAAGGGTAAAGGGTTTCAAGGTGCCATTAAGCGTCATAATTTCAGTATGCAAGACGCTACACATGGTAACTCGTTGTCTCACCGTGCACCTGGTTCCATCGGTCAATGTCAAACACCTGGTCGTGTTTGGAAAGGCAAGAAGATGGCTGGCCATATGGGTGCTGCACAAGTCACTACACAATCACTAGAAGTGGTTCGTGTAGACACAGAACGTAACCTTATCCTAGTGAAAGGTGCCGTACCTGGTGCAGTGAATGGTGATGTTATTCTTCAATCAGCTGTTAAAGCTCGCTAAGAGGGGTAGACAATGAACTTGAATCTAACAGGCACAGAAGGAACAGTTGAAGTTTCTGACGTAGCCTTTGCTCGTGAGTATAACGAAGCTCTAGTTCACCAAGTAGTTACATCTTACTTGGCTGGCGCTCGTCAAGGCTCACGCGCTCAAAAAACTCGCTCTGAAGTAGCAGGTGGTGGACGCAAACCTTGGAAACAAAAAGGTTCTGGTCGTGCACGCGCAGGTACTATCCGTAGCCCTCTATGGCGCTCAGGTGGTGTTACTTTCGCTGCGAAACCACAAGATCACTCTCAGAAAGTGAACAAGAAGATGTACCGTGCAGCAATGCGCACCATCTGGTCTGAACTTGTACGTAAAGACCGTCTTGTTGTGGTTGAAGAACTTAAATTGGAAGCTCCAAAAACTAAGCTCTTCATAGCAAAAATGGCAGATTTGAATATTGAGAACGCTTTGATTATTTCTAATGACTTAGATGATAATCTTTTCCTAGCGGCTCGCAATATTCCTAACGTAGATGTTCGTGATGCGGCGTCTATTGATCCTGTTAGCTTGATTGCTTACGACAAAGTGTTGGTGACAGTTGGTGCTCTGAAACAAGTTGAGGAGGCACTAGCATGATCGGCGAACGCATTTATAAAGTTTTGTTAGGCCCACATATTTCCGAAAAAGCAACGATCGTAGCTGAAGGCAACGGTCAATATGTTTTTCGCGTAACAGGTGATGCAACAAAACCTGAAATCAAACAAGCTATCGAAGCGCTGTTTGAAGTCAAAGTTGAGTCTGTTCGCACGTTGAACCATAAAGGTAAAACGAAGCGCACAGTTCGTGGTCTAGGCAAACGTAAAGACGTTAAAAAAGCGTACGTACGTTTGGCAGAAGGCCAAGACATTGATTTCATGGTCGCTGAATAAGGGGAGATAGGTCAATGGCTGTTGTAAAAAGTAAGCCAACGTCTGCAGGCCGTCGTCACGTTGTTAAAGTTACTAACAACGATTTGCACAAAGGCGCGCCATATGCTCCTTTGCTAGATAAAAAAAGCAAATCAGGTGGACGTAACAATAACGGACGCATCACTACGCGTCACGTAGGTGGTGGTCATAAGCAGCATTATCGTATGGTTGATTTTCGTCGTAATAAAGATGGGATTCCTGCGGTAGTTGAGCGTTTGGAGTATGATCCAAACCGTTCTGCAAATATTGCATTAATTATGTATGCTGATGGTGAGCGTCGTTACATTATCGCTTCCAAAGGTATGGCAGCTGGCAATGTTGTCTTTAGTGGTGCAGATGCGCCTATCAAAGCGGGTAATACTTTGCCTCTGCAAAATATTCCGGTTGGTAGTACTGTACACTGTATTGAGCTTAAGCCTGGTAAAGGTGCACAAGTTGCACGTTCTGCTGGTGCATCAGCTCAGTTAGTAGCTCGTGAAGGTCGTTATGTGACACTTCGTCTACGTTCAGGTGAAATGCGTAAAGTATTGACTGAATGTCGTGCTACTTTGGGTGAAGTATCAAACTCTGAGCATAGCTTGAAGGTGCTTGGTAAAGCTGGTGCTACGCGTTGGCGTGGTGTTCGTCCTACCGTTCGCGGTGCGGCGATGAACCCAGTTGATCACCCACACGGTGGTGGTGAAGGTCGTAGCAAAGGTGGTCGTCACCCAGTTACGCCATGGGGTGTGCCTACTAAAGGTTACAAAACGCGCAGTAACAAGCGTACTGATAAACTTATTGTACGTCGCCGTACTAAGTAATAAGAGGAAACGACTGTGCCACGTTCACTAAAAAAAGGTCCTTTTATCGACCTTCATTTGTTGAAAAAGGTAGAGGCTGCGGTAGAGAAAAACGAACGCCGTCCAATTAAAACTTGGTCGCGCCGTTCTACTATCTTCCCTGATTTTGTAGGGTTGACTATCGCTGTCCATAATGGTCGCCAGCATGTTCCAGTTCTTGTAACTGAAGACATGGTCGGTCATAAATTGGGTGAGTTCGCTCCGACCCGTACATATCGTGGTCATGCTGCGGACAAGAAAGCCAAACGGTAATAAGGGGTATTAACATGAGTGAAGTAAGCGCTTCATTGAAGGGTGCTCGCCTCTCAGCGCAGAAGGCCCGTTTGGTTGTAGATCAAATCCGCGGCAAATCTGTTAGCGAAGCACTGAACATTTTAACGTTCAGTCCTAAAAAGGCGGCAGTAATTGTCAAGAAAGTACTGGAGTCTGCGATAGCTAACGCTGAGCATAACGAAGGTGCTGATGTAGATGACTTGCGTGTTTCTACGGCATACGTTGATGAGGCTATGACTCTAAAGCGTATCATGCCACGTGCCAAAGGCCGTGCTGACCGTATTCTAAAACGCGGTTGTCATATCACAGTTAAAGTCGCTGACTAATTAGGAGAAACCCAATGGGTCAGAAGGTTCATCCAACTGGTATACGCCTAGGGATAGTTAAAGATCATACTTCTACTTGGTATGCGAACAATCAAAACTACTCTAAGCTATTGTTAAACGATCTTCAGGTTCGTGCGTTCTTGGAGAAAAAATTGGTTCAGGCATCTGTTTCTCGTATTGAGATTCAGCGTCCTGCTCAAACTGCTCGCATTACAATTCACACTGCCCGTCCAGGCATTGTGATCGGTAAGAAAGGCGAAGATGTTGAGAAACTACGTAATGCCGTTTCTGAAATGATGGGCGTTCCAGTTCACATCAACATCGAAGAAATTCGTAAGCCTGAAATGGATGCGAAATTGGTTGCGCAAAATATTGCGAGCCAACTTGAGCGTCGTGTTATGTTCCGTCGTGCTATGAAGCGTGCGGTACAAAATGCCATGCGTGCAGGCGCGAAAGGTATCAAGGTTCAGGTTAGTGGTCGTTTAGGCGGTGCTGAAATTGCACGTGCTGAGTGGTACCGTGAAGGTCGTGTACCTCTACACACTCTACGCGCTGACATTGACTACTCTACTTATGAAGCATCCACAACTTACGGCATCATTGGTGTTAAAGTTTGGGTCTTCAAAGGCGAGATCTTGGGCGGTATTGAACAAGTGCGTGCTGATAAAGGCGCACAAAAGAAGAAGTCTAAGTAGGGGGTAAGTCATGTTACAACCGAAACGTACTAAGTTCCGCAAGATGCAGAAAGGCCGTAACCGCGGTCTAGCACTTCGCGGGAACCAAGTCAGCTTTGGTGAATTCGGATTGAAGTCCACAGAACGTGGTCGTCTTACTGCTCGTCAAATTGAAGCGGCGCGTCGTGCAATGACTCGTCACATCAAGCGTGGTGGTAAAATTTGGATTCGTGTGTTCCCTGATAAGCCGATTACTCAGAAGCCTCTAGAAGTGCGTCAGGGTAAAGGTAAGGGTAGCGTAGAATACTGGGTTGCTCAGATTCAACCTGGAAAAATGCTTTATGAAGTTGAGGGCGTTTCAGAACAGCTAGCTCGCGAGGCGTTCGCGTTGGCTGCTGCTAAGCTTCCTCTGTCCACAACTTTCGTAACGCGTACGGTGATGTAGATGAAAGCAAAAGAACTGCAAGAAAAGTCTGTAGCTGAGCTACAAGCGACCCTAGTCGAATTACTTCGCGAGCAATTTACTTTGCGTATGCAGAAGGCGACAGGTCAATTAGCGCAAACTCATTTGCTCTCGCAGGTTCGCCGCAATATCGCACGTGTTAAAACCGTGCTAAATGATAAGGCAGGTAACTAAGATGGCAGAAACAAAAGCGCGTATGGCTACTGGTAAAGTAGTAAGCGATAAGATGGATAAAACCATTACAGTGCTAGTTGAGCGTACAGAGAAACACCCTTTATACGGTAAGTTTGTACGTCGTTCGACTAAACTACACGCTCATGATGAAAACAACGAATGCCAGATCGGTGATACCGTTAAGGTCGTGGAAACTCGTCCTTACTCTAAGTCTAAGACTTGGAATCTCGTTCAAGTTGTTGAGAAAGCAGCAGCTGTATAAGCTGCTCCTTCCTTCGTGAGACTTGTTATCTAATTTGATTGGAGAGCAGTAATGATTCAAACAGAATCGATGCTTGATGTTGCAGATAACAGCGGCGCAAAGCGTGTTCAGTGTATTAAAGTACTGGGTGGCTCACATCGTCGTTATGCTGCTATCGGTGACATTATTAAAGTCACAGTGAAAGAAGCGATCCCTCGTGGTCGTGTTAAAAAAGGGCAGGTTCTAAACGCTGTTGTCGTTAGAACTAAGAAAGGTGTTCGTCGTTCCGATGGTTCAGTAATCCGTTTTGATGTAAACTCAGCGGTTCTATTGAATGCTTCAGGACAGCCTATTGGTACTCGTATCTTTGGCCCTGTAACACGTGAATTGCGAAATGAGCAGTTCATGAAAATTGTTTCTCTTGCACCTGAAGTGCTGTAAGAGGGAGAGGGGACATTATGCGCAAAATCAAACGTGACGACGAAGTTATCGTAATTGCCGGTAAAGACAAAGGCAAACGTGGTAAAGTTGTTAAGGTAGTAGACGAAAACCGAGTTCTAGTTTCTGGCATTAATACTGTTAAGAAACACGAGAAGCCAAACCCTATGAAGGGTTCAACTGGTGGCATCGTTGAACAAGAAGCACCTATCCAGGTTTCTAATGTAGCCATTTTTAACAATGCTACGGGTAAAGCGGATCGCGTCGGCTTTAAATTGAATGAAGACGGTACAAAAGTACGTATCTTCAAATCAAATAGTGAAGCGATCGACGCCTAAGAGCGAGAATTATAGCCATGGCGAGACTTAAGCAAGTTTATAAAGATACAGTTGTAGCAGCTCTTACTGAAGAGTTTAGCTACAAGAACGTGATGGAAGTGCCTAAAATCACTAAAATCACATTAAATATGGGTGTTGGTGAAGCTATCGCAGACAAGAAACTTCTTGAGCATGCGGTAAATGATCTAGAAGCACTTAGCGGCCAAAAAGTTGTAGTAACTAAGGCGCGTAAATCAGTAGCAGGCTTTAAAATCCGTGACGGTTACCCGATCGGTTGTAAAGTGACTCTACGTGGTGAGCGTATGTGGGATTTCTTTGACCGTTTGGTTGATGTTGCAATTCCACGTATCCGTGACTTCCGTGGACTTAATCCTAAGTCTTTCGACGGTCGTGGTAACTACAGTATGGGTGTTAAAGAGCAGATCATCTTCCCTGAGATCGATTACGATAAAGTAGATCGTGTACGTGGTATGGATATTACCATCACAACGACTGCTCGTACCGATGAAGAAGGTCGTGCTTTGTTAGCCGCCTTTAGTTTCCCTTTCAAGAAATAAGAGGTAGGAATCATGGCTAAAATTTCAATGATTCAGCGCGAAGCAAAACGTACCAAATTAGTAGCTAAGTTCGCTGAGAAGCGTGCGGCTCTAAAGGCGATCATTAGTGACGTTAATGCATCGGACGATGAAAAGTGGGAAGCAACGCTTAAATTGCAAGCACTTCCACGCGATTCATCTTCTTCTCGCCAGCGTAATCGTTGCCAAGTAACAGGTCGTCCGCACGGTGTATACCGTCGCTTCGGTCTGTCTCGTATCAAGTTGCGTGAAGCAGCGATGCGTGGTGATGTGCCAGGCTTGAAGAAAGCTAGTTGGTAAGCAAGTAGAGCGCTATCATAATACATTGCAGTGAGTGGATTGTCTAAATACTGGACATTCTGCTCGCTGCTGTGTACTATGCGCGAGCTCTATTTGCTGCACAATGGTTTTTAAATTAGGAGCTCTTAAATGAGTATGCAAGATACCCTTGCGGATATGTTTACGCGTATTCGTAATGCACAGATGGCTTCAAAGACTTCTGTGAGCATGCCTTCATCAAAAATGAAGTCATCAATTGCTGCTGTACTACGCGAAGAAGGTTACGTTGGTGACTTTTCCGTAGATGAAGCAGTGAAGCCGACACTTACAATCGAGTTGAAATACTACGAAGGTAAGCCGGTTATTGAACAAATTAAACGCGCATCTCGCCCAAGTTTGCGTCAATACAAAGGCACAGCTGCTCTACCTAAAGTGGAAGCTGGTCTTGGTGTTGCAATCATTTCTACCTCTAAAGGTGTAATGACAGACCGTGCAGCTCGCGCTGCTGGTATTGGTGGCGAAGTAATCTGCACTGTATTCTAGGAGTTAGTATGTCTCGAGTTGCTAATAGTCCCGTGACGCTTCCTAGTGGTGTAGATTTAACTCTTAATGGCCAAAATGTTGTTGTTAAAGGCGGCAAAGGTTCATTAGAGTTTAATGTTCACACAAGCGTTGTTGTGTCTAAAGAAGATAATGTAATCACTTTCGCTGCGCGCGATGGTGCAAAACAAAGCCGTGCCTTAGCTGGTACTACTCGTGCTTTGGTTAACAACATGGTTGTTGGTGTTAGTCAAGGTTTTGAGAAGCGATTGCTTCTTCAAGGTGTTGGTTATCGTGCTGCGCTTAAAGGCAACGTACTGAACCTATCTCTGGGTTTTTCTCATCCAGTAGATTACGAACTACCTGAAGGCATCACAGCTGAATGTGCTTCTCAAACAGAAGTCGTGATCAGAGGTGTTGATAAACAAGCCGTTGGTCAAGTCGCTGCAGAAGTTCGCGGTTTCCGTCCACCAGAGCCTTATAAAGGTAAAGGTGTTCGCTATTCTGATGAAGTCATTCGTCGTAAAGAAGCTAAGAAGAAGTAGGTAAGCATTCATGAACACTAAAAAACAATCTCGAATTCGTCGCGCACGTCGTGCTCGCTTGCATATTCGTGAATTAGGTGCGAATCGTCTTACTGTACATCGCACACCACGCCATATGTATGCTCAAGTGATTTCTCCTTGTGGTAGTAAAGTACTTGCTAGTGCTTCTACTCTTGAAGAAGCTCTACGTGCTACAGCGACTGGTAACAAAGCGGCAGCTAAAGAAGTTGGTACTTTGATTGCTACTCGTGCTAAAGAAGCAGGTGTCACTTCGGTCGCTTTTGATCGTTCTGGCTTCAAATATCATGGTCGCGTTCAAGTACTTGCTGACGCGGCGCGTGAAGCCGGTCTAGAGTTTTAAGGGGTAGCAAATGGCAGTTAATGATCAACAAACTAGCGACCTCCAAGAGAAGCTAGTTCAAGTAAACCGCGTTGCTAAAGTTGTAAAGGGTGGTCGTATCTTCTCTTTCACAGCTTTGACAGTCGTTGGTGATGGAAATGGTAAAGTAGGCTTTGGTCGTGGTAAAGCACGTGAAGTGCCTCAGGCCATCCAAAAAGCAATGGAACAAGCTCGCCGTAACATGGTGTCCGTACAGCTTGATGGCGATACGCTTCAGTATCCTGTTAAAGCAAACCACGGTGCATCTAAAGTTTACATGCAGCCTGCCTCTCAAGGTACTGGTATCATCGCCGGTGGTGCAATGCGTGCGGTTCTTGAAATCGCTGGTGTTCACAACGTATTGGCGAAATGTTACGGATCTACAAACCCAGTAAACGTAGTTCGCGCTACGATTAAAGGTTTGCAGGACATGAAAGCACCTGAACAAATCGCAGCGAAACGCGGTAAGTCAGTCGATCAAATTTTGGGGTAATGTGTTATGGCGAATAATACCATCACAGTTCAACTAACCCGCAGCCCGATCGGTCGTCTTCCAAAGCACCGTGAAACTGTTAAAGGCTTGGGTTTACGTAAAGTTGGTCAAACTCGTCAGTTGGAAGATACTCCTTCTGTTCGTGGTATGGTCAATAAAGTTTATTATATGGTTAAAGTGATAGGAGAATAACATGTTCTTAAATACACTTCGTCCTGGCGAAGGTAGCAAACATGCTCCTAAACGTGTTGGTCGCGGCATTGGTAGCGGCTTGGGCAAAACCGGCGGACGTGGCCATAAAGGTCTTAAGTCTCGCTCTGGTGGCTCAGTGAAACCTGGTTTTGAAGGTGGTCAAATGCCTTTGCAGAAACGTCTGCCAAAATTCGGTTTTACTTCACGTCAGGCAAAGTATGTTGCTGAAGTTCGTCTTAACGAGCTTGCTGCTGTAAATGCTGAAGTTGTAGATTTGGCTGCTCTTAAAGGCGCCGACATTCTTGGTCATCAAATTAAGACAGCTCGTGTGATTTTGTCTGGTTCAATCGACAAAGCCGTCACGGTTCGTGGTCTTAAAGTGACTAAAGGTGCTCGTGCCGCTATTGAAGCAGCTGGCGGAAAAGTCGAGGAATAAATGGCAAAGCGTGGCTCACTACCCGCTGGTATGCAGAACGGTTTAAGCGAGCTTTGGTCTCGCATCCGTTTTGTGTTTCTGGCAATTATTGTATACCGAATCGGTGCGCATATCCCTGTTCCGGGTATTAACCCTGACAGGCTTTCTGCGTTGTTTGATCAAAATGAAGGCACAATTCTGAGTTTATTCAACGTATTCTCAGGGGGCGCGCTCGAACGCATGAGTATTTTTGCGCTTGGGATTTTACCCTACATTTCTGCCTCTATTATTATGCAGTTATTGACCGTTGTGAGTCCGCAGCTAGAGCAGCTTAAAAAAGAAGGTGAGGCGGGTCGTCGTAAGATTACTCAATATACTCGCTACGGTACGGTGTTACTTGCTCTTGTTCAGTCTGCCAGTATGGCAGTAGGCTTGGCGAGTCAAGGTATATCATTCAGCAGCGGTTTAGAGTTTTATGCTGTTGCTGTGGTTACCTTGGTAGCTGGTACGGTCTTTTTAATGTGGTTGGGTGAGCAGGTAACTGAGAAAGGTATTGGTAATGGTATTTCCATTCTTATCTTTGCGGGCATCGTAGCTGGCCTGCCTTCTGCTTTAGGTCGTTCGTTTGAATCGGCTCGTCAAGGTGATATCAATATCCTAGCTTTGCTGCTTATTGGTGTTTTGGCTATAGCGACTATTGCATTCGTTGTTTTCATCGAACGTGGTCAACGTCGTATTACAGTCAATTATGCTAAACGCCAGCAAGGTAAAAAAGTATTTGCCGCGCAAAAGAGTCATTTGCCACTTAAAGTAAACATGGCGGGTGTTATTCCTCCTATTTTTGCTTCAAGTATCCTTTTGTTCCCTGCTTCGATCGGACAGTGGTTTGGTCAAGGTGAGGGTATGGAATGGCTGCAAAATATCTCTTTAGCTCTCGCTCCAGGGCAACCGCTCTATGTGCTGTTATTTGCGATAGCAATTGTTTTCTTTTGCTTTTTCTACACAGCGCTAGTGTTCAACCCTAAAGATGTGGCAGATAATTTGAAAAAATCCGGTGCGTTTTTGCCGGGTATTCGCCCAGGCGATCATACCGCTCGATATATTGATGGTGTAATGACTCGTTTGACATTGTTTGGTGCTTTGTACATCACTCTTGTGTCTTTGATGCCTCAGTTCTTTGTTGTTGCGTGGAATGTTCCATTCTACTTTGGCGGTACATCTATGTTAATCGTAGTTGTTGTTGTCATGGACTTTATGTCGCAAGTACAAAGTCATTTGATGAGCCAGCAATATGAGTCGTTAATGAAGAAATCTAATCTGACTGGTTATGGTCCAAATGGCCTAATGCGCTAAGGCGCTATGCATAGGTTGGAGTTGAACATGAAAGTACGTGCATCTGTAAAGAAAATCTGTCGTAACTGCAAAATCGTTCGTCGTAACGGTTCAGTTCGAGTGATTTGCATTGAGCCTCGTCACAAACAGCGTCAAGGTTAATAGCGAGCTCGCTCGATGATAGGAAAGGGTGGTTGATTTATTGCCTAAAGATAGGCATAATCTGCCGCCCTCATGATAGTAAAAGATGAATTAATATTTAATCATCAATAACAACGGAGTAAAGTGAATGGCTCGTATAGCCGGTGTCAATATTCCTGACAATAAACATGCGGTCATTTCTCTGACTTACATCTTCGGAATCGGTCGCACTCGTTCACGCGCTATTTGCGCTGCTACAGGTGTTGCAGAAACTGCGAAAATAGGTTCATTAAGCGATGTAGTGCTTGATGAGCTTCGTGGCGAAGTTGCTAAGTATACTGTAGAGGGTGACTTACGTCGTGAAGTCAGTATGTCTATCAAACGCTTGATGGACTTAGGTTGTAATCGCGGGATTCGTCATCGCCGCAGCCTACCAGTTCGTGGTCAACGTACCAAAACGAACGCCCGTACACGAAAAGGCCCTCGTAAGCCTATTCGTAAGTAATTTGAACGCGTTTCGCTTTAGCCACTAAGTTTGCTAAAGCTGAGCATTAAATAGGAAAGTGCAATATGGCTAAGCCAGCTACGCGCAACACTAAGAAGAAAGTCAAAAAGACGGTCGTCGATGGTGTTGCTCATGTACATGCTTCATTTAATAACACGATCGTGACCATCACCGACCGTCAAGGCAATGCGTTGTCTTGGGCTACTGCCGGTGGTTCTGGTTTTCGTGGATCTCGTAAAAGTACGCCTTTCGCAGCTCAAGTAGCAGCGGAGCGTGCCGGTACTGTCGCACAAGAATTTGGCCTTAAAAACGTTGATGTAATGATTAAGGGCCCTGGTCCTGGTCGTGAGTCTGCAGTTCGCGCATTGAACTCTTTAGGTTTACGTATTAACAACATCACAGATGTGACGCCAATCCCGCACAATGGTTGCCGTCCACCTAAGAAACGTCGCGTTTAATTGAGGAGACAGATACATGGCTCGTTATATAGGTCCAACTTGTAAGTTGTCTCGTCGTGAAGGTACCGACTTGCAATTGAAGAGCGGTTCACGCGCTCTTGAGTCGAAATGTAAAGCAGAGACAGTACCAGGTGTGCATGGCGCACGTCGCGGTCGTCTTTCTGATTACGGCTTACAGTTACGTGAAAAACAAAAAGTACGTCGTATGTACGGTGTACTTGAGAAACAATTCCGCAACTACTACAAATCTGCTGCTCGTATCAAAGGTGCAACTGGTGAGAACCTTCTGCAACTTTTGGAATCGCGTTTAGATAACGTTGTATATCGCGCAGGTTTTGGTTCTACACGTGCGGAAGCTCGTCAGCTAGTAGGCCACAAAGGCATTCTAGTTAATGGCGCAACGGTTAACATTCCGTCTTACCAAGTGAAAGCTGGTGACGTTGTGTCAATTCGTGAAAAAGCTAAGAAGCAATTGCGTGTACAAAGCGCACTAGAGCTATCTAAAAGTCGTGCACCGATCCATTGGATCGAAGTTGATGCAACTAAACTGGAAGCGACTTACAAAGCCGTACCAGAACGTGCCGATTTGTCAGCTGAAATTAATGAGAACCTAATTGTCGAACTTTACTCTAAGTAAGTCGGTAGCTAGGATTAAGAAATAGGTGGATCTATGCAGCGTTCAGTGAGCGAATTGTTAACCCCACGCAACATTGAAGTGCAGGAATTAGGCAATACTCGCGCTAAAGTTACACTGCAACCACTTGAACGTGGTTTCGGTCATACTCTAGGTAATGCGTTGCGCCGTATTCTTTTATCTTCAATGCCAGGTTGTGCGATTGTTGAAGTCGAAATCGACGGTGTATTACACGAATACAGCGCAATCGAAGGGGTTAAGGAAGATGTAATTGAAATTCTTCTTAACCTGAAAGGAGTTGCGATCGCTCTACACGGGCAAGATGAAGCAACTCTTACTTTAAGTAAAAAAGGTCCTGGTATCGTAACTGCTGGAGATATTCAGTTAGTTGCCGATGCAGAGATCGCTAACCCTGATCATGTGATTGCGCACTTAGATGATACTGCAGAGTTAACTATGCAGATCAAAGTCGCTCGTGGTCGTGGTTATGAGCCTGCTGATGCTCGTGTTGCTGGCGACGATGAGACTCGTCCAATTGGTCGCTTGCAGCTGGATGCCTCATTCAGCCCTGTTCGCCGTGTTGCTTACAGTGTCGATAATGCTCGTGTAGAGCAACGTACTGATTTAGATAAGTTGGTTTTAGACATCGAGTCTAATGGTACAATTGACCCTGAAGAAGCTATTCGTCGTGCAGCGACTATTCTACAACAACAAATTGCTGTGTTCGTCGCCCTTGAAAGCGAGAGCGAAGCACCTGTTGTAGAAGAAGAGGATGAGATTGATCCAATTTTGCTACGCCCGGTTGATGATCTTGAATTGACCGTTCGCAGTGCTAACTGTTTAAAAGCAGAGAACATTTATTACATCGGTGATTTGATTCAACGCACTGAGGTTGAGCTTCTTAAGACGCCAAACCTTGGTAAGAAGTCGTTAACTGAAATCAAAGATGTTTTAGCACAGCGTGGTTTGTCTTTGGGAATGCGTTTAGAGAATTGGCCACCGGCTAGTTTGAAAGACGATAGCAAAGTTCTAGCTCGCTAGGTCATTGTTCCCTGGCCACCGTAGTTTGGTAAGGAATATAAAATGCGTCATCGTAAGAGTGGACGTCACTTAAACCGTACTAGCTCACATCGTAAAGCTATGTTTAAAAACATGGCAGCGTCTTTGTTTGAGCATGAAGTCATTAAGACTACATTGCCTAAAGCAAAAGAATTACGTCGTGTTGCTGAGCCTTTGATCACATTGGCGAAAGTTGATTCCGTAGCGAATCGTCGTCTTGCCTTTGCTCGTACTCGTAGCAAAGATGCAGTAGGTAAATTGTTCGCAGAACTTGGTCCTCGTTACCAAGCTCGTCCTGGCGGTTATGTTCGCATTTTGAAATGTGGCTTCCGTTCTGGTGACAATGCACCTATGGCTTATGTTGAACTGGTCGATCGTCCAGTTGCTGACGAAGCCGCTGAGTAACATCAGTTTGTAATAAAAAAGCCGAGCTATATGCTCGGCTTTTTTTGGTCTCAACAAAATTTATGGTCTAAAAAGAATTTGTAAGCCATGCTTTGAGCTGACTTAGAGACTTATTTGTCAATGTCAGCTCAAAGCCACTCACTACTCTTATGAGTTGAGCATTGTTTTTAAGAAGCGACCGGTATGCGACTGGTCTATTGTAGTGATGTGTTCGGGAGTCCCTTCACCAATGATATAGCCACCCCCACTACCACCTTCTGGTCCTAAATCCACTATCCAATCCGCTGTTTTTATGACATCAAGGTTATGTTCTATTACCACAACTGTGTTTCCGTGATCTCTTAACCTATGCAATACTTTTAGTAGCTGCTCTATGTCTGCAAAGTGCAGTCCGGTTGTGGGTTCATCGAGAATATAAAGCGTGGTTCCTGTGTCACGTTTGGATAATTCTTTAGCAAGTTTCACTCGTTGTGCTTCACCGCCGGATAACGTTGTTGCCGCTTGCCCTAAGCGTATATAGCCTAAGCCAACATCGATTAGTGTCTGCAGCTTTCTTGCTATAGATGGAACAGGATCAAAGAACTCGCGCGCGTCTTCAATGGTCATTTCCAGGCACTGATGTATATTTTTACCCTTATATAAAACCTCTAATGTTTCGCGATTATAACGTTTTCCCTTACAGGTATCGCACGGGACATATACGTCAGGTAAAAAGTGCATTTCTACTTTGATAACACCATCACCTTGACAGGCTTCACAGCGTCCGCCTTTCACGTTAAAGCTAAATCGTCCTGGTTTATAGCCACGGGAGCGAGACTCTTGTGTGGCAGCAAACAACTCACGCATTGGCGTGAAGATTCCGGTGTAAGTCGCTGGGTTCGATCTTGGTGTGCGTCCGATAGGGCTTTGGTCGATGTCGACACATTTGTCGAACAGCGCTAACCCCTCTATTTTCTCGTGTGGTGCTGCTTTGAGTGTCGTCGCTCCGTTCAGCGCTGTGGCCGCTAAAGGGTATAGGGTGCCATTGATTAAGGTAGATTTCCCTGATCCCGATACACCTGTTACGCACGTCATGACACCTACGGGTATTTTGAGGTCGACATTGTTTAGATTATTACCGGTTGCACCCAGCAAGTTTAAATATTGTTGATCTTTCGCTGGATGTCGAATGGAAGGCACTTCAATACTGCGTTTACCGGTTAGGTATTGTCCCGTTACCGACTCAGGGCATTTCATGATGTCTTTTGGTGTACCGCTGGCGATAACCTGCCCACCATGTATGCCTGCTCCTGGACCAATATCAACGACAAAATCTGCAACACGAATAGCGTCTTCATCGTGTTCTACAACGATAACGGTGTTTCCTAGATCTCTTAGGCGCGTTAGTGTTGCGATAAGACGTTCGTTGTCCCGTTGATGTAGGCCGATTGAGGGTTCATCTAAAATGTACATGACACCAACAAGTCCAGCTCCAATTTGACTGGCAAGCCGAATACGTTGTGCTTCACCACCAGACAGTGAATCTGCTTTACGGTCTAATGTTAAATAGTCTAAGCCTACATTGACTAAGAAAGTGAGACGGTCACGTATTTCTTTTAATATTTTAGAGGCAATTTCGCCTCGAGCACCAGGGAGTTCTAAGGTCTCAAAGTAGCGAAGACACTCAGCAATCGGGTAGGTGACAACCTCAGGTAAGGTTTGTTCTTGAATAAAGACGTTTCTTGCTGCTCGATTAAGGCGTGAACCGTGACAGTCTGGACAAGGTTGTACGCTAATGTACTGAGACAAATCATCTCTAACGCTGTCAGACTCTGTTTCATGATAACGGCGCTGCAAATTTGGTATCACCCCTTCAAAAGGGTGCGAGCGTGTCATCTTATCGCCGCGCTCATTGATATAAACAAAATCAATTGCGTCTTTGCCAGAGCCATTTAAGATGCGCTTTTTGAACTCGCTAGGTATGTCTTTATACTTCGCTTCAATATCAAAGCCGTAATGCTTTGCTAGTGCGTTTAGCTGCTGATAATAAAAAATGCTGCGACGCCCCCAACCACGAATAGCACCTTCGGCCAGAGTCAATGTTTCATCTTGAATGATTCTGTCTGGATCGAACATTTGATGAGTGCCTAAACCATCACAGGTTTGGCATGCACCATTCGGGTTATTGAAGGAGAATAAACGTGGTTCTAATTCGGTCAAGCTATAACCACAAACGGGGCAGGCAAATTTGCTTGAGAAAATGTATTCTTCTTGGTCATCATCCATGTTGATGACTTTAGCGATACCGTCAGACAACCCTAGGCAGGTTTCAAACGACTCAGCTAATCTAAGTTGCAAATCTGAGCGTACTTTAAAACGATCGATAACAACTTCAATCGTGTGCTTTTTGTTTTTTTCTAGCGCTGGTGCGTCATCGAGATCAACAACGATTCCGTCTATCCTTGCTCTTATAAAGCCTTTCGATAGCAGGTCACTAATAACATGAAGTTGCTCACCTTTTCTGTCCTTGACAATGGGGGCAAGCAGCATCATTTTGGTCTCTTCAGGGAGCGATATCACTTTATCGACCATCTGTGATATGGTCTGCGCTTCCAAAGGCTCGCCATGATCAGGGCAACGAGGTTGGCCTGCTCGCGCAAATAAGAGGCGAAGATAATCGTAAATTTCGGTGATGGTACCCACCGTCGACCTTGGGTTATGAGAGGTCGATTTTTGCTCGATAGAGATGGCAGGGGAGAGCCCTTCTATGTGGTCAATGTCAGGCTTTTCCATCATAGAAAGGAACTGTCTAGCATAGGTTGACAGCGATTCTACATAGCGGCGTTGGCCTTCTGCGTAGAGCGTGTCAAAAGCCAAAGAAGATTTACCTGAGCCAGACAGCCCTGTGATAACGACCAGTTTGTCTCTTGGGATGTCTAGGTCCACATTCTTTAAATTATGAGTGCGGGCCCCACGTATTGTAATGGTATCCATGAGTCTCCAATGTGAAGTCGATCAACAGACATGAATCTGTTAGTAAATGAAATAACTGTCTATTTTTACAGTACTTGAAATGGAGCTTCAACGGTATTTTTTGTAAAATGACGATCTTTCTCTTCAAACCTTTAAGCTAAGTGGTTGTGACCTCTTTATGGATCTTTTAGAACGGCGTTCAGTGCTTGCTTTGGCCTTGGTCTACTTATTTAGAATGCTGGGTCTGTTCCTTATTATGCCGGTTATCAGTGTTGCGGCAGATGGTTTAACCGGTGCTGATGCGGCGCTCATTGGTACAGCGATAGGGGTTTATGGCCTGACTCAGGCAAGTTTGCAAATTCCTATGGGCATGTGGTCAGACAAGATTGGTCGAAAGCGAGTGATTGTGATCGGTTTGTTATTGTTCGCGGTCGGCAGTTTAATTTGTGCAAATGCGAATGATATTAACACCTTAATTGTTGGACGTGCGGTGCAAGGTGCTGGTGCTATCGCGAGCACCTTGATGGCCTTATTGAGTGACGTGACCCGGGAGCAAAACCGAGGTAAAGCGATGGCCATGGTCGGTGTGAGCATTGGCGCTTCTTTTATGTTGTCTCTCGTGCTGGGTCCGTGGTTATTTGCACTGGTTGGTTTGTCTGGCTTGTTTTATTTGTCTTTTATTTTGTCTTTATTGGGCATTGCTCTCATTGTATTTGCTGTGCCAAACATTGTTCAACATGCGTTTCGTCGAGACACAACACCCAGTTGGCAAGCCCTTGGGGCAGTATTGAAAGACGGCCGGTTAAGGTTTCTTAACGTCAGTGTTTTGTTTTTACATGCGAGTTTGACCGCCTTGTTTGTGGCCGTGCCTAATCTACTTATTCAAACCTATGACTTATCATTGGATGAGCACAGCTGGTTGTACCTTGTCATCATGGGTTTTGCTTTTGTAGGTATGCTACCATTAGTCATCATTGCGGAATCAAAAGGCAAGATGCAGGGTGTGCTGACGGGCGTGCTTTTATTATTGGCACTGAGCTCTATTTTTCTTCAAATGGCACCGTATCTTTGGGTCTTTGGGTTGTTACTATGGGTTTATTTTGTCGGTTTTAATGCCTTAGAGGCTCTATTGCCTTCGATGGTAAGTAAATTGGCGCCTGTCGGTTACCGTGGGACCGCAATGGGCGTGTTTTCGACCCATCAGTTTATGGGGTCGTTTATCGGTGGTGTTGGTGGCGGCTGGTTGCTCCAGTATGCGCCAAATGGTGGTGTCTTTTGGGTTGTGGGCGTTATTTTTCTGGTGTGGACATTCGTGTGTTTTTTACAACCGGCGCCGCCTCAGCTAAGCAGTATTGCGTTCAGTACGCCTAATATGACAGAAGAAACATTATCCAAGTTGTCGGATCAGCTTGAAAAAGTCCAAGGAGTGGAAGGTATGCAAATATTCCAAGATGAGCAAACTGCTTATCTTAAGGTAGATAAAAAGACATTAGATAAAGACGCTTTACTGCGCATTGCTCCGCAGATTCGTCTTTAAAACGTATTATTTGATTTTTAGTTGGAGAACAACGTCATGGCACGTGGAATTAACAAGGTCATTTTAATTGGAAACGCGGGTAATGATGCTGAAGTTCGCTTCATGCCATCAGGTGCTGCGGTTGCCAATGTTAGCTTAGCGACATCGGAAAGCTGGCGCGACAAGCAAAGTGGACAAATGCAAGAACGAACAGAATGGCATCGTGTTGCGTTTATGGACCGTGGAAACTATCGCTTGGGTCAAATCGCAGGTGATTTCATCAAAAAAGGGTCAAAAGTCTACGTTGAAGGCTCATTACGTACCCGTGAGTGGGAAAAAGACGGGATTAAACGTTATACAACGGAGATCATCGCTAATGAGATGCAACTCTTAGACGGGCGTGGTGATAACGCTGGCGGTCAACAAGGTGGTTATGACGCAGGCGCGCAAGGCGGCTATGGCAATCAGCAACCTCAACAAGGCGGTTACGGTCAGCAGCCACAGCAGGGCTTTAATCAACCGCAGGGCGGATATGCTCAACAGCCAGCACCGCAACAATCTGCTCCTCAGCAAGCACCTGCTCAGCCACAATCTTTTGGTAGTTGGGGCAGTGCGCCACAGCAAGCGCCAGCGCAACCTGCACCACAACAAGCCGCTCCGCAGCCTCAACAACGACCGCCTGAAGCTAAGCCACAACCAGCGCCAAATTTTGACGATTTCGATGATGACATTCCTTTTTGAGGAATGCATAGGCAGTCACTGTTAGTGTTGACGAAAAAGCTCCTTTTATGGGGTCACTTCATTTAAGGGGCTTTTTTATTTTGCATTTCTTTTTTTATACTTAGGGCACGTAAACGGCAAGCGCTAGCTAAGCTGGAAAAAAAGCAAGATGAGTTTTGGTCACAGGTTACACCAGAGGATCGGGTATTTCGTGATAAAGTGAAATCCCTTAAGGTGATTGAATCGTATCCTGTAGAAGCGATTTTAAACGCGTCGCGTGATTTGCATGCGGATCTCATTGTGATGGGGACTCATGAAAAAGGCTTTGTTGAAACGTTTCTAGGCAGTGTGGCAAAAAATGTCCTGTCAAGATCTCGAGTGCCCGTTTTGGTTGTGCCATTGATCGATAAAAAACGTTAACCTATGCTTTTTATCACAGCGCTCTTGATAAATCGTTTCAGTATTAAGAGCATCTTGATGGTTTAACGCGAACATCAATGAGTGAATATTTAATGATGTACAGCAGAAAGCCCCTATTTTGGGGCTTTAGTTGTTTTATAGGTGACAGGTTATGAGAGGAAAAGAAGATTCAGTGGGTGACGATGATGTATCTTTGTTTGCTCAGGAGGTAGCCGATATTAAGCCTCTCAAGAAAAGTGAAATCTACTTGAGAAAAAAAGGACCACAAGTGGATTTTCATGAACGGCAAAGTGCTGCCATCATGGTGACTGAGGCTGATCGAAACCATTTGACCCACGATTTCGTCGAAAAGGTTGATCCTAATGATATGTTGGAATTTAAACGCGCTGGTGTTCAGGATGGTGTGTTTAAGCGTTTACGGCAAGGCAAGTATGGCATTGAGGCACGCTTAGACCTACATCGCCATACGGTCGCGCAAGCTCGTGAGCAAGTGTATCAGTTTGCTGATGACTGTATGCGAAATGATATTCGCGTTGCTATTTTAGTGCACGGTAAGGGGGAAAGAACGCCTGACCCAGATAATCGTGCCATGTTAAAAAGCTATGTTAATAAATGGTTGAGAGACCTTGATCAGGTCATGGCGTTTCACACGGCGCAACGTTATCACGGCGGCTTAGGTGCTGTGTATATTTTATTCAAAAAGACAGAGAAGGCGCGTCTAGATGATTGGGAAAAACATCAGAAACGTTAAGCGTAGAAACGTGTAGTCTTTAGGTAAACGCGTTAGTTCGTGCAGTAAAAGCGATATTTTTGCTATAATCCCGCCACTTTGCTGACTTGAGATTACTCAAGCTGCCCCAAAATATTGTAATCAACGAATTCTAATTTATCGAGGTTGAGAATGGCAAATAGCCCTGCGCACCATCCTGCGTTTACGTTTCTTCGCAGTGAATTTATCGACGCTTTAAATGTCACCGTTCAAGAGTTTGAACACAAGGTAACGGGTGCCAAGCATTTCCATATTGCATCCGACAATGATGAAAACGTGTTTCTTGTTGGTTTGAAAACCGTTCCCACTGACTCTTGCGGTGTTGCACACATTCTAGAGCACACCGTATTGTGTGGGTCTGAGCGCTTTCCTGTGCGTGATCCCTTCTTTATGATGATTCGGCGTTCATTGAATACCTTTATGAATGCGTTTACATCGTCTGATTGGACGGCTTACCCATTTGCCAGCAAAAACAAAAAAGATTTCAACAATCTTCTAGGTGTGTATCTTGATGCGGTGTTTTTCTCGCGCCTAGACGAATTAGATTTTTCTCAGGAAGGCCATCGATTGGAATTTGCTGAGCCAGACAATGCGGAATCAGACCTCACTTTCAAAGGCGTTGTATTCAACGAAATGAAGGGCGCAATGAGCTCGACAACGTCTGTCTTGTGGCAAACCCTGACCAAGTATTTATTCCCAAATAACACTTATCATTTTAACTCTGGTGGCGAGCCAAGTGATATTCCTGACTTGTCTTACCAGGATTTATTGGCGTTTTATCGTACGCATTATCACCCTTCCAACGCGGTATTTATGACGTTTGGCGACATTCCTGCTGAAAGCTTACAGGCAGAATTTGAAACAAAAGTCTTGAGTCGTTTTGAGCGATTAGAAGAACAAGTCAGCGTTCCTAAAGCGAAGCGTTATTTTTCGCCTGTTCGTGTTGAAGAAGGGTATGCAGCGGAAGAAGTAAAAGAAGACGGTAGTCACGTTGTGGTTGGTTGGTTGTTAGGCGAAAGCACCGATTTGACCGAACAATTTGAAGCACAGCTGTTGTCGAGTGTATTACTGGACAACAGTGCATCGCCTTTATTGCGCGTACTTGAAAACAGTGATTTGGGACGTGCACCTTCACCATTATGTGGCCTTGAAGACAGTAATAAAGAAATGAGTTTCATGTGTGGTCTAGAAGGCGTGAAACGTGAAAACACGGCAAACGTTGAAGCCTTAGTTTTATCCACTCTTGAAGACATTGCATCGAAAGGCGTGCCTCAAGATATGGTAGACGCCATGTTGCATCAGTTGGAGTTAAGCCAACGCGAAATAGGCGGCGGCAGTTATCCGTACGGTTTGCAGCTTATTTTGGCAGGGTTGTCCACAGCGGTACATTCTGGTGACGTGATTGCACAGCTTGATCTTGATCCTGTTATTGATGCGATGCGCGAAAAAGTACAAGACAAGGACTATATTCCAAACCTGATTCAGCACTTGTTATTGTCTAATGCGCACCGTGTAACCATTACGCTGAGCCCTGATGACGCACTCGAAACACGACGTAACCAAGCAGAAAAAGATCGATTAAGCCAGATAAAAGCCGCTTTATCTGCTGAAGAAAAGCAGCAAATCATCGATCGCAGTGCGGCGCTAAAAGTGCGTCAATCACAGGTTGATGATATGAGTATCTTACCAAAAGTTGGCTTAGAGGATGTGCCGGCACGTCTGCCTGAATACGACTGTGAGAAAGTGGCAGGTGATTTACCTGTTACCTTTTATCCACAGGGTACCAATGGTTTGGTGTATCAACAATTAGTGGTGGATTTGCCAGCGTTAGACGAAGAAGAGTTGGAATACTTGCCATTGTTTTCCTCTATGATGACCGAGTTGGGCATTGGTGAAGACGATTACTTAGCCGTGCAAGAAAGACAGGCTCAGGTGTGTGGTGGATTAGGTGCTTCTAATTCCATTCGTGCGACGATTGAGAACCGACAAGCGTTAAACGGTTACTTTATTCTGTCCTCAAAAGCGTTAGTGTCAAACGTAAAAGCGATGAGCGAACTGCTCAAAGACACCATGTTAAATGTACGTTTTGATGAAGTAAGCCGAGTGAAAGAACTGGTTGCTCAGCGACGCGCGCGTCGTGAGCAGTCCATCACAGGCCAAGGTCATGTTTTAGCGATGACAGCAGCATCCAGCAGGTTATCTGGTCTGGCGGCACAGCAAGAGAAATGGGGTGGTATGTCCGGCATTCGTTCAGCGATTGCATTGGATGATGCGATGAAAGCCGATGATCAAGCCGTTGATCGCGTACTTGCAATATTTAAGCGCTTGCATGGCAAATTATTGCACGCTTCTAAGCAGGTGTTATTAGTGGCAGAGCCACAACATGAATCCAGTATTATCGAAGAGACACAAAGTGCTTTTGCGGACATCCCTGCTGGAACGGCTCAGTCCGATTTTGCGATTCCCTCTGTTGACGAGCGAATTAACGTAGCTTGGTTGACATCGACACAAGTTAATTTCTGCAGTAAAGCTTATCGTACAGCCTTTGGTGAGCACCCTGATGTGGCCGCATTGACGGTATTGGGTGGCTTTTTACGCAACGGCTTCTTGCACCGAGCCATTCGTGAGCAAGGTGGTGCGTATGGTGGCGGTGCTACCTTTGACGGTAGCTCAGGATCGTTCCGTTTTTATTCTTACCGCGACCCTCGTTTAACAGAGACCTTGTCAGATTTTGACGCATCGATCGAGTGGCTATTAACAGAGTCACACAGTGAAGATGCATTAGAAGAAGCGATTCTGGGTGTGATTGGTTCAATGGACAAACCAAGCTCACCGGCAGGAGAGGCGCAGAGCGACTTCTATGTGCAACTGCATGGTCGTAGTTTGGCTTATCGTGAGGCGTTTCGTGCCAAAATTTTGGCTGTCACACTTGAGCAGCTTAAGCAGGTCGCTAAGACGTATTTAACCAAGGAAAATGAAAACACAGCGGTGGTGACGTCAACGTCTAAACGCGCTGAACTAGAAAGCATAGGGTTTGATATTCAGACCTTGTAAGACCTTTTTACAATAAAGAAAACGCAACAGTTTTTACTGACGGAAAATTAAATGGATCAGTTTCATGATATACGCCCCTACAACGACGATGAGGTCGCCGAGGTGCTTTATAATTTGGTAGAAATGCCAGATTTCATTAATACGATTATTGGTTTTCGTTTTGCAAAATGGCCTAAATTCCTCCAAGCGCCTTTGGCGTTTGGAGTGAAATTGGCGTTAAAGCGACAGATTGCCAAGATTAAAAATGTACACGACTTTCAAATGATCGTTGCCAACTACATGGAACGTATGATCAAAACCACGACGACAAACGTGGAATATCGAGGCATTGAAAAACTCGATAAAAATACAGGTTATTTGTTTCTGTCTAACCACAGAGACATTGCCATGGACCCTGCGTTTGTGAACTACGGTCTTTATCTTTCAGGGTTAAATACAGTACGCATTGCGATTGGTGATAATTTGTTACGCCGACCGTTTGTATCTGATTTGATGCGTTTGAATAAGAGCTTTATTGTAAAGCGCTCAGCTAATGGTATTCGTGAGATGATGGCCGCGTTTGGTCAATTGTCAGCGTATATTTCGCATTCGCTAATTAAGGATCAAGCCAATATTTGGATTGCTCAAAAAGAAGGGCGTGCAAAAGACGGTTTGGACCAGACAGATCCTGCGATTATCAAAATGTTCTATATTAGCCAAAAGAAAGAGAAAATCCCTTTTTCTCAAGCCATGGCAAATCTAAAAATCGTTCCTGTTTCCATTTCCTATGAATACGATCCTTGTGCCTTTGACAAAGCACGTGAGCTGCATCAAAAGTCAACGACAGGTAATTATGAGAAAGCCGAATTCGAAGACATTGATAGCATCAAAAACGGCATTGTTGGTCAGAAAGGTAAGGTCGTTGTCACGTTTGGAGACGTGATGAAAGAGGACTTTGAGACGCCAGAAGCGTTTGTGGCTGAGGTTGATCGTCAAATTATTTCACATTATGCCATTCATTCGAGTAATAAAGCGGCCTTGGCTATTCAGCAAGGACTGCCGTCGCCCGATCGTGTTTTTTCGAGCTATCTTGACCGTTGTCCCCAAGATATACGAGAAACCGTCTTGTCTATGTACGCGAATCCACTTAAGCAACAGCAAGCTTACTTGGCAAAATAATAGGGCGAATAAGCTCAAGAATCATTCGATAATAAAATGGGAGTAAGGGAATAATGAGCGTATTAAGGTCGTGGCTTGGCTCAACCATATTTGCCATTTACTATATGATGTCCACCATTCTTTTTGGCGTACTCGCTCCTTTCGCTACGTTGTTGCTACCAAAAAATGCTCGGCAACCTGTGCTCAATCTGCACAATAAAGGGTTGTTGTTCGTTTTTCGTGTGGTGTGTGGCGTAAAGGTTGAGATCATTGGGCAAGAGCACATCAACAAGAATCGTCCTGTTGTATTGGTAGCGAATCATCAAAGTGAATGGGAGACTTATGTGTTGCAGGTACTTATGGCGCCTGTCTCGACAGTACTAAAAAAAGAGCTTTTATCTGTGCCTTTTTTTGGTTGGGGGTTGCGTATGGTTCAGCCTATTGCCATTGACCGATCACAGCGTACTAATGCGTTGAAGCAGATCATGAGTCAAGGTAAAGAGCGTTTAGAGGATGGTCGTTCTGTACTGATCTTTCCCGAAGGGACACGTATTGCGCCTAATGAAGAGCAACCGTTTAACAAAGGTGCAGCGATGTTAGCGACGTCAGCAGGCGTACCTATCTTACCGGTGGTTCATAACGCGGGTTATACCTGGCCTGGTAAACGCTGGCGTAAGTTTCCAGGGTCCATTCGTGTGGTTATTGGGCCTATTATTGAGTCAGAAGGTAAGAAGACCTCTGCCTTGCATGATGAAATGGACACCTGGATGCGAGCAGAAATGGCAAAATTGCCAAAGGGCAATGACACGTTAGAGTAAAAAATCGATGCAGCGATTTTTCTATGCGCTCTAAAAGTAAACGACACGAAAAAGAGACATAAAAAAACACCAGCTTAAGGCTGGTGTTTTTTTTGGATCCGTTACGGCTTAGCTTATGCTGAGTATTTTTTGAATACCAAGCTAGCGTTTGTACCGCCAAAGCCAAAGCTGTTCGACATGATCAGGTTAAGATCAGCATCGTCTTTACGTGTTGTAACAACAGGAATATCACCCGCTGCAGGATCAAGCTCATCAATATTCGCTGATGCTGCGATGAATTTATTTTCCATCATTAGCAAACAGTAGACCGCTTCATGAACGCCTGCTGCGCCCAAAGAGTGACCGGATAAAGATTTGGTAGAGCTGATCAATGGAATATTTTTACCGAAGGTTGTGTTAACCGCCTCAAGCTCTTTCATATCACCAGCAGGCGTACTTGTGCCATGGGTGTTGATATAATCGATGTCGCCATCAATGGTGCTCATAGCCATTTGCATACAACGTACTGCGCCTTCACCGGAAGGAGCAACCATGTCATAGCCGTCAGATGTTGCGCCGTAACCTACTAATTCAGCGTAGATTTTTGCACCACGTGCTTTAGCGTGTTCAAGCTCTTCAATAACCAGCATACCGCCACCGCCAGCAATAACAAAACCGTCACGGTTAGCATCGTAAGCACGAGACGCTTTCTCTGGTGTCTCGTTGTATTTAGAAGACAGCGCGCCCATTGCGTCAAACATGCAGGTTTGCGTCCAGCTTTCTTCCTCACCGCCGCCGGCAAAGACAATATCTTGTTTGCCAAGCTGGATCAGCTCCATTGCGTTACCAATACAGTGAGCACTGGTAGAACAAGCCGAGGTAATAGAGTAGTTAACACCCTTAATTTTGAACGGTGTCGCCAAACACGCAGATACCGTGCTTCCCATTGTTTGAGTGACACGGTATGGCCCAACACGCTTCACGCCTTTGGCACGAAGTGTGTCTGCAGAATCGACTAAGTTCTTCGCAGATGCGCCGCCAGAACCTGCTACTAAGCCGGTACGGACATTTGATACTTGCTCTTCGGTTAAGCCAGCATCGGTAATAGCCTGTTGCATAGAAACATAAGCATACGTTGCAGCGTCACCCATGAAACGGCGAACCTTACGGTCGATGCCTTCTGCATCAAGGTCAATACGACCACATACTTGGCTGCGAAAGCCATGTTCTTTGTAATCTTCAGCAAAACGAATACCAGATTGGCCTTCGCGCAAGGAGTTTAGAACGCTTTCTTTGTCATTGCCTAGGCAGCTAACAATACCAAGACCTGTTACTACTACACGACGCATAAATGTGCCTCTTTCATTCTTAATCTTTAGAAGTTATCTGTTGAGGTAAACAAACCAACACGCAAATCTTTTGCTGTGTAGATTTCACGACCATCAACTTTAACACTACCATCTGCAATACCCATCACTAATTTGCGTTCGATAACACGCTTTAATGTGATATGAAAGGTGACTTTTTTTGCAGTTGGAAGAATTTGTCCCGTGAATTTGACTTCGCCAGAACCCAGTGCGCGACCTCGACCTTTGTTGCCTTTCCAGCCTAGGAAAAAGCCGACGAGTTGCCACATCGCGTCTAGGCCTAAGCAGCCTGGCATAACCGGATCGCCAGGGAAATGGCATGCAAAGAACCACAGGTCTGGATTAATATCCAGTTCAGCGAAAATTTCGCCTTTACCAAATTCCCCGCCTTCAGCTGAGATGTGTGTAATGCGATCCATCATTAGCATATTGCCGACAGGAAGTTGGGCGTTACCTGCACCAAACATTTCACCGTGGCCGCATTTTAATAGTTCGTCTTTTTCAAAAGAGGAAGCTGTAGTCATTATAGTCCTATATCCACGTCCAGCCATTGACCTAAAAGTAGTCAGGCGGATTGGTGTGGTCCAGTTTTCAGTAAAAAAATCCAGCTGATTATAGCGGTTTGGAACTCCAATATGAATGTTTGAGCCTAAAAAAACCAATCTTGCTGCACGAAAAACAATCATTTCTTTGTGTTTCCTAACACAACAATCGAATTTAGCGGTTTTATAGAGGCTTTGGAAAGCGTTTGTTATGACATTTTTGATTTTATTTCATAGTCAGGTATTGTTGTAGATTATATCTAATCCGTTTTTAGGCAGAATGATGAGTTCTATTCGCGATCAAAATAACAATAAAGACAATCTCATTACGTGGCGCCATGCTTTTGAAGATAGGCATATTCAAGGGTATATGACACCTGTAGAGGCGGGCTCTCCTACCGTACACTTTTTGCATGGAAACGGTTTTGCCGTCAAAACATACTGTCGCTTTTTGTCTCAATTAAAAGGCTATAATTTGATCATGCAAGACGCGGCAGGGCACGGTGGCTCTTCAGCAGGTGAGAAGTTTGTCGGTTGGAATAAAACGGCTTTACGCTTTTCTCTTGCATTACAGGCGCAGAGAGCACAACTGTCTCAAGCAAAACTCATTGGTATGGGGCACAGTTTTGGTGGTTGTATGACACTGTTGATGAGTGAACAACAACCCGAGCTATTTGACCAGTTGGTGTTGCTAGACCCTGCTTTGTTCCCACCTCGACTTATTTGGATGATGCGAGGCGCAACCATGGCGGGTTTAAAAAGTCGCTTTCCTTTAGCAAGACAAGCAAGACGGCGACGGACGCAATGGAATCATATTGATGACGTGCGAAAGAGCTTTTTTGAGCGGGGTACGTTTAAAGGCTGGGAGCCAGAATGTCTAGAGGATTATATTAAAGCGTCGATTAAGCAAGAGGAGCAAGGTCAGTGTCAATTAACATGCCCTACTTGGATGGAAGAAGCGATTTTCTCCAGTTACCCCAAGGGGCTGTGGCATGCCGTTGCGAACTTGAAAGTCCCTACCGTTATTCTGCAGGGCAAGGAAACCTTTGATTACTTAAAAGAAGCGTACCAACTGGCGGTGAGCTTAAACCCCAATATTCGTGTGATAGAAGTGGAAGGTGGGCATTGCTTTATGCAACAGTACAGTGAAGCAACCGCGCAAAAAGTCTTGAGCCTTTTGTAGGCTGATTTTTATAGATCGCATAGACCCGTAACGCCGCACAAAACTAGTTGCGGCGTTTGACGGATGCGTTAGCTAAAGCAATAAGCGCTGTTTTGTAGGTAGAGTCAGGCAAGCATGCAATAGCCGTGATGGCTAGATCTGCTTGTTCTTGGGCTCTTTGTTGAGTGTACTCAATGGCACCACAACCTTGTACATCTTTAATAATGGTGTCTAGCTGTTCCAAGCCTCCAGTCAGAATAGCTTGTTTGACACGTTCAACCGCTTCGTCATCGCCATGTTGCATTGTGTAGATGAGAGGCAGAGTAGGCTTGCCTTCCGCTAGATCGTCACCGACACTTTTCCCCATTTCTTCAGCGGTACTGGTGTAATCCATCACATCATCGATAAGTTGAAACGCGGTTCCAACATACATACCAAAGTCTTGTAAGGCTTTTTGATGCTCAGGCGGTGCGCTGGCAATGACCGCACCACATAAGGCTGCACCTTCAAAGAGCTTCGCTGTTTTATACTGGATGACTTTTAAATAACTGTCTTCTGAGGTGTCAGGGTCGCCACAATTGATTAGCTGCTGAACTTCACCTTCTGCGATGACATTGGTTGTTTTTGCAAGAATGCTCATGCATTGCATGCTGCCAACATCGACCATGATTTGAAAGGCACGTGAGTATAAAAAATCACCAACAAGAACGCTGGGTGCATTGCCCCATTCTTCGTTCGCGGTTTTTTTGCCGCGGCGCATATCAGACTCATCAACAACGTCGTCATGAAGCAGGGTAGAGGTATGGATAAATTCGATAATCGTTGCCATCTGAATGGCTTGATGTTGTTGGGTGTCGTCTAAGGGTGTGCTTGCTTTGGCTGCCAGTAAAACAAGCAAGGGTCTAAGCCGTTTGCCGCCATTACTGATAATGTAGTAACCAATCTGTTCAATAAGGGGAATGTCACTGCTAAGTTGTGACATTATGTAATCGTTCACTTGACCAAATTCATTGGCCACAACATCGTGTATTTGTGTCGGTTGCATGGGGGTTCCGCGGCTAAAGATTCTCAAGCTAATGAGCAAGTTAGCTCCATGCTAGGTAAGGCTTGTGTCAGGGTCAACCCAAAATGCAAAAAATGTACTAAGCATTTGCAATTCACTTGTATTAAATGGTGCGATTTTGTACAATCTCGCGTCCGATTTGCCCACATTTTGCTCCCTATCATATGGTTAGTGATTTTAGTCCGATTCGGTCGAAGACTTATTGCCACTAGAAGTAGGTCAAATTCAATTTCAGTAGCCGGGCAAATCTAATTGGAGAAGAACATGTTTGCAGTGATCAAAACTGGCGGTAAGCAATACCGTGTAGAAGAAGGCCAAACCCTTAAAGTTGAAAAACTAGCGTTTGAAGAAGGCAGTGCGATTAATTTCGATGATGTTCTTCTTGTTAGCAATGGCGACGACGTTAAAGTTGGCGCACCTATCGTAGAAGGCGCGAAAGTAACAGCAGAAGTTGTTGCTCATGGCCGTGGAGACAAGGTGAAAATCTTGAAATTCCGTCGTCGTAAGCACTCTATGAAGCGTATGGGTCATCGTCAGTGGTTCACAGAAGTGAAAATTACTGGCATTAGCTAAGCCCTAACTAAATTAAATTTTAAGGAGTAAGTCATGGCTCATAAAAAGGCGGGTGGTAGTACTCGTAACGGTCGCGATTCCGAGTCGAAACGATTAGGTGTCAAACGTTTTGGTGGTCAAGTTGTGATCCCAGGTAACATCCTTGTTCGTCAGCGTGGTACTCAGTTCCACCCTGGTGTTGGTGTTCAAATTGGTAAAGATCACACTTTGTTTGCTGTTGCAGAAGGCCAAGTGAAGTTTGAAGTGAAAGGTAAGTTGAAGCGTCGTACAGTTTCTGTCGTTGCTGCGTAATTACTTGCTAAAAACTTAAAAAAAGCTCCGCGACGCGGGGCTTTTTTTTTGGAAGAATTCTATAATCAATGCATTGAAATTGATTAAACCACCTAAGAGGTGTTCCTGTGAAATTTGTTGATGAAGCCAGTATCTATGTAAGAGCGGGTAAAGGCGGAAATGGTGCGCTAAGTTTTTGGCGTGAGAAATTTGTTGCGAAAGGTGGCCCTGACGGCGGTGATGGCGGTAATGGCGGCAGTGTGGTGTTGGTGGCGGATGAAGCGCTTAATACCCTGATTGACTTTCGCTTTACGAAAAAGTACATCGCGGAAAGTGGTCAAGGTGGCCAAGGCCGTGATATGACGGGGTCAAAAGGCCCAGATTTAGAAATCAAGGTGCCTGTCGGAACAACAGTGATCGACGATGACACAGGGGAAACGCTAGGTGATCTTGTCCGAGACGGTCAAACACTCAAAGTGGCACAAGGCGGTCATCATGGTTTAGGCAACACCCGTTTCAAATCCAGTACAAACCGGGCTCCTCGTCAAACGACAAAAGGCACGGTTGGGGAAGAGCGTACATTAAAGCTTGAAATGAAAGTGTTGGCGGATGTAGGTTTGCTTGGTTTGCCGAATGCGGGTAAATCGACTTTTATTCGCTCTGTGTCGTCGGCAAAACCAAAGGTCGCTGATTATCCTTTCACAACGTTAGTACCAAACCTAGGTGTGGTTAAGGTTAAGAAGCATCAGAGTTTTGTTATTGCCGATATTCCTGGGATCATCGAAGGGGCATCAGAGGGGGCAGGACTAGGGATTCGCTTTTTGAAGCACTTGGTGCGCAACCGTATTTTATTGCACATTGTCGATTTAGCGCCATGGGATGAAATTACGCCGGCAGAAGCGGCCGTGATTGCGGTGAACGAGCTGCATCAGTTTAGTCCTGCTTTGGCGGAACGAGATCGTTGGTTAGTGTTGAATAAAACCGATATGGTGCCGGAAGAAGAATTGGAAGAGCGTTGTCAAAGCGTTATTGATGCGCTTGGTTGGGAAGGCAAAGCATACCGTATTTCCGCGATTTCAGGGGAAGGCACAGAAGTATTGTGTCTGGATCTGATGACAGCATTAGAAGAGCAGCGTGAACTGTTGGCAGAAAGCCCAGAAGCGCGAGAGAAAGAGAAAGCGGTTCGTGCTCTGATCGATGAAGAAGGTCGGAATCGTATCATGTCACTACGTGAAAAGCGCCGCTTAGCTGGCAAAGCGTTGGATGACGATGATTTTGACGAAGACGATTACGATGTGGAAGTGGAATACGTAAGTTAATCTAGCGAGTGGAAAAGCAGTAAATCATGGATATGCGAGAGAAAATAGCGCAAGCGCAACGCGTCGTGGTGAAGATTGGTAGTGCCTTATTAACAAACGATGGTCAAGGCTTGGATGTGGCTCGAATCGGGCTTTGGGTAGCGCAAATTGCTCAACTGCGTGCGCAAGGTAAAGAAGTGGTTCTGGTGTCCTCTGGCTCAATTGCGGCTGGCATGAAGCGTTTGGGCTTTTCCTCTCGTCCCACTCAGGTGAACGAATTGCAGGCCGCGGCAGCGGTTGGTCAGATGGAGTTAGTGGGAGTGTATGAGTCGCATTTTGAAAAACATAATTTATGCACCGCTCAAATCTTGCTAACACATGATGACCTATCTAATCGCCGACGTTATCTAAATGCACGTTCTTCGTTGCGTACTCTGCTTGGCTTTGGTGTTGTACCCATTGTGAATGAAAACGATACGGTTGTGACCGACGAAATTCGTTTTGGCGATAATGATACGCTTGGTGCCTTGGTGGCCAACTTGGTTGAAGCGGATGCGTTGATTATTTTGACCGATCAACTTGGATTATTTGATAAGAACCCTCGTGATTACCAAGATGCGCAGCTCATTTCGCATATTTCGGCTTCAGATGATCGTTTAGAGTCGATGGCAAGTGGTGGTGCGGGTGTGCTAGGCAGTGGCGGCATGTTAACAAAGGTGCGTGCAGCACGGCTGGCGGCGCGTTCTGGTGCTGATACTTTAATCGCCTCAGGGCGAGTGGAGGATGTGATTACTAGGGTGGCGTCTGGTGAGCTGTTAGGTACTTGGTTGCAACCAGAGCATTGTCGAGTGACTGCGCGCAAGCAGTGGCTTGCGGGGCACCTGAAAAGTCGAGGAGCACTGGTATTAGATGAAGGCGCTGTCAATGCATTGCGCGAAGAAGGGACCAGTCTTCTGTCTGTGGGTGTTAAAGATGCTCAAGGTTCATTTTCACGCGGTGATATGGTGATTTGTGTCGACACGAAAGGTGTGTTGGTGGCACGAGGTCTTGTCAATTACAGTGTTGCTGAAACATTGAAGTTGTTAGGTCAGCCTTCGTCGAGCATTGGTGACATTCTAGGTTATCAAGGCGAGTCTGAGCTTATTCATCGTGATGATTTGGTTATTCTTTAGTGTATTTAGGCGCAAACAGAAGAGGCAGTAATGGCAAAACCAGGTAAATCAGGCTTAGAGCGCATCTTAGACGCCAGTAAATATTCTTATCAAGGTTTGCGTGCTCAATGGCGTCATGAGGCCGCGTTCCGACAAGAAACGTTTTTGTTTCTTATTGCTTTGCCGTTGGCCATTTGGTTGGGCGATACAGGGCTAGAGCAGGCTGTGCTGATTTTTTCTGTTGGTATGGTGTTGGTGGTAGAAACACTTAACTCAAGTGTTGAAGCTGTCGTGGATCGCATTAGTAATGAGCATCATGAACTGTCTGGTCGCGCAAAAGATCTAGGTTCTGCTGCCGTGATGTTGACGCTTTTCTTGGCGGGCGTTGTTTGGTTGCTTATTTTATTTGCCGATTAGCGTCAGTGTTTTGGCTTTGATGTGTTTGCATAAATAAAAAGACATAAAAAAACCGGCTAAGCCGGTTTTTTATAGGTATTAAGCCAGTGCTTTGATTTTAGCACTCAAGCGGCTCTTATGGCGAGCTGCTTTGTTTTTGTGATATAGGCCTTTGTCAGCGGCTTTGTCTAGCTTAGAAGTTGCTAGAACGTAAGCTGCTTGTGCGTCAGCTTGATTGCCTGCTTCGATAGCCGCATCTACTTTTTTCAAGTATGTGCGAACCATTGAACGAAGGCTACCATTGTGAGCGCGGCTTTTGATTGCTTGGCGCGCGCGTTTTTTTGAACCGGCGGAATTTGCCACGGTCTGGCTCCTTTAATTTTTAAATACGAAATGGCCTAGCAATTTGCTACGCCATGAAATTATTGTCAAGTTTTAACTTTGAAATCTCGCGGCGGATTTTACCAGTTTTTAGCGCGGTCACAACCCTATTATACAAATATTAATCAAATGAGCGGATATATTTGACTGCGCTCAAAGTGAAGCCGGTGTTATTCTTAGGGTGTTTTGTCCGCTCTTTATATTGTCTGTCTTGTCTTTTAAATAGAAAACGGTATGTCTGAAAAAAAAGTGAGCTTGAATAAACCACGTAAGTCTTTGCCTTTATTGCGTTCTGGTGTCTTAGTATCAGTGTGTACTTTCCTGTCGCGTATCCTTGGGTTGGTGCGTGATGCGGCGTTGGCCTATGTGTTAGGTGCCAGTGGAAGTGCCGACGCATTTTATGTGGCGTTTAAAATCCCTAACTTCTTCCGAAGGTTATTTGCTGAGGGAGCGTTCGCTCAAGCGTTTGTTCCCGTTTTAAGTGATTATCGCGTCAAAGAAGGACCGAGCGAGGTGAGGGCGCTGATTTCTGCCGTAAGTGGTTCACTGGCATTGGTTCTATTGTGTGTGACCATATTGTTTATGCTGTGTGCGCCTTGGGTTGTTTATGTGTTCGCGCCAGGTTTTGCTGGAAATGTGGAGCAGACAGTTTTAGCAGCGGATTTGTTGGTCATTACCTTTCCCTATTTGATGTTTATTTCTTTAACCGCATTGGCTGGCGGCATACTCAATGCGCACGGGGAATACGCTGTGCCAGCTATTACGCCTATTTTCCTTAATTTGTCTCTCATTGTAGCGACCTTGTTTTTCGCGCAATCTGCTGCGCAATCAGAAATCGCGGTGGCTTGGGGGGTGTTTGCTGCAGGCTTGATCCAGTTGTTGTTTCAGGTGCCTTTTCTGGCAAGATTGAAGTTGTTGCCGATGCCCAGTTTAAATTTCTCACACCCAGGCGTAAGGCGTATTCTGATATTGATGGGGCCGGCTTTATTCGGTGTCTCAGTCAGTCAAATTAACTTGTTGTTGGATACCGTGCTAGCGTCATTTTTGCAAACGGGCAGTATTACTTGGTTGTATTTATCCGATCGCCTTTATGAATTGCCGTTAGGTATTTTCGCGATTGCAATCAGTACGGTTATTTTGCCGTCCTTATCGCGAAGTTTTTCAGGCGGTGATGCGAGTCAGTTTTCAGGCACCTTAGATTGGGCGCTACGTCTTTTATTGCTCATTGCTATTCCTTCATCATTGGCTTTGTTTATGTTGGCAGAACCTTTAATCGCAACGATCTTTTATCGTGGAGCGCTGACGGTGAATGATGTGACCATGGCGGCGCAAAGTTTACAGGCGTATTCGTTAGGGTTGGTGTTTATGATGCTGATTAAAGTGCTTGCACCTGGGTATTACGCAAGGCAAGACGTTAAAACGCCCGTGCGTATTGGGATCATCGCGATGGTGTCTAATATGGTCTTTAATCTAATTCTAGTATGGCCGTTTGGTCATGTAGGTTTAGCGTTAGCGACCAGTTTGTCTGCCGCGTTAAATGCGTACTTGCTATGGCGAGGTCTTCATCAGCAATCTTTTCATGTGTTTTCAGTTCATTGGCGGCGCTTGTTGCGTATTTTGTTAAGTGCAACCTTTGCTTTAGGGGCAACACTTTATGTTTTTTCACAGCAAGGTTGGCAGTGGGTCCAGATGAGTGATTGGGAAAGAGTGGGTTATACGTTTATGATCGTAGTGGCGGGTGTTGTTGTATATGGTGTGACGGCGATCGTCGCTGGGTTACGACCTGCAAGTCTAAAGCACTCTGTCTAGTGGTCAGTGGATCTTATGACAATGCGAGCGTGAGAGCGTCCTTGTTCAAGTTCTGGCCTACCTTAAGGTCGTTAACTGCTATATAATCGCGGGTATTTTTTCAATACTCAGCTTAATGTTTTTGTACGGGGTGATATGGAGTTAATTCGCGGTATTCATAATATCCGTTCAAGGCATCAAAAATGTGTGCTAACGATAGGCAACTTTGACGGCGTTCACTTAGGCCACAGTGCTATTTTGGCTCGTGTAAAGACGTTGGCAAAGCAATACAATGCGCCAGCCGCGATCATGATCTTTGAACCACAGCCAAGAGAGTTTTTTGCACCGGATACTGCGCCAGGGCGAATAGGGCGTCTACGGGATAAAGTGGCTTTGCTGCAGGGGCAGGGCATTGATTATGTACTGTGCATGCCTTTTAACCCTAAGTTGCAACAGCTTAATGCTCAGGCGTTCTGCCAAAAAATCCTACTAGATGGCTTGTCTATTAAGCATTTAGTTGTAGGGGATGATTTTCGTTTTGGCTGCGATCGACAAGGTGATTTTGATTATCTACAAGTGTTTGGCCGACAACATGACTTCGCGGTTGAAAACACCCCGTCTGTCTTAAATGTCAATAATGAACGCGTCAGTAGTACCGTGATACGTCAGGCTTTAGAACGAGGTGACGTTGTTTCTGCAAAAATGAACATGGGGCATTCGGTAACCTTAAGTGGTCGAATTATTCATGGCCAGAAATTGGGTCGAAAACTAGGGTTCCCAACGGCAAACATTAACCTAAAAGGTGTTCGATCGGCTTTGTCAGGTGTGTATGCTGTCACGTTGGATGTCGATGGTGAGAGCCATGATGGTGTTGCCAATATTGGTGTTCGTCCAACAGTGAATGGAAAAACAGCCCTATTAGAAGTGCATTTACTGGATTTTAAGGGTGACTTGTATGACAAGTATGCTCGAGTAACTTTCTGTCAATTTATTAGGGCAGAGCGAAAAATGGCCGGCTTAAGTGAGCTGGAAAAACAAATTCAATGTGATAAAGAAGAAGCAATACGTTTCTTTGCTAATCAGTGAAAAGATGATCTTTGAGGATAAATCGATAAACCATGAGTGATTACAAACCGACACTGAATTTGCCAGATACGACCTTCCCAATGCGTGGAGATTTGGCAAAACGTGAGCCTGCAATGTTGAAGCGTTGGCAGGATATGGATCTTTACCAAAAAGTGCGCGAAGTCAGTAAAGGGCGTCCGTCTTTTGTGCTCCATGATGGCCCTCCATACGCAAATGGTAGTATCCATATTGGTCATGCGGTTAACAAAATCCTCAAAGATATTATTGTTAAGTCCAAAACCGTGAGTGGTTTTGATGCGCCTTATATTCCAGGTTGGGATTGCCACGGCTTGCCGATCGAGCACAAAGTTGAACAGCTTATTGGTAAGGCCGGTGCAAAAGTTTCTTATAAAGAGTTTCGCGCGAAATGCCGTGAATATGCTTACACGCAAATAGAAGAGCAAAAGAAAGATTTTATCCGCTTGGGTGTAATGGGTGATTGGGAAAATCCTTATCTAACCATGAACTTCCAAACGGAAGCTAATATTGTTCGTGCACTGGGTAAAATCGCTGAGAACGGACACTTGGTAAAAGGCTTCAAGCCAGTTTACTGGAGTGTGGTCGGCGGTTCTGCTTTAGCGGAAGCAGAAGTGGAATACCAAGATAAAACGTCCTTGTCTCTCGATGTGCGTTATATGCCTCAAGACGAAGCGGCGCTATTAGCGAAATTTGCGGATGTGGTTGGTGAAGGCAAAGTGTCTGTGGTTATTTGGACAACCACGCCTTGGACGCTTCCTGCAAGCCAAGCTGTATCTGTACATCCTGAATTTAATTATGCGCTTGTTGAAGTGGATATGGGCTTAGGCAAAGAGCGCTTGATCGTTGCTGAAGATATGGTTGAAGGTTTGATGGCGCGTTACGGCGTAACTGACTTTGCTGTTGTTGGCCACACGGTGGGTGCTGAGTTGAAAGGTACTGTGTTGAACCACCCTTTCTTAGAGCGGGACATCCCTATCATTCTTGGTGAGCATGTCACCACCGAAGCGGGTACGGGTTGTGTACACACAGCGCCAGACCATGGGGTGGATGACTTCAACGTTGGTCGTGAAAATGGTATCGGTACGATTAACCTAGTGCAGGACAACGGTGTGTACTCCGAAGCGGCAGGTGAATTCGCTGGTTTGCATGTTTATAAAGTCGATGGTGCGGTGTTAGAGGCGCTGAACCGTAATCATGCTTTAGTACTTGAAACAAAGATTTTCCACAGTTATCCACATTGCTGGCGTACCAAAACGCCATTGATTTTCCGTGCCACGCCTCAGTGGTTTATCAGCATGACCAAAGAAGGTTTGTTGGATGCGGCTAAACACGCCGTGGAAGGCGTGAAATGGGTGCCAAGCTGGGGCCAAAATCGCATGGAAGGGATGTTGAATAACAGTCCTGATTGGTGTGTATCTCGTCAGCGTACTTGGGGTGTGCCGATTGCTTTGTTTATTAACAAAGAAACTCAAGAATTACATCCAGAAACACCCCATCTTATTGAGGAAGTGGCAAAACGTATCGAGAAAGAAGGCATTGATGCTTGGTTCGAAATGGATGCAGCAGAGTTGCTTGGAGAAGACGCGGATAAGTACAGCAAGGTCACCGATACGCTCGATGTATGGTTTGATTCTGGCGTAACGCATTATTCTGTTATTGATCAACGTGACGAATTACGTTTCCCAGCGGATTTGTACTTGGAAGGCTCCGATCAACATCGTGGTTGGTTCCAGTCTTCGTTGAAAACGTCTATAGCAATCCGCGGTGTACCGCCTTATAAGCAAGTACTGACTCACGGTTTTACCGTAGATGGTGATGGTCGTAAAATGTCCAAATCACTGGGCAATGTTTTATCACCTCAAAAAGTAATGGATACCTTGGGTGCCGATATTATTCGCTTGTGGGTTGCAGCGACGGACTACACGACGGAAATGACGGTATCTGATGAAATTTTAAAACGCGTTGCTGATTCATATCGACGTATTCGTAACACAGCGCGCTTTATGATGGCGAATTTGAATGGTTTTAATCCAGCCACTGACATGGTGCCATCGAGTGATATGATCGCCCTAGATTGTTGGATTGTAGATCGTGCAGCATTGTTACAAAAAGAATTGAATACTGCTTACAATGAATATCAATTTCATACGGTAAACCAGAAAATCCAGAATTTCTGTTCTGTAGATTTGGGTGGTTTTTACCTTGATGTCATCAAAGACCGTCAATATACAACGCAAGAAAACAGCTTGGCGCGTCGTTCTGCTCAAACGGCTCTTTATCATGTGATGGAAGCCTTCTCTCGTTGGATTGCTCCTATTTTGAGTTTTACGGCAGACGAAATTTGGCAAACCTTGCCTGGTAAGCGTAGTGAATCCATCTTTTTGGAGACTTGGTACCAAGGGCTTGAAGAGCTAAAAGGCGATGAATTGATGGGGCGTGAATTTTGGAAGAAAATTTTAGAATCCAAAGTAGCCATTAACAAAGTATTAGAAGCAGCACGCAGTGAAGGCAAAATGAAGGCCAGTCTGAGTGCTGAGATTACTCTGTATTGTGATGACTCTTTGCAAGCGACGTTAAACCAGTTGGGTGAAGAGTTGCGTTTTGTATTAATTGCGTCTGAAGTGAAAGTGCTACCACTTTCTGCCGCCACGGGAGAAGCTGTGGCGACAGACTTAGAGGGTTTAAAAGTACACGTTGAGCTGAGTAAGAACACAAAATGTGTACGTTGCTGGCATCACCGAGAGGAAGTGGGGCATCGTGAAGCACACCCTGAGTTGTGTGATCGCTGTATTTCTAATTTGCCTAATGGGGAAGGTGAAAAGCGCCTTTACGCCTAATGACGGTGTCGACTGTTTGGAGAAGAGTTCAGCGCTGGTGGCTGCTGGCACTCGTGTTATTTGTTGTTGACTGGGTTAGTAAGCAGGCTGTTGAAGCCAACTTATACTATGGCCAAGAGATTACGGTTTTACCGTTTTTTGACCTTACCCTGAGATACAACACAGGGGCTGCCTTTAGTTTTCTTGCGCAAGCGGGTGGTTGGCAACGTTGGTTTTTCTCTGTCATCGCCCTAGCTGTCGTAATAGGAATAAGTTGGCGGCTGGTGAAAATAGCAAATACGAACCGATTGGAGTCACTTGCCTTGACCTTTATTTTGGGCGGGGCAATTGGCAATCTTTATGATCGGTTAGTGTACGGTCATGTGGTTGACTTTATCCAAGTTCATTGGCAGCAGTCTTGGTATTTCCCAGCGTTTAACGTTGCTGATAGTGCCATCACAATCGGAGTTGTTCTGATGTTAATCGAAGGTTTTGTGACGAAAAAGCAAGAGGATGCAAAAAAATGAGTGTAGTTACGGCAGAAAGTCGAGTCACGTTGCATTTTGAGTTGTCACTTGAAGACGGCCAAATTGTAGATTCTAATTTTTCTAAAACACCCGCGAGCTTTATGTTTGGTGATGGTAGTTTGTTGCCTGCTTTTGAGAAGGCGTTGTTAGGTATGTCAGTGGGTCAAGAGGCATCATTTACTATGGCGCCCGAGGATTCGTTTGGTGTCCATAATGAGAGTAATATCCAACGAATTTCGCGTACTCAATTCTCGATGGATCTTGAGGAAGGCATGGTGGTTTCATTTGCGGATGTCAGTAAAAACGAGCTACCAGGCGTTATTGCAGAGATTGGTGAGAAAGAGGTGTTGGTGGACTTCAATCATCCTCTTGCCGGACGATCATTGACATTCCGCGTACAAATCATTTCGATTGAGGATGCAGCATGAGCTTTGCTATTCAGCTCGCGAATCCACGAGGTTTTTGTGCTGGTGTAGATCGTGCTATTGAGATCGTCAATCGGTGTCTAGATTTGTTTGAAGCGCCTATCTATGTACGTCATGAGGTAGTCCATAATAAATTTGTCGTTGAGTCTCTTAAGTCTCGTGGTGCTGTGTTTGTTGATGAGCTAGATCAAGTGCCAGATGATAATATTGTTATCTTTAGTGCTCATGGTGTTTCTAAGGCAGTGCGTGACGAAGCGACAGATCGTGGTTTAAAAGTATTCGACGCAACTTGCCCTTTGGTCACCAAGGTGCATTTAGAAGTTGTTCGTTATTCTCGAGACGGAATGGAGTGTGTTCTGATTGGTCACGATGGCCATCCGGAAGTAGAAGGTACAATGGGGCAATATGATAATCGTCAGGGAGGGGCTATTTATTTGGTTGAGCACCCTGACGATGTTGTCAGTCTTCCAGTAAAGAATCCAGAGCGTCTGGCGTTTGTGACCCAAACGACCTTGTCTATGGATGACACTTCAGTCGTTATTGATGCATTAAAAGCACATTTCCCTAAGATTACCGGTCCTAAAAAGGACGATATTTGTTATGCGACACAGAACCGACAAGATGCGGTAAAAACTCTAGCGGTAGAGTCGCAGCTTGTGTTGGTTGTTGGCTCGGTAAATAGCTCTAATTCCAACAGATTAAGAGAGTTGGCCGAGCGTATGGGGGCTGTTGCTCATTTAATTGATAGTGCTGCTGAGATCAATCCTGCTTGGTTAGACGGTGTTAGTAGTGTGGGCGTGACAGCGGGCGCATCAGCGCCTGAAGTGTTGGTTAATGAAGTCATTGATCGCCTTGTAAGTGAAGGGGGGCTCGCCCCTAAAGAGTTACAGGGTAGAGAAGAGAATGTCTCTTTTTCTATGCCGAAAGAGCTGCGTATCGTCCAGTTATAAAGTCGTCTATGCGCTCTTCTCTATTGATTTTAAATTAATTTCAATTTTCTTCAAAAAAGGGTTGCACAAAATCTGTAGATCCTTAATATACGCCCTCGCTGACACGGACAGGGCTTCAAGCCTTAGCTTACTAAACTAAGTTAAGAAGATGAGTCGCTTAAGTGAATTGGC
>NZ_JAJATW010000011.1 GCF_020532605.1 Marinomonas algarum | reverse complement strand
CCTGCCGCCAGCGTTCAATCTGAGCCATGATCAAACTCTTCAGTTAAAAAGCTTGCTCACTCAAATCGTATTACACTAACTATAACTTAATCGATTCACTCCGCTTAAAAGCAAAGCCAATCAACATAAAGCGATTGCCGTGTAGACTCTCGTAAGACTTCAATTTTTTTGATCGCTCACAACCTACTTAGTAAACTAAGTAAACCATGTCAATCTTCTGAAGCCTCCAGCGAGCGCCCACACAAATTATCTGATTATCTATTTTAAAGAGCGTTGCCAATTCACTTAAGCGGCTCACCTTCTTAACTTAGTTTAGTAAGCTAAGGCTTGAAGCCCTGTCCGTGTCAGCGAGGGCGTATATTAAGGATCTACAGATTTTGTGCAACCCTTTTTTGAAGAAAAACACGATTTGCACAAATTAATTTGAAACAAGGACAAAACAGATCAAGAAACGATCAGCGATAGGCCATTTTAATCAAATAACAACCCAAAATAGTTTAAGAAAAGCTTTTAACGTATCAACTTAATAAAAACACCCAATAGCCCCCATAAACCATAAAGACAAAAGCCTCCCATCATTACTAAAGCTGGTTGAAGCGCAATCAAAACGAGCACCAAAACACCTATTAGCAACATTGCAAAGGGTACACGCCCTTTAAGATCTAAATCTTTAAAGCTTCGGTATTTAACATTACTCACCATTAACAACCCTGTAACAGGAACGATAACCGCCATTAATACGGCAAGACTGTCGCCAGAAACACCGTTATCATTCGCAGCCCAAATAATACCTGCCACAATCGCCGCCGCTGCCGGACTTGGTAAACCTGTAAAATATCGCTTCTCTTCAACACCAAGCATCGTATTGAATCTTGCCAAGCGCAAAGCAGCTCCGACTGCATAAATAAAAGCAGCAATCCACCCTATCTTGCCTAATGGAGCTAACGCCCAAGTAAACACAATTAATGCTGGCGCTATCCCGAATGAAACCATATCGGATAAAGAATCATACTCTGCACCGAACGCACTTTGTGTATGGGTCAAACGAGCAACGCGCCCATCTAACCCATCTAAGACCATAGCTATAAAAACAGCGACTGCAGCATGTGTGAAATCACCGTTCATCGCTGCAATTATGGAATAAAAACCAGAAAAAAGAGCCGCTGTCGTAAACAAATTAGGTAATAAATACACTCCTCTATGAGGCTGTTTTTTCTCATCACCAAGATCAACATCTTCAATTTCGTCAACTGGAGATTTTTTGACATTGTCAGTAGACATAATCAGAACCCTTTTTTGTTTTATTCAATCAGACAAGCTTTGCAAAGGATCGTCTAGCGGCATCAATTGTATAGTCAATATCTTCGTCTGTATGAGCTTGCGATATAAAACCGGCTTCAAACGCAGCCGGTGCCAAATAAACACCTTCTTCTAGCATGTGGTGAAAAAATGCCTTAAACGCCTTTAGGTCGCACCGTTGTACCTCAGCAAAAGAAGTCACGGCATCCGCTTCTGAGAAGAAAAAGCCAAACATACCACCTGCATTAACCACACAAAGAGGCACCCCCACTTCATCTGCTGCTTTTTTCAAGCCTGTGACAAGACGATTTGCTTTTTCGCCCAACGTCTGGTGGAAACCTTCCTCACTGATTTTGTTTAACACAGCCAGCCCTGCCACCATAGCAACAGGGTTCCCAGACAAGGTGCCTGCTTGATATACAGGTCCTAGCGGCGAAATACATTCCATTATTTTACGCTTACCACCGAACGCCCCTACAGGCATCCCAGCCCCAATCACTTTACCCAGCGTTGTCAAATCTGGGACAACATCAAAGTAATCTTGAGCGCCACCTAAAGCGACACGAAACCCTGTCATCACCTCATCAAAAATCAACACAGCACCGGACTCATCACAAACTTTTCTCAACGTCTGTAAGAACCCCTCTACAGGTAAAATGCAGTTCATGTTACCGGCTACTGGCTCAACAATAATACAAGCTATCTGATCACCCATTTCAGAAAAACAACGTGTCACTTCCTCAATGTCATTAAACTGAAGCGTAATCGTGTGTTTTGCTAAATCTGCAGGCACACCTGGTGAATTAGGAACCCCTAGTGTTAAAGCGCCAGAACCCGCTTTTACCAATAGAGAGTCTGAGTGACCATGGTAGCAACCTTCAAACTTAACGATTTTATCTCGACCGGTATAACCTCTCGCTAAACGAATAGCACTCATCGTTGCTTCCGTACCAGAATTAACCATTCGTACCATATCCATTGAAGGGACTAACTCGCACACCTTTTCTGCCATGGTAATTTCAACTTCGGTTGGTGCACCAAAACTTAAACCATAATCTAACTGATGCTTTACAGCATCCAATACATCTGGGTGAGAGTGGCCTAGAATCATAGGCCCCCAAGAGCCGACATAATCTATATAACGCTTTTTATCTTCGTCATAAACGTAAGCACCCTCTCCCTTTTGAAAAAATACGGGCGTACCGCCAACACCATTGAATGCTCGAACTGGTGAGTTAACTCCACCAGGAATGCGGTGTTGGGCACGTGCATATAGACTTTCTGAACGACTCATATTAACGATATCCTATAATTTGATAATGTAACTCATATTAAAACTGTGACTAATTACGCACTAAAACCACAATAAGACTAATCACTCTTTAATAAAAATTGATCTAGACGATGACGAGAGACTAATCGGTAAGACGTATCGGACAAAGGAACCAGGACCTCATTTAGCCCAGTTCGCTGAAACCAAACTAACATAGCCTCTAGAGAATTAGGCTCTTGAATAAGCTTGATATTCGTAGAATCTAACGCACTAAAAATATCCATTGATATCTTATCATGGAACACCGTCAACCAGGGTTGAGGCCCCTCATTAAGTAGTTGCAATGTCTCTAGTACGGCCAATCGCTTAACCAAATACCACTCGTTATCTTTTTCATAAGCGACGTAGTCTACCACACTCGACGCTAAATCCTTTATCTGCTCTAACGAGGCATGACTAGACAAAGCCAAAATAGGTTCAGCCACAGGTTTTATCGTGTGATGACGCAAAAAACGCTGAAAAGGGCTGATACTAGAAGACATGCCAATGAAATTCAGACGCTCAACAAATATCGACTCTTGATGAAAAATCACCCTAATAAGTAAACATGATAAAACAATCACAAATAATGCAGGCACAATGGCTGTAAAGGAATGGGTCATTTCTATTATAGCCACCAATGCTGTTAAAGGTGCCTGAAAACAAGCCGCCATCATTGCTGCCATACCTAATAAGGAAAATAAAGCCGCATCTGAAACACCTTCCCCAAAGGTAAAGGCAATTTGCACACCAGCTAAGCCACCAATAATAAACGTTGGCCCTATCATTCCCCCAGGGATCCCTAACCCAATCGTCAAAGCAGTGAGCACCGTCTTCACCAAGATAAGCAACAACAAGGAATAAACAATCAAATCACCCGACAACAAATGATTGAGAGGTAAGAAGCCACTTCCTAACGCCTCAGGGAGATAAACCGCCGCTGTAGAAGACACCATCGCGACAACACTGAATCGCCACCAAACAGACAAAGCACTAAATCGCCAAAGTTGCTTTTGTATCTGAAAAAACAATACAGATAACCCAAGGACAAAGACAACTAACACAGAGCAAGCTAAGAACAAGTCAAGAGACAAGGGAGCCAAAACCATTGCACCCACATTAAAAATATCGATAGGGCCAATTAGATAGTGACTCACCAGTGTGGCCGTAACGGATGACAGCAAAACGGGCAAAACATATCGTTGTCGGTACTCAAGAAATATCACTTCAAAAACAAACAACACACCGGCTAATGGCGTCTGAAACACCGCAGATATTGCTCCAGCGATACCACACGCTAACAATGTTTCAACACCATATTGCGGTAGTTTTGCCTTGGTCGCCAGATAACTACCAAGCGTGGCTCCCATATGAACGGCAGGCCCCTCTTTACCAATAGACAACCCTCCCATTAAGCCAATTGCTGCAGTGAAAAACTGAACAACCCCATTCCAAATTGGTAAGTTGCCATCGTGATAATTCAGTCGCTCAACAACAAAGGGCACACCAACCTTGTGAAGCCTAGGAGGCAATAAGGTAAAAACCACAGCAAGCAATAAACAGGCAAAAATAGAGAAGAATACCCGCCACTCGACTGCCAAAGACTCAAAGGCATCAAAGTCTGTGCCCATAAAATAGCGCATAGGCACATAAACAACAGCATAAAAAAAAGCCATCAAAAGACCGCTAAATAAGCCACAGAAAATACCAAGCACCGCTAAAAGAAGAAGCTCATTGTAGGATTTTGCGTTTTCTGACCATTTCGTTTTTACATTCATTCCTTTCGCTCAATTTCTCTTTGATTTGGGCACTTTACTCGCGCTCTATCTTATCCTTAGCAATCCCAAAAAACAGCTTGTAAATTTCATTGCAACAACTCAAAGCAGTAAAACTTCATGTACAATAAAGATTACTTATATAAGTTTCATACTATTAATTAAACGAAGAGCACTCGTTTAATCAAACCCAAGCAGGAGAGTTTCATGCCATTACTAGACAGTTTCCGCGTTGATCACACACGTATGGATGCGCCCGCAGTTCGTGTGGCAAAATCTATGTCTACCCCTAAAGGTGACGATATCACCGTATTTGATTTACGTTTTTGCGTACCGAATGAAGAGATTCTTTCAGAGCGTGGCATCCACACATTAGAGCACCTATTTGCTGGCTTTATGCGTGAACATCTAAACAGCGACTGTGTGGAAATCATTGATATTTCGCCTATGGGATGTCGCACGGGGTTTTACATGAGCCTTATTGGCACACCTACTGAAGAGCAAGTGGCTAATGCTTGGAAAGGAGCAATGGAAGACGTACTAAAAGTAAAAGCAAAAAGCGATATTCCTGAACTGAATGAATACCAATGCGGTACTTATGAAATGCACTCTTTAGAGGAAGCGCAAGCAATTGCTACTATGATCTTAGAGCGAGATGTAAAGGTAAACAGCAACCAAGAACTGTACCTAAGCGAAGAGTTTCTAAAAGAACACAGCTAAGATAAGTAACAAAAAACCTCCAGCTGTCTTGAGACTAACTGGAGGTTTTTATAAACCGTCTTAATGAGATGCACTCAGATTGAAACTACAAAGAAAGTGTTTTCTCACCACGAGCAATACCAGACACACCAGTACGGACTACTTCAAGTAAGTGAGCACCGCCTAGGGCTTGCAAAAAACCATCAAGCTTATCTGATTCACCGACAATCTGAACCGTATAAATAGAAGGTGTCATGTCTACAATATTGCCACGGAAAATATCCACTGTGCGCTTCACTTCAGCACGCTGCGCACCCGTTGCTCTTACTTTGACCAACATCATCTCACGTTCAATATGCTGACCTTCTGTTAAGTCCACCAACTTAACAACATCGATTAGCTTATTTAACTGTTTAGTGATTTGCTCAACGACTTGGTCAGAACCATAAGTCGTCAAAGTAAGACGAGATAACGTCGCATCATCGGTTGCGGCGACGTTCAAAGACTCAATGTTGAAATTACGCTGAGAAAACAAACCAACCACCCGCGACAACGCACCGGGCTCATTTTCCATCAATACAGAAATAATGTGTCGCATAATTAGGTTCGCTCCGTCTTGCTCAAGAACATATCACGCATCGCACCACGAGGTACTTGCATTGGGTATACATGCTCTTCTGGGTCCACGTAACAATTGATGAAGACCAGTTGATCTGTCATAGCAAACGCTTCTTCCATCTTAGCGTCTAGCTCTTCTTTGGTACGAATTTCAACGTACTTATGGCGATAAGCATCCATGAGAACTTTAAAATCAGGCAAAGAATCCATATAGGAGCTAGAGTAACGGCCTTCATAGTTCATGTCCTGCCATTGGCGAACCATGCCCAAATAACCGTTATTCAAACACAAGATTTTCACTGGCAAACCGTATTGCAGACACGTAGAAAGCTCTTGAATATTCATTTGAATACTGCCTTCACCCGTCACACAAACAACCGTTTCTTCAGGGAAGTTCATCTTGATGCCCATGGCAGCAGGAAGACCAAAGCCCATTGTGCCAAGCCCACCTGAGTTAACCCAACGGTTTGGCTTGTCGAACTTGTAATATTGCGCCGCAAACATCTGGTGCTGACCCACATCAGAGGCAACATAAGCATCACCTTTGGTGGCACGCCAACACGCTTCAACCGCAGCTTGCGGCTTAATTTTGTCACCAGACGTATCGTAACGACCGCCGTGCACTAAGCGCCATTCATTAATCTGCTTCCACCAAGTTGTTAATGCCTCTGTATTAGAGCTCTGACCTTCGACCAAAGACAACATCTCTTCTAACACTTGGCTAACTGGACCAACGATAGGAACATCTGCGCGAATCGTTTTTGAAATAGCAGCAGGATCGATATCGATGTGAATAATTTTTGCGCCAGGGCAAAACTTATCAGGGTCGTTTGTAACACGATCATCAAAGCGAGCACCTACAGCTAAAATAACGTCGCTGTGATGCATGGTCATGTTAGCTTCATAAGCGCCATGCATACCTAACATACCCACAAATTGCTCATCTGTACCTGGATAAGCACCCAACCCCATCAGGGTATTGGTGACAGGAACATTAAGATCTTTTGCTAACTTGATCAACGTATCTGAAGCATTGCCCATAATAACGCCACCACCAGCGTAGATAATAGGACGCTTGGCTGCCAATAAAAGCTCAACCGCTTTCTTAATTTGACCTGAGTGGCCTTTTGTTGGCGGTATATAAGAACGAATGGCGACTGATTCTGGGTAAGTGTATTCATACTTATCACCCGGCATGGTCATGTCTTTTGGCACATCAATCACAACAGGACCTGGTCGACCGGTACTGGCAATATGATACGCTTTCTTCATAATCATCGGGATTTCAGAAGGATGCTTCACTGTAAAGCTGTGCTTAACGATAGGACGAGACACACCCACCATGTCAGTTTCTTGAAATGCGTCTTCACCAATCAGATAGCTCATTACTTGGCCACAGATAACGACCATAGGAATGGAATCCATGTAAGCCGTCGCTATGCCTGTTACTGTATTCGTTGCACCAGGGCCTGAGGTTACTAATACAGTACCCGCCTTGCCTGTTGCACGAGCATAGCCATCGGCCATGTGTGTAGCCGCTTGTTCATGCCTAACCAAGACGTGCTTAACATCAGACTGACGATGCAAAGCATCGTAAATATGAAGGGCTGCACCACCTGGATAACCATAGATATACTCAACTCCCTCATCTTTGAGGAAGCGGGCGATCATTTCACCACCGGATAATAACTCCACCTTGTTACCCTCTATATATTTTTGTCTTTTTAATTTTAGTGCGGTTATTGTAACCGGATAAGACAAACAGATTAAAGTTGATAAAACGAAGTTTGCTAAACTAATCTGAGGTAACTCTTAAAAATAAGAAATACTCATTATAAATAGAAATGACTTATAAGAAGTAAGAAACACTCAAACGCAAGAAATCGCAGTGTTTACACTGCCCGCGTCTTTTCGCGAGAAGAAGCAAAAACGACAGTATTGCGTCATTTTATACTTGTGCATATCAGAAAAATCTGACGAGATGAGCTAGTGGCTCATAAAAAGGTGTTATCGACAGGATGTTGTCGAATTTTAGTTGTTTTATTCTGTCTTTACCTTGGGGTCTTGTCAACCAAAAGTGTACAAACCACATTTAAAAACTTGCTCTATTTCACACTTCGTGATGTCATAGCAAAATAATTTTACTAGGAGTTTTACCATGACTAACGAGCTTAATCAGCAACGTATTATTGATGAGTTTACCCGTTGTTTTCGCAAAATGTTGATGGACCCAGAACTTGCTGCTGAGTTAGTCCGTATTGCAAAAGAGAACATTAATCAGCCTAATGCCTACCAGCGCATTGCAGAAGAAGTCTCAAACCAAACAACCATTAAAATTCAGGAAGAGCACACAGAAGCCGATCGTCGATTCATTAAATTGTTAATGGACGTGGTAAAAGGCGACTCTCAACTGTATTAATCCTTCTACGCTAGGCAAATATTTATTGCCTAGCGCTCTATCTTTCGGTATTTCCTTGCTCCCTTCTTCTTTATCTACGCCAGAAACATTGCAACAGCTGGTTGCTGACATCAAAACTTGGGCAAAAGAGTTTGGTTTTGCCGAAGCCCGTGTTGTTGAACCTGAACTCACTCAATATAAAGACGACTTCAAAAAATGGTTGGACAACGGCTATCATGCTGGCATGGACTATCTTGCTAACCATGGCGATATGCGCTTTCACCCTGAACAACTTCACCCGGGAACACGTCGTGTCATCTCTCTCAGAATGCATTACCTTCCCCAATCTGTCGCCACTGTTGAAAGACTTCAAACGAAAAACAAGGCCTACATTGCACGCTACGCATTAGGGCGTGATTACCACAAATTGATCCGTAAGCGACTTACTCAGCTAGCAAAAAAGATCGAACAACAGGTTGGTGATCATGGCTATCGTGCCTTTGTTGACAGCGCCCCCATATTAGAAAGACAAATCGCTGAACAATCAGGCATGGGGTGGATTGGTAAAAACACGCTTCTACTCACGCCTAAAGCGGGTAGCTGGTTTTTGTTAGGTGAAATTTTTACTAACTTACCTCTGCCCGTAGACAAACCCACGACAACCCGTCATTGCGGAAGTTGTACTGCGTGTTTAACACAATGCCCTACAGATGCGTTTGTAGAACCATGGGTACTTGATGCTGGCAAATGCATTTCTTACCTGACCATTGAACACAAAGGTGCTATTCCAGTTGAGCTACGCAGCAAAATGGGAAATCGCATTTTTGGCTGTGACGACTGCCAGCTAGTCTGTCCTTGGACAAAGTTTGCTAAGCATACGGATGAAGACGACTTTCAACCACGTCACAACCTAGACGCTGAGGATTTGATTACGTTATTCGAGTGGGATGAAGCCACGTTTTTGAAAAAAACAGAGGGCTCCCCTATTCGTCGAACAGGATTTGAAAATTGGCAACGTAACATCGCCATTGCTTTGGGTAACGCGCCCACCAATCAAGCCACCATAGAAACGTTACAAAACGCGTTACCTAATGCGTCTGATCTCGTCAAAGAGCATATTATTTGGGCACTGGATCAACACACGCCCTCATAGATGCGCACTATTTCTTTGGGTTATCCGCAAAGCGTAACAACCCTTCCTGTGCGGTAGACGCTACCAGTTGACCTTTACGGTTAAATATCTGCCCACGCGCAAATCCCCTAGCAGCACTTGCTGAAGGCGAATCGGCCACATATAAAAGCCATTCATCCAAACGGAAGGGGCGATGAAACCAAATAGCATGATCTAAACTGGCAATTTTAAGACGTGGATTCCCAATAGAAATACCGTGAGGCATTAGGGCGGTCTCAATAAAGCCATAGTCTGTTGTGTAAGCAAGCATGGATTGGTGAATCAACGGGTCATCGGGTAAAGGCGCCACACTGCGAATCCACATATGACGCTTGGCAATACCTGGACGAGGGCGAAAGGGGTTTTGATTTTCTACAATACGATATTCAATGGGTCGATCGGAAATAAATAGGTCTCGCACTTTCTCTGGTATCTCATTGGCGTGTTCTCGATACAACGATAACTCTGACTTAAAAGACTCTGGACCCGGTACATTAGGCATGGCATCTTGATGATCAAGGCCCTCTTCTTTCACCTGAAAAGAAACCGTCATCGATAGAATCGTTTTGCCAAACTGAGACGCAAGCACGCGCCGTAAACTAAAACTGCCACCGTCACGAACCACTTCAACATCGTATTTAATAGGGTGAGCAGAATCACCTGGGCGCAAAAAATAGCAATGCAGAGAATGTGGAAAACGTCCTTCTACCGTCTGAGTTGCCGCACTCAGTCCTTGCCCCACCACTTGACCACCAAATAACTTGGGGAAACCTATGTCTTGGCTCAAACCAATAAACTGAGTATCTGAAATACGCTCGAGTTTTAACAATCCAATTAAATGGTTCACTACGGAATTCACACGTTTACTCCCTTTTGTTCACGTCGTTTTATCGCACTCATTCTACACAATCATTGCATAAGATTTTTCTTATTATGCCGTTTTTATTCGGTGCGTTTAACCTCAATGCAGCACATCGACACATTCCACTATTAAAACACAGTAAAAATGTCGCTACCGCTTTGCTTAATAGGCTTTTTTTTGCTTTTATGAACACTTAAATTACGAGGTACTTTTGCTTGTCTACACCCGCTTTAATCGATCCCTTTGGTCGAAAGATTGACTACCTACGCATTTCCGTGACGGATCGATGCGATTTCCGCTGCACTTATTGCATGGATGAAGGCGTCACTTTTTTAGCGAAACAGCAAATTCTATCCCTTGAAGAAATCGTTTATATCGCCAAAACCTTCATTGCCATGGGGACAAAACGCATTCGTGTGACAGGAGGAGAGCCCCTAGTACGCAAGAATATACTGTGGGCATTAGAGCAAATTGCCAATACAGACGGTTTGGAAGAACTGACCATTACCACCAACGGCTCGCAACTGCGTAAAATGGCACAACGTTTACTGGATATCGGCGTATCACGCATTAATATCAGCCTGGATACATTAAAAGCAGACCGCTTTCATGCTTTAACCCGCAGAGACAAATTTCAACAGGTCATTGATGGGATCGATGCCGTCAATCAGTTGCCTTTTAAACGCATTAAAATCAACAGCGTTATCCTCAAACAACACAACGACGACGAGCTTTTTGACCTTGCCCGCTTTGCACTGGAACGACGCATGGACATCAGTTTTATTGAAGAAATGCCGCTAGGGATCATTACGGATCATAATCGTGCCGCGACCTACCTCTCAAGCGATGAAGTCATCGAAAGATTAGAACAAAATTACACACTGACACGAAGTAGTATGACCACCAGCGGCCCTACAACGTATTATCAGGTGGAAGGGTACGATCATAAAATTGGCGTTATCTCACCACATAGCCACAATTTTTGTGACGCATGTAACCGGGTTAGACTAACAGTAGAAGGGCAACTTTTATTGTGCCTTGGCAACGAACACGCTAAAGACTTAAAAAGCGTGGTTCGTAAACATTCAGGCGACCCACAACAAGATACCGAGTTACTAAAAAGTGCCATTATCGACGCGTTGGCATTAAAACCTCATAAACACCACTTCAATCTCGATGAAACGCCTCAGATTTTACGTTTCATGAGTGCAACAGGAGGCTAAACAGGAACTTCTATGGCTAAAACACCGACTCCATTTCGTCCATTAAACATCAGCGTACTCACCGTATCAGACACACGCTCATTGACTGAAGACACTTCTGGTGAAGCGTTAATTGCTCTGCTCACCCAGGCTGGACACACTCTCAGTGAACGCAAGCTGGTCAAAGATGACGTATACCAAATGCGCGCCGTTGTCTCAAACTGGATCGCCAGCGACACCACCAACGTGGTGTTGATTACGGGTGGAACAGGGTTTTATTCAAGAGACAGCACGCCCGAAGCGATGACGCCCTTATTTGATAAGAGTATTGAAGGTTTTGGCGAGTTATTTAGGCATATTTCGTATCAAGAAATTGGCACCTCCACCATTCAATCTCGTGCTGTTGCAGGGCTAGCAAATCAAACATTGATTTTCTGTTTACCAGGCTCTACCGGCGCATGCAAAACCGCTTGGCATGGTATTTTGAAAGAGCAGCTGGATGCATCACACCGCCCCTGTAACTTTGTCAGTATGCTTATTGGCCCTTACCAACCAACGCAACACGAGGCCTAAACGGTCATGTCTACCCTACTCGCATTTGAAGATGCACTTAGCAATATAGAAGCCAGCGCCCACGTTCGTGTAGGCACGATCGATACCCCTTTACACCATGCAACAGGGCGTATAATAGCGACCGACATTAAAGCCCCCATTGCCGTGCCACCCAGCGACAACAGCGCAATGGATGGCTATGCTTTAGCGTTTAACGATTGGCAAGTCGGAAAAGCTTTTACGGTCAGTCAGCGCATCGCGGCAGGCCAGCATCCAGACCCACTTGAAAAAGGGACCTGTGCTCGAATCTTTACAGGCGCCAATATCCCCCCTGGTGCAGACACCGTCATCATGCAAGAAAACGCTCAGGTTATTGAAGATACACTGGCCTTTAATGATCGCCCAGAGCAAGGAAGCAACATTCGACCTGCCGGACAAGACATGCAAATCGGCCAAACCGTGATGCAAAAAGGCGACAAAGTTACCCCTATTCACATTGGCTTACTCTCTAGTCTTGGCCTAACACACATCACCGTATATCAGGTGTTGCGAGTCGGTATTTTAACCACGGGGGACGAACTGGTTTCGGTCGGTGCGCCCTTACAACAGGGTCAAATTTACAACTCAAACGGTCCTATGTTGAGCGCATTAGTGACGCAATCTGGTCATCAAGTCAGCCAATGTTTGCACGCTATTGATACCCCGGAGGCAACGGAAGCCGCATTGAATACACTCTTATCTTGTTCAGATGTTATTCTGTCATCAGGCGGGGTTTCAGTGGGTGAAGAGGATCATGTCAAACGTGTCTTAGAAACATTAGGGACCCTTCACTTGTGGAAAATTGCGGTTAAACCAGGAAAGCCATTGGTTCATGCTTCGATTAAAGGGACACCTTTTTTAGGACTGCCGGGCAACCCTAGCTCAACCTTGGTAACCTATCATTGGTTTGCTCGGTTGCTTTTGGCAGTGTGCTCAGGCGCCACCCCATCGCGTCCACGGTCTTACCCTGTTGATGCAGGCTTTACTCGTAGCAAAACCATACGCCGAGATGAGTTTTTAAGAGTCTCTATTGGTAAAGATGGTTTGGCGTATGCGCACGCACAACAGAGCTCAGGGGCACTTTTAGCGGCCTGTGAAAGCCAAGGCTATTTGCATATTAAAGCCAATACACCCATTGAATATGGTCATTCCTATCCGTTTATCCCATTCTCAGGATTTTAGCTGCTCTTCATTCCTTTATGCCTCACTGAGATTTACGACGTTTTAATACTACTCGTTAATCTCAGTGAAAGAGCTCTTAAGCAAGTTTCGAAACCAAAGGTGTGCAGCATCGTGCTGGAATCGTTCATGCCAAATCATCGAGTAATCAAACGTTCTCGCCTCGAAAGGCAACTCATAAAAATCCACATTAGACATCATGCTGGCCATATCTTGAGCAAATAAACTGGGCACCGTCAGCAACAAATCGCTGCCCATGACGACGCGTGCTGCTGGCAAAAAATTTGGTAAATGCACAGTGACATCACGCTTGTGACCCATTTTTTCCAGCGCTCTGTCTACTGCGAAATACTCACGACGACCGAGTACAATTTGAATATGACTGGCTGCTAAGTAGGTTTTCAGTGTTAAGGTATCACCAATCGCTGGATGTCCTCTTCGAGCCAAACACACCATGCGATCACTTTTCAGCGGCACAGAGTGAATGTTCACCGGAGGCTCTTTTGACAACACGGCCACAGCCACATCAATGGCACTGTGATCAAGCTCAGACGCCATGTCATCGTGCCACGCTTTCACATCCAGAGTCGCATTGGGCGCCGCCTCACGAAATTGATCAAGAATCTTTGGTAACACGGTTAAAGCGCCAAAATCGGTTGTCGATAAAATAAACCGACGCTGACTGGTGGCAGGGTTGAATTGACTGGGTTGAACCAACGCCTCTAAATCTTTTAGAGTATCCGCCAAGAAAGGCGCAAGACTCTGTGTTTTTGACGTAATCGATAAGCCGTGAGAGGTGCGTAAAAACAGCGGATCATCAAAAATATCGCGTAAACGTGATAAAGACCGACTTACAGCAGGTTGCGACACATCCAACCGAGCAGCGGCCTTGGTAACGTTTTTCTCTTCAATAAGGACGTGCAGAACATACAGTAAATTTAAGTCGATATTCGATAAAGTGACTTCTGACAAAATCGCACTCCTGCTTAGCTTGCTATAATCAGGAATCATAACAAGCTTTTAAAAATAGCAGTAGTGGTTATTTTACCTATGCCACTAAGAAGTTCATTATCCCACAATCGCCTGGATCTCATTGGTGGATAGGCCTAATAAATATAAAATGCCTTCTAAGCCAAGATTATTCATTGGGCAAGGCGCTTGCTCCCTCACTAATGGCTTGGCATGCAAAGCAACACCCAACGCCGCCTTATTTAGCATTAGTAAGTCATTCGCGCCATCACCACAGGCAAGCGTCTGCGACCAGTCAACCTGCTGGTTGCTGACAATATCCGCTAACAACTGCTTCTTACGAGCACCATCAACAATTTCACCAAGATGCTTCCCTGTTAATTGATGATTCTCAATTTCCAACACGTTTGCATGCACTTCTTTCATGGCGTATTCGTCTTTTACTCGATCAGCAAAATAGGTAAAACCACCGGATAAAATCGCTGTATGCCAGCCATAGTGATGCAAAACCGCCATTAGCGGAGCAATTCCTTCCATATGCTCAATACGGTGATACACACCATCCATAACGTCGCTACTCAACCCTTTTAGAAGCGCTAGACGCTGCACGAAACTTTCTACAAAATCAATTTCACCACGCATGGCACTGGCCGTCACGGTGGCAATTTGCTCACCGATTCCCGCGTCTACGGCCAGTTCATCCATCACTTCAGCCTTAATAAGCGTGGAGTCCATGTCAAATACCGCCACACCTGGCGTTGTAATATCCAGTGATGCTGCTTGGTAAATATGATCAATTTCTGTGTGATTAGACAGAATCAATAACTCAGTGCGCAATCTGGCTGCGTCTAAAGCACAATCGACAAGCTCGATTCGAACAACAGAGACTTTTTCATCTTTATTTGTTAATAAACGACGCACACCAGACAAATGACGTTTGTCTAACCAAGCGTTGAATTGATCAAGGTATTCCGAAGTGAAAGAACCGATAAGGGTAATACTGGCAGACATAAACGCTCCTAATGCAATAAGACGACTACTATAGCAAATCGTTTTCTTTTCGCTAAGCACCTGATCTACTTTAAAGAATTCGGAAAACGGCCGTTATGATAGGTATACTTAATTTTATACCAGCACAACGAGTTACCCGAAGGAAATGAATGGACACTCAAACAAGCACAGCTCAATCAAATACAGCCCCATCAAGAAAGGCGCGTATCTTGGCTTATTTGCGCCATTCTATGAGCGCAACACTTGTGATGGTGATGACTTTTTGCTCCTTGATGATTCTGACCGTATGTCTGTTTTGGTATACCATGACACAGGCACTGGGCAACTACCTGACACAACAGACCGAGGTTCTAGGCACCAGCTTAGCCACCCAAGCCGCCTTTAATGCCACCCAGTCCATATTAAACAATGATTTGCTCAGCCTTAACGTATTATTAAATCGACTGGTGGTGGACGACAACATACTTAGCGCACGGGTTTATAACAAAAAAGACGAACTGTTAGCCGAAGCCGACAGTGGCCTTTCCGGATTAAATTCTGAACGTCGCTTACGCCCCAATGATACTCGTCGCATCTACAGTTCTAGCATCCGGTTTAGAGATGAAATCGTGGGACATGTACTGATCACCTTGGACAAAACCCCTGCTCAAGCCACCTTAAAGCATCTTAATAATTTACTCATTGGAGTTGCTATCTTTATTAGTGCGTTGTCCCTGCTGCTTATTATCTTTGTGACGCGATGGTTATTTGCCCCTGTTACAGACGCCACCTCCGCACTTTTAGCCTACAGTAAAGGCAAAGACACAACGCATTTAGCACATCCTAAGTATCAAGAATCCAGACATTTATTTAGAGCGGTCAACGCGGTAAAAGCCAACCCATTGCCTAAAACAGCAGTGGAGGACAGTGATGAAGAAAAAGCCAACACATCGACACCGGTGATTCCCCAGTTTGAAATTAACTTTGATGCTATTTTTGAAGAATCCAAACAACGCAGTTGTGTATTGTACTTTGATATTCTTAACTTAGAAAAGTGGCACGAAGACATGACACCACTGCAGGTTTCTAATCTGTTAACCCCTATTTACCGAGCCATGTTTCAAGCATCCGAGCGGTATCTTGGACAAATTCATCAGTACAAAGATGATGCGGCCGTGATCTTGTTTAGCGCCATCCACTGTGATGAGAAGCTTTACATTAATGCGGTCAGTACAGCGCAACTGTTTTTGGGACTTGTAGAGGAATTGTTAAAAAACCCTCTTTACACGGATGTGCCTACCTTGAACTTTCACCTAGGGTTACATCAAGGCAGTGCAGACATTACTCATATGGTCAAAGAAAACCATTTTGAACCTGAACAAGTGAGTGATTTGTTACATGAAATGAAACAACTTAGCCAATCTGAAAGCATCAATAAGTTGGTTATTAGTGAAGAAATATTTACTCAACCACAGATCCAAAACCGTGTATTTACGGGCTTACCGGAGATAATTGAGGATAATAATCAAGAAGTGTTGGCTTATGAGGTAAGGGGCATGTCGGACAAATACAAGCAGCAAATCCACCAGCAAATGGTCGACATTATTCACCCTACAGAACAGGCGGACGCACTGATCTAACGCTCATCAAACTGCATCACGTCGTCGAGTGACAAGCCTTTTTTATCGATAATAAGACGAAGTTTCCGCAGTGCTTCCATCTGGATCTGACGCACACGCTCACGCGTTAAACCAATCTCTTCACCAACATACTCAAGTGTACTGGCTTCATGCCCCCGTAGACCAAAACGTCGTGTAATCACTTCACGCTGCTTTTCATCCAGTTCGTTAAGCCAAAGATCAATGCTTTGCTGCACATCCCCTTCCTGACGATCGGCTTCGGGACCTTGGTGCAGTGTATCAGCCAATACCTCGGTGAAACTTTTATCATTATGCTCGCCACCAAAGGTAGCGTCTAAAGAGCTCACTTTTTCATTTAGTCCCAATATTTTTTGAACATCTTCGACGGGGCAGTCTAGCTTATCTGCAATTTCTTCTGCGCTTGGTTCATGATCCAGCTGCTGAGTCAATTCACGGGCAGCACGCAGGTAAATATTCAGCTCTTTTACAACATGAATGGGGAGACGAATGGTCCGCGTTTGGTTCATGATCGCGCGCTCGATGGTCTGTCGTATCCACCAAGTTGCATAGGTTGAAAAGCGAAAGCCTCGTTCTGGGTCAAACTTTTCAACCGCTCGCATCAGCCCCAAGTTGCCCTCTTCGATCAAATCAAGTAACGACAAGCCACGATTGAGATAACGACGAGAAATTTTAACCACTAGACGCAGATTGCTTTCTATCATGCGTTTACGCGCTGATTCATCGCCTTTCAGCGCTAAGCGTGAGAAAAACACTTCCTCTTCCATCGTGAGTAAAGGAGTAAACCCTATTTCGCTCAAATACAGCTGAGTAACATCTAAGATGCGACCTGTCTCTGTCTTTTTTGTGGTTTTGTCCAACGTCATGCCCCTCCAAATACTCGTGTTGATTGATTTTATTTTGGTAACACACTAAGTGGATCAATCGGTTGACCATCACGTCGCACTTCAAAGTGCAACACCGGCCGATCTTCTCCTTTACCGCCAATAATCGCTAAGGAGTCACCCACTCGAACAATCTGCTGCTCTTTCACCAAGATGCTCTCGTTATAGGCATAAGCACTTAAATATTCATCGTTATGTTTAATAATCACCAGGTTGCCATAACCAATTAGACCGTTGCCTGCGTATACCACGGTACCATCTGCGGCCGCTTTTACAAGTTCGCCTTGGTTTGACTTAATATCAATGCCTTTACTGCTCACACCTGAGTTCGAAAAGCTTCTGGTTACCTTGCCTTTGACAGGCCACGCCCAATCACTGGTCATTTCAGTACTCGATGATTGAACCGGTGTTGGCTTGGTCACAATAGGAGTCTTGGTCACCACTGCTGGCTCAACCGCTTTAGAAGGCACAGGAGCAGACACAACCGGTTGTGACGTCGTCGATTCAACAACAGATGGCGTTTTAGGACTCACTGCTTTTGGTGTCGGGCTAGCCGCTGGCGCTTTCGTCGTCGGTGTGGCCACTTTCTGAGCAACGGGCTTCGTTGACCTAGACGTCGAATGAAGACGGATTTTTTGATTAGGGTAAATAACATAAGGTGAGGCAATGCGATTCCACTGCGCCAACTCACGGTAATCTAAGCCATAACGGAACGCGATTGAAAATAGAGTATCACCTTGTTTTACACGATAGATACCCGATGACGGAATCGCAGTTACTTGCGCCCGTTTACTTGAATAGGAAGAGGACGCTTTATCGGAATAATGCAGGACTTCATAGGAACACCCAGACAGCAGAATACAGCCAAGCACGAGACTTCTCACACTCTTACCCCACCATACTGATTGCTTATTCATCGCAAAGGGAGAACAAAAAATAAGGTTACCCCATGAATCTTATTAGAGAAATGACCAAAGCATACACTATTTTTAAGAGACACTTTTATTCGCAAAAAGACGCGAAATAAAAATAACGCTCAAGAAACCTATCGACATAAAAATAATCGGAAACAGCAAATCATTTAGCCAATAAAACGACGTTTGCTGCCAAGGCAAAATAAGATGCTCTTCTAGAGGCACAACCTTACTACCCACTTGGCTCCAAGTATCTGTTACCTTCCATGGCCAAACCTTTACCAGAGCACCTAACATAATCCCTGTTAGCAGCGCCAAGGTCATTGAACGAGCATGGGTTAAAAGATAATTCAGTACTTTCGAGAAGCTAAGCAGACCCACTAACGCCCCTGCGGCAAACACCATAATGATCGTGATGTCTAACCCTTTGACCGCAGACAGAACAAAACCATACATGCCCATCATCAGTAAGAGAAAGCTACCAGAGATACCTGGAAGAATCATGGCACAGATAGCAATCATGCCGGAAGCAAACACCATCAACATAGAGGTATTAAACTGCGTTGGGACCAATAAAGACAAGCTGGCACCAATTATTGCCCCAATCACCATCACGCCAAGATGTCGTGCTGAAAAGCCTTGTATTTCTTGGATCAAAAAGTACGCAGATGACAGTATTAAGCCAAAAAAGAAGCTCCATAAAAAGCTAGGATAGCTGTCTAATAGGTGCGTTATCAGGCCAGCAATCAGAAAAATACTGCTTAAAATACCGGCTCCTAACGGCAGCAAAAAAGCCCCATCAAAATGACGCCACAATGCGACAACATTACCTGTTAACAGATACATCACGCTCTGTTTATTCACGCCACTCAAGGCGGCAATTAAGCGATCATAGATGCCCAAAATAAAAGCAATCGTACCACCCGACACGCCTGGCACGACATCAGCCGCTCCCATCAGTACACCACTCAAATACACTTTTAGCCACTTAGGCATCTTCCGTTCCTTCCAATAACGGCACAAAATGCGCAGATTCTGTCCCTAAACACTGCCAACGATCACCTTTTTTTCGCCAACAACCAATGTGTTGGGTGGGCTGATCAATTGGCATAATTAAAATACCATCTTGTTTCAAACAATCCGTTAACGCCAAAGGAATTTTACTTGCCATGGCAGTAATGATAACAGCATCCATTTCTATTTTTTGTGGCCAACCTATTTGTCCATCCCCAAACCAGTACTCCACATTACCAACTCCCATCGACAACAAACGCTGTTTTGCCTTGTTATGAAGAGATTGATGCCGCTCTATGGTGTGCACCTTGTTAAAAAAGTGCGCCAGAATTCGTGTTTGATAACCTGACCCCGTGCCTATTTCTAACACTCGACCTAACCGCGCATACTGCAATAACCACTGCGTCATTCTTGCCACTGTTAGAGGCTGGCTAATCGTTTGTTGACGACCAATCGGCAGAGGCGTAGCAGAATAGGCTAAATGGGAAAACGCCGGCTCGACAAACTGGTGGCGTGGTAGAGTCCCCATAACAGACAATAACGCCTCATGAGTAATCCCCTGCGCTCTAAGTTCACGCACCATCGCCGCGGCTTTAGGTTCAGAGCCCGTTACAAGATGGCGGAGGTCATACTGGCTCATAATGTGATGGTGTCAGTCCAAGTCTCAAGCGACGCCTTTGCTTCATAACAGGTCATATCAGTATGAATAGGCGTAATAGACACATACCCCTCTGCAATGGCACAAAAATCTGTTCCCGATGAATTGTCATTGGCTTCTGAAAGCGCTCCTATCCAGAAGCTCGGCACCCCTCTTGGGTGCTGAGCCGGTACGGGCGATTGCGCTTGATGACGATGGCCTAAACGCGTCACTTGAACACCTTTTAGTGACTCATAGGGTAAATCCGGTACATTGATATTAAGCAAAATACCTGCAGGTAAGGTGAGATTATGCGCATCTTGCAGAAGCTGTAACACCACCTTTGCCGCAGTATCAAAGTGCTGCTTACCCACCAAGGAAACGGCTAAGGCAGGTCTGCCTAGATGACGAGCCTCCATCGCTGCAGCGACGGTTCCCGAGTAAATCACATCATCCCCTAAGTTCGCGCCATGATTAATACCCGATACCACAAGATCAACATCGCCATTGACTAGGCCAGCAACCGCAAGGTTTACACAATCTCCCGGCGTACCATCAACACGGTATTGGTTCTCAGCAACTTTTACAGGGTAAATAGGACGAGACAAGGTTAATGAATTACTCGCACCGCTTTGATTTCGATCCGGTGCAACCACTAAAACGTCATAATGGCGTTGTACGTGTTCTGCTAACGTTTGAATACCAACGGCGTCTATGCCGTCATCATTAGCGATCAATATTCTCATGATACTTCTCTGCTGATTTGTCCGTAAAATCAATCATCTCACGCAACACACTCGTTGCAAAGCAGCCTTTTGGCAGCAAAAACTCGACGATTAATTGTGCATTGCCTTCTTTAGGTTTAATCCATTCCCATACCATGTCCATAGGAACAAGACGTGCTAAACGGCTGTCACGCGATAAATCAAATGTCATCAGTCCATCAATTAAATCTGTACTGTTGGCCAATGAGTGCTTAATCGCGGCTTCACGCTGAGGCCCTGTACCGGCTTCCCAGCCTTCGCTAATCATCGGTAACACAGGGCTAATATCGCCTTGCATTACTTTTAGGTGCATCAATGCTCCAACCTCTTTGACGCGAAACTGTTCATCGCGTCGTTGAAACTGGGCAATATCGCCATCGCACAAACGCGCCCACATGCCACTTTCGACCTGATCGCTTAATGCTTCGTTAAAACACCAAGAGCGAATAGCAGACAGCCAGAAAGACTCATTTTTGGGCAATTTACGACGGCTTTGTCGTCCTTTTAACACCAACGCTTTACCGTTTTGCAAATTGTTGCCGTTAATACCAAAGCGTTGTGGCCCGTAGTAATTAGGCACACCGCCACGCTGAATCAAGGTGAGACGACCTTCTAATTCCTCAAGATCCCCTGTCAGCTCTCGAAGACGAATTACAAAACGGTTCGCTAGGTGCGCGCCCGTACGAAGCTTCTTAGAGTGCTTTAGTTGTGCCACCACTCGAACACTTTCCGGTTCTCTAAATGCTTCCTGAATACTCGATAAATCCGGTTCTTTATTCAATGTATGCAAACAAAACCACTGACGTGTACAGGCATGACGATCCTTGACCCCACTATAGGTCACCTTACTTGAGTCGATACCAGCCACTTGCGCTAAACGCTTGGCTAAAAAATCGGTGTTTACACCTTGTTTTTCAATAAAAACAAAACAGAACTCACCTTTTCCATCTGGCTCAAAACCTAACTGCTCTTCTACATAGAAGTCTTGTACGTGGGTCTTTAAATCACCACTCACCGTGGGTTTTGACCAAGCATAGCGCCATTGTGTATTCATAACGCTTCCTGTTTAAAAATCAACGCAACGGCTTCCACCGCAATGCCTTCTTTGCGCCCAACAAAGCCAAGCTTTTCGGTGGTCGTCGCTTTTACATTCACTCTGTCAATTGAAACGGACAGATCTTCTGCAATACAGGCTCGCATCGCATCAATATGTGGACGCATTTTTGGAGCTTCCGCCAAAATCGTGATATCAAGGTTGCCGACATGAAAGCCCAGCGCCTGAACTTCCTGATAAGCACGTCGCAATAAAACACGACTGTCCGCCCCAGCAAACGCCATGTCGGTGTCAGGAAAGTGCTTACCAATATCCCCCAGAGCCGCAGCACCTAGCAAGGCATCCGTTAACGCATGCAACACAACATCGCCATCAGAGTGCGCTATTAACCCTTGTTGATATGAAATATTAACGCCACCCAATACAATGTGGTCGCCTTCTCCAAATTTGTGAACGTCAAAACCATGGCCAATTCGAAATGGCATCATGTTGAGTACTCCCCTCTTATGAGATTGTTATTCAAGGCAAACAAGCACGACTAAAGCGCGCCAGTGGCTAACATATGTGGTAGCAAGGCTTCCGCGATCCCTAAGTCTTCAGGAACCGTCACCTTAATATTACGACTGTCACCCAATACTAAATCTGGTTGCCACCCCATTCGCTCCATTGCCGAACATTCATCTGTTACCACGACCCCCTCTCTCTGTGCCTGTTCAAACGCCGCTAACAAGGCCGCCACTGGAAACTTTTGTGGCGTTTGCGCTAACCAAATACGCTCGCGAGGAAGAGTAGCCTCTACCTTTAAACTGGTTTGATGTTGCTGCTTCAGCGTGTCTTTCACTGGCACCGCCAATAAGGCACCTTGATCAGATTCGTGTTCAATGATGCGATTCAAAGCTGCTAGCGATAACAACGGTCTTGCGGCATCGTGAACTAAGACCATAGGGTTCTTATCAATAAGGCAAGATTGAGACAAAAAAGAAACGCCTTTCTGAACGGTATCACAACGCTCTTTACCGCCCGTAAAGGTATGCACACTGGCGTGCTGTCTCCACTTTGATTGGCACCAGTACTCATCTTCTTGGCTAATACCAACCAGCACGCCCGCAATGTTAGGATGCTGAATGAAACGCTCGATGGTCGTGTCCAAAATCGTATTATCAGCAAGACGCAAATACTGTTTAGGGCAAGTTGATTGCATCCGTTTTCCCACACCAGCAGCGGGAATAATCACCCATAAGGCCGCTCTCATTTTTTGTTCACCATACGATAAAAAGTCTCGCCTTCTTTGATATATTGGAGCTCGCTACGTACACGCTCTTCGACGGCCTCTTCACCCAGGCGCAAATCGTACACTTGAGCACGCAAGGCCTCATTACGTTGCTTAAGTCGTAAGTTAATGCGCTCTTGATAAGCAATTTGCTTAGCAAGCTCTTCTTGGCGTTTTATCCCTTGTTCACCAAAGTACAGCGAATAGCCTTGATAGCCGATGGCACACAGAAAAAGAACTACGAACAAACGCGCCATAACACCCTCAGATATTTCATGAAATCCACTCTTATTATGAGAGAAGCCGTGCGTATTATTAAAGAAATAGACGAAAAAAAACATAAAAAAAGGGAGAACCAAGTTCTCCCTTTTTAGACCTGACTAAGATTAGGCTTGGCCTTTGATCTCAGAAAGACCTTTGTAAGGTGCTTTACCGCCTAACTGTTCTTCAATTCGCAGCAATTGGTTGTACTTCGCAACACGATCAGAACGACATAGAGAGCCTGTTTTGATCTGACCTGCCGCAGTCCCTACGGCTAAATCTGCAATGGTGGCGTCTTCTGTTTCACCAGAACGGTGAGAAATAACCGCAGTATAACCTGCCGCTTTGGCCATCTTGATCGCTTCCAATGTCTCAGTCAAAGAACCAATTTGGTTAAACTTGATCAAGATAGAGTTCGCAATGCCCTCATCGATGCCGCGCTGTAAAATCTTTGTATTGGTAACAAACAAATCATCACCAACAAGTTGAATTTTATCGCCTAGGATCTTAGTTTGGTAAGCAAAGCCTTCCCAATCTGACTCATTCAAGCCATCTTCAATCGATACAATTGGGTACTGCTCACACAACTGTGCAAGGTAATCAGAAAAGCCTTCAGAGCTAAAGACTTTACCTTCGCCTTTTAAGTTGTAGTTGCCGTCTTCGTAAAACTCAGAAGCCGCACAATCCATTGCCAACGTGATGTCTTTACCCAGTTCGTAACCTGCGGCAGCCACTGCTTCTTTGATGACCGCAAGTGCATCAGCATTCGATGCTAAGTCCGGTGCAAACCCACCCTCATCACCTACGGCGGTATTTAGGCCACGGTCGCTTAGCACTTTTTTCAATGCATGGAAAATCTCTGCACCGTAGCGAAGTGCTTCACGGAAGTTTGGCGCGCCAACAGGCTGAATCATAAATTCTTGGATATCAACGTTGTTGTCTGCGTGCTCACCGCCATTGATGATGTTCATCATAGGAACCGGCATGGAGTACACACCAGGTGTGCCATTGATATCAGCAATGTGTGCGTACAAAGGCACTTTCTTAGAAGTCGCAGCGGCTTTCGCAGCGGCTAAAGACACCGCTAAAATAGCATTTGCACCAAACGTTGATTTGTTCTCAGTACCGTCAAGATCGATCATAATCTGATCCAAATCGGCTTGAGCAAGCGCGTCTTTACCCACCAAGGCATCACGAATAGGACCGTTGACCGCAGCAACGGCCTTTAATACGCCTTTGCCTAAATAACGACTCTTGTCGCCATCACGTAACTCTAAAGCTTCACGAGAACCGGTAGAAGCACCAGACGGTGCACACGCTGATCCGATGGAACCGTCAGCAAGAATTACATCCGCTTCGACAGTAGGATTACCACGAGAATCTAGTACTTCTCTGGCTTTGATATCAACGATCTGACTCATAACAAACCTCTTAGTATAAATGAGAAATCACAAACACACCGATCGAATCCGCTGGTCGTGCTTGCTCTAACGAATAGCGTTGGTGCTAATTATTTTTCTTTTCCTGCATGCTTCAATGCAGCATGCACAAAGGCACTGAACAAGCCATGCCCATATCTCGGCGTTGACGTGAATTCTGGGTGGAACTGACAAGCTACGAACCAAGGATGGTCAGCAATCTCAACCATCTCAACCAAAGAATTGTCTTCTGAGCGACCAGAAATGGTTAAACCTGCTTTTTGCAATGCGTCTAGGTAAAAGTTATTCACTTCATAACGATGACGATGACGCTCTGTTATCACCGCTTCACCGTATGCTTCAAACGCCTTAGTGCCTTCTGTTAAATTACAGTTTTGCGCACCCAAACGCATAGTGCCACCCAAATCAGATTCTTCTGAGCGAATTTCTTTTGAGCCTTCAGAGTTCGTCCATTCGGTAATCAAACCGATCACAGGGTTCTCTGCTTTTAAATTGAATTCTGTACTGTGCGCACCGGCTAAGTTTGCCACGTTACGCGCGTATTCAATCACCGCAACCTGCATCCCTAGACAAATACCTAAGTAAGGCACTTTATTTTCACGAGCGTATTGCGCTGTGGTAATTTTGCCTTCCACACCGCGCTCACCAAAGCCACCAGGAACCAGAATCGCGTCCATTCCTTTTAGGGCTTCGGTACCATTTTCTTCAATACTTTCTGAATCAATGTAATGCAATTTCACCTTGGTACGGGCGTGAATACCAGCGTGATCCATCGCCTCAATCAAGGATTTGTAGGCGTCCAACAACTCCATGTATTTACCAACCATGGCAATGTTAATCTGTTTCTCAGGGTTCAATTTCGCCTGTGTTACCTTGTTCCAAATGCTCAAGTCGGGCATATCACAATCAAGATTGAAACGCTCTACAATCAAACTGTCTAAGCCCTGATCATTCAACATTTGTGGGATACGGTAAATCGTATCCGCGTCTGGCAAGGACACAACGGCACGTTCTTCTACGTTGGTGAACAAGGAAATCTTCTTGCGCTCTGGTGCTTCAATCGTCACTTCAGAACGACAAACAAGAATATCAGGTTGAATACCAATTGAACGCAACTCTTTTACAGAGTGCTGAGTCGGCTTAGTTTTGGTTTCACCGGCAGTACGAATGTAAGGCACCAATGTGAGGTGCATAAACAAAGCACGATGAGAACCGACTTCTACCTTCATTTGGCGAACGGCTTCTAAGAAAGGTTGAGATTCAATATCACCTACTGTGCCACCGATTTCGACTAAGGCAACATCGGCCCCTTGTGCACCGGCAATAACGCGACGTTTAATCTCATCTGTGATGTGAGGGATAACCTGAACGGTCCCTCCTAAATACTCACCACGACGCTCTTTTCTCAGAACATGCTGGTAAATACGACCGGTTGTGAAGTTATTACGCTTGCCCATTTTCGTGGAAATGAAGCGCTCGTAATGGCCAAGATCGAGATCAGTTTCCGCGCCGTCTTCAGTAACGAACACTTCACCGTGCTGGAAAGGACTCATGGTGCCAGGATCCACATTGATGTAAGGATCCAATTTAAGCATGGTGACTTTCAAACCACGCGATTCAAGAATAGCGGCCAAAGATGCCGCCGCTAGACCTTTACCCAGTGATGAAACCACGCCGCCTGTGACGAAAATATATCGTGTCGCCATGAGTGTTTAACCCGCCTTAAAATATGAAAAAATGAGATTTGATGACACAGATAAATGCGCCTTCAGGACGGGGAAAAATAATAACATTGCAAGAAAGTTCACTCAATGTAAAACACACTTGTTTTCTTTAAAGCCAACTTACTCAAAATCGTACTTTTTCCCAAAAATGCCACAAGAAAAGCGGATTTTCGTAGAGAAATTCCGCTTAACCATATAACGAGGACTATATAGAATTCATACCTTTTAACACATAATCAGGTAAGTCTTCTTCTTTTGGAATCGGCATAGAGGCACCACTTTCGTCGATAGCAACGAACTTAAAGAGCCCTTCGGTCACTTTTTCTCGTTGCCCAATTCGACCACGACGCACCCAAGCTTCCACCATGATATTCATGGAAGTACGACCAACAGACTCCACGCGTGTATAAACACCGAGGATGTCACCCACCTTGACAGGACGGATAAAACTCATGCTGTCCAGCGCAACAGTCACTACACGTGACTGTGCACGCTGACCTGCGCAGATTCCTGCCGCGATGTCCATTTGTGAAACGACCCAACCACCAAAAATATCGCCCGCTGGATTAGTATCCCCCGGCATGGCCACCGTTCTTGTTGTAAGACGGCCCGTTGCCTCTTCTTCTAATCCTGACATAGTTCTCTCTCATTCTTGCTTTGGTTGATTATTAAGTAAGATTTTGTGGCAAGTGTTCCTCACCACAAACGACTCATGAATATTACCACACGACGATAAAAAACCGATATTTTTTACCCTCAGTTCTCCAGACCAAAGGGATAAAAGATGGCGCAGCACTACTCATAACAACAAAAACAAGGCTACAATATCCCAATGAGAATAACACTTAGACAATTACAAATATTCGAAGCCGTTGTACACACCGGGTCCGTCACAGCCGCCGCTGAAATGGTATCCATTAGTCAACCCGCTGCCAGTCAGGCTTTGAGAGAGCTTGAAGCTTTATTGGGTCGGCCTCTATTTCGCCGGCACGGCAAGCGATTGCAAATCACCCCTCAAGCTCGCCACTTGCTTCCTCAAGCAAGGGCTGTGCTTAGCCAAATTGAACAAATTGAAAGCATGGGCAACGAGGATGAGCTTAGCGGCTCTTTACACCTCGCCGCCAGTGTCAGTGTCGGCAATTATTTGTTGCCTGAGAAAATGTCACAGTTTAAGCGCCAACACCCAAACATTCGTTTCAATTTGGACATTGGCAACACACAAAGCGTGATTCAACAACTACTGACAGGCAACGCTGAGGTTGGCTTTATTGAAGGCTACTGCCAACATGCAGAATTGATGACACAAGTGTGGCTCAAAGATGAATTGGTTGTCTTTGGTTCCTCAGCAGAGGATCGCAACACAGACCTTTCGTGGGAAGATCTACAAGCAGCTAACTGGATTATGCGAGAAACCGGCTCAGGCACACGCAATATTTTAGAGCAAGCCACCGCAACACACATTTCTCAACTCAACGTGGTGCTTTCTCTTGCACATATGGAAGCCGTAAAGCAAGCCGTTATCCACCAAATGGGGCTGGGTTGTTTATCACGCATGGCGATTTCACAAGAGTTAAAGTCAGGATTGATCCGGCTTTACCGAACTCCGCTTCAACTAAATCGTAATTTGTTAATCGTGACCCCCAAAAACACCGCTTTGACGCAAAATGCTCAGAAGTTCATTGATTTATGCTGTGGCGTTCCACCCTTGGAGTCGATACAATAAATTCAGATAGCCTATTAATTTCGCAAATAGCATAATCAGTATGAATATAAATAAAATTGATCTTAATCTTCTTATTTATCTCGACGTCTTACTCAGAGAGTGCAATGTCACGCGCTCGGCTAACAAGCTGAACATTACCCAGCCAGCTATGAGTAATGGCCTCAAGCGTTTGCGCGATTTACTCAGTGACCCTTTACTTGTACGGACCAGTGAAGGGATGAAACCCACAGAAAAGGCCTTACGGCTGCAACCTATTGTCCGCAAGGTACTGCTCGAGTTAGAAGAAGCGCTACAGCCCGAAGCCGACTTTAACGAAAGCACCAGTACGCGTGTTTTCCGTATCATGGCTAGCGACTATGCCGCTTCGACCGTTATTCCACGACTACTGAATCGCCTCAGAGAATTTGCCCCCGGCATTACTTTGGACATAATGACACCAAGTGACGTCACTTTTCATGATGTTGAAGCGGGTAAAATTGATATGGCCATTAATCGCTTCGAAGAATTGCCTCAGTCGTTTCACCAAAAAAGTGTTTGGTTTGACACCTTTGTGTGCATGCTAAATTCAAACAATCCGATCAAAGAAAACTTTACCATTGAAGCGTATTTACAAGCACAACACATCTGGGTCAGTAAAACCGGTTTTGGTATCGGTGTTGGCATGGACCCAAATGATGTGCAAAAGTTGGGCTGGGTAGATGAAGCCCTTCAGACCTTAGGCCATAAACGCAGTATTCGAGTTTTTACGCGCAGTTACCATACCGCCATGCATCTGGCCTTAGAACAAGACCTCATCGCTACGCTTCCCAAAAAAGTCGCCATGGTCAATCGAAACAATCCCGACTTGGTGATTCTCGACCCACCTTTTGATATTGCTGAAATCGAGTTGAAAATGATTTGGAGCCCTCTCCTTCACCACGACGCCAGTCATATTTGGTTTAGAAAGCAAGTCATTGACGTGGCAAACGAACTAAAAGCAAAGACCTGATAATAAAAAAGCACCTACTTGTTAAAGCGGTGCTTTTAGCAATGTTAACCGTTATTGTTCGACGTTAATCCGTCGTACAAAAAACCATTAACCTTCTGTTGTACCGACAGCGTCATTGATTAGCGTTTGCAACTCACCATTTCCGGCCATTTCTACAATAATGTCACAACCACCCACTAACTCGCCTTTTATCCAAAGTTGTGGAAAAGTTGGCCAGTTAGCGTATTTTGGCAACTCAGCGCGAATATCTGGGTTGTCTAAAATATTAACAAAAGCAAAACGCTCGCCACACGACATCAACGCTTGAACGGCTTGAGAAGAAAAACCACATTGTGGTGCACGTGGATTTCCTTTCATGTATAGCAGAATATCATTACTGCTAATTTGCTCTTTAATTGTCTCGATTGTATTACTCATGATGAAAACCTCAGTCTTAAAAGACATCTCATTAGGGCGATTAATGTACGACAAGAGCAACTCAGGACGAACTGTTTTGCATTTATCTTTCGTACTTATCTCAACTGATGTCAGTTTATTGGGTCTAAGGGGCTGTTTACAACCCCAACAAGCGGCTTTCCTTAAGACTTTCTATTGATCCTAGCCCTTTACTCACCCACCTGAGTGTATTAAATTGACAGATTATTTTTTCGAAAGACCATTAAGGAGCAATCGCGTGTCGCCAAGACATTTTCTTACTTTGAAGGATCTTACTTCTGATGAGTTAAAGCAGTTACTACGTCGAGCCTCTGAGCTTAAGAAAATTCATCGAGAAGGCACCTTATTCCAGCCATTAAAGGGCCGTGTTTTAGCGATGATCTTTGAGAAGTCTTCGACCCGAACGCGCGTCTCTTTCGAAGCAGGTATGGCACAATTTGGCGGCCACGCATTGTTTCTTTCTTCTCGTGATACGCAACTTGGGCGTGGCGAACCGGTTGAAGACAGCGCACGCGTTATCTCCAGCATGGTCGATGCGGTAATGATTAGAACATTCGACCATGAGACGGTTGAAACGTTTGCGAAATATTCCTCTGTACCTGTTATCAACGCCTTAACCGATGATTATCACCCATGCCAACTGTTGGCTGACATGCAGACCTACCAAGAACACCGAGGTTCAATTGAGGGTAAAAAAGTCGTATGGGTCGGTGACGGCAATAATATGTGTCATTCCTACATTAACGCAGCGGCGCTGTTGAACTTTCAGTTAGTCGTTGCCTGCCCAGCAGGTTACGAACCAAACGCCGAATTATTGGCAGAACATAGTGACCGCGTCACCGTGCTACACGATGCACAAGAAGCCGCACAAAATGCCGATTTGATCGTCACGGATGTGTTTGCCTCGATGGGTCAAGAAGACGAACAAGACCAGCGCGTCAAGGACTTCGATGGTTTTCAAGTCAACGCCAACTTAATGGCACAGGCCAATCAAGACGCTTTGTTTATGCATTGTTTGCCTGCACACCGTGGCGAAGAAGTGTCTGCTGACGTGATGGATCGCTCTGACAGCGTCGTATGGGACGAAGCAGAAAATCGTCTGCATGCGCAAAAAGCCTTGTTAGAGTTTTTACTCTGTCGCTAAAACACGACCTAAGCCCGCAGAGCCTATTGCTTTGCGGGCTTTTTTTGTACCTGATCGGTTGAACCCCATCATTCAATGTGAACCATTATGAGCATTATCGAAGTTAGGCACCTAAAAACGTTATCAGCACTGCGCGAAACAGGCAGTCTTGTTGAGGCCGCGGAGCGCGTTCACTTAACACAATCGGCGCTGTCTCACCAGCTTAAAGATCTAGAAGAAAAGCTTGGTTGTCCCTTGTTTATACGTAAAACCAAGCCCGTTCGTTTTACCAGCGCGGGGTTGAGATTATTGCAATTAGCTGACGATGTTTTACCTTCCTTCCGCTCTGCTCAACGGGATATTCAACGCTTTGCCGAAGGAGAAAGTGGGCGACTTCATATTGCCATCGAATGCCACAGTTGCTACGAATGGCTCATGCCAACCATTGACCATTTTCGTGAACATTGGCCCGATGTAGAGCTGGATTTATCCACGGCGTTTGGCTTTATGCCATTACCTGCTCTCGCCCGTGGTGATCTGGATTTGGTGGTCACTTCAGACCCTCAAGACATTCCAAATATTGAGTACATTCCCCTATTTCAATATGAGTCTCAAGTTGCCCTGTCGCGACACCACCCGTTGGCCAAAAAAGATTTTTTGACGCCACAGGACTTCGAAAAAGAAACCCTGATCACCTATCCCGTTGAAATTGATCGACTCGATATTTTTAAGCACTTTTTAAGCCCAGCAGGTGTATCACCGGCAAAGATCCGACACAGTGAATTAACGTTAATGATGATGCAGCTGGTGGCAAGTGGCCGAGGGATTTGTTGCATTCCTAATTGGGCATTAACCGAGTACACCAATAGACAATACGTCATCACAAAGTCACTGGGAGAGGAAGGTGTGTGGTGTAAACTCTACATCGCTATTCGAAAAGATCAGCGTGAAAACGCTTACATGGAAGATTTGATTAGCACGGCCTCGAAAACCTGCTTTAAAAACTTAAAAGGTATTCTGGCGCCTGAACTCTAACGATAAGCAGCACTTTATATCACGATATAAAACACTACCAGCATCAAGAAAGCGTCTTCTGATGCTGGTTGCGGGACCAAATAAAACGAAACTTTGCACCACCAAACTGACTTTCTTCAATTAACACAGCACCACCGTGCCAAAACGCAATACGCTGTACGATCGCCAACCCTAGACCATATCCTCCCGACGCTCTTGTTCGACTGTTGTCGAGTCGCTGAAAAGGAATAAACACCTTATCTCTGTCTTCAAGAGGAATGCCTGGGCCATCATCTTCGATGTCTAACTGCCAACGCTCATCATCACAAAAAAACGTCAACGCGATGCGGCTATTGGCGTACTTAGCCGCATTTAAGATCAGGTTTTGCAAAGCACGATTTAAATGATGTTCGTCCGCCAACACTAAGTCGCTTTTCTCTATGCTGACCTCAACTTTTAGATGCTGTAGCAACAAATGATTATGCTGCAAAATACCCTCCACAATTTGATGGATAGGCACTTCTTTGAAGCTTAACTCTAATGAACCGTCTTCTAACTTACCGTAAGTTAACACCTCATCTACTAGGGTATTTAACTCCTCAACATCACCTTCCAATGCCTCTATGGTTGTTAATACGCCATCATCCACTTCGTCTTTCACCATCTCAAGGCCAAAACGCAGACGCGCAATAGGCGTTCTTAGTTCATGAGAAATCGCGTTAATCATTTCACGTTGCACTTTTAGCAGACGCTGAATATGCGATGACATAGAGTCAAAAGAATAAGCCAGTTCTTTAAGCGTCCCGCTGCTGTCTGGAATCTCTTTTGTCAAACCACTACGACCGCGTGCGATCTGTCGGGTAATGCTTTCAAACTTTTTACGTTTAACATCTAAAGACGCAAGCTCACGCCAAATAAACAAGATCATCAGCACCATGCCAAGCCCTACTACAAGCACCATAATCAGGGGCAAGGAAAGAACGCTCTCTTGTAGGACGGTAAAATGCATGGGCGGTTGGGCAGCGTCTTTCCATATAAAACCCGGTTGTCCATGTTTATCTTGAACCACACTCACGCCGATAGGAAATTCACTGTAATCGACTGAAGGCGCAACCGTTAAAACACAGGACATAGCCGATAAAAGCTGTTTTTTATCTTCATAACTTAGAGTATCTGTGGTTAAAAATCGTGTCATCAGGGGCGCAACACGGAACACAAAGGCTTTTTGCTTGGCACTGCCCACCAAGGCAGGCCAAGCAGTAAACTCTGCTTGATCATAGCCACTTGAGGTCGACACAATACGGACAGAGGAAATAGACTTTTTAATAGCAGAAAGAGCAAGTGGCTCAGAGACAGGAGTCGACCAAGTAAACTGAGATTCAGGTAAACTCTGCGCCCCGCCTGACATAAGCAAAACAGCACTTAACTGAGCATCCAACGACAACAAACGTTTGGTTTGATAGTCGTCGAATCGATTATGACTAAAGGACATGATGCCATAACAAAAAAGGGTAATCGCAACACCACCAATCACTAGATTGCGGTATAAACGTCGCATTTCAGTCTGAATCAAATGCTTATACTTCTTTTACAAACAAATAACCTTTACTGCGGATTGTCTTGATACGACGCGGGTGAATAGGATCATCACCAATTTTAGAGCGTATTCTAGACACACGAACATCCACAGAGCGATCTTGACCGTCGTATTCTATACCACGTAACTCACTGAAGATTTCTTCTCGACTCAAAATACGACCGGCGCTGCTGGACAAGAGCCATAGCAAATCAAACTCTGCACTTGTCAGTTCAACTTCTTCCTCGTTTAACCAAGCTTCACGTCGCGAATTATCAATGGTCAATGGGCCAAACGTCAGCGTTTGGTCTGCTTTAGAATCCGCCACTGCAATATCAACATCTTGTGTGCTACGGCGCAGTAAAGATTGCACTCTAGCCAGTAAGACTCGAGGTTTTGCTGGTTTAGAGACGTAATCATCGGCACCGATTTCTAAACCTAATATTTGGTCAACGTCATCGCTGCGAGCGGTCAACATCAGGATAGGCCCCTTGTACTCGTTACGCACGCTACGACACACCGTAAAGCCGTCTGCGCCAGGCAACATCAGATCCAACACAACCAATGACGGTTGCTCAGTGATAATACGTGAAATGGCTTTGCGCCCATCAGCCTCAATAGAGACAGTAAAGCCATTTTTCTGCAAATATTCTTGGGTCAGTAACGCTAAACGTTCATCATCTTCTACAATTAAAATGGTTTTATGGTCGACCAAACTCATGCAATTTCCTCGTCGCACTGGCTATTTTCATAAGAGCCAATAATAAATTAATCGGTGCTCGCTACTCACCTAACATGGCGCGAACTTGCGCAACTCTTTTACGATTCACACCGAGATCGGAGTACCCCACTCGGGACGCAGAACGCACATGCACAACGCTGTCGGCTTCTGGAAAATAAAACTCAACATCGTCTACGTAACCTATCAGTTGGCTTGTTACCTCAAAATGTACATAACCCAAAGTATGACTGACGATACGTGCATTGTCTTGATCCAGCATAAAGGCCTCAATCGCTAACTGAGTTTCTTTGGCGTCTCCAGTATAAACAATAGGATCAATATAATGATCGACATCGTCGGGTGATGCTTGCGTTGACACACAATTAGGAGACGCTGGACATAGCTTTAACAACCCCTCTGTTGTCCCTAACCCTTCTGGCATCTTGTTGTTCATGTTCACATAAACAAGAAAGCCAATGACGAACACCACCAATACGGCCACTACCCAACGAATCATTTAATTGCTACTCCAACCCCGTGAAACTATCGAAACGATCTTTTGCCTGGTTTTTTCGGTTTAAACTCAGGCTTATCATTACTTTGCCAATCAAAACCTTTAGGGGCACGACGAGCACCACCCGCAGTGGCTTTATTTTTGTGGCGTTTTAAATCGGCTTTTTGTTGCTGTGTTTTTGGTTTTAACTCAGACAATTTCAGATCAACCATGGAACATAACGCATTCACTTCAGCGTCTTCCATTTCTACCCAACGACCCACTTTTGCTTTTGATGGCAGGAACACAGGACCGAAGCGGACACGTTTTAGACGGTTTACTTTAACGCCCTGCGACTCCCAAAGTCGACGCACCTCACGGTTACGACCTTCCATTAAACAGACGTAGAACCAACGGTTAATCCCTTCACCGCCGCCATCAACGATATCGGTAAACTTAGCAACGCCATCGTCAAGGATCACGCCTTTTTTCAATGCGGCTAAATTGTCATCCGTTACTTCGCCCATCACTCGAACCAAGTATTCACGGTCAATTTCTGTTGATGGGTGCATCAGACGATTCGCTAACTCGCCGTCTGTTGTGAAAAGTAACAAACCTGAGGTGTTGATGTCTAAACGACCCACTGCAATCCAGCGCTCACCGCGTAACTTAGGCAATTTTTCAAATACGGTGGGACGCCCTTCTGGGTCTTTTCGTGTACACACCTCGCCTTCTGGCTTGTTGTAAATAATCACTCGACGATTTTCACCGGCTTCCGTCGCCACAATCGCATAACCATCTATGGTGATGGCGTCTTTAATACTGACGCGATCGCCTAGTGTTGCGACTTCGCCATTGACCAATACTCGACCTTCACGAATACGATTCTCCATTTCGCGACGTGAACCTTGGCCAGCTCTTGCTAATACTTTTTGTAACTTCTCGTCCATTACGAACCTCTTAGTAGGAATGCTTCTCAGCAACCCATTTTAATAATGTTAATTGACTATTTTCCGCATTATATGCCACACAGCATGGGCCATGACAGCGCAATATCAAACAATTTACTCAAACGGCTTAGGATTACCCGCTCCCACTCGAACCACCTCAATACTGTCTGCGTCCATTTTAACGACTGTGGTCGGCTCCATACCACAAAAGCCACCATCAATGACCAAGTCTAATGCATGCTCAAGGGTGTCACGGATATCGTAGGGGTCTGTCATGGTGTCTGTCTCACCAGGAAGGATAAGTGACACACTCATGATGGGCTCACTCAGTTCTTCTAGCAAAGCCGAGACGATATTATTTTTGGGGATACGTATACCAATGGTTTTTCTTTTTGGGTGCATTAAGCGTCTTGGCACTTCTGACGTCGCATTAAAAATAAAGGTATAAGGTCCCGGGGTATTATTTTTTAACAATCGATAAAGGCGATTATCAAAACGTGCATATGTTGAAATTTCTGACAAATCTCGGCACACAAGCGTGAAGTTATGCTTGTCATCTAAACGACGAATGGCACGAATACGGTCTTGTGCATTTTTGTCACTTAATTGGCAACCAAGCGAGTAACCACAATCTGTTGGGTAAGCAATAACGCCCCCATTGCGGATCACTTCGGCCGCCTGCTTAATAAGACGTGTTTGAGGTGTCTCTGGGTGTATCTGAAAAAACTGGCTCACGGTGTTGTCTCCATTGTTATAAAAATCATCATAACCGATTTAAAACTGAACTAAACCCAAGATTGCCATACCAGATCCACCTCACTTTCTTTTATTTGTGTAAATTTACCCACCTGCATCCAAGGCCCATAAGGACCATGGTAGTCACTGCCAACCGAGGCGGTTAAACCAAACTCTCTTGACAGACGCTCCAGCAAACGCACATTATCTGGACGTTCGTTGCCAGAAGCGACTTCAATTCCCGTACCGCCCCACTTTTTAAAATCCCCTAACAGACGCTTTAGTTTTGTAACCGTTAAATGGTAACGCTTAGGATGTGCAAGCACCAGCTCTATACCTTGCCCTGACAGCGCACTCAATACGGCTTCCAGTTCTGGCCAAACATCCCTTAGCTGCCCTAATTTTTTATTGCCTAAATAACGATCAAACGCCTTGTTAGTGTCTTTCACAAAACCTTTTTCAACCAGTAAATTGGCAAAATGCGGTCGACCAAGTTGACTCTCTCCCGCCAACTTGATCGCTTCGTCGAATAAGTCTGGCAAACCCTGTTTTACCAATAAATCGGCAATTCGACGAGCACGATCTAAACGAATCGCTTGATTCTGCGCCACGACACGAATAAGCGCTTCATTATCCATTGAAAAGTTGAGCGCCACCATGTGCAGAGGAATCCCTTGCCATTGTGTTGACAGCTCTACTCCATTAATAAAAATCATATTCTGCGCATTGGCTCTTTGCTGTGCTTCTACCAAGCCATCAAGGGTATCGTGGTCGGTTAAAGCAAACACCTCAACGCCTTGCTCTACAGCGAGATCAACCAGTTCAGTTGGCGAAAAATGGCCATCAGAGCGCTGCGAGTGAGTGTGTAAATCGACTTTTCGGTAACTTGCAGCTTCGGGCATAGACAGACTGTTCTTCAAAAGGAATGATGGTTATTATTGTATCAGCATACCCACATTGGTTTTTATATGTAAATACTATTTACTTGGGTTGCTCTTTTAATCTTTTATAAGTTTTCACTGATTCAACCATAAGGAATCATCATGCTTTACTCTATTGTCGGCGAAGATGTTGCCAACAGCCTGAATGATCGTCTGCAAGCACGTCCTGCGCATTTGGCTCGTTTACAAGCCCTACAAAACGAAGGTCGCCTAGTACTGGCAGGGCCAAACCCGGCCATTGACTCTGATAATCCAGGCGATGCGGGCTTTACGGGCAGTGTGGTCGTGGCCGAGTTTGCAAGCCTTGAAGAAGCGCAAGCTTGGGCTGATGCCGATCCTTATATCGATGCAGGTGTCTATCAACAGGTGATAGTCAAACCTTTCAAACAAGTTTTCCCCAACTAAACACTTTACCGCCGTACAAAACAGATAATAGGCACAAGAGCACCACCTGTTCTGGTGGCGTCTCCTGTGCACATTATGATTTATTCACTTTCACATCAGAATGACCAAGGTCTCTTTCTGGGTCAATCACATCACGCATTCTTTGCTTGAGCACTTTCGCTTCAGGAAACCCCTCTTCTTCTTTTCGACACCAAATCTGCTGACCATTCACTCTTACCTTAAAAATACCCCCTTGCGTTGGTAACAAGGTCACACTTTTTATATCATCATCGAATGTGGTTAACAGCTCTTGTGACAACCAAGCCGCACGCAACATCCAACGGCATAAGGTACAATATTCAATTTCGACAATGGCCGTTCGCATTTCTCTTTTCTCCGGTAAAATCAGGGGTAAATGCGTCACATTATTCGACCTTCACCTATTAAGGAAGCAATACATGCGTAAATCTCTTATTACTGGCTTAGCTTTATTGGCTTTTTGCACCCAAATACAGGCAACGGAAGTGGATATCATCACCAATCAAGGCACAATTCGCGTTGATTTAAATGATGAAGCAGCGCCCAAAACGGTGGAAAACTTTCTTCGCTATGCGGACGATGGCTTTTACAACAACACCATTTTTCATCGAGTGATGCGTGGCTTTATGGTGCAAGGTGGTGGTTTTACAGAAGCACTCGAACGCAAAAAAACACGTCGTGCTGTGGCCTATGAAGGTGAAAATGGCCTGGCTAATAATCGTGGCACCCTTGCTATGGCGCGTACTCAAGATCCAAACAGTGCAACGTCGCAGTTTTTTATTAACCACGTAGACAATGCATTTCTGAATCATGGCGCCCGTGGTGGTGCAGGCTATACGGTATTTGGTCAAGTCATCACCGGCATGGACATCGTAGATGACATCGCTTCGGTTGCTACAGGCACTGTTGGCCCGTACAAAAACGTCCCGAAAACACCCGTGATCATCGAGAGCGTTACCCGTGTTAACTAGCTATCGCCTCACCCCTCCTGCGTTAAGCTGGGCAGACGATGGCGCGCCACATTCTAATGCATTCGATGATGTTTATTTTGACAAGGAATCGGGGTTAGAAGAAACGCGCTATGTGTTTATTAAACACAATCAGCTTATTGAGCGCTGGAACACACAACACAAAAACGCTTTCGTTATTGCTGAGACCGGCTTCGGTACAGGACTGAATTTTCTCTGTACCTGGCAAGCTTTTCTTGAGCACGCACCAAAAGATAAACAGCTTCACTTTATTTCGGTTGAAAAATACCCGCTCACTAAAGCCATGCTAGCTCAGGCCTTGCGCATGTGGCCGTCTCTTGACACATTCAGCCGCCCCTTGATTGAGGCTTACCCTGAAGTGTGCCACGGACTTCATCGCATTGAGCTAGAAGAAGGGCGTATCCAGTTGACATTGTGGTTTGGCGAAGCAGAAACCGGCTTTGCTGCAATGGACGCCGATGTTGACGCTTGGTTTTTGGATGGCTTTGCACCTAGTAAAAACCCCGACATGTGGAGCGACACCTTATTTCGCCATATCAGACGACTCAGCCACCCAGGCACTACCTGCTCAACGTTTACCGCGGCGGGCATAGTACGTCGTGGGTTGCAGAATGCGGGGTTTGAAGTCAAAAAAGTCAAAGGCTTTGGTATCAAGCGCGACATGACCGTTGGCTTATTGGCCAAAGATGACGCCTCGCTCACGCAACGCATGTCGCAAGGCCAGCCCTGGTTTAATGTACGACAAGATACTCCTGCTCAGGTAACACATGTTTTGGTAGTGGGTGCTGGACTAGCGGGTGCTCACACCGCCTTTGCTCTTGCCTCACAAGGTGTCAAAGTAACCGTTTGGGACAAGGGAGATCACATTGCCTGTGGTGCATCGGGTAACCCTCAAGGTATGCTTTACCCAAAATTGGCGGCACAAGACACCCCTGTTAACCGTTTCTATTTGACAGCTTATCTCTACGCAACGCGTCTGTACAACAAACTGGACAAGGAAAAGTATTTCTGGGATCAATGCGGCCTAATTCAAATTCCGAAAAATGACAAAGAAGCCGAGCGTTTTCATGGTCTACTGAAAAAAGCCCTGTACCCAGACAGTATTTTGCAGGCGTCAACAGACCGAACGGGGAGCTTGTTTTTACCACTCTCAGGCTGGGTGATTTTGACTCGCTTGTGTGAAACTCTGTTGGCGCATGACAAGATCACAGTGCGTCTCAATACAGCCCTCGACAGCTTATCCCCCGTTCAAGAGGAAGGTCAAACCACCGGCTGGAACGCCTCCTCAAATGGTCACACGCATTCATTTTCTCATGTGGTGCTGTGCACCGCGAACGACACAGAAACAGTCGATGCGGCACCCGATACCCCTGCTTACCCAATTCGCGGTCAGGTATCATTTCTTGAGGTGGAAAAAGCCAAAAAGGCGTGTCAGTCGATGGGCGAAACGCGTGACAAAATAGACTTTGATAAGGTGCTGTGCGAATTTGGTTACGTCTCGCCTTCTGTGGATGGTTTACTGCATTTCGGTTCGACTTACGACTTACAAGATAACGACATAACGGTAAGAAAAGAAGGCCATCAGCGTAACTTGTCCATTTTAGAAAGTCTGCTAGAAACACCCAAAAACACGTTTTCGACAGAGGACTGTGGTGGGCGTGTCTCTTTCCGGTGTGCTGTGCCAGATTATACTCCCATTGTAGGGCCTGCTTTGTCGCAAAAACGCTATCTAGACTGTTATGCCCCCTTAAGCAAAAACGCGAAATGGCAAAGCACTGACATAGCTGACCCCATTAATCAGCTGTATCTCAATATAGGCCACGGTTCCAGAGGGTTAACTTCCACTCCCCTCAGTGGCAGTTATATTGCCAGCTTAATTTTGGGTACACCCTCGCCTTTAGAGCAAAAAATTAGCCATGCTTTGCATCCGAGTCGATTTGTCATTCGTGAGTTAAAACGTAGCCAGACACCTTTATCCTAAAATACAAACAAGACTGGCCCGACTTCAATAGAGAACAGTGTGTTGTCGGGCCGTCTTAATATTGTTTTTACAACTCAAACAACTCACAAGCACTGGGAATTAACTCAGCAAAACGCAATGATGTTTGAGGCCGATACACATAGTCATTTAGATCTGGCAGCAGAGCACGTAACTTATCGCTCAGTTGCATAAGACTAGGATTAATAGGCTCATAAGGGTACATATGATCTTGTAGACTCAACTTATGCAACTCATCTAACTCATCTTGTAATATACTTTTCATCGCAAAAAAGCGATCTTTCTGATTAATGTTGTTGGTTTCCCAGTAGGCATCTGAAAAAACAGCGTTCAGTTCATAGAAAATGTGTAGCGCATCAGCAACATTTTTTTTAGACATGTTATCTCCAACTTTTTAGACAATCTTCTCATTGCCCCTTGTAATGTTTAACCCTAACCTTATAACCTACATTCTAAACGTGAATCAATATAGGTGAATACCCCTTGAGTATAACAATGCACAGTGCAGTGACCTCTGACAACTTATGGCAATCCCTCCAAGCGGAAGCGGCAAAGCTCGCCCAAGACGAACCGATACTTGCCAGTCTTTTTAACACCACCATTTTACGTCATGAAACACTGTGTTCGGCATTAAGCTTTTTATTGGCCAGTAAGATGGACAGCCTTTCTATTCCCGCCATGGTGTTACGTGAAGTTTTTGAAGAAGCCATGGCCGACCCTCACTCTGGCATTGTCAAATGCATCGAGCAAGACATTTTAGCCATAAAAGAACGCGATGCCGCTTGTGATACCTTGACGACACCACTGTTATTTTTTAAAGGCTTCCATGCTCTGCAAACCTACCGAGTGGCTAACTGGCTGTGGAAAAATAACCGCAAGAGCCTAGCTTTGTATTTGCAGGGTCAAATGTCCATGGTGTTTAGTATCGACATTCACCCTGCAGCAACCATTGGTTCAGGCATCATGCTTGACCATGCAACGGGATTGGTCGTGGGGGAAACCTGCGTTATCGAAGACAATGTGTCTATTTTGCAATCCGTTACATTGGGCGGAACAGGAAAAGAGCATGGCGATCGTCACCCCAAAATACGCTCTGGCGTCTTGATTGGTGCCGGCGCCAAAATTCTTGGCAACATTGAAATCGGAGAAGGCTCAAAAGTCGGCGCAGGCAGTGTGGTATTGGAAGCGGTTGAACGCCACACCACGGTAGCGGGTGTGCCAGCCAAAGTAGTGGGACGCAATACCGAACGTGAACCCGCTCTCGGCATGGACCATAACATTAATAACTGCCTACAAGACAACAACCCATAATAACGCCCTAAGACGCATTATGGCTTCATGTGAAGTCATAATGTGTCATTGAGTCCTTAGGAACCATTTTAATGGTTTCACTTTCCGTATCGAACAACAAAACGCCCTCACCACTTTTTAAGAAGCGCAATGCCTGTTCACGTTTCTGTGCGGCAGATAAATCATAGTCACCATAGTCCGTGCCGTCCCGAGAAACAATGTCGTCTAAAATGGCTTCCAATGTCTCTGGCGCTAAAGAATCATAAGGTATCAAGGTATCCATTAAATAGCCCCATGTTCTGTTAATAGAGCAATCACACCCTCTTCATCAATCACAGGCACCTCCAACGATTGCGCTTTGGTCAATTTAGATCCGGCTTTCTCTCCCGCAACCAAACAATCTGTTTTGGCCGATACGGAGCCGCTCACTTTGGCACCTAATATTTGCAATTTTTCTTTTACCTGATCACGGCTAAACTGACTGAGAGAACCTGTTACAACGTAAGTTTTTCCAAACAAGGGCAACTCGTCAGAGGCGATGGCCTGCTTTTTCTCCCACATCACACCGGCATTTAGCAAACCTTGAATGGTCTGACGATTCACCGCCTGATCGAAGAAGAGCCTTACATGTTGCGCGACAACAGGACCAACATCTTCTACTTCCACCAAACTGTCTTGGTCTGCCGCCATAAGGGGCTCAAGTTCGACAAAATACTGAGTTAACGCACGAGCTGTTGCCTCACCCACTTCACGAATGCCCAGAGCATAAATAAAGCGATTAAACTGTGTATTTTTCGCCTGCTCAATAGAAGCTAAGAGCTTCTCGACGGACTTTTTCCCCATCCGCTCCATCGCAAGCAGGGTGTCTTTTTTCTCGAACAAAGTAAAGATGTCTACAGGAGTGTTGACTAAGCCTTGATCAACCAGCTGCTCAATCAACTTGTCACCCAGACCATCAATATCCATGGCTTTACGGGAAACAAAATGTTTAAGAGACTCTTTTAACTGCGCTGCACATACCAGACCACCGGTACAACGAATAATCGCTTCACCCTCAACCTGTTCAAGATCAGAACCACAGACAGGGCACGCATCAGGAAAACTGACCGGCTCAGCATCGGCAGGCCGCTTTTCCTCAACAACATGAACCACTTTTGGAATCACATCTCCCGCTCGATGAACCACGACAAAATCTTTGATCATGACACCCAGTCGAGCAATTTCATCCTTGTTATGCAAGGTGGCGTTTGACACTGTGACACCACCGACAAAAACGGGCTCTAACCGCGCAACAGGTGTGATGGCCCCCGTTCTGCCAACTTGAAAATCTACGCCTAAAATACGCGTCATTTCTTCTTGAGCGGGAAATTTGCGAGCAATCGCCCAACGGGGAGCACGAGCGATAAAACCCAGCTTATTTTGTTTATCGATGCTATCTACTTTGTACACAATACCGTCGATATCATAGGACAACGCAGCACGTTCCGTATTAAGCGCCTCGTAATAGTCCACACAACCTTGAGCACCTTGGGCCTTCGCCATACGCTCATTTATACGAAATCCCCATTCACTTAGTTGTACCAAGCCTTCGTAATGGCTTTCAGGTTGAGTCCAGCCTTCCACATAGCCAATCGAATAAGCGCACATAACCAAAGGACGCTTTACGGTGATATTAGGATCCAATTGACGCAGACTGCCTGCAGCCGCATTACGGGGGTTCACAAAGGTTTTCTCCCTTTTCTCTATGGCCAGTTGATTAAGCTTTTCAAACCCCTCTTTCGGCATATAAATCTCGCCTCTTACCTCCAAGACGGCTGGAGGGGTCTCAGTGCGTAACTTCAATGGCACTGAATACAAGGTTTTTATATTAGAAGTAATGTCTTCCCCAGAGAGTCCGTCACCACGCGTTACCCCACGGACTAGGTGGCCTTTTTCGTAGCGCAAACTGATGGCAAGACCATCCAATTTGGGCTCACAGCAATAGGTCACTGGCTCTTCGGTATTTAGGAGTTTTTGAATACGCTGATCAAAATCTGCCAGTGACTCGTTATCAAACGCATTATCCAAAGACAACATCGGAACCGTATGAGCCACATTAACAAAACCGCCGTCTGGCTTTTCACCAACACGTTGGGTTGGCGAATCCGCTTGCACCCAATCGGGATGCTGAGCCTCAATCGCTTGCAGTTGTTGGTAGTCACGGTCGTACACCGCATCCGGGACAATAGGTGCGTCCTTAACATGGTAGGCATAGCTGTAATCATTCAATCGCTGGATAAGACTCAGCATCTCTTGATAAGTTAAGTCGGTTTCTTGGGTCATAAATTGCTCGAAATGATAACGGGAAACATTTTAATTTACGAAATGGTAAAAACAATTAAGGCCCCTTAGGGCCCTAATTAGTCTGTACTTAGTCTGTACTTAGTGTGTTGCATTCATCATTACTTAGGTTGCTTACTACGCATTAAGCGTCTGCGCTCAAAATCTCGTATTCGTTGACGACAATGGGCAATCGTTTGATCACTCATTGGCGTACGACGTTCGTCGCGTAATTCGCCTCCTAGATTGCGTACCAGCGTTTGTGCCGTTTCTAACATAAAATCAAACGCTTTCATGCTATTTTTCGGACCGGGAAGCCCCATAAAGAAACTCACACCAGGGCACTCGGTTTCGCCCATGGTTTCTAAATCAAACGTGCCTGGCTCAATCGCATTGGCCATACTAAATTGCACGCGACCTCGATCAAAACCATCTTCATGGCGGTGGAAAATGTCCATATCGCCATAGCGCATACCACAATTGAGAATCAGTTGAAGCAGTTCGATGCCTGCAAAGTTTTGATTCTCGGGTGCAAAAATATTGATAACAATAACTTCTTCAATCTCAGACTCGCTGTCGTCTTCTTCTATCTCATCATCAAAACCATCGTGTGGTGTGACCTGATTAATATCAACAGCAGAGTAATGTCGTTCATAGTCGTTATCGACTTCCTCTTCTTGATAAGACAGATTTTCTTGGTACGACTCGTCTTTGTAAGGTCGTTTAGTTTGGTAGGATGTAGACACCTCAGGTTCGTCTGGCTCATAAAAACCATCATCGGCGTAATTTTGTTCCGAAACAGCCGAATCGCCAAAGTCGCGCTCTGGTACTAAAGACGCTAATTCATCAAGGTGCATTTCTTTACCTCGGTCCAGTTCAGGACCAGAATCCACTTTGTGAGGTACATCTGCTAAGGGTGAATGTGCCGTTTTACGTGCATTTTCAAACGCACTGACTGTGGGCTTTTCTTGTACCACTCGACGCGCTGCAGCCGGCTTAGCATGAGACACAGGCGTCGCGCGCCCCACAAGCACATCGTCATCAGGACCATCAAGATCTGAATATTCATCTTCTAATTGAGCAAACTTTTGCCCTTTTTTATATCGACGAAAGCCATCTACTAGGATGACGACAATGATGGCGACGCCAATTACGATGAGCCACTCACGTAAGCTGAATTCCATTACATATTCCGAATAACGTTAATTAGTATTGTCCGTATTATCAAGCGAAGTGCCTTAGGTTTCAATTACAAGGCCACATTGATTGAGAAAATCTCTTGCTGATTGACCGATAAACCTTGTTTTCTGCCAATAATGCGGCCTTTTGTCAGATCATTGTCATGAAGGCTAGCCAACTTCACCGTCACATCCACCTTATCTATTTCCGCCAATGTAGCCGTTGGCATCAGGGAATCCAGGTTTGTTAGTAAAATTAATTGCCCTAACTCCTCCGGGGTGACTCGTTGAATAGCCACGGGCATAGCTTGGTCTTTTACTGACGCATAAACCAACAATACATCGTCTGCTTGCCAAGTCACTTTGCCCGTATCCCATTCTATTTTAACCGCTAATTGATCGGTGATAATGGGCGCAACCTGTTGGTAATCAATAAACCCTCTTTGCCTGGCCTTGCCGATGGCCGACAGTAAAGCAAGGCGTTCACCAGAGCGCACACTGTAACGAATGGCTTCCTGCCAAGCTAATACAGCGCCTAAGTAATTCTGTCGGGCAAACTCTGCCACCCCTTTTAGGTCCAGTGCCGTGACTTGTGTGGGTTCTAATGCCAATGCCGCTTCAACGATATCACGCATCTTGTCAGAACTTTGATTGTCATTGGCGTAAAAAACCGCTTGAGCGTATTCTGCCATCAGATTCGCTTGGCCTTCTGTGTTGTCAGGCATAACCTCCAACGCTTTTTCGAACGTCACAACGGCCTCAGAATAACGTCCCGTATTCATGTAATCTGACGCTAAATAGTACCAATCTTCTGTTCTGCCATAGCGCTCGCTTCGATACTGAAGAAAATGAGTAATCTTGTCAGGCGTTAATCGTTGCTTCTGCAAATCTTCTGTAAAAGCCACATCTCTCGAATAGCCCATGAATTGGTATAGGGTCACACTGCCTAATATTGTCACCACAATAGCCAACAAAACAACCTGTCGAGCCAAACGGGTATCCGTCATCAAGCGCCGACTTTGATGACTCGCAACAGCGAGAGACTCTTCTTTTGTGTCTTTTAAAAGCTGTGCCGCCTCTTCTGCCGACAATCTTCCTACCTGTTTTTCTTCTGCTATCTCTCTTTGTCGGACAGACACAAAAGTGAAACGGTCTTCGTCAGTATTCTTAGCCGATCGAGCGGCAAGGCTCCAGTAAAGCCAAACTACACTCAACATCAATAAAGCGATCATTGCCAAATACATTATCATCATGACGATTGCCCTTTTCGTTTACGATTAGAGACAACCACAACAATAAACGCCACTAGCCCCAATGCTAATAAAATGAAAGGACCGTACCAGAGCAAAAAGGTCGCCGATGAATGCTGCGGACGATATAAAACGAAAGTGCCATAACGTGCCACCATGTAATCTACAACTTCTTGGTCTGTCTTACCTTGCTCAATCATCTGGAAAATTTGCTCGCGCAGGTCGATTGCAATACTGGATTCAGAGTCAGACAAGTTTTGATTTTGACACTTTGGACAACGTAACTCCATCACCAAACTTTGAAAACGCGTTTTGTGCAATTCAGAACGAAAATCCATCTCTTGTTCAGCCGACACAGGTAAAACACAGAAAAACATTAGGGCGACAACACATTGAAAGGCATTCTTCATTGCAAATAGCCCTCTATAACTGGCCAATTTTGGGCATTAATTTCCCCTTGATGGCGATATACGACAACGCCTTGGCTGTCTACAACAAAGGTTTCTGGCGCTCCGGTTATGCCCATATCCACACCAAAATGCCCGAGCTCATCCATTAAAACGTAACGATAGGGGTCACCTTTTTTGTTTAGCCATTGCTCTGCCAGTGACTTTTTATCCTTATAATCAACCCCCACAATCACCACACCTGAACGCGCTAACTGCACTAGATAGGGATGCTCAACATGGCAAGCTGCACACCAAGTGCCCCAAAAATTAATCAAATAGGGTTGATTAGGTAAATCTTTGTTTGACACTAATTCGTCGTCTGTTAACGATACTAGCGTAAATTCCGGTACGGTTTGACCGATCAAGGCGGACGGCATGTAGTTCGCATCTTTACCAATCTGAACATAAAGAACAACACTGAGTATGGAAAAGGCGACAAAAGGAAAAAAAAGGAAAAACTTACGCATTTAAATTGCCCTCGCCCGTTTACGATAACGTTTGTCCAGTGCGGCTAATAAGCCACCGGCCATCATCAACAAGCCCCCCAGCCAAATCCAGCGAACAAACGATTTAACATACACACGTACTCCCCAAGCCTGCTCATCCACTCGTTCACCTAAAGAAACATACAAATCTCGAGTAAAGCCGGCGTCCAGAGCCGCTTCTGTCATCACTTGCTGGCGTGTGGTAAAAAAGCGTTTTTCAGGATACAGAACCGCCACCTGCTTACCCTCTTTGTAGGCGGTAAACTGCCCCTTGCTGGACAAGTAATTTGGCCCTTTCAACTGCTCAACACGATCAAAACGAAATTCATACCCTGCTACAGTCGCTTGATCCCCGGGGGATAAACGCAACATAGACTCTTCACTGTTCACAGTTACCAGCACAATACCAACTAAGGTAACCACCATACCTAGGTGCGCGAGCAACATACCATAATAATTACGCGGCAATTGACGTGCTCTGGGAATAATACCTTTTGTCCCCGCAGACACTTTACTAAACCAATCATAAAAGGACAGCACAACTACCCACATGGCTACCGCCAAACTTATAAACGCTGTTACGCCAAAACCCAGCAGGTAAACAAGCCCAGCAGAAACACTCACTGACACCAGCACGGCGATCACACAAGGCACTAACAGCGCATTAGCAGAGGTCTGATGCCACCTTGATAATGGCCCAACCGCCATAAACACCATCAGTAATAACGCAATGGGAGAAAAGACCGCATTAAAATACGGTGCGCCAACAGAGATTTTTCCTAACCCTAAAACATCAAACAGCAAGGGATATAAGGTGCCCAGTAAAACAGTGAGTGTGAGCACTGTGAGTAAAATATTATTCAGTAGCAGCCAAGCTTCGCGTCCGGATAAACCAAAAGACACGGTCGAACGCACCTGCGCAGCACGAATGGCGTATAACAGAAGACTCCCACCGATCAATACAATCAAAAGCCCTAAAATAAACACGCCTCGGGTCGGATCAGCAGCAAAAGAGTGCACCGAGGTCAAAACACCAGAGCGTACAAGAAACGCCCCAAGCAAAGACAAACTAAAGGTGAATATAGCCAGTAATACAGTCCAGCTTTTAAACACACCCCGTTTTTCTGTCACAGCCAACGAGTGCAATAAAGCAGTTCCTGACAACCACGGCATAAAAGAAGCATTTTCTACCGGATCCCAAAACCACCAGCCCCCCCAACCTAACTCATAGTAAGCCCACCAACTGCCTAGTGTGATACCTAAAGTCAAAAACGCCCAAGAGGCCGCTGTCCAAGGCCGAGCCCAACGAGCCCAAGAGGCATTGAGGTTTCCTGTAATCAAGGCCGCTACGGCAAACGCAAAGGCCACAGAAAAACCAACATACCCCATATACAAAACCGGCGGATGCACAATCAGGCCAAAATCTTGAAGCAATGGATTTAAATCGCCACCATCAAGGGGAGCGTCGGGCAAAATGCGCACAAACGGGGAAGAAGTGAATAATAGAAAAGATAAAAAACCCACACACACAATACCGAGTACTGCCAACACAATCGGCCCGACATCCGCCGGTAATGTGCGAATTTTCAGCGCCACTGCTGAACACCAGCCGCAAAGGATCAATACCCAAAAAAGTAAAGAGCCCTCATGACTGCCCCATACCGCACTAACTTTGTACCAAATCGGCAACTGAGTATTCGAGTTTTGCGCCACATACAAAACAGAAAAGTCATCACTTAAAAAAGCAATACACAGACTAATAAAGCCAACCAACACCAACATCGACATAATAAGCGTCAATGGCCTCGCTGTTTCAAGCAACAAACGATTTCCCTTCCAATACCCTACCAACGGAAGAACAGCCAAGGACAAAGCAAAGAATAGCGACAGTATGAGGGAAAATTGGCCTAATTCAGGAAACATAAACAACCCAGTTTAAAAAATCACCATGAGAAGCTCAGTCTAATAAGAAAGAGCCGATTCGGTTACCGTAACGCGTTTACTCTGCGCATTTTTTAATGCATCCGATACTTCCGGTGCCATGTATTCTTCATCGTGTTTCGCCAATACCTGCGTTGCTTTAAAGACGCCATTGGCCATCATTGAACCTTGCGCCACAATCCCCTGACCCTCACGAAATAAGTCAGGCAAAATACCTAAGTATTCGATGGTCATCGAGTACTGGTAGTCTGTTACATCGAATGAAACATACAGGGTTTGTGGATCACGCTTCACACTGCCCTCAACAACCACACCACCCGCTCGGATAGTGGCTTGTTGAGGCGCCTCACCTGAGGCAATTTGTGTGGGCGAAAAAAACAGATTAATATTTTGCTGCAAAGCAAACATCACCAGCCCTACTGCAGAACTCAGTATTAATAAAATCGCTATAATAATGATTAAACGTTTCCTACGAAGCGGATGCATACCTACACACCTCTCTTAAATCGTTTACTTAACCTTATTTGAGCACGTCGACGCGACGCCAAGGTATGATGAATCAACCACCCTAAAGCAACAACACTGATACCATAAGAAGACCAAACATACAGGCCGTGTTTGCCCATTTGTAGAAACGCTGACACCGTATCAAACGCCATGATCCGTCACCTCTTGTTTTACCCATTGCGTTCTATGTTCGCGCAGTAAAATAATGGTTTGCATGCGCCATAAAGCCAATCCCATCACCATGCAATAAAAACCAATCACGGCAATTAAAAGCGGCAGCCACATTTCCACCGGCATAGCAGGCTTTTCAGTCAGGGTAAACGTGGCCCCTTGATGTAAAGTATTCCACCACACTACCGAGTACTTAATAATGGGTAAGTTGATTAACCCCACTACACTAATGACCGCCGTGGCCTTGTCTGCTAACGCGGTTTCCTCCAAGGCATTTTGTAGCGCAATAATGCCCATGTATAAAAAAAACAGCACCAACACAGACGTTAACCTAGCATCCCAAACCCACCAGGTTCCCCATGCCGTTTTTCCCCAGATGGCCCCCGTTACTAGAGAAATAAACGCCATAACAGCGCCAATAGGGGCAACGGCACGAATAAACATAGGGGCAATTTTCATTTGCCACACCAAGGACACAATACCGGCCACACCCAAGGCAAAGTAACAAGTTTGCGCCAGCATCGCGGCTGGAACATGGATATAAATAATCCGAAAGCTATCGCCTTGTTGGTAATCAGGTGGCGCAAACGCCAGCCCCCATACTAAACCTACGATGAGAATAATCAGCCCCGATAAAAAAGCAGGTCGAGCCCACCTCTTCGACCAGAAAAAAAAGCTTTTTGGAGAACCTAATCGATGAAACCATGCCCAACTCATTTAATTCACACTCGCTTTTACTGCAACCGCTGTCATAAACGGCGAAACGACCAAAGACAGTAACGACACAGCCAATAACATGGCCACAAAGCCAATATAAGGCAACCCTACTTGCGACGCCTCAATCGCAGAGGTAGCAAAGATAATCACGGGCAAATAAAACGGCAGTATCACCAAAATAACCAGTGTCGCACCTTGCTTTAACGACACCGTCAGCGCCGCACCTATTGCGCCCAACAAAAATAAACAGGGTGTTCCTGCTAACACAGTAGCAACCAACACCCAAAAGCTGCCGCTAGGCAACATCAGCATTTCACTGACTAAAGGCATGACCAGAAGCAAAGGAAACACCACCGCAAACCAATGAATTGCCACTTTTATCAGCATCAGCACAGGCAAGGACAAGCCGCAGACAACCCATTGTTCAAGCGTGCCATCACGAAAATCTTCTTTAAAAATGCCATCGATCGCCATTAAAATGGCCAAAACCGCCGCACACCAAATAATCCCCCCCGCCGCTGGCGCTAAAAATGCCGCTGACGGGTTAATGCCTAGGGGAAACAACGCAACCACCATGACAAAAAACAATAATGCATTTACGGTGTCTTGCTTGCGCCGCCACAGCACTCGGCATTGTGTCCTACCAAAAGTAAGGTACGTCATTAAGACAACACCAGATCGCGTGTCACGACAGACGACAAGGCTTGATGGGTCGTTAAAAGCACCATGCCTCCTTCGTTGATATGCTGTTGAATTTTTGACTCAACGACAGCCACACCAGACACATCCAATGACGCAAAAGGCTCATCCAATAACCACAAAGGACATTGACTCAGCCACAACCTTGCCAGAGCAACACGACGAGACTGTCCTGCAGATAACGCTTTGACATAAGTTTCTTGATGATTTGCTAGATCCAGTATGTCTAATACCGACTGCATCTGTTCGGGTGAGGTAGCAGGACAATAACTTAAGAGGTTTTCTTCTATGGTTAACATACTTTTAAGACCTGCCCCATGACCGATGTAGACCATAGATTGCTGTAATAAAGCACGATGAGACGTAACATCCTGACCATTAAACATAATGCGTCCTTCCAATGGCGTCATCGCTCCAGCCACGACCTTTAAAAGTGAACTTTTTCCCGCACCATTGTCGCCCAAGACACGCAACACCTCACCGGCACGCAACGTAAACGACAAATCACGACATAAATCTCTGTCTGATCGTTCAATCCATACGTTTGATACGTCTAAAGAGGCAGAAAAAAGCAAAAGATTTCCCCGTGTCAGCCGATAAAATCAACACTCAAACAGTGACGCTGTGCTTTTTGATCGCATCACTTAAAATACATTGAATATTATATGAGAATTCTTCTTAAATGGCGAATGCCTGACTTCTGGAGAGACGAAAGATATGATCTCTAACACTCCTCCCAAAAACAGTCCTATCCTGAACAACAACACAGCGAAGTCCACACCCAGTTCACCATTGAATCAAACGGGCTTGGTGGCCAAGCTAAGCAGTGAAATCAGTCAGATCAGCAGACTAAACACGACCACACTGCACCACAGTGAACCCCTTCAATTCCAAGGTAAACCCGCTCAACTTTTGCATGCCAGTAACGCACAAGGTGCTTTTAGTTTGCTCAACACGGGAAAGCCTGTGGATATTCACAATGCTAAACCGTCACAGTTGAGCCCCCTCCCCTTAGCGTCACGAGTGGTAAGCCTGACGGTGACATCCACTGCACCGCCCTCAGCACAGGGAACACAAACTGTAACCGTCACCGATGGACAAACGTCTTTTCCGATCATTAGTCAAACACTTTTAAAGAAAGGGGACTCTATTCGTGTCTTCGTAGACAGTGATCACAAGATGCAAGTTTTACCATCAGCACTTGAAGGAAAGCCAAGCTCTATTTCACTTGACGCGTTGAAACAAAGTTTACCAAGACAACTATCCTTCACAGACATGTCACAACTTGTTAAGCAACTGCAAACACTGAGTGGTAGCATGAGCAGTTTGTCTCCTCAGGCACAAACTGCATTGAAGCAATTGGTACAATATCTTCCTAATATAGCGAACCTGACTCAATCACCAGAAGCCATGAAGAGTGCGATTCAAAGCAGTGGGCTTTTCTCTGAGTCCATCCTCGCCAATGACAATAAAACACAATTACCCGCTGACCTGAAGCTCAACCTGACACGTCTAAAAGACACCTTTGAGAGTAACGTCGCTGCTCAAACCAACAAAATAGCAACAGAACAAATTGCCAGTGCCGTCGAACGTATTACTACAAACCAACTACGACATTTTAGCGACGTAAATGGGACACAGTCTCCAACCTACCCACTTCATATTGAACTGCCCATAACAGAAGAACAGAACGTATATTTTATTCAAATGGAAATAGATCAAGATGCCAGTACAGAAGAGCAAGACAAACATGACCGACGCTGGCTGGTAAAGCTAAAGTTTGATTTTGAAGAAACAGGACGCTTTGATGCGCGAACCAGTATTCAAAACAATCAGGTTGGGGCACTTTTCGCTGCTGAAAACTCAGACACCGTGCAGCGGTTACAACAACAACTACCGACACTCAAAAAGCAGTTGGAAGAACAAGACATAGAAGTGAATCGACTCGACGCCTTTCAGGCAAAAATAACAGAAGAGGCCAAAAAAGCCCCTTCTCTTTCTTCGTTAATCGATGTGAGAACCTAATGCAACAAAAAGCCATTGCCTTAAAGTACGATTACAGTAGCGCACCAAAAGTCACAGCCAAAGGCAGTGGATTTCTAGCCGAAAAAATAGTGTCTGTCGCAAAAGAAAATGATGTGTTACTGCACCAAAGTCCAGAGCTTGTTGAAATGCTCAGCACTTTGGAGTTGGGAGAAGAAATACCTGAGGCGTTATACCTTGCCGTGGCAGAAATTATTGCCTTTGCCCATAACATTAAGAACCATCAATGGTAATCGGAGTTGCGCCGAGACTCTTGTTTCAATAAGCTAATTAGCTCTGCCTCTGCTCGAATTAAGCCGCATTTAGACACCAAATCATCAACCGTCGCGCCCATTTCCAGTAACTCCATAGCACGGTTATAAGACACTCCCCCCTCCTTGGATAGAATCTCAGACTGCTTTTCAACCGCTAAGTTAAGCTTTTTCTCGATCGCAACTAGGCGTCGCCCCATGCCTATAGAGCCTGATGCCAACACTTGTACGTGTTTCTTTTGGCTTGACTCGACTTCCGCATGATAGCGCTTCATTTGCGTTAGGCGCCTCGATAGTCTGACCGCCCAAATAACAACGGCAATCAGTATCAGAAACTGCAATATCAAAAGAAAATTAAATAACCACTGGGATTCCATTGAGCTCTCTTGTCTTAATTACATTGACGCGACTTCAGACCACTCCGTTTCTGACAGAAGCTTATCTAGGTCAACAAGGATCAATAAAATATCATTTTTATGACAGACACCTTGGATAAATTTAGACGAATCATCGTTACCCACGTTAGGAGACGGTTCAATTTCCGATTGACGCAGATACACAACCTCTGAAACCGCATCGACCAGAATACCAATAACATGGCCGTCTACTTCTAAAATCATAATACGGGTTGAATCTGTAATCTCACCAGAGGGCAGATCAAAGCGCTGACAAGTGTCGATAACGGTGACAACCGTGCCACGTAGATGAATAATACCCAACACAAAAGACGGAGCACCCGGAACCGGCGCGACCTCGGTATAACGCAGAACTTCTTTAACCTGCATAACATTTACGCCATAGATTTCATTTTCTAGACGAAACGTCACCCATTGCAACATGGGATCTTCTGCTTGATTTGCACTGTTTAATGCAAGACTGGTTGTGGTTGACATGGTTACTCCCCCAAGAGGCTCTTATCATCGTTGTTTAAAGGTGTTTTTAAACCCATTACTTGGGTCTTCTAATATTTCAATAAAGCCTTGAACATCAAGTATGGCACACATATGGTCTATCACTGTACCTGCTAACCAAGGCCGCTTACTTCGATCAGTGCGCCATTTGACTTGCGAGGGCTCGAGCGTAATGGCTTCTGCAACACGTTCACAAGCCACACACCAATCAGACCGATCAAGCTGTATTACAAACTTAAAATGCTCCTTTAAGCTGCCCTTATAATGATTAGGCATCACCCAAAGTGCGGTATCAACTGTTCTAAGATTAAAGTCACCGACATTTGCCACGCCCATAAACCAATCAGGCTGACCAAAAATCGTTGTCAATTTGTCATCACCACTTTGAAAAATCCCCCCCAGCTCAACAAGAGGAACCGCCATTTTCAAGCCCCCCACGTAAAACAGTAAACACTCAAAGCGACCTGTTGCCCAAGGTAGAGGCTCTGTTTTTGCTACTCGATGAAACTTTTCTGGCTCTGGCTCTGGCTCTGGCTCTGGCTCTGGCTCTGGCTCTGGCTCTGGCTCTGGCTCTGGCTCTGGCTCTGGCTCTGGCTCTGGCTCTGGCTCTGGCTCTGGCTCTGGCTCTGGCTCTGGCTGAACAGTATCTTGTTCGCTTGACTCAATAGACAAAGCATTTTGTTGCTGATCTGGTAGAGGCTCCGCAGTCGCTTCTTGCAACAATTCATCAAGATAACGCTGCAAAGCGACTTGAGGTTTGGTTAAATCCACCTCTTTATTTTTTACTTCTTTCATAAACCATCTACTGCCGCAGGTGCCATCAAAGATTCCATCAGGCTAGCATACGCTTTGATACCTCTAGCATTACGATCCAAAGCCGATGGAGCAACACCTGCTGTACTCGCATCCCTTAACTTTGTGTCGACCGGAATCACTGAATGCCAAACCAACTCATCATAAGCATCTTTGAGACTGCGCAAACTTTTATTTGACGCTTGAGTACGGCGATCAAACAGAGTCGGCACAATGATATAAGGCACGGGGCGCTTTCTCGCACGATTAATCATGGTTAAAGTGCGAACCATACGCTCTAAACCTTTAATCGCCAGAAACTCTGTTTGAACGGGAATCACAAGTTGCTGACAGGCGGCTAACGCGTTAATCATCAGCACCCCTAATACAGGAGGGCTATCAATTAAGACGTAATCGTAATCATCCCATAGAATCGCCAATGTCTTTGAAACCACCAACCCCATTCCACCTTGCGCCTGAGCATGGCGCTCCAGGGTTGCCAGTGCCGTCGAAGAAGGCAATAAAGACAAGTTAGGATGCCCCGTTTCTAATATTAAAGAAGCGGGTAAAGAGTCGGGGATTTTCCCTGTGGTCTGAAATAAGTTATAACTGCTTTTTTCGATAGAGTCTGGATCAAAACGAAAATAACTGGTCAAAGAACCATGAGGGTCAAGGTCTATCATCAGTACCCGCTTGCCAGAGTCTGCCAACAACCCAGCTAATGACACCACTGTTGTCGTTTTACCTACGCCACCTTTTTGATTCGCCACTGCCCAAATGTGCACTCTGACTCCCCTGAGATTCTATGCTGTTATTTTGCCTATGAATTTTGTGCCATCATATACAGTAATAGGCTATTGGAACAAGTAATCGTAAACATTATCAGCGTCACGCTTACTAATCCTCAACACCACACGACGGTTTTGCTGGCGTCCATCCTCATTATTGTTTCTCACTTGAGGGTGTTCACTCGAAAAACCAATAGGCGCAATCATTTTTGGGTTGACGCCACGGTAGACCAGTTCGTCAACCACCGACGACGAACGTAAACTCGATAAATGCCAGTTAGACACCAGACGACTCGAGACCACAGGTAAGTTATCCGTATTTCCTTCCACCAATATCACCGAAGGGTACCTTTTCAATACATTTGCGACGACCATTAAGAGCGCAACCGCTTCGTTCGTTAACTCATATTCTCCCTGACCAAACAGCAAACCAGAGTTCAATTCAAGGCTCACCCAATCGGCGGACTCAGAAACAGCAATTTCACCTAAGGCTCGCAAGCCTGTAAACTGACTTTCTACTACTTGGTCTAGCAAAGAGAAAATAACTGAGGAACGACTTTCTTCTATTGATGGAATAGCCTCAGGAATGATCTTCGTTTCGATCACATCAATGTCTTTTGGTTCCCCTACAACCGGCTCACCAATATTGATAGGCTTAACTGACTTTTGTACCGCTTCAAACACGCCATCCAAACTTTCTTTTAAACGCTGCTCATCGCCATTGCTTTGCAAAGATAATGAATATAAGGCAACGAAAAACGCAAACAACAAAGTGATAAAATCAGCATAAGACAGTATCCATCGATCTCGCCCCTGAGTGTTAGAAGACGATGTTTTAGGAATCGCTCTTCGACGTCTTGGTGGCTTGGGAGCATCACTCATAGGTATCCAGCTCAAGCTCTAATCGATAAGGGTGTTTGCCCAAAGCGATACCGCAAATCCCATCGATCAATAATTGATGATAAAGCAGCTCTTTTTCTATGTAGCCCGTTAGCTTTTTAACTATAGGAAAAACGACTAAATTTGCAAAACCTTGGCCGTACAAAGTGGATACAAATGCAACCGCAATACCATGCCCCAATGCTTCTGGACTGTCTAAATTAGCCATGGCTTGGATCAAACCTAAAACGGACCCCATGATCCCGAGCGTTGGCGCATAACCACCAATAGACTCTAAAAACGACACACTTTTCATTCGCCTATCATAAAGACGAACAGCATCATCGTGTAAACGGTCTGAAAGAGAATCGGCCTCAGCACCATCAATGGCCATCTGCAATGCACGACTGGAAAAAGAATTCCCTAACACTTCGATGTCCGACTCTAACGCTAACAAAGAAAACTTACGGGCTTTATGAGCAAGACTGTTTAAGGAAGAACGAGCGGAATTGAAGTCATAGACAGGAGGGAAAAGACTCCACTTAACCAGCGCAAAGGCACGCAGAGACTCTTGAATATTACTTTGAATTAACGTGGCACCAATACTGCCGACAATAACAATGATGGCTGAAGGTAAGTTGAGGAGCAGAACAACGTCTCCTCCTCCTAGCCAGTTCGCTAAAAATACGGAACTAAAAGCAATAATCAGTCCGGCTAAAGTCACAAAATCCACTAGACAACCTCACGTGCAATACGCTCACCGATATGATCTAAATGTATGATTTCATCAGCAAGGTTGGCTTTCTCGATGGCCATTGGCATACCATAGATAACACATGACTCTTCACTTTGAATCCACACTCTTGACCCTGAGTTTTTAAGCATACGAGCACCATCTCGCCCATCTACCCCCATGCCGGTCATTACTACAGATAAGACTTTTCCGGGGTAACACTTAGACGCGGAGCCAAAAGTCACATCCACGGAAGGTTTATAGTTTAGCCGCTCATCTCCATCCAAAATTCTGACACACCCCCCATTTCGAGGGTCAATCATCATTTGCTTGCCGCCGGGTGCTAACAAGGCAACCCCAGCTTGGAGGCGATCTCCATCTTTTGCTTCTTTCACTGTGATCTGACAGATATTATTCAAACGATCAGCAAAAGCCCCCGTAAACGCCGCAGGCATATGTTGAACCAAGACTAAAGGAGCAGCAAAATTTTTTGGTAATTTCGTCAATACCGCCTGTAACGCCATTGGTCCCCCTGTTGAAGTCCCAATGGCAACCAAGCTAACCCGTTTACGAGAGCGAGGAATGATAACACCACGCTCTGTAACGATAGGCTTAGGCGCTTCACGAGGCCTAGGTGGCTCTACATACCTTTGATTACCAGAAAAGCGTGTTCTAGCAACAACCAAAACACGATCAACCAAAGCACGTCTTACCATCTCAGAATCTCGAGAGATATCCTCGAAATTCTTTGGCATAAAATCAACCGCACCCGCTTCTAATGCATCAAGGGTGATTTTCGCCCCTTCATGCGTCAACGAAGAAAACATCAACACAGGCGTTGGCTTATTCTTCATGATGCTACTAACAGCCGCAATGCCATCTAAAATGGGCATTTCATAATCCATTGTCACCACATCGGGTGATAACGACTGCACTTTATCAATAGCCTCACGGCCGTTACTCGCTGTACCCACTACGATAAGACGAGAATCAGACTCGAATATTTCTACCAAACGTCGCCTGAAGAAACCCGAGTCATCTACAACAAGCACCTTAATAGGCATATTACATCCCCTAAACGAAAAACTTGCTACCTAGATGCGTAACACTTCAGCATGCTAGGCACGTCAAGGATTAATGCAATACGACCATCACCGGTAATTGTTGCCCCTGCCATGCCCGCTGTTCCTTGTAACATCTTACCAAGCGGCTTAATAACGACTTCTTCTTGACCAACCAGTTGATCCACCACAAAACCTACTTCGCTCATACCTACTTGAATGACAACGACATGCGCTTCTGATGGCTGGTTATCCTCATGACGATTCTTTATCAACCAGTTTTTCAGATGGAAAATCGGTAATGTTTTACCGCGAATAACCACCACTTGCTGACCGTCAACGATATTGGTCTTTTTCAGGTTAAGATGGAAAATCTCATTCACGCTGACGAGTGGGAAAGCAAACGCTTGATCCGACAGAGTCACCATTAAGGTCGGCATAATTGCCAACGTCAGTGGCACTTTAATAATAAAGCGCGAACCTTGACCTAAAACGGATTTAATCTGAAGCGTGCCATTAAGTTGAGAAATTTTCGTTTTAACAACGTCCATTCCCACACCACGACCAGAGACATCGGTTACTTCTACTTTTGTGGAAAACCCAGGAGCAAAGATCAGGTTAAACGCTTCTTCGTCAGATAAACGCTCTGCCGCATCGGTATCCATCAGCCCCTTTTCAACCGCTTTCTTACGCAAGAAAGCCGGATCCATACCTGCGCCATCATCTTCAATCGACAAAAGAATGTGATCACCCTCTTGCTCTGCAGAAAGAATAACGTGACCAACTCTTGGTTTCCCTTTTGCTTCACGCACATCAGGCGGCTCAACACCATGGTCTACTGAGTTTCGAACCAAGTGAACGAGAGGATCAGCCAAAGCCTCCACCAAGTTCTTATCTAAGTCTGTTTCCTCTCCTCGAAGCTCTAAATTGACTTCTTTTTTCATGTTCCGAGCCAAATCTCGAACCACACGAGGGAACTTACCAAAGACTTTCTTGATCGGCTGCATCCGCGTCTTCATCACAGCGTTCTGCAGGTCTCCGGTTACCACATCTAAGTTGGAAACCGCTTTCCCCATCGACTCATCATCACTTTGTAAACCTAAGCGAACCAAACGGTTTCGCACTAAAACAAGTTCACCCACCATGTTCATGATGTCATCAAGTCGCTTCGTATCCACTCGAACAGTCGCTTCTTGAGTCACAGGAGCGTGAGTCACTTTTTCTTTAGCTGGCTCTGCTTTTGCTTTTTCTGGCTTAGGCGCTACTTTTGGTTTCGCCTTAGGCTTTGGTGTCTCTTTCGGTTTTTCTGCTGGTTTTTCGGTCGACTTTTCTTTCGCTTGCTTTTCTTTCTCTTGACTGTGCAGGCTGTCTAACAGGGACTCAAATTCGTCCTCTGTAATAAGGTCAGACTCTTCACCCGATGCCGACGAAGCAGTATCAGGTGCTTTGTCTTTGCTGCCTTCTGGAGCGGACTTTTCGCCATGCAGTTTATCAAGCAAAGCTTCAAATTCTTCTTCCGTGATGTCATCCGACGAAGCGTCAATGTCAGAATTCGCCTTGCCCTCGTCAGTATTACCTTCCGATCCGCCTACGCCAGGCGCACCGCCACCGTGGAGCTGATCCAGTAAGGCATCAAACTCATCTTCAGTGATCTCATCATCGGTTTTTTCTGTATTTTCAGGCACAGCATTAGACTTTTTAGGGTCTTGAGGTGCTGTTGTGTCTTCACCCAATGCATTCAATAACGACTCAAATTCATCATCAGAAATATCCACGGATTGATTGGCCGTTGACTCTGCCGTGTCACTTTCTTCCGTCACCGATGGTTCTTCAGGCTCGACCTCATCAGAAGCGGCCTCATCAACCTCTTCTTGATCGTCTTCCGCCAACTCATCTTCTGATGGTGGAACAGCGTACGCTTTTAGAGCATCAATTAACTCAGGAGGAGCCTCTTCTGGCTCACCACCCGCTCTGACCACATCAAACATCTCATTGACGGCATCCAGTGCCTGCAAAACGATGTCCATCAGGTCAGAATCAATTTGACGTTGACCGTTTCTTAGAATATCAAAAACACTCTCTGCATAATGACAACAGTTAACCAAAGCGGTTAGCTGTAAGAAACCAGCACCCCCTTTGACTGTATGAAAACCACGGAAAATGGCATTAAGCAAAGGCTTATCATCAGGGTTTTGCTCTAAGTCTACTAACTGTTCAGAGAGTTGCTCTAGGATTTCCCCAGCCTCTACCAAAAAATCTTGTAGAATCTCTTCATCGACCTCGAAACTCATCCTCAGCTCCTTCTAGAAACCAAGACTTGATAGCAAGTCGTCTACTTCGTCTTGACTATTCAGTACTTCAGGTGTTTTTTGTTTATTAATAGCGGGGCCATGTCCACGAGTGTCATCGTGCTCAGACTCATCCTCAGCGTGTTCGATGCCTGAGATACTATCAACGCGTCCAGCAACAGCGACAAGATGCACAAGTTTTTCTTCCACATCTCGAATTAAATCATTCACTCGAGCAATGACCTGACCGGTTAAGTCTTGGTAACCCTGCTCTAAAAGAATGGTGTTGAGGTTTGAATGCAACGTCGTTGCACTTTCATCAGCGTAAGACAAGAATGCATCAATACGCTTGTATAAATCTCGAAACTCTTGTGGGCTTAGATCACGCTTGATCAGTCGAGCCCAATCTTTGCGCAAGTCTCTTGCTTGACTTTGCAATTCACTGGCCACAGGCACGCTGGTATCAACCATATCCATGGTTTTATTCGCAGCCGCACTGGTCATTTCAATAACGTAATCTAATCGATCCGATGCGTCGGTGATTTTGTTGGTTTTCTCTTTCTCACTGTCATTAACAACCAGATCCACAGAGCCAACCTGAAAGTCACGGATAGCATCATGTAAACTGCGAGTTAAACAACCAACTTCGTTATAAAAACTATTATGACGCGCCTCGCTTAGCTCTTGTATTTTCTTAATCGCCGCACTGAAATCACCGACTTCGATGCAACTTAAAAGCTCCACAGCGCCATCTTTTACTAGTTTCTCAAAATCCACTAGCCCAGACTCCAGTTTGTTTGACATGTGAAATCCCTATTTTGCAGCGTCTATTCGTTCAAATATTTTCTCGATCTTCTCTTTGAGCGCAACAGCTGTAAAGGGTTTCACTACATACCCATTCACTCCGGCCTGAGCTGCAGCAATGATCTGATCACGCTTTGCCTCTGCCGTCACCATGAGAACAGGAACGCTCTTCAGTTTTTCATCAGCACGAACAGCACGAAGCAATTCAATACCCGTCATACCCGGCATATTCCAATCTGTTACCAAGAAGTCAATTGTTCCCCCTTTAAGAATGGGCAACGCTGTTGTTCCATCGTCTGCTTCGACTGTATTGGTAAACCCTAAATCCCGCAGCAAATTTTTAATGATTCGTCTCATTGTCGAGAAGTCATCAACAATTAGGATCTTCATGTTTTTATCCAACGCAACCTCCACACCCTAAAGGTAAAATTCCACAACTCATAATTAATCTCGCCAATCAGTTAGTCGAGCACGCAACCGCATAGCCGCTTGGCTATGGATTTGACTGACTCTTGATTCACTGACGCCTAATACAGCACCAATTTCTTTTAAGTTAAGCTCTTCATTATAATAAAGAGACAAAACCAACTTTTCTCTCTCAGGTAAATTCTCAATTTCTGCGGCCAGCTGATCCTGGAATCCACTTTCTTCCACTTGTGAATAAGGTGTACTTTCCATTTCAGATTGAACGCTATCTAAGTTGTTAGCATCTGAGTCCAACATCTCTTCATAACTAAACAACTGAGTCGACATGGACGAATGAAGCATTTCATGATATTCAGTCATGCTTATCCCCATATGATCGGCTACTTCCATATCCGTCACTTCACGACCTAACGTTGCCTCTAACTCTTTAATCGAGTTGGCGACCGCTCTACCGTTACGTCGAACCGAGCGTGGCGCCCAATCCGTTTTACGCACTTCGTCCATAATGGAACCACGAATACGTATACCGGCATAGGTCTCAAAGCTGGCCCCCTTGGAGGACTCAAAGCGTTTATACGCCTCTATCAACCCCATCATGCCTGCTTGAATCAAATCGTCTACTTCAACACTGTCTGGTAAACGAGCCAATAGGTGGTAAGCAATCTTTTTTACCAAGAAGCCATATTGCTCGACAATAGCATCCACTGACAGCGTTGCTTTTTTTGAGTATGTGTTATATCCAGTTTTGGTCAGCATAAAATAGTCTAAGCAACCCTTGCCATTCGAATTAGTGGCGCTGTCTAACTGTACTACATAGTTCAGTACAACGCTTTCAGTAATCACATTTTTTTGCTAATTGCCATACTTTAAAGACCCATAAAGTTGACTATAATGATCAGCGGTATACACAGCTCTACTAATCAGATTGTGTGCTCGCGCTGGTTCAATATCATCAGGTATGCGCTGCCCATCAGCAATATATACTACAGGCAAACCCTCTTCGATAACCACGCTAATCGCTTCACCTAAAGAGGCCGATTCATCGAGTTTACTCAACACACAGCCATCAAGTTGAACTTGAGAGTAAACATCAACGACGGTTTTCAACACTTGCCTTTGACTCGTACAAGGTAAAACCAATAACTTTTTGAGGCTTGCTCGGGCTCTTTTCATCATTAATAGCTGTCTTTCAAGGTTTGAATCTCTTGGATTCATACCCGCTGTATCAACTAAAACTAACGAATAGTGAGCGTATTTCGCCAGCACTTCGTTTAAATCTGAGTACTCATTCACAACTTCAACTGGCACATTTAAAATACGCCCAAAGGCTCTTAACTGCTCATGAGCCGCGATTCGATAGGTATCCGTTGTAATCAACACCACGCCACTCGCGCCGTGTTTTAATACGTATTGGGCCGCAATTTTACCGATCGTCGTGGTTTTCCCAACCCCAGTTGGCCCCATAAAGGCTAAACAACCTTTCAATTCAGATGAGCTTGACCGCACGGGGATATAATCGGCTAAGTGTGCCAATAGTCGATTCCAATCATCTTCACGACCTTTTAAGTCAATGTCGTCAATTAATCTTGAAACCACAAAGCTAGACAGTCCTAATGATTTTAGCTTATCGCGTATCTTTATCTCTACCGTACTTTCTTTTACGGTATTTTTTGACTCTGCCTTTTTACGCTCTTCCAGCATAGCCTTGACACTTTTAAGCTCAAGTTCCATATCATGAAGTTGCTTAGCACTGTCATCTTTTCGTACTGACAGCGCTTCTTCTAAAGCTGGGTCACTTTTGTCTTCCGACAAAGGAGGCATCTCGAAAGGCTCATCCAAGGGTCTTTTTGCTCTTGGTGGGTCTTCTTTAAACAACGGCCTTTCAGTCCTTTCCGGCTCAGATACTGAGGACTGTTCCGGCGCGACTTGTTGCTTAGCTCTCTCAATGCGTTCTAAATAATCTGCACTGGGGTCGTTATAAGTTTCTTTAGGCTTAGCCGGTGCGGGCTTTGCCGTCATGCTAGAGGGTAAAGAACCGTCATAATCCAAAGCGGCAACGATTTCTATCTCACCAGTAGGCAGTCGTTGGTTCGACAAAATGACCGCATCTGGGCCCACAGCGTCACGAACTTTACGGATCGCTTGGCGCATGTCAGGTGCTCGAAACCGCCTAATTTGCATGAATAAACTTACCCTTCCCGTGTATTTTTCTTACAAATCCATAGCTTACCCGAAAGGTTTGCATAAATATAGCCGCATTCTATCGACCCTAACGGTAAGGTTTATTGACCTATAACACCGACAACGGTGATTTTTTTATGGTCAGGCACTTCCTGATAGGACAAAACAGACATACTCACCATGCCATAACGCATAAAACGCGCCAACATAGGACGAATAGGCGCCGAAACAATTAAAATGGGAGTATTCCCCATCGCTTCCTGCTGCTCTGCCGCTTGACGCAAAGACGTCTGTAATTGTTCAGCCATTTGCGGCTCTAAAATCAAAGCTTCTTCATTTTTTATACCCGATTGCTGACTTTGTTGCACTGTCTGCATCAGCATTTTTTCAAGCTGTGGCTCTAATGTTAAAACAGGTATCTCTTCTACCCCATCTGCTAATGTTTGGATAATCAGGCGAGAAAGCGATGTTCGCACTGCCGCGGTCAATATCATTGGGTCTTGTGATTTTGGTTGAACGCCCATAATCGCCTCGGCAATAGTACGCATATCACGTAATGGTACACCTTCAATCAATAGGTTTTGCAGCACTTTCAACAGCACACTTAATGGCACTGTGTTTGGCACCAGCTCTTCCGCCAATTTAGGGTTATATTGTTTTAACAAACTTAATAACTGTTGAACTTCATCGTGACCAATGAGTTCATATGCATGTTTGTGCATAATTTGGTTAATGTGCGTAGCAACGACAGTACTGACATCAACGACCGTGTAGCCAAATGTCTGCGCTTGATCGCGTTTTTTAGGGTCAATCCAAACGGCGTCAAGACCAAATGAAGGGTCTTTGCCGGCAATACCATCGATGGTGCCAAATACTTGACCAGGATCGATAGCAAGGTCTTTATCAGGGTGGACCTCGGCCTCCGCTAAACTGACTCCCATAAGCGTAACCCGATAGGCATTTGGCATTAAGTCAAGATTGTCACGGATATGGACACTCGGCACTAAAAAACCCAAATCTTGGGACAACTTACGACGTACTCCTTTAATTCGCGCCAGCAGCTCTCCACCTTGCGTTTTATCCACCAAAGGAATCAGACGATAACCCACTTCTAGGCCAAGCATATCGACGGGGGCCACATCATCCCAACTTAAATCTTTGGCTTCTGCGGGTACATTGCCTTCTGCGGCGGCTTTGGTTTTCTCTGCTGCGGTTTGTTTCGGCTTTTGTTTTTTCTGATACTCTAAAAAGTACGCTAGGCCACCGATTACAAGCGCTAATGATAAAAAGGAAAAGTGGGGCATGCCAGGCACAATCCCCATGATGGTCATCACGGCAGCGGCAACGTACAGCGCTTTGGAAGAACCAAACATCTGACGCACAACTTGCGAGCCCATGTCTCCTGTTTCATTAACGCGTGTCACCATAATCGCAGCAGCGGTGGAAAGCATCAAAGACGGCAATTGCGCAACGAGGCCATCACCAATGGTTAACAAGGAATAACGCTCAATCGCTTCGGTGAAGGTTAAATCATGCTGTGCCATGCCTATTGCTAGGCCACCAATGATGTTGATCCCTAAAATAAGCAGACCCGCAATCGCATCACCTTTTACAAACTTGGACGCACCATCCATGGAACCATAAAATTCCGCTTCGGAGGCAATTTCGGTACGACGTATCTTCGCTTGGTCTGCGTCGATCATTCCGGCGTTTAAATCCGCATCGATCGCCATTTGTTTACCAGGCATGGCGTCCAAAGTAAATCGAGCACTCACTTCAGAGATACGACCAGCACCTTTTGTTACAACCGCGAAGTTGATGATCATTAGAATGGCGAATACCACAAAACCCACAACATAGTTGCCGCCGATAACCACTTCACCAAACGCTTGAATAACCTTTCCTGCCGCGTCACCACCCTCATGACCATTCAGCAACACCACTCGCGTTGACGCCACATTCAGCGCCAGCCGCATCAGTGTTGACACCAACAAAACCGTTGGAAAAACAGCAAAGTCCAATGGTCGCATGGAATAAATAGCCACCAGCAACACCACAATGGCCAGGGCAATATTAAACGTGAACAGAACATCCAGTAGAAAAGCAGGTATGGGCAAGATCATCATCGCGAGCAGCGACAACAACAGGATAGGAATACCTAGATTCCCACTAAAAATACCTCGTGCTTGCCCTACAAGGCGACCGCGATCAAAGTTCACACGACACCCTTAACAACGTAAACAACGGAAACAACGGACAAAAACCACTTATTACCATGAATTAACTACCATCCCATTGGAACTCATCGGGCACATCAAGATTTGGCATACCTTCTGGTCGAGGTGCGCCGGTCCGAGCATTTCTTAACTGATACACATAAGCCAGCAACTGTGCTACTACCTTAAACAGACCTTCAGGAATCTCATCACCGATTTCGGTATGATGGTAAACAGCCCGCGCTAAAGCAGGCGATTGTATCACAGGCACATCATAGTGATTGCCCACTTCACGAATTTTCAATGCAATCACATCCCCCCCTTTCGCCAACAAAATCGGCGCACTGCCGCCACCTGTTTGATCGTATTTTAACGCGACTGAGAAGTGTGTTGGGTTGGTGATGATCACATCCGCGTCTGGTACATCAGACATCATTCTATTCATTGCAGCCTGACGTTGCATCTGTCGAATACGCCCTCTCACCAAAGGGTCACCTTCTTGCTGCTTGAACTCGTCTTTTACTTCTTGCTTGGTCATTTTCAGCTTTTCTTTGTGTGACCAAACCTGAAAAGGTACATCAATTGCTGCAATCAGCACCAACGCCAAAGTAACAAACACAAATGACCAAATGATAATGTCTATGCCATGAGCAATGGCGAGCTGGATACTTTGAAATGTGAGCCCTAATGTTTCAGGTAAAAAATAATTCAATACCAAGACGGCAATAAGACCGACCAAGCTGACTTTCGCAATGGATTTCAGCAATTCCACCAAAGATTGAACAGAAAACATCCGTTTCAACCCTGCAATCGGATTCATTTTACTGAGCTTTGGCGTGAGTGGCTCCCATGAAAAGTTTAATCCACCCAAGGCAATACTGCCGACAATACCAGCCACGGCCAATATCGACATCATGAGAATCATAGAATCCATCATGGCAACCACAGATTCATAAAGGTGGAAAACCATACGGCTAAAATCAAAAAGATCCGCCCTTTCGATGAGAAAGTTAAAATTGAACAATAAAGAAAGGTCTCGTACCAGCAAGGTGCCGGTACCGTAAATGGTCACCGCCGCCACAACCAGAAGCAACGCCGAACTTAAATCTTTTGACCTAGGTAGGTTGCCTTTATTTCGCGCATCTTCGAGCTTCTTACTACTGGCGCTTTCGGTTTTTTCACTACCGTCTTCATTTTCAGCCATCTAGACGAATCCCCCACGTTGTGTTCATCCAATCTAAAACTTCCTCGAAGAACAATCTGTATATATCAAGAAAATCTTCCAGCATCACCCAAAAGAAAAACAAAGAAAACAGCATTATGACCGGAAACCCCAGTGCAAACACATTCAATTGTGGCGACGCCTTAGCAACAACACCAAAAGACAAGTTGATTACCAACACCGCAATAGCCAAAGGCAAGACGATCAACAAGGCCTTTTCAAACATCCAACCACCCAGTAAAACAACCTGCCAGTAACGCTCGCTGTTGAACCCACTGCCAATTGGCCAATAATTAAAACTCTCAACTAAATACTCTATGACCACCAAATGGCCGTTGGTTCCTAAAAAAGCCAACGCCACCATCGATAGATAATATTGCCCCATGGTCGCCACTGAAATGCCATTCGCGGGGTCATTCGACATCGCAAAACCCAAACCGGCTTTCATCGCAGCTAATTGCCCAGCGAGAGAAAACAACTGAAACAACACGGTAATCACAAAGCCCAATACAAAACCAATAATGAGCTGCTCAGCAATTAACACCACATAGGCAGGGGAAATAGGATCATAACTCGGCACATTAATAATGGGAGTCACGATAATAGCGATCACAAATGCAAAAGCAGCACGCACACGGACACTAACAAGCTGACTACCAAACAAAGGCAGTGCCATGATAAAGGCACCAATACGGAAAAAAGGCAAAAGAAAACTGATGGTAAGATTTAGAAGCTGATCAGGATAAAGTTCTAACATCAGCCTATTATCATAGGTATATCAATAAATAAGTTGGTGGTGAAATCCATTAGCTTGGTCAAAATCCATGGCCCTAACTGCATAATCACTAAAATGGTCACTATTAATCTAGGTAAAAAAGACAGTGTTTGTTCGTTAATTTGAGTGGCGGCCTGAAACACACTAACAATCAGACCGACAATCAAACTAGGCACCATCACAACCCCAACAATCAGTACGATCAAATAAAAGCCTTGTCCATACAAATCAAGCACTACCTGAGGATTCATGGCTAAATCCCGAAACTGGCTGCGAGTGTGGCCATAATCATCGACCAACCATCCACCATAACAAACAACATGATTTTAAAAGGCAACGAAATGATCACAGGGGACAACATCATCATACCCATCGCCATCAATACACTTGCCACCACCATATCCACAATCAAAAAGGGAATAAAAATCATAAAACCAATTTGAAAGGCTGTTTTCAATTCACTGGTCACAAACGCAGGCATAAGAATGGTAAACGGCAATGCCTCCATGGATTCAATCGTTCCTTCTCGACCAGCCAACTTCACAAAAAGTGCCACATCATCTTCACGAGTCTGTGCCAACATAAAGTCTTTTATTGGCACAGAAGCCGCTTCTACTGCCTGTACCGACGTCATTTCTTCGTTTAAATAGGGCTGTAAAGCCACTTCATTCACACTATTTAACGTCGGTGTCATAATAAATAACGTCAGGAATAAGGCCATCCCGATCATAATTTGATTTGAAGGCGTCTGCTGCAAACCAATAGCTTGCCGTAAAATAGCCAATACTACAATGATTCGCGTAAACGCCGTCATCATCATTAAAGCCGCAGGCAACAGCGTTAACGCCGTCATTATAAAGAGGATCTGCAGCGAAACACTGTAATCCTGACTGCCGTCTGGGTTTGTTATGACTTTTACCGCCGGCAAACCCACTTCAGCCCATACTGAGGCAGGTACCATTAGCAGTAAAACGAGAATATATCGGATCACTCTTCACCCTCGCCGTCAGCACGTGCGGGTGTGGCATCGTCCAACTCTTTAGCAAAGGTAGAGGGATGCTTGGGCAAGTCTTTTATATGCGTGATCCCATTGGCCGTCACGCCAATCAATAAGCGTTCGCCCTCCACCTCTACCAACATGATCTTCTCTTTGGCTCCCAAAGATTGCACTTGAACCACTTTAATAGCGGATTGACCTAAACGCATTTGCGTGAGTTGAAAGCGTTTCACCAGCCATAAACAAGCGGGGATAAAGGCAATAACAAAGACTAAAGACGCCGTTACTTTCCATAACGAAGAAGTGACAGATAGGTCTTCTGCCGTCGCAGTAAACCCCTCTGTTGCGTTTAATAAAGCAAAGAGCCCCCAAAAAAAAGCAACAGTAAACCGAACACAAGTGGAAATATTCAACAGCAGCTACTTAAGTCGTCTAATACGCTCACTAGGGCTTACTACGTCGGTTAAACGGATACCATATTTATCGTTCACCACCACCACCTCACCGTGCGCAATCAAGGTGCCGTTCACCAAAACATCCAGTGGCTCACCTGCGAAACGGTCCAGTTCCACCACAGAACCCTGTGTCAATTGCATCAGATTACGGATAGCAATCTCGGTGTTACCGAGCTCCATCGACAATACAACAGGAATGTCCATAATCAGATCGAGATCTGATCCAACACCACCTTTAGGGACAGAAGGATCTGACAGAGTTTCAAGCTTAACCGGCTCCACTTTTTGCTCAGACATGGCCGCAGCCCATTCGTCTTCAATGCCTTCGCTTTCCGTCGTTTCCCCCGCTTCGGACATGGCTGCAGCCCACTCGTCTGCTAACCCTTCATCCATCCCTTCTTGATCTGGATTTTGCTCTTCCGCCATGTTACTTGTTCACCTTCGTTTTAAAGTTTTCTTTCATTTGCACAGAGTAACGCTCATTACTGACACCTAACTTACCTTTAAAAGTAGGCACGCCATTGGCTCTGACCGTCACAAATTCCGGCATTTCAATCGGAATAATGTCCCCAGCTTTAAATTTTAGCACATCGCCTAACGACACTTTTTTGTTCGCCACGTTAACGGACAATTGTACGTCGATGTCCTTAACGTCCTGCTGGAGAGAACGCCCCCAACGATCATCTTTTTCATCGACATCACTTTGCACACCGGCATCAAGTAGCTCACGCACCGGCTCTATCATTGAGTAAGGCAAAGTAATATGCAACTCACCACCGCCACCGTCTAATTCAATGTGAAAAGTGGACACCACCACAACTTCGCTTGGGCTGACAATGTTTGCCATGGCAGGGTTTACTTCTGAACTAAGGTATTCCAATTCGAGCTTTAAGACTGGTGCCCAAGCTTCCGTTAAATCCACGAAGACCTGCTCAAGCATCAACTGAACAATGCGTATCTCTGTCGGTGTAAACTCACGCCCTTCAATTTTTGCATGGCGACCGTCTCCACCAAAGAAGTTATCCACCAATTTAAAAACCAGCTTCGCATCAAGAATAAATAAAGCCGTACTTCGCAAGGGTCTAAACTTAACCAAGTTAAGACTGGTCGGGACGTATAAGGTGTGAACGTACTCACCAAACTTCATCACTTGCAAACCACCTGATGAGACATCGGCGGTACGACGGAGCATATTAAACAAACTGATGCGGGTATATCGCGCAAAACGTTCGTTTATCATCTCTAAGGTAGGCATTCTCCCACGGACAATACGCTCTTGACTGGTGATGTCATAAGAAGCAATGCCATTGGGATCTTGATTCTCTTCCTCAGCCGGCTTCTCATCGGCACCGTGTAACAGCGCATCAATTTCATCTTGGGATAAAAGATCTTGAGCCGACATACGCTTACTGCATCACAAAATTGGTAAACAGCACGTTATCTATACCTTGCTGACCGGTTTCTTGCTCTAAGATGCTGTTAATCGCCTCCAGAGACGCCTGTTTTAATGCGACTCGGCCTTCCGCGGTTTTCAACTCAGCGAAAGATTGACTGGAAAAAAGCAACACTAAACTGTTACGAATAAGAGGCATATGTAACTTAACCGCATCCACTTGTTGGGCATTTTTTGACATGACCGTCATATTTAACTGCACGTAACGTTGACGACCATCCACTAAGAAATCCACAATAAATACGGGATCAAGGGACAAATAAATAGAAGGCTCATTCACCAAAGCCGCTTCATCAGACTCTGGAGACTCTGCATCACTTGGGCCACTTAAAAATAAAAAATAAGCGGCTGCGCCACCACCCACCAATACAAGGACCAACGCAACAATCAAAATCAGCTTTTTCTTTCCGCCTGATTTACTTTCCTCTTCGCCCACATTTAATTCGTCATCTGCCATCTTTCAAACCTTTAGGTAAACACGGATATTTGTTCAGGCACCAGGGTGCCTTATGCTTCAATAAATTTACCCTATTCTACAAAGAATCCAACAGAGCACCATCAATTTCTCGTTAGTTTACGCGTAGTAATCCACTCCACTGGCAGAAACATAAGTATTATTGGTCAATAATAAATCATCGACCTCTTCTTCATTGCCAATAGCACCATCGCCTTTACGACCTTGGCTTCCACCCTCGCCTTGGTACTGAGCATTGGCGCTATCTTGTTGTGACACATCCACATCCGCTCGACTCAAATCCATGCCTTGCTGCGCTAGCATGTCACGCAGTCGCGCCATTTGTCCTTCCAATAGATCTCTTGCTTGCGGTGTTGCGGCAACGAAGCTGACTTGTGTGTTGGTGTCACTGTCTACCGATATTTTTACCGTTAAACTGCCAAGTTCAGGTGGATCCAAACGTATGTGCGCGGTATGACCACCATCACGAGCGACCCAAGCTACCTTTTGCGACATCTCACTGGCCCAATTTGGATGATTTGGGGGCACGTTCATCGCTAAATTATTCGCCTGAGAAGCCGTCGCGCCCGCATTGATACCTAGACCGCCTGCTGTAGAACGATTGGCTGCATTTTGCAGAGAACTGTTTAGTCCTCCTATATCATGACTGTCTAGACGACCCTTTTCACCTGCTGCACCTTCAATCTGTGCGGCCATCCGACCAATCAAGGCGTCTTGTTCTTTCTTGCGAAGCTCTATCGGTTCATTAGTAAGTAAACTGTCTTCTGGAGCAACATCATCTCCCGTCTCAAGAGTGGCATCGCCCTCTACCCCAAAGCCGTCAACATTACCTAATGGCTCTTTTTGCCCACCAACCAATGTCGTGCCCGTCATCATACTGGGTACGACGGTCGACTTTTCTTGTACTTTATTAGAGTCAACAACCCCCTCTTGATTATTCATACTGGCTTTAACAGAGGCTGCTCCGGCTCCCATCTGGGACAAAACCCAAGACAATTCACTCGGATCTTCTGCAGGCGCAAGATCAATTTTGCCATCCTCTTCCACAGCGTCAGGCAGAATGGCTGGCTGAGGCGTTTTTTCTACTTTCATTAACCCAGATAGAGCAGCCAAAGTCGAAGCACTCGCCTCTCCTCTCTTAGGAAGAGAGTCGGCCTGAACCTTCTCTTCACTCACAAAAGTTTCACGAGGCTGCACCGCAGACAAAGTCGGCTCATTTGAGCCATCAGCAGAGGACAGCGAGACGATACCCACCGTCTCTTCTTGTTGCACCTCTGTTGTTACACCAACAACAGGCGTTTCATCCATGGAAGTCATAACGGCTGCTGATGCCGATGCCGATGCCGATGCCGATGAAAGCCTTACCGATTCCGCTGTATCGATTGACTGACTGTTAGCCTGACGAACTGAAGCAAGACCGGTTACACCAACAAGAGGTTGCTTTGGGGAAGGTAAACCTTCTTTGTTGGCAGGCGATTGTTCACCTTCTAATTGCAAAACATTGCCGCTCTTTCCTACAAAGTTTACCTGCTCACCTCCCTCTACAGTATCATCACTGTCAACACTCAAGGTCGTTAGAACTGACTTTAGATCATCGCTCTTAATACTGGGATCAGGCTGATCTCCTAATTCACTTTTCTCCTTTGAAACCAAAGACACCACAACGTCTGATTCCAATACTTTCTCAGTAGATATGGGGGCTACCGTTGACACCTCTGAAGGAGAGATCGAGCGACTATTTTCTGAAGAAAGAAGAGGGGAAGGTGTAGCCTCCTGTTCAGGCAGCAGTTTTTTTTCTAATGGGGGTTCAGCAGTCAAAGCGCTGGTCGCTTCTTCTGCAACTAGGGCATCGCTGCTTGAAGCAGAGCGCTGAACAATGGGAGAAGATTGCGCTTCCTGAAAGCGTTGATGGAAATCCGCTCCCTTACCAGAAGCCACCTTCAAAAGTGAAGACGACTTAGCAGAAGACTCTGTCGATAACGGTAAAACGGTATTTGAATCTGTGCGCATAAAATCCCCCAATAATAGGAGGCTCAATGCAATATAAGCGCCAACTCGATTATTGCGTCCCCACCTGCCAATTATACTGGGCTGTTACAGCACGACCACCTTTTGAAAAGGTCAATTTTGAGCAGAGTTGGTAGAGCAATGCAAGACCTCGGTTATACAGTAAACTGCTGTCTGATAAGTCAAAGTCTATTTTATTTACATCAAACCCCGCCCCGCTGTCTTCAACATACAGAACCAAAAAACGATTATCTTGATTTGAGGTAACCTTCACTGAGATTTTCACATAACCTTCCTTTAAGTTAGATAAGCGGCGTTCGCGCTCATCGTAATACAAAGAAAAGCCTTCTGCAGACTGTTTAATCTCCGACTGCAACTCTAATACACCGTGTTCAATCGCATTAGAATACAGCTCTGAAAGAATCATAAATATTTGACTGGAAAAACGGCTAAGCCCTGGCACAGTGGTCAGTATTTGTAACACATAAGGTAAGGGGTCCGTATTGCGGAGGGACTCGGCATTAAGAACATACTCAAATGAGAAATCGGCAGGCGCTTCATCATGACCTTTTGAGACGGAGGAGCGCGACGAATCAATACCAATATTTGTATCAAGACGAACACTTAGACAAGAGATGTCATCCCTAGGGTTCTCCAGAATGGATTCTTGTTTCAACTGGTCAACCAGCCAATCTACTGATGCCTCTGCTCGCACAGAGCCTTGATAGAGCGGTGCTAACACCTTATCCGAAAAAGCATTACCTGCCAGATCGATGGAATCCGTCACACCATCAGAAAACGCCATCAAATGATCCCCTGGCGTGAACGACATAGGGTCAATATGACAAACAAACGCTTCTTCAGACAAAACCCCCAAAGGTAAGTTCTTCGAAGACAAGCGAGTGGGCGTGTCAGCACCTTGAGGAAAGAAAAGTAAATCGGGCAATCCACCATTCCAAACTTCCACACTTTTATTATTGACCTTAATATCAATAAACGCCGCACGGCAAAACATATTTTCTGGCAACACCCCTTTCAAGCGAGCATTCATTTCAGGAATGATTTGTCGCATTAAAAAGCCTTTTTTCGTCCAATCAAAGAAGATATCGGCTAGTGGTAACGCCCCAATAGCCGCAGACAAACCATGCCCAGTGAAATCTCCCAGTAAAATATGCATACCACCATTGGGTTTGTAGGCAGCCAAAATCACATCGCCATTAAACGTATCTGTACCATAATGCATGGTTGATAAGGCAGGATCTTCAAGACAATTAGAGTGGGTGATTTTTTCATAGACAAGCTTGGCGAGGGTTTGATCGTTACGCAGCTTCTCATTGTATAACGCCATTTCATCGCGCTGTTCTTCAAGGGTTTTCTGCATAACCAGCAGGCGAACAATCGCATTAAGCTTTGCCGTAATCAGGGTCGGATTATAAGGTTTAGAAATAAAATCAATACCGCCAATCCTAAGGCAATTTGATAAGGCAACAGGGTCTGTAACACCCGATAAAAAGACAATAGGAACAAATCGCTCACCCGCCATTTTTTGAATATCAAGGGCAGCCTCCCAACCATCTTTTTGTGGCATCTTGATGTCTAGACACACCAACTGAATAGTCTCTGGATCAAACTTCTCAATCGCATCCTGACCATCGACCGCTAACACCACTTTATGGCCAAATTGACTCAGGATCGCCCTCAGTAAAAGACGGTCAGACGGATTATCATCCGCAACCAATATGGTTAACACCTGTTCCATACCAAGCTACTCTTTCTAATCAAAAGGCGGCGGCAGTCGCTTGCCTAATGTCGTGCTGATTAAACCATGGATGCGCTCAGACATATCACTGATCGATACCCTTGCTCGATCCAATCGGGCCATTCCTACACTACGATCAGACTCCAGTAACAATAAAGTCGACGTCGCAACGGATTTCATTTCATCGATTTGAGTCTGAACCAAGCTAATATCATGCTCAACGTCGACCGCAAAACGGTGACGAACGACCTCACTTTCACCCTGTGCTGACGACAAACTCGTTAAGACGCCAGATCGTACTTCGTTGAGACAACGATCAACCTCACTCAACAAAAAGACATCGGAGGATAAATCTTTTTCTACCAATGCCAAGCGCTGTAAAACAAGCTCATACCCCAGCAATAAAGAGTCTCTTACTTGCTGAGAGAGCTCTGCCATTGCTTCTAACTCAGCCTGAACAGCGCTCGTAGACACACTCATCTCATCAGAGTCGTTCTCAACGATAGTCTCATTGACCTCGGTTTTCATCTCTAAGACAGTAGGTATTTGTTGTAATTTAGTAATTTTTTTAGCGGGATCAAGCGCATCAGATACAAAGTCTAACGCGTCAAAAAGCGCAACAACGTTTAAACGAACGCGCTCAAGTGAGCGTGCAAAACTAAAATACGGAGAGTCTTCACGCAAGACGCGAATGGGTACGTTCCAAATATCCTTACTCAGTAACATTAAGCTGTGATGCAAGACCTCTAATTCTGCCTGATCCGCTTTTGTTCGTAGAGTAATAAAACAAGAATGCGATACAGTGGCTGACTCTTCAGCCATTTGATCGCCATTGTCTTCTTCGATAAATGGCTCAACCGATAGCCAGTAGACACCCTGATCCAATGCCAGCTTTATTGGCTCATTAGATAATAGTACGGTATCCACGACACGCTCACCCGTGGGCACATCAAGACCCGAATCGATATCAAACAAAGACTCAAAGACAGCAATATTATGACGCCAGAGCTGTTCAGCACTTGAGCTCAGCCACACAATACAGCCTTCTTGATCGGTAATAATAAAGGCGTCACTGACTTTCGTTAACGCACTTTCCATCAATTCTAACCGATCGCTCTGCTGTGACAGGTCAAAATTCTTTGAAGCTAATTCATTATCAATGATGTGCGATATGTCTGTAAACGCATCGACTAAAGCGCGTTCTGGTAAGAGCCCTGCGTGACCATGGCGCCGATGATCTAATACATAATGTAAAAGCGCAAAACCCGACCGTAGCTGACGCTCAAAGCGCACAGACAATACAATGACTATGGTCGCAATAAATAAAAAGATACCGACAGGAATCCAAATTAACTCTGATAAAAAGGTCTGCCGCTGATAATCGTAATCGACACCTAACTGTATTAAACGGTTATTAATGACTTTGAGATTCAGAAAAGAAGCATAGACTTCTTGGCGCTCTGGCGCGGTTAAGGGCTGTCTGTCCAAAGAGCGTTTCGATAAACGCGCTAATAAGGACAAAGAAGATTTGATACTCACCTCATCACGCCATTCATAAGACTGGAGGTACTCATCCATTAATTGATATTCACTGGTGAGCATCTGATGCAGATGACTTGCTTGAGCGAAAGGCGGATTATCAGACTCACTCAATAAAGAGGCATCCTGCAGAAGCAGCCACTCAGACCAATGCTCTTCCGCACTGTAAACAAGACCTAACAACGCAGTGAGCTTATCTTGTTGAGCATTTTGCTTTTCTAGACTCGAACTCATATAGACATAAGCACCAGCAAACGCCAGTACCAGAAGCAATAAGAGTGCTACAACCCCTTTTTGTAAGCTGTTGATTAACTCTTTTCTAGGCGCTCCAAAGGGTGAATGCGGTGTTGTCATAGTTCATCATCACTTCTAGACTAAAATAGAAAGCTGGCAACAAGCCAAGTGTTAAAAATACAATGTTTTTCTTAAACGTCGCATACCTATCAAGAGACTAACGACTTGCGTCCAAAAACCGCCGCATCGCAAACTCATCGCTTTGACGCTGCTCTTGCTTTGCCTCAACGGCTAATTCCGCTTTGACATTTTTCTCTTTGAGCCAGTCCATGCTCTTTGTTTTGCTTCGCGCCTGAGACCAGCGTCTCATACTCATTTCAGCTTGCTGCTCTGAACGACCAACAGCGCCTTCTTGTTGCACAATCGCCTGCTGTACACGATCCACAAAGTGCTGATAGTTAGTGGTCAAATAAGCACTCAACCCAAGCAGGTTTCGTTCAGACTCATATTGCTTTGCGTATTCTTTTAGCTCATTTAATTTTTGTTCATCATAATTTACTTTTGCCTTGTCACGGGCTAACTGTTGAGCCGCTGCATCTTCTTTTCGCTTAGCAAGGTCAATGAGAATTTGCATGCGTTGTGACTTTTTCATTCAATCCCCTCCTTCTCGCTGAGACCTAGATTATGTACCTATTAACAATGGGCCGTGTTTTATTGCTCTTTTGTCATTGCCGCCACCAGTGCTTGCAGGCTTTCATCAATATTGAACTGTTCTGTCAAAGATTGTTGTAAAAAGCCTCGAATTTCAGGCATCAACACGATCGCCTGATCCAAGTCAGGGTCACTGCCTCGTGAATACGCCCCAACTGAAATCAGATCTTGGTTCTGTTGGAATTTCGAATAAAGCTGCTTCACTCTCATTGCGCCATGCAAATGATCTTGGCTCACAATATGCGGCATCGCACGAGAAATTGACGCCTCAACATCAATGGCTGGATAGTGCCCTTCTTCTGCCAAGCGACGAGACAAAACAATGTGTCCATCAAGAATCGCACGAGACGCATCGGCAATCGGATCTTGTTGATCATCGCCTTCGGTTAATACCGTATAAAATGCCGTCACCGAACCACTGCCCTCACAACCATTTCCGGCGCGCTCTACAAGCTGTGGTAATTTTGAAAAAACGGATGGCGGATAACCTTTTGTAGCAGGTGGCTCGCCAACAGACAAGGCAATTTCACGCTGCGCCTGCGCATAGCGCGTTAGAGAATCCATTAATAAAAGAACGTTTTTGCCTTGGTCGCGATAATATTCTGCAATTCGCGTGGCCAGCATGGCCGCTCGCAAACGCATCAGCGCCGAATCGTCGGCGGGTGATGCCACCACCACCGAGCGAGCAAGCCCTTCTGCCCCTAATATTTGGTCAATAAACTCTTTTACCTCTCGCCCACGTTCACCGATCAAACCAACAACAGTAATATCTGCCTCAGTAAATTTGGTCATCATCCCTAACAACATACTTTTACCAACACCACTGCCCGCAAACAAGCCTAAACGCTGGCCCTTACCGACGGTCAACAAGCTGTTAATCGCCTTGATCCCAACATCCAATGGTTCACAAATGGGTTTTCGCTGTAAAGGGTTTATGGCTTCACCGTGCAAAGTAACCGAATCTTTGGTCTTAATCGGCCCTTTTCCGTCCAGCGGTTTCCCCAGGCCATTGACCACTCGACCTAGCAGCTGATCCCCCACAGGCATTCTACTGTCTCCCAATAACGGGCGGACACGAGCACCAGGACAAATCCCTTCGATCGCCTCTGTTGGCATAAGGTAAGTTAAATCCCCAGTGAAACCGACCACTTCTGATTCCACCCAGCGATCCCGTCGTACCTGAACGAGGCAACGGTCTCCCAGGGCAACGACACAACCCACGGCTTCCATCGTTAATCCAACCATACGAGTTACTTTGCCTTCGAGTTGTGGCGGCAAGGAGGCCATGGAAACATGATTTAATTTGGCTAAACGCGCTTCGAGTGAAGACATAGGCTAGTTTTGCTCAGGAAGAGAAAGTTGACGCAGTTCATCAAAAACCACCTCAAGACGCTGCTCAACACGTCCATCCACATGAAAAGATTTAGAGTCAATAACAAAGCTGCCAGACATAAGACCGTCGTCCTCTTCAAGCTGAATACTGAGTCGACTCTTGACGCCCAACTCATCCAATACATCAATATCGTCAGGATGAAGGCGCAATTTAATGCGCCCTTGAAACTCGCCTATCTCGTCAAACACTTTACTCAGTTGCTCACGCAGCACCGTCTGACCGTCTTCAGCCATTTTTGCTAAGCAGACGTTTTCAACCATTCGCATCATAGAATGGTACAGAATTGACTCAGCGGCTTCACGACTGCTTTCAAGAGGAGCAACAATTTCATCAACCACTTGCGCAAGTATGGCCTCTAACTTCGCCAGCTTTGCTTCAGCATCCACCCTCGCTTGAGACAAACCTTCTTCTAAGCCAACTTGGTGGCCTTCTGCATGCCCCTTCTCAAAACCATCGACCTCCCCCTTCGCAAAGCCATCAGCGTGCCCTTTTTGATGGCCCTCTTCCTCACCTTGAATAAACCCCTCTTCATAGGCAGCGGAACGTATCTCTTCAAGCTGGGACGCAGTCAATGGTTCGTATACAAGCGAGTCTTGGTCTACCTCTTCCGTGGTAGGTTCAAACTGTGTTTTATCGACAAGTAAGGCAGGCCCCGAATGGGTGTCTGTTTGATTGTTTTCGAGGTGTGGCAATTCCCAACGCTCATAAGCGGTTAACTTACGCTCGTTTTTTTCACTCTTGTTATCTGACATCGGCTAACTAGACCATCTGCTCACCGCCGCCACCTAGAACGATTTCACCGCTCTCAGCAAGACGTCTGGCCACAGCCAATATTTCTTTTTGTGCCACTTCTACTTCGCTCACGCGCACAGGTCCCTTCGCCTCAAGGTCATCTTTCAACATATCGGCCGCTCGGGAAGACATGTTCTTAAAGACTTTCTCTTGCATGTCTGGATCCGCCCCTTTAAGGGCTAAAATTAATGTTTCAGACTCGACTTCACGAAGAATAACCTGGATACCACGATCGTCTACGTCCAACAAATTGTCAAAGACAAACATCAAATCTTGAATAGTGTTAGCCAAATCTTCGTCTGCATCACGAATGGAATCCATCAGCTCGGACTCAACAGCACTGTCGATGAAGTTCATGATATTGGCTGCGGTACGAACACCACCAATGGTTGTAGATTGAGTGGATTGATTACCAGAGAATTGGCGCTCAAGTATGTTATTTAATTCCTGTAACGCTGCAGGCTGAACGGTTTCAAGTGCCGCAACACGAAGCACAATATCAAGGCGCACCCGCTCGTCAAAGTTGGCTAAAATACCTGCGGCTTGATCAGGGTCTAGATAGGAAATAACGATAGCCTGAATTTGCGGGTGTTCGTAACGAATCACGTCAGCAACGGCTCTGGACTCCATCCATTTGAGTGTGTCCAATCCTGTGGTGTTACCGCCGAGCAGAATTCGATCAATTAAGCTACCCGCTTTCTCTTCACCTAATGCTTCCCGAAGCATGTTACGAATGTAGCCATCTGCACCTAGGCCAAGGCCGGTTTGATCGCCAACCAACACAAGAAAATCATCAAGCACTTTTTCCACTTGATGACGCTGTACATTCGACAACTGTGCCATGGTTTGACCAATCCGCTGAACTTCTTTTGGCCCCATGTGTTTCAATATTTGTGCCGCATCGGATTCACCAAGCGACATTAAAAGCACCGCCGCTTTTTCAACGGACGTTAGGTCTGTTCCTTGGCTCGCATCACTCATTTACTTTCCATCACCCATTGTTTAATCACTTGAGCAACTCGCTCTGGCTCTTCTGCAATTAAGCCACGAATAGCGTTTAATTGACGATCAATTTTCTCAGGTGAGCCCGGCACTAAGATATCTTCCGCACTGACTAGAGACACTTGATCATCTGAAATCTCATCGGTTTCATCTGAAAATATCGCCGCTTCGGTATCTTCATTAACACCAATTTTATTCTGTTCACTTAAGGTCTTCAGAATCGGACGCACAACCACCAACAGCAGCACTAAAACAAATATACCCACCAATGTTGGCTGTATTAAATTCAAGAACCAAGTTTGCTGATAAAAAGGCGGCTCAACAATAGGCTCTTCTGGTTCAGGCAGGGCAAACGGTGAGTTAATAACACTCACGCTGTCACCACGAGAAGGATCGTAACCCACCGCATCTCGGACCAATAACGTAAGACGACCTAACTCATCGTCGTTCCACGGTGTTCTAACCAACGCAGACGTTTCTGGGTTCAAACTCACTAAATCATCCACTACGACCGCTACGGATAAACGTCTTACCGTACCCTGCTGGCGTTTTGTGTAACTAATACTTCGGTCAAGTTCAAAATTACGGGTGGTTTCTTCCCGTGATTGCCCATTAGACGCTGCGCTATTCCCACCGATTGGTGCACCATTTTCATCAACGGCTTCTGGTACAGTCACAGCACCCGGCGGTTGATTGGTCAATGCTCCCGGTATGCCACCGGTATTCGCACCTGATGCTCGATTTTCTCGTAGAGTCTGTTCACTTCGCAACGCCAGTAAATCAGGGTTATATTGCTCTGCTGTTTGCTCCACGGCGGTGAAGTCAACATCAGCAGACACTTCCGCTTTAAAACGACCTTCGCCAATCACGGGACCTAAAATATTATTGACCCGTTGCAGAAGCACATCTTCCACTTTACGAGCATAATCAAATTGTTTACCCGCAACGGACAACTCTGAATCTGTATCTTTTTCTGTTAACAGGGTGCCTCGTTGATCCACAACCGTCACGTCTTTATCACTTAACTGAGAAATACTGGAAGCAACCAGGTTCACAATGGCTTCGACCTGACTCTTGTCCAGTCGTCGTCCGGGGTAGAGCTCTAGAAACACGGAAGCGGATGGTTTTCGAGTATCCCGAACAAAAACCGACTCTTTTGGAATGGCCAAATGCACCCGCGCACTTTTAATGCTTTGCAAACTGGTAATGGTTCGGCTCAACTCACCTTCTAGTCCTCGCCGATAACGTGTCGCCTCAACAAACTGTGATGTGCCTAAAGCCTGTTCTTGATCCATGATTTCCATGCCAACAATATTGTCAGACACGATGCCAGATCCGGCTAATTTAAGACGGGCTTGATGATAAAAATCAGATTCCACCAGCAAAGCGCCAGTATTTTCATCTAATTTAAAGGGAATGTTGTTAACACTGAGTATTTCAACGATCTGATCGGCGTTATAGTCCGTAATACTACTCAAGACAGGCTTGTAATCAGGACCATTACTCCAAAGTACGGCCGCAAGACCAATCGCGATCGACGCCGCTAACCCTACCATAAGCGCAAGCTGACGTATGACCGTTAACTTGTTAAAGCCGGTCACTAAGTCTAGATAGAGCTTTTGCTCTGATTGTTCTGCAGGGACATTATCCATTAAAAAGCGCCAGCGATTTATTCAGCCTAGATAGGCATGTTCATGACTTTCTCATACGCGTCTACAAGTTTGTTTCTTACTTGTGTCATGGCTTCAAAGGACACACTTGATTTTTGTAGACCAATCATAACTTGAGGTAGATCCACCCCTTCGTCACCGCGCTCATAAGATTGGGCTAGCTCTGTTGACTCTTTTTGTAACGTATTGACATTATTCACCGCATTTTTCAGCATTTCTGCAAAATCAGCGCGTTCTACGCCTTCAATCCCTGTGTTTTCACCTTGTATTTTGGTGACTTCTGACACAGGAGAATTTGGCGCTTGAACTTGCGACCGCATATCCCTCATCTGAGACAGGACTTGATTAATGTCTGGACGACCAGAAATCATGTTTTTCACCTAAAAATATATGTTAATACAGTTTAGCATAAAGTGAATTGAAACAAGATACAAAAATCAATCCACATCTATGCCACTTTCTCGCATTTTCGCAATTTTATAACGCAAGGTTCTTGGGCTGATTCCCAGCGTGTCAGCAACCACTTTTCGCTTGCCTTTTGCATCCACCAGCGCTTGCGCAATAATACGAAACTCGTGCTGTTGAACGCCTTTTCCAAGGATCGACGCCGCACTGTCTTCTTCCGGCTCGACAGGCTCAGCGGCCGGAGATAGGCTCATCATATCAAAGGCAATATGATCTTCATGAATCTGTGCATTTGGGCTCAAAATAAGTGCACGTTGAATCACATTATCTAACTCACGAACGTTACCAGGCCAGGGGTGCGCTTCTAATTTGCTTTGAGCAGAGGGCTTTAAAATTGCACCGGTAATGCGCATTTTTGCGGCATGTTTTGCCAGTAAATGTTGGGCCAATGGAAGAATGTCACCTTTTCTCTCACGAATGGGCAACCAGCGCAAAGGAAAGACGTTGAGGCGATAATACAAATCTTCACGGAAACCGCCCTCTCGTACGTAATCCGCCAAATCTCGGTTGGTTGTGGCAATGATTCGCACATCCAAAGGAATAGACTTTTTCCCCCCTAAACGCTCAACTTCTTGTTCTTGTAACACGCGCAGCAACTTAGCTTGCAGCCCGACATCCATTTCTGTGATTTCGTCTAGTAATAAAGTCCCCCCATTGGCCTGCTCAAACTTACCCGCTTGCGAGGACACAGCGCCTGTGTAAGCGCCTTTTTCGTAACCAAACAAAATCGCTTCCAGCATATTCTCGGGAATGGCGGCACAATTTATGGCCACAAAAGGCGCACCAGATCGGTTTGAGCTTTGGTGGATAAAATGCGCTAACACTTCTTTGCCGGTACCGCTTTCACCGCAAACCAATACGGTGGAATCCGTTACAGCAACACGTTTTGCCAACTCGAAAAGGGCAATACTGGAAGGGTCTTTTGCAATGGGTTGTAAGTGACTGGACGCTTCTGTTTTCACCGTATGCTTGGCAATCGCGTTCAGTAACTCTTCTTCTTGAAACGGTTTAAGCAGGTAGTCAACGGCACCATCTCGCATCGCTTCAACGGCATGCGCTATATCACCATAAGCCGTCATCAACATAATAGGCAATTCAGGGTAGGTTTCTACAACATGATGGAGCAAGCCATAACCGTCCATGCCTGGCAAGTTAACATCAGACACCACCATATCAAACACACCGTGCTTCAAAGCGATCACAGCATCTTCTGCACTGTAAACAACTTTGCACTGATAACTGGCCAACATAAGCGTGTCTTCTAGCGCTTCCGCCAACCCTTTGTCGTCCTCGACAATCAATAATTTCACGTCTGACATTTCATACCCTTACAAGAGGCAGTGTAAAGCTGGCGGTAGTACCAGCCCCCTCTATACTGTCTATTTCAAATTGACCGTGGTGAGCTCTTGCGATGGCTTTGACGACCATCAACCCCAACCCAGTACCATGTTGCTTTGTTGTAACAAAACCTTCCTGAACATGTTCTAAATGCGCTTTTGACATACCAATGCCATGGTCTTTGAAGGTCAATGTGATGTAACCATGATTATGACGCCAACTGAGCTCTACTCGCCCCTCAGTAGACTGCGCATCCACAGCATTGTTCACCAGATTTAACAAAGCGCCCAATAATGTTTCTTTGTTGCACTTAATGCAATCGGTTGCTAAAAACTCAGCCCCCGAGGCATGAAACGGTATTCCCCGTTGCTGGCAAATTTCTTGACTCTGATGAGTAAGCTCTTTGATGAAAGCGTTTATGCTGACGGTTTCATCCAGCTTAATCTCGCTGCGCGAGAAAATAAGCATATCGCGGATTTGCTTTTCAATATTGGCCAATCTGTCAGCCAATTTGTTTGCAAACGTTTGACGCATTACGGGGGCCAAATCTGGCTTTTGTAAATGTCCGGCATACAGGGTTGCCGAGGACAAAGGCGTTCTAATTTGATGCGCCAGTGCAGCCACCATTTTGCCCATATTCGACAGTCGCTCATGGTGTGAGAGCTTTTTCTGCAACAAATAAGCTTCTGTCAGATCCACTAAAATCACTAACTGACCGGGAACATTACCCAATGATGCCGTCTCCACCCGTACACGACGGCCACTCACCATGCTGACATCGTGACCATCGTCTTTTTGTGGACGGAAACTTAAAGGAACGATATCACCCCATGGCTGACCTACCAAGGGCAGATTGAACAGACGATCCGCGACAGGATTCGCCATGATGACCGTCCCTTCTTCGCTTAGCAACAGCACGCCAACTGGCATCGACTCAAATAATTGCTGGAATTGCAAAACCAACACACGATTTTTGTCCTGCTCTTCCCGCTTGTCACGTTCTGACTGCTCTAATTTTTCGTAGAGACGAGCGACTTCTTGCTGAAGCCCTACGTAAGATTGAGCCAATACTTCTGACGACTCAGAAAAGGCCGCAAAGGCGGCCTTTAACTCAGCAATTTCTTCGTCTTTTGTCACTAAAACTCCGACTTATCAATATTATAGCGACGCATTTTTTCAATCAATGTCGTACGTTGTATTTGCAAGTTCTGCGCGGCTTTAGAAACAACGCCTTGCGTTGTCGCTAATGCTTGCCGGATCAGTAGTGCCTCAAGGTGGCGCACATGAAGGTTTAAATTCACACCCGATGCTTGAGGAAAAGTGTGAAGCTGCTTAATTTCTTTCAATACGGCAGACAAGGTCGAAGAGCGCCAGGGTAAAGGGCACAACCACACATTATGCTCACCAACGCATGTCACAGAATGACTCAAAGAAATGACCGGCAACACTTCATCCAACTCAAACGAATCAACGGCTTGGCCCAAAACAACAAAATCAGGCAAGGAAAACGCGGTGAGAGAGGTACTGTGTTCGACCCCAATAAAGGTAAAAATACTGGATACGCTGGAAAGCTCTTCATCGTCTAAACCACATAACCACGCCTTCAAATCATCACTCCAATCTAAAAAGTTTGCGTATTTTGCCAAAAAAGCACCCGACTTCAACGTCATTGAACATGATAAACGATGCCCTCTGGTAGAGGCGACGCCGTTTATTATAGCGTTGAATAGAGCGCATCAAACACGGACTCAGCCTCTTTCTCATCTTGGGACCAAGGTAAAACACCGAGCAAAGGCGCTAAAAACAGTGACGACAAAGTGGCTACATTTTCTTCAAAACAAGGCATTCTATCCTGTCCACTGTTGGCAATCCAACCCGCAATGGTCAAACCATCCGCAACAATGGCTTCTGCTGTCAAAATAGCATGATTGAGACAACCCAGCCTCATATCGACCACCAGAATAACAGGAAAATGCAGAGACTTAGCGACATCAGACAACAGCTCTCTGTCGTTAAGCGGTACTCGCCACCCTCCCGCGCCTTCCACCAGGGCAAAATCGTGAGGCGTCAATAACGCTCCTTGAATATAGCCTTGTAAGCGCGATGCCGTTACCAATCGACCTTCGTGACTGGCGGCAATATGAGGTGCTATGGCTTCTTCTAGAACAACAGGGTTGACCTGCTCATAAGGTAATTTGACGCTATTAGCCGCATGAATACGAAGCCCATCGTCATTACGCAACACTCCCTCTCGCCATTCTGCACCCGCCGCCACAGGTTTGAGCCCCAACGCTCTGGCACCTGCACGTTGAGCGGCTTTTAAAAGGCCGACCGTCACATACGTTTTACCCGCATCCGTATTCGTTCCTGTGACAAAAAAACGTTTTTTCACCTATTTCTCCTGATTATTCATCGGCTTACGCGCCACAATATAAGACACTTGGTAACTTAAAGGTACACCTTGTGTACAGCGCTGCTTCTCATATTCTGATAAAAACGCTTTCCACTTACTCGGAGACATACCATCGCGATTTTGACTGGCGATTAAGCTGGCCCCTATTTTTTTCAGGGAATCAATGGCCCCTTTAGCCGACTCAAACCACATGGTCGTGCAAACAGATTCAGCAGATAGAACCGACCAATGTGCGGCTTCTACATAACCTCTAACCGCTTCCATTGAGTCATAACGATGGACGTGCTCTTGCCCATCTAATGCTCGCCAAGCCGTACTGACCTCCTCCATTGACCCTTGCAACAAGGTTGAAAAAACCACATACCCTCCAGGCTGAGTAATACGATACAGTTCTTCGAACAAGGCTCTAGGATTGAGGCACCATTGCACCGCAAGACTGGAAAAAACCAAATGACAAGCATCATCGGCCATCGGTAATTGCTCAGCATCCGCACACACATACTGAACCTGACCAAGCCAGCCATGCTGCGCTCTGGCCACGGATAACATCTGTGAAGACAAATCGAGGGCAACACAAAGCGGTGGCTGGTAACGTGTCACTAACGCATCAAGCGCTTGACCTGTTCCCGCGCCAAGATCTAATACAACCTCCGCTTCTGTGGATGGCAATGTCTGTAAAAGACGACGTAACACAATACGTTGGAAGTCAGCGTAAGCATCATAAGACAGTGATGCACGGTCAAACCGCTGCGCTAATGTTTGTTTATAACGGGATAAAGTATGATCAGGTGTGATTAACATCAATAAAGCTTTCTATATGACGTGCGCAGGTTTCTTGGTCTTCAAGAAAAATAGCATGGGCACAGTGTGGTAACTCGATGTCGTGTGATAACGCATTTGACTCAATGTATTGCGCCTTACCAGAAGAAGACATAAGCGTATCTTTACGGCCGTGAATATGAGCATTAGGACAATCCAATATGGCCCATTCTCGACGAATATCCAATGATTTAAGCAGCCGTAATCCTCCCATCAGACCGACCGAGTCCAGTGTCTCCGTGGGCAAAAAAGCTTGCAGTTGCTTAGCAATCTCACGTTCTTGCTCAGCGCCGCTCGCTTGCAACAAGGTAAATCGCTTCAGACCTGCCTCCGGCGTGCGTTCAATAAGAGACGAAAAAGCCTCAAAGCTATCTAATGGCATACCATGGGGATAACCAACCCGCTCCACAAAACTAGGGGACGTCGCAAGCGTAATCACCCCTTTCACTTGGCTTGAACGACGTGCTGCAACGTACACAGAAATCATGCCACCCAACGACCAGCCGACCCACCAAGCCTGTTTAGGGGCGGCTTCAATCAACTGCTCTGATAGAGCGTCAATATCATAATTAGGGCCTATTCGAGTGCGAGAGACCCACTCTTTATCTAACGAGATACCTGGCAAACTGGCCACTACGACGTAAAAGCGTTGACTCAAACGCAAAGCAAAAGCATGCATCACTTCTTTCGGCATTGCCCATCCTGACACCATAAAAATCGCAGGTTGCGTTATGTCTCCAAAAGCTTCGGTTTCAATACGTTCTGGCATGCTTTCCCTCTCTTATCTCTGTGTTAATACGCGTTCAAGTGCATCGCATAATAACACTAAATCAGACAATGAGTGGGCCGCGCTTAGGGTAATTCGTAAACGTGCACTATCGGCAGGTACGGTTGGAGGGCGTATCGCTGTACACAAAATACCTAATGCTTTTAATGCAGCACTGACTCGCAAAGCAGAGTGTGTATCACCCAACACAATCGGTTGAATCGCTGTCTCAGAAGCCATAAGAGTCACAGGTAAGCCGGATACCCGCTGGCGAAAGTAAGCAATGTGCTGAATAAGCCGCTCACGTCTTTCTTGCCCTTCGTTGGACTGAATTAAGGCTAACGACGCCAACGTTGCTCCTGCGATGGCAGGAGACATAGAAGTCGTGTACACATAAGGACGAGCAAATTGCGTCAGATAATCCGCATAATCGTGGGACGTTGCGACAAATGCTCCAGCCGTACCAAATGCTTTGCCAAACGTTCCGACTAACACGGGGACTTGTTGTGCTTCTAATCCAGCTAACGCAGTGGAACCACGGCCAAGCGCACCGAGGCATCCTAAACCATGGGCGTCATCAACCATAAGGGTCCAATCATACCGAGCCGCCAAGGCAGACAATGCTGCAAGAGGAGCAATGTCGCCGTCCATACTGAACACCCCGTCCGTTGCCAACAAACCAGACGAATCCGATTTCATCAGGCGCTTTTCTGCACTGGCTACATCGGCGTGTAAGTAGCGTCGCAAAGGCGCTTGTGCCAACATGGCGCCGTCGATTAAAGAAGCGTGATTCAGTTTATCTTGCACGACAGGGCGTTGCTTTCCTGCCAGCGCTGAAATCACACCAAGGTTCGCCATATAACCCGTGCTAAACAGTAGCACCCGCTCATAACCTAACCAGTCGGCTAACGCCTCTTCCAAGGCTTGATGAGGCGATAGATGACCACACACCAAATGCGATGATCCTCCCCCTACCCCATGTTGAGCCGCACTTTCCTGCATGGCTTTAACGATCAAGGGGTGATTCGCAAGCCCCAAATAATCGTTTGAACAAAAGGCGGTAAAAGGCTGGCCTTTAATGTGAATGTGAGGCACTTGTGGACTTTGTAAAGTCACCGTGTGACGCATCAGATCTTGCTGGCGACGCGCTTCCAACGCGGCCAACATCCACTCCGGTGTCTTAAACACTGGCTTCATAAAACAATTTGGATTCTTCTTGTTTTACGGCTTGTGCCGCAATGGCTTCAGCCACCGCTTCATCAGAATGCGCTTCTCTCTGTTCGGGCTGTATTCCCAGATTAGCGAACAGCGCCATGTCTTTATCGGCTTCAGGGTTGCCTGTGGTTAATAATTTCTCCCCATAAAAAATGGAATTCGCGCCCGCCATAAAACATAAAGCTTGGGTTTGCTCGTTCATCTCTTGTCGCCCAGCTGACAAGCGAACATGAGACTTAGGCATCAGAATACGCGCAACCGCGATGGTACGAATAAATTCAAAGGTGTCTAAATCCTCCACATTTTCCATCGGTGTGCCTTCCACTTTCACCAGCATATTAATCGGCACACTTTCTGGGTGAGGCTGCATGTGAGATAACTGACGCAATAAACCGACACGGTCTTTTTGTTCTTCCCCCATGCCCATAATGCCGCCACAACACAGCTTAATTCCTGAGCCGCGTACCCGTGACAAGGTGTCCAAACGGTCTTGGTAAGTACGGGTAGTAATGATGCTGTCGTAAAATTCTGCAGAAGTGTCTAAGTTGTGGTTGTAATAGTCCAACCCCACATCGGACAAACGTTTTGCCTGTTCATCGTTTAATGTGCCTAGGGTGACACAAGACTCTAACCCCAAAGACTTAACGCCTTTGATCATTTCAAGCACATAAGGAAAGTCTTTCTCAGACGGATGCTTCCAAGCGGCCCCCATACAAAAACGACTCGCGCCTTTTTCTTTGGCTAAAGCGGCTTCTGCCAAGACTTTCTCCACTTCCATTAATTTTTCTTTTTCAAGTTCGGTATTATAGTGACCACTTTGCGGGCAATATTTGCAATCTTCAGGACAAGCACCCGTTTTAATGGACAACAGAGTACTGACCTGTACTTGGTTCGGGGCAAAATTCTCTCTGTGTATGGTTTGAGCACGGAACATCAAATCCATAAAAGGCAGATCAAAGAGTGCTTTGACTTCCGCTTGAGTCCAATCGAAACGCGGCTTGGCCGTGCTGGTAGAAGACATAGTATTTGACGCACTTAGAGACATGACACCCTCGATCCAATAATTTTGATGGAGCAATACTAATGGACTGGAAAAAACTGTCAACCACAAAAATAAACAAGGTTTACTGCGGTCTTTTTTTGACCCGATGTTATCTTTGCAATGCGTCTTGCCAAAGTACGCTTTGCAAACACTGTGAAGCCGGCTTTGTCAGTAATAAACACCACTGTCAGCGATGCAAGCGCCCAATGACTAACCAAAAAGACACTATTTGCCTTCACTGCACACTGTTTCCCCCTCCCTACAAGGCATGCATCGCACCTTTTCGCTTTGAGGGCATTACCAAAACACTTATTCACCACATCAAGTTCCATCAAGGCAATCATTACATTCGCCCATTGACCTATTTGTTAAGCCAACACCTTCACCAGCACTATGAAAATCGTGCTTGGCCAGAACAGCTTATTTATATACCAAGTCATCCGAAACGCATTAAGGAACGTGGGTTTTGCCAGACTCGCACCATGTCAGCACAGCTGATTAAACAACTCCGCCAGACATTGGGTGATCACAGCCCAACATTAGCGGTGCCCAACCCCCTAAGTAAAATCCAACATTCACAGGCTCAGCATTCTCTTTCTCGAACACATAGGCTTGATGCGCCACAATCTGTCTACAGTGTACAAGGGCGCGTTGCAAAACATGTCGCACTTTTTGATGATGTAATGACCACAGGCAGTACGATAGAAAACGCCACTCGATTATTACAACAAGCAGGCGCAGAACAAGTGGATGTTTGGGTGATTGCACGCACGGCGGACAAACAGGATTAAACCTTGACCCTCTAACCATTCTGGTCATCGAGGTAAGCATTGTTTACTATGCCTGCAAAAATATAAGGGCAGACACAATGAAAACACCCGAAGATTACCTAATGTTAGACAAACAGTTACTCTGGCATCCCTACACATCGATGAGCCACCCCAGCCCTCACTTTTTAGTAGAGGGGGCTACTGGGTGTGAAATCACGCTCGATGGAGGACAGGTTTTAGTAGATGGTATGTCGTCTTGGTGGAGCGTTATTCATGGCTATAATCATCCAGATATGAACCAAGCGATCCAGACGCAACTGACACAGTTTGCTCATGTTATGTTTGGTGGCCTTACCCATAAACCCGCCATTGAACTGGCGGAAAAACTGGTTGCGATCACCCCCACACCCTTGCGACGTGTCTTTTTTTCAGACTCAGGTTCTGTTTCCGTCGAGGTGGCCTTAAAAATGGCCATTCAATACTGGAACACGCAAGGCCAGCCCAATAAACAGTTTTTTGTCACCCCCAAAAGCGGCTATCACGGCGACACCTTTGCCGCCATGTCGGTCTGTGACCCCGATAACGGTATGCACAATTTGTTTAACGAAGCGCTGACTCAACAGTTTTTTGTTGCGCCGCCGCCAACGGGAATCCACACCCCTGTTGATCAGGCGTATCTACACAGCATTAGGACAACATTTGAAGGAAACCATCAACAAATTGCAGGGTTTATCATCGAGCCCCTAGTGCAAAATGCCGGTGGCATGCGCTTTTATAACCCAGAGTATCTAAATCAAATACGTGTCTTATGTGACGAGTTTAATATTCTGCTTATCTTTGATGAAATTGCCACAGGCTTCGGTCGCACTGGAAAATACTTCGCCACAGACCACACCACCATCTGCCCAGATATTCTGTGTGTTGGCAAAGCGCTAACAGGGGGCTATATGACACTGGCCGCCACATTAACCAACGATAAGGTCGCACTTGGCATCAGTGACGAAGGGGGTGTTTTTATGCACGGGCCAACGTTTATGGGTAACCCTCTCGCCTGTGCAGCGGCCAATGCAAGTTTGGCGCTATTAGACAGCTACGATATTCCACAAAAAATTACGCAGTTAGAGTCTTGGATGAAGAATGCCTTAGCGCCTTGCGAGTCACTGGAACAAGTAAAAGAAGTGCGTTGTCTCGGAGGAATTGGCGTTGTAGAGCTTAAAAAACCGGTTACATTACAAGATGTTCAACCAAAATTCGTCAAACTCGGGGTTTGGGTACGCCCATTTGGAAAACTGATTTATTTAATGCCGCCCTTTATTATTAGCCAAGAGCAGATTCAGACATTGGCGGATGCCATTTACCAAGTGGTCAGCGAAGAGACGGTATAGCACGCACACAAAAAAGCCCTTTATTTCTCAACAAAGGGCTTACATGCCAACATTGATACACGCATGTTGGGGTACTGCTCAATTACCCCTTTTTAGGCTCTGAAGTAGGCGCATTATTGGCTTTATCAATGGACTTGGCATTTAAACTGCTTTCGTTGTATTTCTCGTTCAACCCAGTCACCCTCGAACGCACCCTCAATATGTCAATATTGTTTGCACAGGTTTGAAACAAATTGATCACATCCGCTAAATCGGAGGGGTTGGACTTGCTCTCATCCGCGTGATCAAAGGCTTCTACCCCTTCCAAGTAATACAACTGCTCAGAAAGTTTGATCACCTCTTCTTTCAAGCGTTGTTTACCACTTCGAGTGTATTCCATACTCCCTTCTTCTAGTTGGGACTGCAGATATTCCTTAAGAAGCTCTCTATTTGGCAGGCTTCCTAACACTAAGCTGATTAACAAAAACCCTGTATTGTATACGCGTTTACCACCTGCTTTTTCCACTTTATCATGTAGTAAAAACATACCTAGCAACAACCACGCAGCCCCAGAGTATTCAAGCTTATCAGTGCGAACCAGCTTCAATAATTGCTCTAAATCTTTTGAGTATTCAACCAAAATATTTTTACTTCTTAGGTGACTTATCCCAAGCCCTAAGTTTTTAGAAGAGCGGTTCAACTGTTCTATAAAGTCATACACTTTTAAATCTTCTGCCACAATGCCGAGCATAATGTTGCGTGTACTTTCTTCTAAGAAAAAATCATCCAGTGGGGCGTCTTCCGGCGACACAATGTGATTATCACTTTTAGGTGAACGCGCAAATTTAAACAAAGAACGGAAAACAAAGTCGCGAGAACTTTCTTCAATAGTCGAAATGAGATCATCAAGCTTACTAATTAAATTACTTAGTACTTCTGGCGATAGCTCCGATGACTTCGGTGCAGGCCTTTCTCCGTAATAATTGATTAAACGTGCCGGTTTGGCTTTGCTAATATCATCATACTCTAGCAAAAGTGCCGTGCATGCGCGCTTTGCATCATAGATAGAACGCGTCACTTTAGAGTTAATATCAGAGATTTTTTCAACAGAACGGTTAAGGTAGATAATCTCTTCTCGAATCGAGTCATTTTGCTGGATATTCGTGGCTAACCCGGCAATTCGAATGGCCACTAACGCCCCTGCAAAGCCTAACGCCCACCCTCCTAAAGCATCAAACAAGCCAGTACTTTCTTGCGTTAAATTAGAAGGTAACAAATCATCTGGCAACCAATTCCACTTTAACGTGAACCAAAAGAAAGCAAGGCTGAAGACACCAAACATCACGGTTGCCAATGTCAATTGGCTCACATGCGCACCGTCAAACCAATCCATAAAATGTTTAAAAAGTCGCTTTAATTTCGACTGGGAGTGTCTCGGCATTAGATCCCCTCCCGTGGCTTAGCCCCTTCATTGCCAGAAGCTTCATCCGACGCTTTTAATTCAGCAAGCACACGCTCCAATTCATTTCGCTTACTTTCGCTCAATCCAGCAAGGTCACTTTCAAATTGATGAACCCATCTTTTAGATTCAAACTGCTGTCGATGTTTGTTGATTGTGTCGTCTAATTTCTTCTGCGCATCCTGTGGAGAGTGAAGTAAATCGTCAAACCACTCGTCAAACGTCTCTTCAGTAAACTGCACCATGAAACCTACAATTCTTTCTACTTGAGAACTGTCAATTGAGCCTTTGCCTAATGGAATATCAATGGATATTTTCAATTCTCCATCAGCAGGGTCTAACGACATAGAAAGAAATTTATACTGAAATTGACACCAAGCAATAACGGAGGCAATTAATGAATAAGGTGTGACTGATAAATCAAACTTATACATCATAGGAGATTGAAACCGAACTAAATCATCATTGCCATAGTTCATATCAACTACAAAAACATTGCTGTCATCGTGGTCTGAATACTGACTCAATTTCACTCTTAGCAGTATTCTGCCTTTCTCTTCATCGTCTTCATAATTCCATTCCTTTCGATCAAGATACTGAATAATGGCCTCTTTTACAGAGTGAGGTTTCATTGATGCATTGCTCTGTCCCTCAGGGAGCGCCTGGGAACTCACATCGGGTGCCGGTGCTTCCTCAGCACTTCCCGTTTCATCTTCTTCAATTTCTTCTTGCATTAGCTCAATTGACTGCTTTACCAAAGCACTAATCATCTGTTCACAACGCTCCACAATTGCGTCAAAGTTTTCGGTAAATTGTTCCAAAATATCACGGTTGACATTACAAGAGATACTGAATGACTCTTCATCTATTTGAGTGCTGAATAACCCTTCTGTCTCAAAATATCTTTCTCCACCTCGTTTAGCAACGATACCTTGAGTAACGCGACTTAATACACCTTCTGCTTTGAGTTGTAGGCGTAAACTGGCGTATTCGTCACCTTCAACAACATCTAACACGTAAGGAAAAACCGCATCTGCACCTACTCTGACGATGGAAATAGGTGAAACAGATACTGTATCCCAGTTATTATTTTGCGTAACAAACTGAAAAATGGACTTTGATATTTCCTGCATTAACGTCATTCTTATCTCCTATAATATATAAGATTAATATAAAGTAATCAGCACTCATAAAACTGATTTTGAGTATAACCGAATAAAAAGCAGATAAGTCAAAATCCAATAAAAAACAAAGTTTTTCTTTTCAAAGAAGTGATCCCGTTAAAATTGCGTTATTATTTAAAAATAGTGCAACGAGATTCTAATGTCTCAGTCCATCAAAAAATTAAGATCATAAGGCGGCATTCCCTTTGAAAACGTTATTGCTTACCGCAAAATTTATTGCAATAAAAGAAAAGACTAAACACATTGAGCTTGAGCACCTTCAGGCAGCCATTGAATGCCTTGAAAAGATAGATAAGAAAAACTCCAACGAAATAGAAAAGATTTGTCATGTAAAAAAAAGTCAGAATAGCTATTTCTTTTTAGTCTTAAAATACAAAAATAGTATCACTCAAGAAGTGTTAGACTGTGTAAAAAATGCTCCCGTTCACCCTTTCTCTCCTGATGTTTTCAACATTGTGGAAACGCTGACTGCGAGAAACTCGACAAATGACCTAAACGCTTTCAGTCATGCTTTTAAAGTATTCTCTCCTCTAGAAAATAGTGAAGAAGCAAGCGCTCGCTCGACGTCCAGACGCAGAGAGCAACTTAGTAAATTTGAACGTTTAAAAAGTAACCTCAGTAATGACGTGTTTGGACAAGAAACGGCAATAGAAGCCTTGGTGGATGGACTCGTTCAAAGTGATTGGCAAGAAGCAGGCAACAAACCAAAAGGCATATTTCTCTTCCTAGGCTCACCAGCAACAGGAAAAACATTTTTAGCGGAACGGTTTTCTTATCATTTGGGGCAGGATTATAAGTTTAAATTATTCGACATGACCCAGTACACAAACTCTAACGAAGCATTTGGCCTGGTTGGCGCAAAAAAGAGTTACGATGATTCAGAACCAGGTCGACTCACTCAATTTGTCAGCGATCATCCAAAATCTATTATTGTCCTTGATGAGTTTGAAAAAGCCCATAGCCAAGTATTACTAAGCCTATTACAACTCTTCTCTACAGGCTATTTAACCGACGAACATACTCAAAAAACCATCGACTTTCGCAATGTCATCGTTATCTTAACCTCTAATTTAGGAACAAGCTTTTACAACAATGAATCGTTTTTAAGTCAACTTGACGCACACCCTCATCAAGTTAAAAAAACACTCATTAGTCACCTCTCAAAAGAAACAAAAATTGAGCGCGATCGAAAAATCAAAGCCATTCCGGGCGAGCTGCTGTCACGGTTATCCCAAGGCAGCATCGTGTTTTTCAAAAAGCTGCCTTTTGATCAATTAAGCAACATTGCCTCGGCTCAAGTACAAAAAGACATCACCCTCTTCTCTCAACAGTACGACCTCAGCTTTTCAACCATTTTGCCAGAAGTAAACCAATTACTGCTATTACACTTCGCCCCTACCTTTGACATTAGAGACATAAAAGCCAGTATCTCTCATCTCATTATTGACCCTGTGACGGATTTTCTACGAAACAATCCCACTTGCCCTGCTGAAGGAATAACCGTTCAACTAGACAGCAATGCACATGACTTTTTAACGACTAATACAGAGATAAAACACCCAAAACAGCTTTCACTCAAGCATCAAACACTCCACTTTGATGTAAATTGTCAGGAAAGTAAGGGCCAACTCACACTTACCATTAGCAACCCAATCCTAACGCATATCGCCTTCTCTGAAGATATGGAGGTCACTGGTGGTTTAACGGTCGATTTTCCGTCTATTACCTTTTCCGACATCGCTGGGCACTCCTATATAAAATCGAGATTAAGTGAAGCCGCGAATCTATTAAAGCAAACATCAGAAATTGAAGCCCATGGCGTTGCCATTCCCTCTGGTATGTTACTGTATGGGCCACCCGGCACCGGTAAAACCATGTTGGCAAAAGCTTTTGCGAACGAAGCAAACTTACCCTTTATCGCTTGTGTCGGGACAGATCTGTTATCGGAAGCTTTCATCACAAGTGTTTTTAAACGGGCAAGAAAATACGCCCCCAGCATCCTATTTATTGACGAAATTGATGCTCTTCCTTCTAGAGGCTCGATGGGCCCAAGAGCAGATGCCTTGATAAACCGATTACTGACTGAAATAGATGGCTTCTCAACCTCTGGCGATGAGGTGTTTATTATCGGCGCAACAAATCTTAGAGACAAACTCGACCCGGCCCTCATTCGATCTGGAAGATTAGACCTCCACTTAGAAGTCCCCTCACCAGATAGAATGGCAAGAGAGTGGCTATTAACTAAGCAGATAGAGCACCCTTTATACGACGATGATCTTGACGTAAGTGAGTTGCTTACTCCAACAACAGGCCTTACAGGAGCAGATCTAAGCAAAATACACCGAGAAGCCGTGCTGACAGCAATGCGTAACAAGGTAGAAAAAATAACGCTTTGCATATTAATAGAAGAGATCAACATTTTAAAATATGGGGCAAAAACCTCAAACAGCAGCGACCAACAATATTTGCGAGAAGTGGCTATCCATGAGGCTGGACACGCGGTGATTTCAAAAATACTCATGCCGAATAGGAAAATTGACTGTGTCAGTATTATTTCCAGAGAGCAAACACTCGGTATGGTTTCTTATGCCGCTGGACAAAAGTTGAAACAAAACAAAGAGTACTGGGAATCCCTCACCTGCGTTGCACTTGCTGGGCGCGCTGCACAAGTGAAGGAAAGTGGTGACAACGGTATCGATACCGGCGCGAGCAGTGACCTTACGCAAGCGAGCCATTATGCGTGGGTAGCCATCACGGAATTTGGTATGCACTCTAGCCTTTATAACTTAAACATTCGTTATTTAGAGCAAAAAACAAACACACCGCTATTCAGCAAAAAAATAGAAGACGCACTCCATCAGTGGATAATCACCGCCACAGAAAAAACAGATAAGCTAGTAGAAGAGCACTGGCAAAAAATCACCCTAGTGGCCAATGCGTTAATTGAAGATGAAACCATTAATGACGCAAAGCTAAGCTTGCTTCTAACCTAAGTTAGGCTTAAACACTCCCGATGATGGCTTTTTATTAGAAAGCCATCATCGGCTTACCTAAGCAAGGTAACGAGAGGCGTTTACTGCTTCATACGTTCAGCAAGGTTGCCTTGCTCGTAAGCTTCTTCTTCAATATGAGCAATGTTGACGACAATGTTCTCTGCTCGCTCTATGCTGCTCAATCCTAATTCATCCACTTCACGCATCTTATTATTAAGATCACGCGCCACACTGGCTTGCTCTTCTGACGACACATTAATCTGAGTCGTCATCTCAACCACTTGTCGAATCGCTGACTCAATGTCCACCATTTTTTGAGCCACTGCCTCAACACTGTCCACTCCCTGTTGAGCAACAATTGCCCCTTTATCGATCGTGTTGGTGACGTCTAACGTGTTCTTTTTCAACTCTTCTGTCATGCTATGAATGCTTTGTGTGGCATTTTGCGTCCGTATCGCCAAGGCTCTCACTTCATCAGCCACAACCGCAAAACCACGCCCTGCTTCACCGGCACGCGCCGATTCAATGGCCGCATTCAACGCCAATAGATTTGTTTGCTCGGCAATACCACTAATGGAACTGACCACCTCATTGATACTGTCACTGCGCTCAGCCAAGATTGCTACTACCTTTTTTGCCTCGGCAATATCTTCGTAAACCTGACGCATGGTATCACCTGTCTGCTTGGCTAACGTTCGGCTCTCAAAGGACAAATCGCCTACTGATTGTGTTGCCTTCACGGTAACATGAACATGATCCGCTACATTGGTCACACTCGATAAGAGCTGCGAACTGGCCGCAACCACTTCTTGAAAAGTGTGTCGCTGTTTATTGAAGTTCTCTAGGTTAGTCGACACACTGCCTTTGGCTTCAGACGCTCGTAGACTAAGCTGCTGCGCCCCCACTTTCAGGCGATAACGAAAAGTCTTTCCAGAGGCTTCTTGGTGAATCTTAGCGAATTTAATCGCCGCTTTGGCACCCACGGCTTTGCAATATAAATACTGCCCGATGGGATTATGCGCTTCACTGGATAATAGAGAGACAATGGCCCGTTGCGACCGATGCTGATAATAGCTTAACAAAGCCCCTAAAAAAGCCACCACGACCCCGGCCGCTTGCAGTATCAACACACCAGATAATAAACTCAACAGTGCCAAACCAACAAAGCACAGTAATAAAGGCAATTCGGCGTTACAGAGGTAAGACATCACCTTGGTTTTTATAGGCAGCAGCCCTTTACCCGCATTAATACGGTCATAAACCGACTGAGCATGATTGATTTCATCCCGCGTGGCTTTACGTCGAACAGATTCATAACCGATCACTCGACTGCCGTCTAGCAAAGGGCTGACATGGGCACTCACCCAATAATGATCGCCATTTGAACAACGGTTTTTAACGATTCCCATCCAGCTTTTCCCAGCTTTTAAGTTGGCCCACATATCAGCAAAAACAGCAGGAGGAACATCAGGGTGGCGAATAATATTATGAGGAGAGCCCATTAGCTCTTCTCGGCTGAGTCCAGCGACATCACAAAAGGCGTCATTAACAAAAGTAATTCGCCCTTTTACATCGGTACTCGAAACCAAAGAATGCGCGTTGGAAAAGTCATTCTCTCTATTTGTGACTGGCATTTTTCGCATAAGTGCTTCTCAAATCAATTCTATTAATTTCGCCATCGTATTAGTACAAACAATGACAGCTTACCGACAGACCTTTTTCCGACATAGAACAATGAACTAAAATAGAGTCAGTAGGTTACAGGCATCCATGCGAAAACAATTAGACATACCTCAATAAAGCATCCATAAAAACGCTTATTAAACCGCTCTCCCTCTATTCGTCGTCAAAATCACGATAGGCATCGGGCGCTAAATCTTCAAATCGTGTGTACTTACCGACGAACGCCAGCCGGCATGTACCTATTGGTCCGTTACGTTGCTTTCCTATAATAATTTCTGCAATGCCTTTATGTGGCGTATCTTCATGGTACACCTCATCACGATACACAAAAGAGATCACGTCTGCATCCTGCTCAATTGCGCCCGATTCACGTAAATCTGAGTTTACAGGACGTTTATTAGGTCGATTCTCTAAGCTTCGATTCAACTGAGACAACGCCACAACAGGACACTCCATCTCTTTTGCAATGGCTTTAAGCGATCGAGAGATTTCAGAAATTTCATTCGTCCGACCTTCCGTAAAGCCTGGAATCTGCATAAGCTGAAGGTAATCCACCATGATCATCGCAGCACCACCATGCTCACGGGCAATACGACGCACTCTTGAGCGCATTTCTGTTGGACTGATCCCACCCGTATCGTCAATAAATAACTTACGATCTTTTAACATCTTGACCGCTGACATCAATTTATCCCAGTCTTCTTGAACCAACTGACCAGAACGCATACGGGTTTGGTCAATACGACCGAGTGACGATAACATACGCATCATAAGTTGTTCTGATGGCATTTCTAGACTGAACACAATGACAGGCTTATCGCTTATCATGGTGGCATTTTCCACAAGGTTCATCGCAAAAGTGGTTTTACCCATGGAAGGACGACCGGCAACGATGACAAGGTCTGATTTTTGTAAGCCTGCGGTCATGGCGTCTAAATCGGTAAAACCGGTACTTAAGCCGGTAATGGCGCCTTCTTGATGATATAACTCATCGATTTTATCGACCGTTGAGCTGAGAATATCAGAAACAATACGGGGGCCGCCTTTTTTCTCACCGCCTTCAGCGATCTGAAAAATTTTACGCTCGGCCTCGTCTAACACTTCCGCTGCGGTCATTCCTTCAGGATAAAAAGCGCGCGCTGAAATGTCACTGGTCGTTGAAATGAGGCGACGTAAAATAGAGCGCTCGCGCACAATGTCCGCATAAGCCGCAATATTAGACGTGCTTGGCGTGGCTTCGGCGACCTCAATCAAATAGGCCATACCACCGATTAACTCAAGATCACCTCGCTTGTCTAAACGCTCACCAATGGTCACCACATCGATCGGCTCAGATTCATCGGCTAAACGGGCAATCACGGCAAAAATAGAACGATGCTCAGGCCGATAAAAGTCGTCCGCCAGTACTAACTCAGAGACTTTTTCCCACGCCTCTGGATCAAGCATCAACCCGCCAACAACAGAGCGCTCAGCCTCAATCGAATAAGGTGGTAATTTAATAGAAGCGACGTCAGAATCATTTTGTTGCACGAGAAACACCCATAGAAAAACAGATAAATTGTGTGGAGCGTAGCGTAATTTCAGCCACAAAAAAAGGCATCTTGTCGTGCAAGATGCCTTTTTTCAAACTGACAATTTGCGGAGCAAATTACTCAGCAGTTACATTCAAAGTAACAGTAACGATCACTTCTGAGTGAAGTTGAACGTCTACTTCGAAAGAACCTGTGTGACGAATCGCGCCTTCTGGAAGACGGATTTCAGCTTTCTCAACAGCAACTTCTGCAGAGATCGCATCAGCAATGTCACGCGTACCGATTGAACCAAAAAGCTTACCTTCATCACCAGCATTTGCTGCGATAGTGAAAGTTTTGCCTTCTAGCGTCAAAGCACGTGCTTCAGCAGCGCCTTTACGCTCTGCCGCTTGTGCTTCAAGTTCAACGCGACGCTCTTCAAAGCTAGCCAAGTTAGCTTTAGTAGCCATTACAGCTTTTTTGTTCGGAATCAAAAAGTTACGAGCATAACCTGGTTTGACAACTGCAACGTCACCAATACCGCCTAGCTTGTTTACTTTGTCGAGTAGAATAACTTCCATCTCGATCACCTCTAATTAATCATTAGCTATCATGTGAGTTGGACGATTTATCTTGGATTCTAGAACGAATATCTACAAAACTGTCGACGACACACAGTGCCACCAAGATATTTGCAAAATACACATTCAATATAAAAAATCCCACAAGATAAAATGCAATCAGTCCAACAACCCCAATTTTTTTCTTTGCTAGAACACCGTGTACCAACGCAAGCCCTGGCAACACCAACGCGGGTATTGCAGCCTGGGACAAAGCAAGAAAAGCACCACCAAGGCTTTCACCTATCAGAACCATTCCGCCTAACACCAAACTGAATACAATTGGCAGTCTTAATTGATGAAACTCAGTACGAAGTCCGCCTGGGTTATAAAGCCCTGCTTGCCATTTCCTTGCTAAAAACAAGGAAATAACCGCAATCACCACTTGGAATATGGACACTGCAATAACGGCCTGGCTAAAGATAAGCTCTCTAGCAGGCGCTTCAACCCCCTCTGTTGTCATGACTTTTTGGACCAGCGTAACCGCCATCTCCAAAACATCTGCCATCAAAAGAGGCTGAATCAGTGTATTAATAACAGCCAGAAAACTGCCTGCCAGTAACACCCAACTCCAAGACGTGGTTGATCTCAGCAAATAGCTTAACAACATCACATCAATCAGCACCATCAGCGCTGTTGCATCCCCTTGAAACTGCCAGAGCACAAGTGCTGGTAAGCAACCCCAAGCGAATACAGGTATTCCTTCTTTTACACCTTTACGAAGTACAACCAATCCTAAGATTGCAGCAGCCAGCCAAAACATCATAGGGATCAGACCAAACGCCATCACACCAATGACGGCATTTAGACGTTTCTTCATCACCCATTTAGCCAAACCACTCATAAACGTACTTCTTTCAGCCTATTAATTAAAATGGCTGTCAGTGTAAGGAAGTAAAGCAATGTAGCGAGCGCGTTTAATAGCGGTCGCTAGCTGACGCTGGTAACGTGCCTTAGTGCCAGTAATACGGCTAGGTACGATTTTACCAGTTTCAGTAACATAACCTTTCAGTGTGTCTAGATCTTTGTAATCGATCTCTTTAACGCCTTCTGCAGTAAAACGGCAGAACTTACGACGACGGAAAAAACGAGCCATGAGTGTCTCCTAATAAGTGTAAATTAATCTTCAGATTCTTCAGATGCTTTTTCAGCATTGTCGTTGCTACGCTCTTCGCGCTGAGGAGCAGCACGACGATCTTCGCGACCTTCAGAAGCTTTAATAGGGGATACGTCAGTTACCGCATCTTTACGACGAATCACCAAGTTACGGATGATGGCATCGTTGTAGCGGAAAGTGTCGTTTAGTTCAGACAAAACACTGTCAGAACACTCAATGTTCATTAGAACATAGTGTGCTTTGTGAATTTTGTTAATTGGGTAAGCAAGTTGACGACGGCCCCAATCTTCTAGACGGTGTACTTGACCACCATCTTCAGTGATTAGGTTAGTGTAACGCTCAACCATTGCTGGTACTTGTTCGCTTTGATCTGGGTGAACCAGAAAGACGATTTCATAATGACGCATTTAAGCTCTCCTTATGGGTTCTTAGTCTCCACGCTTCCCCTGTTAAAAAGCTGTGAGACAAGGAGTATTGATTTACAGGGACGCGCATTATATAGCACTAATGAACAATAAGTAAACGAAATCCATCGTTATCTCAAAAAGCGTTTAAACCGCTTTTCACAAAGTGTTTTACAGGTGAAAGTTAAGCCCATAGAATCACAAAACATTACATTTAGGTATCCGTAATATGCCTGCTTCATCGCAATCCAAAGCCATGCTATATGGGCTTGGCGCCGTTCTCTTATGGTCTACTGTCGCTACGGCGTTTTCTATTTCGCTAAGGCACTTTTCGCCCGTGCAGTTGTTGCTGGTCGCCAACTTGGTTTCTTGGGTTTTCTTAGTCGGGCTGATCACCCTTCGAGGTGAAGCAAAATTACTGGTTAAAATAGGTAAACACTCTTTGAAATCGTCGTTGTTTTTTGGCGCCATCAATCCTCTTTTGTACTACCTGATTCTCTTTCAGGCCTATAACACTTTACCAGCACAAGAAGCCCAAGCCATTAATTACACTTGGGCCATTATGCTTAGCTTCATGGCCGTGCCAATTTTGAAGCAACGTCTTAGGCCCGCCGATTATTTAGCGGCTGGGGCGTGCTATTTTGGTGTGCTATACATTTCAACTCGTGGACAAATTAGTACGCTGGAGTTTTCCAATATAACAGGGGTTGGGTTCGCTTTACTCAGCACCATTATTTGGGCCATGTATTGGTTGTTGAATACTAAGGACACTCGACCCAGTCTGATTGGCTTAACACTTAATTTCACCTTTGCTTTGCCGCTTGTTTTTCTCTACGCAGCCGTAACAGGTGAATTAGACACATGGGATCAAAACGGTGTTTGGGGAGCCATTTATATCGGCTTATTTGAAATGGGGTTAAGTTTTGTGCTGTGGAATCAAGCAATGAAACTCACAACGAACACCAGTCAGGTTGCTAACCTGATTTTCTTATCTCCTTTGCTGTCTATTATCTGGCTCTCTCAATTTGCGGGTGAACCCATTTTATCTTCGACATTAATAGGCTTGGCGTTTATCTTAGTCGGTCTTTTCGTACAAAACTGGTCCAAGAAAGCCAAAAAAACACTTGAATAGGATTTTTCATGCCTGCTTTTTTTTACTTACTCCTACCCATTTTCTTCTGGTCAGGCAATTACATCTTAGGACGCATTACTGTCTCCAGCGGTATCGACCCCTACTCCATTTCTTTTCTTCGCTGGAGCCTAGCGTGCCTTATTTTATTGCCTTTCGCTTATAAAAAACTGTGGCAAGAAAGATACATCATTCAGAAGAACTGGCCTCTTTTAGTGTTGTTTGGCTGGTTAGGCATCTGTAACTATAACCTGTTTCTCTACATCGGCTTAACCTCTACCACCGTCACTAATGCCGTGTTACTGAATGCGATTGTGCCAGTCATGATTCTTCTGACTGCTCGACTTTTGCTGGGCAGTCGAACTACTTGGTTACAAAACACCGGCATACTGGTGTCTACATTAGGTGCCGTCACTATTGTTAGTCGCGGCAGTTTGGACACCTTATTTCACTTAAGTTTTTCCCGTGGCGATCTATGGATCATCACAGCGGCAATAAGTTGGGCGATATATTCGGTTATGTTAACTAAGCGACCTCAAGGTATGTCACTAATTGGCTTTTTCACTTCAACCGCCATCATAGGCACCTTTATTCAAGCCTTTCCGTTTTATTTTTTTGGTCGTAGCGAGTTTACAGACTTTACTATCGGCAATTGGGGGACGATTGCCTATATGGGAGTATTTTCGTCAATCGGGGCATTTTTATGCTGGAACATTGGCATTCAAAAACTTGGCGCGGCCACAGCGGGGCATTTTATTCACTTACTGCCCGTATTCAGTATTCTGTTATCGGTCGTTTTCCTTGGGGAACAATTACAGAGCTTTCACTACAGCGGTATCGCGCTGACCTTTTCCGGTATCTTTATCGCCACGGTATTGAATAAATACCGCCTTTAAACTTTTACCCTTTGCCTTCCGCCATTTTGGAGCTGATCAATACACTTAAAAAGATGAACAGCATACCAAGAATGGCGTAGGCATTAGGAATATGCCCCCAGATCACCCATCCCCAAAAACCGCTGAACACCACACCGACATAGCTGACTGGTGAAATCAGACTGGCAGGGGCTAATCGATACGCTTGATTATACAGATACATTCCCACATACAAGGCCAATACAACGATTCCTATCCACGGCCAAATTTCCAAAGGAACGACCAAACTGTCACCTTGAAACCACATCAAAGGCAAAGACAGCAACGCGGACAACAGAAAATACACAAAAAGCGTCTCTTGACCAGACACCTGATAAGACAATATTCGCGTTGTCACCATAGACAGAGCCAAGCCAATCGCGGATAAAAAGCCGACGAGATGCCAAGGGTTAAGATGATTAGGAGTGGGTTGAATCACGAATGCCACCCCAATAAAGCCAATCACCAGAGGCAGCCAACGTGACTTGGGAATGTGCACACGATGAAGTAACAGCACAACGAAAGGCACACATAAGGGCGCACAGGTTCGCAATAAAGACGCCTCGACAAGGGGAATATGATTCAATGACCAGTAGTAAAATAAGAAGCCTGCAAACCCACCGAAACCTCGTATTAAGTGAATTTTCCACACAGAAAATGGTCGTTTCTTCCAATGCCCTCTCATTTGGGGAAACACAATCAGAGTACAAAATACACTTTGCCAGAACACCAGTGTCGACACAGCGATCGTCATTTGCGCCTGTTTGGCAGCTAACGCGGTTATCGACATGACAAACGCAGACAACACCGTCAACAGAATGCCTTTTTTTATGGGATCTTGTGAATTCAACACAGGGCTCTCTTTATCAAAATACTAGATGACACAGTCAACGACATTGCCGACAGCCGTATTATTCAAAAAAACGGCTTACTTCTCTTTTTATTCCGGCAACATGGTGGTGCGATGGGCGCGGCCAAAATAACCGGCAAACAGTGGATGCACTTCTGTCTGAGACAGAACAGCAACAGACTCGTGGGCCGTCACCTGTCCTTTCTCAATTAGTAGCACCTTCCCTCCGCTTAACATGGCTTCTTGTGGCAAGTGAGAGACCAACAAGGTGGTTAAGCCTAACTCACCGGTCATGTCTTTTACCAAATACAGCATCTCTTCTCGTAACCCAGGGTCCAGTGCACTGAACGGCTCATCCAACAATAGAATCGGTTTATTGCGTACCAAGGCTCGCGCAATAGCAACACGCTGCGCTTGCCCTCCCGACAAAGCATGTGGAAAACGCATCACTTTATCAACAAGTTGCGTCTTTTCAATGGCCCACTGCACCCTTGCTGTTTGTTCGTGATTAAGTTTAAGAGAAGAAGATAAACCAATGGCGACGTTTTGCCAGACAGTTAATTGTGGAAACAGATTATCACTTTGAAATAAAGTAGAAATAGGACGCTCATAAGCGGGCAACGACAAAAGCGACTCCCCTTTGTAAGTCAAAATACCTTGCCCTGTGATAAAGCCACCGATCAAATGAAGCAAGGTACTTTTACCCTCTCCACTGCCTCCCAGCAACGTCGTTACCCCCGGCTCAATACTTACTTGATAGTTCGCATGAAAAGCGGCCCAATCGTATTGTAAATCAATGTTTAGCACGGTTTGTTACTCCACCAATAAAACGTGATGAGCCATAAAACAGCAGTAAGCACAAAAGAATCAACACAACCGCAACACAAGCGCCTTCTTCCAGCCGATAAGCTCCCACTAGCTGAAACAAATACAACGGCAAAGACACCAGCCCCTGACTACCAAATAAAGCAATCACGCCCATGTCGCCTAATGACAACAGCAGTGCATAACCAAGTGCTTGCGCAACACTCACTCGAATCAAAGACCATTCAAGACACCAACGCGACCATGAGTGCACCCCTAAACTCAAATACAACAGACGAAAGCGTTTTTCCTGTTGATACATTACTGGCATCAAGGCACGTAAAACAAACGGCAACGCCATGATGGCATTCACCCACACCACTACCCAGTAACTCGACTGAAACCCCCAGCCAAGATCACGTAAAAATAGAAATAACCCGGTGGCAAGCACCAAACCGGGCACCATTAAAATCACATTGCCAAGTTGTTCGATCTTTGTTGGCAACCTAGAAAGGTAAGGTCGGTCCATACAAAATCGAGCCAACGCCGCAAAGCTCAGCCCTAATAGAAGACTCATTAATGCCGCAGGAACCGCAATCTGTAAAGACACCCAGGTAGCCTGCCACAGCGCTGAAGATTGTAGAGTTTGAACAAACAATAGAGAAAAAATCGGATCAAAAATCGCTAGAAACGGTGGCACAACCAACACAAAAGCGAACAACAAAGCAAAACTATCGGCGCCTTTCGCCCAAAGGGAGTCTTTGATAACGTAATGAGTACTGGCCAGTAAGCTAACGTCTTGAGGATTTTTTGGAGCGACTCGGTACACTAGCAAAGCAAAAGAAGTGCAAATGATCACCTGCAATAAAGCAAGAAAACTGGTTTTATTAAGGTCAAACTCAAAACGCAATGCCTGATAAATAGCGACTTCTAACGTGCTGGATTTAGGCCCACCTCCTAGACTTAACACCACGGCAAAGCTGGAAAAGCACAGCATAAAAATCAGTACAAAGGCGCCCGGCAACGCCTTTTTCACATAGTGCCACTCAATCCAGCGAAACGCAGCCCAACGAGAAAAGCCCAACTGAGAAGCTTGCCGCCATTGCCCGGCAGGAATCAGATCATAGCTTTGCAGTAAAAGACGCACCGCTAACGGCATATTAAAAAATACATGGGCAAGCAAAATGCCGACCAGACCATACAGAGGAGTCGTTAGTCCAAACCATTGATTCAGCCAGCCATTTCGACCATAGACCACAACCAGCCCTAAAATCGCAACAAGAGTTGGCACTACCATGGACACGGAAAACAACTGCAACAATAGGCTTCGACCTCGAAAGCGCCGATGCATCAAACACGAAGCGACGGGTAAGGCCACCAGCAAGCTGATACCACTACTCAAGAGCGCTTGCCACAAAGAAAAGCGCACCACTCGCCATAGATAAGGCTGCTGCATGTATTCCCACCAAGTGGAGAATTCGCTATAACGCAAAAGAGCCGCCAAACTGGCCGCTCCTAATAACAAAAATACCCCCACACCAAAGAGTGCGGGGGTTAGTCTTTTAAGCGCATACAACACAGGTAAAAATAAACGGCTATCGAGTCGTGGCTTCCAACCATTCATTGATCCACGCTTTACGATTTTGTGTCACCTCGCTAGCAGGAAGCACTAAATTCTGAGTAGGCTCCAGAGCACGATCAAAAGCGGCTGGCAGTGGCGTATCTAAATCCATCACAGGCAACATCCAGTTTCCAGTCGCAATAGTCGATTGGAAGCCAGGTTGCAAAATAAACTGCATAAAACGCTGTGCCAATTCTGGATTCGGTGCATCTTTCATTAAAGCAGCGACTTCCACTTGTGGATAACGTCCCTCTCTTGCTGGTGCCGCTTGATACTGATTTTCGCCCTCTACAACCATATGATAAGCTGGTGATGTGGTGTAACTCAGTACGAGATCCGCTTCCCCTTTCAAAAACAAACCGTAGGCATCAGACCAACCTTTTGTCACAGTCACTGTGTGCTTTGCAAGACGTTCCCAAGCGCCATCGGCTTCCTCGCCATACACCGACTTCATCCATAACAACAAACCTAACCCTGGCGTACTGGTACGCGGGTCTTGATAAATCACGCGTAAGTCTTGGTTATCCACCACGTCTTTTAAGCTGCTAGGAGGATGACTTAATGTCTCTGTGTTGTAGATAAAAGCAAAATGCCCTTGGTCAAATGGCACGAAGGCCTTATCCGTCCAACCCCCAGGTACGGTCACACCAGACGTATCCACACCGTGATCGGCCAGTAATCCTGTTTTTCGAGCGGCTTCCGTCAAATTAAGGTCTAAACCTAATAACACATCCGCTTGGGACGATTTGCCTTCTAATTGCACTCGAGACAAGATACCCACCGATGAATCAAGAGCAACAAAGTTCAACTCGCAACCACACTCTTTTTCAAAGTTGGCTTTGATTTTTGGCCCTGGGCCCCAATCTGATGCGAACGAGTCATAGGTATAGACATTAAGCGTTTCAGTCGCCATCGCCGCAGAGGACAAAGCCAAACCTAAACCCAACAAAGACGATGAGCAAAAAGTACGAAAATCAGTATTCAAGGTGTCGCTCCTAAAAATAAATGAGCGGCGCATGGGAAATGGTAAAACAAGGGCAAACGAACGTTATACCGGTTGATTACTATCTCAATTCCTACGCCAGCATAATCTGGATCAGGTTCTGTGGGTTAGTGGTCAGTCCACTTCTCAGTTTTGCTGTAACGATACGCAAAACACCCCATGAGATATCAAATATGACAAAACATTAAGTCAGTATTGTAAGCAGTCGCCTAATGGAAGTCTATTTCAGAAAGGACTCTTGCAACGGCCCCTTGATTTTTTTCAGCAAACTGCAAAGCATTCTGCCCAATTGCCTGTCGCTGCGGTTGGTCAGCAGCCAATTCAATCAAACGTTGCACCAGTTCAGACTCATTATGACAACGGATGGCCCCCCCAGCATCAATAAGCTGTTGGGTGATATCGAAAAAGTTAAAGGTATGCTCGCCCACAAGAATGGCTTTTGCCAACAAAGCAGGCTCTATGGGGTTATGCCCTCCGCGCTCAATTAAACTTCCTCCAACAAAGGCAATATCTGATGCTTGATAATAATGCATCAGCTCTCCCATTGAATCGCCTACCACTACATTGGTGTGAGACCAATCATCGAGAGAAGACTGACTACGACGCATCGCCGTATTCACACCTTGCTTCGCTAGACGATAAACGTCATCAAAACGCTCAGGATGCCTAGGCACCAGAATAAGCAAAGCATTAGGAAGCACCTTTATTAATGCTTGATGGGCATTAAGAAGAATCTCGTCTTCCCCTGGGTGAGTGCTTGCCCCTACCCAGACAAAACGTTCGCCTAAACGGCGACGCCAGTTATCTTCTACTACCGTGTCAGGCACAGTCAGATCAAACTTAATATTGCCTACGACAGAAACCTTTCTTGCACCAAGCGCGGTAAAACGCTCAGCATCTGCTTGGGCATGAGCCAAAAAAGAATCAGGAAGAGCGAACAATGGACGGGAGATCAGAGAAAATTTTTGATATCGCTGGAAAGAGCGTTCGCTTAAACGAGCATTCACCACATCGACTTGAAAGCCATGAGCTTTTGCCAGATGCAGCAAATTCGGCCAAAGCTCTGTCTCGACAATAACGAGATGGCGACAGTCTAATTGTGTTATGACTCTCTTTACGGCACATCGCCAATCCATCGGCAAATAACGGTGCTCAGCAAATGGAAAACTTTTGGTAACTTGCTCCGCCCCTGTTGGCGTCATGGTCGTGATTAACAAACGTTTTGATGGATGCTGTCTTCGCCACTGCTCGACTAACGGACGCACCGCCAACACCTCACCGACCGATGCACAATGAACCCATAAGTCAGCACTGACTTTTGGCCAGTACCCCATGGCTTCCTTTGCCCGGTAAGCGGAATTATTTTTTTGAAAGCGCCGCACCTTAGTAAGAACAAAAGGGGTAAAGATCATAAAGAGCGCACGATAAAGCCACATAGTTAAGCGCTGACCTCACTAAACTGCTGATTATGCAGTTGTGCATAAGCGCCATTCATCGCTAGTAATTCATGGTGTGAACCTTGTTCAACAATCTCACCATGATCCACTACTGCAATAATATCGGCATTTTCAATTGTCGATAATCGATGCGCAATCGCAATGGTCGTACGGTTGGCCATCAAGCCATCTAATGCAGATTGAATTGCTCGCTCGGACTCTGTATCAAGGGCTGACGTTGCTTCATCCAAAACCAAAATAGGGGCATTTTTCAAGATCGCCCTTGCTATCGCAATGCGTTGGCGCTGACCACCTGATAACAGCACGCCGTCTTCCCCAACTAAGGTATCTAACCCCTGCTCTAATTCCTGAATAAAGCCCCAAGCATTAGCCGCTTTCGCAGCCTCTATCACTTCTTCCTCAGTAGCTTTTTTCAAGGCACCATAAGCAATGTTATCTCGAATGGAGCCGTTAAATAACACCACCTTCTGATTTACTAAAGCAATATTAAGACGTAAATCAGCGAGTTTATAATCACTAACAGACACACCATCAATATTTAATTGACCACTTTCAATATCATAAAAACGTGGTAATAAGTTAGCAATTGTCGACTTACCACCCCCAGAGCGCCCCACTAAGGCTAAGGTTTTACCCGCTGGTAGCGTCAGGTTAATATTGTTCAATGCCTGTTTATCCGAGCCATGGTATTTAAAAGACATGTTTTTCCATTCAATGTCTCCTTTAACAGAAGATGCTGAGATTTGTCCTTCATCAACCTCTTCTTTGAGGTCAATAAAATCGAAAATACTGTACGATGCTGCAATCCCTTTTTGCAGAATACTGTTTACTTCCGTGAGTTGACGGATAGGCTTACCCAACATCCCAGCGGCTGTCAGAAAAGCAATAAAATCCCCCGGCGACATGTGTGAACTGATGGAAGGGCTTAAGGCAAACCAAATTAAGGTCGCCATCATAATCGCTAAAATAAACTGTACGATCGGCACATTTAACGAGCGCGTCATTTCCATTTTCAGCTGTGATCGTCTGTTTTCACTGGCCGCCTTACGAAAACGCTCAATTTCGTATTCACTGCCACCAAATATTTTCACAACCTCATGGCCTTTAATCGCTTCAGAAGCAACATCGGTTACCCCCCCCATCGCATTTTGAATACGGGTACTGAGTTTGCGAAAGCGTTTCGAGGCGTAAGCCACAATGACACCAATTAACGGCACGACAAGCAAAAACAACAGGGACAAGCGCCAATTCATGTAGATCATATAGCTGAGCAAGCCAACCACTGTCAGCCCTTCTCGCAACAGCACGCGTATCGCCTGAGTAATGGAGCCAATGACCTGCTCAGTGTCGTATGTTAGCTTAGCCAATAAGCGGCCCGTTGGAATGGAGTGGTAATAATCTGCGGATAAAAACACTAACTTGTTAAACATCGTTGTACGCAGGTCAAACACCACATTGTTGGCCACTTTTGCCATAAAATAGTTGCCCAGAAAGGTCCCTATCCCACGGGCAATAAACACCGCTAAAATAGCCAATGGAATCAGCATACGACTTTCAGAAATAGTACCAACAGACACCACATCGACGATGTGCTTCAACAAAGCCGCCAAAGCAGGCTCCATGGCCGCGTAAATCACATACCCCAACACACTGAGCATCAAATAGCCCCAAGAAGATCGTACATAGCCTAATAGGCGAAAATAGGTCTTCATGCCAGAAAGGGGCACTGTGGTTACGGTATTGTCATTTTTTGTCGTATTTTTTTTATTTTGATCGTGCATTTATAGGTTCGCTTTTTCGATAATCGCGGTGGTGGAATACCCGTCTACAAAGGTCAACACCTTCACTTCACCACCATGAGCCAGAATATGTTCTGCGCCAACAATAGTGTCGATCGTATAATCTCCTCCTTTGACTAAAACATCAGGCGTTAAGTATTCAATGATTTCTTTTGGCGTGTCTTCATCGAACCAGGTTACCCAATCGATCGCTCCCAAGCCTTCGAGAACCGACATACGATGAACAAGGTTGTTAATTGGTCGCTTATCACCCTTCAAACGCTTCACTGACGCATCGGTATTCACCGCTACGATTAGGCGGTCGCCTAAGGCTTTTGCTTGCTTCATGTAAGCGATGTGACCAGGGTGCAGAATGTCAAAACAACCATTAGTGAAGACGATCTTCTCACCGTTGATTTGCGATAATTTGATTTGTTCAAGCAAATCTTCAGGCGATAAAACGCCAAAATTCGTGCCGTGAGAGCGTTTAAACATAATGCCTTCCAGCTGATCAGCGCTGATTGAGGCCGTACCTAATTTCCCCACCACATAACCCGCTGCCTGATTGGCGTATTCTACCGCATCGGTAAAGCGTTTACTGGTAACAAACACCGCGGTCAGCACGGCAACAACGGTATCACCTGCACCCGTGACATCAAAAACTTCTTTGGCGGCTGTTGCTAAGGAAAACGGTGGTTTATCATCGCTGAATAATATCAAGCCATCTTCACCACGGGTCACCAAGAGCGCTTTCCAACCAAATTGCTCACGCAATGCTTTGGCTTTTATTTCTAACTCTTTGGTGGAATGACACTTTCCAACGATGGTTTCAAACTCTAAAAGGTTGGGTTTTACCAAGGTAGCACCTTGATAAATGGAAAAATCTTTGCCTTTTGGATCAACAAAGCTGGGGACATTCGCTACGTTCGATAAGCGAATCAAGGTTTGCACATCGGCCAAACAGCCTTTGGCGTAATCTGAGAAAATCACCGCATCAGATTCAGGTAAGCAGCTTTCTACGACACGGGCCAGTGCCTCATTCTGAGAAAGACTGTCCTCACGCTCTTCAAAATCTAGGCGGATAAGCTGCTGATGGCGGCTCATAACACGAAGCTTGGTAATGGTCGGCAGCGTTTTTGAGCGAACAAATCGGCAAGTTACGCCTTCTCTCTCAAGACATCGCGTCAAAACATCGCCGTTCTCGTCATTACCTACAATACCAACTAGCGTCACTGAAATGCCTAACTTAGCCAGTCCAAGTGCTACGTTTGCTGCACCACCCGGGCGATCTTCGATATTCGATACCTTTACCACTTGAACAGGAGCTTCAGGTGAAATACGTGACGTACCACCATGCCAATAGCGATCCAACATCACATCCCCAACAACAAGAATGTGTTTATCTTTAAAATTCAAATATGAAGAGGTCATAAGCACTTAATAATCGATTTTTGGAGATGGGCATCTTATCATACTCACTCAATAAGTTGGACATACCTAAAACAGACTAAATAAGGCTTTTACTCCATGCTAAATTCCTCTCTTGTCGCCTGCCAATCTTTTCTATTTGATGAGCTACTTATTCACTGGTCTGATAAGGGTATCGATACAAAACAAGGGTTTAGCTATGAGAGCATGCAACACAATTGGACACGTAACGAAGTTGGTCGCATAAGATTGCTCACCCAATGCCGACAGCTTTATACCTTCAGTCATGCCAGTCAAATGCATCCAGCCAGTGAATGGGAAGCGAAGCTCACGCCTTTATTCGACTTTATTGTTGACCATTACTTTGTTGATGGGCGCTGGATTTTCTCCTTGAATGATGATTTGTCTATTAAAGACACCCACTCTGATGCTTATGCCTTGGCCTTTGTGCTTTTGTCTTTTAGTCACTATTACAAGACCACAGGGGATGAGAGAGCGATAAGCTATATGCAGAAGACCCATCATTTTTTGCTGGATAACATGCAAGCAGAATCTGGTGGCTTTTATGAAGCGTATCCGGTTGATATGGCGCAAATTCGTCGACAAAACCCACACATGCATTTATTAGAAGGCTATATTGCGGCTTACCATGCCACTCAAGACGATGCTTATAAAAATGTCATCCAGTCCTTGCTAGACTTAACCCTTGAGCACTTTTACCACAAAGACAGCAAAACCTTACGAGAGTTTTTCACTCCCGACTGGCTGCCAGATCCGACAACAGGCCATCAAGTTGAACCAGGCCATCACTTTGAGTGGGTGTGGCTACTTTATCAAGCCAATAGCATCTTACAAAATGCGGACTACATCGATTTAGCGCAGCAACTATGGCGCACAGCATCACGCTATGGTCTAGCAAGCAATGGCGGGGTTTACAATCAAATCGATGGCAACACTTTTCAACCGATTGACCTAGAAAAACGTATTTGGCCAATCACTGAATATCTAAAAGCCATTACTGTTATGCCCATTGGTAAGGAAGAAAAAATCGATCGGCTTGAGAAGGCACTCGCCTTTCTCCAAACCTATTATTTTTTGCCCGACGGCCGTTGGAATGAGTATTTAAACGCTGACAACACAGCAAAAGACTTTCCGTTACCGGGAACCAGCAGTTATCATATTTTTCTCGGCTTAGCAGAAGTGATAGCATGGGCAAAATTGAATAACGACTTTTAAGCAAAGTAGATAAAATACCTAGGTGGCTACGAATACATCCATAGCCACTCATTGTAGCCTTTCACAATAGGATCACAACATATGTATATAGTAACAGGCGGCGCCGGATTCATCGGCAGCAACATTATCAAAGCGTTGAATAAAAGAGGGATTAAAAACATTCTTCTCGTTGACGATTTGACCGATGGTAAAAAATGTCTAAATTTGTCGGACTTGGATATCGCCGATTACATGGATATGTACGATTTTTTAGACGCCATTAAAAATGACACACTGGGTATCAACCCTGTTGCTATTTTTCATGAGGGCGCCTGTTCTGCGACAACGGAGTGGAATGGTAAATTTGTGATGGACGTTAATTACCAATACTCTAAAGCCGTGTTAAATTTTTGCTTAAAACATGAAACGCCCTTTTCTTATGCATCTTCTGCTTCTGTATACGGTTCTGGGCCTATCTTCCAAGAGTCTCGCGAAAACGAGAAGCCACTGAACATGTATGCCTATTCTAAATTTCAATTTGATCAGTATGTACGTGCTGCTTTACCAAAGGCAAAAAGTCAAATTGTTGGATTTCGTTATTTCAATGTCTATGGTCCTCGTGAACAACACAAAGGCAGCATGGCAAGCGTTGCTTTTCACCTTCGTAATCAAGTACTGGCGGGAGAAAACCCAAAACTATTTGGTGCCTATGATGGTTACGAAGCCGGCGGACAAAGCCGTGATTTTATTTATGTAGAAGACTTGGTCAATACCAAGCTTTGGTTCCTAGACAATCCTGAAAAATCCGGTATTTTCAATTTGGGTACGGGCAAAGCCGAACCCTTTAAAACCATTGCAGAAACGATTATTGAACAGTACAACAAAGGCGAAATCGAATACATTCCTTTCCCTGAACACTTAAAGGGCGCTTATCAAAGCTTTACTGAAGCCGACATCACTAAGCTTCGTGAAGCGGGTTACGAGGGATCATTTAGAGGTCTAGCGCAAGGGGTGAAAGACTACCTGACTTGGCTGGATGCAAATGGCTAAATATCTCATTGTTGGCCCTTCCTGGGTCGGTGACATGGTCATGGCTCAAAGCCTTTTTATGACAGTAAAACAGCAAGATAAAGACGCTGTCATTGATGTCATTGGCCCTAAATGGTCGGTACCTATTTTAGCCAGAATGGCGGAAGTACGCCATGCTATCACCTTGCCCACAGGGCATGGTGAGTGGGGAATCAGTATTCGTCGCAAACTGGGTCACTCGCTTCGTTCAGAACATTACGATCACGCTATCGTGATGCCACGTTCTTGGAAATCGGCGTTGGTACCGTTTTTTGCTAAAGTACCACACCGTGTGGGTTTCACTGGCGAACAACGCTATGTATTGCTTAACGAGCGTCGTACTTTGGATAAAAGCATTCTTAATCAGACAGTCAAGCGATTTACGTCGTTAGGATTGCCTGTGGATAAAGCGTACCCACCTCTGGATATACCTTCACCGACTCTACGAGTTGACTCTGAGAATCAAAAAGAACTCTATAAAGCACATAAATTATCGGATCGCCCTGCTATCGCTTTGATGGCGGGTGCTGAGTTTGGCCCTTCTAAACAATGGCCAATTCCTTACTTTCACGAACTGGCGAAAAGTGCCATTGAAGCGGGTTATCAGATTTGGGTGTTAGGTGGTCCTAAAGATCAGAAAGATGGCGACCGTATCGTAGAGGGTTTAGGTGAATACGCGGTCAACCTATGCGGAAAAACGCAATTGGTTGATGCGATTGATTTACTGGCCGCCGCCGACAAAGCGGTAAGCAATGACTCTGGGCTAATGCACATCGCCGCCGCCGTTGGCACTTACGTGCATGGTATTTATGGCTCTACCAGTGAGTTGTTTACTCCGCCACTGACCGACAAAAAAACCATCCATAACTTACACCTTGAATGTTCGCCTTGCTTTAAAAGAGAGTGTCCTTTGGGGCATTTAAACTGCCAAAACCAACAGACACCTGATGAAGTTATTAGCACTCTAAACCTGTCAACGCTGGAAACCACACCATGACAAGCTCGAACACCAAAGTGACGCTATCCGCTGCACTAATTGTTAAAAACGAGGCCAAAAACCTAAAAGTGTGTCTCGATAGCCTAACCGGCTGGGTAGATGACATTATTATTTTGGATTCAGGCAGCACCGATGACACTCAGGCTATAGCAGAAAAATACACTAGCCATTTCTATGTTAAAAGTGACTGGAAAGGCTTTGGCTTACAAAGACAAGCAGCACAAAATTACGTCTCTACAGATTATGTACTATGGATAGACGCAGATGAGGTCGTAACTGAAGAGTTAAAAAACAGCATTTTGACCGCTATTAATGAAAACAAAAAACAGACGGCTTACAGCATTAATCGAAAGAGTTGGGTATTCGGGCGCTTTATTGAACACTCTGGTTGGTACCCTGACCGAGTGACGCGCTTATATAAAGTCAATGAAGGGCGCTATTCTGACGACCTGGTGCATGAAAAAGTGCTCTTGGATAAGCAAATTATCGTTGAAAATTTACAGGGTGACCTAACACATTACACTTACGATGACCTACACCACTACTTAGTGAAATCTGCATCTTATGCAAAACTGTCTGCTGACCAGAAAGAACAAAGAGGAAAAAAAACCTCGCTAAGCAATGCATCACTCCATGCCTTTGGCTGTTTCGTAAAAATGTACTTACTAAAACGTGGCTTTCTTGATGGTAAACAAGGCTTTTTATTAGCGGTACTATCCGCGCATTCAACCTTTGTAAAATACGCCGATTTATGGATTCGTTCCCAACCTAAACGCCCTGAATAATGTTAGGGCGCTAAAAAGTCATTTTTAAAACATAACTTCATTCAATTTTTAGTGATTGAATTTTTTATTACTCATTGACCCGATTATTTTAGCAGGATTTCCACCAATTATACTTTCACTCTCAAAAGAAGACACTACGTTAGATGTTGCTGACACTACAGAGTCGTCCCTGAATAATGGCGTTTCAGACAAGAAACGCCATGGTATTTTTAGGCTTTTCCATTAAAAACGTTATTTTTAGCCATATGCGCTGTAAAAAAGACCCAAAATATTGGGCACAATAAAGCC